>CAVQSB010000008.1:0-179294 GCA_963715305.1 uncultured Actinomycetota bacterium
ACACATGAAATCTGCAGAGTCCACACAGCGGATAACAACGGCATTCTCGTAGGTGCGGGCGTCGCCCATCACACCGACGCTTTGCACGGGAAGCAGCACAGCGAATGCCTGGGCTGTCTGACGATAGAGACCGGCGGACTTGATTTCTTCCACGGTGATCTTGTCGGCGGCGCGGAGTACTTCGAGCCGCTCGTGCGTGACTTCACCAAGGCAACGTACCGCCAAGCCGGGACCTGGGAAGGGATGCCGCCAGACCATATCATCGGGCAAGCCCAACTCCAGGCCCAGTCGTCGTACTTCATCTTTGAACAAGTCTCGCAGCGGTTCGATTAGTTCAAATCCGAGTTCTTCTGGCAAGCCGCCTACGTTGTGGTGCAATTTGATGGTTGCTGCCGGCCCGTCGGGGGCAGCTCCGCTTTCGATCACGTCGGGGTAGAGCGTGCCTTGGGCCAGAAAATGAGCGCCGTCGACTTTCGCTGCCTCTGCTTTGAAGCATTCAATAAACGCGTGACCAATTCGTCTTCGCTTCTCTTGCGGCTCTGTGATTCCCGACAACGTGTCGAGGAATCGTTCTTCTCCGTCGACAACATGGAGGTCCGTCTTAAAGTGGTCGCCGAACTGCTCCACGACCGATTCGCGTTCGTTGCTACGCAGCAAGCCGTTGTCCACCAAAATGCAGGACAATTGGTTGCCAATTGCTTGATAAACCAGCGCCGCTACGACGGACGAGTCGACTCCACCAGACAATCCGCAGATCACTCGTTTGTCACCCACCTGTTGTCTGACTTGTTCAATTACTTCGCGAGCGAAGTCCGACATTTTCCAATGACCGCCGCAACCGCATACCGTCTGCACAAAGTTCTTGATTACGGTCGAGCCGGACGTCGTATGCGTCACTTCGGGATGGAACTGCAAACCGTAAAAAGGCAGCCGTTTGTGTTTCACCGCAGCAAACGGGCAGGTTGCCGTTTGCGCCAGCGGAATAAAATCTTCCGAGAGATCGGCAACCTGATCACCGTGACTCATCCACACCTGCGACGAAGCGGGTACCGAATCGAATAATTCACTTTGATCGGTGACCTGACATTCCGCCCGGCCGTACTCACGTGATTCCGTACCTTGCACGTGACTGCCCAGCACGTCACAGGCCAATTGCATCCCATAACAGATCCCCAAGACAGGAATTCCCAATTCGAGGATCGCGGGATCGCGGCGCGGCCCACCATCGGCGTACACGCTCGACGGACCACCCGATAAGATGAGCCCCTTCGGCTCGTGCTTCTTTACCTGGTCCGCGGTAATGTCGTGTCGAACGATTTCGCAATAGACGTTTTGTTCGCGAACGCGCCGGGCGATCAATTGCGCGTATTGCGATCCGAAATCCAAGCGAGAACGCGTTCATCGGAAACACGGGTCGCCGACGGCGTAAGCAAAGCACTCATACGGTCCTTCCCTCAAGGTGAGTGAAAGCCCGTTATTATAGGACGCAATCAGAAGCTCGAAAAGCGACGCAGGACCGGCCGCATTCGTTTATTGAACCCGTGAGCAGTACAACTGATCGACTCATCTCAGTAGCAAGGTCGTCGTCGTGGCGAACTCCAAAGTAGACGACTTCGCGGCTGTTGGGAACCGTGTCCGCTCGCTCGTACTCCACCACACTCTCTGCGTAGTGCCGGTATTGTTCGGGGGTGTCGAAGGCGACCCGACCCACCGCGTACTCGATGTCTAGCAAATACTGAAACTGAAACGGGATATCCGAAGGATCTCCAACCAGCATCAGAGTAGTATGGAATCTTTGACGGCGCTACGCTTCCCGCATAGACTCCGTATCGCTTGAGCCAGTCCTTCTACGCCCTCGCCTTTCTCATGCTCGAGTTCCCTGCAGTATTCAGTGGGGATCTGCTTCTGCCGCTGCGAGATTAACGGCTGAAGGGCCTCGCGGACTTCCGCGTGTATTTGGGTCGGGAACACAACCGCCCAGCCGGCCTGCGTCACGTCTGCCGGATTGACGTCCATCGGCAAGCCCATGAAGGGGCGCCCGTTGCCTTCCAAATGCTCGTCAGCCAGCTGTGTTTCGGTTCTCCAAGTGCCATGGCTACCGCCGAGGCGGTATCCATGGGCGGGAGGAGGTACTTTCCCGTGACGCCGTCGACGCCGTTCAAATCGATGAGTTCGTCTGCTTCGCCCATCGCTGTTTGTCCAAAACAATGCTTCCGTTTTAGAAGTCTCCCTTCGGAGAATTAAATCAATCTCGTGCTGAGAATGCTTATTGCATTGGCCAGATTCCCCGGGCACGCAAATCCTGCAGCGAATGCAGCTTGATCTTGTCGAGATTGAACTTGCTGTATTGTTCGTATTGACGCTGGCCGGATTGATGGGCCGCTTCGAAATCGCCAGAGCCGATCATCGTTGTTTCTAAGAACTGCCACTCGTCGCTGCCGTGCCATGTCTCCCAACCGACGAAGGCGTGACCGGGTACCAGCACGATCGCCGGATTCAGTGAGATACCCGCCATGAGACTGGCCAGCAAGACGGTGCCGTCAATGCAGTTGGCATTTGCAGCTCAATGGATTCGCGGGGTAGGCGAGTTCGCTGAGTCGTCATACCTGCCGGAGCACCGTAGTCGATTACCGAATTGACGTAAACGATGTTTGCTTCCGCAATGACTGGTACAACACGGCCACCTGCTGATTAACGAGATCCGGGTCTCCTTGGTATCCCAACATCCGACGATCCGGAGCCAGTTCGGCCGCTCGTCGAATGCACTCCTGCACCACGCTGTCGTACGGCGTGACCCAGGCACCGTAGTAGTGTGACAAATCCACCATCTCGCCCGTTTCTGGGTGGCGGACTGCGTTGAAGCTGGCCGTACGGGCTAGGCAAGTAACCGTGTACGTGTCCGTCGCAGACAAACCTTCAATATACGAAGACAATACACCAGAACTCTTGGTGCGTAAGGATGTGGATGCCGCCGACGTAGTTCTGCTGGGTCATACTGCCGACCCAGCTGACGGCGAACAGCCGGAGGCGTCGGCAAAAATCGAAGTCACCGACGTGCTCGTCGAATATTGCCAATCAGGAATGGCACGGATCGATTTCCGCGTTATCAATCGTGGTGAGTCTTCCGCATCGATCAGTCGAGTACGTTTTCGCGTTTTAAGAGCTGAGTAGTATGGTCGGGTTTGGAGCATTGAGTTTCTCGGCCGAATATGACCTGGACCTGAGTAGTCTCAGCGCTGAGGGCGATGTGGCCGAGGTATCGGTCGCTCATGCGCTGACTCCCGGAGAAATCGATCGCTTTGGGATGCGAGTCACGGCCAATCAAATGAACAAGGGTGAAAACCGATATTGGCGACTGGAACCCGTTTTGGTCACCAGCGAAGGCAACGTGGTTGCTCCGTCCGTGGAACTTGGACTACCGGGATCCGGCTGACTTGGACTAGAGCTTTGTTGCAGCTAAGAAGTACGGTTTGGGGTAATCCGAAGTCGCCAGACTTTGGACGCATTAGGCTGGCTCAATCCAAACTCTGGCGAGTTCGGCTACCCCTAATATTTGGATCTAACAAAGCACTTGAGCGTGTTTCGAAACTGACTACAGTTGCCACGCGCAAAATGTGGTAACCCGACTCGTGACCCGCGTCGGGTTACCATGCAAGATAGCAGAGTCAAACACACGCTCTAAGGCGACATAATGCCAATATGGATCTTCTTAGAACCACATGGTTGAGTCTCCCCGTTCCCGCTTGTCACCGATCATCGGTCTTCTTTCTGCCCCGGCCGGTGTGGCAGCGGGGCAGCCAGGGAAGCAGTCCGTCTTGTTGGAGATCACGGGATTGAGTTGTTTTGGCCGATTCGGTATTGGTGAGTCGAGACATGTTTACGCTCCTAAAAAGTGGTCCAAATGGTTCTTGCCAGCATTTTTGCCAGCCCGCTTACATGCGGGGATGTCAGTTTATCGAAAGGGTGTACATGTGTCAACTTTAGTTGCAGGGAAGCACCAGCGGAAGTAGAACCCAAAGAGTAGTTGGGATTCTCTATTCTCCGCGAGCTTGGCGAGACATCTCGGGCGCTCGCAGTTGAGACGACACGATGTGGTAAGTGTACGTAATGCCACTGCATCGTCAATGCACGAGGTTGGGTGGTCCTCTTTGCCCCTTGCTTATCCACTCTAGGATTGGGTTGAATCCCGAGTACCGTTGTGTTTTGTAGCAGCTCGAACGTCAGCGAATTCCTTGTTTTCGAGCAGTCATTCGGTTCCGCTGGCCTGCGATAGGTTAGTATTGCGATCGAGCAGGTTGAGTTCGGATTCCGAACCGGACTGCTTTCTTTATTCAGACACCCACCGAGGTCATATCTCAGATGAAAACGATCGACGCAATCAAGGCGGCTTTTGCAACAACCGACATGGTCCTCAACAGTTATGTTGGTGATTTAGATGACGCAGAACTGATGACGCGTCCTGGAAAAGGGTGCAATCACATCGCCTGGCAATTGGGGCACCTCATCAGTTCGGAAGCGAACCTGATCAATATGCTGAAAGCAGATTCTGCGATCGAATTGCCGGATGGTTTTGCGGAGAAGCACTCGAAGGAAACGTCGAGCAATGATGATGCCAGCCAATTCTGCAAGAAGCAAGAATATCTGGATCTTTATGCTAAGACTCGGGAGAACTCAATCAATACGATTGCTGAACTCCCGAACGATATTCTAGACGCGCCGGCTCCCGAACAATTCCAAGCATTCTGCCCCAACATGGGAGCCGTCGCGATGCTCGTCGCTTCGCATCCCATGATGCACGTCGGTCAGTTTGTGCCAGTTCGCCGAGCGCTGGACAAACCGGTTGTGATCTGACGATGCGGCTGATTCCCACCTGGCAGAGTCCAACTAGGATTGGAATTCGATTTTTTAGGATCAAGCAATGCAATGCCCGAAGTGCGGCCGTAAGTTGGTGGCTACCAAGGTTAGTGAAGTCGAGGTTGATCGCTGCAAGTCCTGCCACGGGATCTGGTGTGACCATCGTGAGCTTGCCGAGCTGCTCGGACAAAGTAAGTGGAGGCTGGCTAAGCTGACGGGAGCAGAAGAGCAAGATCAACTCAATCTGCGGAAGGCAAAGTGTCCTCGTGACGACGCGCAGCTATTGCGTGTGAGTAGCGCGGATCATCCGCAGGTGGTGCTCGATAGCTGTCCGAAGTGCCAAGGTATCTGGCTAGATGGCGGCGAGCTCGACAAGTTGCTCAAGTGATTGCGTTGTTCGCTTCGCACCAGGCGATCAGAAAAAGAATGCACCCGTTTATCCGATCCCCGACGAGATCCGAGACTGGGGCAGAATGACGAAGCCGGCGCATTGATGGTTGAGCATCCGATGCCGTTCAAAGATGGTATGCCTACGAAGGACGATCGATTCAACTGCACCCTGAAATTCAATGTGCGCGTCAAATTCAAAGACGGCATTGAAATGTATGTGACGGATTCAGCACAAGAAACTCTGGGTTTTGAAAATGGAATCATGTTCGAAGGATCAGAAGGTCGTTTCCTCGTGAATCGCGGCAAGCTCGTCGGCAAGCCGGTAGAGCATCTGAACGAGAACCCGTTGCCAAGCGACTGGGCCTCGAAGCTCTACGGACGACAGACCCCCGAGAGCCACATGCAGCATTTCGTAGATTGCATCAAGACCCGCGACACGCCGATTTCCGATGCTGCATCGCATCATCGCATGCTGGCGGTTTGTCACGCGATAAACATTTCCATGCGACTGAATCGTAAGTTGATTTTCAATCCCGCAACGGACATGTTCGTCGGCGACGACCAAGCCAATACATTTATTGCTCGCGAGCAACGCAAGGGATACGAGATCAGCGTTTAGTTTATGAGCTGGACTGGCTTGCGGCGAAAAGACCGACCGTAGTCTGGCGACCGGGCTAACAAATGGACATCAGCTGAAGCACCACGTATTGCCAGCACAGTTTCATCCTCCGTTGAATGTTAAACCTGGTAGTTCGTGGTGGCGTTGCCGCTTGCGCGCCTGGGTTGATCGCGGTGACGTTGCCGCTCGCGAAAAAAGTTTTGGTCGTAGGCGTCGTGCACGTTCGATGAACTGCTGGTACGAACAGATTGGATTTTTTGTGCGATCAATCCGGTGCTTGCAGCCGAAGAATCGCCTATTGAAGGGTATCCGGGGGGATTTCCATGTCATTGAAGACAAGCGCATTCGCTTCTATTTTCGTGGCCTGCTGCATGATGGTCACATCATCGGAGGCTCAACTGGTTAAGAAGCTGGGAAGTTGCCGTTTGTGGGCAAGGTCAAGCAAGCGTCCTTTTTAGGTGGGGGCTGTGAAAGCTGCGCCGCTGGCCCAAGTTGTGGTATGGCCGATTGTGCCGACCCAGCTTGCGGTTGTGCTGCCCCAAGCTGTGGGCTAGCTGGGGCATTCCTGGGTGGATGCTTTGGAGCTGGACCCGGCGGTTGTGGAGCTACGATCGAACCCCACTGCGGTTCGGAAGGCTTGGGCTATGCCGGCGGATTCGGACTGTGTGGCGGCAGCTGTGATTCCTGCGGTCAGGGGGGCTATATGGGCCGTAACCTGCAAAAGGTAACTCCTTGTGCCTGCGGTGGGTCGTTGATCGGTGACATGGCTCGCGGCCTCATTCATCTGGTGGACCGTGCTGTCGGAGCGACCGTCGCGACCTTCTTTGGAGGTCTGCAAAAGGTAACTTGCCATGCGAGTGGTACGTTAGCCGCGCTGCAATGTGCGGCCGCCGCAGCTTGCGACAGTTGCGGCGCGGTCGGCTGTGATGGTTATTGTGCGGGGCCGGTGTGCGGCTTGCCCGATCCGGGTTGCGGTTGCGACATTTCGGCGGCCTGCGGTGTGCCGGCGGGTGGCGTGCCGACTGAATTAGCGGCTCCGATGGACTACCCGGTATCGACACCGAGCTATGCCGCTCCCGCGACCGATGGCGGATATTCTCGACCGATGCAACCGACCGCTGCTCCCATGATGGAATCGGTGCCTGCTCCGCCGAGCGTGCCAACCCCAGCGGCTGACGGTGGCGACCCGTTCATGGATGATTCCGTGCCAACGCCCCAAGCCCGAGCTGCCCGTTTACCGAGAGCAAGTGGCTATCGTGTATTCGAAGCCGGACCTGCAGCACAGCAACAGTCGAAGAGCCGAATCGTCCGCCGCTCTGTGTTAGGTGATCAGCCGCAGTCGGCAGTCCGGAAAGCCTCGCATTCCGCGACGCCGGCTCTGCAGCATCGCTACTTTCAAGCACAGGGCCGACCCGCGACATTGCGTCGTTAGGGAAAGGACCTGCCAAGTTCCGGCAAGTTTTTCATTCACTGATTCAACTGAGATTCGCCGACGACGAAGAGCCGCGACCCGAAATGGGAGCGGCTTTTTGTCGTGTTAGGGCCGTTGGGAACCGGTCGACGCCATCCCCGATCACAACACTTCCGCCAAATCATCCCGCAAGTCTTCGAAATCTTCTAGGCCAACGGACAAACGCACCAGCCCGTCGACGATTCCGTGCGCTTCGCGGTCGGCTTTGTCGTAGCTGGCATGTGACATCGACGCTGGCTGTTCGATCAAGGACTCAACGGCACCGAGGCTGACAGCGAGCTGGAAAAGTTTGGTGGATTCGACCAGTCTCTTGCGCGCTGCATAGCCACCTGTCGTTTCGAAACTGATCATCGCACCAAAATGTCCGTCCATCTGTTTCGCGGCAATGGCGTGGCCAGGATGTTTGGCGAGGCCCGGATATAGAACACGCTGCACGTGTGGGTGATTGTCGAGAAACTGAGCCAGTTGCATCGCCGTTTTTGACGCTTCGTGGACGCGAAGTTCCAGCGTTTTCATGCCGCGTGCGAGCAAGAACGATTCGAAGGGACCCATGATCGCGCCCGTGGCGTTTTGGATGAAGTACAAGCGATCGAACAACTCTTTGTCGTTTACGACTAAGCCGCCGCCCATCAAGTCGCTATGTCCGCCCAGGTATTTCGTCGCACTGTGCATCACGATATCGACCCCCAATTCCAGCGGTCGCGTGAGTACGGGCGAAGCGAACGTATTGTCGATCGCCAGGAGTACTCCACGGCGTTTGGCGATTTCAGCGCAGGCCGCGATATCCGTGATGCTCATGAGCGGATTGCCGGGGCTCTCGATCCAGATCAGTTTCGTTTGCGGCGTGATGCGGGATTCAAATTGCTCGAGATCTCGAGAGTCGGCCAGGGATACGGTGACGCCCGTGCGGTTCACAATCTTGTGGAGTAAGCGGTAAGTGCCGCCGTAGATATCGGCACCTGCCAGAATATGATCGCCTGTTTCCAGCAGCATTGTCACACAATGGGTGGCGGCCATGCCGGACGAAAAGAGCAAAGCGTGCGAACCGGATTCGAGGGACGCCAAGGTCTGCTCGGTGTTTTTTCGAGTGGGATTGCCGCTGCGCGAGTAGTCAAATTCTCCCCATTCGCCCGCACCCGGTTGGATGAAGGTCGAGGCAACATGGATCGGTGGGACCACGGCGCCGGTTTCGGGGTCCTTTTTGTTTCCAACGTGGATGGCACGAGTACGGAACTTCATAGGTCGTAGTGGTGGCTTCCAGCCGCCGCCGTGCATTGATCAAATTGGTCAATAGGGGCGACTAATGAGAATGGTTGAACGTATTGTGGCGGCTGGAAGCCACCATTACCTTGCGAGTGCTTGCTTCAAATCCGCGATCAGGTCATCCGTGTCTTCGATGCCGCACGCCATGCGAATCATATTATCGTGGATGCCCCATTCGCGACGCTGCTCTGCGGTCGCCTCGAAGTAGCTCATGACCATCGGCTGTTCGATCAGCGATTCAACACCACCCAGACTTGGCGCGATCCGTGGGATTTGTGCCGCGTCGACAATGTCCGCGGTCGCTCGCCAATCGGCGTCATCGATCAGGAACGTAACCAAGCCACCGTAGCCACGCATTTGTCGCTTCGCCACGTTATGGTATTGGTGTGATTCCAACCCTGGGTAGTAAACTTTGCTAACGCGTGGGTGGGCTTCCAAGAAATCCGCGATCGCTTGGCCGTTTTGGTTGTGTTGCTGCATGCGGAGCGAAAACGTTTTCAGGCCGCGCTGCAACAGATAGATATTGTGCGGTGAATTCACGGGTCCCATGATCCCGCGCAAATTGCGGATGTCGCTCATGGCTTCGCGATCTTTGGCGACAATCACACCGGCCAACAAGTCGTTGTGGCCCGCCAGATACTTCGTCGCCGAATGGAGCACGTAGTCGACGCCGTATTCAATCGGCTGCAAGTTATAGGGGGTCGCCAAGGTGGCATCGATCAGCGTCTCGACATGATGTTTGCGACCCAATTCGGCGAATTGTTCCAGGTCAACGCAACTCAAATGCGGATTTGTAGGAGATTCACTAATTAACATCCGCGTATTGTCGTTGATCGCGGCGGCCATGGCTTCGTAATTGCATGCTTCGACCTGTCGCGTGACCACACCAAACCTCGACAGGTGCTTGGTACAGAACTCGCGACTACGATGATAGCACTCGTTGAAGAAGATCACTTCATCGCCAGCTTTGAGTTTGGCCATCAGGACACCGACGATCGCCGCCATGCCGGACGAAAACAAGAGCGCCTCGGCACCGCCTTCCAGCGCCGCGAGCTTTTGTTCCACGACTCGCTCGCCAGGCGTGCCGTAGCGACCGTATTCCTCGCGCGGCTGCTCTTGTTCAATGTAGTCGATCACCGATTGCGTGTCGCTGAACGTGTAGGTGGCCGAGCAGAAGATCGGATCGGTGATCGCGTCCCCAGGCTTTTGTCGAGCTTCGCCCGCATGGACGGACGTTGTTGACAGTCCTTTTCTGGGCGCATTTTCAGCGGACGTGATCTGTCCGCCGGTGCCGGTTGTCGATGCCATGTGCAATTGATCCAAGTAGAAACAGAAAAGCCGCAGGTTGGTGGAACCTGCGGCTTTGGCTTCGATTTTGGACAGCACACGGAAAAGTGCTGTGGCTCTTTAGCAGTTGGAGGCTGCAAGCGGCCGCAAATCCCACGCCTGAGTTTACGCAAGACACATGCGGCTGGCAACCATCGAGGCAACATTCCCCGCATTTCCACGGCTAGGCCGCCGGTTTCGGCCTTGCGTCAACGGCGTGGCTGCTCATAGAACCGGGTTAACTGGCGGTCATCGTTGGATGTTAAGCGGCTTGGTCCTCCACCGTGCCGGAGTTACGCAATACAATAAGGAAGTATGAATATTCGCCCCCGACTTTTGACTGCGTTGTTTCTCACGGCCTTCTGCGTGGTGTTTTGGTCGTGCGGTTTAGGGCTCGCCGACGAAAACGATCCGATTGGCCATCGCGTCAAGCAGGGTGAGCTAGAGGACCTTGTCGCTCGCTTAGGGGCGCCTCAGTATGTTGTGCGCGAGGAGGCGACGACGCGTTTGTTTGACGTCGGTCGTGGCGAGGCTGGCGAAATGGTGCGGAAAACGCTGGAGCGCGCCGGAAAGCAGAGTGACCGGGAGGTTCGCGAACGCGCCCAACGTGTTCTGGCGTTGTTGAATGAACAGCTCCAAGTTGAACGCCTCGCGCAGTTCATGGGCGGAGGGAAGGCTGAGAACGTGCCGGGCTGGGCGAAGTTTTCGCAACGTTATGGCGACACCAAGGCATCTCGCAGTGTGTATGGCGAATTGCTCAAGGAAGAGTGGGAGTTGTTGGCGGCCTGTTTCGCTGCCGACGAGAACGAAGGCGGGGTTCGCATGGCGGTGAATCAACGCTTTGCGGAATTGATGACCGGGCAATATGGATATCAATCCATCTCGCTGGGTAGCATTCTCTCGTTGTTTTTCATTGGTACCGAGCATCCAGCGAGCGTTGATTTACATAGTCAGCTGTTCCATCTCCTCCGCACGTCGACATCGCTCGGGCAACGATTGCGGGGGGCACCGGCAAACACCGAATCGTCTCGTGGTGTGATTCGAACCCTGGTCGGAAGCTGGCTCCTGGCAACGGTGCGGCAAGACAACCGTTACGAACCATCCGCTATCGCTATAGCGTTGCGTGGTTCGTTGTTCGCTGAGGCTAAAGCGGTTGCGGAACACATTCTAACGAATCCAAATTCGTTGCCGGTGAGCAAGCGGACGGCCATGCAAACGTACTCCGGGCTCAAAGATCCAGCCGGCATTCCTTTGATCGAACCGTATCTGAAGGACGAAACGCAACTTCGTCAAGATAGCAAACGGCTTCAATTGCGAGATATTGCGTTGACGTGTTTGATGGACTTGCACGGTCACGATGTGACGCGAATCCGCGTGCAACGTACGAATGATGTCCTGAATCCTTACGACTATTCAACACTAGGCTTCGATCAGCCAGAAGACCGTCAACAAGCGTTTGAACTGTTCAAAGAACTGCAGGAGGAAAAGCAATTCCTCGAAAAGCAGGCGACCGAAAAACGAGACGCCACGCCCTAGCTTAGCTTAGCTAGACTGAAATGGTTCAGAGCGTCAGCGTCTCAAAGATGGTGACGAGGTTATGACATTCGACAAGTTGCCGGCGGGAGAATTCACGGTCAGGCTGATGTCGCAACCCGTCGAATTGACATCGCGTGGCAAATGCCTGGACCACGTCGACCATTGCCTCGGAGTCGATCACGAAAACGCCGGGCGAAGAATTATTCGTGGAATTCCAAGCGTCGCTCCTTTAGGCCCGTCGTAAAACAGGGACTGAAGCATGTTCGATGGTTGATGTCCGCGCGTCTGGAACCGACAATATGGCATGTACCTGCCTCCGACTCTTGCAACGCCATCCGCTGGGAATAAACGATGAAGCTTTTCTTTACCACCGCTTTGCTCACGACCGTCGTGTGTTTTACGAACTCCGCTCAAGCCCAGGATCTTATCAAACCTGTGCGCATGGGTTGCGGATTGATGACGTTCGATACGGTACCGGGTTGGGGACTCCGTCCCGATGGTCAATCGGCGCTGGGACCGACGCACGGCAGCGTGGTGATCGACAAAGCGGGTAACATCTACACCAGTGCCAACAAGGGCGTGGTTGTTTTCTCGCCGGACGGCAAAGTGATTCGACAGCTATGTAGGCGAGGAGTACTCGAACATTCACGACATGGAAATCCGTGAGGAAGAGGACGGCGAGTTCATTTACGGCGCTCGCAACAACGACGCCGAAGGCATCAAGTTCAATGCGCACACCGGTGAGATCGTTCTGAAGCTACCGTTCCCCGAAGAGTCTGGACTGGCTGAAAAAGTTCAACCCCACAGCCATCACGGTCGACCGAAATGGCGACATCTTCTTGTCGAATGGCTACGCGAGCAATCACATTTTCAAGTTCGACAAGACTGGCAAATACCTGATGCACTTTGGGGAAAAGGGAAACGGACTCAAGCAATTCAATACCGCCCACGGCATGACGCTTGACACTCGCTACGATCCGCCTCGACTGCTGATCTGCGATCGCAATCATGAACCTAAGGGACGTCTGCTGCATTACGATCTGGACGGCGAATTCATCGAAGAAGTCATCACCGGACTCGGCATGCCGACGTCCGTGGCGATTCAGGGCGACTATGTTTCTGTGCCCGATTTGCACGGCCGAGTTGTGATCCTCGACAAGACCAATACGATCATCGCCGTGCTCGGGCACAACCCCGATCCAAAGCAGGGCAGAAACTACAACGTTCCGCAGGATCAATGGATCGAGGGCATCTTCAGCGGCACGCACGGGTCCTACTGGGACCAGGACGGCAACCTGTACGTGCAGGACTGGAACGTCTCCGGTCGCATCATGAAGCTCGTCCGGGTCAAGTAGCGGCGGCTGGAAGCCACCACTGCTTGAGAATCCGGAGATTTGTAGGGGGCCGGGCCTGATCGCTCATCAAATTTCTTGCGGCACCCGATATATTCTTGTCTTCGTTTGCGGTTAGAGCCGAAGAGCGCCGTGATCCAAAGATCAGCCTCAGGGATTATTCTCACCCATGCCCAGAAAAATACTGATTGATTGCGACCCAGGTATCGATGATGCCGTGGCGATCTGTCTTGCCCTCTTCGACCCTAGGCTCGAAGTCGTCGGGATTACGGCCACTGCGGGCAATGTCGATGCTCACCAAGCAACCAACAACGTCATGACCCTGCTAGACCAGTTGGACCCGCCCAAATGGCCTCGGATTGGTGCGGCGACCGTCAGTGATAGGGTGACGGTCGCCGACGCGCGGCACATCCATGGCGAAGATGGTCTTGGCGACGTGGGGCTGGTCGGCGCAGAACTCCACAATCAACGACCGGCCGAAAAAATCATTTCTGAGGTACTGCATGAGTCCCCCGGCGATGTCACGATCCTTGCGTTGGGACCACTCACCAATATCGCGCGCTTTGCAATGCGAACAAGAACTCGCACAACTTATTGACCGGATCATCATGGTTGGCGGTTCGGTCAACGGCATCGGCAATATTCGCCCAGGAGTCGAATTCAACTTTTTCAGTGACCCGGAAGCAGCAAAAGTCGTGTTCCACTCGCTGACGACCAAAACTCTGATCCCGCTTGACGTAACAACGCGTGTCAGCATGACGTTTGACTTCGTCGATCAATTGCCCAGCGCGACGACACGTGCTGGCTCGCTGATGCGCAAGATCATACCTAAGTACTTCCAATCTTGCCGTCAATATTTGGGACAGGAAGGGATTTACATCCACGATGCCGTGGCCTTGCAGTATTGTTTGAATCCCGAGCTGTTTAAAACGGAAGAAATGGCTGGCGATGTCGAGACAAAAGGCGAGCTGACTCGCGGAGCCACCGTCTTTGATCGTCGCGAGCGTAAAGCGTGGAGTAACAACATGGAAGTCGCCGTCTCTGCGGATGAAGCTGTCATCGTGGACTGTATTGTTCGTGGCTTGAAATTCGCAGGTCAAAACACAGAGCTATGAACATGTTCGATTTACATGCTGGAGTGCGAGATGTTTGACATCATGTCCCGTGAGCGTGGTGACGTTCTCGGTGAACATCGACGCACGCTCCACGAACAAGTGGACACTACATTGGTTACAACCTGTCCGTCACCACGGGTCAACTTGAGAATTTGAAAGAAACAGCACATGGTTGCCAACTGGAAAAAAGCCAAAGACTTCGAAGACATCAGGTACGAGCACTTCGAAGGCATCGCGAAGATCACCATCAACCGCCCCGAAGTTCGCAACGCGTTTCGACCTAAGACGGTAATGGAAATGCGGGAAGCGCTACAACTTGCCCGGATGGATAAGCAGATCGGTGTCATCATCATCACGGGCCAGGGGGAAAAGGCATTCTGTGCCGGTGGTGATCAAAAAATCCGGGGTGACGCAGGTTATCGAGACAGCGATGGCACCGAGCATCTCAACGTGCTCGACTTCCAGCGTGAAATCCGTACGTGCCCCAAACCAGTGATTGCCATGGTCGCAGGATACGCTGTCGGCGGCGGTCATGTATTGCACATGGTCTGTGATCTGACGATCGCCGCAGATAACGCCATCTTTGGACAAACGGGACCAAAGGTGGGGAGCTTTGACGGTGGGTTCGGAGCCAGTTACATGGCGAGAATCGTCGGCCAAAAGAAGGCTCGCGAGATTTGGTTTCTCTGCCGCCAGTACACGGCCCAAGAAGCGCTCGATATGGGCCTTGTTAACACCGTGGTCCCCTACGAACAGATGGAAGCAGAAACGATTCAATGGTGCCGTGAGATTCTTACCAAGTCACCGATTGCGATTCGCTGCCTCAAGGCGGCGCTCAACGCAGACTGCGATGGACAAACCGGTCTGCAGGAACTCGCAGGTAACGCCACGATGCTGTTTTACATGACCGAAGAGGGCCAAGAAGGTCGCAATGCATTCGTCGAAAAAAGACCGCCTGACTTTTCGAAGTTTCCGAGACGCAGTTGAACGACCGCATTCATGAATGCTTCCGCTTGGTTTCTCGCCGCACGCCCCAAAACACTGCTGGCTAGTGTATCCCCGGTTGTGATCGGAACCGCGGTCGCAATCCGCGACGGCAAATTTCACTCAGGGGCAATGCTGGCCGCCTTGATCGGCGCGATATCCATCCAGATTGGCACAAACTTCTGCAACGACTACTTCGACTTTTTCCAAGGCGCGGACTCGGACGCTCGAAAGGGCCCGACTCGCGCAGTTGCGGCGGGATGGATTGCGCCTCGGGCCATGGCGGTGGGAACTGGCTTCATGTTCTGCATCACCATGGCCGCGACGGCTTACCTGTACCACCGAGCTGATTGGCCATTCTTATTGATCGGAGTTTTGAGTGTTGTATTTGGCGTCCTCTACACCGCGGGCCGATTCTCGCTTGCGTATGTGGGACTCGGTGATCCGTTCGTGCTGATATTCTTCGGACCGGTTGCCGTCGCTGGTACTTACTACGTTCAAGCGTTAGAACTCAACGGACCAATCCTGGTCGCGGGTCTCGCACCAGGTTTGATTGCTGTGGGGCTGTTAGTCGTCAACAACCTGCGTGATATTGAGGAAGATCGCGCGGCCGATAAACGCACGCTCGCCGTTCGATTTGGGGCCACGTTCAGCCGCGTCCAGTACATGCTCTGCATGTTGCTCGCCGCCACGATTCCGCTTTGCCTCTGGCGAATGGGATATCCAATGGGCATATTGCTTGCCACGCTTGTTGTGCTGCCTGCCAGTCTTATCGTGTTCAAAGTTTGGAAACACCAGGGTCATGAACTCAAGCCATGTCTGGGGATGACTGCTGGCACGCTGCTCCTGTATACCGTACTTTTCTGCATCGGGCTGCAAGTGTAAATGAGAGTTTTCCGGTACCGACTTCCGCTGACACACGTCATTCAGTTGGGTCCGCGATTGCTGGAGCATCGAGACGGATTGCTGCTGGAAGAAAACGGTCGCTGGTCCGAAGCTGCTCCTCTTCTCCACTTTAGTCAAGAGTCATTGGAAGATGTACTTGCAGCCCTACGTAGTGGTCAATCCGTCCCACCGTCGCTGCAGTTCGCGCTGGACGGATTGGAACAACCACTCACACCGCAGAACTTGCCAATCAATGCACTTTTGCAGGGCTCTACGAGCGATATTCTCGCAAAATGCAGAACGCTGTCGGCGTCAACGTGCCGTGCGGTAAAGCTCAAGGTCGGCCGCCGCCATCTCCAGGAAGAGGTCGACTTGGTCCGCGAAGTGTGCGCGTGCTTGCGAGATGATCAGCAGCTCCGTTTGGATGCGAACCGAGCATGGGATTGGCGACAGGCAATCGCCTTTGCGTCACAAGTCGCTGAACTGGACATCCAATACGTCGAAGAACCACTTCAAGACCACCGACAGCTCGAAGCGTTCGCTAGCGAAACCAATTTACCCTATGCACTGGATGAAACTCTGACCCACACCAGATCCCTTGATTCCTTTCCAAACGCGAGAGCCTGTGTCGTGAAACCAACGATGCTAGGTGGTCGAAAACGCATTCGGTCGATCGCCGAGCTGGGAAAACCGATTGTCTTTAGTGCCTGTTACGAATCAGGCGTCGGACTGACTCAGATCGTCCAGCTGGCCAATAAATTTGGCTCCGGTACACCTGCGGGTCTCGACACCTATCATGTTCTTGCTGAGGACGTGTTGACCAAGAGGCTACTAGTTAAAGACTGGAAGATCCACGTTCCTGCCACGCTAGAGGTAAACCACGACTTGCTAGAAGAAGTAGTGTTGTGACGAACGAATCGTTCCCACTTGCGCAGGCGGCCCTTCGACATCCGCATCAATGCGCGTACAGCGACGCGAAAATGCGAGTCAGCTATGAACAACTCGCCCGGGACGTCGCAGCCCAAACGGCGGGATTGATCGGATCCGGATTGCGAAGCAATGAGCGCGTTGCCTGGTGCCCGCGAAACGATTATCAGACGCTCGTCAATCTTTGGTCCATTCTGCAAGCGGGGGCTGTAGCTTGTCCGATTAGCGCCCGCGTCCCTGTTGCGAAACAACGGGGAATTGCCAAACAGATCCGCGCACGGTGGCTGGACAGTTTTCAGACAACTCGCATGGATACTGCTCAGCGCGAGATCGATCTGGCATCGCCGGCAACAATTGTGCTCAGTTCCGGCAGCACGGGTGTCCCCAAGGCAGTTGTCCATTCGTTGAATGCCCACCTTGCCAGCGCGCGGGGTGCGGCGATGCGCATTCCCCTCGCGCACGGTGACGGCTGGCTTTGGTCGCTACCCGCGAACCATGTGGGCGGACTTTCGATCCCCTTCCGATGTGCCGTAGCGGGGGCAACGGTTTGCGGCGTGAATGACACAGACGTGAATCTCGACCAGTTGGTTCGCGACAGCGGGGCGACACACATTTCATTGGTGCCGACGCAACTTCGAAGGCTCTTAAATAGCCAGGCCGACCTTTCCGGCATCAAGGCCGCTCTTGTAGGAGGAATGGAGGTGCCACCACCGTTGATTCGACTGGCTATCGACCGTGGCGTCCCAATTCATACCACCTACGGGCTCACGGAAATGGCGTCGCAGGTCACCACGTCACAGGTCTGCCGATCATTAGATTCGACCAGCGGCGAGACGCTGTCCTACCGTGAGGTAAGGATCGGTGCGCACGACGAGATCCTAGTGCGAGGAGAAACGCTTTGCCTGGGTTACGACGTCGCCGGAGAAATCGTCAGGGCGACGGATGAAGAGGGTTGGTTTCACACACGAGACCGAGGTCGTTTGACGAGTCATGGTAGCCTCGTAGTTCTTGGACGCTTGGACAACATGTTCATTTCCGGTGGAGAAAATGTTCATCCCGAAACGATTGAGCGAGAGCTTTTAGGTTTTGTGGACATACGGCAGGCGATTGTCGTACCGCGTAACGACACCGAGTTTGGTGCTCGTCCGGTGGCGTTTATCGATGCGGATGTTATGGATACGGAAAGGTGGAGTGGCATGCTCCGAGAGCGATTGGCCGGATTCGAAATCCCAGCGGAATACATGGACTGGCCTGCCCAAGCGGAATTGGCCATCAAACCGGATCGGTCGGCATTACGGCGAATCGCTAATTCTCAACACTGACCGTGCGAGTTTACCCAGCTTTCATCCCAGCTTCGATCTGACTCACAATGTCGCGTACGTCGCATTCGTGACCATTGATTTCGATTTTCTCCCCACTAGACAGCCATTTGTTGACTGTGTTGCTTGCGGTAACAGCGCTGCTATGACTACGTCTTCCGAAAAACGTGCTGATTTCGTGCAAACCAGCAGCGGTGTGGCGTCGGGCAAGCCACATTGCCAGCATCCTCGGTACGCCAACTGCGCGACTTCGCGTTGCTCCCGAAAGACTGGTCACTTCGATACCGAACACCTCGCAAATCGCCTTCCGCACGTCCTGTAGCCGAATTATTCGAGACGGTGTGGGTATTAATTCGAACAGGACTTCATTGACCATGCGTTGCGTGACACGCTCACCCGTGGCAACGCTCGTCGCCCAAAGTCGGTTGAGCACGCCCGACAGCTGCCTTGCATCGCCATTCATTTTTCCAGCGAGCGTCTGGTGTATGTCGTCAGAGATCTGGATCTTTCGCTCACGCGCCCATTGCCGAGAGATCTGCTCCATGGTCGCACTATCAATGGGCTTCATCGTGCAAACTAATCCACCACAAAGACGATTAACGATCTCCGGGCCGAGTTTCGAAAGCTGGGCTGGCGGGCGGTCTGCGGTCAGGATGAGCTGGCGATTCTGGCGGGTGAGTTCATCGATGGTGTAGGCCAGTTCGACCAGCGTTGCCTGTTTCCCTGCGAAAAACTGGATGTCATCAATAATCAAGATATCCGCGTGGCGGTACTTCCGACGAAAAGCCGGCAAACCATGACCCCCACGCAAGGCATCGAGAAAGTAAGTCGTGTATTGTTCGGCGGAGAGATAGAGCACGCGAGAACGCGGCGAACGCTTTTTAGCCTCACACCAAATCGCTTCGACCAAGTGTGATTTGCCAACTCCTGTCGATCCATGGATCACGAGCGGGGTGATATCGCCCGGTTGCTTCGCCACCATTTCGACCGACGTGCAAGCGATGTGGTTGCACTCGCCTTTGACAAAAGTACCCATCGTTTGAAAGCGTCGTCCACGAGTCGTGGACGACGAGGCACGCAATCGCGGTGACGACGCGTTCTGACTCGCTGCCCTATCAGCATCGGCCGTTGAACTGCTGCTTACAACGTTATTGGAAACAGCCAGGTCTATCTGTGTGTCTTGTGTGTCGGAATGATCGTCGTGTTCAGCGACGTGGCTCGTTGATTGTCGATCTGCAGAATCCCCCGAGCGAGCATCCTCAAGCAACTGTGCAATCTTGTCGCTGTCGGATTCAACATGGAAATCTAGGCGAATCGAATCGGACAAGCCAACATTACCGGCGGCTTCCGTGATGGCAGCCTGAAAATTCTTGCGGACCCGTTCGAGCTGAAAGCCCGTGGCGGCACAGACATGAACAGATTGGTCCTTCGCAAAGATCGCGACATCACTGAACCAGAGGTCAAACCGATCACCACCAATCTGATTCTTCAAGGCACGGCGAAGGTCGTTCGCGAATTCCATTTCTACTCCAGAATACTGCTTCCAAGCGACGGTCACCCTTCACAGTACGCGTTTGATCAGCGCGTACCTTTCACGCAGCAATAAGGTCGTGAATTCCGCAGCAGAGCGCCTCTATCCACAGCTTCAGTGCGAAGATCGAGCGAAGACGAAGTGAAGGTTTTGTTACGTCAGGAGCCAGATTGTAGCCGTGCTCAGCAGCCCTGTCAAACGGGCAAAGAAAAACTTATCTGCAGCCGAAAAGGGACATGGAAAAACCCTTTGTGCCCAACCATTTGCCGACGATTCTGCTGCTTGAATCGAACGTGGAAAAGCTGTTAGCGTGCTCGGATCCCGATTCCACTGCGCAAACAAAAACGTTCCCGAGAACATCGGGAGCGCGAATGAGCCTATCAAGCTAATCTGCACGCAACACGCGGGAATGTTACTAGCTTCGTCGCTGACGAACGCACAGGAAGCTCAGCATCGCAAGAGCACCAAGCAAGCCAGTTGCGGGCTCAGGCATGACCTGACCACCGACGAGCGGGTCACCAGGAGTAAAGATGGCAGCGCCAGCCGCATCGAAGAGTTGCACCTCAGCGATTTGCATGGCCAGCCTGAAACAACACATTGGGCCGCCGATTCTCAAAAAAAAATCCAACCAAGCGGGTGTTTCCCCGAAATAGAATTTCGCCGTTATTCGCAAGGTTAAAGAGACTTGGCGTGAAGTCCTTATTTCTGTACGTTCAAGATTGCACTGGGCTCGATGGGCGTCAGCAATACATTCGCCTCTCGATTTTCACGGATCAGTCGATCAAACTCATAACTCATTCCGTATTCTGTACCCGTGCGATTGAGCTCCATTAGCAATTCGCACCGTTTCTTTCTTGTTCTTGCGTTCAGCAGTGCGGCGTATCGCAAATGCAAACCACCTATAGTTTTTTCCTTAATGGTCGCGAGGTAGAGGTCTCCTTCCGGACTAAGCGTTCGTTGCATTAGATAGTGACTCTTGGCTAACTGCACAAACTCAGTGGCGTCCGAAGTGTAGCCGTGCAAAACGATTCGCTGAACACGTCGAGCCCGATCGAAGAAATAGGTAACAGAACCCGCAAAGTCATCCTGGCGACCACTTCGGAAAAAAGGCACGCGCCAGCCTTGTATTCGTCCAGGTATGACAAAAACCGTTACAC
Organism: uncultured Actinomycetota bacterium; assembly: GCA_963715305.1. Classification (GTDB taxonomy): domain Bacteria; phylum Actinomycetota; class Acidimicrobiia; order Spongiisociales; family UBA4744; genus UBA4744. The sequence continues at coordinate 20,730 of CAVQSB010000008.1, forward strand.
AACACCACCAAACCAGGCCACCACCAAGAACCCAGGAAAACCGAAAGCCTCCACCCTCTCCGCGGCGCCGCCTCAGGCAGCGCTGCGGATCTCCCGCCGGCGGGAGAGGCCAGACCACAAGCACTAACGCCACACCACCCAACCGGCGAGGTGCACACCTACCTGTTCCCCTCGACGCAAAAAGGGCCGCACGACCACTTGCGGGCGAACCCCCTCACCACACCCGGGGATCGGATGCATGTCCTCAGAGACCCGGCAGTGGGCTATGCCACCCTTTTTGGCTTACGCGTTGATCAGTATTTGCAGCTCACGGTTGCTGTGATGTCGATCGGGTCGCCCACTTCTCTGAAGACGTTGTCGTGGAGACCCAGGTTGAGGATCAGATTCGATCCGTCCGATACGTCCTCTGACTCGACCACCACAAAGACGTTTTCGTCGGCATCCACCATGGTTCCGATGAGTACGGGAGTTGTGTTGGCCGGATCGAATGGGAAGGCCATGATGGCTCCGAAGCTCGCGCCATCGGCCGCCTCGCCTTCAATGCTCCAGAGAGCGGATGCGGGCCCCGAGTTGTTGGGCGTGTAGACACACGATCCCTCCAAAGTCCACGACCGTCCGTCATCGAAAACCAGTTCGATGCTCCCGTTGCCCGATGCCGAATCGACTGTGGTCGTTGTGGTCTCGTTTGGGGTTTCCGTGCTGGTGGTGGATGCGGCCGTCGTGTCAACCTCCCCAGAGACCGTGGTTGTCGTGGTTTCGTCGGTGCCTGCGTCATCACCGCCGCAGGAAGCAAAGGCAAGCATCGAGATGCACAAGAGAATCGTGAACCGTCTTTTCGGGGACATACGCAGCGCTCCTTTGTTGCGGGATCACGTGTCGGGCGATCCCAGATCAGTGGGGCACTGGTCTCTCGACGGCTTGAACCCTTTGGGGCAGGCGATGCTAGCCGAAGCCATATGACTGGGCAGGATCGAACAGATCAGACATGAAGGCACCCTCCTCGTCATGGCCCAAGTTCACGTAGAGCGGGCCTAATGACCCTTGTTGATCGTGAGCGCGGCATCTAGCGTTGGATTCATGCGCTGCAATGAGCGGGATCATGTGCTTCTCGCCTGAGGCCGACATCGTTGCCGGGATTGTGGTGAGCGGCGTTGGCATTGATGCGCTTCGCCATGTTCGCGAAACCAAGGAATACCCGCTGGCGGCCCTGCCCTTGTTGCTAGGCACGCACCTGCTCGTCGAAACGTTTGTGTGGTGGGGCGAGGCCGGCCGGGTCCCTGAGTATGTGGGTCAGGGCGCCGTCTGGCTCTACCTGGCCATCGCCCTGGGGGTACTCCCGATCCTCGTTCCCATGGCGATCCTGGCCATCGAGCCGGAAGGGCTGCGACGACGATGGCTTGTGCGCCTTGTGGTCATTGGGACAGGTGTCGCTGCGTTCTACATGGCCGGTGTAGTAACAGGGCCGGTAGGGGCCGGAGTCGAGGGTTGTTGCCTCGCCTACGACACCGGGCCGGGTTATAGCCCCTTACTCGGTGCGCTCTACGTTGTGGTGACCTGCTTCCCGCTACTGATCTCCAGCCATCGCCGTATCGTGGCTTTCGGCGTGATCAATCTTCCGGCCGTGGTCCTGATCGGATGGCTGCTCTCCAGCAACTTGGCCTCCCTCTGGTGTGCCTGGGCCGCCGTCACCAGTGTCCTCATTGCCCTCCACCTGCGCCGTGACGGCGAGCTACGAACGAAGCAGCCTGCCATCGGTTCCGATACGGTCGCAACCTGATCGGGGATTCCGCAAAGGTTCGGGGCTTCGGCCTCTCGTGACGGACCAACGCGCCTCACCTGCTCGGCCGATCCAATCGGGTCACCACTAGCCTGGAGTCGATGAGTCACGGCACCGAACCGACCGACCATGAGGGCAGAGTGATCGACTTCGGTAAGACGGCCGCCGACTACGAACAGCACCGGCCCGGATTTCCCGACGCCTTTTTCGACCGCCTCGTCGCGACCGGCTGGATCGGCCCGGGCCGGCACGCTCTCGACCTTGGAACGGGCACCGGCTCTCTCGCCCTCGGCTTCGCCGCCCGCGGACTCGATGTCACCGGACTCGACATCGCCCCCGAGCTTCTCGAGGTCGCCCGCCATCGAGCGTCAGCCCAAGGACTCAACGCCAGATTCGTCGAGGGCCGGGCCGAAGCAACCGGCCAGAACGATGCCGCCTTCGACCTCGTGAGCGCCGGGCAATGCTGGTGGTGGTTCGACGCCGACGCTGTCCTCAACGAAGCCAAACGCATCCTCGTCCGCGGTGGACGCCTCCTCATCTGCAACTTCTCATACCTCGCCCTCCCCGGCAATGTTGCGGGCCGAACAGAGGACTTGATCCTCCAGCACAACCCCGGCTGGCCTAAAGCCGGTTGGCGCGGCATCCACTCCGAGCAGGTCGAAGCACTCGATCGCGGCGGTTTCGGTGAAGTCGAAAGCTTCAGCTACGTGGTGGACGTGCCGTTCACCCACGACGGATGGCGGGGTCGCATGCGCACCTGCAACGGGGTCGGTTCGGCCTTGGGCGCCGAGCAGGTAGAGGCGTTTGATTCCGATCTGGCCGATCTCCTCGCCGCAGAGTTCCCTGGCGAGCATTCGGTCCCGCACCGGGTCTTCGCAACGACCGGCATCAAGATCTGAGCGGCGAGGTCTTTGCAGCCTCCGACCAACAAAGGAGGGAACCGACGATGAACCCGCGAACTCTGTTCACGATCAACGTTCCGATCTCAGCTCTCTTCGGTGTGACGTGCATGCTCGTCCCGAATTGGTTTTTGTCGCTCTACGGTGTCGACCTGGCTCCGGCCATCGCCTCCGTCCTGGCCCAGGTTGCCGGTGTCTTCAATGCGTTGGGGTGGTCCACAGTGGCGGTCTATCTGTTCCTGGTGGTCGGCTACGGATACTTTCGATTCCTCAAACCCGAAATCGTTCCGGTTCGCTGAGTCCGCCCGAGAGTCGAAGTTCCGTTCCCAACAGCCAGACTCGTCGCAACCGCCCGGTACCATCGCCGTCGTGAAGATTCTCCATACTTCCGACTGGCACGTCGGGCGCAGCATTCGCGGCCGGAGCCGGGCCGACGAGCATCGGGCGGTCCTGACCGAAATCGCCGGAATCGCCGGAACCGAGCGTGTCGACCTGGTCCTGGTAGCCGGTGACCTGTTCGACGTGGTCGCCCCTTCCGCGGAGTCCGAGCAGATCGTCTTCCGGGCCCTGCTCGACCTCGCCGACATCGCTCCGGTGGTAGCCGTGGCAGGCAATCACGACCATCCCCGCAGGTTGGAAGCGGTTGCCCCGCTTCTCGAGCTGGGCAGAGTCCAGGTGGGATCCACCCTCAAGCGACCGGATGAGGGGGGCGTTGTCACGGTCGATACCGGGTCCGGCGAGACGGCCCGGATCGCTCTGGTTCCCTTTGTGAGCCAACGTGCGATCGTGTCGGCGGGCGATCTGATGGCGCTCGACCCTGACCAGCACGGTGGCAAGTACGCCGGCCGTCTGGCCGGGGTGATTGCCAAACTGACGGAGGGCATCTCCCTCGACCACGTGAACCTGGTCGTTGCCCACTTGATGGTGGCCGGTGGCACCCTGGGCGGGGGAGAACGTTCTGCCCACACCATTTTCGACTACGCCGTCTCGTCCCAGGCGTTCGACGGATCACTGTCGTACGTCGCGCTCGGTCATCTGCACCGGCCGCAGAAAGTGCCGGCTCCTGGACCGGTTTGGTATTCGGGGTCGCCGCTCCAGATGGACTTCGGAGAGAGCGAGGACCGCAAGGCGGTCTTGGTGGTCGAAGCCGAACCCGGCATGCCCGCCCGTGTCAGGGAAGTGCCGTTGTCGGCGGGCCGACGGCTCCGCCGGTTGCGGGGAACGCTCGAACAGATCGCAGCCCTCCACGATGAGGTCGGTGACGCCTACCTGCGGATCGAATTGGAGGAGACGGCCCGGGTCGGATTGGCCGACGAAGTACGAGAGCTGTTCCCGGATGCGGTGGATGTGACTATTGCAGATCCCGAAGCAGCCCGGGAAGCTGCGCCTCCCGTCAGGCTGGGGAGGCCACCCCATGATTTGTTCACGGAGTACCTGACCCAGAAGAATGCGCTCGACGAACGTTTGGTTGCGCTCTTCGACGAACTGCTGGCAGAGTCGCATGAGACCTAAACAGCTGGAGATCTCCGGGTTTACCGCATTCCGTGATCCCGTCACGGTCGACTTTCGGGGGGCCGATCTCTTCGCACTGACCGGGCCAACCGGGTCCGGGAAGAGCTCACTCATCGATGCGATCGTGTTTGCGCTCTACGGGTCGGTTCCGCGGATTGGCCAGCGTGATGTGGCGCCGATCGTGTCGCTCGGCAAATTGGAAGCCCGGGTCCGGTTTCAATTCTCCCTGGAGGGGACCGACTACACCGTTGCCCGGGTGGTGCGCAGGACGAAAACCGGTGCCTCAACAGCCGAAGCGCGGCTGGAGCGGGACGGTGAGGTATTGGCCGGGACCGCCGACGAGGTCACCGAGACCATCGGACGATTGCTTGGACTGGGTTACGACCACTTCACCAAATCGGTGGTGCTGCCGCAGGGACAATTCGCCGCCTTTCTTCACGACCGTCCTGCCGATCGCCAGAAGCTCCTTCGGGAACTCCTCGATCTGGGTGTCTATGAACAGATGCGCGACCTGGCCAAACAGCGGAAGGCGGCCGCCGACGCGAAAGTACAGGTTCTCCAAACGCAGCTGGAGGAGCTCGCCTCGGCAACACCGGACGCAACGAACGCGGCCGAGCAGAAGGTCTCTCGTCTCCAGGCTTTGACGAAGAAAGGTTGAAGCAGCGGAGCCGGAGCTCAAGGAGCTGCGGGACCGGATCGGTGCTGTTTCCGATACCACGACCCGGGCTCGTGCCTCCATTGCTCAGCTGCAATCGGTTGAGGTCCCCGAAGGTATCCAGGCTCTGGCCACCCGATTGACCGAGGCTAGAGAGGCAGCCGAGAAAGCCGGCGAGGAAGCGACCGCGGCCCGCGAACACCTCGAGAAGGTCGAAACGACCCGGCAAGCTCTCCCGGCTGCGACTGAGATGGAGCGGGTCGTCGGTTTGCACCGTGCCCTCGCCTCCGACCGGGAGGCGAATCGGCGACTCACGGGGGAGCGGGACAAAAGCTCCCAGGAGGCGATCGCCACGTCGGAGAGACGCGGAGCCGCGTGAGGCCGTCACGACAGCCGCCCGCCGGGACCTCGCATCGTTGAGCCGCAGGCATGCGGCGCACGCCCTGACCGCCAGCCTGGTCGCAGGCGAACCGTGCCCCGTTTGCCGGAACCCGGTTGAGCATGTCCCGGCCGGTGAGCCCCCACCCGCATTGAAAGCCGCTGAGGACGCCCTGGAGGCTGCCTTGGCCGCAGAGAAGGCTGCGCGAGACGGAGATGCGACCGTCGGCAAGAGATTGGCGACTGAAGAGGCCCGGCTGGCAGATCTGGCCGCCCGAATCGGGGGTTTCGAGAGGGATCTTGCCGATGCTCCCGACCTCAACAAGGCCGTGGAGATCATGGCGGAGATCGCCACTGCGGACGCTGCGCTGGACGGCGCGCGACGTGCCGCCGATCAGGCGGCCCAAGCCATCGGCAGGGTTCGGATGAAGGTGGATGCCATCGGGGTTGAAACCACAGCAGCCCGACGGAGTTTCGATCAGAGCCGCGACCGGGTTGCTTCACTCGAGCCCCCGGTTCCCGAGCGAGTGGATCTGGCCGCCGATTGGAAAGAGCTTCGAGATTGGGCGACCGCGACAATCGCCCGATTGACCGCGGAGTCCGCTGCAGCCGAACAACTGATCGAGGATCTGCAGCGCCGGTTGAGCGAGCATGAGGGTTCCCTCACCGCCCTCGTCGAAGAGGAAGGCCTCAATGCTCGAGGGCCGGCCGATGCGAGACGTGATCGTTGATGCCCTGGCCGCGCGCGAACCAAGAACTGGATGCTCTACGCAAGTCGATTGTTCGCTCGGGCGAAATCCGAGCGAACATGGCCACCACGACAGAGTCTGCCGAATTGGCCAAGAGCCTTGGCAGGCATCTGTCGGCCACAGGATTCGAGGCCTGGTTGATGGAGGAAGCCCTGGCAGCTCTGGTGGCCGGTGCGAATGGGCTGCTCGACGAGCTGGCCGACGGGGCCTATTCACTGGAAGTAGTGAGGAGGGACTTTCGGGTGGTTGACCACCGCAACGCCAACGAAGCCCGGCTGGTCAAGACGCTTTCCGGAGGTGAGACCTTCCTGGTTTCGCTGGCCCTGGCTCTTTCTCTGGCCGAACAGCTTGCGTCCATGTCGGTCCACGGCGGCAGCCGGCTCGAGTCGGTCTTCCTCGATGAGGGGTTCGGCACACTGGATACGGAAACACTGGATACGGTCGCCCACGTGATCCAGGAACTGGGTGCCCGGCGGACGAACCGTCGGGATTGTCACCCATGTCCGGGAACTGGCCGAGCAGGTCCCGGTTCGGTTCGAGGTGCGCAAAGGTTCCGGCACGGCGACGGTCGAGCGGGTGGAGCTGTGAAGTTCACCGTCGAACCGTGGGCTCCGGAGTACGGCACCCCGACCGGAGCGGAACTCGAAGAGACGACGGCTGTTCCGGAAGTAGACATCGAGGTGCCGGCCCGGGAGTGGGCACCGATCGCACCCACCGGCGAGCAGCGGATTCGGTGCTGTTCGTCGACGGCGTGCGCCGGGTCGACGCCAACGTGTGGATCTCGCAGCCGGACGGAACGGCCACTGCTCGGATTGTGCGCCACGTTTGCCGCCGGCGCGGTGCACTGTGACGGGAACGCTGAACTCGTGGCCAGTGAGGTGCGGCGCGGCCTGTTCACGGCCGCGGCCGGGAGCTGCGCCAATCGTCACCCGCCACGCCGAATACGGGGTCCGGGCCGTGGCCGGATCCACGCCGGAGGAATTGTGGTTGGGCATCCAGCAGCGGATGGGCGAAACCGAGAAGGAGATCGCAGCCCGGCACGCCGGGGATGCTCTCGTCGTCGTCGATGGCCCCTTGAGTGGGGCTCATGTTGAGGGTGCCGTCGGGTACGTGAAGACCCACCATGTCCAGTACCTTCCGCCGGCCTTGCGTCCGGTGATCGGCGACCTCGGGGCCGGTCAGCGGACCCCGTTGTTCCTGACCACGACAGCCTGGAGCCGCTACTCGTGGTACCTGCGCCTTCCCGGTCCGGCCGACCATCCTTGGGCATCGGTGGTCCGCTGTGAGGCTGCGGCGGATCTCGGAACGGAGGCGGCCACGGAACTGGCGGACCGTGTGACGCTCACGTTGCCACGTTTCGCGTCACACGGTCACAAGGACCCGCGCGCCGCCGCAGAACCTCTACCCGATCGGCGGGCTCGAACGGGCGTTGCGCCGCCGTTTGGGCGACCAGGGCTGTTGTACCGGTCGTTGCGGGTCGCCGCCGCTCGCTAGCTCGCTTCGACGGCGCCCGCCTGGTCGCGCTTCTGCGTCCGGGTTCGGGCGGCGAGCCGGTTGATGGGTCCGGAACCGGGGCCTGCAGCTCGGCTGCGTCGCTTGGTGAAGCGCCACGCCAACCAGATCAGGATCGGTACCCAGAAGAACGGGATCATCGCGCCGGCCAGCAGGACCAGCACCTGCCCCCGTCCACCAAGAGTTCCCAACTTCCCTGCAGGCCCTCGGCGAACGTAGGAATGCCCCCCGGGTCGACGGCCTGGATGAACACCGTCACCGTGTTCGTGGCCTTGCGGGTCGAGAGGACATCGCCACTTTCGTTGACCGGGGTGGCGGTCACGGTGGTCTGCGTGCGCAGACTCCGCTCGGCGACAGTTTCCGCGACGAGCACGATCGATTCGCCCGGCTCGATGGGAGTGCCGGGATCGCCAAAGATCACGATCAGGTCGTCGAATTCGACGTCGAGGACCGGGTCGCGAAATTCGAAGTCGGTGAGCAACGTGTCGCCGATGTTGAAGATCTCAAAGCACACGGTGACGTCGTCGGCCTGGTCGACGGTCATCCCGAACTCCCCGGGCACGAGATCCCGTCGTCGTGTCCGAGGTAGGTCGTGACGTTGAGGGATACGGCCGGGCGGCTCTCCGCCTCGGTGATGGTCAGGACGATGGTGGCCAGGGCTACCTGGTCCTCGAGCGTGCGCAGCGAACCGCGCATTGTCTCGAGTTGGGTTTCCCGTTCGAGCAGCTCATTCTCCAGCTCGACGATGGTCTTGATATCGACCGCACCTTCGAGCAGAGCACGCAGCCGTTCGACGCTTGCTTCGGCAGTGTTGATGCGGCTCTGCACGTCAACGATGCGCTCGGTCACGTCGTCGGCGGACACGTTCTGGGTGCGGAGATCACCGATCGAGCCGAGGCGGTCGAGTGCTTCCTGGAAGTCGGCGGGGTCGACCTTGAAGGTCAGGATGCTGATCGGGGCGGGATCCCCGGTGGTTCGTTGCCCGAAGAGGAATCCGCCGAGCGTCTGGATTTCCCGGGTGGCTTGCTCACCGGCGGTGGTGACGTCCGCCACCGCGACGGTCAGGTCGGCGGTGAAGATGATGTCGCGCCCGAAGCCGGATGTCTGGAAGACGACCGGTTCGACGCCACCGGAACCCAGGGCGGTGGGACCGGAACGTTCGTCACCGTCGGAGTGCTCGGTTTCCGACGCCATGGTCGTCGTCGTCTCCATCGGGAAACCCTCCACCGTCCAGGGGAGCTCCGATCTCTTCGGAAGGCCTCGAGGTTGGCGTTGTCTCCGCTGGAGCAGGCAGCCGCTCCCAGCACGAGGACAAGTGCCAGGACGAACAGTTTCGATAGGGGTGTTCTGGTGTGCGTCGTCATGAACCCTCCCGGGTTGTGCATCCTTTGGACGCACAGGAACCAAAGCCGGTTCCCGGCCTGCGGATTTGTCCTCCGTGAGGTCGGCCCTCATCGGGAAAGCTGTAGCCGCATCGTGTGTTCGATGAGGGCGGAGTGCCCGGGAAGGTCACGCCGCTCGCCCGTGAGTCTGAAGCCACAGGACTCATAGAGCTTCAACGCGGGATCGTTTCCGCTCGTCACGCCGAGAACCACCGAATGTGCGCCCGCCTACATGCCCATTCGACCAGCCTCTACGACGCGAGCGCCATGACCTGCCTGCCGGTGAGTCCGATCGTCCGGGCTGATCCTTCGTATCTTCATCGAAGTCTGGCAGCTGCCTGCGGCCGAGGGGCGGCAGGTTCAGCTTTCCGGTTTCGCTTCGCGGGTCATCAGCGACAGGACGGCGTCGCGGGGCCGGGCGCCCTCGTAGAGGACCCTCCCGACCTGCTGGGCGATCGGCATTTCGATCCCGTAGCCATCGGCCAGGTCGAGCACAGCCCGGGTCGTTTTGACACCCTCAGCGACCATGTTCATCTCGGAGGTGATCTCGTCGAGGGTGCGACCCTTGCCCAGTTCGGTCCCCACCCGGTTGTTGCGACTCTGCGAGCTGACGCATGTCGCGATGCAGGTCTCCCATCCCCGCCAGACCGGCGAACGTGAGCGGCTCGCCACCCATCGCCACCCCCAGACGGGTCAATTCTGCCAACGCCCGCGTTACCAGCGTCGCCATCGTGTTGTCGCCGAAACCGAGCCCCCGAGCCATGCCGGCGGCGATGGCCATGACGTTCTTGAGAGCTCCGGCGATTTCGCAGCCGATCACGTCGGTGTTGGTGTAGACACGAAACGACGGCGACATGAACACCCCTTGGAGGGCCCGGGCGCGGTCGGTGTCGGCCATGGCGATGACGGTGGCCGCCGGTTGGCCCGCTATCACTTCACGGCGCCAGATTGGGTCCGCTCAGGACGCCGATGATGCCGGGGTTGTGGTCGGGGAGTTCCTCGCGGGTGACTTCGGTCATTCGTTTGAGGCTCGCCTGTTCGATGCCTTTGGTGAGACTCAAGACGGCAGCTTCGGCCGGTACCGTCGGGGCGACCTTGGTCAGGACATCTCGATATCCGTGCGAAGGCACCCCCATGACGACCAACTCGGCATCCCGTACGGCCGCTTCGAGATCACTGGTGATCGTGAGGCTGTACGGGATTTCCGAACCGGGCAGGTACTGATCGTTGCGCCGTTCCTCGTTGATGCGATCCGCCAATTCGGGGCGGCGGGCCCAGAGAACCGTGCCATGTTTTTGAGCGGCCAGGCAGGCCACGGCCGTACCCCACGAACCGGCGCCGATGACGGCAATCCTCACCTTGTCCTCCTCTGAGTTCTTTCTGCACGCTATCACCCGACCTGCGAGTGCCGGCCGTGGAAGAGGGAATCGTCTTTCGGCCGTTACACTCTGCGGTTCGTGGCACGCATAGGCATCGTCGGATATCCCAACGTCGGCAAGACGACTCTCTTCAACGCCCTCACCGGGCTCGAGGCGCCGACCGCTGCCCATCCGTTCTCGACGATCGATCCCAACGTCGGTGTCGCGAAGGTGCCAGACGACGACCTCGACGAGGCGGCGCGGGTTGAACATTCGGTCAAGCTGGTGCACGCCACCCTCGAACTCCTCGACCTTCCGGCCATGGCCAAACCTGGTCATGGGGGGGGTCGGTGCCCAGCTCTTGGGCGGCTGCGAGACATGGAGACTCTGGCGGTGGTCTTGCGATCATTCGATAGACGACTCGGTTCCGTCTGATGAGTCCGGTACCGACCCGGTTGGCCAGGCCCAGGAGCTTATTGCTGGAACTAGCTCTGGCCGATTACGAGGTCTTCGAAAGACGGCGCGCCAAGCTTGCCAAAGAAGCAACTGCCGATCCCGGCAAGAGGAACGCAGCCGAAGCATTGGCGCGAGCCACAGAAGTCCTCGAACAGGGGACGCAACTCCGGACCGAGCGATGGGAACGAGATCAGCTCAGCGCGTTTCGGGACCTGGCACCGCTGACGCTCAAGCCGGCCATCTGGGTCGTCAACGTGGGAGAGGATGAGAGCCAAGCCGATGGTGTGGCCGGTGAGTTGGAAGCCCTGGTTCCGGAGGGCGACACCGTGGTTGTGGTCTCGGCCCAGCTTGAAGAAGAGGGCGCTCAACTGTCACCCGATGACCGGCGCGAGTTGTTCGAGGGACTGGGTCTCGGGGAGGGTGCGCTGGCCAAGGTGGTTCGAGCAGCCTATGCAGCGATGGACCTCATCAGTTTCTACACGTTGGGCCCGAAAGAAGCGCATGCGTGGACGGTACGCAAAGGAGCCAAAGCTCCCGAAGCCGCAGGCAAGATCCACTCCGACCTGGAGCGAGGTTTCATCAGGGCGGAGATTGCCCCCATTGCAGTGGTGACCGCCGACGGAGGCTGGGACGAATGCAAAAAGGTCGGCCATGTTCGGGTCGAGGGCAAGGACTATACGGTTGCCGAAGGGGACGTAATCGTGGTCCGGTTCTCCGTGTGATACTGGGGGAGTGAGTGGCTCTCACTATCGCATTCCGCCGTTGGCAGATCCTGCAACCCGGCAGCGGGCGTTGCTCGAATTGCGGCGGCTGATCGAGTCGGGCGGTTATCACGTACCGGCCGATCAAGTGGCGGAAGCTCTCCTGATTGAGACTGGTTTTGTCGAGCCGGATTCCTCAAGTCGCAGGGGTCCGGATGCCGATGTCAGATAGAGATGGAATCGACCAGGACTTTGGCCGGCGACGGGCCCCGCACCGTCAGTCGTAGTGAGCGAATCGAAGAGCTCAGGCGGCTGATTGAAGAGGGCAAGTACGTTGTGCCCGCCACCGATATCGCCCACGCGATTCTCCACGGACGACCGAAGTGGGGGAACCGCGTGCCGCGTCCGGGGGATCTGCGACCTTTGACCTGATCAACAGTGAATATGACGAGGCTCCGGCAAGGGGGTAGAGCCGGAGCCTCGTATCGCTCCTCCGAGGAGGAGCTGCACAGGGCCGATGGTCGAGCCGGCGCCAGGGAGTCCGGACTCGCAGCCCAATGCCCTTTTTGGGGGCTTGTTCGGGAACGATCAGCCGCCCCCGGAACTAACCGATCCTACGTACGGGTCGGGCCGGGTGTCAAGGTTGACAACGCAGCTTTCCCCGACCGGGGTGCCGCGGGAGTTGCTGAAGCCGCGAGCCGCGCTATCCCTGCAATACTGCCCATTCCATGCGCGATTCAATCGAGACCTTCGTCCGTAATTTCCCGGAGCCGCTGGCAGTGTTGCTGCTCGCAACGCTCCCTGTATTCGAGTTGCGAGGTGCGATTCCGTTTGCGCTCGGGGTCCTCGACATGCCGGTGTGGCAAGCCTATATATGGGCGGTGCTGGGAAACCTGCTGCCGGTGCCGTTCATCCTGATGCTGCTCGGTCCGGTGACGCTGTGGGCCGAGGACCATTGGGCGGGGCTCCATCGTTTCCTCGAACGGCTGTTTTCCCATACGCGACGCCGCCACACGACGCGATTCGACCGCATGGCGAGATCTGGCACTCATTACCTTCGTCGCAATCCCTCTCCCCATCACCGGCGCGTGGAGCGGGGCCCTGGCCGCTTTCGTGTTTGGTGTCGAGCGTCGCAAAGCTTTCGGGTTGATCGCGATCGGCGTAGCGATCGCCGGAGTAGTGGTGACGCTCCTGTGGCAAGGTGGAAGCTCGTTGCTCGCTGTTTCTTAGCGAATCACTATTCTTGGCGATATGGCTGCGCGAATCGTTCGCTCGAGAATCTCGTCGGCGCTGGTTGCGCTCATGGTGGTCTGTACCATGCTGCTGGTGGGGTGCGATGGCGGCCTCGAGGAGAATGCCACCGGACAGGAAATCTACGAAGCCCGGTGCGCCTCCTGTCATCGGAAGGACCTCAGTGGCGGAATTGGACCGGCCCTCGGTCCGGGTTCTGAAGCAGTCGACCGTCCGCTCGACTACTACGAGATCACCATCAACACCGGCAAGGGTCGCATGCCTTCGTTCCGATCCACCCTCACCGAGGAGCAAATTGCGCGGGTGATCGACTACGTCCTGAGCGTGCAGAACGCCGGCTGAGAGGTACGGTCCAAATTGATATTCGGGCGCTTTCTCGGCCATCCGGAGTGGCTGGCGGGACCCGGAGTTCCGAGGGTTGCTGCTCACCGTTATCGGGTTGTTGGGGTCCGGCACGTGGGTGTATCACCGTTTCGAAGGCTGGAGCATTCTGGACTCGTTGTACTTCAGCTTGATCACACTCACCACGGTCGGCTACGGCGATCTCTCACCCACCCGGCCGGGCACCAAGATCTTCACGATGGTGTTCATCGTCCTTGGAATCGGGATCCTCCTGGCATTCATCAATATGATCGCCAAGCATGCTCTGCAATCCGGATCGATCCGGAATCGTCTCGAAAAGAAGCGGCATCGGGCCGATCCGGAAGATTGATCAGGATCAGTTGTTGCCGTACTGGGCAATGACGGTGGCCGTCTCTCTTCGCCGTCGTTGTACCCGACGATCGCCGAGGCGCTGACCGCATCCTTCGACGCATAAAAGATGACCATGCGGTCGCCATCCGCATTGGACTCTGTTCGGCTGACTTCCCAGCCGTCTTCGTCGAAGAAGTCCTCGTACAGTGCCGCGACGTCGTCGAAGTCGGGGTCGAAGCTCAAGGTCACCATGCTGCTGGCAAACTCGCCAGTCTGGGTTACTACGCCGACCACCTCTTCGTAGTCGGGGACAGGAAGTGGGAAATCGTCGGGGATTTCTGTGCCGCCGATATTCACCGAACCTTCATCGGTCTCGATGGAGATCGACACCGCCGCTCCTCGTCGACGTTGACGTTCACATCTCCGCCGCCGTCTTCCTCGAGCTGGTTCTCGATGGCTCCTTCGCAATACTTTGCAAAACAGCGTCGATCGAGCCGCGGCTTCGCCACAGCTGTCGTTTTCGCCGTCGTCGGATCTCTCAGCTGTCGGCTTCTGGCTCCGGTCTTGGCGCTCATGGAGCGGAACAGCCTAACTTCTTCGCGAATCTTCCGATTGGCTGGATAGTGTCGACGCGACTCGAGGATCGGTTTCGGATCGACTGAGCATCGACACCGCCCTCGAGGACTTCGACAGTTTGGGCCGCGTTCTGCAGAGTTATGCCGACGATGTCGGCCGGGGATTGATGGGTTCGGTTCCACAGTCGCGAGTGCCGTACTCGGCCTGTTGGCGATCGGATTGTTTACGTTCTACCTGCTGGCGAACGATCCAAGGCTCGCCGCACGGTTCTGGCAACCGTCGGCCCGAGGTGCCGCATGCGGTGCTCAGGATGTGGGAGGTCGCTATCCAGAAGACCGGGGGGTGTGTCTTCTTCGCGGGGTCCTCTCGGTTGCATCAGCGATCTTCACCTATGTGGTCTTGCTCATCGTTGGGGTCCCGTTCGCACTGCCACTCGCGCTTTCGGTAGGCGTGATCTCGCAGGCCGTCCCGGCGGTCGGAACCTACGTCGCGGCAGTCGCCCCGGTCCTCGTTCCCCTGTTCACGGTCCCCATCATGGCCGTATCGGTCGTCGTGGCGCTGGTTACCTATCGGCGATCGAGAGCTTCGTGTTACAGCCTCGCGTCACCGCCAAAACCATCGCGCTGCGTACGGCCGTCGCCTTCGGGCCCGTCCTCGCCGGGGCGGCCCTTTCGTTGCCGTCGGCGCTCTGATCGCGCTGCCGACGGCCACCATCGTGCAGGCGTTCGTCTCCACCTATTTCGAGCATCACGACGTGATCGAGAGCGCCCTGGCGCGGATTGAGAGCGCTCGAAGAGGCCGGAGATCGGGCAAGTGCAGGGAGTTACGATTGTCGAGATCGCCTCGATCAGGCCCGGCCGTTCTGCGGGGTGATGCTCGCCGATCTGGAGGCCGCGTTGTGAGGGTCGACCCGGCCGACTCGGTGCTTGGTCCAGCGGCGACTCGGCTATCGCTGGCTTTCTGATACACGGCAACCGTTCCATCGGGATCGATCTGGAACCCGCTCGGGATCGGTGCCTTGCTCCGGATGTGGAAGAGGCCGATCGATTGATCAAGGGTTTCCGGCCCGGAGTGCCGAACGTCTCGGTATCGGGCCGGAGACGTGCGCCGACATCGATCCCCGGCTGGTTTACGGCAGGATGATCGGGGTGGGGCCGGGTTGGCCCGCTCGGCGGACGCCGGCACGACGTCGACTTCATGCTCTCGCGACACGTTGCACCGCATGGACGTTCTGAGAAGCACCGGTTCCACCTTGAATCTGGTCGCGACTTCGGGGGAGGGGGATGCTCCTGACAGTGGGGATGGTGGCGGGGATCTTCGAGGCTCGGACGTCAGGGCACGGCCGGGTCGTCGATGCAGCCATGATCGACGGATCGGCCCTCTTGACGACCATGATCCACGGGATGAGAGCTATGGGTCTCTGGAGCGATGACCGCGGCATCGATCTGCTCGATACAGGAGCCCCTTTCTATGGGTGTCCGGACCCGCCGACGGGGCGTACCTCGCGGTCGGCGCCATCGGACCGCATTCTACGGCGGGTTCCTCGAGCTCCTGGGGCTCGATGGCGAGCTGCCCGACCAACTCGATGCACCCCGCTGGCCGGAGATGAAGGAGCGCGTCACGGTCCGGGTCGGCGACGTACCCGGGCGTATGGGAGGACCAGTTGCCGGCGGCGCGTAGTGTCGTCCGGTGCTGACGATGGACGAAGCTCCCGATCACCGCACCACCGCGCCCGGCAGACCTTCACTAGCGTGACGGTGTCGTGCAGCCGGCTCCCGGCCCGCGCTTCGACCGCACTCCGGCAGAGATCTCGGGCCCACCTCCTGGGCGGCCAGCACACGGCCGAGATTCTCGCGGGATTCGGTTTCGACGAGGCTGAGCAGAAATCGCTGCGGGAGGAAGGCGCCGTCGGTTGACGGTGAGCCGTTCGGCAGAAATCCCGCCTTGCGCCCGGCTAAGATTGATGGCGGAAATCTTCCGGGGGCTACCTAGCCCGGGGCGTCGGCCTGTCCACGGCCAGAGGAGAATGCTATGCGTGAGTACACCAGCCCGGGGGCTGTCAAAGTCCCGCCCAGTGACAGTCCGATGGCGGCTTTGCTCGCCAGAGTCGATTTGCATCCTCATGTTGCTGCACTTGCCTATCGCGACGGCGATCGTTTCGTCGATATCACCACCGAAGAATTCGTGAGCCAGGTCATGGAATTGGCCGCCGGTCTGGTTGCGCTCGGAATCCGACCCGGTTCGCGCATCGGCGTCTATTCGGCCACCCGGTATGAGTTCACGTGTGTTCAGTACGCCATCTGGGCGGCTGGTTGCGCAGCAGTGACGATCTACGAGACGTCCTCCGCCGAACAGGTTCGCTGGACCCTTGGGGACAGTGGTGCGGTCGGAGTCTTCTGTGAGTCGGCGGCGCTCAAGGCAGTGTTCGATGAGGTGTCGGTTGACCTTCCCGACTGCCAGCATCAATTCGTCATCGATGAAGGCGGCCTGGACCAGGTCAAAGCCGCCGCCACCGATGACAGCCGCAAAGAGGTCAAGGCGCGCATCAAGGCCATCGCTCAGGATGACATTGCTCTGCTCATCTATACGTCGGGTACGACCGGACGTCCGAAGGGTTGTGTGCTCACGCAGCACAACTTCATCTGGGATGTCCGCCAGGTGGTTTCTTCGCAGATGGATCTGTTCACACCCGGCAATTCCAACCTCATGTTCCTTCCGTTAGCCCATTCCTTTGCACAGGTCGTTCAGGTCGCTTGCGTGACCATGGGCGTGAAGATTGGGTATTCAACCGGAACCAAGAACCTTGTTGAGGAATTGGGGATGTTCAAGCCGGCGCTGGGTGTTCTCGGTGCCCCGTGTGTTCGAGAAGGTGTACAACAGCGCCAAACACAAGGCCGACTCCGAGGGCAAGGGCAAGATCTTCGACATCGGCGCCAAGGTGGCCATTGACTATTCGAAGGAAGAACAGGCCGGCAAGGTCGGCCTGAAGACCAAGGTCCTGCACGCCGTTTTCGACAAGCTGCTGTATGGGAAGCTCCGGGACGTGTTCGGAGGTCGTCTGGAATACGCCATCTCCGGCGGAGCGGCCCTGGGGGACAGGCTTGGTCACTTCTTCCGTGGCATCGGGCTCACCGTCTTGGAAGGCTACGGTCTCACCGAAACGACCGCCGCTACGGTTTTTAACAGAAAAGGCGAAATCAAGATTGGGACGGTCGGACGTCCGGCACCTGGTGCTTCGGTGAAGATTGCCGATGACGGCGAGATCCTTCTCAAAGGTGGGTGTGTCTTCAAGGGTTACTGGAACAATGAGGCTGCCACCAAAGAGGTGTTTAGTGACGATGGTTGGTTCCACTCCGGAGACGTCGGTGAACTCGACAACGAGGGCTATTTGCGCATCACGGGCAGGAAGAAGGAGCTCATCGTCACGGCCGGCGGCAAGAACGTTGCTCCCGCTGTGCTGGAAGATCTCATCCGGGCCCATCCGTTGATCAGCCAATGCATGGTCATCGGGGACGCGCAACCGTTCATTGCCGCGTTGGTGACGCTCGATCCTGAGACCTTTCCCGAATGGGCTGCCGAGAAGGGTTTGGGAGACAAGAACATCGTTGAGCTACGTGAGAACCCCGATGTACGGGCAGCGATTCAGGAAGCGATTGACGTTGCCAACAAGGCCGTTTCCAAGGCCGAGTCGGTCCGGGTGTTCCGGATTCTCGATGAGGACTTCACCATTGAAGGTGGCGAGCTGACCCCGACCCTCAAAGTCAAACGGGCCATCATCGGCAAGAAGTACGGCCACGTGATCGACGAGATATACACGAAGTAGTACTCAGTTCTCAGTAGTCAGTAACGCTGCCACTGTCGCG
Organism: uncultured Actinomycetota bacterium; assembly: GCA_963715305.1. Taxonomy (GTDB): domain Bacteria; phylum Actinomycetota; class Acidimicrobiia; order Spongiisociales; family UBA4744; genus UBA4744. The sequence goes on from CAVQSB010000008.1 coordinate 38,492, forward strand.
GGAGTTCCGGAGCGAGAGCGGGTCTGTCACGGCCATGTATTTCGTGCTTCGCATCGCTGCCGGCGTCGCCGGGGCGTTTCAGGCTGCTGATAACTGATAACTGATAACTGATAATCCCTCCGTCTCGCGATCCTCTTGCCCGGTACAGTTGCGGCATACGAGGGAGGAATTGAATGGCGACTGCCGCTGAACTTCGCGGTCAGATCCATGCCGCCGTCGAGGGCCGCACCTTGGTTGAGGTGCTGGTTCGGAATGCTTTCAGAACACCCGATGTTCCGGCCATACATTGGCGCACCGACGGCGCCTGGAAGGATCTGTCCTGGTCACAATATCGGGAACGTGTGATCGAAGCCGCGGCCGGTTTCATCTCGCTTGGCATCGATCGGGGAGACTTCGTCGCTTTGATGGCAGCGAACCGTCCCGAGCACGTCATCGCCGACCTCGGAGTCATGCATGCGGCCGGCACTCCGGTAACCCTCTATTCGACGCTGGCGACCCTCCAGGTCGCCTATATCGGTGGGCACTGCGGTGCCAAGGTGGCCGTGCTCGAGAACCTCGAGTTTATGAAACGCTGGGAGGCGGCCAAGCGGAACTCCCCAACCTCGAGTATGTCGTACTGATGGAGAGCGCCGAGAATTACGAGACCGTCGACTGGGTGTTGTCGTGGGACGACCTGGCCGAGCGAGGCCGGGCGCTGCTCGCCTCCAATCCGGGCGTTGTTGACGAGCGGGCCGCACAGCTTCAACCCGATGACATTGCGACCCTCATCTACACGTCGGGAACGACCGGAACGCCCAAGGGTGTTGTCATAACGCATCGCAACGTTTTGGGGACCGTCGAGTCCACCGAGCGGACGATCAATCTCCCCAAACATCCACGTTTGGTTTCCTTCCTTCCGCTTGCCCATATTGCCGAACGGGTGGCCAGCCACTATTTGGGGCTGTGGTACGTCGGTGAGGTTTGGTACTGCCCGGGCATATCACCGGGGCTCGGGAGTGTACGGGGCGCCGCCCCCACTCTGTGTGGGGCGGCGCCGGGGTGAATGAGGGGTCCCAAGCGGGTTTAAGGCCCGCCCTCGGGGGGGAGGAGGGGGGGAAGAGGAGCCCGGGACTACCCGGAACCAAACCCGGGGGGGAGGGGGTCGGTTTCGGGCAAGCCGCCAAATCGGTGCGGTCCCGACCGGGCCCCAACCCCAAGGGGTGGACCAAGGTGGGGTGACGGAGAATCCTCACCGGTCTTGGGCTGGGCGAAGAGGTCAATGGCCAATCCAATGGCGCGGCCGTCGATCGTGCGCGGATGTTCTTTTTCCTGGGGGGGAGGGGGCCGCTGTCGGAGTAGTGGGGGGGGAGGGAGGAGAGGAGTGGCGGTGGCCACCAACCGGCCGGGGGGGAAACGATAGGGGCAGTCGGTCCGGCGCACGTCGGCGCCGGAATGGAAGTGGAGGTTGCCGACGAAGGGGTTTTGAGGGGGGGGGATGGGAACGCCAGGTCCGGGAACCTCAAAGGAGCGGACGACACGGCGGACACGGCCGTCGGCGAGGGGGGGGCCACCGGCGACACCGCAGTCGTCGAGGACGGCGGAGTCGCGTTCGTGGTGCACCGGAAGGAGGTGCTGATCACCACCGCCGGCGGGAACATCGCAGCCCCCACGCAGGTGGGGGTGATGAAAAACAGTCAGCCCCTCGGGCGGGTAGGTATGTGCGAGGGGCGGCGGGCGTAAGTACCGGCCCGGATTGGTCGCGCTGGGGGCGGAGAGGGCGCGAGGGTCGACCGACCAGGGGTGGGATAGGGGCAGGTGGCGGAGTTATCGCGATGGTCCGAGAAGGTGGCTGCGGGAGGGGCAGGGGTAGGTTCAGCCGATGGCAGCGTAAGCCACGTAGAACGGCGGCCGCGATTAATAGTTCAACCAGACGGATAGTCGGCCGGACCAGAGGAGGCCCGCACGGGACGCGAACACCCGCAGCGTGTAATCCAAGCGGCGAGCTAGCCAGGGGTAGAATCGGTATGCGATTGAGCCGCCGGCCAAGGGGGAGGCCACGAGTCGAACGGTCCGGGCGGGGATCGAGCGTCACGGCGGCGGCGCAGAGGGGGTTGCGCGGGGTGATGGGGGGGCTGTTCTGCGGGGAGGTGCGCGTTTCTCTGGTGGCAGAACGACGTCCGCGGTAACCGCTGTCAGCGATGAGACCAGGCCGGGGAAGGTCATAGGATAGGAGCGGTAAGGGGGGTGGTGAGGTGGGTGGACGGGCTGGGGGTCCCTGTCGGAGACGCCGGGGAGTGGATGTCGCCGGTCGTCCCGTCCCCACTGACGGTTTTTGACTGAGGCGGGACGGTGGACAGGGATGTTCGGCAGCACGTTGATGGAGGATCGGGACGCCGGGGACCGGGTCGTGGTCGACCGCCATGAGCGGGAAGTCAAGGAGCTCATCAATTAGGTTACCATCCACTCGGCTGCTCCGCACCCCAGATTGATAGCGTCGTGGTCGTCGAGCCACTGACCAAGAAGGGAATGGTGCGGGAGGGGGACGGGGGGACGGGAAGGTAGGGCGGGCCCCCCGAAGGCGGGCGGCTTAGGTGGCGGGCGGAAGGAGTGGGAGGGAAGCGCCAACCAGTCAGCATTGAATTGCATCTTGTCAGGAAGGAGCGGCCTGAAATGGGGGACTACGGCCAGGGGGGGAGGGTGGCTCGGCGCCTTGCGCTTATGGCGGGGTCGAGGGGTTGGAAGGGACCGGGTCGACGTCGCACCACGAGTCATGCAGGCTACCGCTATCTCCGCGACTACCCGCGCCGATCAGTACGGCGATCCGGGGACGCGAGATAGCTTCGATTAAGAGGTTAACATCCCAGGTCGAGGACGTCCCGAGGCCCACGCCGCGTTGCGCCGGATTCACGAAGTCCTCGGGGCGTCGGTCGGGGGAGAGTTATCAGTAGGGGGGCTTCACGGGTGCGTCGGACTTCGGAAGGAATCGTAATGGGGATTGAAACGGGGCGGAATTTCCCACCCGTTAATGTTAGCATTGCTCAGGACGCCGGGACCGGTTGCGGACGTTGGGGAGGTGGTTGCGGTCGGAGCGCGGGCGGTGCGGGTGGGAGCATGACCAGACTTCGACCGCGACCCGCTCGGCGGCCGACGCGACCCGGACCGCTTGGGGGCCGCCCAGGCCCGGGTTAGGGACATGGACCTCTTACCATTGCGAGGGGATCCGACCTTTTAATGCGGCGATTCGCTTGGAATATCAACGGGAACCTGTGGGGTAGAGACTCCCCGGGGCACGTGGGGGATGGGCGCGCCGGGGGCGGGGGACGGAGGATGGCGGACGAGCGTGCAAGAGGAGGAAGCCGGTGGTGCGGGGGTCGCCGATTCGGAGGAGGTCCCGTAGTTGAAGGTTTAGGAGGGAGTCGGGAGTAGGGATGTGGAGTCCATGTGGTCCGGCAGGTACTCGCCACTGGATATATCCAGGCGGCTCCTGGGCTTTGGGCACAGCGGGCCGGCACTACGGGGTGGTGAGTATCGGCCCCTCCAGACGGGACCGGGTGTCGAGGCCGGCCACGGGGCTGAAGGTCAGTCGAGAGGGGTCATGTTGGGGCACTTGCCGGGTCCGGCTCCGGACGCCTGCTGATTTCAACCGAGCTTGACCACGAAGGTCACATCGATCTCTCTGAGCTGGAGCTCCGTCCCCACGAAGGTGTGATCGTCAGACTGATTGAGCGCTACGGGCGGGGGCTACGCTCGCCCGGGTAGCCAACGGTGCCGGTATCGCCAGGCGATCCCACCTGCCGCTGCAATCGCCGCGATGGCGAGGGCAACCGCCGGCCAGCTGTTCCGTTCCGTCACCCCGGGAGTGACCGGTTCGGGCAACGCTACCTGGACGGACTCAGCACCGATGACATCAACCGTGCGAGACGCCAGCACCCGGGCAGGATCATCTATGGCAACCATTTCAACCCGGTGGGTGCCCGTCGAAAGATCGTTGGGCAGTGTTCGCCTGATGGAAACCGCGAGGCCGGTCGTTGCGTGAGCGGGCTCGCCGATGGCTTCCCCGTCGAGCAAAAAGAGCAGGTTCGCGGAACCCGGAACAAGGGCAGCCAACTCGAGATCCAACGTGATCGTGTCGCCAGGGTTCACGATGAGGGGTGCGACCAGGAAGGAGACGGCGGAAACTCCAGTCGCTGCCGTGGTGGCCTCGATTCGGCGACCGAGCACTGCCAGCGTCGTGGTAGTGGTTCCGGTCGTAACCGTGGTTGGCGGGGGCCGGGTGGTCGTGGTGGTGGCCGCGGTCGTCGTCGTAGTTGTCGGTGCAGCCGTGGTGGTGGTCGTCGTCGTTGTTGTTGGTGCTGCCGTGGTGGTGGTCGGAGGGGCCGTGGTGGTCGTGGTTGTTGGTGTGGTGGTGGTGGTCGTGCTGGTCGTGGTTGTACTCGTGGTCGTCGTGGTTTGCTTGGGATCAATGATGGTGGCCTCGGTCTTGGCCCAAGCGGAACTGACTCCTTGTCGTCGACGACCCGCAAGCTCACGATGAAGGTGCCCGGTTTGGCGTATTTATGAGATATGGAGCTGTTCTTGTCTCTTTTGATGGCGGTACCGTCTCCGAAGTCCCAGAACCAGTACTTGATCGGGTAGTCGCCGGCGCTCGATCCTTCGCCGCTGAAATCCACGTCCTTGTCGATGACGCCGCGTACGGCCCCCCGGGATCGGCCGCTAATGCGGCAAACGCGGGAGATACCAACAGGGGGCTAAGCAGCAGCGCAAAGACAATGGCGGCCGCCAGCAGGCTCCTCGTGACGGGACTCAGGTAACCGAACGGGTACCGATCCCGTGCTTCGAAAGAATGCGCCTTCAATTCGCCGCCTCCCAGACCATCGAACTCTCCAAGTACAACTATATGGGAGTTTCCCGGCTAGGCACAGCGGCGATTCTGTGGAGGGTGCTGAGGTCTTTGCGGGCGGTTTCCCACCGTGCCGCCGTCCGCAGCGGAACCCTCACCGTCCCCGGGCGGCGAGCGTCGAACAACCATCTTCCGTCGATACCAGCCGGTCGCGCCGAATCCCGCGGCTGCGACAGCGGCTATTCCGCCAACAACGAGAGCCAGGGTCACACCGACCGGCGGTGGAAGACCCGGGGGGTGCGGGGGTTCGTCCGGCGGTGGAGTGCTTCCCCGGGCCGGGAGTTTCGCCGGCGATGACCCCGACGGTCCGGGAGGCGAGGATTTGCGGGGGCTGGTCGGTGGTCACGGCTTCAACGCGATGCAGACCCACCTGCACACCGGTTGGGAGTGTTCGAGTGAAGACGGCTGAAGCTGCTGTCGCTTGGGACGCTTCGACCGCGTCAACCGTGGCCACATCGCCAAGGGGCTCTCCGTCGAGGAGGAACTGCACGTCGGCTTTGCCGGGCGTTTCGGCGCCAGAGCAACCGTCAGGGCGATTTCTCCACCGGCCGAAACAGTCGGAGGTTCCAGTGAGAAGGCCGTAGCCGAAAGGCCTTCGGCCGGTGTGTCGACTTCCACGAAGGTTACGGTGGTGGTGGAGGCCGGGGCAAGGTGGTCGGCGTTGTGAAGGCCTGGATGGTCACCTGGTTGGTGTCGGCTGCAGTCTGGCCGAGTGTGTCTGTGGCCACCGCGCGGATCGTATGCGATCCAATAGTTGCCCGGACTGCGTTCCAGACTGCCGTCCAACCGTTCGACGAGGTGTCGTCGACGCCAATGGATGTTCCGTCGACGAAGAACTCGACCTGGACGACACCTTCCTCGTCGGTTGCGGTCGGCGGCGATCTGCACGATTCCAACGCCGTAGATCGGTTGACCCACTGCGGGGGCTCGTAATGGTTGTGTTGGGTGCCAGGTCGTTGTCAACGGTGACCTGGATGGATTTCGTCGACCTTCTCGCCGTTGCTGTCCTGCGCCAAGACGAGGATGGTGTGGCGACCATTGTCGACGTCGCGGGTGTTCCAGCTGAAGCTCCATCCGGCGAGGAGTTGGTGTCGGCGCCGAGGCGGACACCGTCGACAAAGAATCGACAACGCCACCTTGATGTCGTCTTTCGCTGAGGTGCCGATGGTCACCCGCTCCTTTACGACTGCCCCGGCCGCGGGCTGGTGATATCCACGTGGGGGGTTGATCCACGGTGATGCACGCCCCTCCGCTGCCCTTCTTGCCGGCTCCGTCGAAGGCGGTCGCAGTAGGCGTGGGATCCGCTTGTGGCGTTCGTGGAATTCCCAGGTGAAGGTCCATACCTCGGAACTGCTCGAGTCGGTGCCGATACGGACCCGTCGAGGAAGAACTCGAACTCTGCTGACGGCCTTGTCGTCGGTCGCATTCGCGCGTGATCTGACGATCCGGTGACTGTGGAGTTGTGACCGGGCTCGTGATGCTGACTTTGGGTGGCTCGTTGTTGTCGACGACGAAGCTGACGGACGACGACGTGGTCGGTATTGCCGGAATCCGTCCGTGGCTCGAGCCGTGACCGTATGAGACCGTCTGTCAGAGTCTTCGTGTCGACGGTGCCTTCGTAGCGTTGGGTGAACGAGTTGTAGGTCGCCGTCTCGAACGCGGCACCGTCGAATCGGTACTGAACGGTCAGTGTTCCCGCCGCGCTCTCCACGTCGGTGGCCTGGACCCGCACGGTCAACGGCCCGCTGATCAACCCGGTGCCGGCCGGGGCCGGTGATGCTCACTACGGGTTTGGCGTTGGCCGCGACGGTCACAGCTGCCGTGTCGGTGTCGGTGATGCCCAGATTGTCGGTGACGGTCAGCGTGATCGTGTATGTGCCACTGGCTACGTATTGTGAATAGCAGTGACGCCACTGCCATTGGCGGTGCCGTCGCCCAGTTCCATGAGTAGCTGCTGATGGAACCATCGGTGTCGGATGATCCAGATCCCGTGACAGTGACGTTTTCGCCTGCGGTTCCGGTTCGGGCCGCCCGCTTCGGCGACGGGCGCCCAGTTGATGGTCGCTGTGGCGGTGTCGCTGTTCGGTCCCACCGTTGTTGTCGGTGACAGTCAGAGTTACGTTTTTCGTCCCGCCGGTCGTGTACGTGTGGGAGGGGTTCGCTCCCGTACCTGTCGTCCCGTCCCCGAAGTTCCACAGATATGAGGAAATGGTGCCGTCCGGGTCGGACGATCCGGCGCTGGAGAAGGACACCGGCCTGCCGGTTGAGCCGGAGTACGGGCCGTTGGCTTGGGCAACGGGTGGGTCGTTGACCGCGGTGACGGTGATGGAGACGGTGGCGGTGTTTGAGTAGGCGGTCCCGTCGTAGGCGCGGAAGGTGAACGAGTCCGATCCGCTGTAGTTGGAGGTTGGGGTGTAGGTGCGGGTGGCGCTGGTTCCGGCTGAGATGGTGCCGTGGGATGGGCTCGAAACGATGGAGTAGGTGAGCGAGGTGCTGTCGATATCGGTAGCTGTGAGGGTGATGGTTCTAGTCGTGTCCTCGTCGGTAGTCACCGATTGGGGGTTGGCAACCGGTGGATCGTTGACCGGGGTGACGGTGATGGTGACGGTGGCGGTGTCGGTGTCGCCTTTGCCGTCGGAGATGGTGTAGGTGAAGCTGGTGATTCCGTCGTAGTTGGTGGTTGGGGTGAAGGTCAGCGACGCCGTTGGCGTTGACGGTGGCGGTCCCGTTGGCTGGTTGGTGTCGAGGTGACGGTGAGTGTGTCACCGTCGGGGTCGGTGTCGTTCCCGAGAACTCCCGGGTGGCACCAACATTCAACGTGTTGTCTTCGTTGGTCGTGTACGTGTTGTTGACGGCGATCGGCGCCCGGTTGACGTTGTTGACGGTGATGGAGACGGTGGCGGTGTCGGTGCCGCCGTTGCCGTCGGAGATGGTGTAGGTGAAGCTGTCGGTTCCGTTGAAGTTGGTGTCGGGGGTGTAGGTCAGCGACCGGTTCGCGTTGACGGTGACGGTCCCGTTGGCTGGTTGGGTGTCGAGGTGACGGTGAGCGTGTCACCGTCGGGGTCGGTGTCGTTCCGAGAACTCCCGGTGTGGTGATCGCAAGGTGTGTTCTCGTTGGTGCGTGTACGAGTTGTTGACGGCGTCGGGGGGTCGTTGACCTGGTTGACGGTGATGGTGACGGTGGCGGTGTTGGAGCCGCCGTTCCCGTCGGAGATGGTGTAGGTGAAGCTGGTGATTCCGTTGTAGTTGGTGGTGGGGGTGTAGGTCAGCGGACCGGTTCGCGTTGACGGTGACGGTCCCGTTGGCTGGTTGGGTGTTCGAGGTGACGGTGAGCGTGTCACCGTCGGGGTCGGTGTCGTTCCCGAGAACTCCCGGGGCAGCGACGTTCAACGTGGTGTTCTCGTCGGTCGTGTACGAGTTGTTGACGGCGACGGCGGGTCGGTTGACGTTGTTGACGGTGATGGTGACGGTGGCGGTGTCGGTGCCGCCTTTGCCGTCGGAGATGGTGTAGTTGAAGCTGGTGATTCCGTTGTAGTTGGTGGTGGGGGTGAAGGTCAGCGACCCGTTGGCGTTGACGGTGGCGGTCCCGTTGGCTGGTTGGGTGTTGGAGGTGACGGTGAGCGTGTCACCGTCGGGGTCGGTGTCGTTCCCGAGAACTCCCGGGGCAGCCATCGTTCAACGTGGTGTTCTCGTTGGTCGTGTACGTGTTGTTGACCGCGTTGGGTGGGTCGTTGACCGGGGTGACGGTGATGGAGACGGTGGCGGTGTTGGAGTCGTCCGTCCCGTCGTTGGCCTTGAAGGTGAACGAGTCCGTTCCGTTGTAGTTCGCGGTGGGTGTGTAGGTGCGGGTGGCGCTGGTTCCGGCTGAGATGCTGCCGTGCGATGGGTTCGAGACGATGGAGTAGGTGAGGGTGTCACCGTCGTCATCGGTGGCATCCAGGGTGATCGATTGGGGTGCATCTTCGGCAGTGGTCACCGATTGGGGGTTGGCGACCGGAATCGCCGCCCACGCCACGCCGGTCATCACGGGGCTGACCATGAGCGTAAAGGCCGTCAGCAGACGCGAACGCCGACCGCCCCAGTCGCCGTCCAGTCATCGAAAAGATGTGCGTCTCTCTACCCGACACTTGCGTTGCCCCAATCCCGTCTTCCGTTGACCCGACGCGGGTCGGTGCTGCCCTTCTGACCCATCACCACGCGTAGTGACAACACCATCACTGGCCAGGCCTTTAGCTTACTAGGAGTGGCGACTCGGAGATAAGGGGCGCCCGGCCCATTTCGATATCCCACGCCTGTTCTGCGACTGGGCCTATCCCGCCTCGGGGTCGGGGACGACCACCAACAACGTGCCGGCCTCGACGCTGATCGAAGCCGTCTCTTCCTTGAACTCGTTGCTCACCCCGCGTGTAGAGCCGGCGTCGAGATCCTCACCCTGGAGGTTCCACCGGAGTCCGCTGGTCTCAACGCCGCGCACCCGTCCGCCAACGGCCAGCAGCGATACCGAGGCGCCGACCCTTCCTTCGAGTGTCAGCGCGTCGTGCACCGCGTAGAGACGATCCCTCCCCGCTCGCCATTCGATGTCGAGATCGGCGAAGGCGGGGGAGGGGAGCAGGAGGGCATTCGCCAGGTAGTGGTCTTGCCGTCCGCCATGCCCGCCGATGACGATCACCTTCTCGGCACCGTGCCGGCGTGCTGCCTGCAGGGCCAATTCCATGTCGGTGGCGTCCTTGTAGACCGGGTGGCGCTCGATAGCGGTTCGGTGGGCCTCTGCGTTCTGGCGGCCGTCTGAGCTGATGGAGTCCAGGTCGCCGACGAGGAGGTCGACATCGAAACCCGATTCCCGGGCCCGGTCGAGCCCGGAATCGGCGGCTATCACAAAGGTGCCGGCCGGCAGGTCGACTACGGCAGATGGTGGAATGGGGTCGCCACCGGCGAAAACGATCACAGTCTCTGGCATGGTTTGATCACCCTAGAGCGTAGCCAGGGCTCATGTAATGGATGAGGTCGCGAACTACAAAATCGTCTTACGCGCAGCCGGCGCGTAAGAACCACTCTGACCTGGCCTTTTGCCGGCCCCTCCCATCGATGCGGTGTACCTCGATGAAAACCCTCAATCAATGATCGAGACTGTTCTTGCGTGACTTTTCGGCACATACTGCAGGTTTCTCACGCAAGAACGGGTTTGAGATACCGGTCGAGCCAGGCCAGGACCTCTCCGTACCAGTGGATCGAGTTACGTGGTTTGAGGATCCAGTGGTTCTCATCGGGGTAGTAGACGAGCCGGGCTTCGACACCCTTCGCCTTGAGCACCCCGTAGAGCTCGAGTCCCTGCGTTACCGGCACCCGGAAGTCCTGTTCACCGTGGATTACCAGCGTCGGGGTGCTGTAGCCGGCGGCGTGGGCGCTGGGGCTCCACAACTCGACCCGTTCGCGATCATCGAAGTATTCGGCCCCGTAGGCCCGTGGCCGACCCTGGGTGAAGTCGCTGGCGTACATGCCGCCCAGGTTGGTCACGGCGGCATGGGCGATGGCGCACGCGAACCGGTCGGTTTGGGTGCTGAGCCAGGCGGTCATATACCCGCCGTACGAACCGCCCGTGATCGCCATCCGATCCGGATCAATGAACCCTCGTTCGATCAGCTGGTCGGTGGCGGCGAGGATGTCCACGGTCGGCTTGTCGCCCCACTCGCCGTGGATCGAGGCCGCGAAATCCTGGCCCCACGACGTCGAGCCGTGGAAGTTGACCATCGCTACGACGTAGCCGGGGGCGGCGAAGGCATGGGCATTCCATCGGAAGTGGAAGAAGTCGCCGAATATGCCGTGCGGTCCACCGTGGATCTTGTGCACCAGCGGCCAGGTCGTGCTCGGGTCGAAATCGGGCGGGTAGACGAGGTATCCCTGGACCGGCTTGCCGCCGGCTCCGACGAATTCGACTTCTTCCACATCACCCAGCCGGAGCTGACTCATTACCTCGTTCGTGAAGCTCGTGATGGGCGGGCCGTCTTGACCCACTTCGACGATCTCGGCCGGGCTGCTGAGCTCCTGGTATTGCGCGAAGATCCGGTCGCCTGCCGGAACGGGCGTCCCATACGTGCCACCGGTTGCGACCAGCTCCGGTGTTCCCGGAGTCAACCCCAGGCGATACACATTGACCCGGCCCCGGTCCTCGGCGGCCAGGATCAAGGTTCCGTCTCGGAGTGAACTCCCAGCCAGAAGCTGATCGATCCCAACCCTCGGTCAGGACCTCGTGTTCGAGCTCGGTCCGGTCGTAGCGGACGAGCCGGACCCGGTCCGCATAGAAGTCGATCTCGCGCTGCATCCCGTACACGAGCGAGGCCCCGTCCGGGCTATAGCGAGGGCGACGTTCGTGACCGGTGCCGTCGGGGGTGAGGCAGGTAACGGCACCGCCGTCGATCGACACGGTGAAGACGGCAAAGCGGGGCCGGTCGTGAGGCGGCTCACTGGTGTCCGCCGAGAAGGCGATGTCCCGGCCGTCGGGGGAGATGTCGAATTCGTCGCCGGGTGTCTCCCAGTTCCACCATCGCGTTGAATCGGGGGTGAGGTCGGTCAGCTCGCGCGAGGCCAGGTCGAAGCGGAAGAGGTGCGGAACCCGGCCGTCGGTGAGCCAGCGGTCCCAGTAGCGGAAGACGCGGTCTTCGGTGACGTGTGCCTTGACGGGATCTTCCTTGCGGGTTGCGACGCGCCGACGAGCTGCATCGAGGTCGAGCGCATCTTTGAAGACGGGGACCACCAGGATCAGACCGGTACCGTCGGGGAGCCATTTCAGCCCGGCAACACCGAGGGGAAGATCGGTGACGGTTTCGGCTTCGCCGCCGGTGAGTGGCATCACGTGGAGCTGGGGCAGCTCAGCGATGTCCCGAAGAAACGCCAGGTGGGTGCCGTCCGGGTTGATGACAGGACTCGTGCTGGAATGGCCGCCAGCGGTGAGGGCTTCGACCCGACGTCCCTCGACCCGATGCAATCGGGTGGTGCCCTTGTTCGTATCAAGATCGTAGGTAGTGACGGGTACCACGACGAAACTACCGTCGGGAGCCGGCGCAGGTTGGCCAACCCTGGGGATCTTCCACAGGTCTTCCGGAGTGATGGTGTGTCGCATCCAGCGAGGATAGTGCGGGGAGTCGGCCCTATCCCGAGGTAGGTGACCAGAACACGACGTCACCTGAGGCAACGGCTTCCGGGTCGGCCTCACCACCGACCCGCTGAACCCAAATGGTGGTATCACCCGTCTCGGCGATTCCGGAGTATGCGAAAGCCGATCCGTCGGGTGCCCACAGGGTGTGGCTGCGGGAGTACTGATCCCAGAAGGGGAGGTACGCGGTAGCGAAGGCCGTTGTTGGATTCACGCGGGCATAGGTGGTGTGATGTAGCTCCATCCCAGACGGCCCATCGGAAGGTGGGATGATCGACGCCGCCTTCGGAGGCCAGGTACAGCAGGGCTGCGCCGGAAGGGCTCCATTGGAACGCCAGGACGGGTTCGTGGCTCACGGTTGTTGCTTCGCCGGATTCCACATCCGTGACAACCAACGGACCGAAATTGAAAGCGGTGCGGTCCAGCGTCGCGGAGTGTGCGATCTGCTTTCCGTCCGGGCTGAGGTCGAACGTGGCGACCCCCGAATACGCACCGAATCCTTGGATGATGGCACCATCGGTGTCGGCTATGACGATCTCCTGTCCGTCCGACTGGAAGGCTCCCGTCCTCACGCCTCCCGTGGCCGGCGGGCTCCCGGTGGCGTACACCAATCGGGTGCCGTCGGTGGCCCATTGCGGGGCCTGGAAAAGCGCTTCGGTTTGCTCGAGGGTGGTCGTCGCACCTCCGGGTTCCAGCAGAGCGATCGTGTCCGAATCGGTATGGGTGAGCAACGTCTCGCCATCGGGTGACCACACGAAGTAGTAGGGCTGGGCCTCGTCGATGATGCGCACGTCGCCGTCCAGGATGCCAAGATCCACGTTCCCGCCCGGACCGCCGGCCAGGAAGGCAACTCTGGATGCGGTCGGGCTCCAGGAGTAATAGAACGGAGCAACCGGAGCGGCCACCCGTTCGAGTTCCTCCCGGCGCGGCCCAGAACTCACGACGAAGATCTCAGGGACTTCGCTCATATGGTCGACTTCGGTCCATACCAGACGGACACCATCCGGCGACCAGGTGGGTTGGATGGCAGCCAGACCAGGTCGTGCTTCGACGAGGTCTGTGCGGTCCGTCCCATCCGGTTTGATGGTGAAGATCGAGGCGTCGTCGTGTCCGACCACCAGCATCCCGCTCGGATCGGGGGCCGGCCCGGTAGTGGTCGACTCGAGATCATTGCTGCTGCAGGAGACGAGAATGACTGTCGGGATCAGAAGGAGGAGCGCGGAAGACCGGATACGCATCACCAGAGCGTACCGGTGTTCCGAAGACACCTACCGGGCCTGCTCCCGAAGTCCTAACGGAGGGTGTCGCGATTGAGCTCGGATAAGCGTGCTCGAAGCTCCTGGGTGAAGGCGCCGGCTTGCATTCGCCAAGCCCAGTTGCCGCCCAGGGTGCCGGGGAAGTTCATCCGGGCACTCGTCGGGAGACTCAGTACGTCCTGGAGGGGAGCAATCGCCACATTGGCTTTGGACTTCCAGGCCGCTCGAATCAATTCCCAAGAGATGTCTTCGTCCGTGACGCCGAGGTAGTCGGCGGCGAAACTCTTTTCTTCTTCGGTCGCGGACTGCCACCAACCCAGACTGGTGTCGTTGTCATGCGTTCCCGTGTAGACGACGCAATCGGTCGGGTAGTGATGGGGCAGGAACTCGTTGTCCATGCCGTCGTCGAACGCAAACTGGAGAATCTTCATGCCGGGCAAATCGAACTCGTCACGGAGCACGAACACGTCCGGATTGATCTCGCCGAGATCCTCGGCGATGATCGCCAGATCGCCCAGCTCGTCCGTAACGGCTTGGAGGAATTCTGCGCCCGGACCGGGCAACCAGCGCCCATCGATGGCCGTTGTTGCGGTGCCGGGGATCTCCCAATAATCGACGAAGCCTCGAAAGTGATCGACCCGGACAACATCGACCAGCTTGAACACGGCCCGGAAACGGGCCAACCACCATGCGTAGCCGCTATCGGTGTGGACGTTCCACCGGTAGAGCGGGTTGCCCCATAGTTGGCCGGTTTTCGAGAAGTAGTCGGGTGGGACACCTGCCACAACCGAGGGGTGTCCCACCTCGTCGAGGTGGAACAGTTCCCGGTTCGCCCACACATCGGCCGAATCGTGGGCGACGAAGATGGGGAGGTCCCCGATAATCCTGACGCCGACGTCATGGGCGTGCGATCGCAAAGCCTTCCACTGCCGGAAGAAGAGGAATTGGCGGAAGGCGTGGCGGGTGACCTCTCCTGCGTACGCGGCCCGGGCTTTTTGCAGTTGCAGTGGGTCGCGATCGCGGAGTGGAGCGGGCCACTCGGTCCAGGGCTTCAGGTTGTACAGGTCCTTGATGGCCATGAACAGGGCAAAACTGTCCAACCATTCGTGGTTGGACAGACGGAACGTCTCGAATTCAGCATGGAGCTCGGGGTATCCGCCGCCCTGGAACCGTTCCAAAGCGGTATCCAGGAGCTTCAGTTTCCATGAGATGACCGGGCCATAGTCAACCTCATCTTCGCGGAAATCCTGGACAGTCGGCGATATCTTCGGCCGTCACGAGACCTTCGGAGAATAGGCTGTCCGGGCTGATCAGGTAGACGTTGCCGGCGAACGTTGAAAAGCACTGGTACGGCGAGTCTGCATACCCGGTTGGGCACAGGGGCAAGACCTGCCAGAGCTGGCAGCCGGAAGCTTGCAAGCTCGTTGAGCCATTGATGGGCTGCAGGGCCGATGTCACCGATCCCGTACGGTCCCGGCAGGCTGGTGGGGTGGAGGAGTATCCCGGCGGAGCGTGTGAGGCGCATGTGGAGCATTATCGCCGCGGTCGTGTGATAGAGCGCGAATCGTGATCGGTCGAGCGAACGTACCGTCTCTATGCTGATTCGGGTCGTCGAGGCGTAGGGCGGTTGTGTGGTTGTCTTCAGAACGTTGGCGTTCCTGGCGGGGGTGGCGCTGGTTGCCTGGGCGCTGCGGTCGGCTGTGGAGACCGTGATTCTTCCCCGGAGCGCCTAGAACACGCTGGCTCGTTCAGTATTTCGCTCGACGGGCACCATCTTCAGGTTCCTGGCCAACGAGCGGCGCGATTACGGTCACGCGCGATCGCATCATGGCACTCTATGCGCCGGTCAGCTTGCTGCTGCTTCCGGCGGTTTGGGTCATGACCATCTGCTTGGCTATCTGGCTATGTTCTGGGCTCTGGGCCGAACCGTCGGCGACGCGTTCTACGTGAGCGGCTCTTCGTTGCTGACGCTGGGTTTCGCTCCTGTCGACACCCTGGGCGAGCGGATCCTGGCATTCTCTGAGGCGACCCTCGGGCTTGGCATTGTTGCGCTCGTGATCACGTTTCTACCTTCGATCTACGCTGCGTTCTCCCGGCGCGAGTCCCAGGTTGCTCTGCTCGAAACTCGAGCCGGTTCGCCCCCAACCGCCATCGAGTTCCTGATCCGCTACCAGTGGCTCGATTGGCTCGATCAAATGCCGGCATTCTGGGAAAGGTGGGAGATCTGGTTCGCCGGTGTCCAGGAGTCTCATACCTCCTTCGCGGCGCTCAACTTCTTTCGGTCTCCCCAGCCGGATCAGTCCTGGATCGTTGCCGCCTGCACCGTCCTCGACGCAAGTTGGTCATGGCGCCGTATGCACCGTGGACTGCAGATCGCTCGGCGCCGAATCACGTCCAACCGAAAATCCGGTTCCGGGGTGTTGCCCGTCGTCGAGCGGGGCTCGCGGGTCCGCCGAGAAAGGTAGGGGAGGCTCAGTCGGGGTCGATCACGATGTCGAGGCAGGCGTACCCCCGGCGGAGGGCATGTTCGACATCCTCCGGGGTCGGGCCGCGCGCGAACAGGAACCCCAGGTAGCGATCGGCTTCGGGAAGGGGCCAGACCCGGCGACCCGGCGGAATGGTGATGTCGAGCCCGGTGATCCCGGGAACCTCGAGAGCGAGGTCGGTACCGTTGACGGCGCTGAGGATCCCGGCCTGCGGGATGGGAAGCATCATCACCCCAGACGCAGGGTCCTCTCTGCGCGGCTTGCGGAGGGGTCGCCCGAGGGCATGGCGCAGCAGGACCACCTCGAGAGGGGTCCCGAGCAGCCCGAAACGCAAGGACCGTCCACAGAGACCGCCGATCGAGCGCGCCGCTGCCTCGAGAAAAGTCACCCGACTCCCGGCTACCCGCAGCTCGGCATGCACCGGGCCTTCCCGCAGTCCCATCGCCCGGATGGCCCGGGCGGCCACCCGTTCCACCTCGTCGAGCATCTCCGGGTGGAGTCGGGACGGTGTGATGAAGAGGGTTTCTTCGAAGAACGGTCCTTCCAGGGGGTCGGGCTTGTCGAAGAAAGCCAGGATCTCGAGCTCACCGTCGCGGAGTACCCCTTCGACGGCCAGTTCGATGCCGGGGATGTACTGCTCGATGAGAATCGGCTCGTTGGGGTTGTGTCCGGCGACCATCAGTATTCTCCTGATGCGTTCCGCAGCTGTTCTGGTTTGTTCGGCATTGTCGGCCCGGATGACGCCGCGGCTGGCCGACATCGACAAGGGCTTGAGAACAACGGGATAGCCGATCACTTCCGCGAGCGCAGCAACGTCGTCGGGCGGACCGGCCAGTTCGAATGCCGGTTGCGGGATCTCCGCGCTCGCCAGGGCCCTGCGCAGCATCACCTTGTTTCGAGTCAAAGCAACGGCGTCGGGTGGGTTGTGACGGAGACCGAGTTGCTCGGCTGCCAGCGCGGCAATCATCACCCCTTGATCGTCGACCGGAACGATGGCATCGAGCGGTTGCCGATCGCCCAACTCCACGATGCGCCTGGCCGATTCCTCGGGTCGGGAACAATCGATGAGAAGAAAATCGTCTCCCAACTGATCGGCGAGCACCATGTCCTCTTCAGAGGCAACGATGACCTCGGCATTCGAGCGCGGCAGCAGCTTCGACGAAGTCGGCCGCCCGGTAGGTTCCGGTTGGAAGAATCAGCAGAGCGCGAGCCATGACGCCATGATGGCGCACGACGCCCGATACATCGCTGTCATTGCGAAACTTCTCGCGTCGAGCCTCCTTACGCGCAGGGAGTCCGGCCCAACCGCGATCGATGACTGAAAACTGGCGACTGGCTAGCATTGCCGTTCCCACGGAGGTTGCATGAGCGACGACAATATCCTGTCCCTTTCGGAGACGGCTCGCGACAAGATCATTGAGATCCGCGATCAGGAACCGGGCGACGAAATCTATGCGCTTCTGGTTGAAGTGACGGGTATCCGGGGTAACCAGTTCGCCTATGAGCTGAGCTTTGAGCCACTTGGGGATCGCCCGGCCAGCGACCACCTCGATCGTCATGGTGATCTGATCATCGCGGTACCTGAGGACGACGTCGAGAAGCTGAGCGGATCATCGCTGGATCTCACCGCGCAGGGCCTGGCGATGAACAACCCGAACAGCCCCAGTCCGGCCCTCAGCGGCGAACCCGTTGGCGATTTGAGCGGTCCCCTTGCCGACCAGGTGGCACAAGTGCTGGCCAGCCACGTGAATCCGGCCATCGCCGGGCACGGGGGCGCGGCGGAACTGGTCGGTGTCGAAGGGTCCGACGTATACCTGCGGTTGATGGGCGGTTGCCAGGGTTGTGGGATGGCTGCAGTGACACTTGGCCAGGGCATCGAACGGATCCTCAAAGACGCGATTCCCGAAATTGGCCAGGTCATCGACGTGACCGATCATGCCTCCGGGTCGAACCCTTACTACGAGGCCGCCAAGAAGTAGGCCCGGGCCCTTTCGCTACACGCTTCGCCTGGAGATTTCTTGAACCCGACCACGCTCCATCCTTGGCGCCTGTGATTATCGACCCAGGAGCTCGGGGACGATACGACCGGCCGGGCCGGTCAGCTGGATGCCGGGTGCCGAACCGGGTTCGATGTTGACCACGATGATGGTTGCACCGGCCATGCGAGCTGTGCTGATCAGGCCCGCGGCCGGATAGACCTGGGCGCTCGTCCCTATGACGATGAATACATCC
This sequence comes from uncultured Actinomycetota bacterium, assembly GCA_963715305.1. GTDB lineage: Bacteria > Actinomycetota > Acidimicrobiia > Spongiisociales > UBA4744 > UBA4744. The sequence goes on from CAVQSB010000008.1 coordinate 56,495, forward strand.
GCCTGGGCTGCCAGTTCGTCGGCACGAAGCCACTCGACACGGGGCAACTGCTCGCCGAACCAGACAACGTCGGGGCGCATCGAATGACCACACCGTGGACACGAGCGGAGTGGGAGGGGGTCGGCCATGTCGACGACTTCCCGGTGGCCGCACCCGGCGCTGCACTTGTCGTGGTTGATGGATCCGTGCAGGTGGACGATGTTCTCGGCTCCTGTCCGTTCGAGGAGATCGTCGACGTTCTGGGTGATGTGCACCATGTCGAGCCGACCGGCCAAGGCGACATGGGCCGGATTCGGTTGCGCTGCAGCTATCGATCGCCTGCGCTGGTTGTACCAACCCACGACCAACTCCGGATCCGCTGCGAAACCCTCGGGACTGGCGAGGGCCATCGGGTCATACTCGGCCCACAATCCTGTCTGTGCTTCCCGAAAAGTGGGGATACCGGACTCTGCGCTGAGGCCTGCGCCCGAGAAGCTCACCGGTCGCGCAGCGTTGCGCAGGGCGGTCTTTGCAGCATCCACCAACTATTCCTCCCGCCGGAATCAAACGCAGTGTACGGGGAGTCATAAGGCCGGGCGGTTAGGGACCATCGGCCGTAGTCCTCGCCGCAGATTCGTTTTACCGTAGGGCTGAAGGATCTGAGGGGGATAGAAGGTGGTGGCGGGCTCGAGCCTGTGGGGGAGGGACCTGGAGTGCGACTGATGTTCGTTTACTACTTCGTACACGTGAATCGCCCCTTTCGTGAGGTGGAGTCTTCGCTGGTCACCCAGCTCAACAGCCTCGGTCCTTGTGCGGACGCTGCCTACCGCGAAGGTGAAGAGCTACGCGATAAAGTGAGCATGCGCCTCGACCACCCGTCGGTGGCAAAGACCGTCCAGCTCCTGTCCGGGATCCCGCTCCGCGGGGACCAGCAGACAACCATTCCGTTCGCCTGGGAAGCAACCGGGACGCCGGGTTTGTTTCCCAAACTCGACGCCGACCTGGTTGTTTCGGCGGTCGGTCCCGACTTGTGTCAGATAGCGATGCGCGGCACTTATGCGCCGCCATTGGGACCGCTTGGCCGGGCCCTCGACCGGGCCGTCCTGCACCGGGTGGCCGAAGCCAGCGTGAAGAGTTTCGTCGACCGGGTAGCTCACCTGGTCGGCGGCAACGGAGTGGTGGCCGCCTGATCGGATCTCGGTCGTCTAGTCCGCGTCGGCGCCTATGGACTCGGCGATACGATCAACGAAGCCCTTAACGCTTGATTCGGCGATTCGGTGCAGGAGCGCGTCGTCAATCGCCTGTCCGACCGGTCCGCCGGGAGCCTCATACGAGCCGCTGAAACCGAGCTGGGCCATGTCCGGCCCGACCCGGGCCACCGTCAGGTCGGCGTTCATCTGAGGAAATAGGCCGGGGGCCCCGGTGGCTTTCCAGGAAAGTGGGATCGTGGTCTGCTGGGGTGTGCGGACCGGACGACCCACGTCGAGCGTGACGGTCTTGGCGATAACCCCTCGTTTGCCGCCGATGCCGACCCGGGCTTTGAGCTCCTCGCCGTCGCGATATGCCGCGTCGGCCCAACCGGTGAGATCGCGAAGGAGCCGGCACACCCGGTCTTCGACCTTTTCGAACGGCAGGCGAAGTTGTGCGAAGTAGTAGATGAACACGATCCTCAGTAGCTCGGTGCTGGCAGCCCAGTTCGCGCCTGAGGTCTGGTGAAGCGAGTCGGTGGATTGTGACATATGTGCTCAGCAGCCCCTTCAAGCTTCGTGACGAGTCTGGGCGGTAGGGGCTTCGACAGGGGCGAAAGTCCCAAAGCGGTCGGGCGTAGGAACGGATTCCAGTGCCTCGGTGCTACCGTCCCGGTCCGTGAGCGATGCAAGACCCAGTCGGCGGAATTTTCTGGCGATGCTTGGTGTGCTGATTGGTGGCGGGGCGGCCGGAGGATGGGCCTGGTTACGACCCGGTGACGCTATGGCCTACGCCGGAGGCGCCCCTGGGCGGCTCGACGACTCAGCGACGTCTGGTTCCGGTCACGGTTACCTCCGGCGAGTCAACGACCTCGCAGCACTTCCACGCGACTACCAAGCCGCTGCGACTACCACGATCGAAACGACCACATCCACATCGACCCCCACGACGACCACCGAAGCTTCGACGACCGGACCTCAGCTGCCTCACCGTCCTTGACGTCGCCGACGACGACCGCACCTTCCGGCCGCCGCAACCGGCAGCCGTGAGGTCATCTGCAAGGAGGCCTGGGGCGCGGCTCCGATCCAGGGCGCAGCTGGTCGAACATCAGATCGAGCGGCTGACGGTGCACCACACGGCGGTCGTGATGGGCAGCAACACGAAGGCACCGGGTCGAATCCGGTCGTACCAGAACTACCACCAGGAGAGCGGGTGGCCGGACGTCGCCTACCACTACCTGATCGATGCCAACGGTCACATCTACGAGGGGAGGCCGGTGTCTGCCCGGGGCGACACGTTCACCGAGTACGACCCGACCGGTCACTTCCTCGTGTGCTGCGACGGCCATTTCGATCAGCAGAGTATCCCGGCTGCCCAGTTGGCTTCGCTCGCCAACGTGCTGGCGTGGGCGTCGGTCACGTTCGGAGTCGGGCCGTCGACCATCGCCGGTCACCGAGATTATGCAGCGACCACGTGCCCGGGGTCGGATCTTGCGGCATTGGTTGCGGATCAGACGGTGCAGTCGATGGTCGAGGAGCGGATTGCCGCAGGAGCGAGCATCGCTGAGGTCTGCTGTGTGGACAGGCCGGCTTCGATCGCGTAGCTGCGATCGAAGCCGGCCGCCTCTAGGGCTCAAGAGGATGGTGTCAGCCAAACCGGGTGTTCCCGGACGTTGATCTGACTCCCGTCCTTGGCCGAGTTCTCCCAAACGATGAGCGAGCCTCGTTGCGGCTCGGTGACTTCGTAGGGGATAGTCGAGTCGAAGGTTCCCCATCCCGTGCCGTTGTCTGTCATGACTTGAGTGTCGCTCAGGATCAAACCGTCCTGGTCCGCAATGACCGCCCGGAAGACCGCTTCGAATACCGCAGCGGAACCGCTAATGCGGGCCGGATTGCCGAGGGTCCCTCCGTAGGCCGGTGTATCGACCAGGATCAGGGGGGCTTGATCCAGGATAGTCATCCCGAGTGACGGGTGCTTCGATGAGGATCCCTTCGCTCGAGAACACGGTGACCGGTTCAGCCGTCGAGTTCAAAAGCTACCGATTCGATTTCGGGGAACTGAGTCAAGGTGTAGACGACTTGAGCCAACCGTCCGGACATCGAGAACGAGCCTCCCCCGGATTCGAATTCTCGGGAAAGGTCGACGGTGGCGACCCCATCGGTGAGGGTCACTCCCAGCAGCAAGGTGTTGTCGGGAATGGTCGATGTGATCGCAGGAACGGAGTTGGACTCGGCAGCTGTCGGGCCCTTGAACAGCTCGTCTGAGTGCCGCTTCCACGGGGTCAAGTGATTCCGGGACGTTGCGCGCCACCGGAACCAGGAACGGTCCGGGTCGGCTGGTGACGTTGGTGTCATCCAGGAAGAAGTAGGCGGCCACGGTGACCTGGTTGGGGACCTCAGTGGTTGTGGTTGTGTCGGCCGGTGCGGTGGTTTCGGTTCCGCCCGGGGACAGTAGTGGATGTGGACGAGGTGCTGGTGGTGGTCGACGACGAACTGGTGGTCGAACCCTCGCCGTTATCTACGGCACTCGGCCCGCAGGCGGCTGCCACGAGAGCCAACACCAGGCAGAACTACGGTCAATCGATGGCGCATGTTGCGACTCCTTTCATGCCATCAGCTGTGACCGGGCGGAGTCACGGGATCATCACCGACGGGTAACGATTGTGTTACACCGGAATGCGGAGTTCGAACGTCAGCCCACCGCCGGGTCGGTCGGCACCGCGAAGCGTTCCGCCCATCTGGGTGGCGTGCTGGCGGGCGATGGCCAGTCCGAGCCCGGTACCGCTCCCGCTGCGGGATTGGTCGCCGACGGCAAATCGTTCAAACAGCCGCTCGAGATCGGCCGGGGCAACACCCGGGCCCCGATCGGCAACAACAATGACGATGGTTCCGGGTTCCTGTTCGGCCGAGACCTCGACTTCTCGACCCTCGGCATGGACACGTGCATTGTCGAGAAGATTCCCGACGATTCTCTCGAGCCGGCGCCGGTCAACGTCGACCGGCATGTTCGTTCATCCCACCGAGCAAGCGAGCCGTCGGCAATCGATCGGCGATCACCGCGTTCAGGAACTCCCTGAGGTCGATCCGTTCGGGATGGGTCTCCTGGGGCGCCGGCCTCGAGTCGCGATATCTCCAGCAGGTCGTCGACGAGACTGCGCATCCGCGAACGTCGTTGCACCAGCAACTCGGCGATCCGCCGGCCGTCACCCGGCAGGTTCTCGAGATGCGCCTTGACCAGCGCCGCCTCGTTGACCAGACCGGTCAACGGTGTCCGCAATTCGTGGGAAACGTCGGCGACGAACCTCCGCTCCCGGGCGCGGGCGTCTTCGAGGCGGCTGATGGTGTCCTCCAGCGAGCCGGCCATGCGATTGAAAGCGTCTGCCCAAGCACCGAATTCGTCCTCGGAGGAGGTGTCGAGGCGCACGGTGAGGTCGCCTCCGGCCATCTCGAGGGCCGCTTCGCTGGCCTGTCGTACCGGTCGAAGGACCTGCCGGGCTGCCCAGTTGCCCGGCCCCGGCGCCGAGCAGAATGAGTACGAGCCCGCCGGCGAGCAGAGCCTGGCGCAGCCGTTCGAGCCCGTTCTCGATGTTGTCTGCCGGATGGAAGAAGTAGAAATCGGGACCCGACGGCGGCCGGCGACCGGCGGTGACGAGGAACGGCGCGCCGTCCACCTCGATCCACTCGTGACCGATGTTGCCCTGGGCGACTATCGCCGTGAGATCGCTCGAGACCAGATCGGGAGTGCTCAGGAACGCCGGTCTGGAGAGGAATGGGTCACCGTCGCCGAAGTCGACATATACGTCGATATCGCCGCGCAGGGCGAGGGCGTCGGCCAGTGGGCTGGCCTCATATTCCGCCGCGGTTGGGTCACCGTCCAGCCACTCGGTGGCGAGCACGGCCAGGTTGAAATTCGTTCGTTCCACAGCATCCTCCACGAGCTGTCCCCGCAGAGAGCTACTGACGAAGAGGTAGGCGCCGACGCCGAGAATGATGACGGTTCCGGCGATCAGAATGATGAAGGTAGCTACCAACCGGGTCCGGACGCCGCGCTCGCGTCTTCACGACCCGGCTCGATATCCGACGCCTCGAACGGTCCGGATCAAGGTCGGTTGAGCTGGATCGGTTTCGATCTTCGACCGGAGTCGTTGGACGGCCACGTCCACCAACCGGGAATCACCCAGATATCCGTAGCCCCACACACGCTCGAACAGCATTTCGCGGGTGAACACCTGGGTCGGTCGCCTGGCCAGCTCAACCAACAACCGGAACTCGGTTGGAGTCAGTCCCAGGTCGGTGCCGTCCCGCAGCACCAGGTGAGCGGCGATGTCGATCTGCAGCGGACCAGAGTCGAGTCGTTCGGTTGGCTCGAGCTGCCGGGCACGGCGCAGGGCGGCCCGCAGGCGAGCCACGAGCTCGGGCATCTCAAAAGGTTTGGTTACGTAGTCGTCGGCTCCGGCTTCGAGCCCAACGACGATGTCGACCGTGTCGGTCCTGGCCGTCAGCATCACGACCGGAATCGACGATTCAGCTCTGATGGCCCGACACACCTCGAGGCCGTCGAGCTCCGGGAGCATGATGTCGAGTACGACGGCTTCGGGCCGATCGGTGCGGAACCGGTCCAAGCGCGGTTCGTCCGGTGGCGGCGGTAGTCACTTGGAAACCGGCCGCTCGCAAGCCCATCTCTGTCAACTCGCGAATCGACGGGTCATCTTCGACCAGCAGGATCAAGTGCGTCCATGAGCACATTGTGGTCGCAATCGGTCGAAGAATGGTGGAAGGCAGGCGAGAGAACCGGGAGTGAGATCACAGGGGTTTACCCCCGGCTCTCCCGCCGTGCGCCGTTCCTAGGCCCGCTCCGCATCCCGAACCTGTATGGCGAGGATGGCGTTCCTGTCCCTCACGGGAGAGCACGCCATGCACCCTGGAGCGGCGCCTGTTTGTGACGGCATTCTGCGGTGGCGGCCCATCCCGACGCCAGGGTCAAAAGTCCCTTTGTTGGGGGCGGTTCGACGACGGACCGGTGCGGCATCGACACTAGGTTGGCGGTAGTCGCGGTCGATCGGAGTCATCATGGACGAGGGGCTGTTTCAGGGAAGTGAAGGCGAAGTGTTCTATCGGGTTTGGACCCCCGCCGGAACGCCACACCGTCTGGTCATGATCGTGCACGGCTATGCCGAGCACAGTGGGCGTTACCAACACGTCGCCGAAGCGCTGGTCGCCGATGGCGCCGTTGTGTGTGCTCCAGATCATATTGGGCACGGCAGGTCGGAGGGGGAACGCGCGCTGATCGTCGATTTCGAACACGTGGTTGATGACCTGCAAACCCTCCTCAAGATCATGGCCGGCGACTACCCCGGACTGCCAACCATCGTGGCCGGTCATTCCATGGGAGGGTTGCTGACCGGCCGATTTGCAGAGCGGTATTCAGACCAACCCGCCGGGGTGGTGTTCATGGGAGCGGTATTGGGGGACTGGCCCTGGGCGCGTAGCGTTCTCGAGAGCGGTATACCGGACGAATCGTCCGATCCGGCCGGGATGTCGCGCGACCCGGATGTGGCGCTGGCCTATGCCGACGATCCGCTCGTCTACCACGGCGGCTATAAGCGTCCCCTTCTGGAAGCCGAGGTCAAAGCGCTCGACCGTTTCAACGCTGAGCTCGACCGGATCACGATGCCGGTGCTGTTCTTGCATGGGGCCGCCGACCCGTTCGTGCCGTACCGAACCTCCCTGGACGCCGTCAAGCGAATGCCGACGAAGGACCTCACGGTTCGCGTCTATCCAGAAGCCCGCCATGAGCTGGTGAACGAACTCAACCGGGATGAGGTCATCGCGGCCCTCGTGACGTTTGCCGAGCGGGTCGCCACTCGAGCCTGAGCTCGCCGCCCTTCGAGTTGGTCGCAGCGTTGCCGCACGGTGATAGGTTTGATCTGTGGAACCCAATCACCGGACAGTCCCGCGGAGCCGGCCCGGTCGCTTGGTGATCGGCCTTGCGTTGGTCGCGGTCGGGGTTGCGATCCTTCTCGAGACGCTGCTTGGAGATATTCCCTGGAGGGTGGTGGTTTCGTCCGCCCTGGTCCTGGTCGGCCTGGTCGTGCTCGTTCGTTCCCGCTCCGGGTCCGCCGGCGGTTGGGTTGCCGTCGGTACCGTCATGACGGTGTTGCTGTCGGTTGTCCTGGTGGTCGGTCAGCCGCTCGGTGGGGGCGCACCCAACACAATCGAACAGGCTGACTTCGCCGTCGCGGACCCGATCGATCGGATAGTGGTCACGGTCGACGCGGGCCCGTGTTGAGATCCTGGCCGGTACGGGCGACACGATTGAAGTTGAGCGTTGGCTGAGATTCAACGGCGAACGGCCCAGAGCCGAGTACGTCCTCGTGAATAACGTGCTCGAGATCGATTCGGATTGTCCCGATAGGTGGTCTTTCTTGGGATCGTCATGTTCGGTGGATCATCTCTTGCGAGTGCCGGCTTCGGTTGGCGTCGAAATCGAGACGGGATCCGGCTCGATACGGTTGCAAGGACTGGAAGGGATCGTGCTGGCCAAGACCGGATCAGGGGGGATTGAGCTGGTTGATGTGCGTGGGAACGTCTCGGCTGAAACCGGATCGGGCTCCATTGTGCTAGACGGTATTTCGGCCACAGCCGATGTGGTGGCCGGATCGGGCAGTATTCGTGGAGATGTGACTTCTTTGCACCTCAACGCTCAGACCGGTTCTGGTTCCATAGATCTCCTGTTTGGGTTGGCCCCTGACGAGGTCGGCCTGGAGACAGGTTCAGGGTCGATTACCGTGATTGTGCCCTCCGGCTCCTACCACCTGGATCTCCGGACGAGCTCGGGGAGTTCTCGTTCTGCCGGGATATCCGACGATCCATCTTCGTCCCGCACCATCACGGCCACGACGGGATCCGGCAGCATTCGCGTCGACGGCGAGTAGGACCCGCCTGGGGTGCGGGGTCTCCATGACCGCCGGGAACCGGGCTATTCCCGAACTCGTTCTTTGATCGGGTCGATTCCTCACGATGACGGGTGTTTCTGAGAAGATGATCAAGTGAAACACGTGCCGGGAACCAGGATGCTCATGGTCTCGCTGGCTCTCGCCGTATCGGGCTGCCAGGGTGCCGCTGCCGGGCGGGTCACCCCTCCGACGACCGGTCCGCTTCCTGCGACGTCGACCACGCACGGACAGCCTGCGTCGACGACCACCACGGTTTCGACGACCACCACGACCACCACGGTGCCGGCTCACGTAGCGCAGGGTCCGACCGTCTCGATAGCGCTGGTCGGAGATGTGATGCTGGGGAGGGGGCTCAGTTCGATCGTTCGGAACGAACCTCTCGGATTGTTTGAAGATGTCCGTCACATTCTGACCGAGGTCGATATCGCGGCAGCAAACCTCGAATCTCCTTTGACGCTCCGGCCCCACATCGCCACCAACCCGTTTGCTCTCGAGGCAGATCCGGCGGCGGCGGAATCGCTGGCGCTCGCCGGCTTCGACGTTGGTCGGTATCGCCAACAATCACGCCGGTGACGCAGGGCGCCTCTCGATCCTCGACACGATCGATGCCGTGAAGACGGCCGGAATGACCGTAGTGGGAGGAGGCGAAGAAATCGCCGAGGCTTTCGCAGTCCAGATAGTCGAACGCAACGGCCTCAGGGTCGGTTTTCTGGCCTTCGACGCAACGCTGGCGGGCACGAGCGCCACTGCCGAGCATCCGGGAATCGCCTCCTGGGACGAACCAAGTGTCGAGTCGGTTGTCACCTCGGCTCGAGAGCAGGTGGATGTCCTGGTGGTCGGAGTCCACGGCGGAGTCGAGTACTACCGGGAGACCGATCCTGGCATGGCGGTGCTGGCCGAGCGACTCGCTGGTTGGGGAGCAGATGTCGTGTGGGGACACGGGCCGCATGTTGTACAACCCATTTTCGAGATCCCCCGGGCCGGAGACGGGACGACCGTGGTTGCGACCAGCCTCGGGAATTTCCTCTTCGATCAATCCGCCGCCGGTACCCGGGAAGGAGCCATCCTGGAAGTACTCGCCGATCGGCAAGGGGTTTTCGCCTACCGGGTCGGGTCAACCGAGCACCATGATCGCCGCGTTCATTTCGAAGCATGGGCCACGCCGGAGAGGGACGCGGTTTTACTCGGCCTCGACTGGTGGAACCTGACAAGGTTTGCGACCGTCGAACCGATCCGGTCGGCGGCCGTCGTCGTTGACGATTTCGTGGCCGGCGATATCGTGGACGCCGCCCTGGGTGACGCAACCGGAGACGGCCGTGACGACGTGGTGATATCGCATCGCCATCGCCTATCGGGAGAACGAGGTCAACACGCAGTTTCCGGACCGGCAGTGGGCGGACGCAGCAGGTCAGAGCGCCCACCTGGGCGTCTACCAACCTGATGATCTTCGAGCAAGTGTGGGTGGCCGGGACTTTGTTCCGGCCGGTGGCGCGCCTGGCTGTGTGCGATGGTTCTCTCGCTCTGGCTTTTGACTCGCTCGATGACCCCACCATCGTGGCGACGGGCGGATGGGTGTGGCAGAGGTTCGGGTTCACCGTTCCTGCCGAGCTGCCGGGTGCCGGGACGCCGGGATGTATCGATGTCGATGGCGATGGGAGGCTCGATCCGGTGATCCTCGACCGTGGAACGGCTGATTCGCCCTAGTTGGCCGGTCGACCGGGGAGTACGTTGATGGAGAGGGATGGGAGCGTGACGGTTTCGAGAGGGCGAAGGGAGTCGGAAAGATGAGACGGGTTCTCGTCATCCTGACGGTGCTGGCGATGATCACTGCGGCTTGCACGCAAAGGTCCGGCGAGACCACGACGACATCGCCGGCCTCCACCACAACACGCCTCCTCGATACCGCCTACAACGGTGACCACGGCGGCGCCTCCGGTCATCATTTCCTCCGGTATGGTTCCCGGGTCGCCGGCCGCGTTTGCACCGTTTGAGCTCGTTCCGCTTCTTGGCAGACGGTTCGACCTATCCGGGGCCGGCTCTCCCCAAGACCCTCGAGGATGTCGTCAAGCCTGAATGGCTGCTCATCGATCCGGATGTCGCCTCCACGCTGCTGGCCCAGGGCTTTGTGGTTACTCCCGACGGCTACCGGCAGTTCCAGCATGCCTATGCGAGCTACCTGTATGAGGGTCAGGTGTTCTTCGTCACAACCGATGTCGGATACCACTTCCTGCACCTGGCGTTCTCCAAACTGCTGCGCGACATCGAGCAGCAAACCCTGCTCCCCATCCTCGAGGATCTGGTGAGGGGCCTGGTCGAGGCTGCCCGTCAACAGACGTCGGAACTGGCCGGTACCGATCTGGCCGAGGCAGCAGCCAGGGCTCAGCAACTCTTCGAAGCGACCGCTGCCTTGCTCGAAATCGATGTCGGCCCGATCGGTCCGCTCGCACAGCAGGAAGTCGATCTGGCCCGCGAAGCAACGCAGCTGACGAAGTCGCCGACCAGCAGCTTCGGGGAATGTGCACCGTTCACATCGCTACGCAATTGCGTTGACTACAGCCTGTTCAAGCCGCGCGGTCACTACACGCGCAACGCAGATCTCGAACGCTATTTCCTGGCCATGTCGATGCTGGGCCAGGCATCGTTCTTCGTCGAGGACGCCGATTCGCTTCAAGTCGGCCTCATGGCGGCCCGTCTCCTGGCCGGGGATCCCGACCTGGCCGCAGCCTGGCGATTGATCTACGAGCCGACCGCCTTCCTGGTCGGGGTGGCCGACGATTTCACGCCCTTCGAGCTGGCCGACGTCGCGGAGGTGGTTGTGCCCGGCTGGCTCGACTGATCCCGGTCGTTTCGGCAACGCCGCAACCGTCGATGATGTGGCCGCAGGGTTGATCGCGTTGCGACCGGTTGGCATCGATCCCGAGAATGCCGCGGCCCGCATCATGGGAGTGCGGTTCGTGGTTGACTCCTATATCTACGACCAATTGCGGTTTCCCCATGTTGGCGATCCCCCCTACGGCCGGGTTCAGGCGACAACCCTCGATCTGGCCGCCGTGTTCGGTTCGGATCTTGCCTACCGGGAGCTTGAAGCTGCCGGAGATACCGCGCAAACCAACTACGGCACCCAGTTCGCAGTCGATGCAGAATCTGGTCGACGACCGAAGCGCCGATGATTGGGCCGGCACGGTCTACGACGCATGGCTGTATGCCATACAACCCGTTCTGGTTCCCAAAGGTCAGGCCTTCCCGGACTTCATGAGGACACCTGCCTGGGAGGCGAAGGGCCTGCAGGCCGGGTTGGGCTCGTACGCCGAGTTGAAGCACGACACGATCCTCTACGCCAAGCAGTCCTTCGCAGCAGAGGGCGATTTCGAGCCGTTGTCCGAGCCGCCCCGGCACTGGGTCGAGCCCGATCCGGTTTCCTGGGAGCGGATGGCTTCGGTGGTTGGCTTGCTGCAGGACGGTTTGCGGAATCGGGGTCTCGTTCGTTCGGCGGATGACTCCGATGCACTCATGACCAGCGTCCGCGGGTTGCTCAACCGGCTGGCCGGGATTGCGCGCGACGAGCTGGCCGGTTTGCCGATCTCGCAGGCCGACAATGATTGGCTCGAGGGGATCGGCTCGGTCCTGGAGGGTTTGTGGATTCAAACCGCGGATTGGGACGACGCTCTGGGATTGCCGTCTGCCGACGACACCGACGCTGCGCTGATCGCCGACATCATGCGGTCGACGACGGCATTCCTGGAGATCGGAATCGGACGAATCGACCGCATCATGGTCCTGGTCCCCAATGACCGGGGCACCTTTCAGGTAGCCGTCGGCGGCGTCTACTCGTACTACGAGTTCTGGCAAGAGGCAGAACTGGGCCGCCTGACCGATGAGGAATGGCGGGCGATGCTCGAGGCCGGTGAAGCACCCGAACGGCCTGCGTGGCAATTGCCGATGTTCGCGGCAGGCGTGTCCGCCTCCGCCGGAGGGTAGTTTCGCTGGTCATCGAGGCGGCCGGCCCTCCTTCGACCGGGTACGCTGGCCTCCTGTCGGCAAGGTGCGAGTTGCACCCAAAAAGGCTGCAACTCGCGGTACGGTGTTAGTGGCAACGGTTCGTCCGAGTGCCCCCAGCGCCGCACACCAACTTCCCATGCTTTCGGGCATAGGAGTGCGGTTCGCCTCCCAGCCTCGGGCGGCCGTTGCCATAGTTGTTTCCTCCCCATGCGGCACGGGCTAGCGAAGGGGGGGGGTCCGACCGAGAGGTGAGCAGCGGAGGGGGACGGTGCCCGCCGAGGGGTCCCCAGGCGCGCTTCAGTTCCAGCGCATAGCCAGAACGCGGCTAACCTGATAGCTCATCGCGTCGCGTTCTACGCCACGTCGCCGAGTCGGGCGGTTTCCTCCGCGCAAGCGGGCCAGGGCGTTCCGCTCGATCTGACGGACTCGCTCGCTGCTCAGCTTGAGTTCGTCGGCCACCTCTTTCAGGGGTCGCGGCCGCCCGTCGTGCAATCCGAAACGAAGCGAGAGAACGGTGGATTCGCGCTCGGGGAGTTTGCTCAGCGAACGCATGATGGTTTCCTGGACCTCGAGATCTTCTACCGCCCGGGCAGGATCGTCGACCTCATCGTCCTGGATGAAGTCTCCGAGAATTGCACCGTCGTCGCCGATGGGCGCTTCGAGTGAAGCAACCGTATCGGTGGCATCCAGCGCCTGCTTTACCCTGGGAAGGTCGATGCCGGTCTCTTTGGCGATGTCTTCGGGGGTTGGTACCCGGCCCATGTCCGCCGCCAGGCTGTGTTGGGCAGCCCGAACCGTTCCGAGGATGTCGTGGAGATGTACCGGGATTCGGACGGTGCGGGATTGTTGGGCGATGGCCCGGGTGATGGCCTGACGGATCCACCACGTGGCGTAGGTGGAGAATTTGAAACCTTTCCGCCAGTCGAATTTCTCGACGGCCCGGATGAGACCCAGGTTTCCCTCCTGAATCAAGTCGAGGAGATCCATGCCCGAGACGTTTGAGTACCGGCGAGCATTGGAAACGACGAGGCGGAGATTGGCGGTGAGAAATTCGCTTTGAGCGTCGCGCCCGTCACGGACGGCCCGCTCGAGCCGGGTGCGTTCCTTTTTGTCTGTGACGTCACCCGTCTTCGAGCAACTCGCGAGCATGGTTGCCGGCCTCGATTCGCTGGGCGAGTTCGACCTCTTGGTCGGCCGTCAACAGGTCGAACGCGCCGATCCCTGCGAGGTATTGATTCACGAGGTCCGGGGTCAACCGACCCCGGTCGTCGAGCAAGTCGTTGCCATGATGGCGTTGTTTTGTCGCCATGTGTTCCCCAATTCCCATTCTGCACCTCTACGAACGAATGCTCATGAGGTTTTTGTTCCCTGAACCTGTGATCAACCAGCTTCCGTGCAATTTCATTCCATCTTTGAGTACGGAGCCGCCCGGCTTTTGGATTCTGGTTTCAGGTCACGAGTCTCACCGGTCAGATCTCTGACGTCCGACGGAAGCCGTTACAGTTCCGGCTATGGAAGTGATGGTTCCGGTGGAAGTACCGCTCGTTGGTGACGAACGCCACAAGAACTGGGCAAAGATCATCTATTCGGTGGACACGTCGAAGGACTCCGGGTGGGCGTTCGAGGGTGAATTCATTGCCGTCGGAGGCATTCAGGACGTTCCTGCCGGCGCGGTGATGATCGTGTACGGCGAGCGGGGCTCGCGCGCCAATCCACAGATCGCCGCCCAGGTCTTCACTGTGAATGCCGATGCCACGCTGACCTCCCAGGCGTCGGCCAAAGGACGGGCCTGGGCTCGAACGTTGCGAGACCCGGTGATCGAGCTGTTGGCGACTCCAACGGACGAACCACCCGGTCGACAGGATTGGGGTCCGGAGCTGATGCTCTTCACCGATCAAGCTCTGCTCGAGGAGCTCCAGCCGACGCGGTCACGATCTCGATTCCGGCTGATTCCTCTACTGGAACGTGTAGCCCCAGGATTTACTCATCGTGGTGAGCACGTTGCCCCACGACTTTGACGACCATACGTTGCTGCTCCAGGAGGCGCTCGACCAGCTCGCACCGGACCAGCTGGCACTCGACCAGCTCGCTCCGGACCAGGAGGCGCTCGACCAGGAGGCGCTGGACCAGCTCGCTCCGGACCAGGAGGCGCTCGACCAGGAGGCACTGGACCAGCTCGCTCCGGACCAGCTCTTGGAATACCAGCCTGCCCCCGACCAGCTCGATCCGTTCCACGTGCCTCCGGACCAGCTGGCGCTCAGCGCGGCTGCCGTTCGACCATGAGGCACTGTCGAACTCCATTCCGAAGATGTCCTGTTCACCTTCAAGGATCATCTTGCCGTCGATCAGCTTCGCCGAACCTCTGGCCAGGTCGAGCAATCCGGTGCCGGACGGGGCGCTGTACTTCTGTGCGGCTCGAGGGGTGGCCGTCTTCAGCGCCTTGCCGAGACTCAAAGACCCGTCGCCCTGGCAGGTGGTCGACGAGTTCTTCAGGGGCCGGGCCGATTCCATGAGAAGAGCCTTGACCTGATCGGGCGTGATGCCGGGTCGTTGATCGATGACCAGCGCCGCCGCTCCCGAAACGACTGCAGCCGACTGTGATGTGCCGCTACCCTTGAAGAACCGCTGGTCGACCACGGCGGATGGGTACTTGATGTCGGCCGATGAGCCGGGAACCCGGAGACTCTCGATCGATCTTCCCGGGGCGACGAGATCGACATAACGATCGTCGGTGCCGCAGTTGGAGAAATCGGTGACGAAGTCGTCCTAGGCTCGTTCGGTGCCGCCGGTATCGCTGGCTCCCACCGCGATGACGTAGGGGTTGAAGGCCGGATTGCGCAACGCCGCTGCGTTGCCGTCGTTGCCTGCCGCGACCACGACGACGATGCCGCTATCCCATGCCATCTGTACGGCATAGGCGAGGGGATCGAGCGTGTACTGCTGGGTTCCGTCGGTTCCGAAAGAGAGGTTCAGCACCCTGATGTTGAGGCCATGGTCGTTGCGGTGCTGGACGACCCAATCGATGGCTGCAATCACCTGGGAGACATCGACGGCACCGTTCGGCATCGGCCACCTTGACGTTCAAGATGCGTGCACCGGGAGCGACGCCGACGAACTCGCCGGCTTTCTGGGCGCTGAGGGGGTCCGTGAGGCTGTCGCGGCCGGCAATGATCCCTGCCATGTGGGTGCCGTGCCCGTAGGTGTCGAGATAGCCGAGATTCTTGGCTTGGGACTCGAATGAGATGTCGAGACCGTTGACGACCTTGCCGGCCAGATTGATGCCGGCGACGGGGCAATGCCGGAATCGATCAAGGCGACATCGACACCGGACCCGGTGAAGCCCTTGCGCCCAGAAGTCCATCGCGCCGGTGGCGTCATTGACCAGTGCCATCCAGCCGGGGGGAGCGCTTTCGAAACGTCGTGAGGCTGGAGGTGGCGGTCGGGAAGAGGCTGGGCGTCGAGCTCGGTGGGAGCGATCGAGTCGCCAAGTTGGGTCGTGGTGGTCAGGGTGGTGTCGGTCTGTACCAACTCGAGATGAGCTTCGTCGTCGTCGGAGTAGGCCGCGTCTTCGTACGATCCCCGGGTAAAGGTATCTGTGGCCTCTGTGGCGAATTCAGTGCCGAAATCCAGCAGACCGAACCTTGGTGTCCGGTGTCACGGAGAGGATGGTCGGATCGGCGAGTCAGAGCTAGAGATCGATGGCCGCGGGTATCTCGGCAGTGAAACCGTCGATGATCTCGAGTCGATCGCCCACGGTGCCACCCACCTGCTCGACCAGGTCCTCGGCCGTGTCGCCCGATCCGGGAACTTCCCGCACGATGACGGGAATCAGGGAGAAGCGGAGCAGCGGATGCCGAGGAACGGCTGCGGGAAGAGTCAGCGCCAATCGGTGGCGAGCAGTTGCGACGCCATGGCCACCGTTCGGACCCGTTTCCCGTGGTCCCAGCTCAATCCAAAGGCAACACCGGGCTTCCGATTTGCGCCTCCCAGCGACACTGCCATGTGTTCTGCCTTTCGGTATGTTGCTCGGATATGTCATCGTCTGGCGTCGGAAACCTCGCGAGGGGTTCTTCCGGGTCCCGAAGTGACTAGTGACGTGATAGGGTTCAGTCGGACGACTCCGGTCGCTTTTCACGTGATGGCAGATCGACCGGCACCGCGAAGGTGCGCCTGCTATCCGACCAGCGCTCTGATTTGGCGAATAGCCACAATCACGGACGCCACATCGTCAACGCCGTCGATGGCAAGCGAGCTCATGAACCGGGTGAGCCGATCGTGCGCGCTTCCCCGGGTGCTGAGGTAGGCCTCCATCGCTTCCTGGGGATTGGAGTCTGCGGCCGATTCGCTGATGACCCGCTCGGCCAGCTCGCGGCGGAGCTTGAGCAGTTCTTCATCAACTGCCTGAATTGCCCGTCGGTGCCATCGGGATGCAGCCGGAAGCTGATCAACTCGGGCTTCGAGCCAGTTGATCCCGAAAAGCTGGCCGAGCAAGAAGAACACCCGGGCCACTGAGCGGATGGGTCTTCCGGTGATATGGGCAAGGTCGATGATGTCGGGCGCATGGGCGAGTTCGCCCTGGTAGGCATGTCGATAGGCAACGGACTCCGGCACGCCCCTCTTCACCAATTGCTCAACGACGAGACTTCGTTCAGTTCTCCATTGGACGGGCCCGATGTCCGGGAGGGCTTCGGAGATCTCCTGGAAAGCCGCCCGGGCTGCTTCAATCGCTCCGGCCATCGGTTCGACTCCTGTGTGGGCGAGATACCAGCGGGCGATGGCTTCAACCAGCCAGTCGACGCCTCCCATGAGTTCGCTTTGCAGGTCAGGCTCGATGGTGCCGACCAGAGCCTCGATCGGATCCCATCGCTCTTCGGCGGCGGTCACATCTCGGGCAATTCGGTAGCAGCGAACCACATCGGCCGGATCTTTCCCGGTTTCGGCGGTGAGTCGCGACATGAACGTGATCCCGAGGGAGTTGATGATTTCGTTGGCGACCATGGTCGCGATGAGTTCACGTCGCAGAGGATGGAGTGCAATCAGATCCGCGTAGCGTTCGACCACCGGACCGGGGAAGTAGCCGGGCAGGTCGTCTTCGAAGGCGGGCCAGTCCGGCAGATCTGAGTCGAGCAGCGCTTCCGTGAGGCTCCGTTTGGCGTAGGCCAGCAAGACCGCCAGTTCCGGGCTGGTGAGGCCGAGGCCGGTTCGGACCCGTTCCGTGATCTCGTCGGAAGTGGGGAGTTGTTCGATCTCTCGATCCAGCAAGTCTTCGCTCTCGAGGCTCTGCATGAGGTCTTCGTAGGCTTCGAGACGACCGGCCGATGCCTCCACTTCCTGGGAGAGAATCTGGGCCTGGAGGAAGTTGTCGTAGAGGATGGCTGCGACGACGTCGTCGGCCACACCGGCAACCAGTTCGTCTCTCCCGGCCCGATCCAGGTCGCCCCGTTCCTCGGCCATACCCAGCAGGATCTTCAGGTTGACTTCCCGGTCGGAGCAGTGGACGCCGCCCGAATTGTCGATGAAGTCGGTGTTGATCCGGCCACCGGCCAGGGCGATATTCGATGCGGCCCCGTTGGGTGAGTCCCAGGTTGCCGCCCTCGCCGACCACCTTGCAGCGAAGGTCCTTGCCGTTGATACGGATGGCGTCGTTGCTGCGGTCGCCCACCGCCTCATGCGATTCGCCGGTGGCCTTGACGTAGGTGCCGATGCCACCGTTCCAGAGCAGATCGACCGGGGCTTGCAGAATGACCTTCATGAGATCGTCGGGGGTGAGCGTCGGTGGCGTCCGTACCGAACACGTCGCGCATGTGCTGGCGAGAGCTCGATACGTTTCGCCGTTCGCGGGAAAACCCCGCCACCGGTGGAGAGAAGCGCTTTGTCATACGAGTCCCAGGAAGAACCGGGTAGGTCATACAGACGCTGTCGCTCGACAAAACTCACCGCCGGGTCGGGGTCGGGATCGACGAAGATGTGGCGGTGATCGAAGGCTGCTACGAGACGGATTTGGTCAGAAAGGAGCATGCCGTTGCCGAACACGTCCCCGGACATGTCGCCGATGCCGACCACGGTGAAGGGATCGCGTGACGATGTCCCGTCCCAGGGCCCGGAAATGCCATTTCACGGACTCCCATCCACCCCGGGCGGTGATGCCCAGTTCCTTGTGGTCGTAGCCGGCCGAACCTCCCGACGCGAAAGCATCACCGAGCCAATACCCGTACTCCGCGGCAAGCTCGTTGGCAATGTCGGAGAAGGTGGCGGTGCCTTTGTCGGCGGCAACCACGAGGTAGGGGTCCTCGCCGTCGTGTACCTGCACGCCCGGCGGGTGCACCACCCGGCCGCCGACCAGATTGTCGGTCACGTCGAGCAGCCCGCGCACGAACACGAGGTAAGCGTTCTTGACCGCGTCCTTGAGCTCGGCGGGGTCGACGTTGCGTGCGAAGCACGAATCCGCCCTTTGAGCCGGTCGGCACGATGACGGCGTTCTTGGTCATCTGGGCTTTCATGAGGCCGAGAACCTCGGTGCGGTAGTCCTCCTTGCGGGTCGACCAGCGCAGACCGCCGCGAGCCACCATCCCGCCTCGCAAGTGGATCCCTTCGACCTCGGGGGAGTACACGAAGATCTCATAGAGGGGATACGGCTTCGGCATGCCCGGGACTGAGGCCGACTCGGAATTTGAAGCTGAGCGATTGACAGTCGGGGCGGTAGGCGCTGGTCCGGAGGGTTGCCTCGATGACTCCGAGAAAGCCCCGCAGGATGCGGTCCTGGTCGAGTGACTCGACCGCATCGAGGTCGGCCAGGATCTCTGTGCGCAGGGCGCTCGTGTCTTCCGCCTCTCGATTCGGGTCGAAACGGGCCTCGAACATATCCACCAACTTGGTGGCGATAACGGGATGGTCGACCAACGCTTCGTTCATGTACTCGGCGGTGAAGCCGGGACCAACCCGTTGCCAGTAGGTGCGATAGGCTCGCAGGATGCCCACCTGGCTGTACGTGAGGTCGCTGAGAACGATCAAGCGATTGAGCGAGTCGGACTGGGCTCGGCCGTGAATGATCGCCTCGATGGTCTCGGCGATGCGCTCGGTGCCATCGGTCAGGTCGATCGGACGACGGTCGGTTCCGAGGACGCCGAAGTCGTGGATGAACGGCTCCTCGTTACCACCCAACTCGTTACCACCCAATAGCCGGAAGGGCACCTCTTCGATCACGTAGAAACCCAAGGCCTCCAGGATCGGCATGAGTTCGGAAAGGGGCCGTTTGCCCTCGAGTCGATAGATGGCAACCCGGGTGAGTTGTTCCCGTGACTCGGGTTCGTTCTGCAACCCCACCACCACCCGGCGTTCGTCTGACAGCTCATCGAGCCTCAGGATGTCGCCTGGAGTGAGCTCGATCGGCACGGATGTTGTGTAGTAGTCGGGCATACGGTCCAGCCACTTCTCGCCGAGAGCGAGGCCCCGTTCTCGGCCGAGCCGTGAGATGAGGACGTCCATCACCCGGTCCTGCCAGGTGCGGGTCATCGCCACGACCTCTTTTTCGAGATCGGTGATCGAGACGTCGGGAGTTCTACCTTCACCGACCCATACGGTGAAGTGAATGCGGGCATTCCCGGTATCACCAAGGGCGAGTCGGTAGTCAACCGAGGCAGCCTGGAACCGCTCCCGGAACAGCTCCTGGAGATCCTTGCGGAGATCTGCGTTGAAACGGTCGCGCGGCAGTGAAACCAGCAGAGAGATGGTTCTGTTGAGGAGGTCTCGACGGATGATGAGCCTGACCTGTTGGTCCTCCTCAAGAGTCAGAAGCTCAGAGATAGCCTGGCGGATCACCTTCGGTCGGTGTGGCGAACAGTTCGTCTTTGGGGAAGCTCTCGAAGAGTTGGATGGCCAGTTTGTGATCGTGGGAGCCATCGATGAGGTCTTCGGCTTCGATGATCTGATCGAGTTTGCGGTGCAGGAGAGGGATCTGGGTCGCCCTGGTCATGTACATCTTTGATGTGAACAACCCGATCAGGCGCGCCTCACCGACGACTTCCCCGTCGGGGCCGACATGCCGGACACCGATGTAGTCCATCTTGGACCGTCGGTGGACCGTGGATAGCGCGGTTCGTCTTGGAGATCACGAGCAATCCGCCCTCTTCATACCGTCGACGACGGGCCTCCGACAGTTCGCTCAGGAGCCTCGGGTGTTGCGAAGGCGGACTCGTTGTGGTCGCCGAGTATGCCCAACCCGGACCCGGGAACCACCGATAGCGCACGTTCGGGCCCTGAGCCGCTGATCCGGTACTCGCGATAACCAAGAAAAACGAAATTGCCGTCGAGGAGCCAGCGGAGAAAGGACGTTGTTTCGTAGATCTCCTCGACCGGATACCTGGCCCGTCCCGCCTCGGCAACGCCGACCATGCGGTCGACGGCCCGCGTCATCGGCTCAAAGTCACGAACGACCGCATGGATATCGGTGAGGACTTCTCGAAGTGCCGGTCTCCAGGTCGGCTGCCTCATCATCGTCGAGAGCCCGGTCGAGTTCGTAGTGCTGGACCGACTCCTTGTGTCGGGCGCCCCGGGCGTTCATGACTTCGGTGAGATTCCCTTGCTCGTCGCGATCCACGCCGATGACCGGGTGCAGCGCTCGCTTGATGGCAATCCCGCGTGCCTGTATCTCCGCCGTTATCGAGTCGACCAGGAAAGGCCCGTCGTCGACGATGACCTCGACGACCGACGCGCCCGTCTCGTAGCCATGCAGACTCCGGTCTGGCACGAAAACGCGCACCGTACCGGCGCGGTCCAGACGCTTCTTGATGAAACCGTAGAGGTCTTCGATCTGGTCGTAGCACTCGCGAGGGGTCAATCGGACGCCGTCGGTGTCGGGGAAACGGCGAATGTAGGCTTCGACAAATGCTGAGAGAACCGGAAAGTCTTCCGGGGGGGCTTGTTCACCGACGATGTCGATGACCGACTTCAGCATCTCGTTTTCCATGGTCGGCCCCTTGTGGATTACCCCGCTACGTTACCTGTCTCCCCTGCCGGTCGTTGCGGAGGCAACCCGGTGAGACGGTGACTCATCGAGGCGGGTCCGGCCCGGGTCGTGGTTATGAGAGCCGGACCTTCTATCGTGGCCGCAACTCCGACATGACACGAGGCTCTCCATGAAGCGTGAACTCATCAAGCACGTACTCGATCGCGATGACTTCGGTGCGACGGTAACGGTGGCCGGTTGGGTCAGAACGCGGCGCGATTCAAAAGGTGGATTCTCGTTCCTCGAGTTGAACGACGGCTCCAGCTTCGATGGTCTCCAGGTGATTGCCGACGGTTCGTTGTCCAACTACGAGTCCGAGGTGCAGCGTTTGCATATCGGTGCCGCGGTCTCGGCCACCGGAGAATTGGTCGAATCGCCCGGTTCCGGGCAGCGGGTCGAGCTGCGGGCCGTCGAGCTCGTCGTGCACGGCCTGGCCGATCCCGAGGACTACCCGCTTCAAAAGAAGCGGATTTCTTTCGAGCGGTTGCGCGAATTGGCTCACCTTCGACCTCGAACGAACACGTTTGGTGCAGTGGCCCGGGTTCGAAACGCCCTCGCTGCATCGACGCATCGTTACTTCCAGGAACGCGGTTTTCTCTATCTCCACACGCCGATCATCACCGGGAGCGACGCTGAGGGGGCGGGTGATATGTTCCGCGTCACCACCCTCGACCCCGGTTCTGCCACCTCGAAACGATCAGGACGAGGTGGATTTCGCGCAAGACTTCTTCGGCCGGCCGACCTATCTGACGGTCAGCGGGCAGCTGGAGGCCGAGACCTACGCGAGCGCTCTGGGCAACGTCTACACATTCGGTCCAACGTTCCGATCAGAGAACTCCAACACCCGGCGCCACCTCGCCGAGTTCTGGATGATCGAACCGGAGATGGCCTTTGCCGACAACGTCGACAACGCCGACCTGGCCGAGGACTACCTCCGCTATCTGTTCCGACAATTGCTGGACAACAACACCAGGGATCTCGAGTTCTTCAACCAGTGGGTCGATCAGGGGTTGCTCGAACGACTCAGTTCGGTTGCCGACCAGGATTTTGAACGTGTCACCTACGGGGAGGCAATCGAGGTTCTGGAGAAAGGGAAAACCGACTTCGAGTTCCCCGTCCATTGGGGGAGTGACCTTCAGTCTGAACATGAGCGCTACTTGACGGAGACGGTGTTCGGTCGGCCGGTCATCGTTACCGACTACCCGGTCGACATCAAAGCTTTCTATATGCGCCGCAACGATGATGACAAGACCGTCGCAGCACTCGACGTTCTCGTCCCGGGAGTTGGCGAGATCATCGGGGGCAGTCAGCGCGAGGAGCGACTCGACGTGCTCGTCGATAGCCTCGAACGGAAGGGCCTCGATGTGGCCAACTACTGGTGGTACACCGACTTGCGCCGTTTCGGCAGTGTTCCGCACGCCGGTTTTGGGCTCGGGTTCGAACGCCTGGTCCAGTTCGCCACCGGAATGCAGAACATCCGCGACGTGATCGCCTTCCCCCGCACCCCCAACAACGCAGAGTTCTGAGCCACCCCTCCCCCTGATGAGCGAAGCTCGTCGAGAAGGGGGGAGGTGGCGAGCCCGAGGGTCCGACGGAGGGGGGATCGTTCCCACCAAGCAAAGAAACGCCCAATCACTAATGTCAAACGTCATGTCCCTGGTTGAAGCTCGCTCGCTCACGAAGAAGTTCGGAGATCTCACCGCCGTCGATGCTGTCGATTTTGAGGTGGCGCGCGGTGAGTCGTTCGGCTTTCTCGGTCCCAATGGCGCAGGGAAGACATCGGCGATGCGCATGATCGGTGCCGTCAGCCCGATTTCCGATGGCTACCTTCAGGTCCTGGGGATGGACCCGGCGGTAGACGGCCCTGAGATTCGCAGGCGGTTGGGAGTCGTTCCTCAAGACGACACGCTGGACACGGAACTGTCGGTTGCCGAGAACCTGCTCATCTACGGGCGCTACTTCGATCTGCCCCGTCCTGTCATCCGGGAACGGATCACGGAGTTACTGGATTTTGCTCAACTGTCGGAGCGGCGCGACGACAAGGTCGAGCCTCTCTCCGGTGGGATGAAGCGGCGGTTGACCATCGCCAGGGCGTTGATCAACCAACCGGAGTTGTTGATCCTCGACGAACCAACCACCGGGCTGGATCCCCAGGCCCGTCACGTCCTCTGGGATCGCCTGTACCGGCTCAAGCAACAGGGGGTGACGCTGATCATCACCACCCACTACATGGACGAAGCCGAGCAACTCTGCGACCGGCTCGTCATCATGGACAAAGGCAAGATCGTTGCCGAAGGGTCGCCTCGTCGCTTGATCGAGGAGTATTCGACTCGTGAGGTCCTGGAGATGCGCTTCCCGGTCGGCGTGCAGGAAACGATCCTCGATCGCCTGGACGGTCTGGCCAAGCGGACCGAGGTTCTGCCGGATCGGGTGTTGCTCTACACCGACGACGGCGACCAGGCGGCCGCCGAAGCAACCGGTCGCGGTCTGCAGCCCGAGAGTGTGGTGGTACGCCGCTCGACGCTCGAGGACGTTTTCCTGCGATTGACGGGTCGGACGCTGGTGGACTGATGGCGTTCCCGGCGGTCGCCCGCGTCGTTGAAGCCCACGCCCTGGTGTACCGGCGCACCTGGCGCGGAAGCGTGATCTCCACGTTCTTCAGTCCCGTTCTCTACCTGCTGGCGATGGGGATCGGGCTGGGTTCATTGGTTGATAACGGTGCCGGCGTGGCGAACCTGGGCGGTTTGAGCTATCTGGCCTTTCTGGCACCTGGTCTGTTGGTTGCAACCGCGATGCAGACCGGGGCGGGCGACGGGTCCTGGCCGGTGATGGCCGGTATCAAGTGGACCAAGACGTACCACGCCACGCTGGCCACTCCGGTCGGGGTGCGAGATCTGGTCGTCGGGCATCTCGGGTGGGTCGCCGTTCGGCTGGCGTTTGTATCGATCGTTTTCGTGGCCATCATGGCGGCGTTCGGGGCCGTGGAATCATGGGCGGGAGCATGGGCGGTTGTCCCGGCAGTGCTCACCGGCCTCGCCTTTGCAGCGGCGACGACGGCGTACGCAGCGTATCTGGATAGCGACACCGGTCTGTCTACGTTGTTCCGATTTGGGATCGTTCCGATGTTTCTCTTCTCCGGAACCTTCTTTCCCATCTCCCAGCTGCCGGATTGGCTCCAACCGCTGGCCAACGTGGTGCCGTTGTGGCACGGCGTTGAGCTGGCCCGCAGTCTGGCGCTGGGAATCCCGACGACCTGGTCGCCGTTCATTCACGTCGGTTACCTGCTCGCCTGGATCGTCGGCGGCACGCTGGTCGCCTTCCGTACCTTCAACCGGAAGCTCCGGCAGTGACGTCGGGGACCCTGATCTCGCGAGTCGTACCCGTTGCAGCGCTCGGCGGTCGGCGCGCCCGCCATCTGCTCGAAAGGAACTTCCTCGTCTACCGGCGCATGTGGGTGGTCGTGTTCTCCGGCTTCTTCGAGCCGCTGTTCTACCTGTTCTCGATCGGCATTGGGATCGGTGCATTGGTTGGCGATGTCACCGGTCCGGATGGAAACCCGGTTACCTATGCCGCCTACGTTGCTCCCGCCCTGCTGGCCTCGGCGGCCATGAACGGGGCCGTGTACGAATCGACGTTCAATATCTTCTTCAAGCTGAAATACGCCAGGACGTACGACGCCATCCTGGCAACGCCGATGGCACCCGGCGATATCGCCGTCGGTGAAATCGCCTGGTCGCTGATCAGGGGAGCGCTCTACGCGGCCGGGTTCATGGTGGTGATGGTGATCATGGGCCTCATGCCGTCGTGGTGGGGGATTCTGGCTCTTCCAGCCGCTCTGCTGATCGGGTTTGCGTTCGCTGCGGCCGGAATGGCCGCTACGTCGTTCATGCGCAGCTGGCAGGACTTCGACCTGGTTCAGCTGGTGACCTTGCCTCTCTTCTTGTTCTCGGCCACGTTCTATCCGCTGGACGTATATCCCGAGTGGCTCCAGTGGGTCGCGCAGACCTCGCCGCTGTACCACGGGGTTTCGATCATCCGCGCGCTCACGCTGGGAAACCTCGAGTGGACCATGATCGGCCATGTCGCGTTCCTGTTGGTCATGGGTGTGGTCGGGGTCGTGATCACCGCGCGCCGGCTCGAGAAGCTGCTGCTGGCCTAGCGCTAGAGCGTGAAACGGCGGCCGGTTTCGAGTTCCTCGAGGGAGTAGAACGTGTCACGCCAGGAAACCCCGCCCCGGCGGTGCGCGAGCCAGGTTGCCCGGATGATTCCGAAGGCCATGAGGAGATACCCGAGCGGCCAGATCACAGCCGGCGCCCACCGTCCGGTGTTCCTCCACAGAGCGAACATCTCGCTGCCGGTGTAGGCCGCCAGGGTTACCCCGCCCAGGACCTGCAGCCAACCGGATCCGGCGACGAGCACGAAGACGGGCGTGACCAGCACCGCTCCGAGCGCCACGAGCGCAACGACCAATAGCGGGAAGGGCATCTGCGCCGTAGTGCTGCCGTTCTTTTCGATCCCGCGCATCAACGCTCCGGTTGATCGGTAGAGCGGGACCCGGACGCTCTTGGCTTCCGTCGATCATCGCCAGACGCCCACCTGCTTGTTTGACGATCGAAGCGAGTGCGACGTCGTCTGCGGTCTCCATGCGGAGATACTCGAAACCTTTGGTCGCCTCATAGGCGGTTCGACGGACGAGATTGAATCCGCCCGATCCGAGCGCGATCTTGCTGGCCGGGTCGCGAACCTTGGCCGGATCGGCCATGACGATCAATCCCCGCAGGAAGACGATCCAGGCGGCTTCCACGAGGAAGCTCTCCGAGCGAAACGAAGGAATGAGCGCCAGCTGATCGATGCCCTCGGCCTCGCAGTAGGCGATGGCCTGCCGCAGTGCGCCGACCTCCATGACCACGTCACCATCGGAGAAAAGGAGCCAGTCGCCGGTCGCTGACTTCGTAGCCCTTCTGCAGGGCATGCACTTTGCCGAGCCACCCGGTGGGCAGCCTGTCGACCCGCACGTGGTGGAAGCGCGGATCATCACGGGCGGCTTCAACGGCTACAGAACCTGTGTCATCGACCGAGCGGTCGTCGACCAGGATCACCTGCACATCGGGATAGTCGTCGACCATCCGCGACTCGACCGAGGCACCGACGTTGGCGGCCTCGTCGCGAGCAGCCATGATCACGGAAACGCTCGGCCACGTTTTCGGAGCAGGTGCCGCCACCCTACCAAGGGTCGGCAGGTGGAACAGATTGCGCACCAGCAAACCCGTTTCGAGAAGAACCAGCAGGCACACGAGCCCGGTGACGATTGAGGAAGGTCCCATGCTGCAGTATCGACGGAACGGGCGTGGGGCTGAAGGGGGCCCGACCGGTTCGGCTTATCGGGTCGAGCTCATCGATCGAGGTCGTCGAGGAAGTCGACGGCCGCCTCAACCACGAGGGCTTGCTGCTCCGCCAGGCTGATCGATGGAGCGCAGGTACCGATCTGGCCCTCGTACCAACCGAATTGGACATGATTCCCGCCCTCGATGGCAACGATCTCGGCCTGGTCGGGGAGGCGAGTCTTGGTGGCGAGGACCTCTGTGGGGGTGGCGATGCAATCGTTCGTCCCGTACACCACTTGCACGGCCTGTTGTCCATTGCGGAGACTGGTGTTCACCCCCGGATAGGCGGCCCACAGAATCACGCCCTGAATGTCCGACCGGTGCGTATTGGCGAACTGGGCAGCCATGGACCCTCCGAGGGAGTGCCCCCCGATAGCCCACGTTTCGATGTCCGGGTGCGCCGCGATGACTTCCTCCGCCCGATTGGGCGAAAGGATCGCCATGTTCAACGGCATCGGTACGACAACCGTTAAATAGCCCGACTCGGCAATCGCCCGGGCGGCCGGGGCATAGGAGACCGGATGGACGCGAGCTCCCGGGTACAGGATCAAGCCCGTGGTCGCCTCGTCGATCGGCGTGAACGTCAACCACGGGTTTTCGTCGACCAACACGTTCTCGCCGTCGATCAGCGCATCATCGGCTCCGTCGAGCGGACCGAGCGGGATCAGGAACCAGATCACGGCGGCAATCGCGACGGCCAGAAGGATCAGGACGATCCATCTCCACACTCGTCTCACATCGAACCTCGTGTCTGACTGGCCTCATGATGACAATCTGCCGGCTGTATGGGAAGGACTAGAAATCCAAGAGGTCGGGCGGGTGTCCGGTCGCTTCGAAGAAGCGGAGCAACCCATCGGCGGAGATGGCCGTGGTCTTGGTGTTGTCGAGCGGATGGAAGTTGAGCGGTTCGACCTTCAGCATGGCCCGGTCCACTGCGATCTGGACGGACCCGTCTGGATCGTTGATTGCCGCGAACGGTGTCACCGCCCCGGGAATTACGCCGAGGTGACGCATCAGCCGGTCCGCACTGCCAAAGGAGAGGCGCCCCGCGCCGAGTCGCTCGCCGAGATCCTTCAGGTCGATGGTGCGATCCTCGAAGGTGACCACCAGCCACATCCGACCTTTCTTGTTCCTGAGGAACAGGTTCTTGGAGTGGGCGCCGGGCATGTTCTGCCGCACGCTTCGCGCTTCGTCGACGGTGAAGACCGCCGGGTGCTCGACGGTGCTGGTCTCAATACCTAACTCATCGAGGAAGCTGATGAGATCTTCGGCGGTAGCGGGGGAGGATGGTTCGTTCACAGCCGGCACCTTACTCGCCGGGTTGCTCGACATGGTCGGGCTCCTCAACGAGGATGTACGGCATGTCGTCGACTGCCGATGTAGTGGTTTGTGGCGCCGGGGTCGCCGGAGTGGCAGCCGCCTATCACTTGAAGGTTGCTATGGGGGTTGAGCGAGTCGTGTTGTGTGATCCCCGTCCGCCGCTCACGCTCACGTCGGACAAGTCAACCGAGTGCTATCGCAACTGGTGGCCGAACGCCTCGATGGTCGGATTGATGAACCGATCGATCGATCTTCTCGACGAGTGGGCCGAACGCAGCGGCAACGCATTCGGCATGAACCGGCGCGGGTATCTCTACGTCACCGCCGATCCGCTTCGGGCCATCGAATGGGAGGAATCTGCTCGACACGTATCCGAGCTGGGAGGTGGGCGGCTCCGGATCCACCGGGCTGGTGACCCGGATTCTTCATACCAGTCGTCGGGTTGTTCCGATGGTGCCGATCTGATCCTCGACCCATCTTTGGTCCGGGAGCACTTTCCGTACCTGACGGATCGAGCCCTTGCCGTGCTGCATGTCCGTCGGGCGGGGTGGTTGGGCGCACAATTACTCGGGAGCTGGATGCTCGAAGAGGCCAGGGACAACGGGCTTGTCTTCCTACGGCGGCGGGTGACCGGGGTGGGAACGCGGAACGGGCACGTGCAGTCGGTGACACTCGACGATGGGGAGACGATTCGGACCGGGTCCTTCGTGAACGCGGCGGGTCCACTGGTCGGAGAGGTTGCGGCCATGGTGGGCGAGGAACTGCCGGTGACCTCGGAGCTGCACCTGAAGGCTGCCTTCAAGGAGCATCGGCGCGTGGTCCCTGCAGACGCTCCCATGCTCATTTGGAGCGATCGGCAAACCATCGACTGGTCGCCGGAGGTGGCCGAGATGCTGGGGGCGGATCCGGAAACGCGGTTCTTGCTGAACGAGCTTCCGGCGGCCTGCCACGGGCGGCCGGAAGGAGGCGCGGACTCACCCTATGTGCTGGCCCTTTGGGAATACCGGCGCAGGGTCATGCAACCGGTCTGGCCGGTGCCACTCGATCCCATGTATCCGGAACTGGTGATGTGGGGGATGAGCACGATGATCCCGGGATTGCGTGTATACCAGGATGGATTGCCCCGGGTCACGGTAGATGGGGGCTACTACACGAAAACGGTCGAGAACCTCCCGCTCATCGGCCGGCTGGCCACCCACGGGGCGTTCGTGGTTGGGGCACTCTCCGGGTTTGGAGTCATGGCTGCCGCCGCGGCCGGAGAATTGATCGCCCTCCATGTCGCCGGGCAGCCACTTCCGGATTACGCACCGGCCTTCCTGCCGTCCCGGTACGAGGATCCGGCCTACGTCCAATCGGTCCGCCATACGATGGACGATGGGCAGCTCTGACCGCCCGGTTCTCAGGTGTTGTGGATCTCGACCGGGGCGACATCTCCTGCCGGGACGAATCCGAAGACCCAGCCGTAGAAGAACAACTCAGCTTCTGCCGACCGTTCGATGTTCTCGGCTTTGCGGAACCCGTGCCCTTCGCCTTCGAAAGCCAGATAGGCGTAGGGAATCCCCTTGCGGTCTAAGGCTTCAATCATCATTTCGGCCTGATCGGGGAGGACGACTTTGTCGTCGAGACCCTGCAGGATCACCATCGGTTTCGAAAGCCGTTCAGTGTGATAGATCGGAGAACGCTCGCGATAGAGGTCGGCCTCTTCGGGATAAGGGCCGACCATCGAATCCAAGTAGCGGGACTCGAATTTGTGTGTCTCTTCGGCCAACGCTCCGAGGTCGGCCACGCCGAAATAGGACGCCCCGGTAGCAAAATCGTCGTGGAACGTGAGCGCACACAGTGTGGTGTAGCCGCCGGCACTGCCGCCCCGGATAGCCATACGGTCCTCATCGACGAGAGACTGGTCGGCCAGGTAGCGGGCTGCGGCGATGCAGTCGTCCGTGTCGAAAACTCCCCACTTTCCCCGGAGAGCATTGCGGTAGGTCCGGCCGTAGCCGGTTGAACCGCGGTAGTTCACGTCGACCAGGGCGAAGCCGCGGCTGGTCCAGAACTGCCGCCCCAGCGCGAACGCCGGGCTGGTCGAGCCGGTCGGTCCACCGTGGGACCACACGACGAGAGGCGGGAGCTCACCCCCGGGGGCGACGAAGTCGGCGTTGGTGGGCGGATAGTAGAAGGCGTAGGCCAGGGCACCGTCGGTAGTCGGGAACTCGATCGGTTGCGGGTGGCTGAGGAAGGCTTCGTCGAGTTCTATCGAAAGGGAACTACGAATCACCTGCTGGTCGCCGGAACCGGGGTCGATGCCGACCACCGCCGCCGGTTCGGCCACGCCCGCGGCAACGGTCCACACCCGCCCGGCGCCAATGGCCAGGGTGGGGGAGATGATATCCCGGGCGAGCTTGCGCACATGCCACCGTTCGTCGTCGAGGATCCCCAACGTCGAAATCCCGTGTTGCTCGTGCAACGCAACAACGGCACCGGAGTCGAGGAAGCCATACCGCCGAAATCCAAATAGCCACTGGGGGGCGCCAAAATCGGCTTCCAGTGGCACGAGTGGGGTCACGTCTCCGGAGGTCTCCAGCCGGTAGAGGTTCCACCAGTTGGTCCGGTCGGAGATGAAGTGGAGCCGCCCGTCCGGGCCCCATTCGGGTTGGAAGATCGATTCGTCCTGACCGCCGGCGACCAGTTCTGGATCATCGAGGGTCCCGTCCGGGGCAAGGGCGGCCACCCACAATTCGGTTGCGTCCCACGGCATGTTCGGGTGGTCCCACGTCAGCCAGGCCAGCCGGGTCCCGTCCGGGGAGACCCGCGGCGACGAGGTGAAGTCGTGTCCGCCCGCGATCGATCGAGGAGGGGCACTCCCATCGACCGGGAACATCACCAGGTCGTTGACCGCCTCGGCGTCCTGGAGGTGATGCTCCCGAACGCAGATGACCTGTTCACCGCGAAAGACGAAGTCGGCATAACGGTCCCCGGCCGGCAACTCCGGGTCCGGGGTGATCGCCCGGGGTTCGACTCCGTCGAGCCGGTAGACCCGCTGATCCTCGAAATTCGAGGAGATGATGGCCCCGCTGCCGACTGCATAGGCGCCACCGCCGTACTCATGCGCCCGGGTACGAGTGTTGAAACCGGGAGGCGAGACGTCTGCGATGGTTCCGTCGGGGGTGCGCCGGACAATCACGCTGCGGCCGGCCTCGGTGGGGCGAGACTCCACCCAGTACAGGTCTGCATCGTCGGCGACGATCTCGCTCAAACCAATCCCGGCGTGGGTCAACAGGGTTGGTGTTATCGGTGAGTCCCAGGACCCGTAGGGAGCGTTGACGGGCATGAGGATTCCTTTCCGCGTCGTACGGCTCAGGCTAGACCCGTTCTGGTGTCCATCCCGGCTCCGGGTTCGAAATGGAAGCCGGCGCGCGATTACTCGGTACCCTTTTGTGGTGTCGATTCGAGATTCCAAGCTTTTTGTGGTTCTCATCGTTGTGGTTCTGACGGCGACGGCTTGCTCGTCGCTCCAGGCCGACCTCGTTCCCACCGTCACGGTGGGGTCGGCTCCGGGGACGACGGCGGCCACCGTTCCCCCGGCTACCTCGTCGACGTTGCCCCTCCGGGATTGCCGGGCGCTGAGCGCGTCCGGCGAGGCGCTGCGCCGGATCGAATCGGTCGACCCGATGGCGGGGTCCATTTCCATCTCTCGGGCAGTCTTCCCGTGCGCCGACGAGGTAGTGGTCGCTGCCGGTAACGATGTGGCGTTGCTGGCGGTGAGCGCCCAACTGGCGGCCGCTCTCCATGGTCCCCTGCTCGTGGCGGGGGAGGGAGGTGTTGCGGGGCTGGAGTCTGAACTGGTTCGGCTCGCTCCTCTCCACGTGACTCTGGTTGGGGGGCTGCCACCCGTGGAAGTCCCTTCCGGCGCCGACGTTGATATCTTCGGAGGCTCCGTCGAGGAGCTAGCCCGCCTTGTGTACGAGGTGCTCGGGGCGGACATGTGGGTAGAGATATCGTCGACCGGGGTGGAAGCGGCCGCTCGCTTGCTCCAACCGATCAGCACCGGCCGAAGTGTCTGGTTGCCCGCCTCCGGCCCGGTCGAGTCCTGCGATCGCGATAGCGAGCTGATCACCTCGGCCATCGATCGCCGGGCCGCGCAAACCGAACCTCGAGGGGGCCTCTGGCTGGTCGATGCCTGTTCGCCTGAGCTGGCGCTGGTGGCTGCAGTGGCGTCCCGGTTCGCCGGAGACACGGTGCTCCTCGTCGATGGACGTGACCTCCGGACGAATCAAACGGTGGTTGAGGCCCTGCCCGGATCGTCGCTTACCGATCGGGTGTTTCTCCTGGGTGACATCGCCTCCGACATCGATTGGCAGGTCGACCTGTTGCTGTCCGGCAACGAATTGCCCGGCGGCGGCCTGATCCTGTTCCCGGAACGCCGGATCGTGGCCCTCTATGGAAACCCGACCACGGCGGCCCTGGGGGTGCTGGGGGAGCAAGGTCCGGTGGAAGCAGCCGAGCGGGCGCACGAGATAGCTGCTCCGTATGGCGCGGACGGCACCGAGATCCTGCCCGCCTTTGAGATTATCGCCACGGTTGCCTCGGCCTCCGCCACCGACGACGGCGACTATTCGTGGGAGATGAGCGTTGAAGATCTGCGCCCCTGGGTAGAGGTGGCCGCCCGCGAGGGTCTGTACGTGACCCTGGACCTGCAGCCGGGTCGCACGGACTTCCTGACCCAGGCCAAGCGATACGAGGAACTGCTGGTTCTGCCGCATGTCGGGCTCGCCCTTGACCCGGAGTGGCGGCTGTTGCCCAATCAGGTCCATTTGCGGCAGATCGGGTCCGTCGATGCGGCCGAAATCAACGAAGTCGTCGAATGGCTGGCCGGTCTTGTCCGGGACCATCAGCTGCCTCAGAAGCTCTTGATCCTGCACCAATTCAAGTTCTCCATGATCGCCAATCGGGAGCTCATCGACACACCTCCCGAACTGGCGGTGCTCGTCCACGTCGACGGACAGGGGCCTATCCATACCAAGTACGAAACCTACGGTGCCTTGACGGGCGCAGCCGACGCAGACCGGTGGTGGTGGGGGTGGAAGAATTTCTACGACGAGGACACGCCGACCCCGACGCCCGAGCAAGTGCTGGAGCTCGATCCGTTGCCGGTGTATGTGAGCTACCAGTGAGTACGGAGTATTCAGTAGGTTCAGTTTCAGCTCAGTACGCTCGCGATGAGCGCACTGATGCTGACAACTGTTGGCTGATACCTTGCTCTCATGACCAGGGGCGGTACGCGGGCAATCGACTACCTACGCGAGTCCGGGATCGACTTCTTGGTGCATGAATATGAGGTCGGCGAGGTCGAGTCCAGCTACGGGGCGGCGGTGGCCGACGGCCTGGGGGTTTCCCGAGACCGGCTCTTCAAGACCCTCCTCGCCCTGGTGGACGATCGACCCGTCGTCGGGATTGCTCCGGTTTCCGGCCGGCTCTCGTTGAAAGCTCTGGCCCGGGCAGCGGGAGGTAAACGCGCGGTCATGGCCGAAGCAGCCGACGCCGAACGGCTGACCGGGTATGTGGTGGGCGGTATCAGCCCGCTCGGCCAGACCCGGCGGTTACCGACCGTCGTTGATGAGGGAGTCCTTGCTCACGCAACGATCTTCGTCAGTGGAGGGCGCCGGGGCCTTCAACTGGAGCTTGCTCCCGGCGATCTGATCCGGGTTCTCGACGCAGAGGTGGCCCCGCTCCGCCGGTGATCTGCGACCCTCGAGAAGTGTGAGACAATCGTCGGTCCATGTTTGCTCCAACCCGCCTCGCATATGCTCTCCGTCCCAAGGCCCCTATCGGGATTCTGGCGGCTGCGTCTGCAGTTGCATTGCTCTTTGGGGCCACCCCGTTTCTGATATCTGAGGTAGCTGCTCGTTTCGGCGTGAGCGATGGGTTGGCTGCCGGGATCTCGGTTGCCCAGGTCAGCGCATTTGCGGTTGCCAACATCGCTATGCCACGCCTTCTGCCTCCTACCGGTGCTCTGTTGAAGTGGGCTGCCTTCATCCTGGTGCTGGCCAACGCCGCGAGTGCCCTGGCGGGCCAGTTCTGGTTGTTGATTGGCTTCCGGATGCTGGCCGGCCTGGCGGCCGGAACCCTCACCTGGGTGGTGTGGGCAGATGCCATGCGCAAACCCCGTTCGCTGGCCGGAGTTGCTTCCGCCGGTCCGGTGACAGCGCTCGTCAGTGCTCCCGTATTGTCTGCCCTGGCCGGGTTGGGTGATCGCGCCGTGTTCTTTGCGCTGGCGCTCGCAGCCCTTCCGGCCTTCTTCATCCAGGTTGACACGGGAGTCGACGAGAAGAACTCCGGCGTGGTGAGCCGTTCCCGGTCAAACCGAGTGCTGCTGGTGGCCCTGCTGCTCTTGACGTTCTTTGGCTCTAGCGTGTTCGTGTTTGTGGCCGTCGCAGCCGGCAAGACCCTCGGTCTGACACCGATGGTCGCTTCGCTCGCATACAGCCTGAACGCGGCCGCGGGTTTGCTCGGAGCCCGGCTTTCGTCCCGTCACCGGCGCCCGGGATGGTGGCTGTTGACACTGGGTCCGGCCGTCTACCTTGTTATGGCCGGAGGTCAGGTCTGGTTGGTATTCCTGGGGATGGCTTGGTGGGGTTTTGCGTTTTGGATGGGCGTTCCGGGTGTCCTGAAGATGCTGTCCGCCCGGTCCCTCGAACCCGACGAGCGCGCCGGCGATGCCCAGGCGCTCATGGCGTTCGGGCGCGCTGCCGGGCCGGTACTGGGCGGCGGTCTGGTGGACGCCGGTGCTTTCGTCGCTCTGGCTCTGGTGGCCGGCGTCGGATCCTCGGCTGTCGGTGCCATGGTGATCGGCGTCCAGGAAGGCCGGGACCGACTCCCCGCCAGCGACTTACGTGTTGTCGATCGCAGTGCGGGATGAATCGGGTCCGGTCGGGTTCTGTGCGCTAGCTCGACAGTTGCGCCGTGCTGAACACTACGTGGAACGGTTCGCAGTAGACCACCACCGTCCAGGTGCCGCCGGGGTCGAAACTTTCCGGAACAACGTAGTTCTGGTTGCCGACATTGCCTTTCAGCTTGCCGAGATCCTCATAGCCGACCTCGGCCAGGAGGTCCGGATCGACGGTTTCGCCGGTTGGCACCAGCAGAACGTGGAGGTCCGGTCCGTTCGTGACTTCGAATTGCTCGAAACGCAGAACTCGAGAACCATCTTCGAGCTCGAAAATCGTTGCCGAACCGCTGCCGCGGTGGGTGGCATCGGCATCAACGAATGCACCCGTGAAGAGTTCGGTCGGAGTGGCCGCCTCCCCGTCGGCGGCGACGTCGGGATCTGTCGCTTGCGAAGACTCAGTTTCGGCGTTCTGCCCGCTCGTGCTTTCGGTCGTGATCGGTGGTGCTGTCGGAAACGTCTCGTCGACGGTGGTATCGAGGAATAGCGGTGAGCCCAACCACCAGGCCAGCGCAATCGCCGGGATAGTCAACAGTCCGCCCCCCATCAGCAGCCGCCGTTTGGTCTTTCCCAGATCAGTCATGGTTCTCCTTGTTTCGTGGACCAACCGGGGCGGGCCGCCACGGATTCCCAAAAAGAGATGAACAAGATCGAAACACGGACCGGGTGCCCTGAGGCCGGCTAGAGCCCTTTGCTCGACTCAACAAACTTTCGTGGGGCGGTACCGTGGTGGCCATGTTCAAAACCGTTGTGAGCGGATTCCGAACTCGCGTCGTCGGTTCGACGACCGGGTTGTTCGCCCATGCCCCGTATCCGCTCGAAAACACTCTGTCGTATCAAGGCGATCCCGGTCTGTTCGGTCCGGACTCGGTCACCTGGCCGGTGCTCGGTGACGCCGCTGCGTTTATCGGCGGTATCCGGGCGTTGCTGATCCAGGCCGCCCACCCTGAGGTGGTTGCCGGCGTGGCAGACCACTCGACCTATCGGGTCGACCCGCTCGGCCGCCTGTCTCGCACGTCCGCGTACGTCACGGCCACCAGTTTCGGGGCCGGCCCCGAGATTGCGGCTGCCGTGCAGATCGTCCGCCGCGCCCATGTCCCGGTGCGAGGCCGGTCCCATCGCGACCGGCCCTATACCGCCGGTACGCCTAAGTTCGCCGCCTGGGTGCACAATGTCCTCACGGACTCTTTCTTGGCCGCTTTTCAGGCTTTCGGGCCGGATCGGTTGAGTGACCGGGATGCCGATCGATTCGTGCTCGAGCAGACCGCGGTCGGCCGTTTGCTCGACGCGGACCCACTGCCAGAAACGGCCGTCGGCCTTTCCGACTGGTTGACGTACCATCCCGACCTCGGTCCTTCGCCCGGTTTGGCAGAGACCGTTGCTTTCCTGCGGGCCCCGCCGCTCCCGTGGCCAATCCAGGTTGGCTACCGGCTCATGTTCGCCGCGGCCGTGGCCACAGTCCCCGTGCCTTTGCGGAAGATCCTTGGTGTGCGCAAACGGCCGGGGGCGCGTCTGGTTGGAAGAATCATGGTCGGGTTTCTGCGGTGGGCGCTTGGTTCTTCACCGTCGTGGCACATCGCCCTGGTTCGGGTCGGGGCCGAGATCCCTGCAGGGCTCTTCCTGCAACCGCTTCCGGCGACCGCCATCCGGGACCGCTCATCGGGGGGAGTGGCGAACGTCCTCTCGCGTGATGAAATCGTTTGATCCGGAACCATTTGGGTCGAGCGGGCCGTTATCGTCTTGATGATGACGAGCAGGCACATCCAGTTGTTGGCCACGCTTTTGGTGGGAGGTGTGCTCCTGCTCGGTGCCTGCGCCTCGGGAGATGCCGTCCCTTCGGTTACAACCGAGCTGCCGGCCGACCCGGCGACGACCACCACGAGTCCCGTTCCCACGAGCACCTCCACGTCGCAACCACCTGCGACAACGACGACGGTCGCGACCACCACAACTACCGAGGCGCCGTCTCCCTATGCCCGCCCTGGTTGGCTGGGGACCCGCATCCTTCCCCTCCGGGCAGACGAGTACGGCGAGATCCAACCGACTCCTCCGGAACTGATCGATCGAACCCTGGAAACACCCGATGTGCTTCCGCCACCGGCCGGTGAGGCGTACGAGTCGACTATCGGACCGGTACCGGCCGACGTGCTGGCTCGCTCGTCCTGGGTTCCTGGATGCCCGGTCACGGTTGAACAACTGTCGTACCTCACCATGTCTCATTGGGGATTCGACCAGGAATTCCACACCGGCGAGATGATCGTCAACGCGACTGTTGCCGAGGACGTTGTTGAAGTGTTCCGCCGTCTGCACGAGATGCGTTACCCGATCGAAGAGATGCGGGTGATCCGCCTCGAGGAGATTGATGCCCCGCCTACCGGGGATTGGAACGACACCACTTCGTTCGTCTGTCGGCCGGCGGTGGGATCCAATGGCTGGTCGAACCATGCATTTGGACTGGCCATCGACGTCAACCCGTTCCATAACCCGTACCTGAAAGGCGACCTCGTGCTGCCCGAGTTGGCCTCCGCGTATCTGGATCGGGACGATCTCCGGGAAGGGATGATCGCCGACGCGGACGAGGTCGTGCAGGCATTCGCCTCCGTTGATTGGAGTTGGGGCGGCAATTGGACCAGTTTGAAGGATTGGATGCATTTCTCCCTTCCCGGTGGTTGAGACGATGTGGGAACCGTTGCGGTTGTGGGATCGTTGTTCGGTGATGAAAAAGCTCATCATTTCCGTTGCCGTGGTGACCCTGGTGACAGGGTGTGCCGAAGCCGAGGTTGCTTCTACCACCACCAGCATTTCCGCAGTGACAACGTCCACGATGCCCACGGCTTCAACAACGTCGACCTTGGCGACGACGTCCTCCACCTCCACCAACACCAGTACTCCGTCCCCCGAAGCCTGGGACACCTGGACCTTGGTCCTGGCGTCTATTGAAACCGGGGAGGCGGGGAGCGAAGACCGGGCCTTGGAGATCGCCTCCGGCATCGATGGGGCAGACGTTTTGTACTCCAGTGATGTCCCATCGCTCAACCCGGGTTTCTGGGTCGTGCACTGGGGCGAATTCGAGTCCGGTTCCGAAGCAAGCAACCGGTGTGCCGGCTGGCCAACGCTCTCACCTGCTATCCCCGCTACCTCGGAGCGGCTGTCTCTCCGCTCGCCGCGGACGGCCATGCGTTGGTGGTAGACGGCGAGGCGCTGGTCATCGTGGATGTCGAGACCGGGGAGCGGCTGAAAGTCAT
Source organism: uncultured Actinomycetota bacterium (assembly GCA_963715305.1). Taxonomy (GTDB): domain Bacteria; phylum Actinomycetota; class Acidimicrobiia; order Spongiisociales; family UBA4744; genus UBA4744. The sequence goes on from CAVQSB010000008.1 coordinate 94,509, forward strand.
GGATCCTTACTTCGGCGGCGACGGAATGGGCATTGCTCGCATGGCGCTGAGAACCGACGCTGCGGCGCTCTACTACGCAGTTAGTTTTGAGGACTCCTGGTACTCCTGTGATTCTGCCGATGGCCAGGTGAAGAGGTTGGACATGGGATTCGGCACCATCACTACGGTCGGATCCGGTCGTTCGCCCACGATCTCACCGGACGGACGGTGGATGGCCCTCCTCCGGTCTGAGCAATGTCTACCCGATCCCGAGAATCCCGAATTCTGGGTCATGACTCCTACGGATACCGTGGTGCTCTACAACCTGGCCACCGGACGGCCCATCGAGACTCGCCGGTGGTCGGTGGCGACCGCCCCCACGTCATACGATGATCCACGCATGATTACGTGGGCCGACTGGCGCCAGGACTCGCAGACCCTCCTGGTGATGGTCAACTCCGGGGACGTGTACGAGCTGAGCCTCGATCAAGAAGGACCTATCAACGCAGGCGAGCCGGTGGTAGCGGGCCTCCGGGGTGCTCCCCAAGCGCTGCTCGGAGACACGCTCTACCTCGTTCGGGATGAGACCCCCGACGAGTGGGGCGGGTTCGACATCATCGCGATGGACCTCACCACCGGCGAAGAAGGCGAAGTCATCACCCAGACGGTCGGATGGCCCTATGTTGCGGCCGACACGACCAGGACCAGGCTGATCTGGGGTTCAGATATGCAGGCGGCAACCGCCGAAAGCATGTTCTCCGTTGAGAACTACCTGGGAGGGTTCGCCTGGTAGACAGGTCTGTAACGGTTCTGTTACATGTTGGTGATGTCCGTGAGATGCGGCCGTGGGAATCTGGTGGTGAGGAGAGGAGACCACGGTGAATCAGACCAACCGCATCAAACGGCCCGCCATGCTCATGACGGTCCTCGCATTGCTGGTCGCTTCCTGCGGCCCCGGGGGTACGACGGACGCAGGACCGGTAAGCACGCAACCGCCTTCCGAGACGACGGTCCCGGCGACGAGTTCGTCGACAACGCCGGACGACTCGCAGACGTCAACGACTTCCACGACCATCGTCCCGGTTGAGCAGCGGTTCGTGGACATCTACCTCATCAAAGACTCGGCCCACGCCGTTGCCGTGACCAGGTCCGTGCCGGCCACCCCCGCTGTCGCGGCGAATGCCATCCGGGCCCTGATCGGCGGACCCACGGACGAAGAACTGGACGAGGGCTTGTCCAGTGCCGTTCCGGAGGACACCCTCTTGCTCGGCATCGTGATCGACGAAGGCCTGGCGACGATCGATTTGGGTCGCGAGTTCGAATCGGGCGGAGGTTCGTTCGCCATGCTCGGTCGTCTCGCCCAGGTGGTTTACACCCTCACACAGTTTTCGACCATCAACGAGGTGCAATTCAAACTCGACGGACAACCCGTGACCGTATTCTCCGGCGAAGGGATTCTTCTCGAAGAACCGGTCACGCGTGGCGATTACGCCTCAATCTTGCCCCTGGTTCCCGTCACCGTCGGCGCGGCACCACGCTGGGTGCAGGCCGATCTGCCTGCTCTCACCGGGGTCACACCCGCCCGCCAGGGCCGAGTGGTGCTGGTGACCGCCGACGACAACCTGAATGTGCGGAACGGGCCGGGCGTCGACAATTCGGTATTCGGGATGCTGGCCCCGGCGACGGTCGTGCGAACCACCGGGAACTCGACACCGGTTGGTAGCTCCCGGTGGGTTGAAGTGTCCACCCCCGCCGGCCTCGGTTGGGTCAACGAGCGCTATCTCGCCGCCGTGGTTGGACCGGCCGCCTTTGCGGCGGACGATCGGGTCGGCGCCGTGCTCGATGAGCTGGCCCAGGTGATGGTCGATCTTTCCGATCTGACGCCGGTTGTTTCCTGGCGAGGGCTGTATGTCGCGCACCACGGCGATCCCGTCCGGTTCGGCGATCTCGGCCAACTGCTGACCGACACCACGACCTACAAATGGCCGTCTAATGCGCTCGACATGAACGATCCGGATCAAGCGAACGAACTTCCGAGCAGGACCTTTGCGCAGGAGATCGCAGCCAGCTTCGTATCGGCCTATCTCGACTCGGATACGGTGATGACGTTCAACGAACCGATCGAAGCGGGCAACGGGCGCCCGGCAGCCTATGCGATCCCGTTCGAGCTAACCGGACTCCATTACGTAGGTATCCATGATCCGGGTGACAACCCTGAATATGGGGGGTTGGATTGGACCACCTGGTACGTGTCGTTCGATTACGAAAACGGTCGCCCCGTGGTCGTTGCCCTCACGCTTGATCAGTGGTCACCGTAGGCAGTCGTCGGTCGTTCGTCGTCCGGTTGGCGAGCCTGTCTAACGAGCGGCGATGTAGTCCTCGAGATATCCAATCTGGAACTCTTGCTCTTTGGTCTTGTGTTTGACCAGATCACCGATGGAGACAACGCCAATAACCTGGCCGGCTTCAACCACCGGGAGGTGGCGAATGTGCCGGTCGGTCATCATGGCTAAGGCCTCGTCGATTTCGGCTCCGGATTCGACCACGACCACGGGACTGTTCATCACTTCCTGCACAGCGGTGGTCTTTGACGTCCGGCCTTGCAGCGTGATCTTTCGCAGGTAGTCACGCTCGGTGAAGATCCCGGCGATGGCGTCGCCCTCCATGACGAGCAGTGAGCCGCAGTTGTGCTCGACCATCTGCTCGATGGCTTCGTAGACGGTGGCCGTCGGGATAACACCGATGACCTTGTTTCCTTTTTCTTTGAGAACCTCAGACACAGTTGCCATACGCATCTCCCTCAACGAGCAGAACAGAGCGTACCGAATGAACAGCGGCCATGACGGGACCGGTCGTTGCTAGCTTCACCTTTCTGCACAGGAGGTGGCCATGGCCGAGCGGGACTACCGCACCGACGAGATCATCGTTCACTGGGACTCCAGTCGGTGCATTCACACAGGGATCTGTCTGCGATCACTCCACGACGTCTTCAATCTTCGAGCGACCCCCTGGGTCGACGTTCAGGCAGCAACTGCTGAGGACATTGCTGCCACGATCGAGAAATGCCCCTCGGGGGCGCTGACCTACACCCGCGTGAACGGGCCGGGCGAAGCTCCTCCTGAGACGGCCACCGTCGTGCCCAGTCCCAACGGGCCGTTGTATGTGCGCGGCCGGGTCGAGGTTCGTGATGCAGACGGTGCATTGATCGCGACCGGGTCCCGGATGACCCTGTGCCGCTGCGGTCACTCGCAGAATCAGCCCTTCTGTGATCTGTCCCATCGAGATGTCGGGTTCAGCGATAGTCCATCGGTGATCTCGGATCAGCGTCGGGAAGCCGTCCATCCGGAGGAGGTGTCGGGCACCAGCGCCGGTTGAGCGAATCGACGGCGGAGCCTTATGTGCTCGGACACTGATCGGGACGTCGCCGTTTTGGGTGACGGCCGGTTTGCTCGATATCGTGACGCGACCGAGCATCGAGGAGTGTCTGTGTCGTTCAAACTCACCCAACACGGCGATGTATTCGTGCTGAAGATGGACGCCGGGGAAAATCGATTCAATCGGAACTCACTGGAGCGCATCAACGAACTCCTCGACACGGTCGCGGCCATCGCCGGCCCGGCCGCCTTGGTCACCACCGGGACCGGCAAGTTCTTTTCAAACGGGCTTGATCTCGATTGGGCAATGTCGGGGGAAGCCGACATGAGCTTTGTCGCACTCGCCCTCGAGACACAGAAGCTCCTGGCCCGCACGTTGACCTTCCCTCACCCGACCGTGGCGGCGATCAACGGTCACTGCTTCGCGGCCGGGGCCATGTGGTCGCTCGCCCACGATGTCCGGGTAATGCGAGCCGATCGAGGTTTCTGGAGCCTCCCCGAACTCAACATCAAGATTCCGTTTACCGAAGGAATGGCGGCGCTCATCCAGGCGCGGTTGACCCCCCAGGTCGCTCACCTGGCGATGACAACGGCGCATCGCTTTGGCGGAGATCATGCGTTCCAGGCCGGGATCGTCGACCACGCTGTGCCAGAAGATGAGGTGCTTGCCAAGGCGATCGAAGCCGCCGCGGCGCTCGCCGCAGGCGACTCAGCCACTCTCGAAGCCATCAAACGCACGATGTACCGGCCGGCGGTCGAAGCCCTGACGAGAGAACCTGCAGATCCGGTCGCCTGACGGTGGAACGGGCCCGCTCGAAAAGAGACAAGCGAAAACAGTTCCTCTAGATCATCCATTGACGTAGTCTGGCTGGGGAGACCAAAGGGGTATATGACTATGAGAATCCGAAACTTCTTGTTGCTCGTCGCAGCTCTGAGCCTCGTCCTCACGGCCTGCGGCGGAACCGACCCGGTCGCAGAGACGACCACCACGGCGTCCGGCGGCGAAACCACCACAACCGCGGCGCCGGATGTCACTACCACGACTGCCGGGGGAGGATCCAACGCCAGCCTGACCAGCCTGCAGAAGTCTTTGTCGCAGACCCGCGAGGCGACCAAGGGTCGCATGGAAGGGATGATCTCGATCACCGGATCTGCCGACCTGCCGGGTGGAACCTTCACCATGCCTTTCAGTGGCGCCTTCGACAATGAGGCGGGCAACTTCAGCTTCCTCATGGACCTGAGCGCCATGGCCGCCCAATCCGGCGAAGACGTGCCGCCTGAACTGGCAGGTTTGCTCAGTGAGATGGAGATCCGCACCATCGGGGACACCCAGTACATCCGATTCGCTCTCTTCGCCATGTTCCTGGGTCCGGACGTCGAGTGGGTTGCCACGTCGGTTGAAGAAGGGGCGGATGCGACCGGCGGGTTCACCGGTGCGACACCCAGCAACCCGGCCGAGTTCCTCGAATTCTTTGAAGAAGCCAACGGGACTGTCGAGGAGTTGGGCCGCGAGACGCTGCGCGGAGTGGAGACCACGCACTACCTGGTGATCTTCGACATGGAGGAATTGCTGGCCAACGCCACGCCCGAACAGCGCGCCGAGATCGAGTCGCAGGAGCTGCCGGTGGATGAGTTGCCCATGGATCTGTGGATCTCCGACGACGGGCTCGTCCACAAGTACCGCATCGAGATTGACGGGACGAAGGTCGACGTACCTCCGGAAGAAGCGTTCGAGTCGATGATCATGGAATTCGAGATGTTCGACTACGGGGAAGACATCGTTATCGAGGTACCGGAGAACTTCACAGAGATGGACAACCTCGACTTCGGGTTGCCGGACCTGTAAGTCGACGATGAGCCAGATGTGAAGACGGCCACCCTACGGGGTGGTCGTCTGTGTTGCTAGCGTCCACCGTCAGCCGCCCGCGAGGATCTATGCCCGATTCCGAAGAGATTGGTGTTTCACCGCTCGAACTCTTTTTTGACCTTGTGTTTGTCTTCGCCATCACCCAGATCGTGGCGCTCATTGAGCATGACCTCAGCCCGGTCGGGGTCGCAAAAGGAGCCCTGGTCCTCGCCATGATCTACTGGGGCTGGTCCCTGTTCACGTGGACGCTCAATGCCGTTGGGACCGACCGGATGGACGCCCGGGCCGGCCTCCTGGTTGCGATGGCGATGAGTTTGCTGATGGCAAGGGCGATTCCCGACGCATTCGGTGAGGGCGGCCCGTACTTCGTGGGCGCCTATCTCGTATTTCGTCTGATTTCCAATGTCCTTTCGTATCGATCGGCAAGTCCTGAGCGGCGAAAGGTTGTGGCGCGGTTCGTCCCGCTCACCGTTCTGGCCACCCTCATCGCCGTGGTCGGGGGGTTCGTCGCCGATCCGGCCCGCACCTGGATTTGGCTGGCCTCATTGCTGGTCGATCTTGTTGCGGCTCGAGCGGCGGAGCGAGGCGACTGGGAGATCAACGCCGGCCACTTTGCGGAGCGCTACGGACTTCTGGTCATCATCGCGCTCGGGGAGTCGATCGTGGCCATCGGGGCAGGAATCAGTAGCAGCCGGCTCGGCCTCACCCTGGGGGTAACACTCATCGTTGCCACGCTGGCCACCTCCTTGTTGTGGTGGTCCTATTTCGATTGGGCTGCCGAGCGGGTCGAGTCGCATCTGCGGAGCCTCTCCGGGACTGCCCAGGGGTCGTTCGCCCGGGATGCCTACACGATCCTGCACTACCCGTTGGTGGCCGGCATTGTCCTGTTTTCGGTCGTGGTCGCCGAAATAACCGCTCATCCGGCCGAAGAGCTGCCCGCACTGTCCCGGATACTTCTGGCGGTCGGATTCGCCCTGGTGTTGCTTTCCTTTGTGGCGTCGGCGTACCGGGCGCTCCGGAGGGTCCCCTACACCAGGCTCAGCGCCGCGTTCGCCATCGGTATTGTTTCGGTGGTCGGTGCGTCGTTCAGCGGCCTTGTCCTGCTGGGAGCCGATACCGTCATCATCTTGGTGATGCTGGCCTACGAGAATCGATTTCGTCACCATCGGAGTGGTCACGTGCTTGGTCTTCGGGTGCCATCGGATGCAGCCGAGTGATGCGCTCCGGGGCGGTAACGCAGGAAGGAGCGGCCCGTGACGGGTAAGGATCAACGGGGGGCCCTGATTATCGGTGCCAGCCGGGGCATCGGACTCGAACTAACCCGCCAGTACCTGGCCGAAGGCCGGGACGTCCATGCCACCACGCGGACCCCGGAACAACCCGGCCACCTCGGTGAGCTGCCGGGCGATCTCACCATTCATCCATTCGACGTCCGGGACGAGGCGCAACTCGCCTCGCTGGTCCGGTCCGTCGGGAAGCTCGACCTGATCATCCACAACGCCGGGGTTGGGCGGGGCACCCCCCGGGCCGAGATGATGGCCGTCAACGCCGAAGCTCCTATTCACGCGGTCGAGGCACTGCTGGAGGCTGGAGCCATCCCGCCGGGTGGCAAGGTGGTGCTGGTCACCTCCCAGTTGGGAGCCCGACGCGGGCGGCTGGAGAGCCTGGGCGACTACGGCGATTCCAAAGCCGCCCTCAACGACGAGTTTCGTCGATTGGCCCCTGGTTGGGCCGAGCAAGGCGTGATCGCCATCGTGTTGCATCCCGGCTGGGTTCGAACGGACATGGGTGGCAGCTCGGCGACGTTGAGCGTCGAAGAGAGCGTCGCCGGGATCCGCGAGCTGATTGCGGGGCTCACCGAGGCCCACCACGGCCGGTTCTGGACTTGGGACGGCAGCGAGCACCCCTGGTAGGAAAATCCGGTTTTTGGCGCCTAACGTGCCGGAATATCGAGCAGGTTAGGCGCCAGAACGGTGATCTTCGACGATGATGGTGCCGGTGTAACCATCCACCACGACTGTGGCGCCGTCGGGCAGGCGGGTGGCCCCGGGAACCGAGACCACACACGGGATGCGGTACTCGCGGGCAACGATGCTGCTGTGCGACAGCATGCCGCCGGCTTCAGCAATGACGGCGCCCGCCCGGGCAAACAACGGTGTCCAGCCAACATCGCTGAACGGGACGGCAACCACATCGCCGGGCTGGACCTTGGGTGAGTCGTCGATTCCTTTGACGATCCGGAGGGTGCCCCGGTGGCGGCCCCGGGAAGTGGCCACCCCGTAGAGTCGCTCGGCCGGGTTGGGGCCAAGGCGGGCGGGCACGAAATCGTCACCGAAGATGGTCTCGGGCATGTCCACATCTTCGAGCTCGGCCATCTCGGCTCGGCGGGTCCGCACCAACCCGGCGGGCCCGATCGTCTCGCTGCCCTGGAACAGTTCCCGCACCTCGTCGAAGTCCAAGTACATGACGTCTTCCGGTTGTACCACCAATCCTCGAACGGCCAGGCGCCGTCCGGTTTCGAGCAGGTAGGGGCGAAAGAGCCCGTACCCGTAGGTGTAGACAAAGCTGATGGCTTCCCGGTAATCCACAAACCGGCTCGCCCGTCGATGGAGAGTTTGCAACGCCAGGCGCGACAGCGGGTTGAGCCGCCCGGCCGCTTCTCGCCAGGGCGTAGCCTCGTGGGTTCCGGTGGTCTCAGCATGGTCGAGGGCCAATCGCATCACGGCTGCGGGTCGCTCGTTCCAAGGCGGAACCGAGAAGTCGTTGCCGCTGTCCGACAGGTGGCCGAATCGATCGAGAAAGGATTCGAATTCACGGCGAACGTCGTCGGGGAGGCCTTCGCGGCCATTCCGATCGAAGTCCGCCAGGGCTTCGGGTCCGAGGCTCGCCACCCTGGTTCCCAAACGGCCCAGAGCCGGGTTGGGGTTGTAGGGATTGGCCGGATCGCCCAGTTGGAGATCGAGTCCGTCAACATCGACCTCGCGTTTCTGCAACGCCCGGCGCAACAGCATGACGTACAGGTTGGCGAGCAAAGGAATGACGATGTTCCGGTAGGCGGCCCTGGTTGCCAGGTCGGCCAGGTCGTCGATTTGGGCCAGGAGTCCCGAGTCGCTGAGGATGGTGAGGTCTTCCCGTTCATAGGTTCTGAACTGAGTCAGCAGTTCGTCAACTTGCTCGTCGACCCGCCTGCCGTAGAAGGCTTTGCGGGTAGCCGTTGCCAGGAAGCGGGGAAGGTGCCGTACGGTCGAGAGGGTTGGTCGGAAGCCCGGCTTCGCCTGCGTTGGCAAGCCCAGCAGCATTTCGAGTCCATCGCGTGGCATCCCCACGATCTCGAAGATCTCGCCGATGGTTCCCATGTCGAAGTACGAGCGGTACGCAAATGCCTTGGCCAGTTGGTCGGGGCGGAGGTCGTTGGGTCCGATGACTTCAGAGAAGAGGTCGATCCAGGCCCGGTTCACCACGGGAACGTTGATGGACCATACGAGCGGTTTGATCATCCCCGGCATCACCTCACGGGATATCCGATTGGAGTAAACGGCGACGTTGTCCAGGCCGGTGATCGGACGCAGCTGGACCCACCACACGTCGGTACCGTCCCACACCCACTCGAGGTCAACCGGGGATCCGAACCGTCCGGCAATCTGAGCCGTCTCTTCCGCGACGGCGTGAGCCACCGTTTCCGGCAACACCGCCTCGCCTTCCGGCTGCGCGCTCCAAGCTCCCCACCGTTCGATCCATCGTTGCGGTGTCACACCTTCGTCGACCAGAGCGTCGCCCCGTCCGGCAACGGCTTCGATCACGATCTCGTTGAGGCCGGTCGTCGGGTTGCGGGAAAAGGCCACTCCGGACACCCGGGGATTGACCATGCGTTGCACCATGACCGACATGGCAATCGGACTGGTGTCTCCCGTTCGTTCGCGGTAAGTGGTCACGGTCGATCCGGCGGCTGAAAGGCGGACCCGGCGGATGGCCTCTGCGACATTGGCGGGATCGAAGACATCCAGTTCGGTAGCGAACTGGCCCGCATAGGAAGACTCGAAACCGTCCTCAACGGCCGCCGAGGATCGCACCGCCCAGGGCCCGCGGTCGGGCAGCCAATCCTCCACGTCGTCGGCTTCGGGAGATGGCAGGAGTGCCGGAACCACCCAGGTTTCGGGCACGCGGTACCGGTGCCGGATCAACCACTGGATCCTGCCGGCCTTGCCGCCGATCGCCATTGGCGCTTCCGACGTTGCCGTTAGGAGATGGGTTTTCATGTGCTTCCCCGCCCGTTATCCTCATCTGCCACGCTAGGTGGTTTCGTACAGGATACGTAACCACAGTGAGAGGTGGATGGTGGGCGACAAAGTTGCGGTGCTGCTGTGCGGCTACGGCGAGGTCGAGGAATACGAGGAATTCGCCGAGTACAACGAGAAGTCCTTCCGGTTGCTGGTCTCAAAATCGATCAAGTTTCCCGACTTCTCGATTCCCTGGCTATCTCGCCGGCTCGAACGTCGGCAGCGTAAGGAATGGCATGCCGCCAATCATTACCACTCACCTCACAACGACATCTTCGAGCGCCAACGGGCCGGGATCGAACAGCACCTGAAGGAGACGTACGGCGACGAGGTTGACGTATTCAAGGCCTTCAACTTCGTTGAACCCTTCATGCCGCAACAGGTACTGGCGGAGATCAAAGAGCAAGGTTACGAACGGGTCGTCGTCTACCCGTGGCTGGTGGTCGATTCCGTCTTCACAGGCGGTCTGGCTCTCGAGCAAATCAACGAAGCCTTCACATCCGATGGCGCCTGGGTCAAAGACATGCGTTACCTTCCCTCGTTCTGGGAGCGTTCCGATTTCCAGGAGCAATTGGTGGCTCATGTCGACAAAGGCGTTGCGCCGCTCCTCGAGCGGTACGCACCGACCCAGATCGGTTTGGTGCTGTGCCTGCACGGCTGCCCGCTCGAGAACAAAGGCATGGAGACCGGTGTTCGGGAGAGCCGGGCGCTGTACTACGCGATGCAAGAGCGGCTCATCCGACGGTTCCCGCTGGTGAGCGCCGGATGGATGAACCATCCGGTTCCCGGCAGGTGGACGACCCCGGACGTAGATCAGGGGGCCGCCAACCTCATGGAACTCGGCGCCCGGGCACTCGTCTTCATGCCCATCGGGTTTGTGACCGAAAATCACGAAACACAACTGGACATCGGCTACACGATCGACAAAGTCCGGGACCGGGTCGAGACCGTGCACCTGTCCACCCTCAACGACGATCCGCTCCTGCTCGAGATGGGTGCGCGCTGGATCGAACCGCTCATCGACGAGATGCGGGTCGGCTAGGAAGCAGCCACACACCGGCAATCTCAGCCGGTCCGAACCGCCTCGGCCGGTTCGATCCGGGCGGCCCGGATAGCCGGGTACAGCCCGGCCACTGCCCCGACGGCCAGCGCCGCGCCGATGCTGCCAAACAATCCGGCCACCGGCACTGCCAGCGTCAGGTCCCGGCTGATGGCGAAAGCCACTGTGATACCGGCGCCGAGCAGGACGCCCACCACGCCACCCGCCGCTGCCAGAAGAGTGGATTCGATCAGGAACTGGGCCCGGATATGACCGCGAGTGGCTCCGAGCGCCCGGCGCACTCCGATCTCCATGCGCCGCTCCAGCACCGACATGACCATGATGTTGGCGATCGCTACGCCGCCCACCAGGAGCGCCACGGCGCCCAGGGCGATGAGAAGTCCGGTGAGGGCTTCCTCGGCGGCTTTGCGAGCGGCCAGGGCGTCGGAAGGCCGGGTGATTTCGACCTGATCCGGGCTCTCCGGGTTGACGCTGGCCGGTAGCACGTCGACGACGTCGTCGACCACCTCAGGATTGACCCGCAGATAGATGGCGCTGGGTGCGGCCGTCGTGTCGAACAGGTCGGCGGCGATGGTGGATCCGATGAAAGCGGCCCGCTCCAGATCCGGGTGCAGCGGTAGTGCATCGACGATTCCGATCACCGTGAACCAGGTGTCGCCCAGATAGACGCGAGGTTGCGGGTCCAAGGTTCGGATGCCCAATCGCTGCGCGGCCACACTGCCCAGCACAGTGACGGGCAGTTGGTCGGCGGCCCCATCGAGGAAATGCCCTTCCTCCATGGTGCCGCCCAGCACATCGAGGAGGTTGTCTTTGGCGGTGAAGACGCCGATCCCGCTCGTTTGGAGTTCGGGGATCAGCGCAGAACGCCGCACCGAGGTATCGACCAGGGTGGTGGCGCTATAGCGGCTGACCGGGCCGATGCGCCCGGCCATTTCGGCGGCGCCGTCGGGGAAACCGTTCGACTGCCCGAGGATTCCCTGGCCCTGGGTAACCCGGAGGAGATTGGTGCCCAGATCATCTAGAACGGCAAGCAAGTCGGCTCGTCCCGAGGCGGAAATGCCGAGCACCGCCACGATGGCGGCGATCCCGATCGCGATTCCGGCTGCCGTCAAGACGGAACGGCCGCGCCGGGTCAGGATTCCGCGATAGCCAAGACCGAGGGTGTCTCGCCAGAGCAGCCTGCTCTTCATGCGGATCGTTCTCCAGCGATCCGTCCGTCCCGGATGGAGATCTCCCGGTCGAAGCGGGCCGCCACTTCCCGGTCGTGGGTGATGACGACCACCGTCGTCCCGGCTGCGTTGAGGTTCAAGAGCACGTCGACGATGCCGGATCCCGTTGTAGTATCGAGGTTGCCGGTCGGCTCGTCGGCGTATACCACCGAAGGGTTGCCGACGATGGCCCGGGCAATGGCTACCCGTTGCCGTTCCCCCCCCGATAGCTGACTGGGCATGTGATCCATGCGGGCGGCGAGGCCGACGGTCGATAGTGCCGACTTGGCCCGTTCCCGGCGCTCCGCGGGGGTCACGCCCCGGTAGAGCAATCCCTGGGCAACGTTCTCGATGGCGCTGGTCCCCGCCAGCAGAAAGAAGTCCTGGAAGACGAAGCCGATCAGATTGGCTCTCAGCCCGGAGAGTTGCTTGTCGGAGAGCTCGGAGATGTCCTGGCCGGCAATACGGACCGATCCGGCGGTCGGTCGGTCGAGGGCCCCCAGAATGTGCAGCAGCGTCGACTTGCCCGACCCGGATGGCCCGACCACCGCCACCGAGTCACCGGCATCGGCGCGCAGGTCTACGTCGATGAGGGCGTCGACCTGCGGGGGACCGGGATACGACTTGGAGACCTTTGACAGCTCGATGAGGCTCATCGCGGGATGGCGACGAGGTCGCCTTGCTGGACGTCCCCCTTGATCTCGACCTTACCGTCGGCGAACTTGCCGAGCTGGACGGCGACCAGCCGGGAGGAGGCACCTTCGACTACCTCTACCGCGTAGCCGCCTTCGGCGAGGGCCAGGACTGCCTCAACGGGGGCCAAGAGAGCGTTCAGTACCTGCTCGGAGACGACCTCGACATCCACGGCCGCCTGTTCAAACGCGGACGCGTCGCTCGGGTTGTCGAAGGCCACGGTCATCTCGACGGTTTGCCGCCCGGTTTGAGGATCGGCGACCGCCACGTTGGAGATCGACGTGATCGTGCCGGGGGTTTCCGTGTCGTCGGGCAGGACGATGGTGGCCGTATCGCCCTGGACGACCAGTTCTCTTTGGTCGATGGCGAGCTGAACGACGATTTCTCGTTCGGTTCCCGAAACCTCGAGGATTGGGGCGCCGGGGCCGATTGTGGACCCGGTTTCGGTCAACCAGCGGCCGATCCTGAGTGGTCCGGTTGAGAAGACGACTCGGCCCAATTCGACAATCCCGGTTTCCGCCAGGCCGAGCTCGGCCTGCCAGTCCTCGACAATGCGCGCCGTTACTTCGGTGTAGTCATCGTCAATGGTCAGATCTCCGTCCTGGTCAAGGCCAAGTTCGGACAGGTTCTCCTCGAGCTGGCGGACGTCGCTCCCATCTGCGGTTCCGTCGGCGAGTGTCCGCCAGGCCGGCCGGTCGCCGTAGAGGAGCACGACCGGTGCGCCGTTGAGTTCAAAAAGAGTTTCGCCGCGGGCGACTGAGGTGCCCTCGCCGGGAAGCAGCGTGATGACCCCACCGGCTGCGGCATACACCACGGCCGGGTCGCGGTAGCGGAGCCGCCCGGTGAGCGACTCAGTTTCCACCAGATCGCCGCGCTCGATGGCCCTGGTGATCAGCTCCGGTTTCTCGGTTGGTTGTTCGTCGTCTTGCTGCTCCACGAGCTGGTTGATGCCGTAAAAGCCTCCCGCTCCCACGGCACCGAGTAGCACGATGACGCCGACCCAGCCGAGGATCCGTTTCATGTCAACCGCCGATCCCCGGGAACGCAACCAGGTCCTGGCAGGCCTCGAGGGCATCGCCGAACTCGGGATCGTTGAACGCTTCAGCCATTTCCGCCATCGGGAAGGGGATTTCGGAACCACTGAACGTCGGAAGAGGATCCGGCCACATCTCAACGCCGTTGTCCCGCATGCAGACTGCGTACTCATTGAGCTGGTCGGTGACCGAAGCGAGCAATTCGGGATCGAGCTGCAACTCCACGCCCTCTCCCGCTTCCGAGAAGATGCCCCGGCACGCGGACAGGGCCGTCTGAAACTCGGCGTCGAGCAGATCGAACTCATCGGCCAGCGCTGCGGAAATCACCGGCTGCCCGTCTGCGTCGAACGTGATGTCGGGGATGTCGATTCCCTTATCTCGCATGCACGCGGTGAAATCGAGGGCCACCTCTTCCAGGCTGGGAGCCTCGGTCGTGGTTGTGGCACCGGATGTCGATGTCGATGATTCGAGGGTGGCGATCGTGTCGGTGGTTTGGTCCGTTTCGCCCGTACTGCAGGCCGCCAGCAGCATCAGGAGTGTCGACAGGAGCAGCACACTTGGTCGTTTCATGGTCCTACCTTTCAGACCGAAAGGAGATTAGCTCTCCTTCCGCGCTTGCCAATCACGGTGCGCGGTCGGAGATGTCCGTCACTGACGGTGGTAGATCTTTTCACGTTGGGTAGTATGCCATCCTGACGTGGGCGGGATCGGATTATGAACATCTGGATCGGGTTGGGAGCAGCTTTCGTCGGCTACCTTGCCGGCGCCGTCTCGTTCACCCGGATTGTGGGGGCTCGCGTCGTGCCGGGCGAGGACCTCAGCTACTCCGAGTTCCCGATGGGCGACACCACCCTGCGCATCGAGCGCACGAGTGCGAGCCTCATCTCCATGAAGAAAGGGCCGGCCTACGGGTGCTTCACCGGCCTGCTCGATATGGCCAAGGCGGCTCTCCCGGTACTGGCCTTCAAACTGGCATTCCCCGACCAGGACTATGAGTTCCTCGCTGCTGCGATGGCCGTCGTCGGTCACAACTTCCCGGTGTACTACCGCTTCCGCGGTGGAGGAGGAATGTCGCCCTACCTGGGAGGGCTGGTGGTCCTGGACTGGTTGGCGGTACCGGTTCTGACGGTGGCCGGAATCCTGACGGGGGCCGCGCTTCGCAACGCCATGCTTGCGTATGTCTCCGGTGTGGCCTGGTTGATCCCGTGGTTCGTCTGGCGCGACGGTGGTTGGCCGTCTCTGCTCTACGCGGTGATCGTGAACCTTGCGGTCTGGGTGGCGGTCTGGCCGACCCTCACAGAGCTAGCTCGAAAGAAGCGAGCCGGGGAGATCGACCCGAAGGGCGTCTTCGCCAGCCTCCGCGAGGGACATCCGTCCATGAACCGCGAGAATCAACTGCCGCAGGGGTGAAACCCGGTTTTTTGGCGCCTATCTTGAAGGAATATCGAGCAGGCTAGGCGCAAAAGACAGACTGGTCAGTGGGCCGCTTCCTCGACCTGGAGTGTCAGCAACCTGGCCAGGTCTCCGTGCAGCTCTAGTCCGGCGTTGCGGCCGACCTCTTCGAATAGGACCTTCCCCTGTGCGTTGGTGAGGGTGACCTCGACGCGAGAGAGCATGGTCTCACCCACCCGGTCACTCATTTCCTGGCGGGTCGGTGCGTAGAGGAGGCCCCCGTGGGCCCGTTCGGCCCGGATGTGCAGCCGATGTCGGCGGTCGGCGACCGTCCACTCGACCGCGTCATCGGTGAAAACCAGACCGGTGGTGCGGGCCCGGGAATAGGTAGCGAACTGATGGAGCTTGCCCCGGTGGCGCAGGCCGATGATGAACCCGGGGAAGGCCGAGACCATCCAGGGAATGATGGCGATCGAGGCGACGAAGCTGGTTCCGGGGGTGTCGAAATGGTTGGTCTGCATCCAGACGTAGCCGGCCGGGAAGGCTTTCCCCCAGTCCTTCTCGGTGTAGCCGCGCCCTCCGGCAAAATCGATCTCCCGCCCATCGACGGCCATGGTCCCTTCGAGTGAGTGGTCGAAACTGACGAGCCCGTGGTTGCATTCCATGAAGGGAGCCCAACCGTACGGGCCCATGATGCCCAGACGGGTAGGTGAGATCGGCCACGGCACGGGTGATCCGAGCCGGACGGTGCCACGGACGATCCTCGAGTCGTCGGCAATGTCGAGCACCACTTCCTGTTCTGAGAAGCGATTCGGGCCGATCTCCACCTCGAACCGGTCGGTGGCTGCCCGGAACTCGTCGGCCGGATAACGGTGGTAGGTGGCGTTGCCGGTCGACCCGTCGAGGATCTGCACGAAGGCATGGTGGCGGTCCGGGTCCTTGCTGAGGAAGATGCCGGGGATCACCGCATAGCGTTGTGTTTCCGTTGCGTCGACGAGTTTGAAGTACCAGCCCTCGAAGAAGGGCGGCCGGCGCCGATGGCCGTGGTAGCGCTCGGGGTGAAACAGGGTAGAGGAGAAGGCCATGTGGTCCTATAACGGGACGATGGATGGTAGCGCTCGAGCAGCCCCTTCTGGACGCCACAACTCCTGTTGCTACCTAGCCCTCATCGAAGATATCGAGCCCGCACTCGCTATCCAAATGCTCGAGCATCCGGGCAAACCGTTCTTCCACCTCCGGGCCGACATCCTCGAGGAAGAATTCAGGGTTGCGGGCGTACTCGTCCCGGTACCAGGCCCAATCGGCATTCACCGGCGCGGGGGCGAGGTTGGCCAGGTCGTTCAGGGCACCCAGAAGGAAGGTTCGATACTCGGGGACGCTATTGGGGTCGTCGTATTGGTCCGTCCAGCCATCGTCGATCTCGACGTACTCGAAATAGGCAGTGCAGAAGTCTCCCGAAGAAAGCACCGACGGCGCGGTGGTTGAGGTAGTCGTGGCGGCAGTGATGCCGGTGGTAGCCGTCGCGGTAGAAGCAACTGTCAGGGTGGTCGAGGTAGTAGCGATGGTGACAGTGGGGTCGACCAGCGGGCCACCCACGGTGATCCCGGTAGCAACATCTGCCGATCCGGTGGTGCCGACCGGGCGACTGATCAACTCGCCGGTGAATACGTCGACCAGTTCGATGACAGACAGGGGCGTTGGAGAGGGTTGAACGACGACGGTTGTCTCGGGTTGGAAGTTGTCCCACTTGTTTCCTGTGTACGTGACTGCGGCCGTCTGGGCGATCGGCGGAGAAAGCGGGTTGCCGCAGTTGCACTTCGCCCGCGGTATCCCGAACGTATCGACCAGGACGGAGGTACCCGCCTGGAGGACGGCCTGGCGAGGAGTCGGCACGCCGTTTCGATAGCCGTTGTTCGTGACTCGCGTATCGGCCACCAGGGTGATGGGGGTGAGTTCCGCTAGGAATGCCGGGATGTCGTCAATGCGGAGGACTCCCTCGCCGCTCCAGCGGAAGTTGGGGTCGGCGTTGACTCCTTGTATCCAAGCCCGTCCTTTGTCGGGATTGTCGTTGAGGAAGTTCGCCATCTGATTCGGGTCGCAACTGGCGGTGTCCTGGGTGCCTCCGTAGAGGCCCGGTTCGCCGCCACTGACCGTTGGGAGGGCCGCCCCACCGCTCGTTCCTGCCGTCTCGGTGATGGTGGTCGTAGTGGTGGTGATGGCGGCCAACACCGGGGCAGCGTTGATGATCTCGGGAGTATCCGGAACGTCGAGTGCGGTGGTGAATACCTCTGGACCAGGGTCGTTGGCCGGCTCGAGGAACACCTCGCCCTCAGCCAGGACCAGAGTGTCGTCCCGGAGGAAGTAATACCAACCGGCAGCTCCGGCCACCAGGACGATCACCAGGGCGATGATCCAGCCGCGTCCACCTCTGCTGCGCCCGGTCGGGGGCGATGCCGGAGGTTGGGGAGGTTGCTGCGCCGGAGGCGCCGCCGGCTCGGGGGTGAGTTGGGCGCCGGCAACGGCCACCACTACTGGTTCGAGCTGGGGTGGAGGAGGTTCCGGCGGGGGTCGGTCAACGATTCGTACTTTGGTCCGAGGAACAAAGCCGGTGGCCCCGTCTGGCAACGGGATCATGATCCAGTATTCGTTTGAGCCGATGGCCCGGTGGGTGACGCCGGCGTCGAGATGACCGATGACCGCCTTTCCAGCGCGGTCGACCACATCCAACGGTTCGTCTGTCTTGATCCAAAATTCGTCGGTCATTGCGTCTCGGGCCCGAGACTACTCGGGCCGTTCGGGCTGGTGGCGCGGTCGGAGATCACCGTTCGTTCACAAACACGAATCCGCCCGAGTACGGGCGATCGTTGAGCTTGATTCGCTCCACTCCGGGGTCGGTGAAACACCATTCCGTCTCTCCTCCGGCCGGTAAGGAGCCGAAATCCGACGCCAATGACTCGGCCGATTCGCTGATGACCAGGATGCAACCTCCCGGTTCGACCCGGAGCCATTCAGGCTCGAAACGCTCCACCGAGACAATGGTCACCGGTTGCCCGGTTGTGGCCGAGATGCTTTGAGCCTGGTCGAGAGTGGCCGAATCCGACCACGGGCGGTGCCACAGCGTTAGGCCGATGAATGAGACGACCAGCACGACCAGTGCCGGACGAATGAGATTCTCTTTCAAGAATCGTTCGGTCTTGTTGAATCTGGCCACCATGAGGCCGAGCGGGAGGCCGTAGGCGACGTGAGCGGCGAACGCGATGCCGATCGAGGCCCACTTGCCGGTGAGACCGTAGATGTCGGTGAAGGGCCCAAGGAACGCGACAGCTTCCAGAAACATGCCCCACAGCACGCCGAATCCCCAATGGCGACCGGCCATGACCACCGCGTAGGCGATCCCGAAGGTCACGCCGTTGGAGAGATGAAAGAGCCAACCGAGCAGATCGGTCCACGACGACGACATCCCACCACCGTCGATGAGTAGTCCGTAGCTGAATATCGGAGCGAAGATCCGCTGTCCGGCCAAAGCAAACGGGATTCGGAACAGGTCATACGCGATAGTGCCGACCACTCCGGCTATTGCTCCAAGACGGATCCGCCGCTGGAGATTGCTGTAGGCGGGAACCGTGCGGATGGACGAGCCGATCAACAATAGGAGTCCGGGCAGAGTGACCCGACGAGCGAACGCGTCCATCGGCATGACGTCATAGAGATCGGCAAGGAGCGCACCGACAGATGTGGCGCAGAGTCCGAGAGCCAGAACGGCCGCAAACCGCTGCTTGGTGTCGAGGCCCGCAGGCCGAAGCTTGTTGGTCACTGCGGTCCCACCCTACAGGGACACCGCCAGCATCCGTCCGCTATGTTCAATCGATATGTTCATGGTGATGGTTTGACGGGCGGCGCCACGACCGAGTTCTCCTGGGGAGGGCTGGTCACGACCATTCGCGTCTGGATCCGTCAGAACTTCCTGCGCACAGTCCTTATGGCCGTCATCGGATTCCTGATCGGGTGGGTGATCAACACCTACATCATCGCCGTCCGTTATGAAGGCAACAACGCGGTTTCCGGGGTGGGGACGACGGGCGGGTTCTTCACCATGCTGCGCAACGGCGGCATGTACTGGGGGATCCTCTCCACCATTGTGTTTTCGCTTTTCGCCTATGGGCGCCAGGCCGGTTGGCCGCGGCTCGGTCGGGAGATCGCTTCGATCCCACGAGTCTTGCGCGATACGTTCGTCACCGGGGGTGCGACCGCTTGGGCCGTGCTGTTATGGGGTGGAGCAATCAGCCTGGCTGCTGCAGTGTTGATCGGGCCGGCCGTTGCCGGGATCCTCTCTGTTGGTTTGCTGCTGGCGGCCCCTTCGCCGATTTCGGCGATTCTCGGAAAGGTCGTCAGCCGTTTGCTCATGGGTCTGATCCGCCTGTTCGCGCCTGCCAAACAGACCGACATCCCCCACCTGGGGGGCACGGTGGCAGGAGTGGCCGGAACGGCGGCCGGGATGCTGCTGGCCTGGCAGGTGGTGTCGACCCCCACCAAGATCGTTCTGGCCGTGGCCGCCGGGGTATTCGCTTATCTGCTCGTGACGAGAACGGTCACTCCGCCCGCTGCTGCTGCGATGCTGCTCATCCTGGTGGTTGTAATGGTGTTCCGGGACCTTTTCGACGCAACCGCCGTATTGGCCGACGACGGCGGTTGGCAGGAGTGCGGGACCGACTGCTCCATCATCGACTGGGCCCAATCGCCGGGAGCCACCGACGTGATTATCGACGCTTCGCGCGGCGGTGTGGCTTCCGGAGCGGGTGCTGCCCTCGGCACGGGTCTCGGGAGTGCGGTGGCGGGCGGGGCATCGCCACCGGGACCAGGGGTGGACGCGCTGGCCGGACCGGGACCGGAAACGACCGAGCCGACCGGCCCGGAAGCAGAGGGAGCCTCCGACGGTACTGATGCGGAAGAATCCCCACCGCCCCCCGAGTCTGGGCTGGTTCCCCCCGAGGGTGGCGACGGGGAGTATCCGCCATCCGATGAGTTCCCGCCTCCGCCGGGCGAGGCGCCGGATTCACCTGAGCCGGATCAACCAACCGAGGATGGTGATCTGCCGGGGACTTCGTCCGAGGATGAGTTCCCGCCTCCTCCAGACGAGGAGGTGCGCCCGGATGGGACGGTTGTGACGACCTCGACCGATCCAGATGGGACGTCGGTGGTGTCTGAGGAACGTCCTGATGGTTCGTCGACGAGTACCTATACGGATCCGTCGACGGGCCAGGTGACGACGGTTGAGATCCGCCCGGATGGGAGTTCGGTGGAGACGACGTCATGGCCTGATGGGTCAACATCGACGACGACGGTCGATACCGATGGAACGCCCTCCGCAACCGATGTGGATGCTGATGATGAGTTTCCGCCTCCTCCAGACGAGGAGGTGCGCCCGGATGGGACGGTTGTGACGACCTCGACCGATCCAGATGGGACGTCGGTGGTGTCTGAGGAACGTCCTGATGGTTCGTCGACGAGTACCTATACGGATTCGTCGACAGGTGAGGTGACGACGGTTGAGATCCGCCCGGATGGGAGTTCGGTGGAGACGACGTCATGGCCTGATGGGTCAACATCGACGACGACGGTCGATGCCGATGGGACGGCAATCACTACGGATGTGGATGCTGATGGGAATGAGACTATTAGCGACAAACCGCCCCGATATCGGGACAAACCCGATGCGGTCGACACAGCCACGACAGTCGCTCCCGGTCTGGAAGATGATCGAGTTGTTGATAGCGACCGGGTCCAGGTCGGGCCGGACGGCACCCCCCTGGTCGACCCGAAAACCGGACGGGCTCTGCCGGTCGATACTGAAGGCAACGTCAAGTACGGCGATGGTTGGATGTCTCCCGAACAGGCGGCAGAACGCATCGCCACAGATCAGGGCTGGGCCGATGCGCGGGCCGCCGGGCAGCAACTCGTCGATGAGTTCAAGAACGTCCGGGAGCAGCTGGCCAACGAAACCGATCCGGCCCGGCGAGCCGAACTGGATCAACGTCTCAACGAATTGACCAACAAGATCAACGAGTCCTACTCCGGCAAGAACATCCTCAAAGGCGAGGGGCGAACGGCAGTGGGAGCCGACTACGACGCCCGGTTGTCCGAGACCTACAGTCGGGTCGACCAGGACTTCATCAACCGTCTCAACGAGATGGGGTTGCAGCGCGGCGGGCGTCCCTGGACCATCGATGACATCACCGAGTTCCGCAACGCCGCCAGCAAAGGCACCGTTGGTGCGGATCGCGATATCGGGCTCGATGAGAGCAAGCTCCGCGACCTGACCAACCGGCTCAACGCGTCTGCCTCCCAATTCACACGAAGCGCTCCAAGTCACTCGAGAGCTTGCCGCCGAGATCAACCGCACCAAAATCACCGTCGACTACGACAAATACACGAACCACCTTTCGGACGAGATTGCGCGCACCAGCGCCGAGTTGGAAAGGCTGTCGGGTGACCTCGCCAGCGCAACTCCTGGTTCCCCTGAAGCCCAACGGATCCAATCTGAGCTCAATCGTTTGGGCAACCGTCCCGCCGAGCTTCAGACCGAGCTCACCAGAGTGCAGGCTGAGGGCGCCGGTCGCGGGGTTGTTGAGATCTCTCCCTCGAAATGGAACGATGCCGCCGTTTCGACCTACGGACGTTCGTTTTCTGATATCACGGGCGGCGATGCTGAAGGTGCCTATCAGGCAGTCACCCAACGCCACCATCAAGAGGCCTATGGAGACAAGGGAGTCCTGAGCGGTGAGGCCGAGCGGTTTGACCGTGGCTCTGCCGAGCAGACGGCCTCGGTGTCGAGGGTGAAAGCAGCCGAAAACCAGCATCTGGCCGACACGGGGAAGATCGCCCAGGGTGAGGCGATCCAGGAAACCGCTCGTGGCTATGCCAAAGACATCAACACCAAGGTCACACCGCACATGGCCGGCAACGCCAACGTCGATCCCGCCAAGGTCGACATGGTGCAGCGCATCGGTGAAGTGCTCGACAAGGTAGGTCGCGGGGAGATCTCACCAGGCCAGGTCGATCAGGCTCTCGCGCGAGCAGTCCCCGAAGTTGAGGGGATGACGATGGACAAGGCAACCCGAATCGTGGATTCCAATTTTGAGGGCTCCCTGAAATCTGGACAGGCACGAATCGGAGACGTCGAACGGGCGCCGGGTGCGCCTGAACCGACGCGGACCACGGCCGGTGATGCCGAACGCGCCGAAGCTGGCGGTAGGAGCGTGGTCGGTGAAACGTTTGGTCGGGTGACCGATGCCGCCACCGTCGACCACTACGCCCGCCAACACATAGCGGCAGGCAAGGATCCGGCCGAGGCGGTCGCTTTGGCCACAGCGCAGACCGCGGCCGGCAACGCCGTCATGGCCAGCGGTATTGCCGACCCACGGACCAGCATGGCAGGCGGGGCGTTGCTGCCCGGCGGGATGAACAACATGCTCCCCGACCAGGCCGTGGAGAACTGGGTTGGCACGACCTACGACGCCGGCGGCGCCGCTATCCAATCGGTGAGCGACAGCCTTGCCTCCGGTCGGCTGGATACGCGGGCTCTCGACGACTTCGCGGAAGGGGTTACTCAAAGGCAAGGAGCGGATCCTTTCAAGGGCATCGGCCAGGCTTCTCAGCTGCTCGGTGAGGAGATGGCCCGCACCGATGGCGGCAACCTCGTCTCCGATATGCAACGCATAATTGAGACCGGTGCCGGCACCGAAGTCCTTAACGAATCGATGTCCGATTTCCAACAAGAAGTCGCCGACGGCAAGCATGGCGTCGCACTGCAGGGTCTCGATCACGTCGCCAGCATCGCATCCGAGACCGTGGTCGATCCGGTCGGCACCGTCGGGCAGTTCGTCGACGATATCCGCAATATTGCTACACACGGAGTCGGCGACGGGTACTGGGAGGAGTCCTGGGAGCACACCAAGGATGTGATCGAGAAGACTCCACTGGTTGGGACCGTCGTCGATGGCTATAACCAGATTGCTTCTGGTTTGGGAGACAAGGGCGTAGGCGGCTTCGCCGAGGAGATGTACGAGGGCGGTGCGGCCCTGGCTGGAGAAGCGTATGAGGCGGCCGGAAACGCGGTTGGCGGTGTGTACGACTATCTGAAGAAGATGTGGTGAAAAACTGATGCCGGGATTCCTCTTCACTGCCGGCCAAGTGGCCACTCTGATCGAGATAAGCAGGTTGGGTTTACCCCGTCCGGGCTCACCGCTCTTCCCCCAACCTCCAGACGCTCAGCCTTTGCACGTCAACCACCCGGGCTTCACCAAACTCCTCGACCTGCATGCCCTGGAGGCCAAAGGGGACGGTTGGAGAGTCAACGGGTTCTTGGGTGCAGCCCTGCGGGCTTCCCTTGAGCCGCACGAGGTGATCAGCATTGGGACGGGCCAGCAACCCCGTCCTCGGGGGTTTTCCGTTGTTCGCTATGACGATTTC
This sequence comes from uncultured Actinomycetota bacterium, assembly GCA_963715305.1. GTDB lineage: Bacteria > Actinomycetota > Acidimicrobiia > Spongiisociales > UBA4744 > UBA4744. The sequence goes on from CAVQSB010000008.1 coordinate 117,862, forward strand.
CTGGCGGAGTGCACTGTCGATGGCGACGGTAACGCCAAGCTCTACTTCCCGTTGAGCAGATCTCAGTTGATGCTCCTGATAGGAGATGCGCTGACAAGCGCGGAACCGGAGCCAGAACCGACCGGGTTTCGGTTCGTCGGTACGGCTCCCCAGGCCTTCGTGTTTGCTGCCGCCATGAGGGAATTGCGTGAGTTTCCGGTTCCGTTGACCCGTCAACGATTGCTGGAAACGGTTCGGGATTCGGCCACCATTCGCGGTTTGGCGGCTCCGTTTGTGACCACCGCGGGAGTAGCCGCCATCGAGGAGTTGGCGACATCTGATGATTCCGTGGAAATAGTCCTCCATCGCTTGTTGGCCGATGGGCATCTTCGTTCGGTCGAAGGCGCCCTCGAACCTTCCCCGGCGGCTCACGACATGCTGGCCGAGTATCCCGACAAGTCCTTTGCAGTCTCGCGGGCAGTAATTGAGAACGGGACCGTGAAGACTCAGACACTCAACGTTTCGAGAGTGGGCGGGCGAACGCTGGTCTTCCGAATTCGGTACCCGGCAGACGGCCGGCCGCTATTCGAATGGGCCGAGGTGGATCGTGCTCAGCTGCGCACCCTGGTGACGGCCCTGATGATGACGGAGGAGCAGTTCCGATTGTCGACGGTTGCCGGCGAGCCGACCGGGGTAACCGTCGCCGATCTCCCTCCGGACAGAACCGCTTCTCCTGTGGTGAACTTCTGCCCCTACTGCGGTTCATCATCGGGCGAGGGATTCCTTTTCTGCTCGGCCTGCGGCAGAGAGCTTCCGAAGTCTTGAGGTTCTGATCCGAGAGGGACGTTCGGCCCTGGCACAACGGTTCCCGATCGGGCACGATCAGGATTAGCCCGTTTCCCGAGGAAGGCCCGCAATGGGTCACGCAACGCTGATTCCCAACCTCGACGCCGATGCTGAGTATCGGTTGCTGCAGGAGCGGCTCGACCGAAACGTCACCGGGGCACCCGACTCGGCCGCGATGATGCGCGTGTTGCGCCTGCTGTTCACGCCGGAAGAAGCGCACATTGCCCGGCGGTTGCCACAACTGATCTCGCTGCCCAAACTCGCCGAGCGTCTCGACGTTGACGCCGACGAGCTGGGGGAGCGGATCACCTCGATGGCCGAGCGGGGCCTGGTGCTCGACTTCGAACGGAAAGGCACGCGTTACTTGGTGGCGACCCCGGTGGTGATCGGGTTCTTCGAGTTCACGTTCATGCGACCCCGCCCCGACGCTCCGATGGAGGAGTACGCCGAAGCGTTTGGGGCTCTGTTCAAGGAAGAAGACTTCGCCCGCAGTGTCTTCACCGGCAAGACCCAGATCGGCCGGTCGTTCGTGCGTGAGGAAGTCTTGCCCGACGGAGCGACCGAGATCCTCGACTGGGAGCGAGCCACCGAGGTCGTTCGAACTGCTCAGTCGGTGGCAGTAAGCATCTGTCCGTGCCGAACCGACGCCACACTCCGGGGAGAAGGATGCGATGCTCCGACGCGCACCTGTCTGACCTTTGGAAACTCCGCCGAGGTGATGGTTCGGGCCGGCCTTGCCGAGGCGATCAACAACGCCGAAGCTATGGAGATACTCGTCGAGGCCAAGGCGGCCGGGTTGGCGCAGACCGGCGACAACGTCCGCAACGAAGTCTCGTATCTCTGCAACTGCTGCGGTTGTTGCTGCGGGATGATGCGGGGGATCAAGCGCTTCAGCATCTACGACGGGATCGTTCCCTCCAACTGGATGGCCACCATCGACCACAACAAATGCCGGGGCTGCGCCGTTTGTGCCAAGGCTTGTCCGACGGGAGCGATCACCACGGTCCCATCCGAAGGTAAGGGATTGCGAAGGAACTGGTCACTGGTTGACCCGGCCCGCTGCCTGGGTTGCGGGGTGTGCGGGGATGTGTGCCGCTGGGACGCGCACGGCATGGAGCAGCGTGGCGACCGGCCCTTCATCCCGGCCGACACGATGGAGCGGGTAGCCCTGATGGCAATCGAGCGGGGCAAACTCGGCGATCTGCTGTACGACAACATCGGCAGTGGCCTGGGCCGGACCGTGGCACACACGCTGTCGCTGATCGAGCGCTTGCCCCCCTGGAAGGCGGCCATGGCGATCAAGCCGCTCCGCTCCGTCTTCCTCGACAAGCTGCTCGACCAGTTACGGGCCCGCGTCCCGAACTAGACGCCAAAACCCCTATTTTTCGATGGGGGCACCGACCAGGTTGCCCCACTCGGTCCAGGATCCGTCGTAGTTACGGACCTTGCGGTGCCCCAACAGATGGGTGAGGACAAACCACGTGTGGCTGGACCGTTCCCCGATCCGGCAGTAGGCGACGATGTCGTCCGCTTCGCCCAGACCGATCTCATCGTGGTAGATCGCCCGCAGTTCGTCGGCGGTCTTGAAGGTGCCGTCCTCGTTGGCGGCCCGCTTCCAGGGAACGTTGCGGGCGCCGGGGATGTGTCCGCCCCGCAGGGCTCCTTCCTGCGGATAGTTGGGCATGTGGAGCAGCTCACCCGAGAACTCTTCGGGAGAGCGCACATCCACCAGCGGGAGGCCGTCGGCGAGGTGGTCGTCGACATTGGTCCGAAAGGCCCGGATCGGGGCGTCGCGACGCTCGACTACCGGGTAGTCGGTCGTGGGACGGGCCGGAACGTCGGTTGTGAGGGGTCGATCCTCGGCCGCCCACTTCTGCCGTCCACCATCGAGGAGGCGTGTATCGGCATGACCGAACAGCGTGAAGACCCACAGGGCGTAGGCGGCCCACCAATTGAAGTTGTCGCCGTAGAACACGACCGTCTGGTCGCGGCGGATGCCTTTTTGGGATAACAGCGCAGCGAAACCTTGCGGGTCGCGATAGTCACGGATCAACTGGTCGTTGAGCTCGGTGTGCCAATCGACCTTGACGGCACCGGGTATGTGTCCGGTGTAGTAGACCAGCACGTCCTCGTCCGACTCGACCACAACGACGTTCGGGTCGTCGAGGTGTTCGGCCAGCCACTCGGTCGACACCAGTTTTTCGGGGCTGGCGTAAGCTGCAAACTTGTCGGTCGACACGGGGGTCCTCCCTCTAGGTTGTACCGCAGATTATTTACCCTATCAAGACAGTGTTTATGTAGGAAGGGTCCAAAGCTGCCTGTACCCGAACGGCTCGAAACGATCGTCCGGATGTTTGCGGAGGTACCGAGCAACGTGAAGCTCCAGGCCCTCCTCGACTACTCCCACCGCCTCCCCGGATTACCCGCGCGCCTGGCCGATCATCCCGAGCGGCTCCACAAGGTGAGGGAGTGTCAGACCCCCTTCTTTCTGACTGCCGAGGTCGACGAGGACGGCCGGGTGGGACTGTTCTTCGACGTTCCGGCTGAGTCGCCGACGGTGCGGGGTTTTGCCGGAATCCTTCAGGATGGTCTGCGGGATGCCTCCGCACAGGAGATCCTCGACGTTCCTCCCGACTTCTTCTTGAGCATGGGGCTGGCCGAGGCGGTTTCGGCGATGCGTCTCAACGGGATGACTGCCATCCTCGCCGCGATCAAACGTCAGGTCGCCGAACAGATCGGCTGACTACGAAGCGGGCGCGCAACTGGAAGAAGTGCACTTTGAAGAGCAACCCAGCTGCTCAGGACCAGACCCGTTTGGATTCCGGCGCACGGGTTAGGGATGGAAGGCCCGTGCGGGCTTGTCCGGCACTGTCCGTAGAATTCTCGAACGCTCCGGGAGAGGACATGCGATGGTCGTACTCAAACGCCGATCGGATCGGATCGATGCGCTTCGCTCGATTCCCCTGTTCTCTCACCTCAGTAAGAAGGACTTGAACGAGCTGGCCAAACGGGCCGACGAAGTAGCGGTCGAACAAGGCACCGTTCTGGCCAGGGAGGGAGAAAAGGGCAGCCAGTGTTTTGTGATCCTGCGGGGAAGGGTCGGTGTGAGCCGCAACGGCCGGCGCATCATGTCGGGTCGCTGGGGGGCGGTGATCGGTGAGATGGCCCTCCTCGACGGAATGCCGCGGAGCGCCACCTTGACAGCCGAAGAGGATTCCGTGCTGTTGGTCATTCACCGCCGTGACTTCCAATACCTGGTCGATAACCTGCCGGGTTTCTCACGGAAGCTCCTCATGAACCTCTCCGGACACCTCCGGCGCATGGACAAAGCTCTCGACGTCTGATCCAGGCGAATCTGGGCCTTCCCGTCACCGCCAGGCTCTGGTGCATTAGGTTTGGGGGACCGCGTGGTCCCGTGGTTGGGCGCCGACGTCCTCTCCCGGCGGGACCCTCGACAGGGAGGCCCCGATATGGCGAATGTCGTCCGAGCAGCCATCGTCCAGACAGAATGGACCGGCGACCAGGGTTCGATGATTGACAAGTCCGTTGAGTACGCTCGCGAAGCCGCCCGGCAAGGGGCCCAGGTGATGTGTTTTCAGGAGCTCTTCTACGGACCCTATTTCTGTCAGGTACAGGAGGACGAGTACTTCGACTACGCCGAACCGATTCCCGACGGCCCGACCACTCGCCGGATGCAGGATCTCGCCAAGGAGACCGGGATGGTCCTCGTCGTACCGATGTTCGAAAAGGAGGACGACGGCTTCTACTTCAATACTGCGGCGGTTATCGACGCCGATGGGTCCTATCTGGGCAAGTACCGCAAGACCCACATTCCCCAGGTGAGCGGTTTCTGGGAGAAGTTCTACTTCCGGCCCGGCAACCTGGGCTACCCGATTTTCGATACGGCCGTTGGGCGGATCGGTGTCTACATCTGTTACGACCGCCACTTCCCGGAGGGATGGCGAGCGCTCGGACTGGCCGGGGCCAAGATCGTCTTCAACCCTTCGGCGACCAGCCGGGGGTTGTCGATGTACCTGTGGAATCTCGAGCAACCGGCCGCTGCGGTCGCCAACGAGTATTTCATCGCCGCCATTAACCGGGTCGGGAAGGAACCCCTCGGCGACAACGATTTCTACGGGTCCTCGTACTTCGTGAATCCGCGCGGTCAGATCGTCGAGGGCGCAGCTTCCGATACCGCTGAGGAACTCGTCGTTCGCGACCTTGATCTCGATATGGTCGAAGAAGTCCGCAAACAGTGGGCCTTCTACCGTGACCGGCGACCAGACGCGTACGGCGATCTGGTCGCTCCGTAGCCAACCGAGACAGAAACGGAGAGGACCCATGGGCGTTCATCAAGACCTCCACACCCGACACAAACAGGTGCTGCCCTCGTGGCTGGCGCTCTACTACCAGGAGCCCATCGCTCTGGTCGGCGGCGACGGCCGGCGGGTCAGGGATGCGGAAGGTACCGAGTACCTCGATTTCTTTGGGGGCATCCTCACCACCATGACCGGTTACAACCTGCCGGAGGTGGTCGAGGCGATCCAGCGCCAAAGCGAACGCATTCTGCACTCATCGACTCTCTACCTCATCGAGCAGCAGATTGCTTTGGCCGAGAAGCTGGCCGAGCTGTCCGGGATCCCCGACGCCAGGGTGTTCTTCACCAACTCGGGGACCGAAGCGAACGATGCGGCGATGCTGCTCGCCACCACGTACCGGCGGTCCAATGAAGTACTGGCGATCCGCAATAGCTACCACGGGCGTTCGTTTGCGGCCATGTCGCTCACCGGCAACCGATCCTGGTCGCCGAGCAGCCTCGGACCATTGAACGTGACCTATGTGCACGGCGGCTACCGCTACAGGAGCCCGTTCGGGCACCTTCTCGATGAGGACTTCATTGCCGCTTGCGTGGACGATCTGCGCGACTTGTTGAACGTGGCGACGGCCGGCGATGTGGCGTGCATGATCGCCGAGCCGATCCAGGGGGTGGGCGGTTTTGTGACCCCGCCGGACGGGTTCTTCGGGGCGATGAAGGACGAACTCGACAAGCACGGGATTCTCTTCGTCTCCGATGAGGTCCAAACCGCGTGGGGCCGCACCGGCGAGAACTTCTGGGGCTACCAGGCGCACGGTATCGTTCCCGATCTCATCACCTTCGCCAAGGGTCTCGGGAACGGTCTCGCCCTGGGCGGGGTGATCGGCCGGGCCGAGATCATGAATTGTTTGACGGCGAATTCGATCTCGACCTTCGGCGGCAACCCGCTCTCGACCGCCGGGGCGCTGGCCAACCTCGAGTATCTGCTTGAACACGACCTGCAAACCAACAGCCTCAAAGTCGGGCAGCATCTACGTTCCCGGATCGATCATCTGGCCGACCAATATGAGATCGTCGGTGACGTGCGCGGGAAGGGCCTGATGATCGGGGTTGAGCTGGTCCATCCTGGTGGGAAGGACCCCTACCCGGAGGCGGCCGGGCGAATCATGGAGGAAACCCGGGCGGGTGGCCTGCTGATCGGCAAGGGCGGCATGTTCGGCAACGTGCTGCGCATCGCTCCGCCGCTGACCTTGACCGAAGAAGAAGCAGACGAAGGATTCGAGATACTGAGCGAGGCGGTGGCGGCGACCGCTGCGGATACGGGAGGAGCCAGCGGATGAAAACGGTCATTACCAACGGAACCGTCGTCACGGCCGACCAGACCGTGGTAGCGGATCTCCTCATCGACGGCGGGAAGATCGTTGCCATCGCCGCGCCCGGATCGCACACCTGGCTCGAAGGTTCCCCGAAGGTCATCGACGCCGCCGAAAAATACGTCGTGCCCGGCGGGGTCGACGTCCATACCCACTTCGAGCTGCCCTTCGGCGGTACGTTCGTCTCGGACAGTTTCGAGAGTGGAACCCGGGCGGCAGCTTTCGGGGGCACTACCACCGTTGTGGATTTCGCCGTCCAGGTGAAGGGAGAAACCATCCGGGACGGGTTCGAGGCGTGGATGGCCAAAGCGGAAGGCAACTGTGCCATCGACTACGGCTTCCACATGATCGTCGGCGATGTCAACGACTCGTCACTGAAGGAGATGTCGACGATGGTCGACGAGGGCGTCACCAGCTTCAAACTATTCATGGCCTACCCGGGGGTTCTGTACTCCGATGACGGCGAGATCTTCCGGGCCATGCAACAGGCCGCTGTGGATGGAACCACTATCATGATGCACGCCGAGAACGGGATCGCCATCGATGTGCTGCGCGAACAGGCCATCGGGCGGGGCGAAACGGATCCCAAATACCACTCCATCACCCGGCCGCCAACAACCGAATCTGAGGCCGTCCACCGGGCCATCACCCTGGCCGAACTCGCCGGCGCCCCCCTCTATGTCGTGCACATGTCGGCCAAAGAAGCCGTGGCCGAGCTCACCATGGCCCGGGACCGGGGCCTCAACGTTTTTGGAGAGACCTGTCCGCAGTACCTGCACCTGTCGGTCGAAGATCACGTGTCGCGGCCCGGTTTCGAAGGGGCGAAGTACGTCTGCTCGACCCCCATTCGGTTCAAGGAGGAGGGCCACCAGGAGTACCTGTGGAACGCCCTTGCCAGGGGCGACCTGCAGGTGGTTTCCACCGATCATGCGTGCTTCTTCTACGACGACGACGAGCAGATGGGCCGCCAGAAGCGGTTGGGCGAAGGCGACTTCACCCTGATTCCCAACGGCCTACCGGGGGTGGAGGAGCGGTTCAACGTCATGTATCAGAGCGGCGTCGTTGGGGGCCGTTTCGACATCAACCGGTGGGTCGAGCTGGTGGCGACCGCTCCAGCCAAGATGTTCGGCCTCTACCCTCGCAAGGGCACGATCGCCGTGGGATCGGATGCCGACCTGGTGGTGTACGACCCAAGGGCGTCCTTCACCTATTCGGCACCCGGCACGATCCACGGCAACATCGATTACACGGCCTACGAGGGAATGGAAATCAACGCGAAGATCGACATGGTGCTCTCCAGGGGGAGGGTGATCGTCGACGGTGACCGTTATGTCGGTGCCACAGGCGACGGTGTGTATCTCAAGCGCAGTCTCAGTCAGATGCTCATCTAGAGGTGCAGCAGTGAAAACGATGCAACATTGGATGAACAACAAACCGGTCGCCGGATCAACCGGGCGGACCGGGCAGGTCTACGATCCGGCCACCGGGCAGGTGACCGCCGAGGTGCCGTTCGCCACCGTCGAGGAGGTTGACCTGGCGGTGGCGGCCGCCCGGGAAGCGTTTCCCGGTTGGCGGGACACGTCGCTGACGAGGCGCCAGAAGATCATGTTCGCCTTTCGGGAGCTGGTCGACCGCCATCAGGAGGATCTGGCCAGGCTGCTGACCTCCGAGCACGGCAAGACCTTCCCGGACGCTTTGGGCGAGGTCAACCGGGGTCTCGAGGTCATCGAGTTCGCCACGAACATCCCCCATCTCCTCAAGGGTGATTTTTCCGAGAACGTGTCGGCGGCAGTCGACACATACACCATTCGCCAGCCGTTGGGGGTAGCGGCCGGGATCACGCCGTTCAACTTCCCGGCCATGGTGCCCATGTGGATGTACCCGATCGCCATCGCCTGTGGAAACACCTTCGTGTTGAAGCCGTCAGAAAAGGACCCCTCGGCCTCGATGTTGTCGGCCGAGCTGTTCGCCGAGGCCGGCCTCCCGGATGGCGTCTTCAACGTGCTCCACGGAGACCGGGTCGCGGTTGAGCGACTGCTCGAGCATCCCGATATCGCTGCCATCAGTTTTGTCGGCTCTACCCCGGTTGCCCGTTACGTCTACGAGACCGGCACCAAGCACGGCAAGCGGGTGCAGGCCCTGGCCGGAGCCAAGAACCACATGATCGTTCTGCCCGACGCCGACATGGATCTGGCCGCCGACTCGGCCGTTTCAGCCGGGTTCGGTTCGGCCGGGGAGCGGTGCATGGCCATTTCGGTAGTCGTGACGGTAGGCGACGCAGCCGATAAGCTGCTCCCCAAGGTGCGGGAGCGGATTGCCGCGCTGAAGGTGGGCCCCGGCATGGAGTCCGACTCCGAGATGGGCCCACTCATCACCAAGGAACACCGCGACCGGGTTGCTTCCTACGTAGCCAAAGGCATCGAACAAGGCGCCGAGGCGCTCACCGACGGTCGGGACCTGACCGTGCCCGGCCATGAGGACGGGTTCTTCCTCGGGGCCACACTGCTCGATCATGTGAAGACGAATATGACCGTCTATCAGGACGAGATCTTCGGGCCGGTGCTGTCGGTGGTCCGAACCGATTCGTACGCGGACGCCATCAGGCTGATCAATGACAACCCGTGGGGCAACGGGACCGCCATTTTCACCAACGATGGAGGGGCCGCTCGCAAGTTCCAGAATGAGATCGAAGTGGGCATGGTCGGGATCAATGTTCCGATCCCGGTCCCGCTCGGGTTCTATTCGTTCGGCGGATGGAAGGATTCGAGTTTCGGGGACCACTCGATCTACGGACCGGAAGGCATCCACTTCTATACCCGGCCTAAAGTCGTGATCAGCCGGTGGCCGGAGCCGATCCACCGTGGCGTCGACCTGGGGTTCCCGCAACACAGTTAGGGGTTAAGCCATGGATTTTGGAGTCGTCCTGCAGACCGACCCGCCGGCCTCCCGCGTCGTCGAGTTGACCAAGCTTGCCGAGGGGCACGGTTTCTCGTATGCGTGGACGTTCGATTCCCATGTGCTCTGGGAGGAACCGTTCATCGTCTTCGAGAAGATGCTGGCTGTGACCGAACGGATCATCGTCGGGCCGATGGTGACCAACCCGGGCACCAGGGATTGGACGGTGCTGGCCTCCCTGTTCGCCACTCTGAACAGCAGCTATGGGCCCAGGACCATCTGCGGGATGGGTCGAGGAGATTCGGCACTGCGGTTCATCGGACGCAAACCGGCCACGCTGGCCACGATGTCCGAGGCGATGAAAGTGATCAAGGGCATGGTGGCGGGCGACTCGGTCATGTACCGGGACGTCCGGTTGCGGCTCCGCTGGGTCGATGAGCACGGCTGGGATCTCCCCATGTGGGTGGCCGGCTACGGACCCAAAGCGCTCAATCTGATCGGCCGGGAGGCCGACGGGTTCATCCTGCAGCTGGCCGATCCCAAGATCCTGGAGTGGACCATGGCGGCGGTCAAGTCGGCCGCCGCCGAGGCCGGACGGGATCCGGAGGAAATCTCGTTCTGCGTGGCGGCCCCCGCTTACGTCGGGGACGATCTCGCCCACCAGCGAGAAGAGCTCCGCTGGTTCGGGGGCATGGTGGGCAACCACGTTGAGGATCTGGTAGCCCGCTACGGCGGGGACGGCAGCACCGTGCCACGGACGTTGACCGACTTCATCGAGGAGCGCCAGGACTACGACTACCTCCACCACGGCAAGCGGAAGAACCCATCGGCCGATTTCGTCCCGGACGGCATCGTCGAGCGGTTCTGCGTGCTGGGCCCCCCGGCCGACCACATCGCCAAGCTGACCGAGCTGCGCGACTTGGGCGTCGACCAGTTCGCCATATATCTGATGCACGACGCCCAGGAGGCGACGCTGGAGGCCTACGGCCGGGAGATCATTCCGGCTCTGGGGTAGGACCACAGACGCAGTGAGCCGTTTCGTGACTCCTCGCGAGAAGGCGGTGTCGAATCTCGTTCGCCGGAATCGTCTCGCCATTGCGACCGGTCGAGTAACGTTTCGTCACGCCGAATCCGTTTCGATCGAACCGGGGCGGGGGACCCGATACCTTGGGGCGAATCCCGGCGAAAGCCGGGTAGGGCAGCCTTCCAGCCCGAGCCCGTCAGCTAACCCCGGAGGCGCAGCGGAAGGAGAGCGTGGATGGACGTACCGATCGCGCCGTCTTCGCACGGCGATGTGTTGCAACTGGTCATTCAGCTGACCCTCCTGTTGGGTTTGGCTCGGCTGCTCGGAGAGCTCGCGCGCGACGGGTCGGGCAACCCGCCGTCGTTGGTGAGATCCTCGCCGGGGTGATCCTCGGCCCTTCGGTGCTGGGCGCCTTGCTCCCCGGGGTCGCCGCTCTCTGGCTGCCCGGTTCGCCCGTCCAGGCCCAGCTGCTCGAGACGGTTGCCTTGATCGGGGTCATGCTGTTGATGGTGGTCACCGGATTCGAGACCGATCTGGGATTGATTCGGCGCCGGGCCGGGACGGCGGCTGGGGTAGCGGTCGGCGGACTGCTGCTCCCGTTCGCGGCCGGCCTGGCCCTCGGGTGGTGGTTCCCCGCCGACCTGCTCGGTGATCCCGATCAGCGGTTGGTCTTCGCCCTGTTCCTGGCTACCGCCATGGCGGTATCGGCGATCCCGGTCCTGGCGGCCATCCTGCTGGAGCTGCGTTTGATGCGTCGCGACATCGGCCAAACGATGCTGGCAGCCGGCATGGTCGACGATCTGGCCGGTTGGGCAGTGCTCGGGGTGGTCATCGCGATGGCCGGTGGTGGTGGTGGTCTGGGCACCGTAGGAGTAACGGTGCTCACGGTGCTGTTCTTTCTGGCTGTGACCGTGATAATCGGCCCGTTCCTGGTCAACCGGACGATTCGCTTTGTGCACAGATCCTCGGGCACGTCGCACCGATTCCTCACCGTCACGCTGGTTCTCGTCTTCGGCTGGGCTGCTTTCAGCCAGGCTCTGCATCTCGAGCCGGTGATCGGTGCCTTCGCCATGGGGATTCTGCTCGGACGGGTACGTCGCCTGCCCGTCTCGGTGGCGGAGTCGCTGGAGTCCATGGCCCTGGGCGTGTTCGCCCCCATCTTCTTTGCCGTAGCCGGGCTGAAGGTCGACATCGTCGCTCTCGCCGAACCTCGGTTGGCCGGGTTGACCCTCGTCGTGATCGCAGTAGCGGTGGTGGCCAAGATGGCGGGAGCCTACGCCGGAGGAAGACTGCTCGCGGGCGTCGACCATTGGACGAGCCTGTCCTACGGGATTGGTCTCACCGCGCGGGGAGCCATCGGCATTGTGGTAGCCACCATCGGAAGCTCCCTGGGGATCATCACGCAGGACGTCTTCTCGATCATTGTCGTAATGGCGGTGGCCACCTCGCTGTTCACTCCGCCTGCCCTCAAGGCTGCCCTTCGGCGGGTCGCCCCGGCCCCGGACGAGGAGGCCCGGTTACGCCGGGAGGAAGCTGCGGCCGGCAGTCTGACCCGGCGGGTGGGTCGGGTCCTGGTACCGATCCGCCCTCCCCGCCAGCCCGGAGACAGCTTCGACGTGAAAGCTGCCCTACTCGCCCGGCTGGCGGGCTCCCAACCCCTGGCCGTTACGTTCATGTCGGCAGCGATGGGAGGTGAGCGGCCCGAAGCCGAAAACACCGTCCGCAGCGCGGCGCGCGATGTCCAGTTCCGAGCGGATATCACCACCCGGGTAGTCCAGAATGATCCGGTCCGGGCAGTCCTGGTAGAGGCCGAGAAGGGTTACGACCTGGTCATGGTGGGAGCTACCGACGTCACCGTCAACCTCGATTCTCTGTTCGGGAGCGTCGTCGATGAGGTTGTCCGGATGGTCTCGATTCCGACGCTGGTTGTGCGGGGAGTCCCGGTGGCTGCCGGCTGGCAACCAGATCGCATCCTCGTACCCACGGACGGCACTCCGGCTTCTCGGCGTGCCGCAGATCTCGCGTTCGCGTTGGCCGGGCCGGACACCACAGTTACGGCTCTGCATGTGGTGCCTACCGAGCTGAGCCCGGTGGTCTCGATGACCGACACGGGACCGGTCCAAAGGCTCGACCTCGCCCATCAGATCGTCAGCGAACTGCGCGACCGGGGCGTAGGCCTGGGGGTGGCTACCGCCACGATGGTTGAGATGGGTCCTGAGGTGGCTGAGACGATCGTCACGGCGGCCCGACAACTCGGAGCCGATCTGATTGTGCTGGGTACCTCAGCGCGGACCGGCACCCAGCGCCTGTACCTAGGTCCGCGGGTTGAGCGGGTCCTCACCGATAGCCCTTGTCCGGTCGCCGTCTTCAACAGCTGAGGTCGGGCCGTTCCCTACTCGACGTAGAGGGTCTTGTCCCGCTCGACGATGCGGCCCCGCCCGAGCGGCAGGACCAGCGTCAGCGCTTTGAACGCCAGACCGAGCCCCGGGATTCTGGCGAAGATACCCTGCGGTCCGAGCACCATCCGGCCGGTTGTCACGTCGTATTTCGAACCGTGCCAGGGACAGGTGAGGCAGCCCGCTTTGTCGATCGTGCCGCCGGCCAGGTCGGCGTAGAGGTGCCGGCAGCGCCTCGTCACTGCAAACAGCTCGCCATCGGCGTTACCGACTGCATAACGGCCTGCACCTTTGACAGTTCCGGGAGTCAGCTGGGCCGCCGGTCCCACTTCGGTTTCATCAGACATGTTTCCCCTCTCGCCGGTTGATCCTGCTCGGCCGAGTCTACGCCCGGCTACGGGGCGCAAATCAGTGGCGCTCTTCGTGAATCGAGTTGCCGCCGTCGACCACAACCACCTGCCCCGTGACGTACGAGGCGGCCGGCGAGCAGAGAAACGCGACCACCGCCGCGACCTCGTCGGCCAGCCCGGCTCGCCCGATCGGGCTGAGCTGGCCCTCTTCGATCTCTCCGCGGCTCGACGAACTCGTGGCGATCCAACCCGGGGCAACCGCGTTGACGGTCACTCCGTGCCCGGCCGCGTCGAGAGCGGTAGCCCTGGTCAAACCCACCATCCCGGCCTTGGCGGAGGCATAGGTCACCTCGTTTCGCATCGCCATTACCGGTCCGGTCACCGAGGTGACGTTGACGATGCGCCCGTACCCTTGCTGTTGCATGTTTTCCAGAACCGCCCGGGTCATGGTGAAAGCGGTGGTGAGGTTGCGATGCAGTCCATCTAGCCAGAGATCGTCGCTGGTCGCCGAAATCGACCCACCTCTCGCCTCCATACCCTGCGCGGTCATCCCGGCGTTGTTGACCAGGATGGAGATGTCGCCGAGTTCCCGGGCAACGTCTGTGGCGAATTGTTGAGCCGCTCCGCTATCCATGAGGTCGACGACCGCCGACCAGACCGTGGCGCCGCCGGCTCGCAACTCGTTTGCCCGCTCGAAGGATTCGGGAGGTAGTGGAGCACACGGCTATCCGGTGCCCGGCGAGGGCAAGGTCGCGGGCGCATGCGAAACCGATTCCATCGGGACTGCCCGCTCCCGTCACCACGGCCACCTGGGGGGGCAGGCGGGCGGTCGGTGGCAGAGCGGTTCAATTCCATCTCATCGTTGGGCTCCACCGCTGGTTGCTTAGACGCCCCGGTCGGCCATGATCTGCTCGTTGTACGGCTCGATCATGATGCACTCGCCCGGGCACTCCTCGGCGGCCTCAACGACGTCGTCGATCATCGCATCGGGGACCCGGGCGACGCCCCGTGACCCTTCCGGCCCGTGGCCGTCACCGCTACCGGCGTCGAAGACAACGGTACTGCCGAAGTGTTTCGCCTCTTCTTTGACGACCCACAGACCGTCATCGCGGCCCACGAAGACGTCGGGGGCGATCTCTTCGCAGATGCCGTCGCCGGTGCAAAGATCCTGGTCAATCCAAACCATCAGGCGGGTGGCGGTCATCGGGTTGCTCCTCCAACGGGTTTTGTGGTGCTCTGATCGTAATGGAGGTGGGGTTTTTATCCATACGTTGTCGCATGATCAGGCTGCGTTTCTGTAAAACCCCTGTTCGAGCAACCGTTCCGTGGGGTATCTTGGTGATAGGGCAGGGGGGCGAGGACCTGATTCTCACGGTCAAAGATGACGCAGGATTTGCCGTGGCGCTCGATTTGCGAAGCGTCCCGGTCGATTTGGCCCGCCGGATGGCCGTGTACCGGGACAACCTGGCCTGATCTCCCCGTCAGTCCGGTGGGATGGAGGTGAGGAGCTCGATCTCATGCCAGGCGGGCGCGAGATCACCGAGGCTGGTGGTCACCACGCGCACGATCTCGACGGCTTCGAACGACTCCTCCGGTTCGTAGACGAGCACGTCGCCCTCGCCGGTTTCGCCTTCGAAGACCTGGACCAGCTCCAGCGGACCGCCCGATTCCTGCACCCACAGTTCATGGCGGCTGGGGCCCGGCGGGAACTGGGCGACGACCAGCCGGATGCTTTCGACTCCAACCGGGTCCGGAAGTGTGAGCTCAATCCATCCGGGCGCCTGATCGGCGGCATTCCAATATGAAGGGTTCTCGTCGTTCGCGTACCCGGGGGGATTGGATGCAATCGCACTCGAGGCGGCCGCCGTCGCATCCGTGGCCGCGTTGTAGCGAATGAAATCGAAACTGCCGTACTCGCACGGGTCGGGGCGCTCGAGCGGCGATACCACGCTTGCGATCTCCCCGTCACCCTCGTCGGCCCACCACAGATCCAGGGACTCGTCGCCCCGCCAGGCCCACACCGCCCAACCGTCGAAACCCACCCGGCACGAGTCGACCTCCATACCCATGACCGCGGCCGCCCCCCGGGCCGCGTCGGACCACCAGTTCCGGTAGGCGCCGTACTCGCCCAGGACGACCGGCATCTCCTCGGCTCCGGCAATCCCGAAGTTCTCCCAGATGTCATTGTCGTTGATGCCGTTGCCCGGGTAGTGGTGGAGGTCGGCGAAATCCACCGATGAGTTGCGCAGGAAGTAGGCGGTCCGCACGAAGCGGGTCTCGTCCGGACCCAGCACGGGGTTGGGGGCGTTGGGCGTGAAGAACCCGACGGTGACCGGGGCGGTTGGGTCGATCTCCCGGATGTTGTCCCGCAGCAGATCGGCCCAATAGACGAGGCCCTCGTCGATCATCTGGTCCTTGTCGGCTTGGTCGGCCATGTCGTAGGTCCGGCCGTTGGCGGTCGTGACGAAACCCGATGCCAGTGAGAGAGGTGCATAGTCCTCGTGGAAGTGGTGTTCCTGTCGTAGCTCGAATGCCCACACGAAGTCGAGAGGCGCGTTGCGGTCGACCAGCGCTTGCACTATCGACCGCCAGTAGTCGACGTAGTAGGGAACGGCCGTCGGGTTCAGGAATTCGTTGTTGGCGCTGTCAAACGCCGCATCTACCAGTGCAGCCGTTCTGTGGATCCAGTAGCTGTCATCGGGCAGCGTGTTGGAAGCCACCATCACAAATAACTCGTTGGCTTTGGCGCGATCGAGGAAGTCGACCAGGTTGTCCATGTACCCAGGGTTGAGGCGCCCGTCCGGACCTGTGATGCATCCGTCGATATTCACCCCGCAGGTATCGATCATGATGCGCACGACGTTGAAGCCCATGGACCGCATCTCCGCCAGGTCGGCATCAACGGTGGCCGGATCGTAGAGGTGGGTGGAAAGCACCCCGTCGAGAATGGGGCCGGAGGCGCTCGGCAGGAACCGGTTGTAATTCATGCCCCGCGGGACGAACGGGTCTCCGGTCGCAATGTCATAGAACTCGCCTTCACCGTCAACCACCCGCACCTGGATGCGGTGCTGGGGAAGTGGGGGGAGGGTTGTCGTCGTGGTTGGAGGGGCGGCCGTAGTCGTGGTCGAAACAACAGCCGTCGGGCGGGTCGTTGGTTCTCCCGTTGCCGCGCCGGATGTGCACGACGAGAGAGCGAGTGTCAGACAGATGGTGGGAAGAATTCGGGAACGCACCGCTGCATTATGCCGGACGGTCCTCGATACCGACGGCCCGATCAATGTTGCATTGTGGCTGGGTGGCTTCGCCCGGGAGGGTGCTTTGCTCCAGGCCTGACCTGACCCGATGCGGCTTGCGAGGCCCCCGACTACCCGCCCGAGACGGCTACGCCCGCGGCGGGGGAGAGCCGGTCGAGGGCGTCGGGGTCGTTCAGGTAGTTATGGGGGAGCTTGACCGGGCGGGGGCCGTGGGTGTGACCGCGCGGTCGGCGGGCCGCTTCGGCCGGGAAGTCCTGGTCCAGATCGACCCCGGCCATGAGATTTTCGATGTGGTCGACCGTGTCCACGGCTTTGAGACTGCGCCGCACGTCGTGGCCGACCACAAATCCGTTGAGATACCACGATGTGTGCTTGCGGAAGCTGCGGATGCCTCGCCCGCCCCCGTATTGTGCGACGAGCAACCCGGCGTGATCGATCATGATGGAGGTCACGTCCCGCAGCCCCGGCGGTGGCATGATCGGCCGTCGGGCGAAAGCTTCGGAAAGCTCCCGGAACAGCCAGGGTCTTCCTAAACATCCGCGGCCGACCACCACGCCATCACAGCCGGTTTCTTCGATCATGGTGAGGGCGTCGGAAGCTTCCCAGATGTCGCCATTACCCAGGACCGGAATAGAGGAGATCGCCGCTTTCAGCTCGCCGATCGCTGCCCACCGGGCGTTTCCGGAGTAGAGCTGCTCAGCCGTGCGGGCATGGAGGGCAACTGCCGCAGCTCCGGCTGCCTCGCTGATCAGACCGGCCTGGAGGAACGTCAGATGTTCGTCGTCGATGCCCATCCGGAACTTCACGGTGACCGGAACCGGTCCGGCGCTCCGCACGGCGGCGTTGACGATCGATTCGAGGCGCCGCCACTTGAATGGCAACGCGGCCCCGCCACCGTGGCGGGTGACCTTGGGAGCCGGGCATCCAAAGTTGAGGTCGATGTGGTCTATGTGATCTTGATCGACGAGCCGCCGGACGGCTTCCGCCACGGTGTGCGGGTCGATGCCGTAGAGCTGGATGCTGCGGATGGGTTCGTTCTCGCCGAACTCGGCCGACTGCAAAGTCCGGGCGTGATTCTCGACGATGGCCCGGGCGCCCAGCATCTCGCTGACGTAAAGCCCGGCGCCGAACCGTCTGCACAGCGTTCGGAATGATGCGTTCGTGACCCCCGCCATGGGGGCGAGTACTACGGGTGGGTTGACCTCGAGAGGGCCGATCCGCAGCGCAGGAGTCGGGTAGAGCGTCATGGCGTTGGCAATGGTGGCACGATCACGCTTCCCTCGCTCACGCAGAACCCAAGACCGCCCAAACCAAACGACCCTGCCGGGTCGGAACACCGTCCTGGCAGGGTCGTTCGTTGTTGCGCATGAACCCGCGGCGGGCTGTGCGCTAAGCCCCCTTGGAGGCTTTTGGTTCTGGAATCACCGGCGGCTGGTAGTCGACACAGTCACAGTTCGGAACCGAGCACTTGTCTTCCATGAAGTGCTGGCGCTCGGGATGTCCGCATCCCGTACACCGGCGTCTTCCACCGTCAATGGTCCTGGGGGGATCTGATTTCAGCGCGAGCGCTCCTTGGCGACGTTGACGGTCAGGTTCCGTCCGTCGAGGCTGTGGCCGTTGAGCGAGCTGATCGCCTTCTCGGCGGCCTCGGAGGTGGCCATCTCGACGAAGCCGAAGCCACGCGATCTGCCGGTCTCGCGGTCGCTGATGACCTGCGCCTTGGTAACTTCGCCGTGCTCGCCGAAGAGGGTTTGCAGGTCGCTCGAACTCGTGTTGAACGAAAGGTTCCCCACGTAGAGGTTGCTGGACATAGTTGTGCTCCTTCCGAAGCTTCGATCCGTTTGGGGCCTACCGCCCCGCCGGATCTGAGTTCGGAGTCGTGCGAATTGCGCGAACCGGAATCGTTGTCCTGCGGTCACTCCACCAAACGGAACTTGTGGGTGGAGCGGGCGACGTCCTCCTGATGGAGTACGTGTGTACCTCCACGATAGCGCAAATCGCTCGCTACCGGAAGCTCAGTTCTGGTAGCGAGCGAGCTTTAGCGGTGTAGCGTCGCAAGATGACCGACCTTTCGCAGGAGTGGACTTGGAGCACGGGGTTGGGAATGCTCTTTCTCGCCATCGGTCTGGCCGCGTGCTCTTCGAGCACGGCTCCGCCGACAACGACCACTGCTCCTGGTGGCGCGACCACTGCCTCGACGACCACCGGTCCGCCTACGTCGGAGACGACCATTTCGTCGGCTGCGCCGATCGCCCACCGGATCGCGATTCGAATCGTCGACGGGGCTGCAGAGTTCTACGACACGGCGACCGGCGACCAGTTCATCCCGAGGGGCAACAACTACAACACTCTCCGAGAGGTCGACGACGCCCTCATGGGTCGGATGGCTCTCGACACGACCCTGTCGACCGGGCTGTACGACCCGGATCTCGTTGAGGCAGATCTGTCACTCATGGAAGAGCTGGGATACAACATCGTTCGGATCATGCCGGAAACCTGTGGCACGACGGGGTGCATCACGGCTATGACCGGGGGAGTGCGCGGCGAGTATGTGGACAACATGGTCGACTTCATGCGCCGGGCAAAGACCCACGGGATCTACACCTGGATCGCGAGCAACACGCTTCCCGACATCGGCCGGTACATCGATGCTGCCCACGGTGCCGACAACGAAGAGTTCGCGAGTGCCAACTCCGAATACCTGACGGCGGCCGGTGTCGCGGCCTTCGGCAGCTACTTCACTGATTTGATCGTTGCGCTGATCGAGCGTGACGCTCCTTTGGATTTTGTATTCAGCTACAGCCTGCGGCAGGAGCACAGCTTCGATGCGGCAGCACCCCCTCTCTCGCTAGCCGCCGGGATGGTGACCACGGTCAACGGAGAAACCTACGACATGGGTCGGCCTTCCGAAAAGCTGCGGATGGTCGACGATGGACTTCTCTATTGGATATCTCACACCCGGGACGTCATTCGAGAGCTCGATCCCACGGCTCTCGTTTCCGTCGGGTTCTTTGCCCCCAACGAGCCGAATCGGTTCAGACCGGCCGACGACTTCCGGTTGGTTCGGGCTGTGGCCGCCCTCGACTCCGACCTTGACTTCGTCGACTTCCATGTGTACCCCACTCCTCCCGACGCTCTGCTAGCCCAGCATGTCGAGAACTATCAGATGGAGGGGCGTGCCGATATCCCGATTGTGATGGGCGAGCTGGCGGCGTTCACCTGGTACACGTCAGAGGCGGCCGCGTCGAGGGCACTGCACGACCTGCAGGTCCAATCGTGCGTCGCCGGATTCGACGGCTGGCTCGTGTGGAGTTGGAACATTCCCGCCCAGCCGGAGATCTGGCACGCCACTACCGGCGCCGGAAACATCGCTGAGGTGCTGTCTCCGGCGGCCAGGCCCGACCCCTGTCGACCCGGGGAGTTTGGTTTCTTCGAGTATTCGCTGACCGGCGGGGCGACCGTCACGGCCTCCGGCTCGTTGCCGGACCAGCCTGCGCAAGCAGCGATCGACGGGGGCGAAGCTCAATGGGGAGCAGGTCACGACGCGCCGCAATACCTGGAGATTGCGCTGTCATCGCCTGCCACCGTCGACGAGATCAGGCTCACAGTTGCCCAATACCCGGCCGGGCCGACCCGGCACGAAGTCTGGGTTCGCCGGGCGGGCGCCCCCGTGAGTTTGCTGCACGAATTCGAAGGGGCGACCGCCGAAGGGGACGTCCTGAGTTTTGTTCCCCGTGAGCCACTGGAGGGCGTGGATGTGGTGCGGATCGTCACGGTGGCCAGCCCGTCTTGGGTGGCGTGGCGCGAGGTGGAACTGATCAGCCACATACCCCCGGCCGGTTGAGCTCGTACGCTGGCCCCGGTTCTCCTATCCAGATGTCGGTGACGGGCCCACCGGGGCGACGCCGTTTTCGGGAAGGCGGGGGCCGCTGAACTGGGAGTGGTAGAGGGCCGCGTAGGCGCCGTTCATCTCGAGCAGCTGGTGGTGGTTGCCCTGTTCGACGATCCGTCCCTCCTCCATCACGAGGATCAGGTCGGCGTCGCGGACGGTGGAGAGCCGGTGGGCGATCACAAAGCTGGTGCGGTCGGCCCGCAGCGCCGACATAGCGTGCTGGACCAACAGTTCGGTGCGGGTGTCGACCGAGCTGGTCGCCTCGTCGAGGATCAGGAGGGCAGGGTCGGCCAGGAAGGCACGGGCGATGGTGATCAACTGCTTCTCGCCTGCACTGATGCTGCCACCCTCGTCGTCGATAACCGTGTCGTACCCATCCGGGAGGCTCCCGACGAACCGGTCGACGAACGTGGCCCGGGCGGCGGTGAGGATGTCCTCTTCGGGGGCGTCGGGACGACCGTAGGCGATGTTCTCGCGGATCGTGCCTTTGAACAGCCAGGTGTCCTGCAGCACCATGCCGATCTGGGACCGCAGGTCCTCGCGGCGCAGGCCGGAGATGTCGATGCCGTCGAGGGTGATGCGACCGGCGTCGAGGTCGTAGAACCGCATGATGAGGTTGACCAGCGTGGTCTTGCCTGCGCCGGTCGGTCCGACGATGGCCACCGTTTGGCCGGGCTCGACGCAGAAGCTCACATGCTCGATGAGCGGTTGGTCCTCCTCGTACCGGAAGGACACATCCTCGAACCCCACCCGGCCGTGCGCCTCGGCGGGGGTAGCGGTGATGCCATCCTCGTCCGGTTCTTCCTCGGCGTCGAGCAGCTCGAAGACCCGTTCCGCCGAAGCGACCCCGGATTGGAGCAGGTTGGCCATCGAGGCGATCTGGGTCACGGGCCGGGTGAACTGGCGGGAATATTGGATGAACGCCTGCACGTCGCCGAGCGTCATGGTCCCGCTGGCGACCCGCAGGCCGCCCAGCACGGCAATGATCACGTAGTTGAGGTTCCCGATGAACATCGTGATCGGCATGATCAAGCCGGACAGGAACTGGGCGACGAAGCTGGCCTTGAACAGCTCGTCGTTCTCGACTTCGAAGGTGGCCTGGACTTCGCGCTGGCGGCCGAACACCTTGACGAGGGAATGGCCGGTGAAGGCTTCCTCGATCTGGGCGTTGAGGGTGCCGGTGCGGCGCCACTGGGTGATGAACTGGCTCTGGGACCGTTTCATGATCAGCCCGGCGAGCACCATGGTCGCCGGGATCGTCACCAGGGCGATCAGGGCGAGGGTGGGGGAGATGTAGATCATCATCCCGACCATGAACACGACCGTGAGCACCGAGGTGAGCAGCTGGCTCATCGTCTGCTGGAGGCTCTGGGAGACGTTGTCGATGTCGTTGGTTACCCGGCTCAGGAGTTCACCGCGGGGCTGGCGATCGAAGTAACGGAGCGGGAGCCGGTTGAGCTTGTCTTCGACTTCGGATCGCATCCGCAGCACCGTGTGCTGAACGACGTCGTTGAGCAGGTATCCCTGCAGGAATCCCAGCAGGGCGGAGAAGGCGTAGAGGCCGATCACAATGAGGAGGACCGTGCCGAGGGCGTTGAAGTCGATGCCCTGCCCGGGCACCAGGTCGATGCCGCTGATCAGGTCGGCGAACTGGTTCTGCCCCCGCGCCCGGGCGGCCTCGATGGCCTCTGCCTTGCTGATCCCGGCCGGCAGGTTCTTCCCGATGAACCCGGCGAAGATCACGTCGGTGGCCCTGCCCAGCACTTTGGGACCGGCGGCGGTGAGGGCGACGCTGATCACGCCGGCCATGATCACGGCGATCACCTTGGGACGTTCGGGGCGGAGCCGCTTGATGAGCCGTTTGATGGAAGGTCCGAAATTGAGCGGTTTTTGGCCGACCATCCCGCCCCCGAACGGGCCGCCCCGTCCGTGTCCGCCGCCGCCTCCGACTGATTCGCTCGGTCTTCTTCATGGTGCGGGGCTCGGTCATGACGCCTCCGCTTCGAGCTGCGAGTCGACGATCTCGGCGTAGGGGACACAGGTGGCGAGCAGCTCATCGTGGGTGCCGAGCCCGACGATGCCGCCGTTCTTCGAGCGACCACGATCTGGTCTGCGTCCATGATGGTTGCCACTCGCTGCGCGACGATGACGACGGTGGCGTCGGCGGTCACCGCATCGAGGGCGTGGCGGAGCCGGGCGTCGGTGGCCACATCGAGGGCGGAGAACGAATCGTCGAACAGGTACACCTCGGGATGGCGGATCAGGGCCCGGGCGATGGCGATACGCTGGCGCTGGCCGCCCGAGACGTTGGTCCCGCCCTGGGCGATGGGAGCTTCGAGCCCGTCCGGCATCGCCTCGACGAAGTCGCGAGCCTGGGCGATCTCGAGCGCCTCCCACATTTCGGCTTCGGTGGCGTCGGGCTTTGCCGTAGCGGAGATTGGAAGCGACGGTACCGGAGAACAGGTAGGACCTTCTGGGGGACCAGGCCGATCGTGCCCCACAGGGTGTCCGGGTCGATGTCACGCACGTCGATCCCGTCGACCAGCACCCGTCCTTCGGTGGCGTCGAACAGGCGGGGGATCAGGTTGACCAGGGTGGTCTTGCCGGTACCGGTCGACCCGATGATGGCGGTGGTCTGACCGGGCAGGGCGGTGAACGTGATGTCGCTGAGCACCGGCTGGTCGGCCCCGGGGTAGCGGAAACCGACCTGCTCGAACTCGAGGGTGCCGTGGCGGGGGAGTTTGGTGATGCCGTCGGTCGGCGGAACCACCGACGGTTCGGTGTCGAGCACTTCACCGATCCGGTCGGCCGAAACCGACGCCCGGGGGAGCAGCATGAAGATGAAGGTGGACATCATCACGGCCATCAGGATCTGGATCAGGTAGGACAGGAAGGCGGTCAGGGAGCCGATCTGCATCGCCCCGCTGTCGACCCGGATGCCCCAAACCACAGAACGGCGACGCTCGAGAGCGTTCATCACCAGCATCACCGACGGGAAGATGGCGGCCATCCAGCGACCGACGTTGATCGACACGTCGGTCAGGTCGGTGTTGGCCCCGGCGAAGCGGGCGGTCTCGAACGGTTCCCGAACGAAGGCCCGCACCACCCGGATGCCGCTGGTCTGTTCCCGCAGCACCTGGTTGACGGTGTCGAGTCGGCGCTGCATGAGGCGGAACCCGGGCACCATTCTGCGGACGATGAACCCGATGATCGCGGCCAGGATCGGGACGAGGGCGACGACCAGCCAGGAGAGTCCGACGTCCTCGCGCAGGGCCATGAAGACGCCGCCGACCATCATGATCGGGGCGGTGATCAGCATCGTGAAGCTCATCAGGACCAGCATCTGGATCTGCTGGACGTCGTTGGTGTTGCGGGTCAGCAGCGATGGTGCTCCGAAGCGGGCCATCTCGCGGCTGGAGAAGGCCATCACCGGTGGAAGATCGCCGGAGCGCACGATCGCGTCCGAAGGCCATCGCGGTGCGGGCTCCGAAGTACACGGCGGTGATCGTGCCAGCGATCTGGACCAGCGACACGGCCAGCATCAACGCGCCGGTGCGGAGGATGTAGCCGGTGTCGCCCAGCACCACGCCGTTGTCGATGATGTCGGCGTTGAGGGCGGGCAGGAAGAGCGAAGCGATGGTCCCGGCCAGCTGCAGGAACACCACGATGACCATTTCCCGCTTGTAGGGCTGGAGGTACTTGCGGAGGATGCGCCACAGCATCAGGTGGCCGCCTTTGGGTCGGCGATGCCGGACAGGAGGATGCCGACGATCTCTTCGATGGTCAGTTTCTCCGCGGGCGCCATCATCGGTTGCAACCGGGCGAAGAGCAGTCCCTGCAAGGCGGCGGCCGCCCGGGACGGTTCGATGGTGAGCCGGTCTGCATGACGCTCGAGGAGGTTGGTGAGGGCGGAAAGCATCGCCGCATGCGACCTGGCGACAAAACGCCTGGCCTCCGGTGACGGACCCGGGGTAGCGGTCGGCATCGTGCGGAGCATCCCGACCAGCACGGTGACCCGGTCGAAATGGTCCAGCAGGATGCGGGCACCCTCGCTGAGCTGCTTCTCGAGGGATCCGGTGGCGGAGATGGCGGCCAGGGCAGTGCACACCGGGTCGGGATCCATGCTGACCTTGACGGCCTCGTGGATGACGGCCTTCTTGTCGGCGAAGACCCCGAAGATGGTGCCCTCGGCGATGCCGGCCGCTTCGGCCATCTGGCGGGTGGTCACCGACGACCCCCGTTCGACGAGGAGCGGGATGACGGCTTCGACAATCTCCCGTCTACGGTCGTCGCGGGGGAGGGGCTCGGCCCGGCGTTGCTTGGTTTGCACCGGACGACAGTAACCGAGTGAGCGCTCACTCACAAGCCCGTTGGTCGGGTGGTTGGCTCCTCAGTCCTCGCTTCGCTCGGCCGGCTCGTTGGGTGGTTGTGGGGCTGGTGGGCACTGCGGTGGTTTCCCCTGATTCGTCCTCGCTCGCCGGCGGTGGGGGAGGTGGCTCGGCTCGAAGAGCCGAGTCGGAGGGGGCAGGGGCATTAGATAGTTGTGGGTTGGTTGCCCACGATGGTCCTAATCGTGTACGCCAAGAACGAACCCCCGGCACGCAAGCCGGGGGTTCGTTGAGATTCGCGGCAGTTTTGGGTCGTGCCTAGGACTGTGGTGTGCAGCCGTCCGAACAGTGGGCCACACGGGGGATGGTGAACCGTTTCATGCACGCTCCTTTCTCTGATGTGGGACTCGTGGTTTCTGGACGTCAGGCGTTGACCCCGGCGTCGGGGCGGTTCCCGATCACCTGTCTCGCCTTCTGCTCGAGCCTTTGTTTGGCCCGGCCGACGTCGTCGAGAGCTTCGCGGAGTTCTGCGAGTTCTCCCGACCGGACTTTGATGCCTTCCCGCATGAAGAGGGCGGCGGCTTCTGAGCGGCTCTTGACCGCTCCGGTTTCTACCCAGTCGTCCAGCGCTTGCTTGGTCTTTTCGTCGATGCGGACCATCACCACCTGATCGCGGAGAGTGCGTCCCATCTCGGCGACGGTGGTTTTCATATCGCCGGCCAGGCACATCACGGTGCACTCGGCAAGATCGCCGGCGCCGTCGGTCCCGATCCGGAAGTCGATCCCGTGTCCGTCCAGGACTTTGCCGAC
The DNA here is from genome assembly GCA_963715305.1 of uncultured Actinomycetota bacterium. Taxonomy (GTDB): domain Bacteria; phylum Actinomycetota; class Acidimicrobiia; order Spongiisociales; family UBA4744; genus UBA4744. The sequence goes on from CAVQSB010000008.1 coordinate 143,324, forward strand.
CTGGGTCAATACTTCTCTCATGTCGTGCATGCTGCGTAGTGTAATACAATTACGTAATACGCGCAACGGGTAATATGGAGGATCATTCAATATGAAACGGGACCGTATGGTAATTTAATATCGATGACGATGAGCCCAGAAACCAGAACGCCGCGACGGGGACGTCCCCGTGATCCGGCCATCGACCGTGCGATCCTCGAATCGGCCCGATCGGTGCTGGCTCGCAAGGGCTTCACCGGTACCTCGATGGAGGAGATTGCTCATACGGCCGGCGTCGGCAAGGACTCGCTCTACCGACGGTGGAAGTCGAAGGAACAACTCGTGCAGCATCTGCTGTCCGTGCTCGCCGCCGAGAGCGTTCCGGTCCCGGCCCAGGGCGATCCCAAGTACGCCCTTTTCATCTTCCTGCAGGACATCGTGCGGCTGAACCGCCGTTCCGACTTCGGGGCGATCGTGGCCGGGATCGTCGGAGAATCGGCCCGCAATCCGAAACTGGCCGACGGTTTCCGCCGCTTCTGGGAGGAACGGCGCAATATCGCCGGCGGGATCGTGCGGCGGATCGTCGATCCGGGGACCTCCGACGAAGAGATCAACGTCATCTTGGACCACCTCTTGGGTCCCATCTACTACCGGATACTTCTCACCGGAGCCGCCATCAGCGATGAGTACCTATGGGATCTCATCGTTGCTGTTTCGTGGCCACCGGGTCAACCAGACAACTAGGTAAGAAAAGGAAGAACATGAACCCGCAAGAACACATCGTGGCTGTGGTCGACTCGACCCACGGAGAGGACTCGACCCTCCACCTGGCCCGCCAGGTCGTCGCACGGGGTGGCCGCGCTACCGTCGTCGTCCTTGTCAACGGCACGATCGCCAACGATATCCGCCGCTTTGCGGAGGCCGAGAACCTCACGTTTCCCGCCGCTCGTGAGATCTGCTTCGAGCGACTCTCCAGGATCTACTCGTCCCGGGTGGGGGGCTCGGACACGTCGGCCGTTATCGCCGATGGCGACTACACCGGCCGTTCCGTCTTCGCCAGCGCGGAGAAGGCCGGCGCCACGACCATCGCCGTGCCAAGAAACCTGGCGCACCGCCCCAGTTGGCGTGGCCCGGTTGCCCACTCCCGGGTGCCGGTGCTTATCGCACCTCACGCCGGTCCGGGTCGGCAGGCGGGAAGGAAGCCGAAGAAGGCGGCATAAGCCTCGTTGTGCCTCAGGCTCCGGCCGGTTGCCAGTCGATCTCGTAGAGAGGCACCGGGTCGGGGAAACCCTTCAACCCGATCAACCCCTGGTCGAGGAACCGGATGTCCTTGCCGATGGCCAGGTCCCGCACGGTGCCGGCTGCCAGTGTCTGGCCTCCCCGGGCGTGGGCACAGATCCGGGCGGCCAGATTGACGGCCGCCCCGAAGAGGTCACGGCTGTCCGCGACCGGTTCCCCTGCGCTGAGACCGATCTTGATGGCGAGTTTCGGGCCGGCAGCGGACGCTGCGGTGCTCTGCTGCTGGATGGCGATCGTGGCTTCCACCGCTTTGGTGACCGAAACGAAACTGGCGAAGAGCCCGTCGCCGGTGTGTTTGACCTCGTGGCCCACGAACCGATCGAGGGAATCTCGAACGATCGCGTTGTGCCGCCGGACCAGTGCCACTGCGACGTCGTCACCGTGGCTGGTGCTGATGTCGGTCGATCCTTCGATGTCGGTGAACATGATCGCCCGAAGTGCGGTGTCGGGCTGACCTTCGACCAAGACCCGGTCGGTTGCGTCGTTGGCGATGTTCCCCATGAACTGGGCCATGGTGGGCGCCGCAACCTCGATGACTTCGTGCGGCATCAGGCCATGGGCTGCCTTGTGGCAGGCGACCAGCGAGTCGACGTCGGGTGATTCGGCCAGGCAAAAGGCCTTTCCCTGCGGGTCGGAGAACCAGTAGCTCAGGAACCGGACCCCGAACTCGCCCTGGACCTCGAGGTCGTGCCGATGGGCGGCAGCGACGTCGTCGGGCGTGGCGTCGCCGAGCCCGGGGTGGACGTCCATATAGAGAGGCATGGAGCGAGCTTAGGGTGTGTTGGTGAATTGCGCAGGTGTGCCGTCGTCGACAACCCGGTCGGGGGAAACGGACTGTCTCCGGCAGTTTGCGATGAGGACGGCGCCCGCTTGTGCGTTTGTGTAGTGTCGACATCCTGATCGAGCGGCCGATTCATGTCGACCGCGGTCACGCACGCCGTCCGACTGCGAAGAGGGAGAAATGATGGGTCGCAGAGTATGGGTCCGGTTGGCTCCGATTGTGGTGTTGATGTTGGTTGTTGGAGCGTGTTCGAGCGGGGAGGCCACTCCATCGGACGGTGATGACACCACCACCTCGACAACGGCGGCTTCGTCCGGCGACACCGTTGCGTCGGAGGACACGACAACGACCGAGGCCGGCAACGAACCGGCTGCGACCCCGCCCGACGCCGGCAGCGCCACGCTCACCATCGGCGACCAGACCTGGACGTTCGACAACTACTACTGCGCTTTCGGGCCTGAGGAGACCGGCAACGAACGGGTTTCGTTCTCCTCGGGCGCCTTCGGCACCGCCGAAGGCGTGCGAACCCAGTTGGACGCTTCGATCCAAGATGCTCGACAAACAAGGTCGGTATGAGGGGGAGGGCACCATCCAGAGCGTGACCTTCAACGACATCGAGGACTTCGAGAACCCCAGCGTGGACTTCGGCGCCGTGTCGGCTCTCATGGGAGGTGTCGACTTCGTGATCCAGATCGACGGAGACAAGGTGAGGGTTGAAGCATCCTTCGACGACGGCACGACCGATGAACTCGAGTCGATTCCGGGGACGCTCGAAGCAACCTGCGGGGCCGGGTAGCCGACCCAGGGGCGACCATCGTCGAGGTCGTTAGGCTTGCGCCATGCATGCGAATCGCCATGGCTCTCGGATTCAACGGCTCTGGCATACGGGGAACCCGGGTGACCCCCACGGCTGGGCTCTCGTGACCGAGCGACCGACCCGACCGCCCGTGGAGTCACGACATCCCCGACGGCCCGTGGGACTACGTCGTCATCGGGACCGGGATCGGTGGGATGGCGGCAGCGGCGATGCTCGCCAAACTGGGGAAGCGGGTGCTGGTGCTCGAACAGCACAACATCCCGGGCGGGTTTACCCAGATGTTCAAACGTCCCGGCTATCGCTGGGATGTCGGGGTCCACATCGTCGGCGAGATGTCCCACATGAGCTACCCGGGCCGCCTCCTCGACCGCCCTCACCGACGGCCGCCTGCAGTGGGAGTCGGTGGGCGAGATCTACGACGAGTTCAACTTCCCCGACGGTTTCACCATCCAGCTGCCCGACACGCCGGAGAGGTTCCGGGAGACGCTGATCGACTACTTCCCGGCCGAGCGGGCTGCCATCGACGAGTACCTGGCGTTGACCCGCACCGCCGCCCGGGCGGCCGCCAAATATCTGCAGGTGCGGGCCATGCCCCGCCTGCTCGCTCCCGGGGGCGGCAAGAAGGCGACGGAAGCCGCCGCCGAACACATCCATGCCACGACCGCCGAGGTCCTGGCCCGGCTGACCGACGATCCCCGGCTGCGGGCGGTGCTGTCGGCCCAGTGGGGGTATTACGGAGCCACCCCGGCCCGATCGTCGTTTGCCATGCACGCCCTGATGGTGCGCCACTTCCTCCACGGCGCGTACTACCCGGTCGGCGGTGCGTCGAGCATCGCCCGGGAGATGCTCACCACCGTCGCCGAGGCCGGCGGCTGGACCGCGGTGCGGCGCAGCGTCGATGAGATCATGGTTCGGAATGGCAGCGTCGCCGGCGTTCGCCTGTCGGACGGGTCGGAGATAGCCGCCAAGCGGGTGATCAGCGCCGCCGGTGCCATCCCCACTTCCGACCTGCTCGAGGAGGGCCTGCCGGGTCCCGGGGACCCGTACCGCGGAGGCCGGTCCGGCCCACGTCAGTGTCTACCTGGGGTTCAAGGGCGACACCGCCGCGCACGGCGGTGAGCGGTACTGCCAGTGGTACTTCGATACGTGGGACATGGAAGTAGATCTCTGGGACGTGCATCCCGACCGCCCGATCGAGAAAGCTCCGGTGCTGTTCTGCAGTTTCCCTTCGCTCAAAGATCCCGACCCATGATCCGGGACCGGAGCAGCGCAACACCGGCGAGGTGATCACGTTCGTCTCGTGGGACTCGTTCTCGCAGTGGTCCGATACCCGGTGGAAGAAGCGCGGTGCCGCCTACGACGCTTTCAAGGAAGTCGCTGACCTCGACCTTGCTCGACCAGTACCTGGAGCACTACCCGGGACTGGCCTCGATGGTGGATCACGTGGAGATGTCGACACCGCTGTCGACCAACCACTTCGCCGCCTCGGCCCGCGGGTCGATCTACGGGCTCGGCACCATTCCTGATCGGTTCGACGACGAGTCCCTGCTCCCTCGCACCGGGATCAAAGGCCTCTATCTGGGGGGAGCCGACGTTTCGGCCCCGGGCATCGCCGGCGCCCTCGGGGGTGGGGTGATGGCTGCGGCAGCTGCCGAACCGGTCAAAGGAGCACGATTTCTGCAACCACTGATGAAGCGGCCCGTCACGCGGTCCTAACGGCCAGGTCACCTGCCGACGCAGAGCGGAGGCGTTCGAGGGAAGCCCACAACAACCAGGCAGCGACGAACAGAATCACCGGAACGCTGGTCAGTCCGTAACGTTCGACGAAGAGGCCGATCAATCCGGGAACCGTTGCGCCTCCGACATTGGCGGCTGCGATCTGAAATCCGACAAAGGTGGCGGCGACGCCGGCGCCGAACCGTTGGGCCGTCAAGAGCATTTGCAGCGGGAACAGGGGACCGTGGGCGAAGCCGGCGAACACCAGGGCAATGACCCCGACCCACACCGTCGGCGACCACCAAAAAAGACCGACACCCGCAACCGTTGCGGCGGCCGACCAGCGTGACAATCGGGCCGGATCGACGTTGTGGCCGGCGACCCCGAGGAGCAGGCGCGAAGCCGTGAAACCCACCCAGTATCCGGCCACCACCAATCCACCGGTTGTTTCGCTCAGTCCGCCCTCCTCGGTGAGATAGGTGAACGCCCAGGTGCCCAGCCCGGAGGCGAGTCCGGCGTATAGGAAGAAGAACGTGATCGACCAGGCCAATGTCGCCGACCGATGGGGAGACGTCAGGGTCGGCAGCGGGTCGGAGGCCACCTCGAGCGATCGGGTGTAGACCCAGAGTCCGGCCGCATAGGCGAGTTGGCCGACGGCCAGGATCGCGAACGCTATCCGCCACGAGAGCCCCAGGTAGAGCAGTGCCGTGACGATCAGCGGTCCGATGATCGTGCCAATGCCAAAGGCTCCGTGGATGAACCCCATGGCCCGTGAGCCGTGCCGCACGGCAACGTAGGTATTGGTGGCCGCATCGATCTGACCGCCCGCCGCCCCGAGAACGGTCGCGGCGACCAGAAACGTGATCCAGCCGGGTGACAGGGCCAGCGTGGTGAGCGCTCCTGAGGCAATCAGTGCCGCCCAGATGAGCAGCGAACCGAACTTTGATCGTGCGGCCATCCTCCCGCTGAGCAACGAGGCCACGGTGTACCCGGCACCGTAGGCGAGCGTGACGTAGCCGAGCTCGCCGGTCGAGCGACCAAACTCGTCGGCCAGCGACGGCCAGACCACGCCAAACGAACTCGTGCCCATCCCGAGCAGCACAAAGCCGTAGGAGCAGACAACCAGTATTCGGAAGCGTTGGGTCACGGGGCCAGGCTAGATCCGGCCCGGCCGGGCCCGGTTCTTCCTCGCGGAGTTTCTGCTAGAACGGTGCACGATGACGAGCGATCTCTCCAACCGAGTCGTGCTGATCACCGGGGCTTCGGGTATTGCCGCCGCCGGGGCCAGGCTCTTTGCCGAACGGGGGGCGCCGGTATTCATTGTTTCCCGGACCGAGGAGAAGTGTGTCCGGTTGGCCGACGAGATCGTCGCCGCCGGCGGCACCTGTGGTTGGGCTCGAGCCGACTTGACCCGGGAGGATGAGTCCGACCGGGCCACCCGGCTGTGTCTCGACCGATTTGGTCGCATCGACGGGTTGTTCGCCGTAGCCGGCGGCAGCGGGCGGCGGTTTGGCGACGGCCCCCTGCACGAGATGGATCTCGTTGGATGGGAGGCGACGCTCCGGCTCAACGGCCATCCCGCCTTCCTGGCCGCACGAAACGCCCTGCGGGCGATGCGGTCCCAGAAGCCGGACACCAACGGCATTCGAGGTTCGATCGTCCTGGTCACCAGCGTCCTGGCCGAGCATCCGGCCCCCGGGTATTTCGCCACCCACGCCTACGCCGCGATCAAAGGGGCCGAGAACTCGTTCACCAAAGCCCTGGCCGCCTACTACGCCCCCGAGGGGATTCGGGTCAATGCCATCGCGTCAGGACTCGTCAGGACCCCAATGGCCGAGCGGGCCGCAGGTGACCCGCAGATTTCGGCCTACGCGACCCGCAAACAGCCTTTGGCCGGTGGCCTCCTCGACGCCGAAGACATCGCGGCAGCGGGCGCCTACCTTCTCGGCGACGGCTCCAAGCGGGTGACCGGCCAGGTGCTCGCCGTCGACGGTGGTTGGAGTGTCACCGAGTCGTCACCGTGAATCGGGCCCGGCTGCCGGAAATCGTCGTCGAGACGCGAATCATTGCGGTCCTGCGCGGCCTCGATCCCGATCGGGTCGACAGCGTGGCCGGGATTCTGCGGGAGGCCGGTATCGGTGCCATCGAAGTCACCATGGATAGCCCGCAAGCATCGACGTCGATCGAGCGACTGGCCCAATCCGGTCCTGGCGTCGGTGCCGGCACGGTCATGTCGGTCGCCGAAGCTGAGGCGGCCGTCGCCGCCGGAGCCAGCTTCCTCGTTGCTCCTCATACCGACCCGACCGTCGTCCGATGGGCCGTCGAGCGCGGCATTCCGATGATTCCCGGCGCTTTCACGCCCACCGAGGTGATGGCCGCCTGGAACGCCGGCGTGGCCGCCGTCAAGGTATTCCCGGCCTCGGTCGCCGGGCCGGACCTCGTGAAGGCGCTGCAGGGCCCGTTCGAGGGGATCCCGCTCGTTCCGACCGGCGGCATCACTGCTGAGAACGCGGCGGCCTTTCTCGGCGTTGGGGCCGTGGCAGTCGGGTTGGGTGGCTGGCTCACCGGTCACCCCGACCTCGAGGTGATCGCCGAGCGAGCCGCGTTGATGCATCCAGGCCTGCCGGCCCTGAAACCACCGAGTTGTCTAGACAATTGAGACGTTGCGTGGGAAGATCGGCAGATGCAACCCACATCACTCACCGTCGCCGACGTCTCCTACGAACAGCTTGCCGCGATGATCGACCATTCGCTCCTCAAGCCGGAACTCACCCTCGATGAGGTGATCGCCGGATGTGACCTGGCCGATCGGTACGGTGTTGTGTCGGTTTGCGTCCGACCCGCCGATGTCACCCTGTGTGCGGAGCGGCTCGCCGACTCGGCGGTCGCGGTTGGCACCGTCGTCGGTTTTCCTCATGGCGTCAACACCACCGCAACGAAGGTATTCGAGGCCAACCGGGCGATGGTGGATGGTGCGGTCGAACTCGACATGGTGCTCAACATCGGCTGGCTCAGGTCTGGGGAATACGCACGGGTGGAGGCGGACATCCAGGCCGTGGTCGAAGCGGCGGGTGGAGCAAGCGCTGGTCAAAGTGATCTTCGAAAACGCTTATCTCGATCGAGCCCAGAAGGTCGCCGCCTGTGAGGCTGCGGAAGCCGCAGGCGCCGACTACGTGAAGACCTCAACCGGCTACGCCGCAACCGGCGCCACGCTCGAAGACCTGCGACTGATGCGGGCGACGGTTTCGCCGGCCGTCAAGGTCAAAGCCGCCCACGGGGTGCGCACGTTGGATGATCTCCTGGCAGTGCGGGAGGTTGGAGCCGAGCGCATCGGAGCGACGCAGACGGCCGCCATGCTCGACGACTACCGGGCGCGCACGTCGGCCTGAGCCCGACCGGCCAGGGCTGCACCGATAGCGCCGGCCCAGTTGCCCAGCTCGGCCGGGACCACGCTGACACCGTCCGCCGGTGCCAGTACCAGGTGGGTTCGCAAGGCCTTGCGGATGGGTTCCAGAACCAGATCTCCCGCTGCGATGATCCCGCCTCCGATCACGACGCAAGACGGTCCGAGGACCGTCACCACGTTGGCGAGGCCTATGCCGATGTAGTTGGCAACGGTGTCGATGGCGGCCAGGCAATCTGCGTCGCCGGCGGCAGCCTGGGCGTAGACGGTCGCAGCATCCGGCACACCCGCCAGCTCGGCGAGTGCGTCGGCTTTGGCCAGGGCCTCGATGCAGCCGCGGTTGCCGCAGCCACACCGTGGTCCGTCGGGGATGATGATCTGATGGGCGATTTCTCCGGCCGTTCCGAAGGCGCCCAGGTGGATCTGCCCGTCGATCATGATGCCGCCGCCGATCCCCGTGCCCAGGGTGAGCCCGACGAGGGTGCGGTGCGCCCGGCCGGCTCCGATGGTTCCCTCGGCGAGCACGAAGGCACGAGCGTCGTTGATGAGCGTGGTCGGCACTCCGAGCGCGGCGCCGACCGGGTCGCGGAGCGCGTGGCCCTTCCACGGGCCGGGAAGATTCGGGAACAGCACGATCCGACCCGTATCGGCCTCGAAGAGGCCGGGAACGCCCAGACCGGCCGCGGCCGACCGGCCCGAACTCGTCGATCGTCGCTCGGCCCACTTCGATCAAGCGGTCGGTAACGCCTTGGGGGCCTCGCTCGGCGTTGGTCGGGTGGAGCGCCGTGGAGATCACCGTGGGGGTGGTCGCCTCGTCGTCACCCTCGACAATGGCGGCTTTGATATTGGTTCCACCCAGGTCGAGTCCGAGGTAGCGGTGCATGGTCACTGTCGGCCGGTCCCTGCTTCGCCGTAGAGCACGGCTGTGAACACATACCGCTCGGCTGCGTAGAACGTCGAGGTGTGTTCGAGTGGCGCTTCGTTCTGATCGAAAATGGTCCGGACCTCGGTCAGCACAATTCCCTGGGTCGACAGCTCGAGGAGGTCGCGCTCGCGTTTGGTTGCCATTCTGGCGCCGACCTCGGCGAGCGCCCGGGTCGGAATCCGGCCGGTTCGTTCGAAGGCAGCGTGCAGCGACCCGGATGTGAGGTCTTCGTCGAGGAGAGCGGAGTCATCGGTCGGGATGACGGCATGCTCGACGGCCATGGGTATGTCGTCGGCCAGGCGGAGCCGCTCGAGCACGATCGCCGGCGAGGTGATCTCGATGCCAAGCGCTTTCGCGTCGTCGGCGGTGAGGGCAACCGGGCCGGCCCGGAGAACTCTCGACGACGGCACCAGTCCCCGCCGTCGGGTGCTCTCCGAAAAAGAGAGCGGGGAGCCCAGAGCCCGGGGGACGCGTCGTCCGCTGACGTACGTGCCGGATCCCGGTTTGCGTTCGAGGAGATGTTCGTTGGCGAGCACGTTCACTGCCTGTCGGGCCGTCATACGACTGACCCCGAAACGCTCACAGAGTTCGGCGTCCGAAGGGAGCCGTTCGCCGGTTCTTGCCCCGGCGACGAGCTCCCGTAGATAGTCGGCAATCTCGAGATAGCGGGGGGCCGAACTCACGTTGTGATCCTCTGATCCTTCCTTGACGCCTGCAAAGCCAAATCCCTAAGCTGTCTATACATTTACCGATGCAGAGGCCAGGAAGCAAGCATAGATGTCTGAACTTCAGGGACCCGATCCGGACCGGCGGGGAGAGTGGATCGCGGCGGCCGTCAAGATCCTCGATTTCATCGCCGGAACCCAGCTCGACAAGATCGCGGCTACGGCCGAAATCTGCGCCGACGCCATCGGGTCGGGCGGGATGGTGCATCTGTTCGGGACGGGCCACTCGCGCATCCCGGTCGAGGAGATGTTCCCCAGGTACGGCTCCTTCCCCGGGTTCAATCCGATCGTTGAATTGTCGATGACCTTCCACACGCAAGTCACCGGAGCCAACGGTCAGCGCCAGGCAATGTTCATCGAACGGGTCGAGGGCCTGGCAGACCAGATCCTGGCCAACTTCTCGTTTGGCGATCGAGACGCCATGATCATCTTCAGTTCGAGCGGGTCGAGCGCCGTTCCCATTGAGATGGCTATCGGTGCTCGCCGGCGGGGGCTCCCGGTGATTGCGGTCACCTCGGTCGGCCACTCGTCGGCCAATCAGTCCGGTCACTCATCCGGGACGAAGCTGCTGGACCACGCCGATATCGTGATCGATCTGGGTACGCCGCCCGGTGATGCGCTCGTCGAGATCGACGGGCCGGAAACGCGGGTCGGACCGGGGTCGACGGTTTCGTATGTCGCCATCACCAACGAGATCAAGGTACAAACTGCCGCCCGGTTGGCCGAACGGGGCGTGCTGCCGCCGGTCCTGACGAGTCCGGCCCTCGTCGGGTCGCAGCGTTCGAGTGAGTTGTTCGATGCTGCCTATCGAGAGCACTCACGGAGGCTGGCGGACGTGCTCGCAAAACCGCAGCCGACCTGAGCCGCTGCGAGTTCGATGCCTACCGACACTTCGAGCCATGACTCGGAAGGAAGGGACAGCGTTCGGACACCTCCCCTCGGGAGGCTTTTGTCTTTGACTCAGTCAATAGTTGGTGGTTGATACGGCGAATGGGAAACGGCTCGCCGAGTGGTTCACCGGGCGTCCTCTTCGACCTGATTCGCCACCACAGCCCGATAACTCGAGCCGAGCTGGTTTCCATCACCGGTCTCGCCCGCTCCACGTCGCCCAGCGAGTGGACCAGTCTCATCGACGAAGGGCTCGTCAGTGAGATTGGCGAGGCCGTCTCGACCGGTGGCAGACCACCCTCGATCCTGGGATTCAATCCCGGCTCCGGAGTCGTGCTCGTTGCCGACCTCGGGCGCAACGCATTCGCGATTGGCCGTCTGTGACCTGAACGCCAACCCGCTCGCCGAAGCGACCCTCGACATCGATATCGCCGATGGCCCGGATCCTGTTCTGACCTGGGTCCTGAAGACCTTCGAGACCTCGCTGATAGCGGAAACCGGCCGGAGCCGAACCGATGTGCGGGGGGTCGGGGATCGGCGTGCCCGGTCCCGTCGACTTCCCGCCGGACGGGCCGTCCATCCGCCGATCATGCCGGGATGGGATGACTACCCGATTCGCGATCGTTTTGCCGAACGGTACGCCGTCCCCGTTCTCGTCGATAACGATGTGAACATCATGGCCCTGGGCGAGTACTGGGCTATGGATCCCAAGGTTGAAGATTTCGTCTTCGTCAAGGTGGGAACCGGGATCGGATCGGGACTGATTCTGGGAGGCCACCTCCACCGGGGAGCCCGGGGAGCCGCAGGCGATGTCGGCCACGTTCAGGCCGGCCCGGCGGACGTCATGTGCCGGTGCGGAAATCCGGATTGTCTCGAAGCCTCGGCCGGGGGCGCGGCCATTGCTCGGCTCTGCGGGAGCAGGGCCACGACGCCGTCGGGAGTCGCGACGTCGTTTCTCTTGTTCAGGCCGGGAATCACGATGCTATCCAGGCAGTCCGGGCGGCTGGTCGACTTATCGGCTCCGTGCTCGCTGCCATGGTCAACCTTCTGAATCCGGCCGTCATCTCGATCGGTGGAGACGTGGCCGAGGCCGGGCAACAGCTTCTGGCCGGTATTCGGGAAACTGTCTACCAGCGCTCAACGGCGCTCAGCACCAACGAACTCCGGATCACCACCGGCTCGCTTGGTGACCGGGCGGGCATCATCGGCGCCGCTGCGCTGGTTATCGACCAGATCTTCGATCCGGACGCCGTCGACGCGGCGCTCGTCGGTTCGACACAAAGGAGGGGATTGATGAGAGTGACGAAGCGGCAACCGCGCGCTTCGCCCGATACCCGGCTCGGAAGCCGGCGATGGGGAAGAGAAGGCCGTCCGGCGGCCACGAACCGACGGAGGAGACGAGAAGCATGAGGAAATGGAAGACCGACCTTCGGGCCGCTGTCTTGCTGCTTTTGGTAATGGCGCTGGTCGCCGGTGCCTGTAGCGACGATGGTGGCTCGGATACGACAGCGGCCGGTGAGACGACGACGACCGTAGCGGGCGGCGGGGATGAGATGTTCACCCTGGGCGTGTCGAACACGCTCGTCGGGAACGCCTGGCGTGAGCAGATGATCTGCGCCATCAAGGCCGAGGCACTCGCCCGCGGCAACGTCGACGAAGTGGTTCTCCAGAACCGCAATACGGACGTGGCCGGGCAGATTGCCGACATTCAGACTCTGATCTCGCAGGGTGTTGATGCGATCATCATCAACCCTCACGATCGGTCTGCACTCGATGCAGTCATCGAGGAGGCGGCCGCGCAGGGTATCCCGGTCATTTCGGTTGATGCACCGGTAACGGCTCCCAGCGCCTACTTCGTCTCGAACAACCAGGTCGAATATGGTGAGGTCGGCGCTCGTTGGCTCTTTGAGGCACTGGGCGGCGAAGGCAAGGTTGTCTACATGCACGGCATTGACGGCCACCCGGCCGATGTCGATCGCGACACCGGATTCCAGGCCGCGTTGGCGGATTATCCGGGCATCGAGATCGTTGCCGAGACCTACACCGGTTGGGACCCGAGCGTCGGCGCCCAGCAGGCGCTCGAGATCCTGTCGACCGAAGAGGTCGACGGTATCTGGACTTCCGGTATCGACTACACGGTTGTTGAGCAGTTCGGCGTCGCCGGTGTTCGCTTTCGTGCCGATCGTCGGTGCGGACAACAACGCGTTCATCGAGCAGTTGATCAATGAAGAGGGACTGGTCGGCGCAGCCGTCAGCAACCCGCCATCGATCGGTGGCGTTGGTGCGGCTATTGCCCTCGACATCCTCGAAGGCAAGACCGTGGAGAAGACGACGCTGCTGACCCCGGTGGTCATCAGCGAGAAGAGCGCCCTCGAGGCGGTCTACGTGCCCGACCTGACGGCCGGTTGGTCCTCCTACATGGTGATCGAGCCGTACGTCACGTACACGGACCCGCAGGCAGTCATCGACTGCAAAGGCCCCGGTGAGTGAACGAGCATAAACCAGGTGTCGGGCTCCTTCGGGAGCCCGACACCCAACCCTTTTCTCTGAGGATCTGACGTGTCAGAAGCCAGCCACACCTTGCTTGCAGCCGGCGGGATCGCGAAGCGGTTCGGCTCGGTGGTAGCTATCCGGTCGGCAGATCTCACAGTCAAGTCGGGGGAGATCCACGCTCTGCTGGGAGCGAACGGCGCCGGCAAGAGCACGTTCGTGAAGATTCTCTCCGGCGTCTTCCCGTCTGATTCGGGATCCATTTCCGTCAACGGCATACCGGCCTCCTTGCGTAGGCCGGTGGATTCGATGGCCGCCGGTATCGCCACTGTTTTCCAGGATCCGGCCCTGATCCCACACCTCACCCTCGCGCAGAATCTGCGGATTTCGCGACTCGGCGAGAAAGACGTGCGCCCGTGGTTGGAGCGTATGGATCTCGGCGATATCGACCTCGGACTACTGGTCAGCGACGTGCCGTTGGCGATGCTGCGGCTGCTCGACCTGGCCCGCGCTCTGGCGCGTGACCCCCAGTTGCTCATGCTCGATGAGATCACCGCCGCCCTGACGACGGATCAAGCCAGGCATGTCTTCGATGTCATGCGGGAACTGAAGAGCCGCAACCGTTCGGTCCTCTTCATCTCCCATCGTCTCGGGGAGGTCCTCGAGATGTGCGACTACGCCACGATCTTGCGTAACGGGAGAAACGTCGCAGATTTCAACCTCACGAACGTTGATGAGGCCGAATTGGTCACGGCCATGCTCGGCGAAGAACTGGGCGAGATGGCTGTGATCGAACCTCAACCGGCCGGCCTTGCCGCCGAACGGCATACTGCGGAGGTTCGCAGATCGTCCGGTGGTCCTCGAGGCCAAGAACGTGCACCTGCGCGACCGGGTCAACGGTGTCTCGTTCGAGCTGCGCCAGGGCGAGATCCTCGGTCTGACCGCCCTCGAAGGGCAGGGCCAGGACGAGCTCTTCCAAGTTTTGTCGGGTGACCACCGCCCCAGTTCGGGGGAACTGCTGATCAACGGGGAGCGACTCAACGCCCGGTCGCCGTACGACGCCATCCGGAAAGGGGTTGTGCTGGTGCCGGCCGATCGACATCAGGCCCTTTTGCCGCAGCGGTCGGTTCGCGAGAACCTGGCGATCCCGCTGTACAACCGGATCGGCAAGTGGTTCTCGTTGGCGGGGGATGAGTCGGTCCGTGTAGACAATGCCGTCGCGCGTCTCGACATCGACGTCCGGGCGGCCGGCCAGGTACAGCGTCTCTCGGGCGGCAACCAGCAGAAGGTCACCATTGGCCGTTGGCTGGCCTCGGGGTTCAACACGCTGCTGTGTTTCGATCCGACCCGCGGGATCGATATCCAGACGAAAGCTCAGATCTACGACCTGCTGCGGGAGCTCGCCGCGGAGGGGTCTTCCATTGTGCTCTACACGAGCGAACTGCGTGAGATTCCGATCGTCTGCGACCGCGTCCTCGTGATGTACAACGGTCGGATCGTGCACGAGCAAGCTGCCGCGACTGCCACGGAAGAGGCCCTGCTCTCGGCGGCCCACGGTCTCGAAGAGGAGTCGGCATGAGCACGAGCACCGAAACCGGCTGGGCTGCGACGACGCCCGCCTGGCGCCGCTGGATCCGGAACCACGGTTGGACGGTCGGGGTTTGGCTGCTGCTCCTGATTCTGGTCGCCTGGTATTCCGCCCTCATTCCCAAATTCGGGCTGTTCCAGGTCGCTTCGATCGTCAATAACGGGACCCCCTTTGTCTTTCTGGCCATCGGCGAGGCAGTGATTGTCATCGCCGGCGGTATTGACCTCGGGGTCGGCGGCATGCTGGTCCTGGCCAATGTGACGGCTGCCCGATTGATGGAAGGCCAATCATTCGAGATGACCTTGCTGATCGGGGTGGGGATCCTCATTGCCGCAGCCGTTCTCAACGGAGGGGTCGGCTGGGTCGTCCACGTGTCGAAGGTGCCCGACATTGTGATCACCCTTGGTTCTCTGTTCGTCTTCCAGGGAATGGCCCTGGCCGTCCTCCCGAATCCCGGCGGGGCAACGTCGGAGGGTTTTCGGTGGATCTTCACGGGATCCAATGTCGGGATCGGGTCGAATCCGTGGCCGGCGATGGTCATGATCGCGGTCCCCGTCCTGGTTCTCGCCTGGTGGATGGGGAGGACCAGGAGCGGTCTGTCGCTCTACGCCCTGGGCAGCGATCCCAACGCTGCCTATCTGTCGGGGGTTCGCGCCCTCCGCACGAAGGTCGTCTCGTACGCCATTGGTGGCGGGTTTGCCGCCCTGGCCGGTCTGGCCACAACGGCGATCGGCGGTCGCGGCAACGCCAACACCGTTGGCGGCAACCTCACGCTGAACGCGGTGGCCGCCATCGTGCTGGGCGGTGTTGCGCTCACCGGTGGCGTGGGAGCCGTCATTGCCGTGGTTCCGGCGGGCCTGATCCTCTTCTTCCTGAGTCCCATCCTCACCGCTATGGGCGTTGACCCGAGCCGGGCCCAGATCATCCAGGGCGTGTTGATCGTGGTCGTCATGATGATCGCCAGCCTCATCGAGTGGAGAAGGGTGCGGACGTCATGAGTACCCATGTGGCGCCGGTCCCGGAATCCGGGTCAGATTCGGATCTGCCGACCCGTGGTCAACGAGCGGTCCGTTACCTCGCGGTGCATCCTCACCTCGTCCTGATCGGGGTTCTCTTCGCCCTCATCCTCATCACCGGCGCGGTTCGGCCGACCTACCTGACCTTCGCCGGCCTGCGGAACTCGGCGCTGTTTGCGGTCCCGATCGGGATCATGGCGGCCGGACAGACGATGCTCATGCTGACCGGTGGCATCGACCTGTCTGTGGCGATGATCGCGACGGGAGCCGCCTACGTGGCGGCCAACCAATCACCCCAGGGTGCCGCGATTGCCATCGGGGCCGGGTTGCTGGTCGGTCTCATCGCCGGGGCGGCCAACGGTATCGGGGTCGGTGTGTTCCGGGTCAACCCGCTGATCATGACCCTGGCGATGTCGGCCATCCTGCTCGGTCTGTTCACGACCTGGGCCCAGACCATCTTCTTCGGATCGACGAGGATGCACGAGTTGATCCGCACCCTGGGCGGCGCCTCCATATTTGGCGGCCGGCTCCCGTGGGCGGTGATCATCTGGGCGGGACTCTCGGTTCTGGTCGTCCTCATGCTCACGAAATCGGGGTTCGGGCGCAATCTCTACGCCCTTGGTGACAATCTGACCGCCTCGCGCCTTTCCGGGATTCGTTCCTGGCAGGTGCTGCTCGCCGCCTACACGATCGCCGGGGTCCTCGGCGCGATCGCCGGGATTCTGCTCGGCGGCCGGGTCGGGGCCGTTGATCTGCAGCTCGCCGGCTCGTTCATGCTGCCCTCGGTGGCTGCCGCGGTGATCGGTGGAACGTCGATCTTCGGTGGCATGGGCACGTACACCGGCACCATTCTGGGTGCGCTGATCCTGGGAGTGCTCCAATCGCTGCTGACGTTCCTGGGAGCGGGACAGGCGATCCAGTGGATGCTGTACGGATCGATCGTCATCGGGCTGTCCTGGCTGTATGCCCGGGTCGCCTCGGCCCAGTAGGAGGAGTGGAAATGCGTCTCAGTGAGGTCAAGGCGGGGGTCATCGGGGTCGGTTTCATCGGGGTTGCCCACATCGAAGCCCTGCGCCGTCTGGGTGTGGATGTGGTCGGGGTGGCCGGGTCTTCGCCCGAGAGGGCTGCTGCCAAGGCTGAAGCGGCCAACCTGCCGAAGGTGTACGAAAGTGTCGAAGCGCTGGTGGCCGACCCGGACATCGACGTCGTACATATCGCCAGCCCCAACCATGTCCACGCCGAACAGGTACGCCTGTGCCTGGAGGCAGGCAAGCATGTGGTGTGCGAGAAGCCGCTGGCGCTGAACTCCCGAGACACCGCAGATCTGGTCGCCCGGGCGGCCGATTCGGGTCTCGTCAATGCCGTGTGTTTCAACATCCGGTTCTATCCGCTCAATCACCAAATGGCGGCCATGGTCCGCTCCGGGGCCATCGGAGCACCGAGGTTCGTCACCGGCAGCTATCTCCAGGACTGGCTGTTGCTCGAGACCGATTGGAACTGGCGGCTCGTGCCCGGAGAGGGCGGGGCTCTGCGGTCCGTAGCCGACATAGGGTCACACTGGCTCGATCTCGCCCGTTTCATCACCGGCCAACGGGTCGTCGGCGTCATGGCCGATCTCCACACGTTCGTTCCGACCCGGCGGCATCCGCCCGGCCCGGTCGAGACCTTCGCCGTTGCCGGAGACGAAGACGAACTCATCGAGGAAGAGATGTCGAGCGACGATGGCGCCGGCATCCTTCTCCGTTTCGAGGACGGCGCCCGCGGAACCGTCTCCATCTCGCAAACGTCCGCAGGCCGAAAGAATGCGGTCTCGATTGAGGTCGACGGCTCCGAGGCTGCCCTCTCCTGGTTCTCCGAAGACCCCGATCGGTTGTGGATCGGGCATCGGGGCAGATCGAACGAGATCCTCCAGCGGGACCCCTCACTCAATCACCCCGACGCCGTCCGGGTTACCGGATATCCGGGTGGTCACGTCGAGGGGTACCCCGACACGTTCCGCGCCCTGTTCCACGAGGTGTATCAGGACGTCCTGGCCGGGGGGCCATCCCCCCAGCCTTCCTATCCGACGTTCGTCGATGGTCACGATGTAATGCTGGTAACCGAGGCGGTCTCTCGAAGCTCATCGGAGCAACGCTGGGTAACCGTTGAACGCTAGGAGGAAAGCATGAAGCTCGGTCTTCTCACCGCTCCGTTCCCGGAGACACCACTCAACGACGTCGCCGACTGGACGGCAGCCAATGGCTTCACGACGATTGAAATCGCCTGCTGGCCGGCGTCGAGTGGCGACACCCGCCGGTACGCCGGAACCAGCCACATCGACGTCGACGGGATCTCAGACGCCCGGGCCTCCGAGATCGTCGACCGGATGACCGGCAACGGCCTCGAGATCTCGGGGCTCGGGTACTACCCCAATCCGTTGCATCCCGACGACGACCACGCCCGGATGGTCATCGATCATCTGAAGAAGGTGATCGTGGCTGCAGGCAAGATGGGCGTCGGGGTCGTCAACACGTTCATCGGTGCCGACCGCTCGTTGACCCAGGACGAGAACTGGGAGAAGGCAACCAAAGTGTGGCCGGAGATCATCTCGGCGGCCGAGGACAACGGTGTGCGGATCGCCATCGAGAACTGTCCGATGATCTTCTCGAAGGATGAGTGGCCGTCGGGTCACAACCTCGCCTACAACCCGAGGATCTGGCGGCGGATGCTGGAGGAGTTCGGCGAGACGATCGGTTTGAACTTCGACCCGTCCCACCTGGTGTGGCTGATGATCGACATCGAGAGCGCCATCATGGAATTCGGCGAGCGCTTCTATCACTTCCAGGCCAAGGACGTGATGATCGACCACGAGGGGCTCTACGAGAACGGGACGCTTTCCTCCGGGATTGGATGGCAGATTCCACGGCTGCCGGGTCTCGGTCATGTTGATTGGGCCGTCGTGTTCTCCTCCCTGTATCGGGTTGGCTATGACGGGCCCATCATCATCGAGCACGAAGACCACGATTTCGAGAAGACCGACGAGTTGATCAAGCGGGGCTTCCTCATCGCTCGGGACGTGCTGGCCCCCTACGTGCATTGACCGCCGGCGGGGTGGCGATGGCCACAGACGGATATGGACGGTTCGATGTCGTGGTGGTTGGTTCCGGGTCCGCCGGCGCTACCGCCGCCATCGCTGCGGCGCGGGCGGGGGCGGCCACCCTGCTGATCGAGAAGCTTCCTTTCCTGGGGGGCAACTCGACGGCGGTCCTCGACACGTTCTACGGCTTCTACACCCCGGGGGATAGAGCCCTCAAGGTGGTAGGCGGGATAGGAGACGACGTGGTCGCCGGATTGCGATCGCTCGGGCGTGTCGTTGAGCGGCCCAATACGTACGGGGCGGGGACCGGCATCACCTACCTGGCCGAGCATCTGAAAGTGGTGTGGGAGTCGCTGGTCGTTGAGGCAGGCGCTTCGGTGCTTCTGCATGCCTTTGTCCAAGATGTCGAGGTGACCCATGGGCGGGTGACGGGCCTGGTCGTAGCCACCAAAGCCGGATTGCGGACCGTGGCTGCCGATGTCGTGATTGATGCCTCTGGTGATGCCGATGTGTGCCACCATGCCGGCTTCGGTTATGAGGCCGCCGGATCGATCGATCCCGCCCAGACCCTCACTACGACGTTCCGGATGGCCAACGTCGACCATGCAGCCCGTTCGGCGATCGGCAAAGACGAGCTGCACACGCTGATGGCCGAGGCGGCGGCTTCGGGTGAGTACGACCTGCCCCGGCGGGAAGGGTCCGATCACATCACCCCGATCAACGGGGTGATCGCCACGGTCATGACCAGGGTCGAACATGCCGAGCACGCGACCGATCCTGACACGCTCACCAGCGCCGAGATGGAGGGACGCCGCCAGGCGCTCGAGTACGCCCGGTTCCTCGTCGATCGGGTGCCCGGCTACCAGGAGGCGTCACTCGTGGCACTGTCGACCCAGATCGGGGTGCGGGAGACCCGGCGCGTGTACGGCGACTACCGACTCACCAAAGAGGATGTGCTGGCCGCCCGGCAGTTCGACGATCAGATCGGGTTGTGCGGCGCCCCCATCGAGGACCATCACGGGCGCGGGGCGACGGGTACGGATTGGGAGTACCTTCCAGACGGGACTGCGGTCGGTATTCCGCTGCGCACACTGATCGTCCGCGACGCCACCAACGTGCTGGCCGTCGGCCGCTGCTTCTCGGCCACGCACGACGCCCAGGCATCGGTCCGGTCGATGGCTCAGTGCATGGCGATGGGGCACGCCGCCGGCATCGCCGCGGCTCTGTCGGTTGGGGGAGTGGTTCGCGACGTCCCGGTCGGTGACATCCAGGCTCGTTTGCGATCCGGTGGGGCGATCCTCGAGGTCCCGGCGTCGTGACCGCTCTGGTCCGCACCGTGCTCGGTGACATCGAACCGGCCGACCTCGGTTTCACTTACATCCACGAACATCTGATCATCGACTCTCCGCTGATCGTCGACCGCTGGCCCCACATCCTCCTGGCCAGCGTGAATGAGGCCGTTCAGGAACTCGCCTCGTGCACCGGCGTTGGTGTCGGAGCCATCGTGGATGCCATGCCGGCGGCCTCCGGACGCGACCCGATTCGGCTGGCGGAGATCAGCCGGCGGAGCGGGGTCCACGTGATTGCGTGCACCGGCCTCCACACATCGAAGTACTACGAGGGTCAGCGCTGGACGGCCGAGGAGCTTCCCGAGGTTCTGGCCGGCCTGTTCATGGCCGATATCGTCGACGGGATCGACCGCTACGACTACATGGGTCCGGTGATCCGGCGCACCCCGCACCGGGCCGGGATCCTGAAGGTGGCGGTCCTCGAGGATGCCCCGACGGATCGTGACGTTCGGGTGTTCGAGGCTGCCGCGCTGGCCCACGCGGAAACCGGCGTTCCGATCCTCACCCACTGCGAGGGCGGAAGGGGAGCGATGGCGCAGATCGACCTGTTCGGGCGCCTTGGTGTCCCGCTCGACCGCATCGTGATCTCCCATACAGACAAGGTGGACGATCTTTCGTACCACCGGGACCTGCTGGCGACCGGGGTCAACCTCGAGTACGACCAGGCTTCCCGCCAGGGTGAGGGCTCGATCGACCACACCGCCCGGATCGTCGCGGCCATGGTGGGGGAGGGTTACACCGACCGGTTGATGCTTTCGAGCGACGCCGCCCGCCGCTCCATGTGGGCCATCCACGGCGGCCCCGGTCTGGCCTGGCTCGCCACCCGTTTCGTTGAGATCCTCGGCGAGCTAGGGGTAGACGATCAGGCCGTGAACAAGATGTTCGTCAAAAACCCCGCCAGATTCCTGGCGTTCGCCTAGCGGTTCGATGATTCTCTTCGGTGGCGGAAGAACATCGCTTGGGATAGTCCCCCCGGAGGGGGGAAAGTACCGCAGCGGCGGAGCCGCTGGGGTAGGGGGGGTGGTCCCCATCGACGAGTCAGAATATCCCTCCGGACACTCGATCTGGCGAGTCGTCCTCATTACGCCAGATCAAACCCCCTACCCCCGTCCCTTCGGGCCGGCGGTACCTTCCCCCTTGCAGGGGGACTATTTCGAGAAGAACCTCTTGCCACTACAGCAACCCGGCGGCCGACTCGTCGGCGAACACCACAGCGTTGAGATGCGTCCGCAGGTAGCTCGCCGGCACGTCGGGGCCGATCGGTTCGTTGAGCATGCGATGGAGGATCCCGGCCTTGTTCGATCCGGTCACCAGCAGCCAGATCTCGCGCGAGTCGAGGAGGGGGCGCAGGCCGAGGGTCATGCCCCACTCGGGCTGGACTTGTGACCCGTACCGGCCGGCCGCCACCCTGGTGGTCGGGGCCAACCTCACGAGCCGGGTTGGAGCAGTTGCCTCCGTTCCCGGTTCATTCAATCCGACGTGCCCGTTTCCACCCAAGCCGAGCAGGGTGAGGTCGAGGCCACCGTCGTCGACGAGACCTTCGAACCGGCGGCATTCCTTTTCGAGGTCCGCCGCCTGGACGTTGAGCTGATGGAGCAACGCGGGTGGTCGGGTGAGGCCTGCCAGAAAGTTCGCGCTGGAGCATGGCGTCGCAGCGGGCCGGATCGCCGGGCGGGAGACCGAACTCGTCGAGCAAGAACACGGCGGCCTGAGCGAAATCGATCGACCGGGCCGCCTGCGTGTACAAGGGTCGGGGGGTTTCGCCGGTCGGCAGGCACAGTCGGGCTGCGGGCTGTTCCGACATGAACGCCGCCCACCGGTGCATAACGAGCTCGGCCCAGTCCGCGTCGGGAAATACCTCGATCTTGATGCTCACCAATGCTCCCTCGAAATTGTGCGGCGGTGCACTAGGTGACGATGTCGAAAACCGCCCCGGTGTCTTTGTGGCTGAGGATCAGCTTGCTGCGGCCGTCGGGGAGGACTTCTTCTTTGACGATGGCGTGCCCGTCGTGGCGGCGGACTTCCTTGGCGATGCGCGGTGTGGTTCCACCGCGCCACTCGACGTCGACCGGTTCCCATTGGCGGCTCTCGGCAGATTTGTAGGCCGCATCCATGACGGCGTTGACGACGTACCCGTCGTAGAACGTTTCGCGGGGGGTGGTGCCGGCGTCGAGGGCATTGAACATGTCGGTGAACATGTGGACATAGCCAAGTTCGGTGACCTCGTCGCCGACCGGGAACATCCAGCCTTCGGCCGATTCCATTTTCTCGGCGACGTAGCCCTGCCCGCCACCGGATGAGTACATCTCGAATCCGGTGCGCAGGAAGTTGTTCGTCCAGATCGTTCCTTCGGTTCCGGCGACTTCGTCACGCAGGTCCATGCCACCGCGGAAGGTCCAGCTCACCTCGAACTGGCCCAGGGCGCCGGACTCGAACCGGATGAGCACCACCGCGTTGTCTTCGGCTTCAATCGGGTGCACGAGGGTGTCCGCCCAGGCCATGACTTCGATGGGCCGGTTGTCTTTACCCATGTAGCTGCGGATGATCTCGATGCAGTGACATCCCAGGTCGACGATGGCGCCACCGCCGGCGTTCTCCTTGTCCCAGAACCAGGCGCTGTGGGGCCCGGGGTGGGTCTCTCGCGACCGTACCCAGGTGACATCGCCGATCACTCCGTTGCGTACCGAGTCGAGAGCTTTGAGGGTTTTGGGCGTGTAGACGAGATCTTCGAGGTAGCCGGCGAAGATTCCGGCGGCTTCGACTTTGTCGAGGATGCGCTTGGCTTCTGCGGCGGTCCGGGCGAGCGGCTTGGTACACAGCACGGCCTTGCCTGCGTCGGCGATGAGGTTGATGGTTTCCTCGTGGAGGAAGTTGGGGAGTCCAACAACCACGACATCGGTCTTGGGATGGTTGATGGCTTCCTCGAGGGAGGTGGTCGCTTCGGGGATGTCCCATCGATCGGCGAAGTCCCGGCCACGCTGTTCCGAGCGTGAGTAGACCACGTGGACGCGATCGCGCCCTCGTTGGCCGTGGAGGGTCATGGTGTAGAAGTCGCCGATGAGACCCGTGCCGAGCATCGTGATCGAATGTCCACTCATGACTGTCCTCTCCTGTGGTTGTATAGACAACTTAGTCGAACAAAACGGTGCCGAGGTCAGGCTGCGAATGTCTCTTTTCCGGCCACCATCGTGCGGACGACACGGTACGAATCGTCGAGCACGCACACATCGGCCGGGGTGCCGGGAGCAAGCGTCCCCAGCTCGGGTTTCCCCACCAGCGCAGCCGGCGCTGTGGTCGCCGCGGCGATGGCTCGGGGAGGGGTGAAACCGAGCTCGATCATGTTTCTGACGGCCTGATCCATGGTGAGGGAGCTGCCGGCCAGGGTGCCGTCCTCGAGGCGGCATGCCCCGTCGCTGAGGATGACGGTCCGGTCTCCGAGGGCGTATGCGCCGTCCGGTCGCTCCGCTGCGGAGATGGCGTCGGTGATCAGGACGAAGCGTTCCCGGGCGCAACGGGCGGCGAGTTGCGCCGTTTCCGGGGCGAGGTGGATGCCGTCGACGATGGCGGTGATGTATACGTCGTCTCGCACCAGCGCGGCGCCACTGATGCCCGGATCCCGGTGTTTCCAGGGCCGCTGTGCCCCGAAGATGTGCGTCACCGATCGGGCTCCACGATCGAAGGCGGCATGGGCGGTGGCGGCGTCGGCATCGGTGTGGCCCAGCCCGACCGTGACGTCGGCTTTGACGAGCAGATCGATGAGGTCGAGGGCGCCGGGAAGTTCGGGAGCGATGGTCATGTGCGTGACGAGCCCCGATGCGAGGAATCTGCGGGTCAGATCGAGGTCGGGATCGAGCATGTTGGCCGGATCGTGGGCACCGCATCGCAGCGGCGACAGGAAGGGCCCTTCGAGGTGCATGCCGAGTATGCGTCCCGATCGAATCGAGGTTGCCTCCAGCCGGTCGAGCGCCGCCAGGTAGTCGTCGGGGGGAAGCGTGATGAGCGTGGGCTGGAATGAGCTGACACCCGTCGCCGCGAGGCGGGCGGCAACCGCCTCGTAGTCGTCGGGTTCGGCCGTCGTGAAGTCGACGCCGTCGAAACCGTTGATCTGGATATCGATGAACCCCGGCACCGCCAGGCCGCTGTTCCCGGCGGGGGAGAGGCCGACACTTTCGACGACACCGTCGCTGATGGCGACGTCACCGGGTACGATTTCGTGACCGACGAGAGCTGCCTGCACGCCAAGTCTCATGTGCGCTCCCTGGAGTCGTGTCGTGGGTGATCTGATGCGTTTCTAGCGTAGCGAGGCGGCGTGAGCCGGCTTGCGGTCGGGCGGGATTGCCTCGTGCTCCCGGGCCTGAAACTCCACTGTTCCCTCGTTCCGGCGGGCGCACCCGGCTGCCAAGAACCGACGCTCAGCTCGCCGTCGACGGGACCAAAGGTCGATGAGAAATATCACTCCTCGCGGTCATTTGTCACGCTTCGCCGGTTCCGGGCGAGGGCCGTGCAGGCGTTTTCTGTGCGAACCCGCTGTCCGCTATGGTGCCCGTTGAGTGGGGCGGAACTCGCTCGGGATACTGCGGTCCAGCTGAGTTGAGGGGAAGACATGTCGCGTCGGGGGCACGGTTTTCGATTCCGTTGGGGTGCGCTGGTGCAAACCCTTCTCGCCGGTCTCCTCCTAACGCCGCTCGTGCCACTTCCGGCGGCGGCAGCCGTGACGATGGCAACCGGCGGTCCGTTCACGTACATCGAACAGGATCCTCCCCTCGGCATCGGGACGGGTACCTCGGTGTCCTCAGGCTTCTTCTACGACGGGCAATACCTCGAATTCGAGGTCACCGGCGCCACCCCCGATGAGAACCTCGCCCTCCAGACGTCCGGCACGCCCGCCACCGGAAACGGGGTTGTATCGGTGGTGGGCACCGCCGTTTACGTCGGGGACGGAAGCGCGGCCGTTCCGATCGGCTCAATCGACTCGGTGAGCGACGGGCAGGGCGGCACCAAGCTGCGGGTCAACTTCGGGTCCGACTTTCGAAACCCGGGGTTCGAAACCGGCGACAGCGGCCCATGGACCGAAGTCGAGCAGCGGGTAGAACTCGGCGTTACGTCCATTGCCGGTTTTGTCGCCGCCGATACAGCTTCGTACCCGGCCAACTCGGGTGGTGACGGAGACGCCCCCGTCTCGGCAAACTATTCGGTGTCTGTCACCTCCGCCAACCCGCCCGGTCCCACGGAGGGAACGTACGCCCTCGGTTTGACGTCCAGCATGACGACGCGATTTGGCTGCGATGTGGTGCACGGCCCGGCCGTCTACAGCGCGCCGTTCGACGCAGCGGCCGGCCAGACCCTCACGTTCGATTGGCGGGCCTTTGCGGGCAGCGACGCCTACGCCGTCTTCGGGTACCTGCTGAACACGTCGTCGGGTGCGCAGACAGAGGTCCTCGACGCGTACACCACCAACGCCAACGGGACGACCAACTGGGCGACCGAGTCGGTCACCGTGCCCAGTACGGGAACGTATCGATTCGTGTTTGTGTCCGGTACTTACGACGCCACCTGCGGCCGGGCCGCCGGCGCCAGCCTGTACATCGACAATTTCCAGGTCGTCTCCTCCAACCTCGTCGACGACGCGATGGTTTCGGCGGTCGCAGAACTGCTGACCTATGAGCACACCGGCGACGACCCGGCGGCGGTCCGGACGGTCACCGTGACGGCGCAGAGCATCACCGAAGGGTCCGCTGCCGGGACCATCACCGTGAACATCACTCCGGTCAACGACCCACCGGTCGGGTCACCGATCTCCGCAAGCTGGGAGAACACCCCGGCCGACGACACCTTCGCCGACATCACCGGTACCGCCAGTTTCACCGATCCGGACAACGCTTCGCTCACCTTCGGCATCACCGGGGGCACGTCGGGAACCTTCAACGTCGGGGGCGCGGATTACGACTATCAACTCATCGGAACGTACGGGACGCTCTATGTGGCTGAGGCAACCGGCGACTACCGGATCGTCGCCGACGATGCAGCCATCGAAGCCGTCTCCACGCCCGTCGCCGAATCCTTTGCTATCACCGCTTCCGATGGGACGGACTCGGGAACGGCGACGCTCACCCTCGGGATCCTCTTGCCGCCTGCCCCCCGCAACGTCGTCGGGGTTCCCGGAAATGCACAGGTGGCAGTGTCCTGGGATCCGCCGGGCGATCCCACCGGCGTCACCGGGTACATCGTGACCGGAGCCCCGGGTGGTCAGACCTGTTCCACAGTGGGTGTGGGCAGCACATCGTGCGTAGTCGCGGGTCTGACCAACGGAACCCCCTACACGTTCACGGTCGTCCCAACCACGGCGGCAGGTCCGGGAACGACCTCCCTTCCTTCCGATCCGGTGATCCCGGCCGGACCACCGGGACCTCCCCTCGCCGTGGCCGCGACGCCCGGCCCCGGACGGGTGCTGGTGTCGTGGGATCCGCCCGCCAACGATGGGGGAGCACCTGTCACCGGGTACACGGTCTCCGCCTCGCCCGGGGGCGGTTCCTGCACGACCACCGGGGCGACCAGCTGCACCGTGCTGGGCCTGGCGATCGGGACGACCTATACCTTCACAGTTCGTGCCACCAATGCCAACGGAGACGGGCCTGAGTCCGCGCCCGTGGTGGTGACCCTCAAGGATGTCACCACCACCGCCCTCGCCGCTTCCCCGAGCGATGTCACCGAGGGCGACACCGTCACCCTCACCGCCACGGTGACGGGTAGTTCGCCGACGGGCACTGTGGAGTTCTTCGACGGGACCACCAGCCTGGGCACCGGGCCGGTGATCGGAGGGATCGCAACGTTGACCACCAGCACGCTCACTCCGGGAGTGCGCAACGTCACCGCCGAGTACAGCGGCGACGGTGTGAACTATGGCTCGACCTCCACCTCGACTCCCGTCACCGTGAAGGCCGTGGCGTCGGTGGGCCTGGCGGTGTCGGCGAGTCCGGCGTTGTTGGGTGATCCGTTGGTGGTGACGGCGTCGGTGTCGGGGAGTTCGCCGTCGGGGACGGTGGAGTTCTTTGATGGGGCGACGAGTTTGGGTTCGGTTTCGGTGGTCGGGGGTGTGGCGGCGTTGACGACTTCGGGTTTGGGTTTGGGGTCGCATACGTTGTCGGCGGTGTATTCGGGTGATGCGACGAATACGGCGGCGACGTCGGGTGATGTGTCGGTGTCGGTGTTGGCGGCGGCGTCGGTGGGCCTGGCGGTGTCGGCGAGTCCGGCGTTGTTGGGTGATCCGTTGGTGGTGACGGCGTCGGTGTCGGGGAGTTCGCCGTCGGGGACGGTGGAGTTCTTTGATGGGGCGACGAGTTTGGGTTCGGTTTCGGTGGCCGGGGGTGTGGCGGCGTTGACGACTTCGGGTTTGGGTTTGGGGTCGCATACGTTGTCGGCGGTGTATTCGGGTGATGCGACGAATACGGCGGCGACGTCGGGTGATGTGTCGGTGTCGGTGTTGGCTGCGGCGTCGGTGGGCCTGGCGGTGTCGGCGAGTCCGGCGTTGTTGGGTGATCCGTTGGTGGTGACGGCGTCGGTGTCGGGGAGTTCGCCGTCGGGGACGGTGGAGTTCTTTGATGGGGCGACGAGTTTGGGTTCGGTTTCGGTGGTCGGGGGTGTGGCGGCGTTGACGACGGACACGCTCGGGTCGGGCGACCACGTCATCACGGCCGTCTACTCGGGGGATGCCGTGAACACGGGCGCCACCGCCGATATTGCCGTGTCGGTGAGCCCGCTTCCGTCGGTCGCATCGAGCACTTCCAATCCGCTCCGAGGAGGAACGGTCACCATCACCGGATCCGACTTCGAACCGAATACCCCCGTGGAGATCTGGTTGATGGGCGATCAACCGGTGTTGTTGCGGACCGGTACGGCAGACGCTTCCGGAGCGTTTTCGTTGGCCGTAGTCCTCCCCGCCGAAGCGGACGGTCAGTTCGACGTCGAGGTGAGAGGCAGCGATGTGACAGGAGCCCCCGTCACTCTGGTGCTGGGCTTCAACATTTCGGCCGGTCTGCCTGCTACCGGCACGGTGCGGTTCTGGGCGATGCTGGTGGCGTCATTCTTGCTGCTGATGGGGACCCTGGTCCTCCTGCAGTCGCGACGGGACTGGGCACGCCCGGACCTGCCTGCCGAACCACTCGCTCCATAGCGCCAGAATCTGCCCGCTGGACCGGACGTTGCCGTCCTTCACGGGGCTCCTTTGGCCAGCCCTTCTACGACGACCGCTCCGACGGCAGTCAGGATTTCGGGTGGGGCGAGGACCTTGCGGTCCCGGCTACCGCCACCCAGGATGATGCGGTCCCGTTCCATCACCCGGTGGTCCACCCACAGCGGCAGATCGGCGGGAAGGCCGAAGGGGGTGACACCGCCGATGGCCATGCCGGTCAGCCGTTCGGTGTCCGGGGCGCCGGCGAAGGATGCTTTGCGGACTCCCAGCCGCTTGTTGACGACCTTGTTGACGTCGAGCCGGGTATTGGCGAGCACGACACAGGCGGCGTACACGGGCGGCTGGGACTTCCCGATGACCACGATGGTGTTGGCCGAGTCCTCCAACGCGTACCCGTAGGCGGCGCAGAACTGTGCGGTATCGGCCAGCGCCGGGTCGCAGGGGATGATCTCGTAGTCGATCCCCAGTGAATTCAGTATCTCCACCAGCGGGTTGTCCACCGGTCCCGCCTTTCCGTCGATATCTGCCTGTGCGATCGTAGACGACCGGGGTTCAGCCGCTTCGAAAACCCGCGGGTTTAGCCTGCTGCTGTATGTCCCTTGTGAACAGGTGGGTTCGACGTTTACGTCTCGGTGAGACGCCCCGACTCATGATCCTGGCCGGCCTCCTGGCCGGAAGGCTGCATGCTGGTATCGATTCATCGCGGAGCCACCCAATTGGTTCCGGCGGGGGCAACCGTCCTTGTCGCGGGGGATGCCCTCACGGTCTTCGAGGGAGCGGAAGCCCGGGACCGGCTGGTCGAGCGGCCGGCCCCTCTCGAACCCGAATCGGCGGCGACCCTGGCCGGGAGAATGGTGGGCGGCCGTCGAATCGTGCAACGGGTAGGTTGAGGTAAAGCCTGATTGGGAGGTGGCGGCCGTGTCCGAGACGAGGCTGGAGCTGGGGCTGGTGCTCCCCATGTTTGAGAGCCCGCAGTCGGGCGAGAAGCCGCCGTGGGCCACCATCAAAGCTACGGCCCAACGGGCGGAGGCGATCGGTTTCGACACCGTTTGGATTGCCGACGAACTGTTGTGGCGGGTGTCGAGCTGGCCGGGTCCCCGCGGATGGTGGGAGTGCATGTCGATAGCCGGAGCCGTGGCGGCGAGTACCTCGACGATCTCCGTCGGGACCTGGGTGGCCTCGGCGCTCCACCGCAATCCAGGACTCACGGTGAAGAGTGCCGAGACCCTCGACGAGATCAGCAACGGTCGATTCCTTCTCGGGTTTGGCGCCGGTCATGCCGGTGACCAGGGAGCCACGTTCGGCTATCCGGAGGACAAGACGGTCTCGAGGTATGAGGAAGCACTCGAGATCATCGTCCCGGCCCTGCCGCGGAGAGACGGTGTCGTACGACGGCACGTATCACCGGGCACGTCAGCTGGAGATCCGTCCCCGCGGTCCGCGTCCCGGCCGGATCCCGCTCATGTTGGGAGGTCACGGACCACGCACCATGCGCCTGGCGGCGCGGTATGCCGATATCTGGAGCGGGTATGCCACCGAGAGCAGCCTGCCTGAATCGTTTGAACCGATGCTCGGGCAGTTCGGGGAAGCCTGCGCGGCCGTGGGAAGGGATCCGGCCACCTTGGGTCGCTCGATCGGGGTCTTTGTTGAACCCACTGATGAGCACGGCGCCGAGGAAACCGGGTTTGGGGTTCCCATCACCGGATCTGCTGCCGAGATCGCCGAGACCGTCGCCCGATTTGGCGAGATGGGGGTGACCCGGGTCGAGTTGATACTCTGGCCGGGCACCGAGGACAGCCTCGAAGGTGTTGAGCCCGCCATCCGTCTTCTGGCTCAATGAGAGGGCAACCTAGATCCTTCGGTCTCCCGATCTCAGAGTCGGCGGGCAGACGATGCGGGAGATGTCCCTTGCTGGAATGGTGAATTGGCGGAGCGGCGACGAACGAGAGATTGTGGCACGGTCAAGCAAGCTTCACGGCTGCCCGCAGTCCAGGCATATGAGCCCGTCCGGGGCGTCGTCCGGATGGCCGGCGATGTCCGACCAGTAGGGCAGGTAGCGGTGCCGGCCGAGACGACACGCCGACCGCCTACGTAGCCCGGCCTGGCCCTGGTACTGCCACCACAGCGACACGTGCCGGGCCGGACCGCCGGGCAATCCCCAGCAGGCCGGGGTGAATGGCCGGTGGAGCAGGTCGTGGCAGTCGCCCATCTCCCAACCGGCGCCCGCTGCGGCGGCTGACACGGTGGCGGTGACCTCATCTCTGCGGTCCTTCATCCCGTCTCCTCTCGGTTCGGCCTCCCTGGTGCGAGGGGTGGTCGGTCCCGGTCCCTGGCCCGGTCCTCCGGCTACCCCTCGCATGCCCCACCGGCAAGCTACAAATCGGGTGTGACAGATTCAGTTGCGTAAGGACTGCGGTTGCGGAGGGCACATACCGAGTGTGGGAGTAGGGCGTGGGTTGTGGTCAAGGAGGCTTTCCGCTGGTGGTGTAGGTGTGGCCGAAGGGGCTGGTCCAGAGGTAATCGCCGTAGCGTATCGGTCGGTAGGTCCAGCCGCAGTGGTGGCGGTTGGTGTGGTCGTGGCGGCAGACGGGAGCGAGGTACGTGCGGTGGGTGGGTC
This sequence comes from uncultured Actinomycetota bacterium, assembly GCA_963715305.1. GTDB lineage: Bacteria > Actinomycetota > Acidimicrobiia > Spongiisociales > UBA4744 > UBA4744. The sequence goes on from CAVQSB010000008.1 coordinate 174,181, forward strand.
CGCCTTCTGCCCAGGGGATGCGGTGGTCGAGGTCGCAGCTGGTGGCCGGCATGCGGCAGCCGGGGAACACGCAGGTCCGGTGGCGGGCTTCGACGTAGCGACGTTGCCGACTGTTCGGCCGCCTTCTGGTGGTTCCCTCGTGCACGGGCATGCCGGTGTTGGGGTCGGTGACCGTCCATCGCCATTGGGAGGCGTGTTGTTCGTCGGTGACCTGGCGGGCGATGTCGGCGATGATCGGGCCAAAGCCGGCTAGTTCCCCGGCTGTTTCGGTAAGTTCGGTGAGGGTGGTGAGGTCGACCTGGATGTCGACGACACCCCGGTCGTGACTGCGACGGCCGGGGTGGTGTCCGTCGAGGAGGTCCAGGAAGACGTCGGCTCGGAGCTGGTCGATGGTTCGGGTTTCGTGTCTGGTCTTGAGTTGTTGGGCGAGCCGGTTGATGGTGCGGGTGATGGCCATGGCCCGGTCGGCGGGGAGGTCGTAGCCGGTGAGGTGGGCAGTCCCGTCGGGACTGGGTTCGAGGACCACCCTTCGTTCCTCGACCGCAGTCTCATACCGGTTTCGGGCGTCGTCGGGATCAACCGTCATGCACAGGCGGGAGATCCGGACCCGGAGCTGCCCGGTGGTCAAGACGGGAGCATCCTCGATGATCTGTTCGGTGACCTCCCGGGCGGTTTCGATCGGCAGGTGGCGGGTGCCCGTCACGATCACTCTGGCTTTGGGCACATCAATATCACCGGCGGTCGAGAGCCTCCCAGACCTGGGGGAGACGTTCGACCAGATCCAACGCCAACTCCAACTCGTTGTCGGCTGCCCGTCTGGTTAACGCCAGACCGGCCCGGATCTCGGTGGCGGCCGCCCGATGGGCCAGCTCGAAGTCGTCGTCGAACATGTCGTGCATCGTTTCGGAGATCGCCACCATCGCCCGATAACCCAGGGCGGCATGGTGCGACATCATTCTCCGGTGCGCCTGCAACACCACCACCCGGTCATATCCCGACAGCTCCGAGATATCGATCCCAGACAGGATCTCCGCCAGCTCGCGGGCCGGGTGCAATCCCTTGCAAATGCTCTTCCAGTGTATCGAACATATGTTCTATTGTAACGTAGAGCAACGACAAAAAACAGGGTGCACCATCAGATAATGAGTGGCTGGCCGGCCCATGAATGACAACCCCGCCCTCACTATTTACGCCCGGAAAGTCCCGGGTCTGGGCTGGTCGCTGCGGCACGCGTCCTCCCAGGGGAACACGACCTTGGTCGTCGCAATAGGTGACCTGAACCGCCGGAACCGATACTTCCGGCGGGCGGCGGTAGTAGTCGTTGGCCGCCAACACGATCTCGCCCGGGTTCGGGACATGCTCGATGACGATCTTCCGCTTCCAGCCTTCGATCGTTACCCCGGGGAGGAGCGACCCACCATCGCGGACCCGATCTCCGAGTTCGTTCAGCACCATTGCCGCCGCCTCGGGCGCAACGTCAAACATGAGCAGTTCCGGATGGTTGAGCCCGAACAGGCCGACCGTGTACGCAAACGGTGGGCCGTCATCACCGGTGCAGGAACATCCGGGGCGGGAACAAGAATCTCCACCAACGTACTGAATGAACCAGCCGTGACGCCGGATGGTCGCGGTCAAGTGTGCGTCGTACTGGTCGAACCATGCTTGAGTTTGCGGGTCCATAAAACACCTCCATCTCGACCTTATGGGTGGGGTGTGACGGAACCGCTTTGGCTGTCACAGGGAGGCGATACGTTGCGGCACATGAACGCCGAACGACTGCTCAATCGCATCCTCACGGGCAATGTGAAGAACGTCCGTTTCCGCGACATGACACGGTTGTGCGAACGGCTGGGGTTCTCTCTCCAACGCACGACGGGGAGCCACCACATCTTCAGCCACAACCGGATCGACGAGATGCTGAATCTTCAGGAGGTGCGGGGTGAGGTCAAGCCGTATCAAGTCCGCCAGTTGGTGAGCATGATCAGGCGATACAATCTGTCTCTGGAGGACTCCTCGTGACCGACTACCACATCAATGTTTCCTTCAGCGACGAGGACGGTGGCTACATCGCCGACATCCCCGACCTGGAGGCCTGCTCTGCATTTGGGGAAACGCCCCAGGAAGCAGTCGCTGAAGTCATGATCGCCAGAGAAGCGTGGATCGCTGCGGCCCGTGAAGCCGGCCGGCAGGTTCCTGCCCCCCGCTATCGACCGGCCGTGTCCGGCTCCTAGCCTCGTTCAGAAGGCGGGGGCGAGGTCCGGGTACATGGGGAAGTGTCGCACGTTGAGGGTGAGCAGGTCGGCGCCTTCGATCTCGGCCGTGGCCGCGATCAGGTAGTCGAGCGCCCCGATGCCGCTATGGCTGTGCCGGTAGGTCCGGGCCCATTCCCCGGCGCGTCCGGCCACCGCTTCGGTGATGTCGAGGTTCACCATGGCCTCGAGCAGGGCACGGACGGCGCCTCGTTCGCCCGAGCGCATCCCGGCCAGTAGCTCGAAGCGGGTCACTACCGAGCAGGCGGCCCGGCCCGACCGGACGGCGTCTTCCACCAGTGGCCGTGCCGCCGGATTGCCCCGCAGGTATTCGATCAACACATCGGAGTCGAACAAGTTCATAGGCCCAACCGGTCGAACCGGTCGCTCTCGCGCCAGGAGCGGAGGTCGTCGATGTCCCGCTCGGAGCGGCCGGCCCACAGTCCGAAGGAGGCCTCGAGAGCCTCCTCAACGTCGACGACGTCGGCAATCCCCAAACCAGCGTCGAGCACGACGGCGAACCACCTCCGCCTTGCTGACCGAAAGCGCACGGGCCCGGCGGGCGATCAGGCGGTCCTGTTTTTCGGTCAGGTAGATGTTGGTGCGCTTCATACACCATAAATATACACCACTCAACCAACCGGTCAGGAGCGAAGCTGGTTCTGTTGCATGAGTACGCATGATGCGACGGTATGTGGCGAGTGTGACAGTTCCGGGGACCCGTGCGGGTCCGCGGGCCTCTACTTCCAGATCTCGTTGGTCGACATCTCGGTCCCCAGGGCAGCCTGGGTGACCTCCATCAGTTTGTCGCCGACCCACGACCGCCATCGGTTGGGAGTGATTTCGACTGCCACGTCGTCGAGGGCACCCCACGCCTGGTGCACCATGTCGAGGGCCTCGTCGACGATGTGCTGTTGTCGGAGCCGCCGGTTCACCGCCTGGGCAGCTTCACCGGTGATGATTCTCCCGGTGCCCTCGCAGGAAGCCATGAACCGTCGACCGGTCGATCTGGGCCGACCCTTCGATGAGGAACGAGACCGTCGAGCGTTCGGTCAGGTTCCGCGCCTTCTTGGTGACGGAAGACGTTTCAAAGTAGATCTTCCCGTCCTCGAAATAGCTGATCACATTGGCGAGGTGGATGGTTCCATCGTCGTTGAGCGTGGCGACGGTCATCTTGGGCGCCTGCTCGAGAAGATCCTCGATCTCCTCGGGGGTCGCCTTGGACCGGTACACGTCCTTGGCGGTGGTCATCGTTTCCTCCCTCTTCAGACCGGATTGCCGAGGCTACCCGAGCAAGAGGTGAGGCATCCGAAACCGTGTTCCGTGCAGCCGGTGAAGGCCTCCTGCTTGCGCGCCGCCAGGTGGTCGGCGATGTACCTGGCATCGATCGGCATGCCAGACAGCGTCTCGGACCACAGGGCATGAAGGAAGAACAGCCCGCAGAAGTAGAGGCCGGGTTGGGAGGCGACCACGCCACGCTCGTGGATCGGCTGGTCCTGGTCGTCGAACACCGGGAGGTCGATCCAGTCGAACCCGGGTCGGAAGCCGGTGCACCACACGACGTTGGCGACGTCGAGCACGGTGCCGTCGGCGAGCACCGGGCGTCCGTCCTCAACGCCGGTGACCCGGGGGACCCGATGCGCCCCGGCGGCGACGAGGTCGCGGTGGCTTGACCCGCACGATCGGGCTGCCGGTGTGCTGCATGATCTTGGGCCGAACCTTGCGCCCGATGAAGGTGCTGGTGTTCAGCACCTTGACGGCGCCGAAGCGGATGAGCCTGACGCCCACGTTGCGCCCGAGCCACGGCTCGATCCGGAACGGGATGACGGCTCCGGGCGTCCCGGAGATGTACGTCTCGCGGGTGTGGGTGAGCTCGAGGCCGATGTCGGCGCCCGAGTTGCCGAGCCCCACCACCAGGACCGGCCCGTCGGCGAGCTGGGAGGGCCGCAGGTACTGGCTCGAGTGCATCTGCACGATGCCGGGGTCGAGGTCGGGGGCGAAGTCGGGGACGTGGGGGACCTGGTAGTTCGCCATCGCGACGACGACGTTGCGGGAGCGCAGCTCACGGCCGCCGGCCTCGACGACATAGGCGTCACCGTCGTGGCCGACCCTCGTCACCTTCGTGCGGGACCGCACGGGGAGGTCATTCGCCTCGGCGTACGCCTCGAGGTAGTCGGCGACCTCGTCCTTGGTGACGAAAGTGTCGCCTTTCGCAGGGAACGGCATGCCGGGCAGCCCGTTGTAGCGCGCCGGGGTGAACAGCAGCAGCGAGTCCCACCGCTTGCGCCATGCGTCGCCGACGCGTCCGTTGGCGTCGAGGATCACGAAGTCGACGCCCCGTTGGGCGAGCTCGTACCCGACCGTCAATCCCGTCTGGCCGCCTCCGATGACGATGGTGTCGAAGTACTCGTTGCCGGGCTCGTGCAGATTCTCGGTCATGGTCGGTTCCTTTCGTGTCGGCTGCTGCCAACGTATCGGGAACCGGGGGGTCGCCGCATCGCCTAAACCACCCATTTTCGGGCGATGCTGGGTGTGGGTAGGAGTACCCACGAGGCGTCGTTTCAGGCCAGGTCGTTCCTGATCGCCCATGCGGTGGCGGCCGACCGTGACGACACGCCGATCTTGGTGAAGATGTTCGAAACGTGCCGGTCGATGGTGCGTTCACTGACGACGAGGTCGGCGGCGATCGACCGGTTGGTGGCGCCCGAGCTGAGGTGGCGGATCACCTCGACCTCCCGGTCGGTGAGCCCCGCCGGCCACTCGGACCGGAACCGGTGCACCAGGCCGTCGATGATTCGCACGTCGGGTGCGGCCCCGAGCTCGACGAACACCGCCCGGGCCGCCTCGTATTCGAGGTCTGCTGCT
>CAVQSB010000009.1:0-122497 GCA_963715305.1 uncultured Actinomycetota bacterium
CCAGTGAAGCCCCTGTGTTTGCGGGGGTTTCGTTGTGTGACGGGTGGGCTCCTTGGCTGGTGGCCGGGTCTGGGAGCCATTCGTCCGATTGCACCACATCGATCTGGCAGACATGGTGGCATCCGACGCCGCCGGTGGGTCGAACGGGCTGTTGGCTCGGATTTGGGGCCTTTGCCTCTAGCCCCGATCGCCATCCTGGCTTACGTTCTACAACGTGAGGGTCTTCGTAATCCCACCTGGCGATATCCCGGCTCGTGACCGTCCCGACCCCTCGATTCCGCCTGCGGAGCGGATTGCGGCGGGAACCGAGGTGGTCGAGGTCGAGCGCCTTGGAGTTTGGGCGAGGGTGCTGACTCAGGATGGGCGAGAACTGTGGGTTGACTCCCGCCGGATCACCCCTCTGGACGCTGACGAGGGAATGACGGAGTCGTTCCCTCAGCCTGGACAGGCGGCCAGCTCAGTCGTCGCGACCAGCCCGCCGACCGTCCCCGTTGCTGGCCCACCGGCGACCGCAGTTGAGGCCGATCCCACTTCTCCGCCGTCCGACGGTGCCGGTGATCGACCCCCACGCCGGAAGTGGCGATCCCGACCCTGGGCCGTAGCCGTAGCGGCGATCGTCCTGGTGGCGGCCATCGGTGCGGTGGTCGTCGTGGTGGTGGGAAATGCCGATTCCACCCTTATCAAAGATCCTCCCACCGTGATCAAGGGATGGATCGACCTTGGCTTCGAGCCCGTCTCGGTTCTCCCCTGGGCGCCATGGGATGCCTATGTGTTGGGCAGTGACCGCGTCGTGGCCATCGGTCCGACACGCGACAAACCCGCCAAGGTGAAGTCATTGCAGGGTTCCAATCTCGACATCGCCGGTGATCTGAACCCGCGGGGGGTGGCCGAGGGCACCATCGGGGAGATTGTGATCCTCGACGGCTCGGACCGTTTGATAGCCGTGCCCACGCTCTTCCCGGACCAACAAAGGGAGATGTTGCTCGGCGTCGACGTCGCACCCTTCATTGTTGACGGCAGCGGTCTGTTCGCCGACTTGGTGGTGCTATTCGAATTGGAGGGACAACTCGCCACCAGAATGCTGGTGTACGACTCGGAGACCCTCAAGCTCGCTGGTGAGTATCCGATGCCGGAGGCAGTGAACGTCACGGCGACGGAGCCTTGGATTTCCGACCTATATGTGGGACATACCGAAGGCTTGTTGGTGCTGGGGGCTAGAGATTTGGATGAGGCGGCCCCCTCGTTGAAACGATCCTTTTCGTTTCCGACTGTGGCGCTCGCTTAGGGTTGGACTCTCGGAGATGGTGCGCCGATCGTGCTGGCACTAGACGCCGCGGGCGAGGCGATTCTCGTACTCCGGCCCGGCTATCAGGTCGAAACCATTGCCGAAATCGACCTTGTGGCCGCGAACGGGCGGCAGCCACAACTATGACTGGTCGCTGGCGGCCGTTGGCCCTTACGCCTACGTCATCACGTCAGAGGGTGAGCTCTTCGTCGTCGACGTCACTCCGGATCTCACCATGCAGGACCGCCTGATCGGCTCCATTGATGGTCTCGGCTCGTCTGGCAATGGCCCCCGCCTCATCCGGCTTGAGTTCGACTGGGGTCGTCCCAACGGTGGGGTTTTCGTAGCCGATCCGAGCCGGCAACGGCTCTGGTGGATTGCCTGGGGGATCGGCGACGGTCGCGACGATGAGATCCCCTTTCATGTGAGTGAGCCATGACCAGCACCATTGGGATTGTTGCGCCTGCCTTGGCCGCAATCACCTGGGATATTCCCCGCATCATCGGGGTGGTTTCAATCGTCGCTTCGGTGTTCTTCCTATTGATAGCGGTGCTCGCCTGCCGCCGGCCGAGCCCCGTCCGGATCAGGTGGGATCTGGCTCGCATGGTGCTGTCGGGTGTTGCGATCGTGGTGATGGCGATGATCACCAGGGTGTCTACCCCGGGTCCGGCGATCGGTGGGGCGACCTTGGCCGGCGTGTTATTGGGTTCCGTTCAAGGCTGGTCGAGCAAGATTGAGACCGTCGAGAACCGAATCTTGGCCCGTAAGAGCGCCTGGGGGGTTGGGGCCTGGGCAGTCGGGGTGGTGGTGATGCAGTCGGCCGGTGTCGCCTCGCGTACCGGGACGCTCAAGCTGGGTCAGACCATTTCCTGGTTTGGTCTGGCCCTGTTGGTGGGATCAGTGCTCGGCCGCCAGCGACGCATCGCCGACAGTAGAGCCGCAACGGTCGCGGTTGCGAGTGTGATCGCGGGCCTCATGGTGGTCGGCGGTTCTTTCCGAACCCCCTTGGCCATCGCCATCGACGGCGACAATCTCACGCAGGACGACCTCTGTTCGGTGATGCCGTCCGACGAGGGTTTTCTCATCAGCAGGATCCGTGGAGACGCGTGCGATAGCGAACGGGGGGATTGCGGCGATCCTGCTAGCGAATCGACCACTTGCATCACGTCGAGGACTCTGCTTTTCGGCAGCGCGGACGAGGCACGCCACTCCATTGATTTGGAACTCGACAGGGGAGGGACGGAAGTAGCGGGGCTCGGCGACGCCTCATCAGAACGGTGGACGGATTCTCAGTACGTAATCCATTTCCACCGGGGCCCCGTTTTCGCCTTCGTGCTGTCCGCTCAGGAGCAGTCGCGCCCGGCGATGGAGATCGCCCGCGAGATCGACGGCCGTCTTGTCGTGCTTCTCGGCGAAGCTCGCCACCCCACCGGGGGGCGAAGGTAGTGATGCGGACCCGACCGGCGGCCCAACCCCGGGTGTCGACGTGCCGGACGAACCCCTGACAGATGAGCCGGACGTGGATTTGGTCCCGGGTGATGCCGGGGTCGGGACGACGTGGATCAGGAGCCGTCACTGCGGCCGATGATCCAGAGATTCCGCCGGTATCGGCGATGGGTGCGGCGATGGCCGGAAACCGATCGCCGCGGCGGCGATTGGGCTGATCTCTGTGTTCGAGGCCGGTTTGCTGGCCAACTCGGTGGGCGGTCGGGGACCATGGTCGCCGAAGGAAGCGGTCAGGATCATTAACCGGCTTTGGGAGCCAGCCGCCACCGCTGCTGGTTCGCCAACCACGCCGACTACGACGGGTTCACCGCCGACCACGGGTTCGGGCGCGGCGTCGGGGCTGTCACCGCCTGGCCCGCCGACCACGGTCTACGTGACCGGGCTGAGGCTGAAGCGGTAATCCGCTCGGGCACCGGGTCGGTGGTGCCGATCCCCGGCGATCAGCAGTGGGGTCAGAACGCGTCGATGCCCGGTGAACCACTGGTCCAGACAGACCGGGTCGGATCACACGGGGTCATTCGCTCGGTAGGACCTATCGTGCGGGGCCCCGACGGCCAGGTGAGCGTCGCCGTCGAGGTCGATCCGTTTGAGCAGCCACCACCTCCACCACCAGCCGCCGATGAGGTGCCGCCCTTGCCTCCTGACGAAGAGCCACCGCCGGCCGTCGACGGTTCCCCCCTACGCCACCAGTTGATGAAGGACCACCGCCGGCCGGCTCCGAACTGCCAGCTGGGGACGAGCCACCCCTACCGCCGGAGGTCGACGAAGGACCACCAACGGATGAACCCCTGCCACCACCACCGGCCGACGGAGTACCTCCACCCCCACCGGTCGATGAGCCTCCTCCACCCATCGTAGAGGACCCGGCGCCGCCCGACGAGCCCGCCCGGGTCGGGTCCAACGAGGAACCACCACCGGCCTCAGCAGCTGACGAACCACCTTCGCCAGACGAAGCGCCACCGGCAACGGATGGCGAGATGCAAGATGTACCACCCGAGGCGCTCGACGACGTTGGTCTCACTGATCAGGAGATCACCGACATCGTCAACTGGGGGAGAGAGCACAATCGTTCGCCCGAGGACATCCGCGCCGACCTCGCCGCCCGCGGCGGATAACATTGATCGAGCTGCCGGTTCCGCTGGAGCAAGTCAGCACCCCCTCGGGACCATTGACGCTAACCGCCGAAGAGGCGGTCGCCTATCGAGAAGCGCTTCGTCGGCCGACACCCTCCGCCAATCCAAAGAGAGCCTAAGTGAACGTATGGGTGAGCTCCAGCGGGACGCTCAGCATTGGCAAGTTTGGGAGCAGTACCCCGATGGCGCACGGTTGCCGGTGTCTACGACGTGTGGGAGCGCCAGTCGGAATACGAAGCTGCCCGCGACGGGCTCAACACCGAATTGGGGCGGCTCCATAGTCGGCCCGACCCGTACACCTACGACACCAGTGAATACTCCAGCTTCGACGAGGCACTCACCGATTGGCAGCAACGCGGCCAACACGGAGCAAGACACGATCAGATCGAAGCGATCGAACGGCAACTTGCCGACCTCCACAACCGGCATACGGGTTCTCTCTCCGACGTCGGCTACGTCGGAGACCAGGCACGGCGGCTGACCCAGCTGCGGGAGCATCTAGAGAATCTGAAGCAAGGCAATTCTCCACCGTTCCCCGAGGAGTACCCCGATGACGACTTCAAGGAGGTGCTGCGAGACTGGGAGACGCGCAACTCCAGTGGGCGCTTCTTTGAGGGGGCGGAACGGACTCGGCGAAGATTCGCGGCCTAGAAGCCAGCGTCGACCATCTCATGGAGAGGAGCGAGAAGGGGTGAGCCGGTGGGAATGAGGGATGTATTGAACGATGCATTCGCGGAAGGCGATCAGCCGGAACTGGCACGCGTCGACCCAGCTTCTGGCACCGATCGGGGAACCGCCTTCGACCGTCCGGCCCGAGAACTAGAGCGGATCGCCCGGGAACAGGACCGCTACTTGGGCTACTACCGCAACGTCGACCGCTCACTCGACGAGACGGAACGCCTCATCGCCGAAATCGAAAGCCGCGCCGGCGGCTAGCCACGTGCGTCCTGTTCGTCCGACTCGTGGAACGGTGCCCGGCGAAGTCGACATAGGCCCAAAACCGTCGTTACCCCATTATCACCCAGGACCTGTCCGCCAGATAGACGAACGACCGATGATCCCACCCTGGGAGCCAAGTTGGGAGCCATTCTCTGTGGAAGCGGGTGGACGGCTATGGACGGTGGTGGACATGAAAGGCTTCCGTTCCGGCGTGTGTGGACGGGTGTGGACGGCTGTGGACGCCGCTTGGAGATCTTCTACCGAGACCCCTGCGAGAGCGGGGGTTTCTGTGATCTTCCGCCGAGTTCCATGCTGCCGGCCGGCGATCCGGGCAGGTGGCAGGTCGTCTCGCACAGGACGTGCACCAACCAAGTGAACGTGAAGCGGTCGGTGCCGCGACCCTCAGGGCCGTTCGGGATACGAGAACACTTCCTCGAGAGGCAGCTCGAAGATGCGGGCAATGAGGAAGGCGACCTCGAGCGATGGCGAGTACTTCCCTTGCTCGATGGCGTTGACTGTTTGGCGGGTGACTCCGATGCGGGTGGCCAGGTCCCCCTGGGTCATGTGGCCGTTTTCCGTTCGGAGCTCGCTGATTCGGTTGGTGACCTTCGTGGGTTTGACCACATCACACTCCCCGACGATAGAGGACAAGCCGCCACAGGCCGTCCGTCAATTCGGCTAGCACCAACCCGGCAAGCAAGAGATGGGCGACCCAGAAGTGGTCGATTTCCGCCATCGAGACGAACACCGCTCCGAGAGCGGCAGCGCTCACGACCCATCCGCCAATCACCGAGCCGCGGCGGGCGATCTCGCGGTCCCGTTCGTCAGTGGTGTCGGCTTCCGACGGATTGAGGGCGCTGATGATGATGTGCCCGATCGTCGCGATCACCACCAGAGGCACAACCACGATCAACACGAGTGGTTGATATCTGATGTCGTTCACGGGGTTGTCGGCAGCCAGCCGAAACACCGTCAACCCGTACCATCCGTAGGCTGCGACGAGAGCAGTCAGCATGACCACGGTACTCTTGGCCTGGAAGCTCACGCTTGATACCTCCTGTAAAGAATATTTTACATCCGGAACGTAGCAGGCCGGCCACCCGGGTGTCAAGAATGTTTTACATTGCCCTTTCGGACCGTCGCCCCGCTCATCGCGACCGATGCATTGAAAACGGGGCGTTCAGCTCGTATACCCGGCGGCTTCCGGTCACCCGATGAGTTGGGTACGCAGTTCTGAGCGCGCACACGACCACCGAATCCTCCTGTTGTTGTACCCATCCCCGGTCCTACACTCCGGTGATGCCCAATTCGTCTGCTGTTCCTGCGCGCTCCTTTGTGGGGTGGCGGATTCTTGGCTTGGCCGTTCTGACCGCCGCGTTGACCGGTCCGGGTCAGACCATTGGGGTCTCCGTCTTCGTCGACTCCTTCATCCAGGATCTCGACTTGCAGAGATCAGCGGTGGCCGCGGCCTATCTCGTCGGAACGCTGACCGCTGCGCTTGCCTTGCCGACAGTGGGGCGCCGCATCGACTCGCTCGGCGTGCGCCGCGGCATGACGATCATTGGATCTGCCTTTGTATTGGCTCTCATCCTGATGTCACGGGTGTCAGGGTTCGTCACGCTGACGGCCGGATTCGTGCTGATCCGCATGCTCGGTCAGGGTTCGTTGTCGTTGGTCTCGACCGTGGCCGTGACCCTGTGGTTCGAGAGGCACCGCGGCCTCGTACTCGGAGTCCTGGCCACCGGATCGGGCATGCTCATGACCTTGGTCCCGATCGGTTCGAACGCTCTCATCGACTCCATCGGTTGGCGATCCGCCTGGTTGGTGCTCGCCGGTGTCGTGGCGCTGACCGTGGTTCCCATCGGATGGTTCGGCATGATCGACAGGCCCTCGGACCGAGGCCTCGCTCCCTACGGCGTCAAATCATCGGACTCGACCGAAAGGCGCAGCGTCCGCCGGTCGACCACTCGGCCCGAAGCCGTGCGGACTGCCCGATTCTGGATCCTCGTTGCGGGCTCTACGTCGGTTGGCATGCTCATCACCGCCCTGAACTTCCACCAGATCTCGCTGCTCGGGGACGCCGGCCTCACGACCGCCGAGGCGGCCGCTATGTTCCTCCCGCAGTTCGTCGGTACGGCCCTGGCCGGGATCGCCTTCGGGTGGATCAGCGACAGGCTGACCGGACGCACACTCATTCCGCTAGTCATGGCGGTTCTCGCGATCACCTTGCTCCTGGCGGGGACGCTGACCGATGGCCCGATCGTCCTGGTCTATGCCCTCTTGCTCGGCGCCACGGGCGGAGCCTCCCGGAGTGTCGGGAGCACCTTGATGCCCCGCTGGTTCGGCGTCGACCACATCGGGTCGATCACGGGACTGGCAACGCTGGTCTCGGTGGCCGGCACGGCGGTCGGCCCGGTCGCGTACTCGCTGGCCCGGGACGTGACCGGTACCTACACCACGGTTTCTCTCGTCATGGTTTCTGTGCCGCTGCTGGTCGCTTTGGCAGCCATCGCCGCCGGGCAAAGGATGACGGCCGGAGTCGGGTAGCGAGTCTGATACCCATGCTGCACCAGTGGTTGGTGGAGCGGGTGGTCAGGTGGGCGGCCCGCCGGTCAGGGGTCGATAGGCCGTTTGAGTGAGGAACTCGGTCGAGAAGGGATCTCCCCGGTTGCCCCGCCACAGCCGTCAAGGTCCGCGTGCGGATGGGTTCTTCAGGTTTGCTGGAAATCGATGGGGTCGGCGATCGGCAAAGAGATCCGAACTGTTGCGCCGCCGCCGGGCGTCCCGGTGATGGCGAGGTCACCCTGATGCGACGAGACAACCTCGCGAACGATGGCCAGTCCGAGGCCGGCTCCGCCCTGGGTACGGTGAGCTTTTCCCAATAGAACCGGTGGTCTTCGGTGTCGTAGTACAACGAGGCCAAGGGATACGAGCCGGCCGGTCCGGCGTGCGGGTCGAGGTCGACATGTTGCATCAGGTCATCCCGAAAAGCGTTCGCCTGGCGTCGACGTCAACAGATACTTGAGCTCGAACCGGTTGAACGACCGGACGGCGTTGTGCGAGACACGGGTACGGCTCGTGAGGTGCTCGGATTGCAGCGGTGAATTCATGGCATCACTGTGCACCGTTGACCTGGGGACCCTCCAAGCGGAAGCTCAGCGTTCCCTCACGATTGCGGTAGTGATCCCAACGTCGAGAGCAAACCGCTGGCGTCCGACGTCCGGGGCCCGCCCGGCTCGGCATCATCCACCAGGGAACACGGCTTCGAAGAGAGGTTGATTCGAAAGGACTGTGATGGCAACGATCGATCTGGCAGGCAAGAAGGTTCTGGTCCTCGGAGGTTCCGGACAACTGGGACGACGTCTGGCAGCGGAGTTGCTTCGTCGAGGTTCCACCGTGATGCTGGCCGGGCGCAACACGGGCGCCCTCGAACAGCAGGCCGGACAGTTGGGGCCGGGAGTTGTCTTCTCTTTCTTCGACCTGCGCGACAACGATCCGGGCACCATCGTCGATGAGGCTGTTCGTCTCCTCGGGGACTCGACGGGGTGGTCAACGCGGCCGGCGTCGTTGCGTTCGGGCCTCTCGAGGCGCTTACCGACGGTGCCCTTGACGACCTGATTGCCGTCAACTTCTCAGGACCACTGCGTGTCATGCGGGCGGCCGTCCAGGCCATGGAGGGCGGGTTCCTGGTCAATCTCACCGGAGTTGTCGCCGAGCAACCGGTGGGAGGGATGGCCGCTTACTCGGCCGTGAAGGCAGGCCTGAGTGCCGCCACCCGGGCGCTGACCCGGGAACTGCGCACCAAGCGGATCCAGGTGCTCGACGCCCGGCCCCCGCACACCGAGACGGGCCTGGCCGGCCGTCCCATCGAAGGCGTGGCTCCCGCTCTTCCGGTCGGTCTTGATCCCGATGACGTGGCCGTGCGGGTCGTTGATGCGGTCGCCTCCGGGCGGCGGGAACTGGCCGCATCTGATTTCACTGCATGACCTGGTTGATCGTCCACGCCGCCGCTACCTGGTTCATGGTCGGCCTCATCTGGACGATCCAGACCGTTCACTACCCCCTGTTTGCCCTGGTGCAAGATGCCGACTTCGTCGGCTACGAAAATGAACACACCACCCGGATGAGCAAGCTTCTCGCGATTCCGGCCGGACTGGAGATCGCCACCGGGGCCGTCCTTGTCTGGATCCGCCCGGACGGAGTTTCCTTATGGCTCGTGCTGGTAGCCGGAGTACTCCTCGTCGCAATCTGGGGAGCAACGGCATTCGTGCAGGTTCCCCTGCATCGGCTTCTCGGTAACGGCCGCAACGGTGCCGCACTCGACCAATTGGTGCGCAGCAACTGGTTCAGGACAGGACTGTGGACTGTCCGGGGGATGCTGGTTGCCGTGATGCTGTTGGTGTGAGCCGAAACCTCAGATGAGCGGCAACCTCAGGCGAGCCGCTCGACGAGGGCGGACGCGGCGGCCAGACCGGACAGCACGGCACCTTCGATTTTGGCCCCGGCAAAGACCTCTCCGGCCAGCACCACCGGTACTCGCGTGTCGAGCACGGCGCATCCTCGGTCGAGGATCGTGGAGGGCTCGGCGAAGCGCCACCGATGACCGACCGCTGCCGTGATGCGGCCGAGCAGGTGCGGTTGCGCGCCGGCCACGAGACGTTGTGTCCATCCTTCGGGGTCCGCGTCGAGATGTTCGGCGGCAAACCCGGGGGTGCTGTGCACCGTGACCGAGGGGATCGGTGACGTACCTTTGTGGGCGTTGTCGGCCATCCAGCCGATGGAAGCATCGACGGCAGAGCGGTGGCCGTCGGGCAACCCGCTCGGGCCGTCGAGGTGCGCCAGGACCGCCAGGCAAGCGTAATATTCGATGGCCGCGAGGGCTTCCCCCAGAGACGAAGGAACCTGGATCCGGCTGGCTTTGAGCAGGGCCAGAGTCTGGGGCACGGGCGGAGTGACGATGAAGGCGGACGCCCCTATCCGTTCGCCTCCGGTGCCGACCGCAGCAGGTTCGTCGTCGTCGAGTTCGAGTCGAGCGACGGACGTCGCGGTTCGAACCTCGAGGGATGCGGCCAGGAATTCGGGAATCCGGCGCATCCCGCCCGACCCGACATACCGGGCCTCGAGTTTGGCGGTTTTATACCACTCCCGCATCTGGCCGGCCTCGCTCCACGTCCGGGTAACGGCCGCGAAGGCTTCCGACCGGATCCCGAAGTGCTGGGCCCCATGATCGAACCGGGCTTCCCCGATGGTGCGGGTAGCCATCCGTCCACCAACGGCCCGGCTCTTGTCGACCAGAACCGCCGCTACTCCGGCTCTCCGCAAGGCATGGGCGGCGGTGAGCCCGGCGATGCCCGCCCCGACGATGAGAACCCGTTCCTGCATGGTTCGATCATGGCACGCCCGAGCCGGTCTTCTGACCTGTGCCACAGTACGATGCGTTCATGATTTCGGTCGATCGCTCAGACTGGCCGGCAGTGCTTTCCGCTTTCACGGCCTTTTTCGAGAGCCTGGGTACGGTAGTGACCGATGGTCAGACTGCCTCGTTCGCGGCACCGGAGGCCGGGACCGGATTGGTTCTCGGCCGCAACGGGACGTCGACGTCCTTCATGCCGCTCCACGGACTGACGGGCCGGTGGGAAGAAGTGACCTTCGACCGGGCGGGAAGGACCGTAACCGTTTCAGGCGAAGGTTTCGCCTACACCTATAGGGTCCCGCCCGGCCTGGGCGCCGGCTAAACGGCAGACCCCGATATGGTCTCGTTCATGAACGGATCCAAAGTTGCGGTTATCGGAGCGGGTGGCGTTGGTGCCACCATCGCATATGCAGGACTGCTCAACGGCGTCGCCCGGGAGATCGCCCTCTACGACATTGATGCTGCCAAGGTCCAGGCCGAGGTTCTCGACCTCAATCACGGTCTCAGGTTCACTCCCACCGCCCGGGTGGTGGGAAGCGACCACCTCGATATCTGCGTCGATGCCGACATCGTCGTGATCACCGCCGGTGCCAAACAACGGCCCGGTGAATCGAGGCTCGATTTGGCCGGCCGTAACACGGACATCTTCCGTGAACTCATTCCCGCCCTGGTCGATCGGGCGCCCCGGGCGGTGCTGCTGGTCGTCACCAACCCGGTCGATGTTCTCACCTACGTTGCGATGCGGCTCAGCGGCTTCCCCTCCTCGAGGGTGATCGGCTCGGGAACGGTGCTCGACACCTCTCGGTTGCACTTCCTGCTGGCCGAGCGTTGCGGAGTAGCCGTCTCCAATGTTCACGCCACCATCGCCGGAGAGCACGGCGACTCGGAGTTCGCGCTGTGGAGTAGTGCCGCCATCGGGACCGTACCGCTCAATCAGTGGATCACGCCGACCGGGAACCCGTTGTCCGGCGACGAACTCGATGAGATTGCCGAGCGGGTCAAACACGCCGCCTATGACATCATCCGCGGCAAAGGCGCGACCACCTACGCCATCGGCCTGGCCGTCACCAACATCGTCGGGGCAATCCTCAACGATGAGCACCGCATCATGCCGGTGAGCACCCTCCAAGAAGGTGAACACGGGATTTCCGATGTGTACCTGTCGATGCCGGCGGTAGTCGGAAGCGGTGGTGTAGTGCGCCGCATGGAGGTCCCGCTGACTGGAGAAGAGCAACGCCGTTTGACCTCCAGCGCCGACACCATTCGCGAGACCATCCGCTCGGTGGGTTTCTGAGCACCCGATTCACCGGTTTCGCCATCCAAACCCCCTGCCGTCTCGTAGAAGAGGTGTGCTTAGAGAGGGGAACGTGATGAGTTTTCCAACCGTGACCGGATCGAACCTCGAACGGCGCCGCATGAACCTTCCCGCGGACCTCGAAGGTGATCTCAACCTGGTCATCCTGGCGTTCTGGCAGCGCCACCAGGCGCTTGTCAACACATGGATGCCCCTGGCCGGGCAACTCGAAAAGCGACATCCCGCTTTTGCCTTTTATGAACTGCCCGTGATTCAGAAGCGAAGCCGTCTCTCGGAATGGTTTATCGACAGTGGTATGAGGGCGGGGATCTCCGACCGCCGGGTACGAGAGCGAACGATCACGCTCTACCTGGACAAACCACCGTTTCTCGACGCGCTCGGGATAACCGACGACACGACCATCCATGCGATGGTGATCGATCGAACCGGCCACATCCTGTGGCGAGCGAGCGGGCCGTTGATCGAGGAGAAGGAATTCGATCTCGTGGACTTCCTCGAGGATCGGCCTGTCGCCTGAGTTTGGGGAACACCCCGTCACCGTTTTCTGTTCTTACGAGCGGGTACGACGACCACCGAGCATCGCTCCGGTCCCACTACCCGAAGAAGGAGTCAACTCATGAACAACAGCATCAAACTGGGTCGCCTGGCCGGCGTTGCGGTCGAATTGAACTGGACCGTGCTGGCTATCGCAGCCCTCGTGACCTTCTCGGTGGCGGGCGGGATTCTCCCTGCCGCTGCGCCGGGTTATGAGACAACAACGTACGTCCTCGGCGGCGTGATAGCCGCAGCCGGACTGCTGGCCAGCATCCTGGCCCACGAGCTCGGCCACGCACTGGTCGCTCGTCGCAACGGCGTTGCGGTCAAGCGCATCAGCCTGTGGGCTTTTGGCGGGGTCGCGCAACTCGACGGTGAAGCGGCTACTCCCCGGGCCGAATTCAAGATTGCCGGAGTCGGCCCGGCGATAAGCCTGTTGCTCGGGTTGGCGCTCTTCCTTCCAGCCGCCGCTTTGTCGGGTATTGCCGGGGCGGTCCTGGGATGGCTGGCGTCGATCAACGTGATCCTGGCCGTCTTCAACCTGATTCCCGGCGCTCCCCTGGACGGCGGTCGACTGCTGCATGCCTGGTTGTGGAACCGGCATGGTGACAAGGCCCGGGCAACCGCCTCGGCGACCAAGGCCGGGCGTATCGTTGGCAGCGGGTTGATCGGTCTCGGTGCGGTCCAGTTCCTCCTCGGTGGGGCCGGGGGCCTCTGGACGGCCTTCATCGGCTGGTTCCTCCGCAATGCCGCAACCGCAGAAGGCCGTTACGGAGCGCTGCAGCGTGACCTGGTCGACGTCAGGATCGGCGACATCATGACGCCTTCCGGACCGCTGATCGGCGACTGGATGTCGGTAGGCGCCTTCATCGACCGCTATGCGGTGGAAGGCGATAGATCGACCTACCTGCTGGCCGGGACCGACGGCCGGGCTGCCGGTCTCGTGACATTGCGCGATCTGGCAGAGACGCCGGTATCCGAGCGGTATACGACCTCGGTACGTACGGTCGCTCGCTCGCTGGAAGAGCTTCCGGCCGTTGCCGTCCACGAACCTGCGGCGGAGCTGCTGGGCAGAATCGGTTCGGCGCCGCTGGCCGTTGTTTGGGACGGAATCCTGCCCGTCGGGACGGTCACGGTTTCCCAATTCGGGGCAGCCGTCGAGTCGGCCCGACTCCTGGCGCGTCTGCGCGGGGAGCAGCAACCGGCTGCGTGAGCCGTCATCTCATCGAGCAGTGAGGGGCCCCCAGGGCCCCTCACTCTTTGGACACGTTCATCCAGACCGACCCCGGCGACCGTACAGGAGGCAAGGAGGTTTCACTATGACGACGCTTGTACCGACCATCCGTTCCTTGACTTCATTCCACCGCACCAAGCTGGTGTTTCTGGCAGCTGCCTTTGTCTCATTCATCTTGTCCGTGACCTTGTGGTTCTTCGTTGACCGCGAGCTGGGCCTGTTCGTTGGCCTGTGGGTTCCGGCCATTCATTCCCTCGGGACCCTGGTCCTGACCGGTGAGCGGGATCCATCATGAGCGAAGGAGCCATATTCGCAGTCGGCGCGGTGTTGTTTATCGCCACGACGTGGGCAACGATTGCGTTCTTTCTCTCCAAATTGAACGACGTGCATCGCCGGGAGATGCTCGCTTCGTCGGAAATATCCGGGATCGAATCCGACACCTTCACCGAGGTCCACGTGCGGGCACCCGACTCCGGCTCATAGGCGGCCCTCCTCGAACGCCGCGATCATGGCTGATGCTGTTTTCCGCACGTCGCCCATATCCGGTAGGCGGTCGAGCGTGGCGTACTGGCGGGCCAACCGGTAGTTGGTTCCCAGTAACTCCCGGTGCCGGTCCAGGAAGTCCCAATAGAGAACGGTGAACGGGCATGCATCATCACCACCGCGAGCCGACGGGCGGAATCGGCAATCCCGGCAATAGTCGCTCATCCGGTTGATGTAGGCACCTCCCGACACGTAGGGCTTGGTCGCCATCCGGCCACCATCGGCCCACAACCCCATTCCCATCACGTTGGGAACCATTACCCAGTCGGAAGCATCCACGAAACGCTCCCGCATCCACGCCAGCAGCAGCGAAGGCTCCATCCCGTACAGGTTGGCGAAGTTGGCGAGCACCATGAGTCGCTGAATGTGATGGGTCCAACCCCGCTCCTCGAGACCCTCCAGCGTGACCCGCAGGCAACGCATGTCCGTTGCCGCTGATCCCTCGAAGGCCGGAGGGAGAGCGCGGCGGTGGTCGAACACGTTGGCGTCTTTCTGGTCCGGCCATAACCAATAGATGCCCCAGATGAATTCCCGCCAACCGATGATCTGACGGATGACCCCTTCCGCCGAGTTGATCGGGACCCTTTCCGCCCGGTACGCCTCCTCGACTGCGTCGCAGACCTCGGCGGGGAGCAGCAACCCGAGGTTGAGGTAAGGGGATAGGAGGGAGTGAGCCAGATGCCAGCTATCGGTGACCATGGCGTCTTCGTGGGCGCCGAAGCCGGGCAAGACGTTGTCGATGAAATGCCGCAGGCGCACGAGGGCGGCCCGCCGTGAAGTCGCCCACCAGCCGACCGGTTCGGCTCCCGGCAGACCATCGGGAAGTTGTTCTAGCACGGTCCGGTCGAGGGAATCAAGGCGGCTCCGGACGGGTGAAGGCCAGTCTCCACCATCTGACGGAGGGGGTTCCCGGTTGTCGTGATCGAAGTTGAACCTTCCCCCGGCGGGCTGATCGCCATCCATGAGGTAGCCCAGGCTCCGTCGTTGGTACCGGTAGAAGTCCTCCAACCGCAGCCGACTCCGTCCGCCGGCCCAGCGGGCGAAATCGTCCCGATGGGTAAGGAACTGATCGGAGGGCTCCAGCTCAACCCCGAGGTTGTGTACGACCCGGTCGACCTCTCGCGAGTTCGGCTCCGTCGCGACCACCCGGTCCGGGTCGTATTGGCTCTTGTGGTCTAGAAGGCCGGTCGCGAGGTTGGGGGCGCGGCGGTAGTCGACCACGAACCCAACGGCCCGCAGCGAATCTGCAAACCGCCGCATGGCACTCATCACCAGGTGAAGCCTCTGTCGGTGGAAGGGTCGCCCCGCCAGCATCGACTCACTCTCGACCATCAGCACCATCGAGTCGTGCGGACGGGCCGAAGCCAAGGCTCCGATTCGCCGGTTGAGCTGGTCACCGAAGACCCAGATGGTATTCACGCCGGTTCTTTCGAAGGTGCAGGTTCTGGCCTCTCGCGACATCCCGCGAGGTGTTGACTTCGAATATAGAGAGACATGACTGATTACCCCCCTTCGGCCGCGCGATCGGTCCGCCGCCCCGTCATGTTGCAGGGTTGGAAGGACCTCACCTTTGTTCACTTCCCGTACGACCCGGAAGTCGTCCAGCGCCGCCTGCCTCCGGGATTGGTGGTCGACACCTTTGAAGGTCGTGCCTGGGTAGGGCTGGTGGCATTCCACATGGAGGGGATCCGCCTGCCCTACCTGCCCCCGGTTCCTTATCTGGGTACCTTTCCGGAGACCAACGTGCGGACCTATGTGCGGGATTCCGGCGGCCGTCCAGGTGTGTGGTTCGATTCTCTCGACATCACCAGGCTCGTTCCGGTGCTCGTCGCCCTGGGTACCTATCGCCTCCCGTACCGTTGGGCCGAGATGAGCATCGAACACCCTGATGACGCGGTGATCTACCGAGCGAAACGGCGCTGGCCGGGGCCGCGTGGCGCAACCAGCACTATTGCCGCCCGGCCCGGTGCGCCGATCATTCCTACCCGATCGGGAGCATTTCCTCACCGCCCGCTGGGGCCTCTACAGCGTCTTTGGACGGGGAATCGCATACGCTCCCGTCGAGCACGCCCCCTGGCCACTGCAGGACGCAACTTTGATCGACCTCGACGACCGGCTCATCGAGGCGGCCGGATACCCTCCACCTGCGGGAGACCCTCTCGTTCATTACTCGCCGGGAGTTGATGTGCGGATCGGCCTGCCCAGCAGGATTGGAGCCTGAACTGTGCCGGAGGGTCACACCATTCACCGTCATGCCCGCCTCCAGCGGAAGGTCCTGGGCGGCTCGCTGGTGCGAGCCTGGTCTCCGCAGGGTCGTTTCTCTGCCGGGGCGGAGCGTTTGGACGGGCGCCGCCTGGACGACATCGAGGCAGTGGGCAAGCACCTCTTCTACCGGTGGGAGGGAGACGAGACCCTGCACGTGCATCTCGGATTGTTCGGAAAATTCAAGACATTCCATGGCGAACTACCAGCGCCTACTGCCGCCACCCGCCTGGCGATGGCCAACGACCGGTCGGTGATCTATCTGGCCGGCCCCACGATCTGTGAGCTGATCGATCCCCAGGAAGAAGACCGTCTCCGGGCCCGTTTGGGACCCGATCCGTTGGGACGGCGCACGGTGTTCGAGCAGTTCGCCGACAATCTGGCCCGTCGCCGTATCCCGATCGGCGCGGGCTTGCTCGATCAGAAGGTGGTTGCAGGAATGGGCAATGTCTACCGGGCGGAAGTTCTCTTCAAACGGGGTATCGACCCGTACCTGCCTGCCGACAGGTTGGATCGGGATCGGACCAGGGCCCTCTGGTCGACGATTGTTGCTGAACTTCGTCGTGGTGAGCGCGAGGGGAAGATCGTCACCGTTTCCCCACATGACGTGGGAGTCCGGGGACGATCGGACATACCCCGGGACGAGCGGCTCTACGTGTACAAACGGGATGGCCAACCCTGCCGAAAATGCGGCGATACGATCCGACTCGCCGAGATGGCGAACCGGCTGATCTGGTGGTGCCCGACCTGTCAGCCAGGATGAGCGAAGGAGAGGGAACGATGGTGCGGGACCGCCTGGTTGCGAGTGCCGTTGGCTTGGCCGAATCCGGCCTCGTTCCTGACACCCTGATCCGCGCGGGCATGCGCCGGGTGATCGCCGCCCGGGCCGCCTCGCTCGAGCGCCGTGACACGGTTCGAGCCAAGGCAGTCATCGACCTGCTCGGTGCCGGGCGGGTTACCGAATCGGCGGACCTGGCCAACCGGCAGCACTACGAGGTGCCCGCTTCCCTCTTCGAGATCATGCTCGGACCCCGCCTCAAATACTCGAGTTGCCTGTGGGAAGCGCCGCATACGACGTTGGAGGCAGCCGAGGAAGCCATGCTGGAACTCACCTCCACCCGGGCCCGTCTCGAGGATGGGCAGCGGATCCTGGAGCTGGGTTGTGGGTGGGGATCCCTGACGTTGTGGATGGCCGAACGCCTCCCCACCAGCACGATCACGGCGGTGACCAATTCCGTGAGTCAGGCAGCGTACATCGGCCAAAAAGCAGCGGACGCCGGCCTCAGTGGAGTCGAGGTCGTCGTTTCCGACATTGGCGATTTTCACACGGACCGGCACTTCGATCGGGTTGTCACCGTTGAGATGCTGGAACACGTGCGCAACTACCGGGAGATGTTTCGCCGGATCTCGAGTTGGCTGCAAGACGACGGCTTGGCCTTCGTGCACGTTTTCGCTCACGACGATGCGCCCTATCTCTTTGAGGATCGGGGTCCGGCCGACTGGATGGCCCGGGAGTTCTTCAGCGGCGGTGTGATGCCATCCCATAGCCTCTTTACCGAATTCGGAGAAGACCTCAGGGTGGAGAAGTCATGGCGCCTCTCGGGTATTCACTATCGGAAGACGCTCGAGGCCTGGCTGAAGAAGCTGGACCACAACCGGGCGGCTGCGGCAGCGGTGCTTGCGGAAGCGGGAGAACCTGATCCCGTCCGGGCCGTCCAGCGCTGGAGGATGTTCTTGATGGCTTGCTCGGAGCTCTTCGGCTATCGAGCCGGCCGGGTGTGGGGAGTCTCGCACTATCTCCTGCGGCCGGAAGGAACGACCTGAGGATCGGCACGTGCGGCTCCTTTCGAACTCTCCTCGTCCGCTAAGTTGCTCGACGTGGGATCGGACAAAGCTTCGCCCTCGACCACCCGTCGCTATGACCTGGATTGGGTCCGGGTCCTGGCCTTCTGGCTGCTGATCGTTTTTCACGTGGCGATTGGTTTCGTTGATTGGGAGGTCTACGGCTACCGGAGCAACGAGACGGGTGGGCCGTTGTTGGAGCTGGCTTTGGATTTCTTGCACCAGTGGAGACTGCCGGTGTTGTTCCTCATCTCCGGGATGGGAACCAGTTACGCCTTCCGGCGCCGCACCGGGTTGGCGTTCATCGCCGAGCGGGCGACGAGGCTGTTGATCCCCCTGGTGTTCGGGATGCTGGTCGTCAACCTTCCCATTGCCTTTTTTGGACTGCGTTCGGTCGGGTCTGCCGATGGTATTGCTGATCTCGCCGGCACATGGTGGTTTGATTTCGGGTGGCTCGGCGGAGCGTTTCACCTCTGGTTCCTCATCAACCTGTTCATCTACTCGCTGATCTCGACACCCTTGTTCGTGTTAGAGCGCAACCTTCCCGACGGGGTTCTTTCGAGATCGGCGAACCGCGTGGTTGGGTTTGGCAACGGACTTGGTCTTCTGCTGCTCGTGCCGCTTCCGCTGGTTGCTGTTGAGCTTCTCATCAAGCCGTTGGCTTTCGGGTTGGTCGGTCAAGGCTATGAGTTCTTCTGGTATCTGGGCCTCTTTCTCATCGGGTACTTCTTGATCCAGGTTGGCAACCCGTTCTGGGATGCTCTGGCACAGCTGAGATTCAAGGCCCTCGGGATGGGCGTGGTGGCGTCCATGCTCCTGTTCGGGTTGGTATTCGCGGCGAACGAAATCGAACCGGGCTACGGGATACTGGTCCAGAACGGGGGCTGGGTTCCCGAGGGGGACAGTTTTTGGGGCCCGATCACTTTCCCGGCTTCGATCCTGCACACCATGAACACCTGGGCGTGGTGCATGGCGGTGTTCTCATGGGCGGCCCGGTACCTGAACAAACCCGGCCGGTGGCTCGCCTACTTCAACCAGTCGGTCTACCCGTTCTACATCGTTCACATGACCATCGTCCTGGTCGGGCTCTTCTACATCAGAGACTGGACCCTTTGGTGGCCACTCAAATTGGTCCTGCTGACCGCGGGGACGTTCGCCGGCTGTTGGGCCGTCTTCGAGGTCGTCAAACGGACTGCAGTGACACGGGCCCTCTTCGGCATCAAGCCGCTTCCGGTATCAGAGGAAGCCGGGACCGCGTCATAGCTGGACTCGCAAGGGCCTTTTCCGTGCGCTTCAGACCAGGGGTCCAGATCAGCGGGGCAACCACATTGAAGCGGTGGTCCCGTCCGGGCCGCTGGAGACTATCTCCACATCCCCTCCGTGCGCCCGGGCCAGGCCCCGCGCAATCGACAACCCCAGGCCGCTCCCCGGAGAGTCTTCGGACTTCACAAAACGGCCGAATACTTCTTCAAGTTGAGCAGGGTCGATGCCCGGCCCGGTATCGACCACATCGGTCAGGATTCGTTCGTCCTCGACCGTCACCCTGAGCGTGATGCGACCTCCGCCCGGCATGGCCCGGATCGAGTTGACGACCAGGTTGGTAAGCGCCTGTCGGATCCGCACCGGGTCCATCTCCACGTCCGGGACCCCCTCCGGCGCTTCAACCAGGACTTCGATTGCCGAGGCAGCAGCCGTAGGCCGGTAGGAAGCCGCCACCTCTTCCACCAGGTTCATCAGGTCGGCTGGTTCGGTCTCCAGCGGCAACTTTCCAGCTTCGGACAGGGTCAGGATCCGCAGGTCTTCAATTAGTCTCTCCAGGATTTCGACCTCGTCGAGCATCGACGCCATGTGTTCGGGACCACCTTCGTGGACGCCATCGATGACCGCTTCGATCTCGCCCCTGATCACTGCCAGGGGAGTCCGCAACTCGTGACCGAGGTCGGACATCAATCGCCTGCGTTGCTCATCGGCCACCTCGAGCCTCTCCGCCA
The DNA here is from genome assembly GCA_963715305.1 of uncultured Actinomycetota bacterium. Classification (GTDB taxonomy): domain Bacteria; phylum Actinomycetota; class Acidimicrobiia; order Spongiisociales; family UBA4744; genus UBA4744. The sequence goes on from CAVQSB010000009.1 coordinate 19,998, forward strand.
TCGAGTTGAACGAAGATCCGACCGCCCGCATCGAGGCCGAGGACCGTTCGTCCACCCGGGCGCTGTAGTCGCCATCTGCCAGCCGGCCGGCGGCGCCGATGAGTTCGCGTACCGGGCTCCAGGTTCTCCGTACCAGTGCCCTGAGCAGTAGGCCACCCGCCACCAGCACCACCACGGTCGCCAGGAGGACGCCCGCCCGACCGACCGACGCCACTCCCGCGAAGCCGGTTGCGATCGTCGCCCCGATAAGGGCTGCAACCAACCCGAGGAAGATAAGGAAGGCGAGCACACCCTTGAAGATCCGGCGTCCGAATCTTGCCCAATCCTGCTGACCCCGCCCTCCCCGCGGAGGCCATTGTTCACCTTCCGGCCACCACTGCGGTCCGTCGCGGAACTGGCTACCCATCGGCATATTTGTACCCCACGCCGTACACGGTCAGCAGATACCTCGGATGGGCCGGATCCAGCTCCAGTTTGCGGCGCAGGTTCTTCACGTGGGCGTCGATGGCCCGCTCGTACGACTGGAAAGCCACGCCGTGCAGAGCATTGAGGAGTTGCGATCTCGTGTAGACCCGACCGGGCGACCTGGCGAAGTGAAGCAGCAGCTCAAATTCGGTGGGAGTGAGATCGATCGCCCGGGCGCCAACCGTGACGCTGCGCTTCACCGTGTCGATCTCGAGGTCCCCGGCGCGTACCAGATCGGGTGCTTCCACCGAAGCGTCAACCCGGCGGAGCACGGCGCGAACCCGGGCGACTAGTTCCTTGGGGCTGAACGGCTTGACCAGGTAGTCATCGGCACCCAACTCCAGGCCGACGATGCGGTCGGCCTCTTCGGCCCGGGCGGTCAGCATGATGATCGGCACGTCCGAGGACTTCCGTAGTGTGCGGGTCACATCCAGGCCGTCCAGGCCGGGCAGTCCCAGGTCCAGGACGATCATGTCGGGTCGCTCGGCCCGGGCCACCATCAAGGCGGTCGGACCGTCGGCGGCCGTGACCACGCGGAAGCCCGCCTGCTGCAGATAATCGCGCAGCAGGCGGGTGATCTTCAGCTCGTCGTCAACGACCAGGATCGTCTTCATGACTCATAGTGTGGTCGCTCAGCCTTCAACCGGCGGCGTATGGTCGTCGACTTCCTGACGGGCGTGGGCCATCCGGTGCCACTCTTCAAAACGATCATTCCGGCTTTCCTCCTTGTCGCTTTCAGACGGTGGACGCCTTCCAGACCAGGGCGACCGGGTTTCATCAGTCCACCATTGTGGGGATGGTCCGGACCAGGTCCTGGTTCGGCGATCTCGTCTGACGGAACCGGCGAACATCTTGGCCACCAATCCGAACAGTACGAAGAACAGAAACATTTTGAACATGAAACCCAGCACCAGGAAGGGCGCAGCTACAACACTGCCGGCCGCTTCGATGCTGCCGAACAGGGCAGCCCCGAGAAGCAGGCCACATCCCACCATCAGAAACAACCCGATTGGGCTTCGACGCAGAAACATCATCGATTCCTTTCCCTATTCGATGAGTCCAGGATGTAGCCCTGATGTGGAGAACTTGTGAACGCGGTGCGGAGACCTGGTGGGACTGGTTCTCAGAAAATCCTCGCGCCCGGCCCGAAGCACCCACCGTATAGGCTGTCCAACGAGGAGGTTGCAATGCCAAGAGCAGATACACAAGGATCGGGCACGAAGGCAGACCCCTGGGTTCTGCAGACACCCAGTCTCACATCATCTTTTGAGATGTACCGTGATCCGGACGCCGATCCACCAATTCTGGTGTGCACCGTCGGTAAGACCGTTCTCCACTATGACCTGCGTATCGTCGACGACATGCAGGCCATGCTCAAAGAACACGGGGACTGGATGCCACTCGGCAACGCCGACGAGCAGAAACCGGCCAAGGAGGGCTCGGTCGAAGCCTGGGCCCGATCGGCCGACAACCCGATCGGAGGCTGGTACGGCTTGAAGAAGGGCCTCCGGGGGAGGGTCGGCAACTACGTCACTCCGGTGCTCGAAGTGCTCGGCCTCGTCGAGTTGGAGCACAACGCCCGCAACAATCAGGTTCGAGCCGTCTGATTCGGGAGGGCGCGGTCACTCGCTCTGCTGGGTTTCGCTCTTGAGGGCCTTTGAGCATGGGCGAGCCGGCCAACGTTGGTCGGGACCTTCGGCACTAGGCACCAGCACCTCTCGATTCGATGATGATGGGAGGAGGGGGACGCCGCGGTTGCAACGAGGTGAGGCCCGTGAGAATTGCCATGATCGCGATGAGCGGCATTCGAGTTCAGAACCCGATTCTCTCCGAGATTGGACTCACCCTCCCGGGGTTCGTTGAGCGGGGGAAGGCCATTGCTTCGCTTCCCAGTCTTTCGCTCCTCACGCTGGCTGCCCTGACTCCGGAGCGCCATGAGGTCGAGTACGTTGAGGTTGCGGATATCCGCGATCTGGACGAACTGCCCGAATGCGACGTTGCCGCTTTCTCTTCCTACACGGCCCAAGTCAAGGACGCCTACCAGATGGCCGACCTGTACCACGCTGAGGGCGTACCGACCGTGATCGGAGGCCTCCACGTGTCGTGTCTCCCGGACGAGGCGCTGGAGCATTGCGACGCGGTGGTCGTCGGCGAAGGTGAGCCGACCTGGCCCCGCGTGATCGCCGACATGGAAACGGGCCGTCTGAGCGGGGTGTATGCATCAGATGGTGCCGACTACGACCTGGCCGACGCGCCGGTACCCCGGTTCGATCTGCTCGATCCGGAGGGGTACAACCGGCTGATGGTGCAGACCCAGCGGGGTTGTCCCTGGCACTGCGAGTTTTGCGCAGGTTCGATTCTCCTGACCGGCCGTTACAAACAGAAGCCGGTCCCCAAGGTCGTCGCAGAGATCGAGGCCATCAAGGCGATCTGGACGGATGAGCCTTTCATCGAGTTGGCCGACGACAACACCTTTGTGAACAAGCACTACGGCCGCGAACTGGCCGAGGCCATGGGAGGGCTCGGTGTGCACTGGTTCACGGAAACAGATATCTCTGTCGCCGAAGACCCCGTGTTGCTCAGGCTCTTGAAGGAATCCGGCTGTCGGGAGCTGCTCATCGGATTTGAGAGCCCGACCCCGGAAGGCCTGGACGGGCTGGAGTTGAAGCACAACTGGAAACGCAAACAGATTGACCAGTACCACCGGGCAATCGAGACAATTCAATCGCACGGTATCGCCGTGAATGCGTGCTTCGTGCTCGGCCTCGACGGTGACGGGCCAGAGGTTTTTGAAGCGGTCGAGCGGTTCGTTGAAGAGGCCCGGCCTTTCGACGTGCAAATCACGGCGCTCACTCCATTTCCAGGCACACCCCTATACACGCGGCTCCTGGCCGAAGGACGCATTCTGCAACCGGGCGCGTGGGAGAAGTGCACATTGTTCGATGTCAACTTCGAACCAAAACGTATGACCCTGGAGGAACTCGAGACGCGCGGTCTGGCGCTCGGCTTGCGTCTGTATTCGAAGGAAGCGACCGCCCGGCGCCGGCAGGGTTTCAAGAACCAGCTGGCAGCCGGTCCGGCGCCTGCGTAGGTACGCCGGTGCCTCATACGCTCATGCGACGACGGGATCCGGTCCCTGTGGAGATGACCCTCGATCCCGGTTTCGTGAGGCGCCTCAAGCGGTTGGTTGCGATTAGCGCCGTGGCGCTTGGGTTGATCTTCCTTCTGGCCTACAGCACCACCGATGCCGGATGGTTTGCCTACGGTCTGCTGATCGGTGGGTGGGTTTCGATGCCGCTCCTTCTCGTCATCGCCTCGGTTCGGCCCCTGTGGCGCTACCTACTCGTCATTCCGGCCGGCTTGATGTCGGTCGGTATGGTCGTCGTGGCGCTCGAGTCCGGCGGTTCCGCTACTTCCCGGATTGGATGGTGGACGATAACGGCCGGACTTGTGGTGGGGGGAACGCTCGGAGCCTGGTTCTGGTACCGGTGGGCGCCGGTGCCGCGGCCCCTCGACCAACCATTCGCGGCCGGGCGATGGGCGCTCATCGCCCTCCACGCGGGACTGGTAGTGGTCGGCGGCCTGCTCGTCGTGCTCGGAGAGTTGATGTGAGGCGTTACGGCGCGATGGGCAGATGGTCGTGCCCAATCCCCACCGGTTCGGGCCGGTGGCGATACACAGTGAGCAAACACTCGATCATCAACACCAGGAATATCCCATCGGCTACCCCAAAGCCCCAGAGAAACAGGGCGTGCGGTACCTCGTCGGTGGCGGTGATGTAGATGCCGACCCCGGTGTAGGCGAGTTTGTAGAGCGCCCCTACGGCTACGAGATCCCGGTTGCGCCACAGGTCACTCCGCCAGATCAGGTAGTAACCGATCCCGAGTACCAGCACGAACGCTCCGACGAGCGGGAGGAACCCGCCTTCGGGGTACTTGTCGGCGATATCGAGGGCGTCGAAAGCCCACCGTCCAAAGAACAGGAAAACGATTCCCAGCAAGATGTCGTAGACGGCGGCCACCGCATAGAGAACCCGGTAGTACCGCTCCCGTTGACGGGTCATGGCCTGCCTCCTTTGCCTTCCATCCTCCTCCCGGCCGGGTCCCGCTCCCAGGGGCTTTTGACCCATACCGACGGACCTATTCCGCTCGAGAAGAATGATGGGAGGAGTGGCGTGGACAACGCCAGCCGGTTGGCTACTTCGCCTGCCCGGCCGGTTCGCGTCGAGCGGCGAGAAGCGCACCAACGATGACCAGAACGATTCCGATGATCGAGACAACGGTCACCCTGTCGTTTCGGAAGAGAACCCCGAGCCCGAGGGCAACCACCGGGATCAGGTAAGTGATAAATGACGCTCTGGTTGAGCCGACCCGGCTGACGAGCGATCCCATGATGACGAAGGCCAAGCCGGTGCCGATCGCCCCCGCCGCGAAAATGGCCAGGAATGAATTCCAGGCGAAGGTTGATCGCAGAAGCCCGCTAACGCCGAGCGGTGCGGTCCACAGGGTGGCGTAAGCAAGCATGTGAGCGTTGACCGCCAGCGAACCGTACTGCTGGGTGATCGGTGCGGCGATATTGACCGCCAGGCCGTAACAGAAGGTCGCTAACAGGACCAGCGCTACTCCGAGCGCCTCAGACGATCCCCCCGATCCGGACGACAGGCTGATGGCCCCGACGCCAACGAAACCCAGGAAGAGACCAATCAGCACGGTACCGGACGGGAATTTTCGCAGGAGAAGGGTGGCGACAATAGCGGCGAAGATGGGCATCGCTCCGTTGAGCATCCCGGCCACGGCCGAGTTGATGTACTGCTGGGCGATCGGGAAGAGGGTGAACGGTATTGTCACCCAGACGAAGGACAGGGCGATCAAACGGGGACGGTCATACCGTTCGATGGGGCGTCGAGCTCCCGGCACAAAGGCGAGTACCAATGCGCCCAGCGCCACTCGCAGCCAGGTGATCAGGCCCGGCCGAAAAGCTTCGAGGCCGATATCCATCAGCAGGAACGAAGACCCCCAGATCACTCCGATCGAAACAAAAAGTAGCCAGTCGCCCGGTGCGAAACCTTCCTGGTTCGTGCCTGCCGATGTGCTGAGAATCCGCGAGGCCATGTCAGCGCTCCATGGTTGAAGGCATCAGGTTAAGCCGCCCCGGTCGGCTGAGGGTTCACGATCGCTACTCAGCGGAGGATCCGGTCGAACTCAACGTCTTCAGCTGCCAGTACATACGCAACTGCCGGCAGGTCTCGAGTTTGATTGATCAGATTCCGGAGATGGTCGGCGAACGCCTCAACGTCGTCGGTCGGGCGCGGTAGACCGATGAAGGTCAGGTCGGCTGCCGTTGAGGTTGTCCTGATGACCTCGAGGGGTGGCCGTTGATCGACGATGACGTCGACGGCTGCGTCCATCCTGGTTGAGGAGATCAACTCGGCGAGGTTCGCCCGGGCGCCGGCGGCACCATCCTGATCGGTCACGATCATCCGGACATGGAGGCCGACGTTGCTCCAAGTGAGGCTGCTGGAGATGAGATGGCCCAGAGTGACCATCAGGCTCCCGTTTCCCCGCATGCTCTGCCACCAGACGTCAATGTGGCGGCGCCGCCCAAAAAGGCGCTCCTCGTTGGCTCTCACGATCACCACGTTGCGGTTGGCCCGGTAGAAACTCGAGATCATCTGCGCGTACTCGATCGGGTCATCGGTGGTCTCCCCATCCCCGAGCATCACGGTGTTGGGGACCAGGTAGCCCAACCCGTACGCCTCAACCAGAGTGGCCGCCCCTTTGTACGGTGTTGTGGCGGACACCACCCGCACCAGGGCATCGACGTTGCGTTCTTCGAGGTGATCCCGGATCGTGGTGGCCAGACTGTTCTTGCGTTCGGTGGTGGCTACGGAGGCCGGCAGGATCGTTGCCACACTGAGTATCCCCCGGTCGTGGGAGATGGTGTTGGCGAGGTCGATGAGATACCAGCGCTTCTGCGGGTTCCCGGCCAGCACCAGAAAATGCGGCCGCCAGCTGCGAGCCTCGACTTCGCCGCGGAGGTTGAAGAGCCCCCAGCGAATCATGGCTTGCCACACGCCTTGGCGAACGTCGCCCCAGGTGCTCTGCAGTCCGCGGCGCTTCAACCACAAGTAGACCCCGATGACAATGACGGCGGCCAGGGCAGTAGCGGGAGGGTCGATCAAGACCATCACGGCTGAGCACCCGATGGCGCCGACCATCGACAACGCCCAGTGGACTTTGAACGTAGGGCGGAACGATGGGCTTTTCAGAAGGCGTTCGACCGCTGAGACGATGTTGACCACTGCGTAGGTGGCGAGGAAGAACATGGTCAGGATCGGGGCGATGATGTTCAGGTCACCGAGCGCCACCGCGATGAGCGCCAGGCCGAGGGTTACGAAGGTGCCGACCCGGGGTTCGTCGTTCGGACCGGTCCCCCGCCCCAGAAAGCGGAGCGGCTTGGGGAGGATGCCGTCACGGGCAATCGCCTGCAAGATGCGGGGAGCTCCCAGGATGCTGCCCAGGGCGCTCGACAGAGTTGCCCCCCACACGCCGATCAGGATGGCATCTCCCCACACAGCGATATTCCTCATGATGAGGGGATCTGCCACGAGTTGTTCAGGTGTGGCCCGTGCCGCAAGGAACAAGGGGATAGTCATGTAGATGAGGTAGCTGACTCCGATGGCGGCCAGCGTGCCGCGCGGAATCGACCGGCGGGAATTGGCGAGGTCTCCGGACATGTTGACGCCGGCCATGATTCCGGTGACAGCCGGGAAGAAGACGGCAAACACCTGCCAGAAGGGCACCTGTTCAAAGGTGGCGGCGGCCTCAACGGTTGCAGTACTTCCGAGGAAGAACGAAAGCAGCGACAGGGCGATTCCGCCCATGATGAAGTACTGGGCGCGAATGGCCACCCGGGCTGAAATCAGCGCAACTGCGGTCACCAGGACGGTGGTCACCAGACCAATGATGCGCGCATCCAGGACCGGGAACACACGGGCGACGCTTTCCGCGAATCCAATCGTGTAGAGGGCGACCGAAAGAGCCTGGGCGAGATAGAGTGGTATGCCAATAGCCCCTCCGATCTCGACCCCGAGTGCCCGGCTGATCATGTAATACGCCCCGCCCGCCCTGACCCGCTGATCGGTGGCGATCTGGCTGATGGAAAGCCCCGTCAAGAGCGTGATCAGGGAGGCGATGGTGACGATGATCAACGAACCCGCCAACCCGGCCTGGCCGACCACCCAACCGAACCGCAGGTACATGATGACGCCGAGGATGGTGAGGATCGAGGGGGTGAAAACCCCACCAAACGTGCCTAGGCCGGCACCTTCGGTCGGCGAACGGTCGGATGTTGTGCTCACAGACGCACTTCCTTCGGTATGGGCAGATGGGCCCATGAGCCAAATCGGCCGCGAGTGTACAGGCGAACCGTCCACGGCGTGTCCCAGCGCGAGCTGCTGCGATCTGACCAGCATCGAGCGGGTCACCCCAGGTCGCCCGGGCAGGGGTTCGCTCTGTCTGCTAGAACTTTCTGACCGGAGAGGGAGGTCCTGGTGCGGGCATTTGGGCTGTCGTCACTTCTGACGAACCCGCGGGCGCTGATCAAACGACTGGCAGTCCTGCTGGGCATCGTGGCTGTCTTGATCGCCGCGTCCTTCTGGCTGGGTCGAGGGGTCACGCTGGCGGATGATGGTGAGCCAATCCCGATCACCACTGAATCCGCGCTTTCGTTCGTAGAGAAGTCGACGGAGGCGACCCAGGGAGCAGTGGGAGGTGTCGCGACGATTACGGTGACCGACCGGGAGCTCACGAGCTTTCTTTCGATTGGCTCTCGTTTGTCTGAGCTGATGCAGCAGATGAACGGTCAGGGAGATGTGGACCGTCTGCGAGAACTCCAGGGAACCGGGAAACTCGATGGCATCGAGTTTCCCGACCGTTGGGAGAGCCTCATCGAGGAGCGGTCTGCAGAGGGCCTTGGGTCGATCTTCAACGGCGAAACGTTCGATCTCAGGGTGGTGATCAAAGAACCGGAGGTGCGATTCACAGGCGAAGGCCACATCATCGTTCGCGGGATCGGCAAGCTCGCGTTCGTATCTGTTCCGGCCCGGGTGGTGGTTGCCCCGAGGGTTGCGGCAGGTGAGATCGAGTTCGACTTTGTCGAGGGGCAGCTAGGACGGGCCGAACTACCGGAGAGCCTCTTCGATCTCGTAGGCGGTGGATTGCGGGAGATCCTGCTGGCGGGGCAAGACTATGTTGCCGTGACGGCTCTGCAGGTGGGCGAAGGCCGGGCGACCTTTTCTGGTCGGCTCGGCTCATAGGGCCCGGCAACGATGAGATCGCCGACCCAAGCGGATCACTCGTCGGTGATCCCTGCCCTTTCGGCTTCGGGCACCGATACGCGGGCGATGCGCTTGGAGAAGTAGTAGATCCTTTTCAGGGCGCCGATCACGTCGATCTCGAATCGGTAGTGGGCGATCCGATCAGGTGCATCGGCGACCAGGCGAGTCGCTTCATGGGCTGCCGCAGACCGCTCCATGCTGTTGATCTGCTTCTTCATGTTTCCGACGCGTCGAGCCGCGTCGGCGTTCTTCTGGGTTAAGGCCATCATCGCCAGGTCGAGCGACTCGGCCACCGCACCGTGTAATTCGGTCAAGACGGCCCCGGTCTTGGCGCTTACCTTCAGGCCTGCCTCCATGCGGGTCATGCCGAGACCGACCAGGTTGGTCTCGATCAGATCACCAATGGCTTCGAGGTCGTTGGTCGCCTCCATGAGATCGATGAGTTCCTGGGTGCTCTCTCCGGTCAGTCGCGTCTGGCTGATCTGTCCCAGGTAACTGATGATGTGCCCGTGTAGGGCGTCGACCTCGTCGTCAAGCGATTCGATGTCCAACAGCGTCCAGCGGTCGCCGGTGAGCACGGCCGGGAGGATCTTGAGCCAGCATGTCGCGCACCCGATCTGCCATGCGGAGCAGTTCGAGTCGGGCCCGGTCAAGGGCGAGTGTTGGCGTTCTGAGGAGTTCCTTATCGAGATACCGGGCGGTGATCACCTTCTCGATTCCTTCCGGGCGGTCCTTGACCACCCGCTGGACCAACCGGGCTAAGACCGGTACGAAGCCGATCACGGCCAGGGCGTTGAACAGGTTGAAGATGGTGTGGGCATTGGCGATTTCCCGGCCGATGCCACCCCCGATGCTCTGGACAATGGTGGCCAGTACGCCGACGAGCGGCAGCCAGATGAGCACCCCGCCGACGTTGAATAGGGTGTGTGCAACGCTGGCCCGGAGAGCCTCGCGTGGTTTTCCGATGGCTGCGAGCAGTGCCGTTATCGAGGTTCCGATGTTGGCACCCAGGATGAGGGCAATGCCGGAGTCGAGCGTGATCAAGCCCTGCTGGGCGAGGACGATGACGATGCCGGTGGTCGCCGCCGACGATTGAACGAGGGCGGTGAAACCGGCGCCGACGGCGATGCCAAGCAAAGGGTTCTCCATCCGGGCCATGGCGTCGATGAAGCTGTCCGCCGAACGCAGAGGCGACATGGCGTCACCCATGATGCTCATGCCGAAGAAGATCAAGCCCAGGCCCATGATGGCGCTCCCTTGAGCCTGGCGCGCTCCGTTCTTCGAGAGGAACGAAATCGCGTAGCCGATCACAACCGCCAGCAGCGAGTAACTCGTCACTTTGAAGGCGATGAGTTGCGCGGTGACCGTCGACCCGATGTTCGCTCCGAGGATGACGGCAAGGGTCTGCTCGAACGTCATGAGTCCGGAGGTAACGAACCCGACGAGCAGGACGGTTGTCACGGAGGATGATTGGACCAGCGCGGTTATGCCTGCGCCGGTGGCGAGACCCGCTAATCGGCCCGACGTCATGCGGAGCAGGATCCCTCGTAGCCGTCCCCCGCTGATCAGCTTCATGGACTCGGTCATCTTGTCCATTCCGAGGAGGAAGATGGCCAGCCCACCAAGCAACCCAACGATAAGGAGGAAATAGTCGATGCTCTCGGTGCCGTCGGTCTGGATTGCGGCTTGAACAACGAAGTTGGTCACGATGTCATTTCTGGCAAGGTCGCGACATTGTGGCTGATTTCCTCGGGCCATGCATGAATCCAGGAGCCGGCCATGACACGAACCTTCGATGTGGTCAACGGTTCAGAGCGGTGAGCCGCGCCTCGTACTCGACCCGGGAACGAACCGCAATCGGTGGACGCGAGCGCGCGACGGACATCCGGCAAAGGGATATCTTTTGCGTAGAAGTGCTCAACCATTTCGTCCAATGTGACGTTTGCTTCCGGCGCAGCCATCCATTGCATGGTGTCGCCGGGTTGCACGATGCCGGTCTGCAGAACCCGGCAGTAGAAACCAGGTCGGCCGGCGTCACGAAAGCGGCGGATCCAACCATCCTCTCCCATCCGGGCCGCAAAGGTCGCGCAGGGAATGCGGGGAGAGGTGACCTCGAGCACAGCCTCCTCGACCTGAATCCGGTCGCCAATCCGGACGGTTCCGGGAGCGGTCGAAACCGTCACATTCTCGCCAAAGGTCCCGGGCTCCAGGGACCGGGCGAGGTGTTGTTCCCACCAGGCATAGTCCGCGGCCGAGTACACGTAGACGGCCTGATCCGGTCCCCCGTGGTGTTTCGCGTTGACGACGGCATCGTCTTGGACCCCTCCGGCCTCGAGAACAACCTGGTCGACCGGGGTCTTGATAATGCCCGTTTTGATGGTTCGCCCGCCCACCAGCAGTGAACCCGCGGACCCCACCTGGACTGAGACGATGTGCATCCGGGCAAACTACCGGGGTCCGACCCGAAAAACGACCGGGATCGCCGGATCCGGCTCGCGGGGTCGCCTTCGTCGACCCGGCCGGCAACGTTTCACCGGCTCGTGATTGGTTTCACATGCAGGTAGCTTTTTGGGCGACGGCTTGCCTCAGGTGACGAGGAAGAAAGGCGGTTGTCGTGCCCTGGCCAGACATTCTGATGGCTGTCTCGGAGGCGAACCTCCTGGCCGCTCGTTTCCAAATGGCCATCAGCCTCGGTTTTCACATCATCCTGGCTGCCCTCGGCATTGGTTTTCCGCTCATCACGCTCATTGCCCACAGAAGGGGTATTCGCCGCCAGGATGCGGATGCGCTCATGCTCGCCAAGCGATGGTCGAAGGTCATGGCGGTTCTCTTTGCCGTTGGGGCCGTGTCCGGAACCATCTTGAGCTTCGAGATGGGCATGTTGTGGCCGGGCATGATGGGCCCGTTTGGTGATGTGATTGGACTTCCGTTCACTCTGGAAGGCGTCTCCTTCTTCCTGGAGGCGATCTTCCTGGCCATCTATCTGTACGGCTGGAAACACCTGTCGGCCCGGGTCCATTACCTGACGTTGTTTCCCATCGTGTTGGCGGGAATCACCGGCAGCTTCTTCATCGTCTCCGCCAACGGGTGGATGAACTCTCCCGCCGGTTTTGCGATTGCGGCCGATGGGTCGATCATCAATGTCGATCCGTGGGCGGCGATGTTCAATCCGTCGGCCGGTGTCCAGTACGTCCACATGTTGTTGGCGGCCTACATGGTGTCCGGTTTCCTGGTGGCGAGTGTCTACGCGGTTGGATGGCTCAAAGGTCGCCATGACCACCTCCATCGCCTCGGGTTCGCCATCCCGTTTGTTCTGGCGGTATTGGCCTCCCCCCTGCAGGTGCTCGTGGGCGACGTCGCCACCAGGCACATCATGGATACCCAACCGGGCAAGTTTGCAGCAATCGAACTGCTTCCCGAGACGATGGCCAGGGCTCCGCTGACGCTGGGAGGGGTACTTGTCGACGGGGAAGTGCGCGGCGCTATCGAGATTCCCGGGCCTGGCTTCGTGGCTCGCCACTCGCGAGATCAACGGGGTCGTGCCGGGACTCGATTCGGTGGCGCCCGATGAGCGGCCGCCGGCCATCAACCTGTTGCATTGGGCCTTTCAGCTCATGGTGGGGATCGGCACCGCCCTTTTGGCGCTCGGTGTCTGGTACGCCGCGGCCTGGTGGAAGCGTCGCGACCTCCCGCACAGCAGATGGTTCTGGCGATTCTCAGCCCTGGCGGGAATCGGGGCAGTCGCGGCGATGGAACTCGGCTGGATCGTCACGGAGGTCGGGCGTCAGCCCTGGATCGTCCAGGGTCTGGTGCGTACCTCCGATGCGGTCAGTAACGCCGACGGCATTGTTATCACGGCAGTCTCCATCTCCATCGTCTATCTGGTGTTGAGTGTCATCACCATCGTGGCATTGCGGTGGATCGCCAATCGCTTTGCCGCAGGCGAAGTGGTTCCGGCTCCCTATGGGCCCCCCGAGCAGGTGACGTGATGAGCCTCGCCGAAGTGATCCTGGTGATCATCTGGGTTGGAGTATCGGCATACGGTGTTTTCGGCGGTGCCGATTTCGGAGCGGGTATCTGGGACCTCATGGCGGGCGGCCCCGAAAAAGGTTCTCGCACCAGGGCGTTGTTGGAGCGATCCATCGGTCCTGTGTGGGAAGCCAATCATGTCTGGCTGATCTTCATCCTGGTCTATTTGTGGACTGCATTTCCCGAGCCATTTGTTTCGATTGCCTCGACCATGTTGATCCCGTTGAGTCTGGCGGCGCTCGGCGTCATCATGCGCGGCTCCGCGTTTGCGTTCCGCAAATGGGCGGGCTCCCTCCGGCGGCAGCGATGGTTCGGAGCGACTTTCGCCGTGTCGTCGGTGCTCACGCCCTTCTTCCTCGGGACGGTCGCCGGTGGCGTGGCGTCGGGTCGGGTCCCGTTAGGGAATGCAGCCGGGGACCCGGTAACTTCCTGGCTGAATCCAACCTCGCTGCTCGGCGGCAGCCTGGCGGTCGTCACCTGTGCCTATCTGGCCGCGGTACTGGTGAGCCGTGACGCCAAGCAGAGTGGCGACAAAGCTCTGGCCGAGTATTTCCGCCGACGCGCGCTGCTGACCGGCCTGGTGGCCGGTCTGGTTGCCCTGGCCGGCGTATTCGTCCTGCGGGTCGACGCGCCGGCCCTGTTCGACCGGCTGACCTCAGCTCGTGGCATCCCGTTCCTGTCAGCATCCGCTTTGGGAGGACTGGCGTCTCTATGGTTGCTCGTCAAAGGGCGCGTGGTCATCGCCCGCGGAACTGCAGTGGTGGCCACGGTGGCCGTTCTGTGGGGATGGGGTGCAGGTCAGTACCCGTGGTTGCTCGAGCAAGAAGCTTCTATCGACGCTTTCGCGGCTCCTGATCCGGTCTTGAAGGCATTGATCGTTGCTTTCGGAGCCGCCGCCTTGCTGGCGGTACCTGCACTGATCTGGCTCTATACGCTGACGGAGCGTGGACTGCTCGGCGAAGGCGGACCGGCAGACCGCGAGTCGACCGACATGCTGCTGGAGCGCCTGCGCAGCAGCAACTGAGTTCGCCCGGCCCTCTTTGAGGAGATTTCGCCGGGGTCCTCGGGTAGATCGATCACTGCGACATCGATTCCTTCCGTCATACACCGTTGCGAATTGGTAGTTTCCTGGTCTGGAGAGGGAGGAGCTCATGAGAGCGCGGCTCGGCAAGCTGTTTCATTCTGCGTTTCTGCGGCGCGTCATGTGGCACGTGCGGCGAGTCACCAAGCAGGTCGATCGACGGTTTTTTTTGGCTCTACTGGTCGGCCTGGCGGTGGTGGTCTCGATCGCTGCCGTCGCTATCACGCTTCTGGAGAAAGAGCTCACGGTGGCGGCCTTTGGTGAGTCTTTCTACTGGGCGATCACCACAGTCCTCGGCCAGGGCGATGCATCCCATGTCACCACTCCGCTCGGTTGGTTGGTGAGCTGGGCTCTCGCCCTGTTCGGTATTGGAATTCTCGCCACGATCACCGGGGCATTGGTTGGGTTTGTCATCGATTTCTTGTTGAAGGAGGGTCAGGGCATGGGTGCAGCAGGACACAAGGGACACATCGTCGTCTGCGGGTGGAACGCAACTGCCCGCGACCTGATCGACGAGCTCCGCACGGATGAATACGACCGGGAAGTCGTGGTCGTCCACGAATCCGACCGGAACCCCGCGGGTGACGACGTGTACTTCGTGCGAGGCGACACGACCAATGCCGACGATCTGAAGCGAGCGGGCATAGAGGAAGCCGCGGCTGCCATCGTCTGCCCGACCGATAGTTCCAATGAGGCCGATATGCGTTCGATCCTCACCGTCCTGGCGATTGAGGACCTGGCGCCGGGGGTGCGGACGGTCGTCGAGGTCAATAACCCGAAGCACGTTGAACACTTCAAGCGCGCCAAAGTTGATGAGGTGCTGGTCAGTTCCCGGTTGGCCGCTCACCTTCTGGCTCGCACGGCCATGTATCCGGGCCTTTCGCGGGTGGTGGCAGATATGGTCGCCGGGGGCGAAGGCAGCGAGCTCTATCGGGTCGAGCTCCCGGACGGCTATCTGGGCGTTTCCATCGATGAGCTTTCTACCCGCATGCGGCGCGATCACCAGGCCACGGTTTTGGCCGTGAGCAGGAACGGGTCTTCGTTCGTCAACCCCCCGAGTGACTTCCGCCTCGAATCCGGCGACGACGCGGTCGTGGTCGCAGAGTCGTTGGGGACGCTCTCACCTCTCAAGACGGCCAAACGGGTCGACACGGAGATAGTGGTCGATCTCGATGATCGTCAGGCGAGCCGCCGCTCTCTAGAAGTCCGGGCCCGCCAGGGTCTGCATCCCTTCGCGTACCGTAAACGCCCCTTCATAGAGGGCCCGCCCGACGATGACACCATCGAGAGGTAGCGATCTCAGCAGTCGGAGATCGTCGAGCGTCCCGACTCCTCCCGACGCGATGATCGCCACGTCCGGCAGTCGGTCGATACAGTGGCTGAGGAGGTCGAGGGCGGGGCCGGTCAGCATTCCGTCCCCGGCGATTCCCGTGACCAGAGCCCGGACGACTCCGGCGGCAGCCAGTTGATCGAGCACCCGGTCGAGGGGTTGGCCGGCATCGGTCCATCCGGCGCCAACAGCCATCCCCTCGCGCACGTCGATGGCTGCTACGACCCGATCGGCCCCGAGCCTTGTAACGATCGAGGTCAGGAGGGCTGGATCCCAAACAACGGTTGAGCCCAGCACCACCCGGGCAGAACCGGCCGCGATTGTCTCGACCGCTGCATCGAGCGACCGGATGCCACCCCCGGCCTGGAAGGCAACGCCCGTCTTGCCCAGGACTTCCCAGAGATTGTGGTTCCAGGCACCTGCAATGGCTCCGGAAAGATCGACGACGTGGACCAGTGAGGCACCTTCCTCTGCCCAGGCTCTGAGTCGTTGGACCGGATCCTCGCCGTACACCGTCACATCGTCCTCGCGTCCCTGACGGAGTCGGACCACGGCTCCGTTGAGCACGTCGACCGCCGGTATCAACTCCATTTTGTTCCTCTCCCTATATGTTTTAACATGCTAACGTGCTACCACGCTAAGACAAATACTTTGGAAATGGAGAGGCTCATGACGAGTCCGGGAGACGACTGGCAGACGCCCGAGACCGAATCGCTGTTGGAAGCGATTGTGTCGCTCAGCACAGTTGATGAGGCAACGGCCTTCCTGCGAGACCTCTGCACACTCCGGGAGTTGGAAGAGATCACGCAACGGTGGGCAGTCGTGCGACTACTCGCCGAAGGTATTTCCTATCGGGAAATTGCGGAACGGACGGGCGCCTCGACCGCGACCGTGACCCGGATCAACCAGTGGCGCCAGCACGGTACGGGTGGCTACCAGATGATGCTCGAGCGGATTGACGGAGGTAAGTCATGACGACGCTGCTGCGCCTGGCGGTCCCCAATAAGGGCCGGCTGCAGACACCAACCACCGGCTTGCTCGCTCAGGCCGGGCTGATGTACGAGCGCACCGAGCGATCGTTGTCCGCCCCGGTCGCCAATGTGGATATGGAGTTGCTGTTTGTCCGGGCCGAGGATGTCTGCGAGATGGTGGCCGATGGAGTGGCGGCGCCTCGGGGTAACCGGCCTCGACCTGCTCCAGGAGAGCGGTGCCGACCTCCAGGTCGTCGGCGAACTCGGCTTCGGGACCTGCCGGCTGACGGCCGCCGTTCCCAACGCCTCGGGAATAGAGAACCTCGCTCAACTCGAAGGTTTGCGGGTGGCAACGGCCCATCCTCGGGTGACCGCGGAGTTCTTCGCCAAGCAAGGAATTGATGTCACGGTGATTCCGTTGCGGGGATCTGTCGAAGTGGCTCCGAAACTGGACGTTGCCGACACCATCGTTGACCTCGTTTCGAGCGGCAGCACCATGATGATCAACGGGCTGCGGCCGATAGCCACCTTGCTCGAATCGCAGGCCGTTCTGGTGGCCCGCTCCTCGGTTGACGGACTGACGGCCGGCCAACAAGAGGTAGTAACGATGCTGCAGGCTGCGGTCGCCGCCCGCAGCAAGCGATACGTCGTGATGAATGCCCCGCTCGATGCACTCGAGGCGATTGAGCTGATCATCCCGGGAATCGAAGCCCCCTCCGTGGTCCCCCTGGCCCACAACGGCAAGGTCGCCATTCACTCGGTAGTCGACGCCCGGGACGTGTGGCAGGTTCTGCCCCGCCTGAAAGACGCAGGCGCCACCGGCATCCTGGTTTTGCCCATCGAGTCGCTGATTGCCTAAGGGGGAATGCCTGATGGACATGCGCCGGATCGATCTCACCACGCTCAGCCCGACTGCCCGGTCCGCCCTGACCCGGCGCTCCGTCGTGCCGGACGAGGCAATTCGAGAGCGAGCCGCATCCATTGTGCGACTCGTTGCGGCCGGTGGCGACGCAGCGGTAGCGGCCGCCGGTCGTGAGTACGGCGGGGGACTCGCCTCTGGAGGGATAAGGGTTCCGCCGGAGCGGGTCGCCGCGGCGCTCACCAACCTGTCGGCGGAGACGGTGCGCGCACTTGGGGCGGCGATCGCCACCATCCGTTCGGTCCATGAGCCGCAACGACCCCGGGACGACCTGGTCACCCCCGTACCGGGGGTAGAGATCGCCCGGGTGTGGAGTCCCCTGCGCCGGGTCGGTGTGTATGCACCAGGGGGGAGGGCTGCATATCCATCCTCGGTGCTGATGGGAGTGATTCCCGCCCGGGTCGCAGGGGTGGAGAGCATCGCCGTGGTCAGCCCAGCCGGTCCCGATGGCTTGCCCAATGAGGCAACCCTCGGTGCGGCAGCCCTGCTGGGGATCGATGAGGTGTACGCCATGGGGGGAGCACAGGCCATAGCCGCCCTTGCCTACGGGACCGAGACTATTGCGCCGGTCGACAAGATCGTCGGGCCCGGAAACGACTGGGTAACCGCTGCCAAGTTTGCCGTGTTCGGGGTATGTGGGATAGATCTGCCCGCGGGGCCCAGCGAAGCTCTGCTCCTCACCGATGGTTCGGCGAAGGCCCGGATCGTGGCCGTCGACCTGCTGTGTCAGGCCGAACACGGCGCAGAGTCGCCGGTGGTGCTGCTCACCACCGCTCCGGAGCAGGTTCCCGAGATCCTGAATGCTGCCGATGAGATGCTGAAGGGTTTGGGGCGAGAAGGCATCATTCGGGCCGCTCTGGAGAACCACGGATGGGTGGTGACGGCTCCCGACCTCGACACCGCCGTTGCCTTTTCCAACGATTTCGCTCCAGAGCACTTGAGCGTCCACACCGAAGAAGCCAACGCGGTGGCGAAACGATTGACCTCGGCCGGATCGGTGTTCGTGGGGGAATGGGCTCCGGAGTCGGCCGGCGACTATGCAACCGGTGCCAACCATGTGCTCCCCACGGGCGGGTTGGCCCGGTCGTACGGACCCCTTTCCGTCGAGGACTTCGGCTCGTGGCGCCAGGTCCAGGAATTGACCCGGGACGGGTTGAGCGCACTTCGTCCCACGATCGAGCAGTTGGCGAGCGTCGAGGGGCTCAGCGCGCACCGTCTGGCGGTTGAGGTGCGTTTTGAGGGAAGCCAATGAGGTTTCCGAAATACCAGTGGCAGCCGACGTCGGAAGAGATCGCTGCCGCGGCAGGTCTTGCTCCTGAACAGGTCGAACGTTTCGATCACAACACCTCGCCGGTCCCGACCGGCTGGGCGGCCGATATTGTTCTCTGCGGGAGCGTTGGCCTCAATGAGTACCCGGCTGCCAGCTACCTTTCGCTCCGGCTCGCAGTCGCCGCAGTTACTGGACTGGACCCCGACTCGGTGATCCCGGGGGCCGGGGCCGACGAGCTGATCTTGCTGGCCGCCCGGGCTTTCCTGGACCCCGGGCAGAACGCCGTCATGGTCGATCCGACCTACCCGATGTACAGGATCGCCACCGCGCAGGTCCGCGGCCGGACCGTGAGCATCGAGGCAGAACCGCCGGATTTTGAGTTCCCGGTCGATGAGGTGATCGCGGCCGCTCGCGACGCCGAGATCGTGTGGCTGTGTGTCCCCTCGAACCCGATCGGCAATCGACCCGGCGACGAAGAGATTGCAGCGGTCATCGCCGCCACCGACGGCGTGGTTGTGCTGGACGCGGCCTACGCGCAGTTCTCCGGCGACGACTGGTCGCCATGGGTAGACCGGTACCACAACCTGCTCGTGCTGCACACGATGTCGAAGGCATACGGGCTGGCCGGGGCGCGGGTCGGCTACGGCCTCGGGCACCCGGATCTGATCGCGGCTCTGGACGGGGTTCGCCCACCCGGCAGCATTCCGAGCCTGTCGGTTGATCTGGCGGTGGCCGCCCTGGACGCGCCCAGACCGGATGCGGTCTTTTGTCGACCTCGATCATCGAGGAGCGGGCCCGACTGGCCGCGCGATCTGCTTGACCTCGGATTGCGGGTGTTGCCTTCCACGACCAACTTCCTGCTGTGCGAGGTCGGGCCGCAGGGCGCGGACGGTGGCGGATGGGTTGATGAAGGAGGGACTGGTAGACCAGAACCTTTCCCGTGGATGGCCCGCTGGCTTCTTACCTGCGTTTCACGGTGCGGTCCGCCCAGGCCCACGACCGATTGCTTTCCGCTCTGCGAAGGAGATTGTCATGAGCCGATCTGCCCACGTCGAACGAACGACTCGGGAAACGAAGGTCGACATCACCCTGGAGCTGGACGGCCTGGGCCGTGCCGAGGTGGCGACCGGCGTTGGCTTTTTCGATCACCTGCTCACCTCCCTCGCTCACCACGGGCTCTTCGATCTGGACGTCACGACCGCAAGGCGACCTCGACGTCGACGACCACCACACGGTTGAGGACACCGCTCTGGTACTCGGGCAAGCGTTTGCTGAGGCCCTCGGTGATCGGGCCGGGATCGTGCGGTACGGCGACGCGTCCGTCCCGATGGATGAAGCGCTGGCCACCGCGGTCGTCGACGTTGGTGGCCGTCCCTACGCAGTGCTGGATCTGGCCTTCTCCGCTGATCGGATCGGGGCCCTGAGCACGCAGATGATTCCCCACGCGCTCGAAGCGCTGGCCCGAACGGCCGGTTTCACCCTGCACCTGACCGCCCGTGGCCAGAACGATCATCACGTGGCCGAGGCCGCCTTCAAAGCGCTCGCTCTGGCGTTGCGGGAGGCGGTCGCCGACGATCCCCGTCGGGACGGCGTGCCCAGCACCAAAGGCACGACATGACCCGGATCGCGCGTGATCGATCACGGGGCGGGGAACCTCGTGTCCATCGCTCAGGGCCTCCAGGACCAGGGAGCCCTGGTCACGATTGCGGCGGCTCCGTCCGATCTGGTGGGGATGGACGGCATCGTCCTTCCCGGCGTTGGCGCAACCGGTGCAGCCATGGACCGGATCCGCGCCGCCGGTCTGGAAGGGCCTCTGACAGGAGTGGCAAGGTCCTCTCCTCGGCATCTGCGTCGGGCTGCAACTCTTCTTCACCACCTCGGAAGAAGACGGTGGCCGAGCGCTCGGGCTGATTCCCGGATCGGTGCGGCGACTGGCGTGCCGCCCCCCGGCTCCCGCACATCGGCTGGAACGACCTGCAGATGCGGCCGGATCCGATCTTTGCCGGCATCGCCGCCGGATCGACCTTCTATTTCGTGCACTCGTTCGCGCCGGTTCCCGAAGACCCGGCCACGGTGATCGCCACATGCAACTACGGCAGCGAGTTTGTGGCAGCCGTCCGGTCGGGCAATCGGGTCGGCGTGCAGTTTCATCCGGAACGGAGCGGCCCGGTCGGGTTGCGCATCCTCGGCAACTTCGTGGATGAGTGCCGGGAGGCCGCTCGATGCTGCGTAGGAGGATCATCCCCTGCCTGGATGTCCACGATGGCCGTGTGGTCAAAGGCGTGCAGTTCGTCGATCTCACCGACGAGGGAGATCCCGGTCGAACTGGCTGCCCGCTACGTAGCGGAGGGGGCCGACGAGATCTGCTTCCTCGACATCACGGCCTCCCACGAAGGCCGGGACACCATGCTCGACGTGGTCCGCCGCACCGCCGAACAGGTCTTCGTTCCGTTGACGGTGGGTGGGGGAGTGCGAACGGTTGATGACATGCGGGCCACCCTGCGGGCCGGAGCCGATCGGGTCACCGTCAATACGGCTGCAGTCGAACGACCGGACCTCATCGCCGAGTGCGCCGAGGCGTTCGGTGCCCAGTGCGTCGTCCTCGCCATCGACGCCAAGAAGCGCAGTGGCCCTGGTTGGGAGGTCTACACCCACGGGGGAAGGATCGCCAACCGGTCGTCGAGGCGTTGCCTGGGCTGTTGAGGGTGCCCGGCTCGGGAGCCGGGCGAGATTCTTGCTCACCTCCATGGACCGGGATGGAACCAAGAGATGGATACGACCTCGAATTGCTCGAGGCGGTGCGGTCGGCCGTCCCGGTTCCGGTGATCGCTTCGGGCGGAGCGGGGACCATCGATCATTGCGTCGAGGCCCTCACCGGGAGCCGGGCCGATGCGGTGCTGGCCGCCTCGATCTTCCATCGCCGCGAGATTGCCATTGCCGACCTCAAAGAAGGGTTGGCCGCCGCCGGGATACCGGTCCGTCCCTATCGAGGTGGCCTCGTGACGGCCGTTCGGTTCGATTCCGACGGCCTGGTGCCCGGGGATCGTGCAGGACGCCCGCACCGGGCGGGTCTTGATGGTCGCGTATCTCAACGAGGAGAGCCTGGGACTCACCCGGGAGACCGGCCAGGTGCACTTCTGGAGCCGCTCCCGCCGGGAGATCTGGCGCAAGGGTGCCACCAGTGGCAACACCCTGACCGTTACCGGTATCGGCGTGGACTGTGATGGAGACGCCTTGCTCATCCAGGCGATCCCGGCCGGACCGGCCTGTCACACCGGTTCCGAGAGTTGCTTTGACGGCTCCGGACCGGTTTCTGAAGCGCTGGTCCCGCCCGAACTGTGGCCGGTCATTGCCGCCCGGGCGGCCGATCGGCCGGAGGGTTCCTACACCGCATCGCTGCTCGACGGGGGAGTCGATGCTGTGGGCCGCAAGCTCACCGAAGAAGCAACCGAGGTCCTTCTGGCCGCCAAGGATCACGCGGCCGGAACCGGATCAGCCGAACGGGTGTCCGAAGAAGCCGCCGACCTGGTCTACCACCTGCTGGTCCTGCTGGCCGAGAGAGGCCTGTCGCCGGCAGACGTAGCCGCAGTCCTGCAGGCCAGAAGCCGCTAGGGCTAGCAACTAGCGACAGGCTTTCAGCCGCAACTGGCAACTGGCAACTGGAAACTGCCTTTCTGACTCACCATCGTTCCCATTCGAGGGTGTCGATCAAGTGCGGGGCGAACAACTCGGGCTCGAGCAGAAACGAATCGTGGCCCTTGTCGGAGTGGACGGTGATCCTTTGCACCGGTACCCCCGCTCGCTTCAGGGCAGTCACCATGTCTTCTTGTTCGTCCGGGTAGAAGCAGACGTCTGAGTCGATGCTGAACACCATGAAGCGCTGATTGCGGCACCGCCGAAGGATCGAATCCAGGTCGGGACCGTCCGCTTGCTCGACCAGGTCGAAGGTCTGCCACAGCTCCATGGTCCGCAGGTAGCTGTTGGCGTCGAATCGCTTGACGAACTTGGTGCCCTGGTGCCACATGTACGACTCGATCGGGTTGACGATCTGGATGTAGCCGCCCGTTTCGTGTCGGTCGACAATCTCATTTCTGGCCCGTTCCTCCATGGCCTTCAGGGATACGAATGCCTTGTGTCCGATCATGCGGGCCAGGGCCAGCCCGCGATCCGGGGTGGGGCCGTCGTAGTAGTCGCCACCGGCGAAATGAGGGTCGTTCTCAATGGCGTTGCATTGCTCGAAGATGTGGATCCTCTGCAACGCGGTGACGCCGAGGCCTGCGGCGATCGGGATCACATTCTTGACGCGCTCGGGGTACCGGGTCGCCAGGTTCACGCACATCATGCCGCCCACCGAACCGCCTATGGCGGCGTGCAGCGTCTCGATTCCTAAATGGTCCAATAGCGTCATCTGCGAGTCGACTACATCGGTGATGGATATCCTCGGGAAGCTGGATCCGTACGGGCGTCCGGTGGCCGGGTCGAGAGAGGCCGGACCGGTCGACCCGTAGCATCCGCCCAAGTAGTTGACGCAGATCACGAAGAACCGGTCCGTGTCCAGGGC
Organism: uncultured Actinomycetota bacterium; assembly: GCA_963715305.1. GTDB lineage: Bacteria > Actinomycetota > Acidimicrobiia > Spongiisociales > UBA4744 > UBA4744. Next base: position 42,962 of record CAVQSB010000009.1, read on the forward strand.
CTTGCCGGATCCGATGAAACCGTCCCACCAGCCCTTGTGGGTTTCCTCGACCCAGAACGGCGCGGCGGCCGGTACCGATGGGTTGAATCCAGCCGCGTGCTGGCTGCCGGTGAGGGCATGGAAAAGCAAAATGGCGTTGTCCCCGGCGGCGTTGAGCTCGCCGTACGTTTCGTAGGCCAGGGTGACCGACGGGAGCAGGTCGCCACCCCGCAGGCGGAACGGCTTGTCAATCGTGAAGAACTCCGTCTCGACCTGGCCCACGGAGGCGTCGGACGCGGTCATGCGGGACTCACCGTCGGCTCTCCGAATGTTGTCTCGAACTCATGGCTTGCTTTCTGTTCTTGTTGGTGACCCCACGAGCTTCTCATATGAAAAGACCGCCAGCATCCGATGCGGAGAGGCGGTCACGAAGTGCGTCGCGGCTGTCCCCATCTCTCCCGTCGATGTTACGGGCAGGAATTGGCACCGTTCTCCTGAGTGAGATGGTTGCCAAGGCTTCACCGGGCCTGATCCCTCCACCTGTTCTGAATGAATACGTTTCGTCTGCGGTCGTCGGGCCCGGCCGTTTCCTTCCTGCGGTGTGAAGACCGGTTTCTAGGGGGCGTGATCGCCGATGTCAAGAAGCGTCGCGAGGCTTGGGTCGTTATCACTCGCGAGCGACAGAGTCTGGGCATGAACACGGGGCTCTCCCGCCCGGACTTCGGCTCGTGGGGCGATTTGGCCGCCATGGTGTCCACGCCGACCTCGTCCGCTGAGCCGATCGATGGTCCACCGGCCTCGCCCGGACGGCGACAATCTTCCCGACCGCGATGCCGAGTGGCGAGCCGACTATCGCGCGACGGGTCGAGCGGGCCGCGAGCAGTTGCAAGCCAGGGATGCCGCCAGACGCAAGCAATTTCGCCGCTGACCCGTCGTCAGCCGTTGTTGAAGGCGATTATCAACAGCAGCACGCCCAATACAACCAGCACGATTGCGACGATGAGTTCGGCTCGTGGTGACAGGGTTTCGTTCCTCAGGAAGTCTGGCAGCCTTCCACGGCCCCTCAGGAAGTAGTGGGCGAGCGCGATGACCCCGGTGATCGTGAATGATGCCCAGAAGGTGATGCGCGATATCGCTCGGGGCGGTGAGTGATCTGCGTGCTTGTATTGTCGCGATATCGCGATATCGCGATATCATGATGGCATGACTAAACAGACCACCGTCCGCCTCCCCGAAGACCTCGCCGAAGATGCCGAAGCCGTCGCCCGAGTCAAAGGCACCAGCGTCAACGCCCTGATCATCGACGCGCTCAAAGCTGAGATTGAACGGGTCCGCCAAGACGAAGACTTCACCAGCCGCGCCAAGCGACTCCTCGACCGCGACCGAGAATTGTTGGAACGCCTCGCCCGGTGACCCGCTACCTCACGCTGGCCGAATACTTCTGGCTGGCCGAACAAGTCACCGGCGTCGACGCCGACACCCTCGCCAGAGCATCGAGATCCGAACTGGCCGACTCGGCGCTGCACGCTCCCCAAGCCGGGTTCGGTGACGTTGAGTTCTACCCCGACCTCTACGACAAGGCAGCCGTGCTGGTCTGCCGTTTGGCGTGAAATCATCCCCTCCCCGACGGGAACAAGCGGGCGGCCTGGGCGGCGCTGGTCATGTTCATAGACCTCAACAACGGCACCTGGCATCCCGACCCACCCGACATCGAACAGGCCGAAGAAGCCATGCTCGCCATCGCCGCCGGCAACGTCGACGAAACCTGGACCGCCACCTGGTTCAAAGAACGAACCCACTTCAACGAACCAACCTGAGCAACCACCACACTCGATCAGGGACACGAACGAGCGTTTCGCCGAGTGTCCCCAATCGGCACGACGGCGCTCAGGCGATCTTGGTGTGTGAGAATCGGCAGCCGCTGGCATAAAGCCTGGGTATGGATGACCTGACGTACGTTCTGGTGGGTCCCGATCGTTTCCGCGCCGAAGTGATTTCCGAAGCTTGCCGCGCTGCTGGTCTAGTTGTGGAACTGCTGAGATCCGACGCTGAGGGGTCGTCGGGCCCCCAAATGGGCTGGGACGAGGACCATCGGCTCCTCGTCCGGCGGAGCGACCTCGACCAGGTAGTGGCCATAGTCAAGCGGTCCAAACGCGATCTCCGCACCGAACCATCGGTTCTCGAGCCGCAGTATCCACTTCGCTATCCGTCCCGGTCGGCCTGGCGAGCAAACCAGCGCCGATCACCAAATATCGGACAAGAACGCACACCCGGCCAGATAACCCCGATCGGCACCTATAGAGCGGCCTAACCCCGTTAGAAGATGCCGTTTGTGTCCGGTGCGGGCTGAGCTTCTCGTGGTGAAAGCCAGCACGGCTAGGGTCAGTAGATGTCCTTCGTTCGCTCCCCCGAGATTGAGGCAGTGGCACGGAGGGTCGTGGCAACTTGGGCAAGAGGTGACATGGAGACCATGTCGAATCTGTTTTCATCTGATCCCAACCTTCGGGTCATCGGCTTCGACCTGGACGAACAGTGGAGCGGCCCCGAGGAGTTCTTGAAGGTCTTTTCCGCTCAGAGTGGCGAATGGCCAGAATGGCGCATCGATGTTCAACAAGCGGAGGCATTCGAAGACGGCTCTATTGGATGGGCCACTTTGCTCTCGGAATTGGTTACTCCGGAGACAGAAACACCGATGCGTCACTCCGCCGTGTTCAGGCTGGACGGAGGTGCATGGAAGGTAGTCCAGTGGCTCAACGCCATACCCGTCCCAAACCAACAAATCTTCGGCGTAGAACTCACGACCACGTTGGATCATCTCGTTGCGTCGGTCCTCGGCAAGGGCTCTGACCTGTCCGTAACCGTGGGGCTTGAAGGCACGATGACATTGGTGTTCACGGACATAGTTGATTCGACCGTTCTTGCTCAATCCGTTGGAGACGCTGCATGGACAGAGATGGTCGGCTCGCATGAAGCGGCTATTCGGCGAATTGCTGGCGCACAAGGTGGAACGGTTGTGAAGTTCCTTGGTGACGGCTCGATGCTGGCTTTTGGATCAGCTCGCGCAGCGATCCGTGCGTCAGTCCACGTACAGCGTGCTTCCGAAGCGGCGCCCTTCGCCGTTCGTATTGGGATTCATACCGGAGAGGTTATCCGCACCGCAGATGATCTATTCGGCCTTACGGTCAACAAGGCGGCAAGGGTTGCTGCTGCTGCTGACGGCGGCAGCATCATGGTCTCGTCTACAACGCGAGACCTGGTCGGATCAATGGAAGGTGTTCGGATCGGGGAACCTGAGATCGTTGCGCTCAAAGGCCTTTCTGGCACCCATCTGATCTCCCCGATCGAGTGGGATTGAGCGTGTTCGGTCGGCGGCCAATACGGCCCGCACATAACGGGACAAATTGAGCGCGCTAGATCCGCTGACCACATGAGACGCTTGCGTCACCCCAGATCGGTGGTGAGGAGGTCGTCGTACGTCTCGCGGCGGACCACCTGCGCGGACCTCTCCGTTCCGGCAGAAGACCACGGCGGGCCGAAGAACCTTGTTGTAGTTCGAGCCCATCGAATGCCCGTAGGCCCCGGTCACCGGCGTGGCCAGGACGTCGCCGACCGCCAGGTCATTGGGCAGCCAGGCTTCACGGACGAGCACGTCGCCCGACTCGCAGTGCTTCCCGACGATTCGCACGGGGCGAGATCGGAGCGCCCCGGTGGCGCGGGGCAGAAAAGCCTCGTAGCCGCTGCCGTACAGCACGGGGCGCGGGTTATCGCTCATGCCGCCATCCACGGCAACGTACGTTCGGGTTCCCGGGATGTCCTTGATGGTCCCGGCTGTGTAGAGGGTCACTGCCGCCGTTGCCACAATGGCTCTTCCGGGTTCCGACGTAACCCGGCCGGTCACGCCTTCCGCACGACAGGCGGCGATGATGGCTCGCCCCCACTCGGCTATCGAAGGCGCGGATTCGCCTGTGACATACGGAACTCCAAGACCTCCGCCGAGAGATAGTTCTGGAAGTTCGTATGGTGCGGCTGCCCGGGCAACCACCCGGGCTGCTTCCTCAAAAGAGCTCAACCGGAAGACCTGGCTCCCGATGTGCGCATGTAATCCCACCAGGTCTAGCCATGGCGAAGATGTTGCCAGCATGATCGCCCGGTCGGCGGCCCCTGTCGATACCGTGAATCCAAATTTGGTGTCGTCATGGCCGGTTGAGACGAACTCGTGGGTGTGGGCTTCGACCCCGGGCGTGATCCGGATCAACACAGGGATCTTTTCGGTGCGCCCGGTGGAGAGGTCCTCGAGACGGCGGAATTCGTCGAACGAATCGACCACGATCCTCCCGACACCGGCTTCGAGCGCCATGGTCAGTTCGGCCGCAGACTTGTTGTTTCCGTGCAGGACGAGCCGTCCGGCCGGGACGCCGGCCTGCAGCGCCACCCACATCTCTCCTCCGGTGGCTACGTCGAGGTGCATGCCTTCTTCGTGCGCGAGTCCGGCCATGGCTTTGCACAAGAAGGCTTTGGTGGCATAGGCGACTCCGTCTCCGAACGTAGCCACCGCTTCGGCGCACCGAGCTCGCAGGTGCTCCTCGTCGTAGACGAACAGCGGGGTCCCGAACTGAGCGGCTAGATCGAGCGTGTCGCAACCACCGATCGTCAAACGGCCGTCGATGATCGCGCTGGTATCAGGCAGCAAGTGATCGGGTAGTGGGAAGGTCATGGCGCAACAGCGTACTGCTAGTACCGTTGCAGCCGGGAGGAATCCGATGAGCGAGCGACGACCGAAAACGAATCAGGTGCGCGGCGGACTGGAACGATCGGCGTTCGGCGAAACGGCTGAAGCGCTGTACCTGACCTCTGGATACGTGTACGAGACGGCCGAGGATGCCGCGGCAATCTTCAAGGGAGATCGCGACGGCTACATCTACAGCCGGTACGGAAACCCTACGGTGTCCGTTTTCGAAGAACGGTCTGCGCCTGCTCGACGGTGCAGAAGCCTGCCGGGCGACCGCCAGCGGGATGGCTGCTGTCTTCGCCGCCTTGGCCTGCAACCTGGAGTCGGGGGATCGGGTCGTGGCCTCCCGTTCACTGTTTGGGTCCACGCTGGCCGTGCTCGGAACGCTCCTGCCCCGCTGGGGCATCGATACCGAACTGGTCGACGGACGGGACCTCGACGCCTGGGAAGCCGCCCTGACGAACGCCGACCAAGATGGTGTTTCTCGAAACCCCTTCCAATCCGCTCCTGGAGATCATCGACATTGCCGCGGTCGCCGAACGAGCGCACGCAGCGGGGGCCCTGGTCGTTGCCGACAATGTGTTTGCCACCCCGGTCCTGCAGCAGACCTATCGAACTGGGTGCTGATGTGGTGGTGTACTCGACGACGAAACACCTCGACGGACAGGGTCGCACGATGGGGGGCGCCGTGCTCGGGTCACTCGACTTCATCGACGGACCGTTCAAGGAATTCCAGCGGCATACCGGCCCCACGATGAGCGCCTTTCAATGCCTGGGTTCTGTCCAAGAGCCTCGAAACGCTCGATCTGCGGGTTATCCAGCAATCAACAACGGCAGCCGAGTTGGCCGGGTTCGTCGAAAGCCGGCCGGGAGTGCTCAAGACGCAGTATCCAACGGCGGATTCACATCCGCAGGCCGACCTGGCCCGGCGGCAGATGTCGCTCGGAGGCTCGATGGTGGCCGTCGAACTGGACGGGCGGTCGAGGCGCTGCTTTCCGCTTCATGAATGCCCTGCAGTTCTTCGACATCTCCAACAACCTGGGTGACGCCAAGAGCTTGGCTACGCACCCGGCCACAACCACCCACTCGCGGTCTGACGCCTGAAGAACGGGCTGCCGTCGGCATCACCGAAGGGTTTCGTACGGTTGTCGGTCGGTCTGGAGGACGTCGAGGATCTGAAGGAAGATCTCGAACAAGCTCTGAGCGGCTAGCTCAGTTCGAGGCTGCCTCCGGCTGCACCCCGGCCATCATCAAGCCGATCGCCTCGCGAGAGGTGGCGGCCGGATCAACGATCCCCATGATGCGTCCCTCGTAGATCACGGCAATCCGATCGGCGAGGGCGAATACCTCGTCGAGGTCTTCGGAAATGACCAGGATGGCGGTGTCCGCTTCCCGCTGGCCGACCAGTCGCGTGTGGATGTACTCGGCGGCTCCGATGTCCACCCCACGGGTCGGCTGCGAGGCCAGCAGCACCTTGGGAGTCCCCGAGATCTCCCGCGCCAGAATCACCTTCTGGATGTTCCCACCCGACAGGCTGCGGGCGGTGGTCTCCAGAGTCGGGGTCTTGACCGCGTACTCCTTGACCAGTTGCGCCGAGTACTCCTTGATGGCACCGAAATCGAAGAGACCTCTCTTGACGAATCGGGGATCTTTGTGATCGACCAACAGAAGGTTCTCGGAAATGGTGAACTGGCCGATACAGCCGTTCTTCATGCGCCCTTCGGGTACGTAGGAAAGGCCGGCCGCGCCGGATTTCGGCCGGGCTTTCGCCGGCCACGTCGACGTCATCGATGAAGATCGACCCGCTGATCGGCTGGCGGAGTCCCCCGATGGTCTCGGCCATCTCCCGTTGGCCGTTGCCGGAAACCCCTGCCAGGCCGAGGATCTCCCCGGCTCGAACTTCCAGGTTGAGGCCGCGAACCGCTTCGTCTCCGCGGTCGCCGAGCACCGTCAAGTCTTCGATACGCAGACGCGCCTGGCCGGTTGCGACTTTCGGTTTGTCGGGGGCCAGCTTCACCTCGCGTCCGACCATCATCCGGGCGAGGCTCTCCCGGGTCGCACCTTCGACGGGGACCTGGCCGGTGATCCGCCCTTGCCGCAGGACGGTGATGCGATCGCTCAGTGCCAACACCTCGTGCAGCTTGTGCGAGATGAAGATCAAACCACGGCCGTCGGCAGTCATTTGCCGCAGGGTCGTGAACAGTTGGTCCACCTCTTGCGGTGTCAGTACTGCGGTCGGCTCGTCGAGGATCAGCAGTTTGGCATTGCGGTAGAGCGCCTTGATGATCTCGACCCGTTGTTTTTGACCGACCGAGAGTTGCCACACGGTGGCACTCGGGTCGATCTTCAGTCCGTATCGTTCGCCGAGTTCCGTGATCCTTTCGGAAACGGCGTCAAGATCGGTTCGGAACCCCCGGTTCGATGGCAACCCGAGAGACACGTTCTCGGCGACGGTCAGGCTCTCCACCATCATGAAATGCTGGTGGATCATCCCGATGTTCAGACCGATGGCATCGGTGGGGCTATGGATCTCGAGCCGGGGAGCCGTTGAGCAGGATTTCGCCTTCATCCTGTCGATAGAGCCCGTAGAGGATTTTCATCAGCGTGCTTTTGCCGGCACCGTTCTCACCGAGCAGCGTGTGGACTTCCCCGGCCATCAAGTCGAAATCGACCCGATCATTGGCCAGGACGCCGGGGAACCGCTTGGTGATAGCCCGCATCTCCAGCATCGGGGTTTCGCTCACGGTGCCTCCTCGTTGTTGTCAACCGGGGCGAGCCCGAGAGGCTCACCCCGGTCGACCATTCCCTCTACGTTCTCTTAGCGGGTCGTAATCGATCCGTCGATGATGCCCGCAACGGTGTCGTCTCCCAGTTGTCTGACGTCGGCAGGAACATCGAAGCCGTCGTTGTACTCGATGACCTCGCCACCGTTGGCGAGATCGATGGTGTAGATCTCTCCACCCAGCGTTCCGGCCTGGATCTTGGCGATGATGTCACGGAGGGCAATTTCCCAGTGGTAGACCTGGGAAGCCACGACGATGTCCGGCGCCAGGCTGGTCTGATTGGCCTGGGTTCCGAACCACAGGATTTCGGCATCGCTGGCCACCGTTACGGCGCCAACCACCATCTGTGCGGTTCCGGACATCACGTCTGCACCGTTGGCAGCGAACGCCTGGGCAGCTTCCGAGGCCAGGGCCACATCGCTGAACGAGTCCGTGTAGTTCACCAAAACGTTCGCGCTGGGATTCTGGGCGAGCACGCCCGCCTTGAATCCATCGACATAGAGTTTGGCGTCGCCGACCTCGACCGGTCCGACGATGCCGATGGTGCCGCTTTCGCTCAAGGCTGCCGCCATGACGCCCATCACATAGCCACCCTCGTCGGAGGCAGCTTCATAGGAGAACACATTGTCCAAACCGAATGTGTTTGCTGCAGTTCCCCAGGCGAATGATGTGTCGGGGAAGTCCGGAGCGATCTCCTCCAGCGAACCTCCGTACTGCGAACCGTGGGCGATCACCAGATCCACGCCGTCGTCCGCGTACGCGCGAATGGCGGCGGCTGCGTCCTCAACAATGAACGTGCCGTCCGTGATCTGAATGTCGCCGTCCGCCAATCCCATCTCACCTTTGATAACGTTCACGGCATCGACGATCGACTGGGTGAACGCCAGGTCGTTCTTTGCCGACGGCGCCACGATGGCGATGCGGAAAGGCTCTCCCGCCGCGACCGTTGTCGTGGTCTCGCCCGATGCAGCAGTTGTGGTTGTGGTTTCTCCTGGTTCGGCGGTGGTGGTTGTCTCGGCCGTATCGCCGCAAGCCGCGGCGATCAGTGCCAGGGCCAGCACCAAGATCAGCCAGGTCATTCTTTGCTTTTTCAACGTTCCTCCTCGATATGGGACCGTTTGGTCCTTGTTCATTCTCCCCGTGAGTACGGCTTGGTGAGTGCCGCCGGCGCCTTGAAGCGACGAGCGACGATCACCAGCGCCAGAATGGTAAAGATGGCCGGGGCCATGGCCGCGAAATTCGACAAGTCCGGCGGGATGATGGCCAGCGTCTTGAGTTGCAGCACGATGGCGTTGACGAACCCGTACAGCAGCGATCCCAGCATCACGCCGACCGGCCGCCAGGCCCCGAAATAGACGAGGGCAATGGCGATGAAGCCGGCCGCATTGGTGAGGTTCTGCTGGAAGATGCCCAGGTCGATCGCCAGGGCGGCACCGGCCACGCCGGCCAGGGTGCCGCCGATGGTGACGGTGGCATAGCGGATCCGGTTGACGCTGACCCCGAGGCTGTCGGCGGCTTCCGGGTTTTCGCCGACCGCCCTGATGTTCATCCCGAAGGTGGTCTTGTTGATGATGTACATGCTGACCGGGACGGCCAGGAAGGCCAGGTAGACGACCATGCTGTGCTGGAAGAGCAGTTCGCCGAGGATCGGGATGTCGCTGAGAATCGGGATGTTCAACTTGGGGAACTTGGTGATGGGCAACGGCGTGCCGACCAGTTTTTGGAACAACAGGTCGCTCATCCCCAGACCGAACAGGTAGATACCGATGCCGCTGATTCCCTGCTCAGCCTTCAGAGTGACGGAGATCACGGCCGAAACGAGGCCGAGCAGGAGACCGACCACGATGCCGATCAGCAGTCCCAACCAGACGCTGCCGGTCTGTAGCACCGCGTAGTAGCCGCCGAATGCCCCGAGCAGCATGATGCCGTCGACACCGAGGTTGAGCACACCACTGCGCTGTCCAAAGGTCTCGCCGAGGGAAGCAAATAGCAGCGGGACGGCGAGACGGATGCCGGAGGCCGCGGTCGCGATCAGCACGGCGGTGGTGAAGAAGTCGCTCATGAGGTCTTCTCCCTCATCGGGCGGGGCCGGACCGTCCGTCGGCGGCGAACTCGAGGGCGGTGCGAGCGGTTCGGGCACATCGACCCGGACGTCCCTGGCGAGCATGCGCTTGCGATATCGATCGGTCGCCACGACGAACACGACCACGAGCCCGTTCAGAGCGAGGATCAATGCGGAAGGAACCTGCACGGCCCGCTGCAAGGCGTTGCCACCCACGAGCAGGCCACCGAACAGGAACGAAGCCGGAATGGTCCAGATGGGATGGAGCCCTCCGAAGAGGGCGGCGACGATCCCGTTGAAACCGGCGCTGCCGGTGAAACCTGCCGTCGAGCCGTCGGTGACCATCCGGTGGCTTTCGCTGCCGAAGACCAGCACCGCCCCGGCTAGTCCGCACATGGCGCCACTGAGCGTCAGTGCCAGGACGATGGTCCGCTTGACCGGAATGCCTGCATATTTGGATGCGTCCGGGTTCAAGCCGACGGCCCGCAGCCGATATCCGAGGGGGGTACGCCACAAGAGGATGTAGGCCGCAATGGCCGCGAGCACGGCCAGGAGGGGGCCAATGTGGAAGCGACCATCACCAAAGAGGAGCGGGAGGTCGGCGCCTTCCTGGAGGCGAGCCGTCTGGGGGATGCGGGTGCCGCGTTCGAGCTCGCCGGGGTCGATGAGCGGTCCGCGCAGGAGGTAGTTCATCAACTGCACGGCCACCACGTTGAGCATGATGGTGCTGAGAATCTCGTTGACGCCGAAGTACGCCTTGAGCGCGCCGGGAACAGCTCCCCAGAGGGCGCCACCGATGAAACCGGCGATCAGCACGGCCGGCAGCATGATCCAGGCGGATAGGTCGGGCAGCGCCAGGGCGATGATGGTGGCCAGCAAGCCACCGGCGACCATTTGGCCCTCTCCGCCGATGTTGATGACGTTGGCGCGGAACGCGATCGTGATGCCGACTCCGACGAAAAGCAGAGGGGTGGCTTTCAGAGCTGTCGAGATGAGTGCGTCTTTGCTTCCGAACGCTCCTTTGAACAGGTCGCGGAATCCCTCGAGCGGGTCGGCACCCAACGCGACCAGCATGACGGCCCCCAGGAGGAGGGCGGCGAGCACGGCACCAACCGGGATCAGGAAAGCGAGATACTTGGACTGATTCCGAGGCTTCTCTGCCGCGCTAGTCACACCGATGCGTCTCCCTCCAGGCCCGAACCGACGCCACGTCGGTAGCGTTGTCGCTGGCTAACAAAATGTCAACTTCGCGGCAATCGCTCACCGCTAATCACTCCTGATCACGTTCAGATAGTTGTAGATCGTGATGCGACTCACGCCCATCATGGCGGCCACGTCTTCGATCGCTTTCCTCAGAAGGAAGGCTCCCCGTTCGTCGAGCATGCGGATGGCCGCTTGCTTCTCCGTTCGGGGTAGATCCACCAGCTTCCCACCAAGCTCCTCTTCGATGTTGGCCACCAGTCGGTCGAGGGCACGAGCGAGCGAGTCGAGGCGGACACCGCCGATCGCCTCGCCGTCCCAGGTGATCGCGACGTCACCTGATTCGGCTTGGTCGACCGACACGATACTGCCGCCGATGGCATCGAGGAGCGGTTGGATGGCCATCAGAACGGGGTGCGTCGTCGAAATGGTCATGGCTGACGGTCCAGATCAATGTGAAGGGTGATCCGGGATGCACCGGATGTGCTCATGGTCGCGAGCATCGCCTGGATCGCCGCGATCACTCTTCCGGATCACCGTCGATTGAGGTTCCGAAAGGTCCCATCTCGGGTTCGAATCCAAGGGCCCGGATCGCTTCGATGGCAGCCATGACGTGCGGACCGGGGGAGCCTTCTTCGAAGGGTTCGATGGTGAACTCCGCTCGGCACGACACACCTTCCTCCTCGGCCGGTTGCCAAGACTCTAACGCGAACAGAAGCGTCCGCTGTCGGGTCGAGACGAGCCGAAAAGGGCGTTGACAGATTGTTAAGCTGAGCGGAAGATGACACCAGGGAGCGAACGCTCTACGGTTGCTCCCATTGGCTTTCTTGAGAGGGTATGACATGACACTGACGACCCCGGGAATCAGTTCCTTCGAAGTGAACGGTCGTCCTGTTTCGGTGGCAGCCGATCACCCCCATCTTTTGGCCGCGCTGCGCGAGGAATTGGGGATCACGTCCCCCAAGGACGGGTGTTCGCCCTCCGGTCAATGTGGTGCGTGCACCGTTCTCCTGGACGGCAAGGCCATCCAGAGCTGTCTGGTCACGCTGGAGAAGGCTGAAGGCAAGACGGTTACGACCCTCGAAGGGTTCGACCAGGAAGAGCGCGACCGGCTCTCGACGGCCTTCGCAGCTGCGGGAGCCTTGCAGTGTGGTTTCTGTACGCCCGGCATTCTCGTCCGGACGAAAGCCTTGCTCGACCAGAAAGGGAGCGACCTGACCATCGAGACCGCTGCAGGCCGGTTGGGCGCGCACCTGTGCCGCTGCACGGGGTACACGAAGATCTTCGAAGCCATCGAGATGTTGCGCGATGATGCCATCCCGGAGCTCGAGCCACTCGGCGGGCTCGGGTCGCGCGGCTCCAAGTACGAGGCAGTCGGCCTGGCGCTCGGTGACCGCGGCTACGTGGACGACATGCGGGTCGAGGGCATGCTGCACGCTGCGCTCCGCCTGGCGGACCACGCTCGCGCCGACATCGTCAGCATCGACATCGCCCCGGCGCTGGCCATGGACGGTGTGGTGGCCGTGTATACCGGGGCGGACGTACCCGGTGAGCTCAAAGTGGGGATCATTCACCGGGACTGGCCGGTGTTCATCCCGGTCGGAGGACGTACCTCGTATCTCGGGGACGTCCTGGCGGTGGTGGTGGCCGACACGGTGGCACAGGCGCGGGCGGCCGCCGAGAAGGTGGAAGTCGAATACGTCGTGCACCCGCCGTTTGTGGATGCCGACTCAGCCCTGGCATCAGAGGAAGACGCGGTGTGGGGACTCGACGGCAATGTGCTTTCCCGTTCGGTGTACGCCCGGGGCGACGTCGATGCCGCACTTGCCGGCGCCGTCTACACGGTCCAGGAGACGTTCCTGACCCCACGCGTCGAGCACGCTTTTCTCGAACCCGAATCGACCCTGGCCGTGCCGCATGACGATGGACCGATGATGGTGTATTCCGGTGGCCAGGGGGTGTGGGACGACCGCAATCAGATTGCCGAGGTGCTGGCCATTTCCAACGACGACGTCGTGGTCGAGCTGGTTTCCAACGGCGGGGCATTCGGCGGCAAGGAAGACATGTCCAACCAGGCGCAGACGGCACTCGCCGCCCACCTGCTTGGTCGACCGGTCAAGTGCACGCTGACCCGTGAGCAGTCTTTGCTGATGCACGCCAAGCGGCACCCCATCCGGATCGAAGCAACCGCCGCATGCGACGCCGACGGGAAGCTGACAGCGCTGCGGGCCCGGATGGTGGGCGACAGCGGCCCGTACGCCTCGGTGGGGATGAAGGTGCTGGAGCGGGCAGCCGGCCATGCCAGCGGACCGTATGTCTTTCCCAACATCGACGTCGAGGCGATCGCCGCTCGCACCAACAACCCGGTCTGTGGAGCTTTTCGCGGTTTCGGGGCCAACCAGGCTCAGTTCGCCACGGAGGGTCTGCTCGACCGACTGGCAGAGAAGGTAGGGATCACGGGATGGGAGATGCGGTCCCGCAACGTGGTGGCGCCGGGAGATGTGTGGGGGCCCGGTCAGATCATGGACGAGGGCAGCCTCGGAGCACGCCTGTGCTTGGACGCCATCAAAGGCCCCTACGACGCGGCCCGGGCGGCAGGCAAAGCAATCGGGCTTCGGGATGGGAATCAAGAACTCCGGTCTCGGCAACGGTTTCAAGGAGATCTCGGGGGCCGTTGTCCGGTTCGAGGAAGACGGGACCGTGGAGGTTCGCCACTGCTGGACCGAGATGGGCCAGGGCATCCACACCGTGGCGCTGCAGGTGGCCGTAGAGGAATTGGGCATCGCACCCGACCGGGTGCGGGTCGTCGTCGACACCACGCGAGAGCTGGGAGCCGGTCAGACGACCGGGTCCCGTGGCACGCTGATGGGAGCCGGCGGGGTCAAAGCCGCCTGCCAGGTTGCGTTGGAGAACGACTGCCGCCCCGGCGTCGACTACTACGGCGAGTACCGGGTTGATTGGACCAACTCCCTCGAAGAAGGCGTTGAGAACCCCATCATTCACTCGACCTTCGGGTACGCGGCCCAACTGGTGATTGCGGATCCCGAAACGGGCATTATCGAGAAGGTCGTTGCGGTCCACGATGTCGGGCGGGTCGTCAACCCGACACTGTGTGAGGGCCAGGTGCAGGGCGCCGTCCACATGGGACTCGGGTACGCCCTCTCCGAAGAGTTCCCGACGGACGAGACCGGGATGCCGACCAACATGACGCTGCGGAGCCTGGGGATCCTGCGAGCCAAGGACATCCCGGAGATCGAGGTGCACCTGGTTGAGGCCCCGCAACCCGGCGCCCCCTACGGGATCAAAGGTGTCGGCGAGATCGGCCTGGTCCCCACGGCCGGGGCGGTGGCGGCCGCTTTCCACGAAGTGGACGGCACATGGCGCAACCGCCTCCCGATGGGCATCCACCAACCGATCAACAAATGAAGGGTTTTGGCGTCGAACTACACCAATCAGGTGGAGGATTGACGCCAAAACGGGATGAGGAACAAAGGGTAGGTTGAAGTAGCGATTTCCGGGAGGAGGAGATATGTCCGCCACGACACCGGGTCTGGTTTGTGCCCACCATCATCTCTACTCGTCGCTGGCCCGGGGTATGCCCCCGCCCCCCAAGACCCCGACCAACTTCCAGGAGGTCCTCGATCAGATCTGGTGGCGGTTGGACACGGCGCTCGATCTGGACATGATCCGATGGTCCGCCATGCTCGGCGCCCTCGAGGCCCTCGAGTCGGGCACCACCGCCATCGTCGATCATCACGAGTCCCCCAACGCCATCGAGGGGAGCCTCAGTGTCATCGCCGAGGCCTGCGCCGAGGTCGGGGTGCGGGTCTTGCCCGCCTACGGGATCACCGACCGGCACGGAGCCGACGGCGCCCGCCGGGGCCTCGAAGAGAACAGGCGGTTCGTGCAAGGAGGGCAACAAGGCGCTGGTCGGCGTCCATGCGGCTTTCACCTGCACCGATGAGTCGCTGCAAGCCGCCGCCGCCCTGGCCGAGGAACTCGGGGTGGGGGTTCACATCCACGTCGCAGAAGGGATCGGCGACATCGACGCGCCCGAACGGCTCGAAGGGCTGACCCGGGACAATTGGCTGCTCAGCCACTGCGTGCATCTTCCCACCGATCACACGCTGCGCGGAACGATCCTGCACAACCCGCGTTCGAACCTGAACAACGCCGTCGGATACGCCAACCCGGCCCGGTTCAGCAACCCGGTGGCGCTGGGAACGGACGGTATCGGCGCGAACGTGATTGAGTCATTCCGCCTGGCCTACGTGATGCAGCGCAGTGTCGATATCACCTGCGGACCGGACAAGGCCTGGTCGTGGTTGGAGACCGGCTGGGACATCATGCCGGAGGCCCGCAACGATGAAGTCACGTGGTCGTACGACCCGATGGATCCCTGGCACCTGGCCTTCACGCCCGGCGTCCGACCGCTCGAGGTGAAAGTGGACGGCGAGGTGGTCTTCACCGACGGCTGAACCCACCCGGGTCGATGCCGCCGAGGTCCGTGCCAAAGCCGCCGAGCAGGCCGCCCGCCTGCACGCCCGTCTCTGACAATCTGACAAGCAACGAGGAGCGATATGTCCGATCGATTCCACCCCATTTCGATGGAGCAGCTGACCGACTGGGTCTTCGACGAACTGGAGCAGAAGGACTCACTCTTCGGCGTGCCCCGATCGGCCTTCTTCGTGCCGAAGGAAACCGACCGCTTCCGGATCGAGAAGTACGGTCAAACACTCGAAACCCCGTTTGGAGTGGCGGCCGGCCCCCACACCCAGATGGCGCAGAACATCATCGTTTCCTGGCTCGTTGGGGCCCGGTTCATCGAGTTGAAGACGGTGCAGACCCTCGACGAACTGGACGTCAACAAGCCCTGCATCGACATCGAGGACGAGGGCTACAACGTCGAGTGGTCCCAGGAGCTCAAGGTCTACGAGTCGTTCGACGAGTACCTGCGGGCCTGGGTCCTGATTCATGCGCTGCATCACAAGTTCGGGTTCCCCGGCGACCGCCCCGGGATGATCTTCAACATGAGCGTCGGGTACAACCTGGAAGGGATCCTCAAACCCAATGTGCAGTGGTACCTCGACACGATGCTGGACGCCTCGGAGTATCTGCCTGCCTACATCGACATCGTCGCCCGCCGGTATCCGGAAATACGTGATCTCGACATTCCGGCTCTGATCTCGGACACGATCACGCTGTCGACGATGCACGGATGCCCGCCCGACGAAATCGAGCGCATCACCCATTACCTCCTGGAAGAACGGAAGCTGCATACCTCGGTGAAGTGCAACCCAACGCTGTTGGGCGCCGACCGGGTCCGCCAGATCATCAACGATGATCTGGCCTTTGTAGACGTTCCGATTCCGGATGAGGCGTTCGGTCATGACCTCAAATATGTCGACGCCGTCCCGATGTTCCACAATCTGCGCAGGATCGCCGTCGATAATGACCGCAAGTTCGGTCTCAAACTGTCGAACACGCTTGAGGTGGACAACTGGCGAACGGTCTTCGACCGGGACGAGATGATGTACTTGTCCGGGCGGGCGCTCCATCCGGTCACCACCAACCTTGCTTCGAAGATCAGCGAGGAGTTTCGCGGCGACCTGATGCTGTCCTTCGCCGGTGGAGCGGATTGCTTCAACGTGGCCGACCTCCTGGCGGGCGGTATGAAGACCGTGACGGTGTGTTCCGATCTGCTCAAGACCGGCGGCTACCTGCGCATGGTGCAATACATGGAGAACCTCGGCGCTGCCATCGAATCAGTCGGGGCGGTCGATATGGCAGATTTCATTGCTCGCTCGGCCATGTCACGGGAAGGTTTCGATGAGTTCGTCCCCCTCCTGCAGTGGGCTGCTCTGACGGACAGTGGGTTGGCCCTCGACGGCGAGGCATGCGCGGATCTCGCCGAGAGCCTGGCGAGTGGAGATGGACCCATTGCGGATCGGATGGCCGCGTGGGCAGGTACGCATGGTTTCGATGAGCCGCGTTCGCAAGCCCTGGTGGATCTCGTCGGGAAGGTCATGGCCCGGCTCAACCTGCGCCACTATGCAGAGAAGGTTCGAAAAGACTGGCGTTACGAGAAGGAATCCTTCCGGATGGACCGTTCCAAAACGCCGCGGCACGCTGGGTCTCTTCGACTGCATCGAAGCCCCCTGCCTCGACGAATGCCCGGTCGATCAGAAGGTCCCGCAGTACATGAACGCGGTCAGGAACGGTGATTTCCTGGAGGCCGTCAAGCTCACCAGGCAGGACAATCCGTTGCCATCGATTCTCGGTCAGGTATGTGACCACCTCTGCGAGAACACGTGCATCCGCACCCACCTCGATCAGCCGCTGGCCATCCGCCATATGAAGAAATTCATCATGAGCCACGAGGAGCAGCCCGTGATGTTCCGCAAGAAGCCCGGTACCGGGTCCAAGGTTGCCATTATCGGCGCCGGCCCCGCCGGCCTGTCCGCCGCTCAGGCACTCGGTTATGCCGGGTACGCAGTGACGATCTTCGAAGCCCATCCTTATGCCGGAGGCATGGTGGGCGGAGCGATTCCCGCCTACCGGCTGCCGCAACATCAGATCGATCAGGACACGGCCGTCCTGAAGGAACTGGGAGTGGAGATCCGCTACAACCAGACCGCTGGAGTGGAATTCACGTTCGCCGATCTTCGCTCGGAAGGGTTCGAGACGATCTTTGTTGCCGTTGGAGCTCAGCTTGCCAAGCGTCTCAATCTCGAAGGCGAGGACTCAGAAGGCATCATGGATGCGCTGCTCTTCCTCCGCAGCGTGCGGGAAGAGCAACCGGTACCCATCGGCGCTCGCGTTGGGGTCATCGGGGCAGGAGACACCGCGATGGATGCCGTCCGTTCGGCCCGTCGGGTGGGTGCCGAACAGGCGTCACTCATCTACCGGCGCACCATCGATCAGATGCCGGCCGACCCGGAGGAGATCCACGCGTGCAAGGACGAGGGGATCGGTATTTTCGAACTCGCGGCGCCGCATGCCCTCCATATCGAGGACGGGAAGCTGGCCGGTCTGATCTGCACGAAGACGGAGTATCGAGGCGACCGCGACCCTTCGGGGCGCAAGGTCCCCCATGACGTTCCTGACTCCGAGTTCGAGATTCCGCTCGACACGCTCATCCTGGCCATCAGCCAGCACTCAGTGTTGGACTTCTTTGGCGACGAAGCTCCAGCGCTGACTAAGCGCGGATATATCGACGTGGATCCGTTCACCTTCGAGTCGTCGATTCCCGGTGTTTACGCCGGTGGGGACGTTGCGGCCGACGGCCCCTCGTCGATCGTGAAGGCGGCGGCAGATGGAAAAGCAGTAGCAGCGGCGATTATTGCCGCCCACGGTCAAGCGAATCCGGTGGCTGAGGAAGCGGCAGTGCGGGTTGATCTGCACGAGATGACCGTCAGGCGGGCGCGTCCGTGAGTACCGGGTCCCCATCGAAGTCTCGCCGCTGGATCAGCGCGACGGATTCGAGGAGACCGTTGTGGGCTACACCGCCGACCAAGCCATTGCCGAGGCGAGCCGTTGTTTGGACTGCCATGAGATCTGCAGTCTGTGCGTTGGGGTGTGTCCCAACATGGCCTTGATGACCTACGAGATGGATCCGTTTGCCGTGGCCCTCCCGGCTCTCGCCGTTGACGGCGCTGCCGTGGTGGCAGGTGAGAAACATGCTTATCGAGCAGCTCAGACCTTGCAGATTGCGGTGCTCACCGATTTCTGCAATGAGTGCGGTAACTGTACGACGGCGTGCCCGACCTCCGGGGATCCTTACAAGGACAAGCCGCGTTTGTACCTCGATCGAGCTGATTTCGAAGCCGAAAAGGACAACGCCTTCATGGTGTTCGAGGACGGATCGATGGAAGGTCGCTGGAATGGGGAGACCCATCGCCTTTCGGTCAACGGGTCGGTCGAGTATTCGAGCCCGTCGTTCTCGGCCAGGCTCGATCCAGAGACATTCGGCCTGATCGAAGCGACTCCGGGCAAGGGCACGCTCGAGGGTCAGACGCTGTCACTGAGCCCGGCGGCCGACATGTTCGTCCTGTTGCGGGGTTTGCAGGGTTCGATGGCTCACCTGCCCGTGATGGCAGCCACAACGGGCACGAAGATCGGGAGTCCTGGCTACCCGGAGTAAACGCCTTCCCCTTGAACGTGATGAGGTGACGGTTCGGCGTAGACCGCGTGGGCAAGGGCGGGACCTTCCCGGGCGCCCAAACGGGGGTTCGAAGGCCCTACGTGTTGGGATCGCCAAGGATCTCCTTGGCGATTTTCAGCATGTCGTCTGGATCCACAAACTGAACTACGTCGGGTATGTCTTCAAATAGGGTTCGCGCCCTTTCCTGCAGCTTCTTGGGCACCTCGAGCAACAAGGGAACCCCGTGAATACGGCACGTATGGAAGATGTCCTGGTAGGTCGTGGAGTTGGGGTCGCCGCCATCGGGGGCGAAGACCTTGTGGACGTAACCGATGAGCAGATCGGGTTTGTTCTCCTGATTGATCAACTTTACGTGGCGACCGTGGTTGTCGTAGCCGTTCGACATTGGGAGGGTGTCGAATCCCTCGCAGACCAGGGCAGTGAGCAGCGTCGAATCGGTTCCCTCGAAGTATCCAATATCTTTACGCATGACGCCTCCTGACCTACACGACACCCTGGTCCAGCATGGCATCCGCTACCTTGATGAAGCCGGCGATGTTGGCACCATTGACGTAGTTACCCGGGGTTCCATACTGTTCGGCTGCTTCCTGACAACTGCGGTGGATGCTGATCATGATCATCCGCAATCGCCGGTCGACCTCGTCCCTGGTCCAGGTGCTGAACACCGCGTTCTGAGCCATCTCGAGGCCACTGGTAGCCACCCCGCCGGCGTTGGCTGCCTTGCCGGGTCCGAACAGGATCTTCTGGTCAACGAACTGCTTTACCGCTTCGGGTTCGCACGGCATGTTGGCGCCTTCGGCAATCACATACACCCCGTTGGCCAGTAGTTGTTTAGCGTCCTCTCCACTCAGTTCGTTCTGGATCGCACAGGGGAAAGCGCATTCAGCGCCGTCTACCGCCCAGGGGCGCTGGTCCGGGTAGTACTCGGCGTTGAATCTATCGGCGTACTCCGCAATCCGACCGCGCCGAACGTTCTTCAAGTCCTTAACCCAGGTGATCTTCTCGTGGTCGATTCCATCGGCGTCATAGATGAAACCGTTCGAGTCCGATAGCGTGACGGCCTTACCGCCCAATCGAAGGATGTTCTCCACGGCAAACTGGGCAACGTTCCCGGATCCGGATACCAGGCACGTCTTCCCCAGGATCGAGTCGTCGCGGGTCTTGAGCATCTCTTCGGCGAAGTAGATGGTGCCGTATCCGGTCGACTCGGATCGGATGAGGCTCCCACCCGACTCCAGGCTCTTGCCGGTGAGGATTCCTGAGAATTCGTTGGCAAGCCGCTTGTACTGCCCGAAGAGATAGCCGATCTCCCGCGCCCCGACCCCGATGTCACCGGCGGGGATATCCGTGCGAGCTCCGATATGGCGGAACAGTTCGCTCATGAACGATTGACAGAATCGCATGACCTCGCTGTCGTTCCGCCCCTTCGGATCGAAGTCAGAGCCTCCCTTGCCGCCGCCCATCGGCAGTGTCGTGAGAGCGTTCTTGAAGACCTGTTCGAAGGCAAGGAACTTGAGCACCCCCAGGTTGACCGACGGATGGAATCGCAGGCCGCCCTTGTAGGGCCCGATGGCGCTGTTCATCTCGACGCGAAAGCCCCGGTTGACCCGGATGTGCCCTTGGTCGTCGACCCAGGGCACCCGGAAGATGATCACCCGTTCGGGTTCCACGATCCGGTCGAGGATGTTGGCGTCACGAAACTCGGGTCGCCGATCCATTACCGGCCAGATCGATTCGATGACTTCGTGAACAGCCTGATGGAACTCGGGCTCTCCAGGACACAGGGCGACAACCCGGTCCATGAACGCAACAACAGTTTCAGACATGTGCATGCCTTTCTCTGTTTTCAATGAGGCCCTCGTGGACCGTCGTCCCCCAAACTAACTCAAGCCGGCAACCTGTTCGTTGAACGCCACGATCAGCTCATCGATGGGATCGACCATCGCCTGGATCGAGGTCCAATAACCGGGGTCGTACCACTGCGCCTGGATCTCTTCGTAGGTCTTGCCTTGCTGTTCGACCCAGGTGTAGTACTTCAGGTTGTGGACCCGCTTGCGGTCGTAGTACCCGAGTTCCTGGACGTGGTCGACGCCCTGTCCGAGAAGGTAGCGGTGGTAGGCCGCAGCCGCGTCGAGGGTGGTGAACTCGCCCCGGTCCTCGTTGAGCTCCTTCAGGCGGCTCCCGTACATCTCCATCGAATCGGTCCCGACGGTGATGACGACATCCTGAGATCCCATTTCGTAGTACTTGGCCATTTTGATGGCCATGAGCATGTTGCCGATCCCGGATATGCCGAGGAGGGGGAGCTTCTCGATCAACTCTGCGGATACGCCCTGGTCGGCCAGGTAGGCGGTACCGGCCGGTTCGTTGAAGAGCCGGGTCAGGGCAATCGTGGCCTCATCGTCGAGTCCAATCGCCATGTCCGTGTTCTTGGCGTTGTGGATCCAGGGGATGTGCTTGTCGCCGATGCCCTCGATGCGGTGCTCGCCGAACCCGTTGTAGAGGATGGTCGGGCACTGAATGGCTTCTCCGGCCGCGATTTTTGAGTTGGGGTACAGCTGCTTGAGATAGTCGCCCGATGCAATCGTCCCGGCTGAACCGGTCGTCAGGGTCACGCCTCGGAACTCGTCGCCGGGCCGCATGGCTGCCTCGAGCACCTCGACCATCGCCGGTCCGGTCACGGCGTAGTGCCACAGGTAGTTACCGAACTCATCGAACTGGTTGAAGATCACCAGGTCCTGACCGGAGACCCGCAGCTCGTTGCACTTGTCGAAGATCTCTTTGACGTTGGACTCGGACCCGGGGGTCTTGATGATTTCCCCGGCCACACTTTCCAGCCAGCTGAACCGCTCGGCGCTCATACCCTCGGGGAGGATGGCAATCGACTCGCAACCCAGCAGGTTGGAGTCATAGGCGCCTCCCCGGCAGTAGTTGCCCGTCGATGGCCACACGGCTTTTTGCGCGACTGGATCGAACTGGCCGGTAACCAAACGGGGCACCAGGCATCCGAACGCGGCGCCGACTTTGTGGGCACCGGTCGGGAACCACTTGCCTTCGAGGAGGAGAATCCGCGTGGAGGTGCCCGTCAGCTCCGAAGGAAGCTCGACGTAGTTGACCGGCCCGTACCCGCCCCCGGTTGGGGTCGGCTCGTTGTGCCAGGTGATGCGGTACAGGTTGCGGGGATCGAGGTCCCACAGCCCAACCGATGCGAGCTCCTGCTTGATCGAGGCAGGAATCAGCGAAGGGTCACGCATCTCCTTGAAGGTGGGGATACGGATCGAACGTGCTTTGGCTTGCCCGGCGGCTGAGGCCAGGGTCTCTTCGTGGACGGTGAGATCAATCATTGGTGAGTCCTCAGTTCTCAGTTCGTCTTCCGTAGCTCGTTGTCGTCGGTTGCGCTCTGACAACTGACGACTGACGACCGACTACGCCTTCTTCATTGCTTCTTTCAATGCTTCCAGGGTGGGTTCCACCCTCATGGGTTTGGTCCCTGCAGCAGTGACGGCCTTCATGGCCGAGGCGACGTCTTTGAGGCCGCTCCCGGTTGAGAGCACCACGACCCGATCGGTCGACCCGATCAGGTCTTGGTCGACGGCAGCGATCAGGCCTGCGTAAGCTGCGGCGCCGGCCGGTTCGGCGAAGACACCCGAGCCACGCGCCAGCAGAGGAACCGCCGCCAGAATGTCTTCGTCGTCGACACGCACATATGAGCCGTTCGTTTCGACGACAGCGGCCATCGCCTTGATCCGGTCGCGGGGGAGGTCGGCGCTGATCGAGTCGGCAATGGTGGTGGCCGAGATCGGTGGCTTGGTCAGCACGTCCTCGCCGGATTCGTATGCCTGCACGAGATAGTCGCTTCCGGCGGACTGAATCCCGAAGATGCGAGGGGAATGATCGATCCACCCGAGGGCGATGGCATCCTTCATTGCCTTGTGGATACCGCCGATGATCGATCCGTCGCCGACGCTGACGAAGATGGCGTCGGGAACTTTCCAGCCGAGCTGTTCGAGGATTTCGAGGCCGGCCGTTTTCTTGCCTTCTGTCATGTAGGGGTTGTAGCCGGTGTTGCGGTTGTACCAGCCGAATTCATTGGCGGCTTGCATGCACAGATCGAACGCGTCGCCGTAGGTTCCCTTCACCAGCGCCACGGTCGAGCCGTAGGCGAGCAGTTGGGCGATTTTGGCCTGGGGGGCGGTTTCCGGGACGAAAATAACGTTCTTCTGACCCATGCTGGCCGATAAGCCACTCAGCGCCGCCGCTGCGTTGCCCGTGCTCGCCGTCGTCACCACCTCAGCGCCTTGTTCACGAGCTTTGACGATGGCCATGGCACTGGCCCGATCCTTGAGCGAAGCGGTCGGTTGGCGGCCTTCATCCTTCACCCAAACCTGGCGGATGCCAAGGGCTTCGGCCAGTCGCGGAGCATCGTAGGTGGGGGTCCAGCCAACGGTGAGGGGCGGGACGACAGCATCGGATGCAACCGGCAGGAGCGGTCGGTAGCGCCACATGGTGGTTTCGCGCTCGTCCTGGAGAGATTTCCGCGAGATCCTTGACCCGATCAGGTAGTAGTCGTACCGGACGTCGAGGATGCCTTCGTTGCCATGATCCGGACACACGTACCCGGCCTCCTCGGCCGGGTACGTGGTGCCACAAATCACACAGGCCAGTCCGGTGACATGGTCAGTCATGGACGATCCATGTACCTGTGTCGCCTGCGATGGCTTTGGCGATGTTCTCGGGATTCGTGATGAGCGCTCGTTCACCGCCTGCTTCCAGGAACTGCACGACGGCCCGCATCTTGGGCGCCATCGATCCTTCCGCAAAGTGGCCGCCTTCGGCCAGATACCCCTTCAACTCGGAGAGGGTCATACGATCGACCCACTCTTGCTCGGGGGTCCCGAACCGGAGCGCGACCCTTTCGACGGCCGTTGAGATCAACAGCAGATCGGCGTCGAGTTCCTTAGCGAGGACGGCCGAAGCCAGGTCCTTGTCGATGACAGCGGCCACCCCGGTCAGGTCGCCGTTCTCGTCGGCGACCACAGGAATTCCGCCACCGCCGACCGCGATAACGACCACGCCGGCGTCCATCAGGGTGCGGATAGCTTCGATCTCGACGATCCGGCCCGGTTTGGGTGACGCCACGACGCGGCGCCACCCGCGTCCGGCATCTTCGACCACGGCCCATCCGTCGCGCTCTTGGCGCACTTTGGCCTCGTCCTCGTCGAAGAACGTGCCGATCGGCTTGGACGGGTTGAGCATGGCGGGATCGTTCGCACTGACTTCAACCTGGGTGACGACGGTGGCCACCTGCTTGGCGAGTCCCATGGCCCGGAAGATGTTGATCAGGTTCTGCTGCAGCATGTACCCGATGGCACCTTGGGTGTCCGCGCCGCAAACATCGAGGGGCACCTCGTGCAACTCATGTCGTGATAGCTCCGAACGCCGCAGAATGAAGCCGACCTGGGGACCGTTGCCATGTGAGATGGCAACGTCCCAACCGGCCTTGACCATCTGCGCGATGTGGTGATCCGTCGCTCCGGCGGCCAGGTACTGATCCTCGACGCTCTGGTGATCCTTGTCCGTGATCAGCGAGTTGCCGCCGATTGCTATGACTGCTCTCGGCATGGCTATTCCGTCACGCCAAGAACGAGGGCCAGCAGGGCCATGCGCATGACGACGCCGTTGTAGGCCTCTTGCCAGTAACGGGCATGCTTCAGCTGGTCGACCTCGGGCAGCAGCTCGTCCATGCGGGGGAGCGAGTGCAACACGATCGAGTCACCTTTAGCCTTCTTCATGACCTCTCTGGTGATCCGGTAGTTGGCCGGCGTGGTTCCGTACTCGTCGGCCTTTTCCTGGCGCGACTGGGTGTAGTCGGGTTGCACGACCGGTTCCATGTAGATGACGTCGGCCTCTTCGATCACGTCGTTGATGTGCTCAACGATGCGCCATGAGGTGCCCTTCTCGTCCAGTTCCGCCAGGAACTCTTTGGTTGGGGACATTTCCTCGGGAGCCAGGATCACCATCTCGGCATCGAACTGGCTGAGGGCATAGCCGATCGAGTGCATGGTGCGCATGCGGTGGTCGCCGATGCAGACGAACGTTTTTCCATCCACACTGCCGGTTTCCTTCTGCACGGTGTAGAGGTCGGTCAGAACCTGGGTGGGGTGTTCGCCCCAGCCGTCGCCCGCGTTGATTACGGGGATCGAGGCCCAACGAGCTGCTTCGTGGGGAGCACCCTGCTGGAAGTGGCGCATGACAAGCACATCGCCGTAGTACTCCAACATGTGAACGGTGTCTTTGATGGATTCCTGATAGAAGTCTCCGGCCCGGGTCATCTTGGCGTCCGAGAAACCGGTGACATGTCCACCGAGGCGATGCATGGCCGCTTCATGGGCAAGACGGGTACGGGTTGAGGGCTGGTAGAAAGCGGTGACCATGGTCTTGTCGGCCAGCAGGTCGGTATTGCGACGCTCCCGGGCGATGGGCTCGAGTTCGTCGGCGATTTCGAAGACGTGGAAGAACTCATTCCGCTCGAAGTCTTTGAGCGACAGGATGTCCCGTCCGGCGAAGCTGCGCATGTAGCACTCCTCTTGGTTGTCCGTCCCGGGTGTTTCCCGGGAAGAGATCCGGTCGCTGGACAGCAACGGGGACCTCAGGTACGATTTGTCATACAAGCATACAACATGATGACCCGACCGGCTAGTTAGGATTCGTCCGATGATCACTCGCAATCCGTCCCTCACCGAACAGGTGAAGGCGCATCTCAAAGAGCGGATCGTTGGCGGCGATTTCGAGGCCGGACGGATTCCTTCCGAGACCGAACTCGCCACGGATCTTGGGGTCAGCCGGACCACCATCCGCGATGCCCTGAGCCGCCTCGAGCAGGAAGGCTCTATTTATCGCAAACAGGGGGCCGGGACGTTCGTGAACGAGCCCGGTTTGCAGATCAAGTCACGTCTCGAGGAGATGTGGTCGTACGAGGAACTCCTCAGGGACCACGGGTACACGCCTTCCGTGCGGGTTGAGGAGATTCGGACAGAAGAAGCGGACGTGCAACTGGCGACTGACTTGAAGATCGAACCCGGCGCACCGGTGGTGGTCATGGAGAAGTTGTTCCTCGAGAACAATTTGCCTGTGGTGCTCACCACGAACCGGATCCCGGAGCAACTCGTTTTGGTGCGGATCAATACTGCCCACGGCAGGAAGCCTCTGTACGAGTTGCTCGAGGATCATTGTTCGCGATTTCTTTCCTACTACCTCTCGGAGATCGTCCCGGTAGCGTTGGGTAACCACGAGACCGGGCGACTCGAGGTGCCACGTCGTACTCCGTCGATCAGTTTTGAGGAGGTCGGCTTCGACCAGGACAACGAACCGGTGGTGAAAGCCACCTCATTTTTCAGAGATGACCTGCTCCGCTTCCGCCTCATCCGGCGGAAAGCCGGGGCCTGACCAAGGAGCGAACATGCAGACATACCTGCACGGCCGGGACATGATCACCACCCAGGAGTGGACCAAGGACGAACTCGACACAGTCATTGATGTGGCTCTCGACTTGAAACGACGACGGGCCCTCGGCGAGCCACACGCCTTGCTGCGGGACAAAGTATTGGCCATGCTGTTCTTCTTCTCCAGCACCCGTACCCGGGCCAGCTTCGAAGCCGGAATGGCCCAGCTGGGCGGCCACGCCATGTTCCTCGACAGCACCAGCACCCAGATCGGTCACGGCGACACCTGGAAGGAAATCGGCGAGATCCTCGGTCGCTACGACGACGGCATCGCTATCCGCAACGTGGACTGGGGAATCGGCAACGATTACATCCGGGCAGTGGCCGAAGCGAGCCGCACCCCGGTTCTCAATATGCAGTGCGATTGGTACCACCCCTTCCAGGCTCTCGCCGACCTGCTGACGGTCATTGAGCAAAAGGGCGACCCTCGCAACCTGACCTTCAACATGAGCTATGCGTACGCGGCCAGCTACCAGAAGCCGATCAGCGTCCCGCAGAGCGTCATCCTGCTGATGACCCGCTTTGGCGCCAACGTCCGTTTGACCCGGCCTCCCGAGTTCAAATTGATGCCGGAGATCGTCGCCCAGGCAGAGGAAAACGCCACGCAAGGCGCACGGCAGTTTCGAGATCGTTGAAGACTTCGATGAGGGAATGCGGGGCGCCGACGTCGTCTACGCCAAGAGCTGGGGCTCGATGCTCACCACGTCCGACCACGGAGAGTCGGCCAAGATCTCCGAGAAGTACAAGGATTGGATCGCCGACGAGCGCCGTATGGAGATGGCCGACGAGGACGCCATCTACATGCATCCGCTGCCGGCCGACCGGAACGTCGAAGTGACCGACGGCGTCATCGACGGGCGTTGGAGCCGGGTGTTCGACCAGGCCGAGAACCGTCTGCACGTCCAGAAGGCGGTCATGGCGCTCACGATGTAGAGCGACGTAGCCGGTTCTCGAAGGAAGGGGTAGAACACATGGCCGAGAAGGAATGGATCACCATCAATCCGGGGGGGAGCCGGCGGGTCATCGTGACCAAGGCGCTGCCCGGTGAGCACTGGAAGCAGATTCTGCTTGATGCCGATTGCTCGATTGAGATCTGCACCGATCCGGCTGTGTTGTCCAACGACGAAATCATCGCCCGGATCGGTGAGCGGTGTGACGGGGTGATCGGTCAACTGACCGAGGACTGGAACGCCGACCTGTTCGCAGCCTTGCGGTCCGCGGGAGGCACTGCCTACAGCAACGGGGCCGTCGGCTACAACAACGTCGATGTCGCGGCGGCAACTGCGAACGGAATTCCGGTCGGGAACACCCCGGGCGTGCTGACGGAAACGACCGCCGAGATGGCCGTTGCGCTGACGTTTGCCGCCGGGCGTCGAGTGACAGAAGGCGATCGTTACATGCGGGGCGGCCACTACAAAGGTTGGCTGCCCACCATGTTCCTCGGGAAGCGATTCGTGGGGGCAACGGTCGGTGTCATCGGAGCGGGTAGGATCGGGAGCGCCTATGCGCGGATGATGGTCGAAGGGCACAAGATGCACCTGGTCTACTACGACCTGTATCCCAACCCGGCTCTCGAGCAATACGTGGCCGACTACTCCGCCTTCCTGGTAGAGCAGGGTGAGGCTCCTCTCACCTGCCGGCGCCTCGAATCGGTTGATCATGTGCTCCGGGAAGCCGACGTGGTCAGCCTGCACACCGTGCTGGACGACACCACCCACCATCTGATCAACGCCGCAGCTCTCTCGAAGATGAAACCGGACGCAGTGCTCGTGAACTCGAGCCGCGGTCCGGTGATCGACGAGTTTGCGCTGGTTGAGCACTGTCGCGCCAACCCCGAGTTCCGGGTTGGGCTCGACGTGTTCGAGGATGAACCGGCGATGAAGCCCGGCCTGGCGGAGTTGGACAATGTGGTGATCGTTCCCCATATCGCCTCGGCCACGGTGTGGACCGCGCGAGGGGATGTCCAGCCTGGCGGCCGCCAACGTTGCCGCCATTCTGCAGGGCTTTCCCGTATGGGACGGCGACGACATCACACCCTTCCTGGAAGGCGAAATCCCCCACGCCGCCCCCAGCATCGTCAACGCACAAGAGTTGTAGGAGAGACCCATGGTGACCATTGCCGACCGTATCGCCCGACTTGGTACCGAGACGGCTTTTGCCGTTTCGGGTGAAGCCAACGCCTTCGCAGCCGAGGGGAACAAGGTTTATCCCTTCCATTTGGGCGACCTCGACCTGGCCACCCCTTCAACGGTTATAGAGGGCAGCTGGAAAGCGCTTCGGGACGGCAAGACCGGTTACTGTCCCAACGCTGGTATCCCGCAGCTTCGAGAAGCTCTGGCTGCCGACGTGTCGGCGTCGCACCATGTTGCCTACGGGCCTGAAAACATCGTCGTCCAGCCGGGTGGGAAGCCGACCATCGGCAAGTTCATCCTGGCCCTCATGAACCCCGGTGACGAGGTCCTCTACCCGAATCCCGGTTACCCGATCTACGAATCACAGATTGAGTTCAACGGCGGCGTGGCCGTCCCCTACGGGTATGTGGAAGGGGAGAACAACTTCGGTTTGGATTTCGATTCGATTGAGCGTGCAATCACCCCCAAAACCCGCTTGCTCATCATCAACGACCTCCAGAATCCGACCGGGGCCGAGTGCTCACCGCAGGAGCTCGATCGCCTGGCCGAGCTGGTGCGCAGACACGACCTGTACGTTCTGACCGACGAGGCGTATTTCGACATGCGGTACGAGGGAACCAGCCGGTCGTTTGTCGAGCAGCCGGCCATGCTCGACCGCACGGTGATCCTCTACACCTTCTCGAAGAAGTTCGCCATGACGGGTTGGCGGCTGGGAGCCAGCATTGGTCCCGAATCGATCGTCGACGTCATCGCCAAGATCAACGTCAACGACGAATCCTGCTCCAACCACTTCATCCAGTACGGCGCCGTGGCCGGGCTCACCGGCGACCAGACCGAAGTCAAGGCGATCCGCAGTACCTTGCAGGAACGACGCGATGTGCTGGCCGCGGGCCTCAACTCGATCGAAGGGGTTCGCACCTACGTGCCCAACGCCACCTTCTATGTTTTCCCCAATGTGACCGAGGCCATGACCAACCTGGGGATCTTGGATTATGAGGAGTTCCGCCGAGCCGTCCTCCACAACACCGGCGTTTCCTTCACCACCAGGCTGCACTTCGGCCGCGCGCAAGAGAACGAGCCCGAGAAATACATCCGCTTTGCCTACTCGGGCATT
This sequence comes from uncultured Actinomycetota bacterium, assembly GCA_963715305.1. Lineage (GTDB taxonomy): Bacteria > Actinomycetota > Acidimicrobiia > Spongiisociales > UBA4744 > UBA4744. The sequence continues at coordinate 72,627 of CAVQSB010000009.1, forward strand.
GGCGTTGACGAGATCAACGAAGGCATCGCCAAACTGAAGACCTTCCTGGAGTCCTAACCCAAAGAGTCCCCCTTTGGGGGGAAGGTACCGCGGCGGCGTAGCCGCTGGGGTAGGGGGTGTCACAGCGTATTCGAGCAGAGCGTTCTGTGATAGCCCCCCTTTGGGGGGAAGGTACCGCGGCGGCGTAGCCGCTGGGGTAGGGGGGTCCCGCATCCTCGAGTCGGGCGTTTGCCTCTCCTGCTGGCGGGAGAGGCGCCAAGGCGCCTGGAGGCGGCGGAGCGGAGAGGGTGGACGTCTTGCAGCTCCCACCCATCTTCAGAGCTCTCTTGCCTGCAGTGTCGGACTCTGCAGAGGGTGCCCCACCTCGCCTGCCCGACCGCCACGGTCGTTTTCTGCTCGGAAACCCCTTACTTGTTGGGATTTCCCATTAAGACAATATTTCACATGCCGATGAAGCATGGGTGAAGGGCACCAGATTCCTCTCGATACTGCTGGCGCTTGTGCTGTTTGTAGCGCTAACGCCGGCCATCCCCATGCCCACGCGAGCAGCTACTGCGACCCTGCCGCGTGGTGCTGCGCCTGATTTGCGGACGGGGCCGGTCGGCATCGCTCCGGCGACGTTCTATCGCATGACCTTGCCTTTGGCGGGCCCGCTTCGGGTTCTGTCCGTGTTCGGCGCCGAACGCGACGGCGGAGAACGGGACCACAAGGGAATCGACCTCGCAGCTCCTCGCCTCACACCGGTGCTGGCCGTCAATGCCGGGGTGGTGACGAAGATCAACCGGTCGAGCGTGTCGGTGTTCCTGCGACACGATGACGGTTGGAGCTCGTGGTATCTCCACCTCAACAACGACACGTATCTGACCGATGATGGGCTGGGTGGTGGCGTGGTTCCCGGCCTCGAGGTGGGAGATCGGGTCGTGGCCGGCCAGGTAATCGGCTGGGTTGGCGATAGCGGCAACGCCGAGCCGACCCCACCGCATCTCCATTTCGAGCTTCGGACACCATGGGGTTCGCCTATTGACCCACTGCGAAGCTTCGCGCGCCGCCGCCTGGGTCGATGAAACCGTTCCCGTCGAGTTCCAGGGTGCCTTCTGGGACGACGACGAAGCGGAGGTGGCGGAAATCGCCGATCTGCTCGCTTCCCTGGCGTTGATCACGGGTTGCGGTCCCTACGGGCTTGAACTCTGCGCAGATGCCGAACTCACCGGCGCCGACGTTGAGAACCTACTCGCGGCAGCGCTTGGTACCGAGGTCAATGTCAGCATGTACCTCCAGTTCGAACCACGCCCGGTTCCCAAACGTGAGACCTTTCGCCCCGACGTTGACCTGGAGGTTGCACTCGGTTGCGGGGTTTGGCAGTACTGTCCCGAGCAGGTCATCAGCCGTGGAGACATGGCCTCGATCCTGGCCCATGCATTCGGTTTCGAGCCAACCGATGCCGACTACTTCGATGACGACGAGGAGCACTACGCCCAGGGACTCCATCAATGCCCTGGTAGCCGGAGATGTGCTCGACGTGTGCACGTCACTGGGACCACTTCCCTTCGAACCTGATCGGCCCGCCATTCGGGCCGAGTTGATCGATGCGATTGCCAAAGCGTTGGACCTCGTCGAGGTCAACTCCTGTCGCACGATTGCCTAGCCGTAAGCATCCCGAAGCCTCCAGAGCTAGTGCTTTCTCAGTCCTCACTTCGTTCACACAGGTCGTCCGCTTCACAACCGGGGAGCATGTTTTGGAGGGTTCCGGCGTCCTCCCCATGCCGGAGGCGGGGGGAGGAAGTCGGCTCGAAAAGGCCGAGCCGGAGGGCGGGGCATCCATTCGGGGGTTCTGTTGTCGGACCGGGAAGACCTACCGTGCCGTCCGTCTGGCGGCTTCCTCCCGATTGGCTTCGTGGAGCCTCTCGACGATCTTCTTGATGTCCTGAGCATGGTCCTTGTGGCACACGAGCACCGCATCGGCGGTCTCGACCACGACAACATTGTCGAGCCCGACGACGGCGAGAAGGCGGTCCTCCGACCGCAGGTATGAGTTGGTAGTTCCCTCAGTGAGAACGTCGCCTTGCACCACATTGCCATGGTGATCCTGATGCGTGATCTCCCAGAGCGCCGGCCACGATCCGACGTCACTCCATCCTGCGTCGAGAGGGACGACAACGGCCCGATCGGTGTGCTCCATGACGGCGTAGTCGATCGAGTTGCCTTTGATGGCTTGGAAGGCAGTCCGGTCGAGGCGGATCCCCCCATCGATTTCCTCTCCGACGTCCATGGCTCGCCGGCAATCGTTCACCATGCCGCGGGTCGAACTGTTCGAGCTCCTCGAGGAACCTCGAAGCCAGGAACATGAACATGCCGCTGTTCCATAGGTAGTCGCCAGATTCGACATACCCGGTGGCCGTTGGCAGGTCGGGTTTCTCGACGAACCGCTCTACGGTGAAGGCCGGTGAGTCGGGCACGCTGGTGCCTTTGTGGATATAGCCGTAGCCGGTGTGAGGGCTTTCGGGGATGATGCCGAAGGTCACCAGGTACCCGTCGGTGGCAGCCGAGTGTCCGGCCTCAACAGCCTCGCGAAACCTGCCGAGGTCGCCGATGATGTGGTCGGCCGGCAAGACCAGCAGGACCGGATCTTCGCCGTCACGGGCGGCGGCCATCGCCGCTACGGCCGCGGCCGGCGCAGTGTTGCGACCAATCGGCTCGAGGAGCATGGCCGTCGGCCGGACGCCGACTTCGGCGAGTTGGTCGATCACGAGTTGATGGTGGGCGTGGTTGCCCACCACGACCGGAGCGCCGGCGTCTGGCAGTCCTTCGAGGCGGGCCACTGTCTTTTGGAGGAGTGTGGTGGTGCCGAGCAGGTCGACCAGGTGCTTCGGCTCCAGCTCCCGGGAGACCGGCCAGAGTCTGGTACCGGCGCCCCCGGAAAGGATGACGGGAATGATCATGGTTGTCTCCACGCTGGGTTCGGCTTCTACTTGTTCCGTTGTTTCCAATAGAGCGGGCTAATGATCTCCACTTCCGCAACGCCCTTCATCGAGTGGATCATTTCTGAGACCATCTTGGACCGCTCGGGCTCGACGGCCAGGATCAGAACCCCGGAACCGTCCGGATTCCTTTCAAAGCTGATCTCATCCACGGTGTCATCGACCCTTTCCACCATTTTGATGATTTGCCTGATCCGCTCCACGCTGGTGATGGTGACGCCGATCTGCTGGGGGGCAATAGCGCTTCTCCGTGCGAGAGCGAGGTCGACCCGCCTTAAGCCAAGCAGCACCCCGAGCGTGATGAGGGTTCCCACCGTGCCGACCAGGAGCATTCCCGATCCGATTCCCATGCCGATGGCGGCCGCCGCCCACAGACCGGCAGCGGTAGTCAGGCCTTTGACGTTGGATTCGCTTCTCCAGATGGCCCCAGCACCCAGGAACCCGATTCCGGTGACGATCTGGGCGGCGACCCGGGCGGGGTCGCCTTCACTGAACCCGGCGATCGAAACGATCGTGAACAGTGCAGCGCCGAACCCGACCATGGCATGGGTGCGTAAGCCGGCCGCCTTGCCGGTTGCCTCCCGTTCGAAGCCGATCAAGCCCGTGAGCAGAGTGGCCAGCAGCAGGCGGACGGTCATGTCGATGAATGAGAGGTCTTCCACGAGGCCCTCCTGTAGCTGGATCTAACCCTACCGAGTGACCTATTCGCCTTTGAATTCAGGCAGCCTTTTTTCCAGGTTGGCCATCATCGCTTCCTGGAGGTCGTTCGACTGCAGGAAGGCGGCGTTCCACAGAGCCATGTAGTCGAGGGCCTCTTCGATCGACCGGTTCTCGCCGGCTTTGAGTACGGCTTTGGCGCCTTGCACGGCTAGGGGGGAGTTGGCTGCAATCGTGCCGGCCAACTCGCGGGCGGCCGCGTGGACGTCGGGGAAGACGTCGTTGACGAGCCCAATTTCTTTGGCCCGGTCGGCCGTGATGTCCTTGCCGGTAAATGCCAGTTCGGCCACGTGACCGGGGGCGATCACCCTGGGGAGCCGCTGCATGGTTCCAACGTCGGCCACCATCCCGATCCGGGTCTCCCTGACAGAGAAGATGGCATCCGGTGAGGCAAGCCGGACGTCGCAGGCGGTGATGAGATCGACCCCTGCCCCAATGCAGTATCCGTGCACGGCGGCGATGACCGGCTTAGGACAGTCGGCGATCGAGGTCATCGTGTGCTGCATCCTCTTGATCTCGTCGGTAGAGGGCCTGGCGTTTGGCGACCTCGGAGTTGCCTTCGAGGCCGCCTCCGACCACGGCCAGCGCCTGGAGGTCGATCCCGGCGGTGAACGCCCGTCCCTTCCCGGCGATGATCACGACCCGGGTTTCGGGGTCGGTCCCGAGGAGCTCCATGGCCCTGGGGAGGTCTTCCCACATGGGCACGTTCATGGCGTTCAACTTGTCCGGGCGGTCCAGCCAAACCGTGGCGATGTGTCCGTCTCTTTCGATCGTGATGACGTCTGATGTGAAGTCCATGACGGCATGGTAGGTCATTTGCTGACCCCCACCCAGGGTGGTTTCTGATGCGCTAGGGTGGTCGTCGGGCTGGGATGGCGAAAGGGAGCATGTTGCTCGCGATGAGGACAAGTGCCGCTGGCGTTCGGGTGTTTCGCGATGAGACAACGGGTGCTCGGTTCTGTTCTGCAACTAGTTCACTGCGACGGTTCGTGCCAAGGCATGGACCGTTTTTTTTTGGGGCAAATGGGAGATTGGACCACAGGAGGATGATGTGAAACGCGCACGACTTGCGTTGCTATTGGTATTCGGAATGCTGGCGGCCTTGTTGCCGATGGCGGCTGTGCCGGCGGGGGCCGATACTTCGGGTGATCTCGTCATCACTGGTGTCGTCGATGGGCCCTTGACAGGTGGAATACCCAAGGGGATAGAGCTTTTTGTAGTTAGCGATATTCCTGATCTGAGCATCTATGGTCTCGGCTCAGCCAACAACGGTGGCGGTACCGACGGTCAAGAGTTCGCCTTCCCTGCAGTCGCTGCATCGTCGGGAGCGTTCATCTACGTCGCCACAGAGGCGACGGCTTTCACCAGCTTCTTCGGGTTTGCACCTGACTACACGAATGCGACAGCGCCGAGCATCAATGGTGACGACGCCATCGAGCTCTTCATGAACGGCGTCGTTGTCGACGTATTTGGTGACATCGGCACATCCGGCAGCGGCCAGCCATGGGATTACCTCGATGGTTGGGCATACCGTGTCGACGGTTCGGGACAAGATGGAACAACGTTCGACGAGAGCAATTGGACGTTCAGTGGCATCAATGCCCTGGATGGTGAGACAACTAATGCCTCCGCAACTACGCCTTTTCCGATCGGGACGTTCTTGCCGATTTCAGGGATCGTTGGACCCTCCGATCCTGTGATCAACGAGTTTTCGGCGAGTACAGCGGGCGCCGACGTCGAGTATGTGGAGATCTTTGGTGATGCCGGTACGGACTACTCGGCGTACACGATTATCGAGATTGAAGGCGACAGTTCAGGCGCGGGTGTTGTCGACGCGGCTATCTCCCTCGGAACGACCGATTCCGGTGGCTTCTTCCTGGTGGATCTGCCAGACGGCCTACTTGAGAACGGGACCATCACACTTCTGCTGGTCGAAAACTTCTCTGGTTCAGGTGGCGCCGATCTCGACACGAACAATGACGGCGTGTTTGATAGCAGTCCGTGGGACACGATCGTGGACGCGGTGGCGGTGAGTGACGGAGGTGCCAGCGACCGCACTTACGGTGTGGCTGTCCTTGGTCCCAATTACGACGGCGTGAGCAGCTTCGCCCCCGGCGGCGCATCGCGCATTCCGGACGGCTTCGACACCGACTCGGCGACCGATTGGGTTCGCAACGACTTCGATCTGGCGGGTATCCCAGAATACGCCGGTACACCTGTCGTTGGTGAAGCGCTCAATACGCCGGGGACCAGCAACCAGATCGTCACGCCAACCGCGCCCCCGGTGGTGATCAATGAGGTTGATGCTGATACTCCGAGTGATGATGTCGCCGAGTTCATCGAGCTCTATGACGGCGGCGTCGGAAATGTGGCGCTCGATGGTCTTTCGGTTGTGCTTTTCAACGGGTCAGATGATTTGTCCTACACGCCGGGTTTCGACCTCGACGGCTTTAGTACGGATGCCGACGGCTACTTCGTTATCGGTTCTGTCCCTGGGGCCGATATCGACGTCGCTCCTGGCTCGTTTGGGTGGCTGCAGAACGGCGCTGATGCGGTGGCGCTCCTTACGGGAGATGCTGTCGACTATCCCAATGACACGCCAATTCCTGCTTCCGCACTGATTGACGCCATCGTGTATGACACCAACGATGGAGAAGACGCAGGTTTGTTGGTGTTGTTGAACGCCGGTCAACCGCAGGTCAACGAGGGTGGAGCCGGCGACAAGGACAACCATTCCAACCAAAGGTGCCCGAACGGTTCGGGGGGGGCCCGCAACACCGACACCTACGCCCAATTCGCACCAACACCCGGCGCTGTCAACGAATGCCAGGCGCCACCTGAACCCCCGACCGAGGTCAAGATCCATGATGTCCAAGGGAACGGCGCAGCCAGCCCGTTGGTTGGGGAAACTGTGGTTGTCGAGGGCATCGTCGTGGGCGACTTTCAGGACGGCGCCAGCGGTACTAATGGTGACTTGAATGGGTTCCACGTTCAGGAAGAGGACGTCGACGCCGACGGCGATCCGATGACTTCCGAGGGAATCTTCGTCTTTGATGGCAGCTCACCAGCAGTCGACGTCGCAATCGGCGATCTTGTCCGGGTTGAAGGTTCGGTCTCCGAATTCAACGGCTTGACGGAGATCACTTCATTCAGCGGCGTATCGGTTCTGGGTAGTGGAAACTCATTGCCGACTGCTGCCACTCTGTCGTTGCCGGTTGCGGCGGTCGACGACTTCGAACGGTACGAGGGTATGTACGTGACCTTCCCGCAAGCGCTGGTCATATCGGAGTACTTCAACTTCGATCGTTTCGGCGAGATCGTGCTCACAACCGATCGGCGCTTGACGCCGACGGCTGAAGTTGAGCCCGGTCCGGCATCTGTTTTGGCAGCCGAGGACTTCTTGCTGAACAAGATCACGCTCGACGACGGGCGGACCAACCAGAACCCGGATCCGGCGATCCATCCGAATGGAGGCGTGTTCGACCTGACCAACCTGTTCCGGGGCGGCGACACGGTCGCCAACGTGACCGGCGTCATGGACTACGGCTTCAATCTCTACCGGATCCAGCCCACCCAGGGCGCGGAGTACACCAACACCAACCTGAGGACGGCTGCGCCGGATGATGTTGGCGGCAATCTGAAGGTAGCCACGTTCAACGTGTTGAACTACTTCACCACGCTGGATAACGCTGGCCCGATCTGTGGTCCGGCCGGGGACCAGGACTGTCGCGGCGCCGACGATGTCGATGAGTTCACCCGTCAGCGTGACAAGATCATCGCAGCTCTGACAGAGATGAACGCGGACGTGGTCGGTCTGTTGGAGATCGAGAACAATGTGAACGACGACGCCGTAATTGATCTTGTCAACGGCCTAAATATCGTCAACGGCCCGGGGGCGTACGACTACGTCGCCACAGGCGCGATCGGCACGGATGCCATCAAGGTGGCTTTGATCTACAAACCCGCTTCCGTGTTCTTGGAGGGCGGTTACGCCGTTCTCGATTCGTCGGTTGATCCCCGCTTTATCGACACCAAGAATCGTCCGGCGCTAGCGCAGACCTTCATGGACAGCACGACCGGTGGCGTGTTTACCGTGGCCGTGAACCACCTGAAGTCGAAAGGCTCGGCCTGTGACGACGTAGGAGACCCGGATACCGGGGACGGAGCAGGCAACTGCAACCTGACTCGAAAGGCCGCCGCCGAGGCGTTGGTCGATTGGCTTATAACCGATCCAACCGGCAGTGGAGATGAGGACTTCCTCATCATCGGCGACCTGAACTCGTACGACAAGGAAGACCCGATCGATGCGATCGTTGCTGGCGGATACACCGATCTGATCTATCAGTTCATTGGTGAGGACGCCTACTCGTATGTGTTCGATGGGCAGATTGGGTACCTGGACCATGCTCTGGCGAATGTCGCCTTGCTGGGCAAAGTGACCGGGGCGACGGTGTGGCATATCAATGCCGACGAACCCGATCTGATTGACTACGACACGTCCTTCAAGCAGGCGGCGCAGGATGCCATCTACGCACCCGATGCCTATCGATCATCGGATCATGATCCGGTGATTGTTGGTCTCGATGTTCGCGATGAGATCGCTCCTACGGTTGAGGCGGAGTTCGACACGATCTGGGCGGGTTACTACACGGGTCTGTTCAAGGTTGACTATTCCTGCACGGACAATTTCGATTCCGATCCGACCTGCGTTGGTGATATAAATGGGATCAAGGTCAAGGACGGCCAGAAGGTGTTCCTGATCACGTCCAGGCGGTCGTGGGACCGGCGAATCGGAAAGATCCTTTACGTAGCGGCACCGACGTTTGTGCTGACGGTTGAGAGCACCGATTTCGCGGGAAACACGGCTAGCGCCACGGATAAACCCGAGTTCAGAACTCGGTGGTGGTGGAACTAGCTCAGGAGAGGAAATCTTAAATACAAGATGACGGTGACTCTCCGTGAGGACTAGTCTGTAGCCAGATCCTACAGGGCGGAGTGGGCCCCCTCTTGAGGGGGCCCCTTCGTGCCTGCTACTTGACGGCGAAGGCCAGCTTCACCGTGGCGTGATACTGGGTTACCTTGCCGTCTTTGACCCGGGCGGTCTGGCTGGTCACTTCGACCCCGGTAATCCCGTCAATGGTCTCGGACGCCTTCGCAACGGCCTGGGAAACGGCGTCGTCGAAGCTCACTTCGGAGATTCCGATGATCTCCAGGACCTTGATGGCCCCCTTGCTCACGTACTCGCCCATAGTGGTTCCTCTCGTTGTGGACCCGGCCATCCTATTACTCCGTTCTTGCGTGAGTTTCCGTCATCATGTGCGAGTTTCTCACGCAAGAACGGGAAAACGGGCACGGCGCGAAACCTCTACCCTCCTCTCATGGAACTCAGTGAAGCCCTGTACACCACCCGGGCGATGCGACGGGTGAAGCCCGACCCCGTACCCGAGAACGTCGTCAAAGCCATGCTGGACGCCGCTATCCGGGCCCCGTCCGGTGGGAACAATCAGAACTGGCGGTTCGTCACCGTCACCGATCCGGCCCTCAAAGCGCCTCTCGGCGATCTCTACCGGGATGCCTGGGAGACGCTTCAGAGCACCGTGTACAAGAAGACCTTTGAACGGGCCGAAGCAGTTGGCGACACCCAAACTATGCGGATTCGCAGCTCCAGCGCCTGGTTAGCTGAGAACTTCGAGCAGGTGCCGCTCTGGGTGTTCTTCTTCAGCCGCAACGACCCAACCGGCGCCTCGATCTTCCCCGGCGTGTGGAACATGATGCTGGCCGCCCGGGGTCTCGGCATTGGCACCTGTCTCACCACTATCGCCGGGATCCTCAAGAGCGACGAGGTCTTTGAGGTGCTTGGGGTTCCCACCGGCAAGGGCTGGGCCAACAAGGCCGCTGTGTCGGCCGGCTACCCGCTGGGCCGCTGGGGAACGGCCAAACGCCGACCGGCCAACGAAGTCGTATTCTCAGAACAGTGGGGAAATCAACCGGACTGGAGCGTTGACGAACCGCTCTGGATGGAGCCAGAGAACTACGGAAGAAGCTGAGGAGAAGAAATGCGCTACCGCCAGCTGGGCAAATGGGGGATGAAGGTATCGGAGATAGCGCTCGGTGCCTGGGTTACCTACGGGGACACGGTCCACGACAAAGAGGTGATCGGCGAAGATCGTCAAGATCGCCTACGACGGCGGAGTCAACTTCTTCGACAACGCCGACATCTACGCGATGGGTAAGGCCGAAGAGATCATGGGCGAAATCCTGGCCGACTATCCGCGCCACACACTCGTGCTCTCCACCAAGGTGTACTGGCCGATGTCGAAGGAGGTCAACGACCACGGACTCTCCCGCAAACACGTTCGGGAATCGATCACCAAGAGCCTGCGGCGTCTCAACACCGACTATGTCGACCTCTACTTCGCGCACCGCTACGACCAAACCGTTCCGATGGAAGAGATCGTCACGTCGTTCAGCGGCCTCGTCGATGAAGGGAAGATCCTCTATTGGGGAACCTCCGAGTGGCCGGCCTCCCGCCTTGCTGAAGCCAACACGTTCGCTTCAGCCAACGGATTGCATCCTCCCGTCGTCGAGCAACCGCAGTACTCCATGCTCTATCGGGAGCGGTTCGAGAATCGGATTCTCCGCGAAGCCAAGCGGTTTGGGATGGGCGTGGTCGTGTGGAGCCCTCTTGCTATGGGGATGCTGACCGGCAAGTACGACGACGGCTTACCGCAAGGCTCCCGCTTGACCGACGACGAAGAGATGCGGGGCTACTTCTTCAGTGAAGCGAATCAGGCCAAGGTGCGGGCACTCAAGGAAGTTGCCGACGGCGTGGGACTGACCAGGCCCCAGTTGGCATTGGCCTGGGTGCTGCGCCACACCCAGATGAGCTGCGCCATCACCGGAGCGACCAAACCCTCCCAGATCCAGGAAAGCCTCGGTGCCGCCGGGGTCGACCTACCCGAAGACGCCCTCACCCGCATCGACGAAATCTTGGGCTGATTCTTCTTCCCGCTCCCGCGGGCGGGGGAGGGTTAGGGAGGGGGTGGAAGGAACCTTGGTTGCGTGGTTGTTCAACCCTCTACCCTCGCTTGCCGTAGTGGTGCTTCCCTTTTTCGAGGGGGTCTTTTACGCGTACCGCTTTCCACCCTCTCCCGCGGCCGCCTGCGGCGTCCACGCGCCTCTCCCGCTCCCGGGAGGGGCAAGAGAACGGCGGGAGTGGGGCTGCCCTTCGCGTGTGGCTTGGTTGGTGGGAACGAGCCCCCCTCCCCACCTTCGGCGGTACTCCCCCCTTCCCGACGAGCTTCGCTCGTCAGGGGGGAGACGCACCTGCCTCTTTCCCCCTTTCAGGGGGACTATTCACAATTGACCTTCGACTACATCAGCCTTGGGTTCAACGTGTAGGTGCCGGTGATAGATGCTTTGGCGAGGGCGTGGCCGTCGATGGCGGCTAGGACGTCGGGGCCGCTGAAGGCTCCGTCGACCGGGCAGCGTTCGAGGTCGGTGGCGTAAAGCGTGAAGATGTAGTGGTGGATGAGGGAGTCGTTCCACGGTGGGCACGGGCCGTCGTAGCCGTAGTAGGTGCCTTCCATTTCCGGGTCCCCGGAGAACCAATCCGTGTAATTGTTGACGCCGGGCCTCGCGTTGTGTGGCCCGGTTTGGTCCTTACCTCGCGCGGTTACACCGTTGGAGAATTCACCTTCGGCCACGATCGTGACGTCAACCGGCAGGTCGACCAGAACCCAGTGGTAGAAATCGGTCCGGGGCAGGCCGCCGGGGACTTCCCGGCCCTCCTGGTTCACGTCGTCCGGCTTGGTTGGGACGTCCGGATCATGGCAGGTGAGCACGAAGCTGCGGGTTCCGTTCGGGACCTTCGCCCAGGTCAACGCTGGACTGCGGTTCGGGGCGAATGTTGCGTGGCTGTCAGGGTCCGGGACGCAGAACGCGAGGTTTCCGGGGATTGGCTGGCCATCCGTGAAACTGTTGCTCGATAGATGCATTGCGTTACCTCCGCTCCCGAGGCTAGCGGGGGACGGATGCCCGTTGCTGCGTCGGGTGCCCCTCTACCCCAGCGGCTTTGCCTTTGCGGTACGTTTCCTCCCAAGGGGGACTATCGCGCGATTGCACCTTCGCCACGGGTGCCCGAGGTGTCCGTCTACACGATTCCCTCCGGGCGGAACAGGCGATCGTGGATGTGGAGGGCGTACCGGTCGGTCATGCCGGATACGTAGTCGATGGCTTGTCCGACCGCCGGGGCATCATCGTGGCGGTACGTGTCGGGAATCTCCGATGGGTGACTAACGAAGTGGTCAACGAGATCCTGGATCACCGCAATCGCCCGGTGTTGTTGGGGTTGGGCCTCGTCCCGTAGGTAGACACGTTCGAACATGAAGGCCCGGAATTCATTCATCTCTTCCTGGACTTTCGGTTCCATCACTACGTGACCCTGCTCGAGTGACTCATCGACGACGGCGTTGATCATCGTCGAGATCCACTCGTCGCCGGGTGCCCCGAACGTTCCCAGAGCTCCCCGCGGGATGTCACCGTGGGAGAGCACACCGGCCCGCAACGCGTCCTCCACGTCGTGGGTGAGGTAAGCAATGCGGTCGGCATAGCGGCACAGAAAACCTTCGGGCGTGTTCGGGGGCGGGTCGATCTTCCACGAATGGGCCCGGATCCCGTCGAGGACCTCCCAGGTCAGATTGAGCGGTTCCAAGATCCTGAATACCCGGACGCTCTGGACCGAGTGCAACCATTCACCCCCTTCGACATACGGGGTAAGGGCCTCTTCTCCGGTATGGCCGAAGGGGGAGTGGCCGACATCGTGGCCCAGGCAGATCGCCTCAGTGAGCGCCTCGTTCAGGCCCAGGGAGGCGGCCATCGCCCGGCCGATCTGGGTCACCTGCAGCGTATGGGTGAGGCGGGTAACAAAGTGGTCACCGTCCGGATTGATGAACACCTGGGTCTTGTGCTTGAGACGTCGGAATGCTTTTGAGTGGAGGATCCGATCCCGGTCCCGTTCAAACGCGGTGCGATACGGGTCGGGATCCTCGGTGTGCTCGCGTCCCCTGGTCTCGGTCGACAATGTCGCAGCGGGAGCGAGCAGGTCGTGCTCTTCTTGTTCCCTGATGTCGCGAGTCCGGCGTTTCATTGAAGTCATGGGCTAGAGGTTAGATCGGTGACCAACCTCTCTCCTCCCGGATGCCTTGCCCCCCTTTCCTTGACGAGCTTCGCTCGTCAAGGGGGGAGACGTTGTTTGCGTGGGGGGCACGCCGTACGAAGTGCTTCTACCTACACGATCCGTTCCCGGATCCTCGAGCTCAGGTAGTCCATCGATGCAACGACGATCCCGATCGCCAGCATGTTCACGGAGGCGGCTTGGTAGTTGAGCAACCGGATGTTCTGTTGGAGCAGGAATCCGATACCTCCACCGCCGGCGAACCCGATGATGGTGGACATCCGCACGTTGATGTCCCACCGGTAGAGGGTGAAGGAAATGTACGGCGGGACGATCTGGGGGATCACCGCGTACACAATGGTCTGGATCCGGGTCGCCCCCGACGCTTTCACCGCCTCAATCGGTCCGGATTGGATGCTTTCGACCTGTTCGGAGTAGAGCTTGGCCAAGGCGGCCACCGTATGCAGTGCCAGGGCCAACGACCCTGCAAATGGTCCGAGACCGACCCATACCACGAAGACCAGCACCATCACCAGGGGCTCAATCGACCGGATCGCATTGAAGATGGTTCGGGCGATGTAGTACACCGACAACCCAATCCCGATCTGCTCCTTCTGATAGGCGCGGAGCGCCAGGGCCAGGCCGATGGCCGCACCAACCCCTCCCGGTATCCAGTAGATCGTCACCGGGTCGGTGATCTGATAGAGGGACCCGATCCCCAGGCCGATGATGATTGCCAGTAAGGCGCCGGCGGTCGCAGCCAACGGGATGCGGAACACCTTGATGAACCCGGCGGGAAGATGTCCCTTCATCCACATACCCAGCTTGCCGGCCAGATTCATGAGCACGCCGGCAGTTGCCAGAGCGGTCATGAGGGTGATGATGGCGTTGAGTATGTCACCCAGACTGGCCAAGAAAGACCCGATAAATTCGAAGGCCGACATACGCGGGGCGAGCCAATCGCCGACGGTCACCAGCAGGCTGGAGAGTAGGAAAAGCACCACGATCCCGCCCACCGAAGCGATGGATATGACCGCAGCCCGGATTCCACGCTCGGACGGCGTCGGTGGCTCCAATTCGACCGGGGGCAACGCCCAACGGAACGCCAGGACCATCAGGAACGGAATCACGACCAACCCCAGGATCACGAGGAAGGTCGAGTCGGTGAGTTGCTCACTAATGGTCCGTGCCCATCCGGCCGCCAGAATGCCGACGCCAACCCCGACGGGCAGGGCGATGAGTTGCAGTGCCAACTTGGTCATCGGGATGCTGATGTCCTTCATCAAGTTGCGGGCTGCCATGAAGCTGAGCGGCACCGCCAGCATGGTTCCCAGGGTCGTAGCCAGGAATGCCAGGAAGACGGTCTCGACGATGCGGTCCCAGGTGTCCGTGGTGGATTGGGAGATCCGCGGCGAATTGACCGTGGACACAGCACCGCGGCTGTCCTCCACCTCGACCTCAACCGGGTTGAAGATCGTTCCGATGTTCTCCCGGGTAACGGCGCGGATGATTTGAGGCTGGTCGTTCTCCCGCTCCCGGGTGTTGACGACCGTCTCGAAGTCTCCAAACTCGTCCGTCTGGAATTCGGCCAATCTGAATTCCAGGTCGCCGTCGGGAGGGACCTGGACGAGGTTCCCGCGAGCGTTGGCCGAGAAGTTGCTGCCCCGGACGGTGATCTTGCCACCCGGCTCAACACAAGCGGGTTCCACCGTGATATGCCGCGCATTGATATCGGGCTCGTCGGCAGTGAACCCCCCAGCCGGGCAGGGCATGGCAAACGCTGTGTCGGTGGGCGTAGACACCCTTTCGTACGTCAAGATGGCGGGTCGGGCGAGCGCCCGCAACACCCGGACCAACTGGGTTTGGCGAGTTTCGGATTTGATCTCGTCGAGGTTGACGTTGGTTACGTCAAACCCGTAGGCGTAGACGATCACGCCGAAGACCATCGCCAGGATGAAGAGTATGGATCGCTTGAACCCCCGCTTGGGTTCGAGCGGCATCGGGTCGAGGGGGGTTTGCGAGGTGTTCTTGCTATCAGCCAACGCGCTCGGCCTCCTGCCCGTAGATCTCCTTGAATCTTGCGTCGTCGATTTCCGACGGCGGCCCTTCGAACACCAGCTTGCCTTCATTGAGGGCGATCGCCCGGTCGGCATAGCGGTGGACCAGGTCGAGGAAGTGGAGGCTGCAGATCACCATCACCTCGTCCTCGTTGTTGATGGTCTCGAGATATTGCATGATGCTGTGGGCCAACACCGGGTCGAGGCTGGCGACCGGTTCATCGGCCAGAATCATTTCCGGGTCTTGCATCAATGCCCGGGCTACTCCTACCCGCTGTTGCTGACCGCCGCTCAGCTCATCGGCTCGCTGGCCGGCCTTGTCCTCCAGCCCCACTCTCGCCAACTGCTGGTATGCCTTGCGAACTTGCTCCTTGGGGAACCGGTTGACGAGGCTCAAGGCCGGGTTCACATACCCGAGACTTCCCTGCAGAACATTGGTGAGAACCTTGGAGCGGTGGACCAGATTGAAGTGCTGAAACACCATCCCGATCCGCCGGCGGATTCGGCGCATCTCCTCCTGGGAGGCTTTGGTGACATCCACTCCGTTCCAGGTGATCCGTCCCTCGGTCGGTTCAATCAGACGATTGATGCAACGCAGCAATGTTGATTTGCCCGAACCGCTCAGCCCGATGACTGCCAGGAACTGGCCGTCGGGGACTTCGAAGCTGACGTCTTCAAGGGCCTGCGTTCCTCCCTCGTAGATCTTGGTGAGGTGTTCGACCTTCAGCATGCCCCGCTAGCCCTTCCTTTCTCCCCTGACGGAGAGCCGTTCGCGAACCGGGCAGAGGATTAATCCTCTGCCCGGTTCCGTTCCTCATGGAGAGGTTGTTTCCTTAACCCTCCAACTCGTAACCGACTAGTTCGACAATCTTGCGCAGGCTGTCGTACTCAGAGTCGACGGCCCGGTCAATACCGGTCCAACCGTAGAAGTCCTGATCGCCGATCGAAGAGTTCCAGGCGCAGTCTTCTCCCTCGGCATCGTCGTCGCACAAGGCCGCGAAGGCCTCAAGAGCGTCTTCGATCTGCGTCCGCACATCAGCCGGGAATTCCGGACCAAACGACAACGTGTCGTTGGGGATCTCCGGCGAGATCATCATGATCTTCACCTTCTGGATGATGTCCGGTGCGTCGGTGCGGGCGCTGGCCCGGGCGTCGAGCACTCGCCATTGAGCGTCCTCAGGACCGCAGAACAGTCGCGAGCCGTCCTCGTTGGGTGCGCAGCTGTCAACGATGTTGTCCGGGATCTCCGGATCGTCGCCGACCGCCCAGTCGAAGCTGGGCGTCAGCGGCGGGCTGAAGAAGGTCGTGGCGAAGTCGGCCTCACCGCGGTAGACGGCCAGGGCGGCTTGGGGGTGTCCACCGGTCTCGACCTGCTCGCCGGGCATGACGCCGGCGTCGTCGAACATCAAGCTTGGGACCATGTAGCCCGAAGTCGAACCGGTGTCCGGGAACGCCCAGGTCAAACCTTCGAGATCCTCAATCGTCTCGAGACCGCTGTCTCGACCAACCAGGATTTGTGCCCAGTAGACCGACCATCCGAAGCGGACGGCCTTGAACGAAACGTCGACGCCGCAGCGATTACTGGCCAACACATAGCCGAGGCCCGGGATGAATCCCATGGTGTTGTCCGGTGAGGCGCACATTTCTTCGATGGTGGCCGCGTACGAGGTCGGCACGGTCACCTCGAAGTTCAGACCTGTGGCCTCTTCCAGCGCGGCTTTCATGATGTCACCACCGGTGACGATCACTTCGGCCTCGACCGATGGTACGAACAGCACCTTCACGGGGTTCTCTGCGGAACCCACCGCTGCCATAGCTTCGGTCGTTGTGGTGGCTTCGGTTGTGGTTGTTGCTGCTGTTGTGTCAGTGGGGGCTGCTGTGGTGGTGGTCTCGTCGGCATCGCCCGCACACGCGGCGGCGATCAGACCCAATACCAACAGAAGCACCAAAACCTTGGTGAACTTCATCTCGAACGTACTCCTCCCGTATCTGGCAGGTTCCAGTGCGGCCCTTTGCCGCTCCCTGAAGGGTAGTACGCGAGGCCGGTTCGGTCCCAGTCGTGGTGTTTCACGGTCGAGGGTGAATGCCGTTATCCGGACAGAGCGTGGGCGGTAGCCAGGTCTACGAAGTCTCCCCAGGTAGAGACGTCCCGAACGCCCTCAATCGGATCGTTCCAGGCACGGACAAACCGGCACACGAGTCGGCCGGGTTGCTTCTCCAGGTACCGGATGAGCTGCTCGGGTGAGTCGTCGAGGTAGATATCGCAGGGCACCTTCCACTTGTCTGACGTGATGTGCACCTCACGGGTGGGGACTTTGTGATCGGCGATCCAGGCGAACGTGTCGTGGACGGCCCAGTCCGGCTTCAATGTGATGATGACGATTTCATGGCCCTGCCCGGTCAGCTGATCGAGCGCATCCGTGGCCCCGTCGTAGGTCTCGAGGTGCCGGAAAACACTGCTCCCCCCATGGTCGCTCGCCCAGGTCCAAAACTCGTCGCTGTCACGGAAGTGGGTGAGGGTGTGGAGGCCATCCCAGGTCTGAACGGAATGGGGGCTGAGGTCGGCTTCGAACTCCTGGTTGTACCGGCTGATCCAACCGGCCACGAAATCGGCCACCACCCCATCGAGATCGATGCCGAGACGCAAGCTCTCCATGTAGAGATTGTAGGTGAGATCGGCCGGCCGATAGTCATCAGTCATCAGTTATCAGTCATTCTTGGGCGCCAAGACGGTAGGCATGGCTGTGGTGGCGTGATAGGGCTGTTTCCATGCAGGATTTCATGAAACTAAGGGTTTTGCAGAAGGCCCATAGCTTGGCTCTTGATGTGCATGGCCTGACTTCTTCATTCTGTCGCGATGAGCAATACGGGTTGACTCGCCAGCTTCGGAGATCGGCTACGTCAATCCCTACCAATATTGCCGAAGGGTCTAGCCGGCGGACTCGCGCAGACTTTGCGCGGTTTCTTTCGATCGCTGGTGGATCAGCGAGTGAACTCGAATTATCAGGTTCTACTTTCCCGAGATCTTGAGTTGATCCCTACCGATGTGCATGCACTCCTCAGAGGTAGGACAAGAGAAGTGAAGCGAATGATTTCCAGTCCCGCAACGAAACTGACGACTGACAACTGACGACTGAAAGCGAGCGAAGCTCGCTCTCACACCGTTTGGACCATCGCGACCATCTCGGGAACCCGCTTACGCAACACCTTGGCTGCCAGCCACAACCCGAAGAGATAGATCATGGAGCCGTAGACCAGGGACGCGATCGAGACGAGGACCGGGTTGAGGTTCTGGCCGAACTCGACCACCAGGACGTAAGCACTGGCCGGGAGGGTCATCAGGAGTCCGATGACAAAGAAGGAAACCATCTGAGCGGTGATGGCAAGGCAACCCTGCTCGGTGGCTTGCGCGAAGAGGTCAGTACCCATGTCGGGCAGGCGGAGCGGTGCGAGGACCGAGACGATGTTTCCCACCGCGAGCTGACATCCGATTGCGGTGAGGGCGAGCGGTGGCACCATGGCCAGGGTCTCCCAACCGCCGCTCACCCAGGCGAGGATGACCGACAGAGCGAGCGTCTCTATGAAAAGCGCCGTCCCGGCTGCAAGGTTCTTTCCGATAATGAGCGTGCGGGGTCCAGCCGGGAGAGCAAACAGGAACGAAGAAGCGTTTCGTTCCCAGCCGAACTGATTGAGGGCAACCGGCAAGCCGATGAAGATCACGACCATGGGGCCGATCAACGGCAACCAACGGGCGCGTTGGATGTCGCTCAGCTGGGTCGTCCCGAGCAGGAGAGTGGCGATGATCACCCCCAGGAATATGACGGCCCCGGTCCAAACCATGCGGAGGCGCGGGTCCCGGACGTAGAAGATGAGTTCCTTGCGGGCGACCACGAGGGTGGTGGACCATCCCGGTCGGTCGGCCAGGGAGCGACGGACCCGCTTCCGGCTTCGGAGTGGGCTGGATTCCGGAGTCGTGACGAGGCGGAGCAGCAAGCGGTTCCATAGCGAGACGATGGCCAGCAGCCAGACGACCGAAACCACCAGAGCGAGAATGGCCTGTCCCCAAGCCCCGGCCGCAGCAGACACGGCCGCTTTTTGTGCCGCCACCGGAGGCAGAGCCCACCACCAGGAGGAGAGGCTATAGGTCTGCACCGCCCCGGCCAACCCGTATTCACCGACGGCCGTGGCGATCGTCTGCTGAAGCGCGAAGCCGAGCAAACCCAAGGAAGAAACGATAACGACGGCCAGGTCCCGCCCCCGCCGGCTGCGGAGAACCAGCGAAACCAGAGCGGTGAAGGTTTGGCCTCCGACGATCAGGTGCAGCAGGAGCAGCACGCCGGCAGCGAGAGCCGTGAGTGCGGTGAGCGGACCGGGGAACAACCCAACATTGGTGGCCAGAACCAGAACAGGTACGACGATGGTCGGGGTTATCAGCCCTGCTGCGGTCAGTCCCGCCATCAATTGAGTGCGGCTCATCGGAGCCAGCGAGAAACGCGCCGGATCGAGTGTCTCGTCCAAGGGGAAGAGCAGGACCGGGAGAGTGGTCCACGTCAGCCATGCCACCAGCATGACCCACAACGTGAACTCACCCGCTGCCTCCGCGGACATGTCGCCCGCCGTCCGGCCGTACTTCGCGGCCAACCAGAACCCGATCGCACTCACACCGATGGTGACGATAGGGAGTCCAAAGGCGCGCTGCCGATCGGCTCGCACGCCGTTGACCAGCAGCCGCCATTTCAGCCAGACGAGGCGTCCAACCATTCCAATCCTTCACCCATTTCAGCGGCCCCGACTACTTCGAGGAAGGCGTCCTCGACCGATGTCACTCCGTATTGCGCTCGCAGGTCGGCGGGGGTTGCCTCGATGACGAGCTTGCCGTGCATCATGATTCCGATCCGCGTACACAAACGTTCAACCAGGTCCATCACATGGGAAGAGAAGACGATCGTTGCGCCGCGTGCGGTGTACTGCTGGAGCAGACTGCGGATGAGCCGGGCGCTCACGGCGTCGACGCCCTCGAAGGGCTCGTCGAGGAACAGGACCGGAGGGGCGTGGATGACGGCCGCAGCCAATGCCAGCTTCTTGCGCATGCCGCGTGAGTAGTCGGCGACCAGGTCGGAAGCTGCATCCTCGAGATCGAGGAGGTGCAGCAGTTCGCGACGCCGCCGAACCGCATCCTCTCTCGGGAGGCGGTGGATCGCTGAGGTGAAATCAAGCAGCTCGGCCCCGGTCAATCGCTCGTAGAGGTTGAACTCTTCGGGGAGCACACCGATCTTCCGCTTGACCTCGAGGGGCTGGCGCCACGTATCGAGTGAATTGATGCCGGCAGTGCCTGCGGTAGGCCGCAGCAAACCAACGATCATCTTGATCGTCGTGGTCTTGCCCGCTCCATTTGGCCCGAGCAAACCGTAGAACTCGCCCCGGCCAATCGAAAGGTCGACCCCATCGACGGCCACTTTGCTTCCAAACTTCCGAACGAGACCTTTGGCCCAGACGGATGGGTGAGAGTTTTCAGTCATCAATGCCCGGTTCTCAACTCTCCGTCGTCGGCTCTCAGCAAGCAGGTGTTGCATCATCGGTTTCGCGGCACGGGTCCGGCGTCGTGCCAGGACAATTCCCCATTGTGGAGCATCGGCGGAATAGAGAGGGAACTGAATAGGACATCGTTGGCTATTGCGGCCCCTCCGCCCAACCGACTCCGGATCTGGCTGCGCTTCAGGGGTGAGACGCGTAGCGGTGGAACCGAGAACTGGGGTACCATCGCCGGCGTGGAGTATCAGGCTCTCTATCGGAAATATCGCCCGCAGCGGTTCGCGGACATCATCGGGCAAGGCCACGTGACGGAAACGCTGGCGCGCGAGGTCCAGGAGGGGCGAGTCGCGCATGCCTACCTTTTTGCCGGGCCGCGCGGAACCGGCAAGACCACCACCGCCAGGATCATCGCCAAAGCCCTCAACTGCACGGACCTGGGCGAAGAAGGGGAACCGTGCAACACGTGCAACTCCTGCGTCGGTGTGACGGAAGGGTCCTCGCTCGATGTGATCGAACTCGACGCTGCATCGCACAATTCGGTTGACGATATTCGAGACATCCGGGTCAGTGTTACCACGGTGGCGTCGGTGGGCGGCGCCAAGCGCGTCTTTATTCTGGATGAGGCCCACATGCTCTCGAAAGCAGCCGGCAACGCACTGCTGAAGACTCTCGAGGAGCCGCCCCCGCACGTTCATTTCGTGCTCGCCACAACCGAGCCCTACAAGCTGCTCGACACCATTCGCAGCCGCAGCCAACGCTTCGATTTTCACAATGTGGGCGTTGAGATTCTGGCCGGTTATCTGGAGAAGATCAGCGATACGGAGAAGTACCAGGTGGAGTCCGCAGCCCTGACTGCGGTCGCCCGTCATGCTCGCGGATCCGTCCGCGATGCGCTGAGCCTGCTCGAGCAGGTAGCCGCCCTCGGTGACGGGTCGGTCGAGGTGCGGGGCGTCAATCGTGCCCTGGGTCTGGCCGACTCGGAGGTATACGCGCAGCTGGCCCGGGCGGTTGTTCAGCAAGACGCCAGGGTTGCGATCGAAATGGTGGCAGCCCTTTCCGCAGAGGGTGTCGACCTGCGGCGTTTTGTGAGTGAGGGCATTGCCTTCTATCGGGGTGTGTTCCTGGCTCACTATGCGCCCAACCTCGCCGAGGTTGCAGACGAATCTGCTGATGTACTCGAGGATTGGATCAAGGTTTCGAAGGAATTGCCGGCCGCGGATGTGCTACGAATCGTCGATCGTCTTGCGGAAGCTCTGTTGCGTCTCCGCGAAGGTCGCGAAGAACGGTTGATGGTCGAGATCACGTTGCTGAAGCTGACGCGACCCGAAACGGCAGGTGATCCTGCCTCGATGGCTGCCCGCATCGAACAACTCGAGCAAAAGGTGCGGCGCTTGGGATCCGGGTCTCTTCCGGCTGCCAAGCCCGCCACCGTGACCAGAGAAGCGGCCCGGATTGAAACCCTCCCCATCACCTCCTCGGCACCCCCGGCTCCCGCCGCCGAGGAACGACCGGATGTCGCCAGTCCTCCTCCCGCAGAGCCACAGCCATCGGACCCCGTTGAGCACGACGAACCGGAGGATGCAAAGGAACTCGATGAGGTCTTGGAAGATCCCGCCCCGCCCGTCGCGCTTGCAGCCGTGGGCGATCTGACCCTTGGCCAGTTCGAATCGGTGTGGCCAGCACTCGTCGCCGGCGTCCGGGATGACCTCGGCCCCCGCCGCCAGGCCCTATTTCGAGAAGCCAGCCCGGGGTCGGTTCAAGGATCGACCGTCACCCTGCATCTACCGGACCACCTGTCCTTTCATCTTGAACAATTGCAGGGTGATGACATGGTCCGGGAGATGGTGGAGGCGCGCGCTGCCGAGTTGCTGGGAGGCTCGATCCGAATTCAGTTTCGATCAGGAACCCGGACCGATGATGATTCGGCCCCTGCTTCGAGCGAACGAGAGGCGTTGCCGGACAAAGATCAGCTCCTCGAAGCTCCATCGGGTCCGACCGATCCGGATGCTCTCGTCGAGGGACTTCTGGGTGGCCAGTTCATTGAAGAGATCGTCGACCGGGATTGAACAGGCCGAAGGCCTTTTCAGTTTCCACCCCACCTTCCCGCCTTCTCCGTCCTTCTTCCGTTACTCTTGCCGCCATGGGAATGCGACCACAGGATATGCGCAAGCTGATGGAGCAGGCGCAGCAGATGCAGGAACAGATGGCGGCGCAGCAGGAGAAGCTGGCTACCCGGACCTTTGAGGGCACAGCCGGTGGCGGCGTCGTCAAGGCCACCGTCAAGGGGAACGGGACTCTGGTCTCGGTTGAAATCGACCCCGAGGTCATCGATCCCGAAGACGCGGACATGTTGGGCGATCTGATCGTCGCCGCAACCAATCAGGCCCTGGCTGCCGCCAATGACGCGGCCCAGGCCGGTTTGGGTGGTGTTGCCGGAGGATTGGACCTGGGCGGGTTGCTGGGCTGATGTTCGAAGGCCCGGTTCAGCGTCTCATCGACGAGTTGTCGCGCCTGCCCGGTATCGGCCGCAAGTCGGCTCAGCGTCTGGCATTCCACTTGCTCGTCGTTGAGCAGGCCGACGCCCGTCGTCTGGCGCAGGCCATCATCGACATGCGTGAGCAGGTAAAGAACTGCATCCGCTGTTTCAACGTCACCGGTACTGAGGAGTGCTCGATCTGTCGCGATATGCGTCGCGATCAATCGGTGGTCTGCGTGGTCGAGCGGGCTCAAGACATCATCGTGGTCGAGAAGACTCAGGAGTTTCGGGGGCGGTACCACGTGCTCGGCGGGGCCCTCTCACCTATCGGAGGTGTGGGTCCAAGTCAGCTTCACTTCGCCGAGTTACGTGACCGCATCCCGAACGAGCGCATCACCGAGCTGATCGTGGCTACCAACCCGACGGTGGAGGGCGACGCTACGGCAATGTACATAGCCCGTGAACTCAAGCCTCTGGGCGTGCGGGTGACCCGACTGGCCAGCGGCCTCCCGGTTGGAGGCGACCTCGATTACGCAGATGAACTCACCCTCGGCCGCGCCCTGGTCGGACGACAGGAGATGTAGATGAGCACCGCGAAAGACCGGTTTCGGTGAGTCGCCTCCAGGACTATCTGAACACGGACAATGGTTTGCGGACGGCGCTGTGGCTGGGGAAGGTGGTGCCACCCCGTCTTGCATCCGCTGGCATCATGGGCATCGCGAAGTTGTCGTCCCGCCGGAAGAAATCCCGCATGGTTTCCGCGGTCAAGTCCAACCTGGCTGTAGTCCTGGAGACTTCAGAAGAAGACCCGGCTCTCAATGAACATGTCGCCCGGGTCCTGTATCACGCGGGTATTGCCAGCTTCGAATTCTTTCACAAGGTGGCGCACGGACGGGAAGCCCTGGGCGAGCTTGTCTATGTGCCCCCGGAACTCTTCGAGATGTTCGAAGAGAAGGCGGCGGCCGGACGCGGCATGGTGGCCGTTTCGGCGCATCTCGGTGCCCTCGATCTCGCTGGGGTGGCGTTCACGGTTTCAGATTTCCAGGTCCAGGTCATCTCCTATGCGGCGCCTCCAGCCGGTTATCGGCTCGTCAATGAACTCCGTGAAGATCACGGCCTGGTGATAACACCCGGCTCCAAAGAGGCCCTGGCGCAAGCAACGGCGCGGCTCAACTCGGCCGGTGTCGTGTTCACCGCCGTTGATCGTCCGGTCCCCCCCGGTCGCAAGGCGACCGATGTGCAGTTCTTCGGCCGGTCGACCCGCCTGTGGAACGGCTACGCAACGATGGCGTTTGCGACCGGAGCTCTGCTCTTCTTCGTGTGGGTGGAGCGCACTCCTGCTGGTCAGTATGAGATCCGTTTCAACGAGCCGATTGACTGTGCCGATCCTCCGGGTGACGTCGATCAGGTCACCTCGTTGATTCTCCAACAGGCAGAGGATGCCATTCGCGCCAATCCCGATCAGTGGTTGATGTTCTTTCCGGTCTGGCCCCGGATGGGGAGTGCCGAAGCGGTCATCCCGTCCCGCCCCGGCCCGGGAGATGAGACATGAGCGAACCGCGACCGCACGAGCGGGTCAACGACATCCTGTTCGGTCCCCTCGAGCGTCCGGCTCTGCAATGGTTGGCCGAGCACATGCCGCGCTGGGTGACGCCGGATGTACTGACCACGATCGGCATCGTTGGCTCATTGATGACTTTTGCCGGGTACTGGGCCAGTTCTGCTGCTGCTGCCTTCCTCTGGTTGGCCAGTCTCGGCCTCATTGTCAACTGGTTTGGCGACAGTCTCGACGGAACCCTGGCCAGGTACCGGAAAATCGAACGGCCCAAATTCGGATTCTTCATCGATCACACCATGGACGCCATCAGCGAAACGCTGATTGTGTTCGGGCTCGGGTTGTCTCCCTACGTGACGTTCGAGGTTGCTGCCGTTGCGCTCATTGGCTACTTACTGATGTCCGTGCTCGTGTATGTGCGGACGTACGTCACCGGGGAGTTCCGGATCTCGTACGGGCGTTTCGGTCCGACCGAAGTGCGGATGATCATCATCATCTTCAACGCGGTGCTCTTCTTCGTTGGCGTTCGGGAAGTGTCGTTGTGGTTCGGCGATGTCAGCATCTACGATTTCGCCATTGGCGGTCTCGGGGTAGCGCTGATCACTGTGTTCCTGGTCTCAACCACTCTGGAAGCGAAACAACTGGCGAAGACGGGAGAATGACCCGCCCGACGGGGGAGTGCTCATGCTGAAAGTCGAAAAGGTAGACATCGGGCGTCGCTCACAAGTGCGGCGATTTGTCGACATCGCCTACCGCCTCTACGCCGACTACCCCAACTGGGTCCCGCCGATCCGTCTCGACATGAAGGCGATGCTCAACCCGCGCAAGCATCCTTTTTATGAGCACTCCCAGGCCGGTTTCTTCATCGCGGCGCGGGATGGACACGACGTCGGTCGTATCGCAGCACTCGAGAACACCAGATACAACGACTACCACAAGAAGCGTGAAGGCCAGTTCTACCTTTTCGAGTGCGTCGACGATCCGGAAGCCGCTCAGGCCCTCTTCAAGGCTGCCTTCGATTGGGCTGCTGCTCGCGGGTTGTCTGCAGTCGTCGGACCGAAGGGCTTTGGACCCTTTGACGCGTACGGCTTCCTCGAAAAGGGCTTCGAGCATCGTCAAACGATGACCATGCTGGCCTACAACCCCCCCTACTACATCGACATGGCGCAGCGGGCGGGGTTCAAGAAGGAAGTCGACTTCGTCACGCATATCATCGACGCGTCGACCTTCGATCTGGACGCACGGATCAAGAGCGTCGCTGCCCGAACCAAAGAGCGCAGCGGATTGACCATCAAGGCGTTCTCCTCCAAAAAGGAAATCAAGGAGTGGGCGGAACGTATCGCGCGCGCCTACAACAATTCGTTTGTCGAAAACTGGGAGTATGTCCCGCTCACCGACGCTGAGATTGATTTCATCGTCGCCAACATCATGGTCGTGGTGAGCCCGGACCTGATCAAGCTGATCACCCAGGGAGACCGGATCGTCGGCTTCCTTCTGGCTTTTCCGGACATCTCCGAAGGCATGCAGCAAGCCGGCGGACGGTTGCTTCCTTTCGGGCTGGTGTCGCTGCTGCGGGCCATGCGCACCAAAGAGTGGGTGGTGGCCAACGGCATCGGCATACTGCCTGAGTTCCAAAAGAGGGGCGGAAACGCTTTGCTCTACGACGAGATTGTTCGGACGTTCAGGGCTGCAGGGTTCAAACGCTACGAGGTTACCCAGATCGCCGAGTCGGCCGTCAAGATGCGCAGCGACCTGGTCAAGATCGGCGGCGTTCCCCACAAGAACCACCGGGTATTCAGAAAGAAGCTCTGAGCGAAGCTTCGCTTCGCTTCTCCTCCTGAGGCGCAGGCGCAGCCGGGAGGGGGGTACCGCCGAAGGCGGGGAGGGGGGCCCGTTCCCAACAACGTGGGTCCGGTTGCCCGACCGACCTCGCTCTCCGTCGTCAGTAGCTGATAGCTGATGACTGATAACTTCTTCCCATGCGCATCCTTCTTGTAGAGCCATACTTCGGGGGGTCGCACGCCGCCTGGGCCGAGGGGTACGCCCGGGCGAGCGGTCACGATGTAGACCTTCTTACCCTTCCGGCCCGCTTCTGGAAGTGGCGGATGCGCGGTGGGGCTTTGACTCTGGCCGGCCCGGCCCGGGAACTCATCGCCGAGCGGGGTAGACCCGACGTCCTGCTGGCTTCCGACATGCTCGACCTCCCCACGTTTCTCAGCCTGATCCGCGACGTGCTCGGATCGCCCGCAGTCGCGCTCTATATGCATGAGAATCAGATCACCTACCCGCCGCAACCGGGTGCGTTCGTTGACCACTCCTACGGTTTCACGAACTGGTTGAGTGCGGCAACCGCCGATCTGGTGCTATTTAATTCAGAATTTCATTTCGCGGAGTTTTACTCGGTGCTGCCCGGATTTCTGGCGGGCCTGCCGGATTTCACTCACGTCGAATCGATTGCTGCGGTTCGGGATCGATCGGAGGTTCTACCGGTGGGGATAGATCTGGGGCGCCTGGTCGAACGGCCCCCATCTGACGGTCCGCCGGTGGTCTTGTGGAATCAGCGGTGGGAGTACGACAAGAACCCGGCAGCGTTCTTTCGAGCGCTCTACCAACTTATGGACGATGATCTTGACTTCCAGGTGATCCTGGCGGGGGAGAACTTCCGCAACGTCCCCGCCGAGTTCATCGAGGCAGAGCAGCGGCTGGGAAAACGGCTCCTCTACCAGGGGTTTTTGCCTCCCGAGGGATATGTTGAGGCGCTTTCCCGAGCCGATGTGGTGGTCAGCACGGCCTTCCATGAGTTTTTTGGAATCGCCGTTGTTGAGGCAATTGCAGCTGGAGCGTTTCCGATCCTGCCCAACCGGCTTTCCTATCCGGAGCTGATTCCGAGCGCCTACCACCGGACCTGCCTCTACGACGACGACGAAGCCCTGGCCGTCCAGCTTCGATGGGCGCTCACCCACCGTTCCGAGGTCCGGTCGGCGACGGCGGAACTCGGCCCGGTGATGTCGAAGTTCGGGTGGAAGACCCTCGGGGCCGTCTATGACACCCGCCTGGCCGGGTTGGTGGATGCCGTCGGGACCGGTCGCTGACGGCGAAGATCCTCGAAAAACCTAAGTAAACCTTGTAGTTTTTATCAGACACCGCGTTACTGCGGTACCCACGCGAGGCCGGAAATGCCGGCCGCAATGATGAGGGGAGGCGGAGTGAACAAAACCGAGATGGCGGAGAAGCTGGCGAACAAGACAGATCTGTCCAAGGCGAAGGCCTCGGAAGTGATTGATGCGATCTTCAGCAGTGACTCTGGCAAAGGCATCATCGCCGTCGAGCTCGATGCCGACCGCGAAGTTCGTGTCTCAGGATTTGGCACGTTTTACACCAGTCGGAGCAAGGCCCGTATCGGCCGGAACCCGGCTACCGGTGCAGCGATTCAGATCGCAGCGAAGAAGCACGCGAAGTTCCGTCCGGCCAAAGGCCTGAAGGATCGCGTCGCCGAGTAGGTAACCGACAACCACCTTTTCCGGGGCGGCCTGGTCGATACCGGGCCGCTCATTGGATCTGGTGCCTAGTGTTCCAACGGTGCTTCATATCGTCTGGGACTGGAATGGAACACTGCTCAACGACGTCGCTGTTGTTGTGGCAGCCGTTAACGATACGTTGGCGACCGTAGATCACCGACCGATCACCATTGAGGAGTACGGGGCGCACTACACGCGCCCCGTACTTCTTTTCTATGAGCGCCTCCTGGGGAGGAAAGTAGAGGCGTCGGAATGGCTGGGCTTCGATGCGGCATTCCACGACTCCTACCGCCGGAGGGCTGCCACGGCCATCCTGGCCCCGGACGCACGGGAGGCGATAGCGAAGGCTCGCCGGGCAGGAATGAGCCAATCCCTGCTGTCTATGTACTGGCATGACGAGCTGGTTCCCCAGGTTGGCCGTTTTGGTCTTGACCAATTCCTGGTCCGCGTCGACGGGTTGCGCGGAACGCCGGGAGATCGCAAACAGGAGTACCTCGAGGAGCACCTCCTGGCCGTGGACGGCGATCTATCCACGAACCTTGACCCCGGTGATGTACTCGTCGTCGGGGATGCTCTCGACGATGCCGACGCAGCCACGGCCCTCGGCCTGAACTGTGTGCTGTACGCCGGCGGGGCATATCCGGCTGCCAAGCTCAAGGCCGCCGGAGTCCCTGTGGTGAGATCCCTGGTAGAAGCCCTGAGGGTCGGGAGAGCAATCGGTTGAACCCCGGGTGGACGCCGGGGGTTCTTGTGGTGAGCACCATCCCCCCTCCGTCGACCCCTACTCGGGCTCGACACCTCCCCCCAATCGACTCGCTCCGCTCGTCAGGGGGAGGTTCTATCCGTATTCGACGGCGCTGAGGGCTTTGAGTTTTCGCAAGTCGTGGTGCGTGTCGACAAACCTGATCGAACCGGTTCGGGAGCGCATGACCACCGAATGAGTCCGGGCTCCGTTGGCGTAATAGTCGACACCGTCGAGGAACTCGCCGTCGGTGACCCCGGTTGCGGCAAAGAACACGTTGTCGGAATCGACCAGATCTCGGGTGGTGAGAATCTGGTTGAGATCCAGGTCGTTCTCGAGTGCGTACTCACGTTCGCTTTCGTCGCGCGGCCAGAGCTTGCACTGCATTTCTCCGCCCATGCACAGCAGAGCCGACGCGGCGATGACGGCCTCGGGGGAACCACCGATGCCCAGAAGGATGTCGATGCCGGTTTCCTCCCTGACGGTCGAGATAGCTCCCGAAACGTCGCCGTCTCGAATCAACCTGATGCGCGCTCCAGCTTCCCGGACGGCCTGGATGTAGCCGTGATTGCGGGGACGGTCGAGGATGATCGCCGTGAGATCGTTGAGATCCTTTCCCAATGCCTTGGCGACCCGCGTCAGGTTACGCTCGACGGGGGCTTCGAGGTCCACCATGCCGGCGGCTTCGGGCCCGACCGCGATCTTGTCCATGTAGACCAGGCTGCCGGGGGCATACATGGAACCGCGCTCAGCCATGCCGATGACGGCGAGGGCACCCGGCATACCATCAGCCGTGAGGGTGGTTCCATCTACGGGGTCGACGGCCACGTCGACGGTCATACCCCGGCCGTTCCCGACGTTTTCCCCGTTGTACAACATAGGGGCTTCGTCTTTTTCCCCCTCGCCGATGACAATGATCCCGTCCATGTCGACCGTGGCCATGATGGCTCGCATGCCATCAACGGCCGCCTGGTCGACCGCGTCTTTGTCTCCCCGGCCCTGCCAGCGGGCGGCAGCCATGGCGGCCGCCTCGGTGACACGCACGAGCTCCAATGCAAGATTGCGTTCCGGTACTTCAGCCATTCAGCCCTCCACTCTGATGATCAACGCGTCTCCTTGACCTCCGCCTCCGCACAAGGAAGCGGCCCCAATGCCGCCTCCACGGCGCCTGAGCTCGTTGACCAGCGTAACGACGAGTCGGGCTCCGGTGGCCCCGATCGGATGGCCGAGGGCTACCGCGCCCCCGTTGACGTTGACCCGGTCATGGTCCAGGTTGAGCATGTGCGCGGACCACAACGCCACCGACGCGAACGCCTCGTTGATTTCGACGAGGTCGAGATCTTCGGCCGACATTCCCGCCTTCTTGAGCGCTACCGCGAGGGCCTCGGCGGGTCGCTCCTGCAAGGTGGCGTCGGGACCTGCAACCTGGCCGTAGGCGATGACCTCCGCCAGGATGGGAAGACCGGCCGCTTCGGCGGCGGCTCGATCGGCAACGATAACGGCGGCGGCTCCATCAGATATCTGGGAGGCGTTGGCTGCCGTGGTGGTTCCTTCCGGTGTGAAGGCCGGTCGCAGCCTGCTGAGGCTCTCCATCGTCGTGTCCGGCCGGATTCCCTCATCGAGCTCAATCGTCACGGGGTCGCCTTTGCGTTGTGGCACTTGCACCGTGACGATCTCGTCCCCGAAAACGCCCGCCTCGACCGCCTGCACGGCCCGTCGGTGGCTTTCTGCTGCCCATTCGTCCTGCTGTTCGCGAGAAATGCCCAGCTGCGCGTTCTTCAAGTCGGAGGACTCACCCATTGCACAATGATCGAACGAGCACCACAGGCCGTCGTGCATCATGACGTCGATCAAGTGCGTGTCGCCCATCCGCGCTCCCCAACGGGTGGTGGGGGACAGGTAGGGGGCATTGCTCATGCTCTCCATGCCCCCGGCCACGACAAAGGACGCTTCGCCCAGGCGCACGGAGCGGTCTGCCATGGCGATGGCAGTCAGGCCGGATAGGCAGACCTTATTGACCGTGGTCGCCGGTACCGTCATCGGTACTCCCGCTCGTACGGCTGCCTGCCGAGCGGTGATTTGTCCTGCGCCTGCCTGGAGAACTTGCCCGAAAATGATCTCATCAATCCGGGCAGCGTCGAGCTCGGATCGATGCAATGCACCCTTGATAGCGACGCTTCCCAATTCCACCGCAGGTAGCGAGGCCAGATCTCCTCCAAACTTTCCGAGCGGCGTTCTGGCGATTCCGGTGATTACGGCACCCACAACTGACTCCCTTTTCTCTGGAGACTACCCATCGAGCCGGCCCGGGTAGCCTGCTCCCATGAGGTTGATCAATATCGATCATGTCGCCATCGCCGTTCACGATCTCGACGCTGCTCTGGCCGAATACGAGCGGCAGTACCACGTACGGGCCGAATACCGCGAAGTCGTGGAAGAACAAGGGGTTGAGGAGGCCATGATTCCCATTGGCGCCTCCAATGTGCAGCTGTTGTGTCCGCTCGGTCCCGATACTCCGGTGGGTCGCTTTCTGGTCAAGCACGGCGAAGGGCTTCACCACATCGCCTTTGCAGTCCCGTCAATCGACGATGCCCTCGCGCACCTGGCCGACGAAGAAGTCGAGCTGATCGATTCCCACCCGCGCCTTGGGGGTGGAGGGCACCGTATCGCGTTCGTGCACCCGCGCGCGCTGGCCGGTACGCTGATTGAACTCGTGGAAATGCAATGATTGAGCAAGAACCTCAGGACGAAGTGACTCTGGACCAGGGGCTTGTCGATGCAACGGTTCCGGGGCCGGAGGCACCTACTCCAGATATCGTCGATAACGCTCGGGATCTCCGGGTGACCATCACCGGCGGCGCAGGTCCATACGAGGCGGCAGCGATCATGGCTGCGATCGACGCAGCCTTGACCGAGGAACTGGTCACCCGGGCCGTTCCCAGTCAACCGGCCGTGCCCGGTGCCTGGTTCATGTCCGGTCGGCCCCAGGTCGTGCTCGGTCCGAAAACCTCTTTTCAAGGCCTTTCCGCAACGCCCGGCTCCGATGACGAGAACGGCGATTCAGAGAACTGACTCGCTTCGCGCCAGTTATCAGCTATCAGTTATCGCGAGAATGGTGCTGACTGCTGACTGCTGAAACCTCAATCCGGGGTGGTCGCGGGCCGACATACCTGTTGTGACCACCCCATTGATCGGCCCGAATGAACGTCGAACAGAGCGCGCCACACATCTCGCCATTGTGATGGTCGTGGTCGTTCTGTTGCTGCCGCTGCTGCTCTGGCCGGGCGTTGCTTCGCTGGCATGGTCGCTGCGCTCAGATGCTGAGCTCGACCTGGTGGTGTACAACCAGACCGCCCCGGATGCCTCATACCTCGAGCATGCGTCGTTGGGGCTGGTGCTCGAATACGAGAAGGTTCCCTTTGACACGGAGAAGTCGTTCGTCGGGGCAGCACCAGGTGGTGCACCGCACGGTGCCTGGCCAACGGAGGCGCCGGACCTGGTCATGCTGGTTGACGCCTACGGCGTCTACGTGGACGACGAGGGGATGGTCTCTGATGCGGGGACCACCCGCATCACCGACGCTCTCGATTCCCAGGACACGGAAATGGTGTCCGGATGGGTTGCCACCGGAACGATGGCCTACGGGGAGTTCAACATCCTCGGCGAGCCGACGGCCTCGCAGGCCTCACAGCAGCTCGAAGCGCTCTTCGGCGTGAAGCGAACGGGCTGGGCCGGAAGGCCTTTTGACGATCTGGCCGCCGTCCCACAGCGATTGATCGAGTTGGCGGGCGGGGCCTGGGATTACACAGGAGCAGGCATCGTGTTACTGGCGCCGGGGCCGGAAGGCGCAACGGTGGTGGTCCTCGACTCCGATGAGCTGACCGATTCGCTGCCGGTTGTCCATGGGATCCTGCCTGGTTCCGGGAGGTCGACTGAAGCACGACTCGATGGTTGGTTCGAGGTCATCGCCGCCGCACCTGGGGCTGAGGTTGATATGATGATGAAGCTCCCGGTCACCGATTCAGGGCATGCTTTGTTGCTCCACTACGGAATCCCCATGGAATGGTCTTTCCTCGTGCGGAACGAGAAATCCCTCTATCTGGCCGCCGATGCTTCCGAGAACAGTGTTGAGTTTCCGTTGCGAAGGATGACCGGCTCTCCCGCTCTGATGAAGTTTCTGCCTCAGTCCCCTGAGACGGAGTTCTTCTACCGGGTCTACCTGCCCGTCATGCAATGGCTCGTGGACTCGGCCGGTTCGAGAGACGGATGACGGTGCTTATGCGGATTCCCTTGCACACTAAGGTTTGGCGCTGTGAGTAGACCCCAGGTGCTCGTTGCTGAAGACGATCGTGTCGTATCGCTCCTCATCGCTCGCAGCCTCGAGGGAGTTGGGGCACAGATCACCACCGTGTACGACGGTCTGGAAGCCTTCGAGGTAGGCCTCACACAAGATTTCCATCTCGTACTCCTCGATCAGGTGATGCCGGGCTTGCTGGGTGTCGAGGTCTTGCAGCGCTGGATCGACGATGGCAAGAAGATGCCGGTCATCATGGTTTCTGCCCTGACCGCCGAAGAAGACATCGTGCGCAGTCTGGAACTGGGTGCGGTCGACTTCATTCGCAAACCCTTCAGCGTTCGCGAGTTGCTGGCGCGGGTAAGAGTGCATCTCCGCGCCCAGGGTTTCGATCCGGAGCTGTAGAGCCAGCTACCAGTTCTTGAAGCGTCCTCTCCCCTCAACGAGCGGAGCTCGTTGGGTTGGGGGAGGTGTCGAGACCGGGTGGGTCTCGACGGAGGGGGATCGTCCCCACCAAGGGATTGACCCTCGCCCCACCTGAGTGAACCCATTAATAGGCCCCTTCTGGTTGCCGATGCAATACCTGAGGAGGAAAAGATGCCAAGCGCCCTCAATGTGCGGACGCGTCGGCCTGCTGTGCTCGAGGGCACCGTCCGGGCCGATGGCTCGCGCGTCTTCTCCTCCTCAGAGTGGGTACGTCGTGAGTGAGCTCATACTCCCCATCCTCGCGATCCTGGGAGTGGTCACAGCCACAGCCGGGTCGGCCCTCTTCCTGTACAAACTGGTCCGTCATCGGCGCGAACGCTTTGACGAGTTTCGGCGGGCTTCCTACATCGGGGCCCTCAGCGAGATGGCCACCCGTTCGGGATACCCTCTCGAGATGCTCCGGCGCTGGTCGCCCGATGGGGTGTTCCTCGAGACCCTGCTCGAGTTCTTGAAGTTCCTGCAGGGCGGAGAACGCCAGAATCTGCTTCGCCTGGCCAGGGAGTTGGGCATTGTTGAGCGGTTCGTCACTCAGCTACGAACCTCGAAGGGTCGCAACAATCGGGTTGAAGCCGTCAAGGCTCTCGCCGAGTTCGCTGATCCGGCTTCTGCCGATGCTTTGCTCGAAGCCCTCGACGACGCTATCGACGAAGTGCGCTGGCAGGCCGCCGGTGCTCTGGCCAAGATCGGAGATCCCCGGGCAGTACGACCTCTCCTCGAGACGTTGCAGCGCGAGTCGGATTGGGGGGCCAGTCGGATCGGCGACACGCTGGCGGCGTTTGGATCAGCGGCCGTTCCCGATTTGGCTCGCTACGCACTGCTCAGCGATCCGAGTATGTCCTCCACCGCCAACCACCTTCCGCTCATTGCTCGAGTGTTGGGGATTATTGGAGACGTTCGGGCCGAACCGGCTATGTTGTCGGCGCTCGAATCGGTAGACGATGAGCTGAGGATCCGTGCCGCTGCGGCTCTTGGGATGGTTGGGTCGCTGACTTGTGTGCCGGCCCTGCGGAGAGCTTTGCGAGATCCGGAGTGGGAGGTGCGGGCCCAAGCGGCCGCGGCGCTCGGCCGGCAGATGGACGCCCGCGCGATCGAGAGTCTGCGCATATCCCTACGTGACGAGAACTGGTGGGTTCGCCAGAACAGTGCTCAGGCCCTCTCCGAGATACCGGGCGGAGTAGTGGCGCTCGTCGAAGGTC
The DNA here is from genome assembly GCA_963715305.1 of uncultured Actinomycetota bacterium. Taxonomy (GTDB): domain Bacteria; phylum Actinomycetota; class Acidimicrobiia; order Spongiisociales; family UBA4744; genus UBA4744. The sequence goes on from CAVQSB010000009.1 coordinate 107,353, forward strand.
TCGAGGATGAGGATCGCTTCGCTCGGGACGCGGCCATCGAGCGCCTCATGGCGATGGGCCTTGTTCGGAAGGCAGTGGAAGCCGTCAAAGACGGGTCGGCTGCGGAGCAAGATCGCTACATCGTGCGCCAGCTCGTCGTACTGGGCCGGGGCGAATACCTACAAGAACATGCATCGAACGAGAAAGTGGCGGGATGAGCTTCATCGAGTTCTTCAACTACGTGATCCTGGCCTACTTCATCGGAATGGAGGTGCAACTCTTGTTCGTGAGTGTTGTTTCCTTCTTCTCGCTTCGGCGGGACCAGTTCACTTCTGCCCACGGCCGGTTGCATGACATGCTGACGTCCGATACCACGCCACCGTGTGTCGATCATCATTCCTGCCTACAACGAGGCGGTCGGGATCACCGAGTCCGTGCGGTCGATAGCCATGCTGAAGTACACCCGCAAAGAGATCATCGTCGTCAACGACGGCAGCAGCGACGAAACCGTGAAGCGGATGGTCGACGAGTTCCGGATGGAACCGATCGACGTCCCGTTCCGACCCAGCCTCGAGACCGAACCGATTCTCCGCGTCTACAAGTCAAGGCTCCCGCTTCCCATCGTTCTCGTTGACAAGGCGAACGGCGGCAAAGGCGATGCCATCAACGCAGGCATCAATATCGCCCAGTACCCGTATGTGATGGCGACCGACGCCGACATGGTTCTGGACGACGAGTGCTTGCTGCGGGCCGTTCGTCACTTTGTCGAGGACCGGTCCCGGACCATTGCCGTTGGCGGAAACGTCCGCCCCCTCAATGGCTGCGAGGTGCGACGCGGCCGGGTGACCAACGTTGCCCTACCCCGCCGCCCGGTCGAGCTGGTCCAGGTAGTCGAATACATCCGCGGGTTCCTGTCGGCCCGGCCGGGGTGGTCGGCGCTGGGTTCGCTTTTGATCGTCTCCGGAGCCTTCGGGATCTTTCAGAAGTCGGCAGTGGTCGAAGTCGGCGGGTTCCGGCACGGGCACCTTGGTGAGGACATGGAACTGACGATGCGACTCCATCGTCACTATCGAAAGAAGCGGATCCCCTATCGAATTGTCTATGCCCCCGACGCTGTGGCCTGGACCGAAGTACCGCTCACTCGCCAGGTACTGCGAAAGCAAAGGATCCGGTGGCATCGCGGCCTGATGCAGGTCATCTGGCAATACAAAGCCATGCTGTTCAACCCGCGTTACGGCGTTATTGGTCTGCTTGGCTGGCCGGCGTTTGTCGCTTTTGAGTTTGTCGCTCCGATTGTCGAGTTCGTCGGCTGGCTGGTGGTGCCGGCGTCGATGCTGCTGGGCTTTCTGAATTGGGAGATCGCCGTGCCGCTCCTTCTGATTTCGCTGGTGCTCGGCGCCGCGAACTCTCTCATCGGGCTTTTCCTGGACGAGAGATTCGGGTACTACAACGCACCAGGGGACGCAGCCAAACTACTGGTCTACTCTCTCGGCGAACAACTCGGGATGCGCCAGCGCACCGTGTGGTGGCGGGTGCGAGCCATGTTCTGGAACCCCCGCAAGAAGACCTGGGGGGATATGCAGCGGACCGGAGTCGGCAACCTGGCCTCAGAGAAGAGTTCGGGCTGAGAGCAGAGCCGCCAGTTTCCAGTACCGTTTCGCTCTCCAGCCATGGTAGTGGACTGGACGTGATCACTGGTCGCTGGCTGACGCTGATCGCTGATAGCTGATGGCTACCTCACCCTGGCCCGCAGTTCCGTCAGTTCCGGCGATCCGAGCATCCGGGATACGGCCACGTACACGGCCATCACGACGGTCGCTCCGACCGTCACCAGTCCGAGTGATCCCCAGAATCCGGGTACTACATCGCCGGAGATCCACTTCACTACGAGCCACGCGACGGGAGCCGAAACAGCAACACCAATCCCGCTGCGCAGGAGCGAACTCACAATTCCGGAAACGACCTTCTCGCCCGACACGTGCGTGCCAGGCGATCCCGAGAACGATGGTGTAGAGGATCATCGTGAGGGTGCTGGCTGCGGCGAAACCGGGGGCGTCAAAGCGGCTCAGCCACCAGTAGAAGCCGATCGCAGCCACGGTGCCTGCGGTGCCGATCACTACCGGAGTCCACATCTGGCGACGTGCGTAGAACGCCCTGGCGTAGATCTGGTGAGCGCCCCAGGCGGGAATCGAAATGCCGTACAGCAGCAGCACCGTCGCCGTGAGGATGGTGTCTTGCGGTCCGAATTCGCCCCGCTCGTACACAACTCGGACGGCCGGTTGGGAGAGGGCCAGGATGGCGGCGACGGCCGGCGCGCTGATAAAGACGGTGTACCGGATGGTCCTGGTGACGGTGGCGGCCATTTCCTTCAGCTTTCCTTCTTCCACCAGTCTGGCCAGGTAGGGATAGGCGGCAACACCGGCCGCCTGGGCGATGATGCCTACCGGCAGCATGTTCAAACGCCGTGCGTACGTCAGCGCTGAGATGCCCCCCGCCTCGGTGAGTTGGCCGAAGAGGCGTACGAACTGCTCGTCGAGCACAGCGATGGATTGGCCGAGCATCAGCGGAAGCGCCAGTAGGAGGTATTCCCTGAGGGCCGGGTGCCGGAGCGGGACACCGCCGACCCAACGCAACCCCGCTCGTCTGGCTCCGTACCACTGCAGTGCGAAGTTCCCAACGAAGGCACCGCCGACTGCCCCCCAGGCGAATCCGGCCGCAGAAGTCGTTCCCGCGGTCCAGGAGATGAGGCCGCCGGCGATGATGCCCAGGTTGTAGATGACCGGTGCAACCGCGGGGATGGCGAAGCGCTGGTGTGCGTACTGGACGGCCATCCACAACGAACCCAGCACAAAGAAGATTTGCGCCGGAAGGACGATACGGGTCAGTTCGGTTACTTCAGCGGCTTGGGAAGCATCGAATCGGGGGTACACGAGGTCGGTGAGCGATTCGGCGAAGATCATCGCCACGACCGTCAACAGAACCATGGCGACGGCCACCGGGCGGAACACTGCTGCGAAGGCCCGATGTCCCTCTTCCGGGTTGCCTTGCACGATATGGCGGGTGATGATCGGGATGAAGGTGACCGTCAGGTACCCACCGGCCATGAGGTAGAAGAGCACGTCGGGGATCACGAATGCAGCTTGGAAGGCGTCCCCTGCGGCGGTGTTGCCCAAAAGGCCGGCCAACGCAACGTTCCGAAGCATGCCGAGGACGCGGGAAAGCAGAATCCCGGCCGAAACGACCAAAGCCGCTTTGCCCATTCCCCCGGGTTGACTTCGCCTGTGTTCCGCGTCCGGGTCTGTCACGGGGTGCCGACCAGATCATGGTGCACGGCCCGCAGTTCCTCCAGCGCCGAATCCGGTACCGCGAGGTCCCCGCGACCCGAACCCAGTTCCAGTCCTTCTTTGTATGAGCCGTGATAGTCGGAGCCTCCGGATGGAATCAGACCAAACGATCGGGCAATCCCGGCTAGATCCTCTCGTTGCTCGGGGGTGTAGTCGCCGTAGTAGGCATCGATTCCGACGAGCCCTGCGGCCGTCAACCGCCGGTAGGTTTCGGCATATTCGTCTGCGGAGGTGAGACCCAGAGTGTGCGGGTGGGACAGAATCGGGACTCCGCCCGAAGCCCGGGCCAGGTGAATGGCTTCCTCCGGCTCCAGTCGCATTCGGGGAACATAGGCAGGAGCCTGATTGCCGAGATACTCCGTGAAGGCAGTTGGGATGTCTGCGACAACGCCCTTGCGGACCAGGATTGCGGCAAAGTGGGGTCTTCCGACGACACCAACCCGGGACTCCTCGATGACCTCGTCCATGGTGATGTCGATTCCCAGTTGACGGAGACGATCGGCGATTCGGTAGTTCCGTTGGGATCCGGCTGGCTTGGAGATCGGTGAGTCGATCTTGGAGCGGCCCGTCCTCCGGCGGGAGGAAGAGGACCACGAGGTGCATGGCGCCGGGTGCCCATTCACAGGAGATCTCAACTCCGGGAATCAGCTCAATCGGGAGGCCGGCAGCTGTCTCTTGAGCTTCTTCGATACCTTCTAGTGTGTCGTGGTCGGTCAGCGCCACCGCCGTGAGCCGCTTAGCGACCGCTCTGCGGACGAGTGCGGCAGGTTCGTCCGACCCGTCGGACCGGTTGCTATGGGTGTGGAGATCAACGGACATTGTCGGTACGGAGCGTACAAGGGGGAGGTTCGATCTCGAGGAACCCATCAGCGGTTGTAGTTCGTCGTTCGTCTGGGTAGCCAACCGACTACCGCTTACGAACCACTGATACTGATCTCTACGCTCTCGATGTAGACCGTCTCGAGCGGCAAACTCATTTCGGTTGCCGACGTGCCGTCTCGCCCGGTCAGCTGCACCGAGGCGATCTTGTCGATGGTGTCTGCCGAGTCGACCACGGCACCGAACACCGAGTACAAGGGGTCGAGTCCGGCGTCGTCGCCGTCGACGATGAAGAACTGGCTTCCCGTCGAGTTGGCGCCCCGGTTGGCCATCGCCAGGACTCCCCGGCCGTAGATGAACCCGGCTTCCGGGAACTCATCGGCGACCAGGTAGCCGGGCCCACCGCTGCCGATGGCGGTGGGATCCCCGCCCTGAATGGCGAACCCGGGGACGATCCTGTGAAAGACCGACCCGTCGAAGTAGCCCTGCCGGGCCAGGAACACGAACGAGTTGACCGTTTCGGGAGCGATGGAAGGGTCGAGTTGAGCGACGATGGCACCGCAGGAGGTCGTGATGGTGGCCGTTACGGTGGCATCAGAGGCAATACCCTGATCCTCGGGAGCGTCGAAGCTCATCTCCGTCACCGCCGGGGGCGCCTCGGCTCCGCAGGCCGTCGGCTGAGTCCGATAGCCGGTGTAATCGACAGGGAGGGTGGCAAGGTCTGCGGCAGTGGTGGATGTCGTATCACCCGGGGCAGCGGTTGTTGTCGTTGTGTCGCCTTCCGAGTTGGTGAACAACGTCGGCACCACCAGTGCCAAGGCCACGACAACCGTGAGAACTGTCAGCCGGGTGAGGCGTGAACGCAGCTTCTGCTGGCGCTCCAGCTTTTTCCGTTCTTGTATCTTCTTGGCACGATTGTCGCGCTGTCGTTCACGCTTGTTGGTCGGCATAGCGACAGGACTATAGGCATCTCGTCGGAGAGGATCGTCAGGGCGTCGCCGGAACGGCGGTACAATCCGGGCGCGATGTCTTTGGTAGTCCAGAAATACGGCGGCACTTCTGTCGCGGACGGCGAACGGATCAAACGAGTGGCGGCCCGCGTGGCTGCCACCCGTCGGGCCGGAAACGACGTGATCGTGGTTGTTTCGGCGATGGGTGGAACCACCGACCAGCTGATCGATCTGGCCCGCCAGGTGAGCGCGTCGCCTCCCGGTCGAGAGATGGATATGCTGCTCACCGCCGGTGAGCGGATCACCATGGCTCTGCTGGCTATCGCGATCCACGAGGAAGGGGTCGAAGCGGTCAGCTTCACAGGTTCACAAGCCGGAATCCTGACGGATTCGAGCCATGGCCAGGCGAAGATCCAGGAGATTCGCAATATCCGGGTCGAGGAGAGCCTCAAGCAAGGCAAAGTGGTCATCGTTGCGGGCTTCCAGGGAGTGGACCCCAGGTCGAGAGACGTGACCACTCTTGGACGGGGTGGCTCTGATGCAACCGCGGTGGCGCTGGCTGCCGCCAATCACGCAGACGTTTGCGAGATCTATACCGACGTCGATGGGGTTTTCACAGCTGATCCCCGCATCGTGCCCGATGCCCGCAAACTCGATGAGGTGTCATTCGAGGAGATGTTGGAACTTGCTTCGACCGGCGCCCGGGTCCTCATGCTTCGTTCGGTGGAATTCGGCCGCAATTTCAACATTCCCCTCCATGTGCGTTCGTCATTCCACGACGGCCCCGGGACCTGGGTGAAGGAGACAACTATGGAAGAGGCCATCATCAGCGGGATATCGCACGACACTTCGGAAGCGAAGGTCACGGTGCGCGGCGTTCCTGACCGTCCCGGCGTAGCGGCAGCCCTATTCGAACCGCTTGCTCACCGGGAAGTCAACGTCGACATGATCGTCCAGAACGTGTCGAAAGATGGCACGACCGATATCAGCTTCACCGTACCCAAGGACCATGCGGCCGTCGCCATGGAAGTGGTCCAGCAGGTCATTCCGGAGATCGAAGCAGCAGGTGTCGATATCGACGAATCGGTGGCAAGAGTCTCCGTCGTCGGCGCCGGGATGAAGTCGCACCCCGGAGTGGCCGCCACGATGTTTCGGGTCTTGTCTTCCAATGGGATCAACATCGAGATGATCTCTACCTCGAGTATCCGCATATCGTGCGTCGTGGCGCTCGGTCAGATTGAGGATGCGGTTCGGGTGCTGCATGCTGCCTTCGAGCCGCCAACCATGGTGGGGCAGCTATGAGCACCAAGCGAACAGCAGTCGTTGGTGCCACCGGAGCGGTTGGCCGGGCCATGATCTCCATCCTCGAGGAGCGAAGCTTTCCGGTTTCCGAACTGCGGCTCTTCGCGTCCTCCCGATCGGCAGGTACCAAAATCGACACGCAGTGGGGGACGGTCGAGGTCGAGGACCTCGCCACGGCCGACCCGGCCGGGATCCAAATCGCCCTGTTCTCCGCCGGAGGTGATCGCTCGCGTCGGTTCGCCCCGTCGTTTGCCGCGGCGGGAGCCGTGGTGATCGACAATTCTTCGGCCTTCCGGATGCAGCCGGAGGTGCCGCTGGTGGTTGCCGGCGTCAACGATGCGGCTGCGGCTCATCACGAAGGCATCATCGCCAATCCGAACTGCACCACCATGGACCTCATGATGGCGGCCGGACCGCTCCATCGGGCGGCGGGGTTGCGTTCGATGATTGCCACCTCGTATCAGTCCGTTTCCGGATCCGGTCAAAAAGGCATGGACGAGCTGATCAGGCAGGTTGGGGAACTGGGCGGTGATCTTCAAGCCCTGGTGTCCGGGGGATGGCAGGATCCTGGTGGCGAGGTCTATCCGCGGCCGATCGCTTGGAACGTGATCCCCTTTGCGGGGAGCCTGCAGAGCGAGGGGTATACGGACGAAGAGTGGAAGTTCGTCAATGAGAGCCGCAAGATCCTCGACATCCCGGGCCTCAAGGTGGAGCCAACGTGCGTGCGGGTCCCGGTGATGGTCGGCCACGGGATCGTGGCCAGCCTGTGGTTCGATCGCCCGGTCTCCATCGATGAGGCCGAGGCTGTGCTGGGGGCAGCAGGTGGCGTAGCCGTATGGAAAGACAAGGTTCCCACCCCCTTGGATTCAGCCGGCATTGACGATGTGCTGGTCGGCCGAATTCGCGAAACCATCGGTACCCCGGGTGGCATCAACCTCTGGGCGGTCGGCGATAACCTCCGAAAGGGAGCCGCCCTCAACGCCGTGCAGATCGCCGAACTGCTCGTTTAGACCGATTGTTGCGTCGGTTGCTTACCCGAGGACGTTGATCACGGACGCACACCGGACAGCTCTCAGGCAGCGCTCGGGCAGGTCCCGCTGTCAAACGCATGCCCTGCGAGCACCCGATCGCGATCACCCGTTCCGCAGACGCCGACGTACCAGTCGGGCAACATCGACCTGGCTTGACGATCGAGCCTGGCCCGGATCTCGGACCGGCGGGCGCCGATGGCCGGGAGTGATCCGTTGAGGACGGGTGCCGAAGGGGCAACCTCAGTGGGTGAGGGTGTGGGTGGAGCTGCATCGTCCGTCGCTGCCGCGGGAGCAGGTTCCGTTGTGGGTAGCGGAGGAGCGCTGGCCGCGAGCCGGCAGAACACGACGGACACGTAGACGGCCCCATCGTCGGCCGTGGCCAGGCCCGTGCCCATGGCGGTCCAGGCCGGGTTGTTGATGATGCTGCGGTGGCTGCCGCTTTGTTGGAAGGCCGCAAAAACAGAGATTACATCTGGGCCGGCTCCGACCACTTCACCTACTGAATCGCACGCACCGAGCAAGTCGGTGATGTTGGCGTGAAATAGGTCCTCGGCGGCCGCCTGAGCTGCCGCGGACCCGCCGGCGACCCGGTCGGCATTGGCAACAACGGGCAGGCTGCTGCCGCGGGAATGGCTGACCTGAGCGGCAACTTCATCGGCGAGGGCCGGAGATGCCACCACCAGAGGAAGGGCGAGAGACAGGATCGCCGCCAGCGCTATGCGTCGATTCGAATATGACACGGAGAGGTGACAGTATCGGATTCGAGCGCTTTTAGCGACTTCACGGGCAGCGGCAGGGAATCTCGGAGCAACGCGGGCAACCGTCTTGGTACCGGCTGAGGGCCTCGTCGAGGCTCAAACCTGCGAGGTTGGCCAATGAGGCCACCCAGGCCAATACATCCCCAAACTCTTGGAGTTGCTGGTTTCGATCACCTTTGCGGAGGGCCTGGGCGAGTTCACCGATCTCCTCGGCCAGCCAGGCGACGTTGGCCGGGATTCCGCGAGCCCGGTCCCGGTGCCCGTAGGTCCGATCCATGAGGTCCTGCAGTTGGTGCAAATCCATACGGTCAGCGTAGACGCCGTACTTGGATCCACAGTCCCGAGAGTGGTTAACATGTCGTGGCCACGGGACGTGGCGCAGTTTGGCAGCGCGCAGCGTTCGGGACGCTGAGGTCGCCGGTTCGAATCCGGCCGTCCCGACCAGAAAAGTACCAGTTCAGGGCCACCCTTCGGGGTGGTTTCTGGTTTGGGGGGCCGATTCGGTCGCGGGTGTCAGACGAGCCCGCGGCCGGGATCTCGCCGTTGGCGGGGTAGGAATCCGAGGGCGTTGACGGCTGCCCGGTCGAGTTCGGTGGTGGCTTGGGCATAGACGGCCAGGGTAAGGCGGGGGTCGGTGGGGAGGTTGGGTTTGGGCGGTTTTGAGGTCGACTCCTTCGTGTACGAGTCCGGTGGCGTTGGCTCGGCGGAGGTCGTGGAATTGGATCCATTCGAGGGCGGCCCGTTCTCGGGCCGGGTACCAGATCCGATGGAGCCAGTTGGAGTAGTCGAGGTGCTCGCCGTCGGCCGGCTCATCGGCGGCCGAGGAAGTCGACGAGAGCGGCGAGCGATCGACGCATGTGCGCACGACCGAGACCGATACGAAAGCGGTCCGTGGGAACGTTGCCGATGCTCGAGCGGTAGATCGAGGCCGGGAGCAGGAACACACCGCGTTCGGTGACGGCACGATGGCAGAAGGTCTCGACGCCGTCGGCACCGAGGTAGCGCGGGAAGCAGACGCAGCCGCCGACCGGCGAGGAGTACTCGAACAGCTCCGGATAGGCGCCGAGAGTCTCGACCGCCAGCTGGTCGTTGGCGGCGACGATCTGGCGATTGCGTTCCAGAATCCTGTCGGTGTTGCGGAGCGCTATCGCCGCCAGCAGCTCGCTGGGACCAGCGTTGGCGATGCTGGTGTAATGCTTGGCGCGCTCCAGCTTGGCGAGTGCCTTGTGGTCGTGGGTGGCGATCCAGCCCACCCGCAGTCCGGGTAAACCATATGCCTTTGATGTGACATTGATCGACATGGCACTCGGATTGATGTCGACTGCTGCTGGAATGGTGTGGCCGGAGTTGATCTCGATGCCGCGGTAGACCTCGTCACTGACGAGGCGCACCCCGCGCTCGTGGCACAGCCGGTTGAAGACCCGCCAGGTCGCTCCATCGGGGACAAAGCCGGTCGGGTTATTCGGGAAGTTAACCCCGACCAGCCGGGTGTTCGGACGCAGCATTGCCTCGAAGCGCTCAAGATCGAGTGTCCAACACAGATCCGTGCCGGTCCCAGCCCACAACTCGAGCCCCTCGACATCAACACCGGCCGCAACGGGCACCGACTCCATCGACTGGTAGTTCGGGACCGTGACGATCACATGATCGCCGGGTTCTGTGAACAACTGCATCGCCCAGTAAATCGCTTCGCCAGCACCTGCGAAGGCGAGCACGTCGTCAGCCACCAGCGTGGAGTAGGTTGCCGCTACCGCCTCGCGAAGCCGCGGCGTTCCCCACGTGGGCGGCGTAGCCGAGGTGGAGCTGATCAAAGGCCTCGCGGTCCGAGTCATCGCCCATACCCAGGAGCGCCGACAGGCTCATCGACTCCGCGTCGGACGCGGTGAGATTGTGTTCGGCAACAAACTCCCACCTGCTGAAGTAAGCCTCAAGTTCGAAATCGGGCAGAGAGAGCGGGTGGCTGCTCATTGGGTCTCCTTCAGATCGGCGTAGATGGTTGCTCGTGACACGCCGAGCGCACGAGCGTCGTGCCGGGCGGCGTGGGGCGTGTCGAACAGCCCCTCGTGACGGAGCGCAATAATCAGTTCGCGGCGGTCATCGGGACGCCCCCACGTACTGACCGCCGCCGCCACCTCACCCTCATCGACGGCCATCCACCGTTGCAGCGGCTGACCTTGCCGCTCGTCGCGGGCACGAAGCTCAGCGGTCGCCATGTCATAGATGCCGGCCGCCAACTCGTACTCATCGGTGAACCTCACGACCTCCACCCGCCAGAGGCTACCGGTCGCCAGCAGTCCATCCCGACGAGTTTCGGGACACACTACGAGAACGTCCAAACCGGTCAAGAGCGCCGATCGCCAAATATGGCGCCATAACGCACATTCCAGCCACCCGTCCGCTATCGGCACGATTGCGTGCGGTGCCTTCGCAGTCCTCGACACTCAGCGTGATGAGCCAAGCGTCCGAATGATCGTGTTTCGCTCATTCCAGCGGGACCCTTGTCGGGTTTGCCCCGGGAGATTTCGGGACGCTGAGGTCGCCGGTTCGAATCCGGCCGTCCCGACCAGAAGAATGCCAGTTCAAGGGCCGCCCTAAGGGCGGCTTCTGGTTTGGGGTGTCGATTCCACCGCGCGCGCGTCCATCGCCCGCGTCGTCAGGCGAGCCCGCGTCCGGTGTCTCGCCGTTCGCGGCGCAGGATTCGAGGGCGTTGACGGCTGCCCGGTCGAGTTCGGTGGTGGCTTGGGCATAGACGGCCAGGGTAAGGCGGGGGTCGGTGGGGCCGAGGTCGGGTTTGGGCGGCTTAGGTCGACGCCCTTGAGTACCGGCCCGGTGGGTTGAGTGTCATGTCGATGTCGGGCACCCTCCCTGATTGTTGCTTCTCCGATGAGCTAGCGGCTTGGCTAGTCGTCCTTCATGTCGAACTCGATCATCTTCTTGAGATAGCCGGAATCGATCTCGACCTTGATCTTCAATTCCGACTCACCCCAGTAGAACAGGAGTTCGAACTGCTCGGATTGCTGGTCACGCTTCGCGAGCATCCAGCTGATTTCGATGTCGATCGAGGCGAGATACAGCATCCCGCTCTTGACTTCAACCGAGATGCTCCCAGCCGGGGACACATCGATCGTCTCGACCCTGTCAACGATCGATGTGTCGTCGTCGGCCTTCGTCGTGGTCGTCGACTCCATCGACCCATCGTCGTCCTCGTCATCGTCCTCGTACTCGGTCTTCGTGGTGGTCGTTGACTCCATCGACCGATCGTCGTCCTCGTCATCGTCCTCGTACTCGGTCTTCGTGGTGGTCGTTGACTCCATCGACCGATCGTCGTCCTCGTCATCGTCCTCGTGCTCGGTCTTCGTGGTGGTCGTTGACTCCATCGACCGATCGTCGTCCTCGTCGTCGGTCATCGTCGTGGTCGTCGACTTCATCACCAGGGCGTCCACCGTCCCGGATCCCGTATCGTCGGTACCCATCCCTGCCACGGCGATACCTGCGAGGGCGATCAGTCCGATGACAGATGCTGAAACAAGAACCAGAATTGACTTCCTCACCATTGCAGACACTTCCCTCTCACCTTGATGTGGTTCGAGAACAGGAGATCACCCGCCCTGCTAACGCCGCTTCTCTGCCGTGAAAACGGTTGGTTAAGCCAACTCGTCGCGTCCCGCCACCGAAGGTGGGTCGCCCTCAGAGATCCGGGCACCTGAACTCACCCGGCTATGACATCCATCCGGGCAGATATCCGGGGGAGGGGGGTCTGGTTGCGCGGCGTCAGGCGAGCCCGCGGCCGGTATCTCGCCGTTGGCTGGGTAGGAATCTTTCACCGAGGGCGTCGGACGCTGCCCGGTCGGCTGGTGGAAACGCCGGTCGGTGCGTGGAAGACACTGATCGCCAAACGCGGCCTACTGGCACGAGTCGAGATAGAGGTAGCGCCTGCACTCGTCGTTGGTGAGGACGCGCGTGATTCGCCTCTCCGCCAGGTCGATGAGTTCATCGGTATCGAGCAACAACTTGCGAAGCACATTGCCGGTATCGGTGTACAGGAGATAGCGGCCGTCGGGGCTGAAGGCGAGCTTCGGTGGGAACCCCCCCACGGAGTCGGCAGGGATCTCCAACAAGAGATCTCCGGTGTGGATGTCCCACAGTCGGACCGACGTCGATTCGAGTCCCGCAGTAGCCAGTGTCCCATCTGCGGTGAGGGCGACACCTGTGACAAAACTCGGGCTCACGATGGCGTCCATGATGGTGGCATCGGCAATCGGGACTCCCTCGATCACAGCGGCGAGGTCGATCACCACGACGCGGCCGTCGAACGTCCCCGAAGCTAGGTACCGGCCGATCGGATCAAAAACAACGAGCGTAGGCGAGATGTTGGGGTTGAGGACCGTCTCCCCGGTGGACGTGTCCACCACGGAGAGGCCGTCCAGCTCTCCGTCGTTCCAGTTGAAGGCCACGTACCGACCCGCCTCGAGCGTCCCTCCCGGGTTGAAAGCCGCCCGGAAAACATTCTGCGTCCCGAGGTCTACCAGCTCGGCGCCGGTGGCGACATCGATCACACGGCTTCGCAGGTCGGCGCCGGGCGGTGGGTTGGCGTTGCAGAGCCACCACCCGTCCACCAGCACCGAGGAACCGTCGGGGCTGAGAGCTCTCGGGTTGGCGCACGGCGGCAGCTCACGGATCAGGTCCCCGGAAACGAGGTTGCGTACTTCGGCGAGCCCCGCATCGGTCACGATACGCGACGGAGCCCCAATCCTGGCTGACCACCGGATACACACCCCGATTCGTCGTCAAGCTGCCCAACCGACCGAGCAGCTCCCCGGTATTCGCAGTCCTTCGTTCGAACGTGCCGTCCGTCCTCGACAACGAGACCTCGGTCCCCGTCTGGCGAGAAGTCGATCGCCCACGGCCCACCCGATGCCAACTCAATGGCACCGAGGGTCGGCGATCCGCCGGCACTCACGTCCCACAGCCGCATCCCGGTGATGTCCACGCTGGCGAGCAGATCGGAACCAGGGTCGTAGCTAACACTCGCGACGCCAGCCGACCCGGCGAACTCCACGACCTCAGCTCCATCGTCGAGAGAGAGCACACGAATGAGACCACCGTCGCCCCCCAGCGCCAGGGTGGTCCCGTCCGGGCTCACGGAGATGGCTCGGGGTGCGCTGATCGGGCGAGACCACCGCAGCGTCCGAGAAGCCATGTCCCAGACCTGGAGTTCCTCACCACCGTCGAGCACCAACCAGTCACGTCCAACGTCCACAACTACGTGTTGCGGCCCCAGCCCGGGTGTCTCGAGCGAATCGACTTCGTCACCGGTGTGCACGTCATAGAAACCCACCCGCTGCGCCTGTGGCTGCGCCACGGCGATCATGTCACCCTGGTACGCGGCGAGGCTGCCCAACAATCCCGGCCGGAAAGAGGACACGTTGCGACCAGAGAACACCTCCCAGGTCGTCACGACGTCGCTGGCGCCGCCGTCCCAGCTGGCAGCGCTCAGGAACGCGCCGTCGGCAGACCACGTCGGATCCCAGGCCACCCAGCCTGAAGTCACCAGCCGGGCAAGCTGTTCCCCGGTCGTTGGATCCCACACGATGATCGGCGCGTTCAGTGCGACATCCGGCCCGTATTCAAAGGCCGTCTGGTATGCCACCGCGAGACGACTGCCGTCTGGGCTGAACGAAAAGGCCCGGCCTTCAGCGCCGCCCGACTCCACTCGGTTGTCGATGGACAGCACTTCGAGGTCGGCCAGCAAGGATCGCACGGGAAGCCGGTTCACCGCGTCCCAGACCACGACTTCGTTGGTGGGAAACCCACTGTCGAGATCGGGCGTGTCGGTGACCAGAAGGATCCCGTCGGGGCTGAACGCAACGTTGAGCGCGCCACCATCGAGGTGTGCCTCGAGTCGGGAGGCCTGCACGGCCCCTTGGAGTGCGGAGACGGCCTCGGGAAGTGGCGGCTCTCCCGCACGCCGGGAGATGTCGACGGCTTCGAGGGCGAGGAGAATACCGAGCTCCGGGTCTTCGACGAGTGCCGCTGTTGACTCGACGGCGACCCGGCGGGCATTGGCCTGCCGTGCCTCGTGTTGCGCAGCACTCCGCTGCCACGCCGCAATCCCGGCGAGCACCGCGAAGACCGCCACCATGCCCCAAACGAGCCCCGACCGGCGCCTCCTACTGCGGCGGTGAGCGGCGCCGCTCACATCCAGGAACGCCTGCTCGTCGGCCGTCAGGGCCAGATCGTCGTGCGCCCGGTCGAGGACGTTCGCCAGTCGGGGCCCGGTGAGTAGGTAGGCGGAGCTTCGCCCGCGCATCTCCCACTCGGCCTGCGCCTCCGCAAGTTGCCGTTGGAGCCTGATCGCATCCCGCGAGTCGTCGATCCACGTTCGCAGTCTCGGCCACTGTGCGAGCAAGGCCTCGTGGGCAACTTCGACGGTCGAGGCACCGGTCGTGTCCGTGTCGAAGGTCAGCAGTCGATGCCGACCGAAGAGCTCGAGCACCCCGTCGACACCGTCGATACCGGCCATGGCCGACGTCTGTCTCCGACGACGGATTGGCTCACCATCCTCGGTCAGCGCTACGAGCCGGAGGAACAGCTGGCGGGTGGCCTCTCCCGCGACGGGGCCGAGGCCCGCGTACATCTCTTCGGCGCGCTTCACCAGCGAGCCGGAGATCCCGCCCGCGGCTCGATACGCCTCGAGTGAAAGCGACCTCCCATCGGATCGGTCATAGAGATCGGTGAGCGCGAACTCGAGCAACGGTAGGGCAGCCGGCCTGTTCACGACATCGGCCACGATTGAAGCGGTCAGTTCTGCCTCGACGGCCGTGCCGGCCTGCGACGCCGGCCGTGCCACGATGTCGCGTACCTCGTGTTCTTCGAGGGGAGTGACGAGCAGCAGGCCGGCGACGGCGTGACGGGCGAAGCGCAGGTGCGTGAGGAAGCCGTCGAGCAGGTCGGTTGCATTG
>CAVQSB010000010.1:0-22893 GCA_963715305.1 uncultured Actinomycetota bacterium
ACCCATCACGGACATCACTCTGGACCGGGTCTTCATCGGCTCGTGCACCAACGCCCGGATCGAAGATCTCCGCGAAGCCGCCAGGGTCGTGGCAGGGAAGAAGGTGCATGCCTCGGTGGGGGCGATGGTGGTGCCCGGATCGGGGCTTGTGAAACTCCAGGCCGAGGAGGAAGGTCTCGATCGGATCTTTACGGAAGCCGGATTCGAGTGGCGCGACGCGGGTTGTTCGATGTGCCTCGGCATGAACCCGGACATCCTGGCGCCCGGAGAGCGATGTGCTTCGACCTCGAATCGGAACTTTGAGGGGCGGCAAGGCAAGGATGGTCGCACCCATCTCGTCAGCCCACCGATGGCGGCGGCAGCCGCCATCGCAGGCCATTTCGTCGACATACGCGAATGGGAGGTGTGAGACATGGAACCGATCATCACACTCCGCGCGACGATGGCGCCACTTCCCCTGGCCGACATCGACACCGACCAGATCATGCCCAAGCAATTCCTCAAGCGGGTGGAACGGACCGGCTACGGCGAGTTCCTCTTCTTCGACTGGAGCCGGACTCCGAGCGGGGAGCTCGATCCCAACTTCGTGCTCAACAAGCCGGCATACCAAAACGCTGGCATTCTGGTAACGGGCCGCAACTTCGGCAGCGGTTCTTCCCGCGAGCATGCCCCCTGGGGACTGCAGGACTGGGGTTTCCGGGCCATCGTGGCGCCCTCGTTCGCCGATATCTTCAAAACGAATTGCACCAAGATCGGTCTGCTGCCGGTCGAGCTCTCCCTCAAAGAAGTCATCTGGCTGACCGAACTCGCCCAGGAACGCCCGGGGGCGGAGGTCGAGATCGACTTGACCGACCAGACGGTGACGGCCGAAGGGTTCGCGGCCACCTTTGATATCGATCCGTACGTCAAGCACCGTCTCCTACACGGACTCGACGACATCGAGATCACTCTGCAACACGCCGCCGAGATCAACGATTACGAGCAACGGCGTCCGGAATATCTGCCCGACCTCGGGTGAGCAAAAGCTCCCGGTGGGTGGCGGTCCCGCTCGAGCACCCTGGTGTCGAAGCACTTCGGGCGAGGAAACCGGTCCTGAGATCGAATCCCTTCCACCGCCGGTAACCAGAACCGGAATTGACTTACGCTAGCGCAAAAGGTAAACCTAACCGAGTTGACTTACGCTGGCGCAAGGAGTTGGGGATGAGCCTTGAAGAATGGATCACGACTCGAGAAGCCGCCGAAAAGCTTGGCGTAACGACTGCCCGCATCCGTCAAATGGTGGCTGAAGACCAGATCGATGCCAGAAAAATGGGCAGTAAGTATCGAGGTCAATGGCAAATCAATGCCGGTGAAGTTGCACAACGCATCCATGCAAAAGGAGTAACAGAAACCATGCGCGTCAAGAACCGAATGACCCCCAATCCGATCGTCGCCGGGCCCAAAACCAACTACAACCAGGCTCTGCGGTTGATGCAACAGAACGAAATCAAACACCTGCCCATTGTTGATAGTCATGGCAAGTTGGTCGGCATCGTTACGCAGGGCGACATGCACCGGACCGAACCCTCCCCGGTGACAACACTCAGCGTTTTTGAGATGGCGTCACTGCTCGAAAAGGTCACGATGGAAAAGATCATGACCAGTCCCGTAGTTGCCGTGGATGAATCTTGTGTCATTACCAATGCCGCCAGCTTCATGCTTGAGAACGAAGTGACCTGTTTGCCGGTCATGCGCGATGCGACATTGGTCGGCATTATCACGGATGCAGATATCTTCAAGACTTTTGTGGAAATCACCGGCGGCACTCAATCCGGATCGCGGATCGAAGCCAGGATGCCCAATCAAAAAGGACGATTGGCGCCCTTCATCCAGGCGCTTTCGGACGCCGACAGCTATATCGTGTCGGTAGCGATCTCCTATGAGGAGAGCGGCGACTACGGCTATGTCGACGTCAAGGAGCGGGGCGGGGACGAAGCCAAGATTCGCGCTGCGTTGGACGAATTCGACGGCGTTGAGATCATCGCTTTCCGCCCCAGCGATCACGACAAAGTCTTGAGATTCGGCAAGTAGTCACACCAAAACCGAGGCTGAAGCCCAGGATTTCTCATGAAGCAGAAGGCCGATCAGGGTTTCCTGCTGGGCGGATGATCCATGCGCATGTAGACACCGCCTTGGTCCAGCTCATCGAGCATCTGGCCGATTCGCTTCTGACGGGTTTCGAGCCTCTTGGCGCGCCCGATCCAGGCGAGATAGTCGTTGCGTTGATAGAACGGGCGGCCCTCATACGCATCGACGAGAGCTCGTTCTTCGAGTTCCGCCCTGACATCGTCGGGCATTGGCTGCACAGGGCGGGAACTCACGGCCGGCACCTCCCCGATGCCGACGCGAACGTTCACCGAACCGTTCGCCGGCCGGTTCACGGTGCGTGATGCGGGCCACCGGCACCTCGTTCCGCTAAGACTTCCAGCAGGACGTCGGGGGTGTCGCTCATCAGCCCATCCACTCCGAGATCGAGCAACCGGTGCATCTCGGAAGGCTCGTTGACGGTCCACACATGCACGTGCTTGCCGGCCTGATGGGCGGCACGCACGAACCGGCGATCAACCACCGTGAGGTTGTTGTGGGTCACCGGCACCTGCAATGCGTCGGCCTTGATAGGAAACCCGATCCCGATCCGGCTGAACAGCCAGAACAGGAAGGTCTCGTGCCGTGGGCTCGACGTCGGAACGCGGCCGCGAGGACCGACGCCTGACTTCCTTGATCCACTCGTCCGCATAACCCCCGACCATCACTCGCGCCCACAGATCGTGTTGTTCGATGAACCGCACCAGCGGATCCGCCAACCCGGTCTGTTTCAACTCCAGGGTGAACGATGCGTCGGGCAACTCCTCCAGTAGCTCCTCGAGGGTCGGGATGGTGACGCCCTGACCGCGATAGGGCCAGCCCCGGTCCGACCCGAAACGGAAGGCGGCATCGAAGACCTTCAACTCAGCGACCGTGTAGTCACTGATAGGACCGGATCCGTCGGTGGTCCGGTCGAGGGTGTCGTCGTGGAACACCATGAGAACTCCGTCGGACGACAGGTGCAGGTCGGTCTCGAAGTACCGGTAGCCCAGTTCCGCCGAATTCCGAAAAGCCAGGAGCGTGTTCTCCGGCCAACGCAACCGGCCTCCTCGGTGCGCAAAAGCGATCGGGTGTTCCGCTGCGAACGGGTCCACTCTTTGCACAGCATCGAGTCTATTGATCCACCGTGAGCGGACAGACTCAGACGGAGGGGAGCTGGCCGATTGCGAGCGGCGATCGGCCGGAGGGGGCATCGAACGAAGACCGATACCAGCAGGTTGTTTCCCCCTCAGCCTCATCTCGCCCAGACAGCTCCCTGTCGACGCTGGGGGAGCACGGTGCAATGCCAGCCCGCGACCTCCCCGCGTTTGGCGACACCAACGCGACCGTGGGCCGCCATGCCCGAACCACCCGTCACGAACAGATCGAGCAGCTCGACGATTGCTTTCCGACGGCGCCATCGGTGCCGCTGCCGACCTCCTCGCCCACCTGCGCAACCGCTGGCGCCACGACGGCGACGCCTTCACCCCTGAGGTCGTCCGGGCGTTGGTCGACCACGCGGCCGCCGTAAACGTTGCCCAGCTGGGTGAAGTCGACGACATGTTGAAGGAAACATTCGGCTACTCGTCCTTCCGCCCCGGCCAGCGGGAGATCATCGAAGCGGCCATTTCCGGTCAGGACTGCATCGGGATCATGCCGACCGGCGCCGGCAAGTCGCTCACCTACCAACTGGCGGCCCGGGTGCTGGGCGGAACCACCCTGGTGGTCTCGCCGCTGATCGCTCTGATGAAGGACCAGGTCGACGGCCTCGACAGAGATGGGGATGCGGGCCACCTTCCTCAATTCGAGCCTGACCACTGCGGAACGGACCGACCGGATCGAAGCGGATGCGCAACGGCGAGTACGAGCTGGTCTACGCCGCCCCGGAAGGGCTCGAAGCATCGGTCGGGGTCGGCGCTGGCCGGCGTGGACCTGAGCCTGATCGCCGTGGACGAGGCGCACTGCATCAGCCAGTGGGGACACGACTTCCGGCCGGCCTATCGCAACCTCGCCGGCCTCAAAGCGCCGGTTCGGGGTCCCGGTGCTGGCGCTGACCGCCACCGCCACGCCGCGGTGACCCGCGACATCGAGGACCAGCTGGGTCTGTCGAACCCGATCCAGTTCCGGGGTCCTTCTTCCGGCCCAACCTGCAAGATCAGCGTGTTCAAGAAGGGCGACCACGACGGCCGCCGGATCAAGGTGCGAGAGTCGATCGGAAGGCTGTGCCTGGCCCGCCGGGGCGAGAGCGGCATCGTCTACACGCTGTCGCGGGCCTCGGCCGAGTCCACTGCCGAATACCTGACCGGACTGGGAATCACGGCCCTCCCCTATCACGCCGGCATGGAGCTCCGAGGAGCGCACCGGTGACCCAGGATGCCTTCATTCGCGACGACGTCGACGTGGTCTGCGCCACGGTGGCGTTCGGCATGGGGATCGACAAGTCGAACGTCCGCTATGTGATCCATCGCGACATGCCCAGGTCGATCGAGGGGTACTACCAGGAGATCGGCCGGGCCGGCCGCGACGGTGTCGACAGCGACTGCATCCTGTTCTACTCGTGGGCGGATGTGCTGAACCTGGAGCGGATGGTGGGCGGAGGAGGAGTCGCCGAGTCCCATCGCCGCCAGATCCGCGGTATGTACAACTGGGCCGACGGCGCCGCCTGTCGCCACCAGACGGTTGCCCGCTATTTCGGCGAAGCCATGGATCGTTGCCATGGCTCGTGCGATTTCTGCACCGGGATCGACCTGCTGGCCGGACTCACGGCCAAGTCCCCCAAGCCGACCCTCGCCACGAGCCCCCCGGCCAGGACATCGCCCCTCTTTGAAGAGCTCAAGGCTTTGCGACGTAATCTGGCCGACGCCAAGGGAGTGCCGGCCTACGTCGTGTTCAGCGATGCCACCCTCATCGCCATGGCCACCGCCAGACCTCGAGACGAAGCTGAGATGCTGAACGTGAGCGGCGTCGGTCCGAAGAAGCTGGAAACGTACGGCGAGGCATTCCTCGAGGTCTTGCGAGCAGCCGAGTAGCTCGTCAGCCTTTCGTCGTAGCTCGGTTATCCGGGAATGTCTCAGAGCTCGCGTCCACAACGACGATTCCGTCCTTGATGACCTTCCAGACGAGATTCGATCCGGGCCGGTAGGGGATGTGGACGAAGGAAGGCGCGTCGAGAATCACGAGATCTGCGACGGACCCGGGCCCGATCCACCCTTTGTCGGGTTCTTCGAGTGCGAAGGCCCCGCCTCGCGTGGCAGCCCACAGGGCCTCG
This sequence comes from uncultured Actinomycetota bacterium, assembly GCA_963715305.1. Lineage (GTDB taxonomy): Bacteria > Actinomycetota > Acidimicrobiia > Spongiisociales > UBA4744 > UBA4744. The sequence continues at coordinate 5,372 of CAVQSB010000010.1, forward strand.
GACGGCGATAGCCCGGTTTCGAGAGCGGCAACGGCAACGACGAGCTGCATGCTCTCGACATAGGAGGTGCCGGGGTTGCAGTCTGTGGCGATCGCCACCTTCGCACCCGCATCCCAGAGCAGCCGCGCCGGTGCCTGCGCGGCTCGCATGGAGAACGACGCCAGAGGCAACAGCGTCGCTACGGTCCCGGCCGCCGCCAGGGCTGCGGCCCCCCCGGCATCGATGTGGTCGAGATGATCGGCCGATACCGCGCCGACTTCGGCGGCCAGCCGGACTGCTCCCGTGGCGGCCAGCTGCTCGGCATGAAGTCTCGGTTTCAACCCATGGCGCTTCCCAGCCTGCAGAACCCGTCGCGCTTCGGCGACGGTGAACGCTCCCCGGTCGCAGAACACATCGCAGTATCGGGCCAGGGGCGCCAGCAACGGCAGCATCTCCTCTTCGACCAACCGGAGGTACCCCTCGCGATCGTCGGCAAATTCGGGCGGTACGACGTGTGCACCGAGCACGGTGGTCACCGTGTCGATCGGAACCAGCTTTCCGAGGGCACTGGCTGCTTCCAGCATCCGCAGCTCGGTGGGAACATCAAGGCCGTAGCCGGACTTGATCTCCACGGTGGTCGTCCCGTGGGCCAGCATCCGTTCAACCCGCGACCGGGCGCTATCGACCAGGCCGACCGCCGCCGTCTCCCGCACCGAGTTGCGGGTAGCCCGGACCGTCGCCTGAATTCCACCCCCTGCGGCCAGAATCGACTCGTAGGACTCTCCGCCAAGACGGCGGGCGAACTCATCGCTGCGTTCGCCCGCAAACACAACGTGGGTGTGAGAGTCGACGAAACCCGGTATCACAGCACGACCATCACAGGCGAGATCGGGCAGGTCGAAATACTCGTCGGGCAAATCCTTCAGAGGCCCGGTCCAGGCGACCCGGCCGTTGAGAATGGCGACTGCGGCGTCCTCCACGATGCCGAGCAAACCCGCCCCGACGCTACTCGAGTCGTTGGTGACGAGTTCGCCGATACCGCGCAGGATCAGGTCGGATGGTTCAATCATGTCTCGAGCATCGGGATGCGCACGCCCCGCTCCGCAGCCACGTCGATGGCCCGCTGATATCCGGCGTCGGCGTGGCGCATGACTCCGGTTCCGGGATCGTTCGTCAAGACCCGTTCGAGACGGAGGGCCGCATTGGCCGTCCCATCGGCGACTACCTGCGCTCCGGCGTGAATCGATTTGCCGATACCAACCCCACCCCCGTGATGGACGGCCACCCAGGCTGCCCCCGACGCAGTGTTGAGCAACGCATTCAAAATTGGCCAGTCGGCGATGGCGTCCGACCCGTCGGCCATCGCTTCGGTTTCCCGATACGGGGAGGCCACCGAGCCGGAGTCGAGATGGTCCCGGCCGATGACGATGGGCGCTGAGACCCGACCGGATTGCACCAGGTCGTTGAAAGCCAAACCGGCCCTTTCGCGCTCGCCGTAACCCAACCAGCAGATTCGAGCGGGAAGACCCTGAAATTCGACCCGCTCGGCGGCCAGACGCATCCAGCGTTGCAAGCCGCGATTGTCCGGAAACAGGTCGACAACCGCCCGATCGGTGGCGGCGATGTCGGCCGGATCGCCCGAAAGAGCCATCCAGCGGAACGGCCCCATCCCTTCGCACATCAATGGCCGCAGGTAGGCGGGCATGAATCCTGGATAGGCGAAGGCGTCCTCGAAACCCCCCTGAATCGCTTCACCCCGCAGGTTGTTTCCATAGTCGAAGACCTCTGCCCCGGCCGTCAGAAAACCGACCATGGCGCGGCAATGAGCCGCCATAGAGGCTCGGGCCTCCTCAACGTAACGCTGCGGGTCTGTGACTCGCAGAGCCGCAGCTTCCTGCATGTCGTAACCCTGCGGGACATAGCCGTTGAGCGGATCGTGAGCCGAGGTCTGATCGGTCACGATGTCGATCTCAACCCCGCGCCGCAGCAGCTCCCCGAAAATGTCGGCGGCGTTGCCGCAAACGCCGATCGACAGAGCCCGACCGTCCCGCTGCGCGGCGATGGCCAGCTCGACGGCCCGGTCGAGACTGTCCGCTGCTTCATCGAGATACCTCAGCTCGAGTCTGCGCTGGATCCGGGTGGGATCCACCTCGACGACCAGGGCGACGCCATCGTTCATCGTGACGGCCAGCGGCTGAGCGCCGCCCATTCCACCCAATCCCCCGGTCAGGGTGATCGTCCCGGCCAGCGTCCCGCCGAACTTTTGCTCGGCGATCGCTGCGAAGGTTTGGAAGGTACCTTGCAGAATGCCCTGGGTACCGATGTAGATCCACGAACCGGCCGTCATCTGCCCGTACATGATCAGACCGGCCGCCTCTAGCTCCCAGAACTTTTCCCAGGTCGCCCAGTCGGGAACCAGCAGGCTGTTGGCGATCAGTACCCGGGGGGCCATCTCATGAGTCCGGAACACCCCCACCGGCTTGCCGGACTGGACCAGGAGGGTTTCGTCGTTCTCGAGGTTTTGCAGACTCCGTACGATGGCGTCGAACGCCTCCCAGGAACGTGCTGCTTTCCCACGCCCGCCGTACACGACTAACTCGTCGGGGTTCTCAGCCACCTCAGGATCAAGGTTGTTCATGAGACAGCGCAGGGCCGCCTCCTGCAGCCATCCCCTGGTTTGCAGTTTGGTTCCCCTCGGGGCGCGCACCGGCCGGGGACCGGACATCAATACCTCCGTGATCGTGACAGTGCTGAGGCTACCGATCGAACCAGGATTCGTTCGTCCAACGAAACCGGACCCGCCCGGCTAATCGTGACGGCCGGTGCGCACGTCCGGAGCCCCGAGCCGGGCCGCATCGGCGGTCTGATCATCCCGTTGCTCTTGTGATTCACGTTCAGCGGCCACCCTCGCCAGGTAGTGATCGATCTCCCGGGTGATAGTTTCTTCGCTCCACCCCAGCACCTCGCCCATGAGCCGGGCCGTCGGTTCGGCGGCGGCCACTCCCCGGTCCCACGTCTCAATCGAGATCCGGGTGCGCCGGGTAAGGGCATCGTCGAGATGCAGGGCCCCCTCATGCGAAGCGGCGTAGGTGATCTCGGCCGCCAGATAGTCCTCTCCCCCGACGAGCGGTTTGCCCAGTTCGGGGCGAGCGTCTATCAGGTCGAGGATCTCGCGGACCAACGAACCGTATCTCCCCAGCAGATGTTCGATGCGTGCCATGTGCAGACCGGATTGAGCTGCCAACTCCTCACGCTGGTTCCACAACGCCCGATAGCCGTCAGCTCCAACCAGCGGCGTAACCGCAGTGACCGATGAAGGAACTCTGCCGTCGAGGTTCGCGGCCACCATGTCGATCGCGTCCTCCGCCATCACCCGGTAGGTGGTGTACTTGCCACCGGCCACCGAGATCAGCCCGGGCACGGCCTGGGACACTGCATGCTCCCTGCTCAACCGACTCGTCGCTTCGGATTCGCCTTCGAGCAACGGACGCAACCCGGCGAAGACCCCTTCGATGTCTTCGTGAAGGAGCGGTTCTCTCAGGACTGTATTGACGTGTTCGAGGAGATAGTCGATGTCGGCCCGGCTGGCCGCCGGATGAGCGAGGTCGAGATTCCACTCGGTGTCGGTCGTCCCGATGATCCAATGGCGCCCCCACGGAATCACGAAGAGCACGCTCTTTTCGGTCCGCAGGATCATCCCAGTATCCGAGTGGATTCGATCCCGCGGTACAACGAGATGGATCCCCTTTGAGGCTCGCACGTGAATGCGGCCCCGCCCCGCCTTCTCCTGGACCTCATCGGTCCACACGCCGGTGGTATTGACCACCTGCTTTGCGCGGATGGTGAACTCGTCTCCCGACTCGAGATCCCGCACCTCGACCCCTACCACCCGGTCGCCTTCTCGCTCGAACCCGATAACGCGCACGCTGGAGCCAAGCGCTGCACCGTATTTCGCAGCGGTTCGGGAAATCATCATCGTGTGCCGAGCGTCGTCGACCAAAGCGTCCGAATACACGATCGCTCCTACCAGCGTGTCCCTCCGGAGAGCCGGGGCCATACGGAGAGCCTTAGTGCGGCTGAGGTGCCGATGGCGGGGCAGCGGATTGCTCCCGAGCGCTGCCAAAAGGTCGTAGATCGCCACACCGGAGCCCACGTAGGCACGCTCCCAGACCGGGTGCTGGAGCGGGTAGAGGAACCTGATCGGCGAGGCGAGGTGCGGGCAGAGCAGATTGAGCATGAGATTCCGCTCATGGAGTGCTTCCATCACCAGCTTGAAGTTGAACTGCTCCAGATATCGCAATCCTCCATGGAACAGTTTGGATGAGCGGCTGGAGGTTCCGGAGGCGTAGTCACGCTGCTCAACGAGCGCTACCGACAACCCCCGCGTAGCTGCGTCGAGAGCGGTGCCCGCGCCGGTGACTCCTGCTCCGATAACAACCACATCGAACCGCTCCGACTTCATACGCTTGAGGTCAACCGCCCGTTGTTCTTGGCCCAAACCCGTTGACGTTGACATGCTCGGCATCCCATACCTCTGGCAAGCTCGTGGATTGTTTCCCTGCTGAGTATCGTAGGATCCTCGACCACTTCGAAAACGACAGCAGATGGCCCTTCTCGACAACTACCCCCGTCGCAGGTTCAACCCACTGACGGGCACCTGGACCCTGGTGGCTGGAAGGAGAGTCAAGCGACCCTGTTCGGGGAAGCACGACCCACTTCACTATCTGCGGCCCGAGAAATGATCGGCGCCAGGACGGTTGAGGCGTTTCGAGAGCACTTCGGGGCCGGGCCAGACTTCCTGGTCCGATCACCGGGCCGGGTGAACTTGATCGGTGAACACACCGACTACAACGACGGATTTGTGCTGCCAATGGCCATCGAGCGGGCGCTGTGGATTGCGTTGCGGGCCCGACCCGATGACACGGTACGGATCTGGTCTGGGTTGGGAGACCAGTGGGCAGAATTCTCACTTTCGGCGCTGGCCCACTCCGGCGGGTGGAGCGAATACGTGCAGGGAGTGGCCAACGAACTGCTGCGAACCGGCCAGGAGCTGAGGGGATGGGAAGGGGCCATACTCAGTGATATTCCCACCGGCGCCGGGTTGTCCTCGTCGGCCGCCCTCGAGCTGGGGGCGGCGCGAGCCTTTTCGGAGGTCTCGCCGTTTGTCTGGGACCCGGTGGACATGGCTGTGATCGGCCAGCGTGCGGAGAACAATTGGGTCGGAATGAACTGCGGGATCATGGATCAGTTGATCTGTGCTGCAGGGCACCAGGACCAGGCGTTGCTCATCGATTGCCGGACCCTCACTTGGACTCCGGCCACGGTACCTTCCGAGGCGATGGTGATCGTGCTCGATACTTCCACCCGTCGCGAACTGGTTGGATCTGCGTACAACAACCGGGTGGCCGACTGTCAAGAAGCCGCAGCCGCTTTCGGGATCCAAGCGCTGCGCGATCTCAACTGGGAAACCCTCAGCAATCAACGCGACCGGCTGGACCCGGTCACGTTCCGACGAGCCCGGCACGTGGTTCTCGAGAACGACCGGACCCTCGCTATGGCGGGCGCCCTCAATCGGGGCAACTTGACCGAAGCCGGCGAGTTGATGCAGGCCAGCCACGACAGCATGCGCGACGACTTCGAGATCTCCTCGGCGGCGCTGGACGCGATGGTCGAAGCGGCCATGGCCTCCCCCCATTGCTACGGAGCGCGTATGACCGGTGGTGGTTTCGGCGGCTCGTGCGTGGCGCTGGTCGCGACCGATCGTGTCGACAGTTTCGTATCGGAAACCCTGGCCCGATACCACGCCAACACCGGACTGCGGGGCGAGGCCATCCCTACTCGCCCGACGAATGGCACCTCATGCCGGTCGCTGCCGCGATAGCTCGCACCTTCGTACTAGCTGAGAGGCCCGACGACACTCTGCGCAGCGTCCAGCAACTCACCGCTTCGCACCAGGCCGGCCACCGCCTCAATCTCCGCGGAAAGCGGTCGATCATCCGCGAGAGGTGGGACCTGGGTGCGAATCAGATCAACCGCAGCCGCGCAGGCCGGTGAGGGTTTCAGCGGCATCCGGTACCCGATCCCCTGCACCGCACAAAGGATCTCGAGCGCTACCACGATGGCCGTGTTGTCCAGTACCTCGGTCAGCTTCAGCCCGGCGCCCCAACCCATCGAAACATGGTCTTCCTGACTGCCCGAGGTCGGAATGCTCTCCACACTGGCCGGATGAGACAACACCCGATTCTCGGCTACCAGTGCCGCGGCCGTGTACTGGGTCAGCATGTAGCCGCTATTCACACCCGGATGCGGGGAAAGGAAGGCCGGAAGGCCGGCCGAGTGTTGCGGGTCGAGCATCCTATCGATCCGGCGTTCAGAAATGCTCGACAGTTCTGTCATGGCGATCGCCATGGTGTCCATGGCCAGCGCCAGGGGTTGGCCGTGGAAGTTCCCCCCGGAAATGATCTCGCCGGTGTCGGCCAGGACGATCGGGTTGTCGACCACGCTGCCGAGTTCCCGTCCGAACACCCCTTCTGCGTAGGTCAGCGCGTCGCGGCAGGCACCGTGCACCTGGGGAGCACACCGCAGGCTGTAGGCATCCTGAACGGCGTGGATGAAATCATCGCGATGGCTCTCCACGATCTCGGAACCGTCCAGCAACTGCCGGATATTCTCGGCCGAGGCCAGCTGTCCCGGATGTGGTCTCAGTTCATGGATCTCGGCCCGGAAGGGCCGGGCACTGCCCAAGAGTGCCTCGATCGAGAGGGCACAGGCGAGGTCGGCGGCCTTGCTCACACGCCGGGCCCCATATGCGGCCAGGACGCCGAGCGACAGCATTCCTTCGGTCCCGTTGAGCAAACTCAATCCCTCTTTGGCGCGCAGCTTGATCGGGGCCATGCCGTGAGCCGTCAGCACCGAACCGGCGTCGCGGGGAACACCCCCGTCTTGCAGCAGCCCTTCGCCGATCAACGGCAGAGCCAGGTGGGCGAAGGGGGCCAGGTCGCCCGACGCACCGACGGACCCGCGCGACGGAACCAGGGGGAGCAGATCTTCGCGGAGGAAGTCGACGTAACGTTCCACCAACACCGGTCGAACCCCCGAGTATCCCTGGGCCAGCGTCCGGGCCCGGAGCAGCAGCATCGCCCGGACGACCGGATCGGGCAGGGGAGCACCGACTCCGGCCGCGTGGCTCCTGAGCAGGCTGATCTGGAGGCGCTCGGCTTGCGCCGGTTCGATGTGGGTGTTGGCGAGTGCACCGAATCCGGTCGTGACTCCGTACACCACCCGATCCTCAGCGACCACCCGCTCGATGACCTCGCGGGCCGGCGCCATTCGCTCCCAGACTTTGTGATCAACCACTACCTCGGCGCGGCGCTCCGCAACGGCCGCCACATCATCGATCGACAGCGCCCCACCATCAACAACGACCCGGTACGTCATTCGCTTCCTTTCGACCAGGTCAGGCTACCTGTGGAGACCGGCCGGCATGAGATTCAGATTTTGGGCCCTTGCAGCGGCCGCCGTGCTAGACCATGCTGAAGCTACGACGAACAGAACCACCAGCACGGGAAGGACCGATACGAATGGAGCATGAAGTCCGGGAAGGTGCTCGACTGCGGAGAGCTCCTCTCCGCAAGGCTGCGTCTGATCTCGAGCTGGCTATTTCTGCCCCGGTTGGTACCGGGACGGTCTGGCACGACCGGGTGCGGGAGTCGCTGGCCCGTGTGCAGGTAGCCCTGAAGCAACACATCCAGGACACGGAAGGACCTGCCGGGCTCTACGGACAGCTGCAGAACGATGCCCCCCGCCTGAGCACGCTGGTCAAGTTACTTGCCGACGAACACACCGTGATGAAGGGTGATATCAACGGTGTCCTGAGCACCCTCGAAGAGCTGCCAGACGAGTTGGACGACAACTGCTGCGCAGACACTCGGGAAGCTGCGCTGATGCTGCTGGGTCGCATCTCGCGCCACCGCCAGAAAGGCGCAGACCTCGTGTGGAGGGCCTACAGCGTCGACATCGGCGGCGAGTAGTTGCCGGTTGCCGGCCTTGCTCATGACCGATCGCTGACGACTGACTACCCACGACGCTCTCTAGGATGCTGCCCGAGGTGACCTTGTGCCGGAAGCATCCGATCAGCCGCTAGCCGAAAACCCGAAACCCCCCGCCCGGGGTATCGATCGGGACGAGCTGCGCCAACTGCGGCGTCTCCTCGCGTTCATTCGCCCCTATCGGCGCTATTTCGCCCTGGCCATGGTGGGCGTCCTCGTTTCAAGCGGCCTGGGATTGGTTTTCCCCCGCATCATGGGAAGCCTGGTCGATTCGGCGTTGGTGCCCGCCGTCGCAGATAATGCCTCGAGGCTCGACTCCATCGCCATCCTGTTGCTAGGAGTCTTCTTCGCTCAGGGCGCGTTCAACTACCTGAGGATCTACTACCTGTCCGCCATGGGTGAGGGAATTGTTGCCGATCTCCGCAGCCACGTGTACGCCCACATCATGACCCTGCCGGTCAAGTTCTTCGATGCGCGCAAGACCGGCGAGATCACCTCCCGATTGACCTCGGACGTGAGCGTGGTGCAAAGTACCGTCTCGTCCTCACTGGCTTCTGCCATCTCCCAGGGCATCACCTTGATCGGCGGCCTGATACTCATGTTCGTGGCCAGTGTCACGCTCTCCGCGGTGGTGCTCTCGTTCTTACCGATCGCGATCGTGGCCGCCGCCGTCTTTGGAAGACGCCTGCGGCGTATCTCAACCGAATACCAGGACAAGGTGGCGGACGCCAATGCCAGCGCAGAAGAAGCGATCGCCGCCAATCGGGTCGTGAAGTGGTTCACTGCTGAGGAAACCGAGATCCGCCGCTACGTGGGCAAGGTGCAGGAGTCGTATCGGGTGGCGTTGCGACGCGCCCGCCTCCGGGCTCTCTTCTCGCCGTTTGTTCAATTCGTCGGTTTCGGGACCATCGCACTGGTGATGTGGATCGGGGGGCGTCAGGTTCTGGACAACTCCCTGACGGCCGGAGAGCTTGTCACCTTCCTGTTGTACACGTTGACGGTGGCGAGTTCCATCGGAACGTTCACCGGGCTCTACGGCAACCTGCAGGAAGCGCTCGGCGCTTCACAACGGATATTTGAGCTCCTCGGCGAGCAGCGCGGCATCGAAGATCCGGACACTCCCGTGACTCTCACAGCTCCTGAAGGTCGGATCACTTTCGATGATGTGGGGTTCCGCTACTCGGATCGTGACGTCGACGTCCTGGAAGCGATGAACCTGGACGTGGCCCCGGGCGACGTGGTAGCACTGGTCGGACCGAGCGGAGCAGGCAAGAGCACCATCGTGCAGCTCATCCCCCGCTTCTTCGACCCGACGTCGGGTCGAATCTTGATCGACGGTATTGACCTGCGCGACCTCCGGCTGCGCGACCTCCGTTCCTGCATGGCGGCTGTGCCCCAGGAAACCCAACTGTTCTCAGGGACGATCATGGAGAACCTGCTTCTGGGAAAACCGGAGGCCACGATCGCTGAGGTCCACGCGGCAGCTGAGGCCGCCAACGCCCACGACTTCATCGTGAGTTTTCCTGCCGGCTACGAGACGATCGTCGGCGAGCGGGGCGTCAAACTCTCGGGAGGTCAACGGCAGCGAGTGGCCATCGCCCGGGCTCTCCTCAACGACCCCCGCATCCTGATCCTCGACGAAGCCACCAGTTCGCTCGACAGCGAATCAGAAGCCACCGTGCAGGAAGCACTCGATCGGCTGATGATGGGACGGACAACGCTGGTCATCGCCCACCGCCTCAGCACCGTGCGAAACGCCGACCGCCTGGCCGTTATCGATGAGGGTCGGATCGTCCAGGAGGGCAACCACGAGGAACTGCTGGCCGCGGGCGGCCTGTACGCAGACCTGTACCACCTGCAATTTCGCGATGCAGCGGACCCCCCGGCCGTCTGAAGCGTCTCAGTCGGGTTGATGACCGATGTCGAGGCCACCAAAGGCAACGAGCGCTTCGACGGATAGCAGTGGCGAGTCACCGCTTACAACCGCACGGTTGGTCTTGTCCGACCAGCCACCAAACAACGGAATGCCTTTGACCTCAACCTTCCAACCCTCGGGGACCACAATGTCGACGCCGCCAAAGGCCACCACCACGTCCATAGCGGCGCCCTCAGGCACCGGCTGGGCTCGACGCAGGTCCACTTCGGTAGAGCCGAACACATTGAATATGGATCCGCCCCCGAACTGCTGCGACTCATTGACAACTTCCCTGCCAAAAAAAGCTACGAGCGAGTTGACGCGATCGCCCCGTTGCAGATGGGGCGCCCCCAGGCCGCTGCCAAACATCACCCACAGGCCGACCCCGACCAGCACCAGGGGCCAGAAGATCGTCGGAACCCAATCCGGGACGAAATCAAGAGATCGGGCCAACAGGGCCAGACCGATGATGACCAGCACGGCAGGAACCATCACGTGCCGGGGACTGAAGCTCAGGTAGAGAAACCCGGCCACCACAAACACAACGGGCCACCAGTCGGCTATCAGGTCGCCGCTGTCGAGCACGTTGTTTTGATCGAGGAGGAATAGAACGCCGAGTGTGATCAGCACCAGGCCGACCAGAATTCGTCCCCTGTTCATCAACCCTCCTCTTTCATTGGCAATCCCCATACTCGCGGATCGGACGCACCCATGGCCAGGGGCTCTGGACTCTTGCCTCCTGAGGAGAGCACCGGCGATCGTTGAACGCTTCCCCGCCGTTGCCTTGATTTGAAACCGGCGACCGAGCAGTCGAGACTTGCCGAATGCACCAACCGGTCATCGCCATTATCGGCGCTTCAAAGACACCCGGGGACGTCGACTACCAGGACGGCGTGCGCCTCGGGCGGCTGCTCGCCGAGGCGGGATATGCAGTCGCCAGCGGCGGGTACGGGGGATTGATGGAAGCGGTGTCACGCGGCGCTGCAGAGGTAGGTGGCCGGGTCATCGGAGTCACTGCCCCGGACGTGTTCCCGGGCCGGGCCGGCGCCAACTCGCATGTGACAGAAGAACGGCCGGCCGCGACCATCACGGAACGGATTCAGGATCTGCTTACCCTCTCCGATGCCGTCATTGCTTTGCCGGGCAGCCTGGGCACCCTCACGGAACTCGTCGTTGCCTGGAACCTCGCTCTCGTGGCACCGTATAGCGACCGCCATCCGTTGCCGATCGTGACCGTGGGGGAGACGTGGGCCGAGTTGGTTGAGATGCTGACCGACCGCCTGGCTACGGACGGCGCTCTGGTGCAGTGTGTCGCCACCGTCGAAGAGGCAGTCGCGGCCGTCCATAGAGGGGTCGTTCCCCCCACCGCCTCTTCCGAGTAGCTCCCAGAGGTCTGCCCACCCTCGGGCACAGATCGATTGTCTGCGCATTCGGATGGCAGAACGGTATCCTCCGCGGCGCTGGGAGAGCTGGTCGTTACCGCTCGCCCACTCGGACGAACGTGGGGGCGGCTTGACACACATCCAGAACGAAGCGCCATCCGGGAGGCATCGGGCCAAGCAGGGCCTATGGCGTCGCCTCGTGCTCTCCATCGGCAGTGTGTTCCACAGCCAGCGCCGGCAGTGCCGAGCCGGTCACCACGCGTATGCCGACGCAACTCCGATCGGCGGAGGTATCACCCGGGCCATGTGTTCGGCGTGCGGCGCCGTTTCGCTCGATCTTCGCGAGGTCACCGAACCTGCCGAAAACCAGCTTTTCAAGACACAGGACGAGCGGAAGACCTTTGCCATCCTGCGCCGTCAGCTCTTCCACCACCGTTGATCAGGCCGGTCCGCCTGTACACTCCAGGCTCGTCATGGGCAAGAAGAAGAAAGACAAGAAACCGAGCGGAACGCTCTATCTCGTTCGGCATGCCAGAGCCGGTGATCGAAGCTCGTGGAATGGTGATGATGGTCACCGACCCCTGTCCAAGCGAGGGCGCCGCCAGGCCAACCGATTGGTTGCTTTGTTGGGCGGGCACTCTGTCGACCGGCTGCTGACGAGCCCTTACGTCCGTTGCATTCAGACGCTGGAACCGATCGCCAAGAATCGCGGCTTGAAGATCGAAGAACGGGCCGAGTTGGAAGAGAACACTCCCGTCGATGGAGCACTTGAACTCGTCAAGAAACTAGCCGGTACGAGTGCCATGTTCTGCTCTCACGGTGACATCATCCCCGCCCTCATCGATCGGCTGCATCAAGAGGGAATGGAAGTCTCCGCGCCGGGGGCCACCAAGAAGGGCTCGGTCTGGATCGTCAGGTCCGAAGGCGGCCGACTGGTGCAAGCTACCTACCTGCCGCCTCCGGCATAGATCTTCGTAGACTCAGTTCATGGTCGACCTACTCGACAGCTATCGGGATCGCTACCCGATCCTGGCCGATACCAGCTACCTGGTGAGTCACTCACTTGGTGCAATGCCAAGGTCGGCCCGGAATGAATTGAACCGTTTTGTGGATGAATGGGCAGAGCGGGGGGTACGAGCCTGGGCCGAAGGGTGGTGGCAAACGCCGGTCTCGGTCGGCAACGAACTCGCCCCCGTGGTTGGAGCGCCGGCCGGATCGATTGCGATGGTCCAGAACGTGGCGATCGCTCAGGCAGTTATTGCCTCGTGCCTCACCTTCGCCGGTCCGCGCAATCGCGTTGTCTTCTCAGAGCTCAACTTCCCGTCGGTCATGTATGCGTGGCACAACGTGCCGGGGGCCCACATCTCCACGGTGCGCAGCTGGGACGGCGTGACGGTGCCGACCGAGACGTTTCTGGCCGCCATCGACGAGCGAACGGCCGTCGTCCCCCTATCGCATGTTCTCTTCAAGAGCGCGTACATCCAGGACGCCAAGGCGATCACCGAGCGAGCCCACGAGGTTGGTGCACTCGTCGTCCTCGATTGCTATCAATCGGCCGGCACCGTCCCGTTCTCCCTGTCCGACCTCGAGGTCGACTTCGCCGTCGGTGGTTCGGTCAAATGGTTGAGCGGCGGCCCGGGAGCCGGATGGCTGTATGTTCGACCGGACCTCCAGGAGGTCCTCGAACCGCGTCTGGTCGGTTGGCAGGCAGACAGCGCACCATTCGACTTCCGACCGGGAGAGATCGACTACGCGCCGGGAATCTGGCGGTTCCTGTCGGGCACCCCGAACGTCCCGGCTCTCTATGCGGCGCGAGCCGGATACCGCATCGTCCGTGAAGCCGGCGTTCCTGCCATACGGGAGAAGTCGTTGCGCATGACCCAATGGATCATCGACATGGCCGATGAGCTGGATATCCCGGTGAAGTCGGAGCGCGCGCCCGACAAGCGGGGCGGGACGGTCACCCTCGATGTGGGTGAAGAAGACCGCGTCGCGGCAGCACTCGGTGATCGTCAGATCATCGTCGACGCTCGACCGGGAGCCGGGATCCGGGTAGGTCCCCACTTCTACAACTCGGGTGACGATCTGGCCCGGTTGAAGCAGGGCTTGATCGAGGTCCTGGGCCGCTGAAGCGTCCTACCGGATTCGCGACCGACGGACGGGGATAGCTACCTCGCCACCCGACCAATCCACTCACGCAGGTTCGTAGCCCTCGACATGGGTCTTCAGCGACTCCCGATGGTCGTCTGCAGTCCTGCAATGAGTTGCTGGGTCTCGGCATCACTCAGACGAGCCGACGAGTGCATCCACTCGAAGTACACCGGAGGCATCTCGCCTTCTTGAATCGTTTCAACCACGTCGTCGACTTCCTGGGTGTCTCCCCATTGCGAGAAGTTGAGCTTTTTGCGTCCTTCATCGACGTCGCGGGTGACCAACCAGAACACGGGAGCCACGTTTGTGTACCAGGGCCATACCGTCTCGTTGCTGTGACAGTCGTAGCAGGCGCGGACCGCCAGGTCCCGGGTAGTGGGAGAATCCCAGGCCGGCTCGGCGACTACCGGAGGATTGTCGTGGGCACGTCCGTACGGGACCGCCTGGATGACCACCAGCAGGCTAACTAGACCGACCATGCCCCACTTCAACCACCTGCGGCCGTTCATCATGACTCCCTAACGTTGGCCGGTCGCTGAGCGCCGGCATGATTTCTTGCTGCCACGGAATCTAGATCTGGTTTCGCAGTTGTTTTTCACTTTCACGGGCCGCTTGGCCCAATGACACGAAGCTTCCCTACAATCGATGTCCCGAAACCAAGGAGCATGCATGGTCGACGTTGAGCGGGGCCGGTTCTACATCGGCGGTGATATCGATCCGGCTTCCGGGGACCGCACGGGTGATCACCGCTTCTACGACGCCCACGACCTGACGACTCACGGAGTCATCGTCGGTATGACCGGTTCCGGCAAGACGGGACTTGGCATCATTTTCCTAGAAGAAGCGCTGCTGTCCGGCATCCCGTCGCTCATCATCGACCCCAAGGGCGACATGGGAAACCTCCTTTTGAACTTCCCCAATTTCCAGCCGGGAGACTTCCGACCCTGGATCGACGAGGGCGAGGCACAACGCAAGGGGGTCACCCCAGACGAATTCGCCGCAAGCACCGCAGACCTGTGGAAAAGCGGGCTCGAGAAATGGGAGATCGGCTCGGATCGGCTCACGCAACTCGGGACCGGTGCCGAGTTCGCCATTTACACGCCGGGTTCAGGCGCCGGGATCCCACTGAATATCGTCGGTTCCCTGGCCGCGCCGGACCTCGATTGGGAGACTGAGGCAGAAACCGGTCGGGACGAGATCGAAGGGTTTGTTTCGAGCCTGCTGGTCCTGGCGGGCATCGAAGCCGACCCGATCTCGAGCCGGGAGCACATTCTGCTCTCCAACATCATCGAGAAGGCCTGGCGAGCTGGGACGGACCTCGACCTGGCCCAACTGATCGCCCAGGTGCAGGACCCGCCAATTCGCAAACTCGGGGTTTTCGAGGTCGATACGTTCTTCCCACCGAAGGATCGGACGGCGCTGGCGATGCGCCTCAACGGCCTGGTGGCCTCACCCTCGTTCAGCGCATGGATGGAAGGCCCGCCGGTCGACATCCAATCGATCCTCTTCACGCGCGGAAGGCAAGCCACGGGCGGCCGTCGTCTACCTCCAGCACCTCAGCGAACAAGAACGACAGTTCATCGTGACGCTGTTGTTGTCCAAAATGGTGACGTGGTTACGCCGCCAGCCGGGCACTTCCGACCTGCGGGCATTGATCTACATGGACGAAGTCTTCGGTTTCGCTCCCCCCACCGCCGAGCCACCTTCGAAGAAACCCATTTTGACGATCTTCAAACAGGCCAGAGCACACGGCGTCGGGATGATCCTGTCGACCCAGAATCCGGTCGACCTCGACTACAAGGCGATGTCGAATGCCGGGACCTGGTTGATCGGGCGTCTCCAAACCGAACGGGACAAGGCCCGGATCCTGGAGGGGATGAAGTCGGCATCGGGAGCCGTCGATGTTGCCCAATTCGACAAGCTGATTGGTGACCTCGACAAGCGCCAGTTCGTCCTGCACACCACCCGATCCACAGCCCCGGCGCTCATGACGACCCGGTGGGCCATGTCATACCTGCGCGGGCCCCTCACCCGCGATGAGGTGACTCGCCTCACCAAAGACTCCCCGGAAAGGGAAACAACGCAAGCGTCAACACCGACGCCAAGCGCCGCAGCGCCTCGACGTCCCCGACGACGAAACCGTTGTTGCCCCGAAGGTTGCACCGGCCGTCTCGGTCTATCACCTGGACGCGGCCGCTGCCGTGGGCAGGCGACATTGGAGCCGTAAAGGGAGGGCAACGCCACCAGGCCGGATTGGTTGCTCGGGTGAACCTCATCTACGACGACCAGTACGCCAAGGTCAATCACCAGGAGGAATGGGAAGCGGTATTCTTCCCCCTCGAAGAGTCCTTCGATCCTGCAAACCACTTCAGCGTCGACTACGACAGCCGCGACCTGCGCCCAGGTGCTCCGGCAAGCGGGACGTTTGTACTCGGCGAGGCGCCGATCGATTCTGCGGCGTACTTCAAACAGGCAGAAACGGACCTGAAAGAGTGGCTGTATCGCAGTCGCAAGGTCGAGGTACTCAAGAATGAGCAGCTCAAGCTCTACTCGCGGATCGGGGAATCGGCCGACGCCTTCAGCACCCGCTGCGAGGAGGCAGCCGAGGACGCCGCCGACGTCGAAGTGGCCAAGTTGAGCGACACGTACAAAGTCAAGATCGATCGCGTGAAAAACCAACTCGCGACCGCCGAACGGCGGACGCGCGAGCTGGAGGTTGACACGCAGAGTCGAAAGCAACAGGAGTTGGTGGCAGGCGCCGGGGATCTCCTGTCGGTGTTCCTCGGCGGCAAAAGGCGTTCCCGGAGCCTGTCCGGGAGCCGCTTCCCGACAGGTCCCAAACCGTCCGTACCCAGGAACGGCTCAGGTCCGCGGAAGAGAAGCTGACCGACAAGGCAGCGGATCTCGAAGATCTCGAGGACGACCTCGCCAACGACCTCATGGAGATCACCGAGCGATGGAATGATGCCGCCCGGGAGGTTCAGACCATCGAGATCGGGTTGGAGAAGACAGACATCGCCGTCGACGAAATGGCCCTGGTGTGGGTACCGACCGAATAGCTCCACCGGCGAGACCCCGCATTGGAGTGGCCTGCCGGCCTACGCCCGGCGACGAGCAGTTGCCCTTTTTTGGGCGATCTTGCTCGTCAACGCCGTGCTCCAGTTTTTCACCCTGCGCACGTACGGAAGAGAGGCCCTGGGCGGTTCGGACAATCTCGTGGCCTTCTGGGACCTGACGATGGCCGTAGCCGTCGGCACCTCCCTGATCTTCACTGCGGGGAGATCCGAGTCACGAGCATTCGGCACTCTCGGGGTTCTCTTTCTGATCATCGGCATCGAGGACCGAATCGCCGTCCACGGCATGGTCGGACAAGCACTGGCAGACGTATTCGCCTTCGAACGCTGGATTCCAGGAATCGGGAGCTACGGTGCCGTCAATCTCGGAGAGTTCTTTGCCATGGGCATCTTCGCCGCAGTCGCCTTCGTATTCATCTGGTACGGCCGGCGACCGGCCGATCAACGGCTGCACCAGGCACGGATCGATCTTCACGGCCCTCCTGGTTGCACTGTTCTTCTTCGCCGTGGTAGTCGACCTGGTGACGGCAGCCGAAGGAAGCCTCACCATCATGCTGATCGAAGAACTCGGGGAACGGAGCGTACTGTCCCTGTCCGCGGTTTACGCCCTCAGCCTGATAACCATCACCGACTGGGTACCCGATCGGTGATGCTCATTCGCCGGGCTCGGACCCACCATCGCCCAGAGGATGTCCTTGATGCTGACGATTCCCAGCAACTCACCGTCCTCCATGATCGGCATGTGGCGGTAGCCGGTTTCGAGGAGCCACTCGGCCGCCTCCGCACTTGAGCCTCCGGCGAAAAGACATCGGGGTCGGCCGTCATCCAGTCACGCACGATCTCCGTGACGGGGTCGACGCCCTCGGCCGCAGAGCGCAACACGTCCCGCTCGGTGATGATGCCGGTCAGTCGCCGGCCCTCGACCACGCCGACCGAACCGACCTGCGCCTCCAGCATTGCCTCCGACACGTCC
>CAVQSB010000011.1:0-90465 GCA_963715305.1 uncultured Actinomycetota bacterium
TCCAATCCTGAACACTGGTCACCATGCCGGCCAATTGAGAGTCGAGAGTTCCGGCCACGAGACCATCTGGATCGTCGGTTGTGACCTCGATGAAGGGCGTCACTCCAAGATTGTGAAGCTCCTCCAGCATTGCCGGTGCCCAGACATTCGGCCAGCCCAACTCGAGCGACCAATAGATTTGGAATACGGAAACGCCGGTTCCCGCGGCTGTCTCAAAGGCCGGGAGATCTGTCCTCCAATCGACCGCTGCAAAACCAAGGAATTTCGGTGGGTCGTTCGGATCGGCCGCACCTGCTCGGGGAGTTTCCAACACCATCAGGCCGGTCATGAGCATCAGGGCGCACACAACCGCCAGCAGACGAGGACGAAAGTGGGACATAGGCATATCAGTGCATCTTCGGCGCAAAATCCCAGATCTTGAGCCTCAGCAACGGAAAACGGGGGCGATCGGCGGCCGTCACGATATGCCGGAGGGTCATGGACCAATGCGGCCCGTCGTCGAACGAGCAACGGCCGTCCGGTAGTCCTCGACGATGGCCTCCGCCTCGCCGATCTTTTCGACCGTTCCGTGCGAAAGCCACAATGCCCGGTCGCAGAACTCCGCCACCTTGGGCAGCGAGTGCGACACGAACACGATGGTGCCCGGCCCGGTCCAGGAGTTCCTGCATGGTCTGCATGCTCTTCTGCCCGAACGACTCGTCGCCGACCGCCAGCACCTCGTCGAGGAGCAGAGATGTCTGGTTCGAGATGCATGCTGATCGAAAACGCCAGCCGGGCGAACATGCCGGACGAGTAGGTCTTCAGCGGCCGGCCGATGGCCGGACGGAGCTCGGCATAGTCGACGATGTCGTCGTAGAGTTCGTCGATCTGTGCCTTGCGAAGACCGGCAGCCAGAGCGCCCAGGTAGATATTGCGACGGCCCGGACAACTCGGGATTGAATCCAACCCCGAGGGCCAGCAGGGTGGATATCTTCCCATTGACGACGACCTCGCCTTCGTCCGGTCTCAGGGTCCGCGCCATGACGCGCAGCAGGGTGCTCTTGCCGGCACCGTTCTCACCGATGATCCCGTAAGCTTCACCTTTGCGAACCTCGAAAGAGACCCCGTCGAGCGCAACCACCTCCTGCTCCGATTTGTGGCGCCGTCGCCCGATCGCACGCCGGAGTGTGGGGTTCTTCTCGAGGTAGGGCCGGAATCGAACACCGATATCCTTGGCGATGATTGCCGGGGCGGTCACAGGTGCCTCACCATGTTGCCCTCGTAGCGCACAAATGCCAGCACGCCCACGGCTCCCATGACGACTGCCCACAGGAATGCCAGTAGCAGGAGTCTGGCTCGAAAGCCCCGTCCCATGAGGGCCGTCCGATAGCAAACGATGAACGAGTACATCGGATTGATCTTCAGTATCAACTGGAATACCTCCGCCTTGTCGGCGACAAAGCTCATCGGCCAGATGATCGGCGAGAGGTACATCCAGAGCCGATTGAGGTGGGGTATCAGATTGTTGATATCCCGAAACGGCACCGCCAACCGGGCCGTCAGGGAGGCCAACCCGAGGTTGAAGATGGTCTGCAATACCACGATCACCGGGAGCAGCAGCAACCAGACCGTCGGATACACCCCATCGACGGGCCAGGCAATGACGTAGTAGATCAGCAATGAGGCCAAGAAGCCGTAGAGGGCCTCGGCCAACGCCGACAGCGGGAAGAATCAACCGGGGGAACCGGATGTTGGCCAGCAGCTTGGAGTTCGCCAGAATGCTGTTGGCGCCGCCTGTCATCGACATCGTCATGAAGTTGAAGGCGAACATGCCGGAGAGAAGATATGCCAAGTACTGATCTTCGCCCGCGTCTGGCATTGAAGATGAAGCCGAAAACAAGGAAGTAGACACCCGCCATGATGAGCGGATTCAGAACCCACCAGGCCAAGCCGAGGGCGGTCGATGCGTTGCGCGCTTTCAGATTCCCGGACGCCAGGAACCACGCGAATTCACGACGAGACCATAGGTCGCGGACGTAGGAACGCCAGCGAGATAGCGGAGGGCGGCGAGACACCGTAACGGTCGACACGTAGCGCAAGATTGTAGACGACGTGGTCGTATCCAATACTCAGAGCGGAGGACCGGCCGAACCTAGACAACCGTGTATCGACCCGTGACCACTGCTCCGAGGGTCGTGAGTTCAGCGAGGTAAAACAACCCGGTAGCTGCCATCACAGCCGAGTACCCGCGTTCTCTCAGTGCCAGCCCGACTCCGATCAACAACAACAGGCTGAAAACCGAAAGGCCCGCGAATGCCCAACCAACGACCATCGAGGAACCCGAACCGAGTCCACCACCGATGAGGACGAGGGCCGCATCGGCCAGAAGTCCGGTCAATCCCACGAGGTTGACTCGCTGCAGAGCCCAACGCGGCATCCGGGGCTTCACGAGATACCAGTGACCGAGGATCATTCCGTCGGTGACCCCGCCCAGAGCAAGGCCCCCGGTAATGGCGAGCAACCATCCACCCTTCGACCCGGCCGCAACCAAGAAGACGATCGCCGCGCCGGCGAACAGCCCCGCCACGACCACGGGATGCCGGCCGAGCGCAGCTCCCACAACGAGCGCAGCCACACCGATGAGCACCAACCCGCCGATCGCCCAAGGCGAGCGCTCCGAGACTCAGGAGACCCGCCACCCCGGCAACCAATGCGTGAAATCCACGTCCGGCGATCTTCCACAAAGCAATCGGGACGGCTACGCCGGCCACGCCGGCGGCCCACATGGACAGCACCTGAGCAGGATCGATTTCAGTCAAGACCGACTCCACAGCAATCGCAGGCGGGTCGGCCCGGAGGGTCAGTTGCGATCAACCGAGCCATTCCCGGACCCGGCCGGCTACGGCCGGCGGAGTGAAACCCAGGTGCTCGGCGATCACCGTCCGCAGGCGCCGATGCCCCGAAGTGATCGATCCCGATGTTGAGCCCGTCCGTTCCGGTGATGCGCTCCCATCCGAACGTGGACGCTGCTTCGATCGAAGCGATCGGAAGACCCTCACCGAGGACTTCGTCCCGGTAGGCAGCATCTTGAGCGAAGAACGCCTCCCAGCAGGGAAGACTGACCACCCGCGCCGATATGCCGCTGTCTGCCAGCTCATCGGCGGCACCGAGGGCCAACGGCTACTTCCGAACCGGTGGCAACCAGCACTACGTCAGTGCCCGTCCCGCAGCACGTACCCGCCTCGGCCTACGAGGCCCTCGCGACCGGTTCTATCCAGCACCGGTACACCCTGGCGAGACAGCACCAGTACCGTCGGACCCTCCGTCCGGTTGAGCGCCAGCTCCCAGGCTTCGATCGTTTCACCGGCGTCGGCGGGCCTCACCACCCAGATGCCGGGCATCGCCCGCAGCGAGGCCAGCTGTTCGATGGGCTGGTGCGTCGGACCATCCTCGCCCAGGAAGACCGAGTCATGGGTGTACACCCAGATGCTGGGGACTTCCATCAGCGCCGACAGGCGGACCGCCGGACGCATGTAGTCGTTGAATACGAAGAAGGTCGCGCCGTAGGGCCGGAACCCACCGTGCCCGGCCAATCCGTTGACGATGGCACCCATCGCGTGTTCCCGGATCCCGAAATGGACATTGCGCCCGGTCCGGTCCTCGGCCGAGAACGCCCCGCTGAAACTGATCGTCGTCTTCGTTGATTCGACCAGATCGGCAGCTCCGCCCAGGAACCCGGGCATCTGCGTGGCGATGTCGATCGAAGAGTTTCCCCCGGCGGCTCGCGTGGCCAGACTGCTGCCCGGACTCAAATCCGGGGTTCCGGAGCTTGACCGGCTTCGGGTGAAAGTGCGCGTCCCAGAGGTCGGCCAGATCAGGGTTGTCGGCAAAGAGCTCGTCTTTGCGGTCGAGCCACTGTTCACGCGCCTCGCGCCCGCGCTCCATGCTCTGCGCAAAATATGCCCGCACTTCATCGGGGACATAGAAAGGCTCATCGGGCCAGCCCATCAGTTCTTTGGTGAGACGGACTTCCTCATCGCCAAGCGGGGCCCCATGAACCCCGGCCGTGTCCTGTTTGTTGGGCGAACCATGCCCGATGTGGGTGTGGCTGATAATGAGCGACGGGCGATCCTCGACCGTCAAGGCTTCCTCAGTGGCCGCTTCGATAGCGTCGCGATCGTGACCGTCGATCTCGAGCGTGTGCCAGCCAACCGCCCGGAACCGGGCGGCAACGTCCTCGGTGAACGTGATCGACGTCGGACCATCGATCGAGATCCCGTTGCTGTCGTAGTAGTACAGCAATCGACCGAGACCGAGGTGTCCGGCCAGCGAGGACGACTCAGCCGAAAGGCCCTCCATCAGATCCCCATCGGAGACGAACCCGAAGGTCCGATGGTCGAATAGTTCGGGACCGAAGACGGCCCGCAGTTGCTCTTCGGCGATGGCGAGACCGACTCCCATGCCAAAACCTTGACCGAGGGGGCCGGTGGTCACCTCAATGCCGAGCTCGAGGTGACGCTCCGGATGGCCGGCGGTTACCGACCCCCACTGCCGGAACTGTTTCAGGTCGTTCATCGTGATGGGGTAACCGGACAGATGAAGGAGCGAATACAGGAGCATGGATCCGTGACCGTTGGAGAGAACAAATCGGTCACGATCGATCCACTTCGGGTTGGTCGGGTCGATTTTGAGGAATTTGGTCCAGACCACGACGGCCAGGTCCGCCATCCCCATCGGCGCTCCCGGATGACCCGAATTGGCCTTCTGAACACCGTCGATCGCGAGGCCTTTGAGGGTATTCACGGCGAGCTGTGCGAAGTCTTTGGTCATATCTCCTCCTGGCCCTGTAGCGTAGCGACACCCCTCATCGTTTGGACCGGGGGCACCGGCTCCGAAACTCGGCTGCGAGCATCGTCAAGCGACGACGGCCAGGCTTCGATCGGAACAGTTGAGCCGTTCGACGCCACCTTCGGTGACGGCGACGATGTCCTCGATGCGCATCCCGAAACGACCGGGCAGGTAGATGCCGGGCTCGATGGAGAAGGTCATCCCGGCTTGCACCTCGAAGTCGTTCCCCTCAACGATGTACGGGTGCTCATGAACCTCCAGGCCGATGCCGTGACCCGTGCGGTGTACGAAATACTCCCCGTACCCGGCGGCGGCGATGACGGCTCGCGCAATCCGGTCAATAGACTCTGCCGTCACGCCGGGACGAACCGCATCCACCGCAGCGGCCTGCGCCTTCTTGAGAACCGTGAACATACTCATGTACTCCGGCGTCGGATCGCCGACGTGGAACATCCTGGTCGTATCGGAGCAGTACCCGTCGAGTTTGCCGCCGAAATCGACAACCACAGCATCCCCCTCCTTGACGGTTCGCTCTCCCGCTTCATGGTGGGGTGACGATCCGTTGGGACCCGAGGCCACGATGCTGAAGGTTGCTTGTTGATGGCCCTCTTCAATCGTCATGGCGGCGACCAGCCGGGACAGTTCGGCTTCCGTTCTCCCCGAGAAACGCATCTCGCGTAGCCGGGCGGCGACCCGGTCGGTGGCTCGACTCGCGTTTCGCAGCGCGTCGAGCTCCGCAGGGTCCTTCCTCATGCGCAGCTCCCGGGTCAACGGAGAAGCAACGTCGAACCGGACAGAAGGCAGACGCGCCTCGAGGGCCAGCACGAAGGTCGCCCAGGTCTGATCGCCGACCACCACCGAGCCTGCCCCGTCCAGGAGCCTGGCCGACGATCGCGATCGGATCCTCGGTTTCCTGCCAGGCGTTGATCTCGAACACTTCGGGGCGCTCCACCACCCTGGGAGCTTCGAGTTCCGGAACAACTAATACGGGCGGGCGATCCATGGTGACGACCAACATGGTGAGGCGCTCCAGCGGCATGGCCTCGTAGCCGGTCAGGTACGGGAGATCCGCCCCCACCGAGGCGACCAGAGCATCGATCGACCTCGACTCCATGAGGCTGCGCAACGCCGCAAGCCGGGTTCCGTAGTCGAAGGTCACCGGCGGCCGATCTGCACGGGAACGGCCGTCCCGGACGCTTCCAGCGATTCGCGCGCATGGTACGAGGACCGTACGAGCGGACCCGACTCGACACGCGAGATTCCGATCCGCTCCCCAAACTGGCGATACTCCTCGAATTCGTCGGGGTGCACGTACCGATGGACGGGTCGGTGCCGGGCGGTGGGGCGCAGGTACTGGCCGATCGTGACGATATCAACCCCGACGGCGCGCAGGTCGGCCAGCGCCCCGAAGATCTCTTCTCTGGTTTCGCCCATTCCAACAATCAGTCCCGATTTCACAGCTCCGGAGGGATTGATCCACCCGGCGCGAGCGAGCAACGCCAGGGACCGCCCGTAGTTGGCGGCCGTGCGGACATCCCGCTGCAGACGGAGCACCGTTTCGGTGTTGTGATTGAGCACCGACGGCCGGGCGCGCATGACCGTCTCGAGAGCAGGTCGATCTCCCTTGAAGTCCGGGATGAGGACCTCGACATCGCAGAGGGGCATCCGCTTGCGGATCTCCCGAATCGTTGCCGCGAAGATCTCCGCTCCTCCATCGTCGAGGTCGTCACGGTTCACCGAGGTAACCACCGCATGCCGCAACCCCATCTGTTCGACGGCGGCCGCCGCCCGAGACGGCTCAAAGACGTCGACCTCGGTCGGCTTGCCGGTGGTGACATCGCAGAAGCTGCACGCCCGGGTACAGCGATCCCCAAGAATCATCAAGGTCGCGGTGCCTTGACTCCAGCACTCGTAGATATTCGGACAGCCGGCTTCTTCGCAAACCGTGTTGAGTTCCATACCGCGCATCAGCTTCTTCAGCTCGGAGTATTCGGAACCCAGGTTGGCCTTGACCCGCATCCAGGCCGGCCGTTCCGGTTCACCCGGCAGCAGGCCGCGCTCGGTAGTGGGCGCTTCGCCACGAGCTGGAGCAAAGGTTCCCTCCTCGACGAGGCGGTCTACTTCGAACCGGCGAGGCTTCCCTTGACCGCGGCACGAACGCACCGAGTTGCGTCTCGCGTCTCGTCGTATGCGAACACGGTCGCGAAGCGCGGTATCAGCTTGCCGACGACCTCCTCGATAGTCACCGGTCGACCCAGCAGCTCGGTGATCGAGGTCACCGCCCGGTCCGTGATCCCGCATGGATTGATGTGCGAAAAATACGTCAGGTCGGGGTTCACGTTGAGAGCGAAGCCGTGCATCGTGACCCCCCGGGCCACCCGCACCCCGATCGCCGCCACCTTGCCCCGTTGGGTCCAGACGCCCGGATAGTCGGTGTCCGACCAAGCTTCCACGCCGAGCTCGGCCAAGGTCCCGATCAGCACTTCCTCCAGCCGGTGCACGTACCGCTTGATGCGCTTGGAATCGGCAAGCGCCACCACCGGATAGCCGACGAGCTGGCCCGGCCCGTGATAGGTGATGTCACCGCCGCGGTCAACGAAAAAGAGCTCCGCTGACACTGCCTCCAGCCCCTCGTCGGACATCAGCATGTTGGAACGATCCCCGTTCCTGCCGACGGTGTAGGTGTGCGGATGCTCGAGCAACAAGAGATAGTCGTCGAGCGATCTGCCCTCGACCCGACCTTCCCAGAAGGCTCGTTGCAGGTCCCACGCCTCGGCGTACGTCATGCGCCCCAGCCACCGGGTGCGCAACCGAGCCCCGGAGGGGGCGTCCCCGCCGACCAGCGGCGCGGAGTTCCCAGCCCGCAGCTCAGGGGTCAATTCAGTTCCTGTTCCCAATCCCATGTCTCGAGGTTCTCTTTGATTTTGCGAAGGAACAGGACCGCCGTCGAACCATCGAAGGCCCGGTGGTCCCAGGTCAGGCCGAGGTAGCCGATGTGTCGGATGGCGATCATGTCCTGACCTTCGTCGTTCGTGATCACCGTTGGCCGCTTGGCAACAGTATCGGTCGACAGGATCCCGGTATTGGGCACGTTGATGATCGGCGCCGACATGAAGGATCCG
The DNA here is from genome assembly GCA_963715305.1 of uncultured Actinomycetota bacterium. Taxonomy (GTDB): domain Bacteria; phylum Actinomycetota; class Acidimicrobiia; order Spongiisociales; family UBA4744; genus UBA4744. The sequence continues at coordinate 7,950 of CAVQSB010000011.1, forward strand.
AAAGGTCCCGGATTGGTGATGGTGAACGTACTGCCGGCGACATCGTCCGGCTCGAGCTTCCCGGCCCGTGCCTTGTCGGCCAGCCCCGCGCACTTGCCGGGCCAGTCCGATCATCCGGAGCCCATCGGCATCGTGGATGGTCGCAACGATCAGGCCGCCCTGATCGAGGTCGATGGCCACGCCCAGATTGACTTTCGCATGGAACACGGCCTTCTTCTCTTCGAGGTAGTACGAACTGTTGACCACCGGGAATGCCTTCAACGCGTCGATGGTCGCCCGGGCAATAAACGGCATATACGTGAGCGAGAAACCCTCCCGTTCTTTGAAAGCCGCCCGGTGCCGCTGGCGGACTCGCTCCACCCGCTCATAATCGACCTCAACCGATGTCCAGACGTGGGCGGCGGTCTGTTTCGCCAGAGTCATGTTGGTTCCGATTCGGGTCCGGATGCGGTCCAGATCCCGGACGTCGTCGCCTTCCATGACCGTGAATGGTTGGCCGGTCCCGGTGGGGGCGGCCGCAGGCGGGGTCGTCGGCGCGATGGCTGGAGCCGTGGGTTGACGAACGGGGGCGGCCTGGGCAGCACCGCCGCCCGCGTCGATCAACTCGAGAACATCGTTCCGGGTGATCCGCCCGGCCCGGCCGGTGCCGGCAATCTTGGTGAGATCCAGGTCGTGTTCCTTGGCGAGTTTACGAACGACAGGAGAGAGGAACTTCGCCGCATCTACGGTTTCCGCAGTTTCTTCGGAACCGGCGTCGACCTCCCCGGTTGGTGTCACCGCAGCAACTACCGGTTCGGCGACGGGTTGGGGAACCGCCACCGGCTCTGGTGCGGGCGCGGGCGGCGGCGAAGGCTCCGGCGCCACCGGAGTGGCCGGCGTGGCCGGAGGGGCCGGAGTAGCTGCACCAGCAGCCGCGGGAACCTCACCGGCCTCACCTATGACGATCAACGGAGTGCCGACGGGCACGGTTACGCCGGCTTCCACCAGAATCTCGAGCACTGTGCCGGTCACCGGCGAGGGAACCTCGGTGTCCACTTTGTCCGTGGAAACCTCAAAGAGGACCTCGTCTGCGGCGATGGACTCCCCGGGTTGCTTGGCCCAACTGAGAATGGTTCCTTCGGTGACCGTTTCGCCCAATTGCGGCATGGTGACCGTCGTGGACATGCTGTCTCCTTACGCGTTGTGATGGTTGTTCGATGGACTCAATGCAAACTTCGCCCGGTAGCGGTGAGCAGGGTCTCACCGATAGCCTCGGACAATGTCGGATGAGCGTGGATGAACGCGGCCGCTTCCTCCGGCAATGCTTCCCAACCGACGGCATACATGAGTTCGTGGATCATCTCACCTGCCTGGGGTCCGACCACCGACGCCCCCAGTATGGGACCGTCCTTCTGGACCACCAGCTTGACCAGCCCCCGATTCTGGCCGATGATCTTGGCCCTCCCCACACCGGTGAGGCCGTGCGAGGTAACCACGACCTCAAATCCCCTTTCCTGCGCCTTTTCCTCGGTGAGGCCGACCTCGGCCATTTCCGGGTGGGTGTACACGACAAGCGGTACTGCCCGATAGTCGACCGGGGCAGGTGTTCCGGTGGCAATGAAGGTCACCGCAGCAATCGCCTCGGCAAAACCGGCATGAGCTAGCTGCGGTGTGCCTGCGACCACATCGCCAACGGCAAACACACCGGCGCTGGCCGTCATCATGGTCGCCAGGTCCACCGTAACGAATCCGCGATCGACCACCGCGGAGGTGGATTCGAGACCGATCCCTTCCGTTTGGGGGGCCCGGCCTACAGATACGAGTACTACATCGACTTCGACCGACTCGTCACCGAACGGGACGATCACAGCATCATCCCTGATCTGGGCAGCGCCCACCGTCACACCCGTTCTGACCTTGACACCGCGACGAGCGAGCTGTTTGCTCAGCTCGGCGGCGGCGTCGCGATCGGCCCCGGGCACAATCTGGTCCATCAATTCAAAAAGGTGCACCTCGCTGCCGAGATCCACCAGAAGGCTGGCGAATTCGCAGCCAATGGCTCCGGCCCCGATGATGGCAACCCGCGCCGGTTGCTTCACCCAGTCGAGCGCATGATCTGAGCTGACGATGCGCTCCCCATCAAGGGGATACCCGGGGATGCTGCGCGGGGCCGATCCGGTCGCCACGATGACATTACGGCCTTCGAGAACGCTCTCCCCCTCATCGCCACTGACGATGACCCGACCCGGTCCGTCGAGCCGTCCGAACCCGAACACGACATCAACTTTGCGCGCCTTGAGCAAACCGGTGAGACCCCGCACCAGACCGGTTACGACTTCGTTCTTCTTGGCGAGGGCCGTCCCCCAGTCGAGAGTCGGTTCGCCGGCGTTGACACCGAACGATCCGGCTTCGCGAACTGTGGTGAAGACATCGGCCGTATGGAGCCAGTGCTTGGCAGGAATACACCCCCGCAGCAAGCACGTACCGCCGACCGTGGGATCCTTCTCGACGAGCGCCACCGAGAGTCCAAAATGGTAGGCGTATAGGGCGGCTGCGTATCCGCCCGGCCCTCCACCGATGATGACGACGTCGTACAAGATGTCCTCCGTATGGGAGACCTGAGGATAGTTGAGAACAGAGTATGTCCCGGTTGTCCACCAGGCAACGCAGTTCCTTCAGGCGGTACGCTAACGCCGTGAAGACCCGGTACCTGCTCATCATCTCCCTGGCCGTTGCCCTTGTGATCTTGGCGGCTTCGGCGGTTTGGTTCCTCATGGCGGTCCAGTGAGCGCCTCGTTCGTCCTCGCCCCGTCGCGAACATAGACGGGGGAACGGCTGAAGGTGTGGAAGCTCGGGCTCGACGGAGCGGTCGAGCCACCAGACAGACTTCGAGTCGGACCATGGACAGATGCTGCAAAGGACTTCTGGCCCTGGTCGGTGCCGCTCCGTTGTCGCACAGTATGAGTGAGACGCAAGGTCTCCAGGGCCCCCGTCGGCCGGGTCCAGCCAGACGCTCGGTGTCCGGCTACCAGCCACGGGGGCCCATCATCGCCCGGTACCCTGTCAACGACCATCAGAAGGGAAGGTCCATGGGACCCATCACCAAGACGGTTCGAGTGAGCGGCAGCTCGCCCCGCTCGATCGAGGATGCCATCTCCGGCATTCTGGGACGGGCGGCCGAAACCCTCGAGGAGATCCAATCATTCAAGGTCATCGAAGTGGCCGGGAAGGTAGATCGTTCCGGAGCACCCGCCGAATACACGGTCACTTTGGACATTGGTTTCGTGGTCAGGGAATCCGCCGCCGAGCACGGCTAGCCGGTGCCGAGCGTCCCATCTCAGGCCCGAACCTCAGAAACCCACTCGCTCGGCGAGGGCATCTACCGAATCACGCTGCCTCTCCCTTTTCCAACCCCCCGGGCCGTTAACTGCTATCTCTTCGAAGGAACCCGGGGGCTGACGTTGTTGGACTGTGGCATCGACGGCCTCCGTGAATTCGAGTTGCTCCAACATGCACTGGCGGGATTCGGCTTTGCCGTCGAAGACGTGCATCGGTTGGTGGCCTCCCATCTCCACGTGGATCACATGGGCATGGCCAAGCGTGTCGTCGAAGCAACCGGATGTGAGTGGGTCATGCACAGCTCCACGTCGGCGGAGATCCAGCACTACAACGACTGGGGCCCCCGTCGTGATGCGCTGGCCCGCCTCGTCGCATCAAGCGGAGCCCCTCGTCAAGCGGTGGCCCGGTTCAGCCGGGGATGGTCTCGCCCGGCATGGTTCTCTCAAGCGATAGCTCCGACGCATCCCGTCGAGGATGGCCAAATCATCCCGCTGACTGCGAACCGGCGACTGAAGGTCCTCTTCACTCCTGGCCATCAGGCCAACCACCTGTGCCTGCGCGATTCGCGGACGGGATGGCTGTTCTCGGGTGATCATGTGCTGCCCCGAATCAGCCCCTTTATCCCGTACACCGGCGAAGACACGGACCACCTGGAGGCGTACCTCATTTCCTTGGGTCGAATCGCTTCGCTGGATGCCGGGGCAACGTATCCCGGCCACGGACCAACCATTGAGCGGGGATCGGTTCGGGCTCACCAGATCCTGCTCCATCATCAACGCCGCCTGGACGCCATGCTCGAGGTTCTGACGGAACCCAGGACACCATGGGAGGTCATGCAATCGGTCTTCCGGCCCAACCTGGGCTCACTCGAGGAACGACTCGCTTTCCACGAGACGATGGCCCACCTGGAGCACCCGCGGAACGGAGGTCACGTCGAACGAGATGTGTTCGAAGGTTCGTGGGTCTATCGAAAACCGGAGGCGAGCCGCTAACTCGCCTTCGATCGAAATCCCCTGTTGCGCGCCTCGGCGGCCTCGTCCGGAGCAAAACTCGACAGGAGGTTCTTCGCAACGAGGTCGCCCGACTCAACGCGTTCAGAGAGCTCGGCGAATTGCTGGTCGTCGTCGCAGTCGTACACAACCATCGTGTCCCGCACCCCAACGAATCTGAATTCGGTAAATCTCCGCAGCCTTCCCATTACTCCCCCGCCTGTCTGCTATTGGCTTCTTCTCCCGTGTCCCACTCGCGCCAATCCTCCCATTCGGACATCTCGTCCAGATCGGGTTCTTCGAGCAGGAGATCGCTCCTTCCCGGCGTGTCAACGTAGGTAATCCGATCGATGAGCTCGTCCTCGGTCGACAGTTCGAAATAACCCATCAGACTGTATTGATCCTGCTCGTTGGGGATCCACAACGCCACGATCGGCTGGTTCCCGTCCTCGCCGCGAGTAGCGACGAGTTGCGGGTACCGGCGTAGCAGCCCGGCCAGACCTTCGATGACACTGTCTGCGCCATCCCCGTCCAGGAGATCTGAGGCGACGTCGGTGGTCACCATTTCGGCAATCCCATCCAGATCCCGAGCATTGAAGAGATCGACAAACTCGTCACTGGCGTTTTCGACGGCGGCGTCGGCTACAGATTCGAACGCGGCATCTGCTGCTTCATCAGTCAACGGTCACCTCCACTAAAGATACCTTGGATCGGGTCACCAACCGGCAGAACCTGGGCAGGCGGAGCAGCAACGGATGTCCTCCATTGCGGAATCGAACTCGGCGCCAGGGCAAGGAACGCGGCCAGCATCAAACGGCCGGCCAGGGCTCGTGACTCAAAAACGAGCAGGCTCACGATAGGTCCCAAACACTGCCTTCAGACATGCCACCATCTCTCCTTCGGTTACCCGCCGACGGGCCGCTTCGACCAGAAGCGGCATGAGACTGACCGAGCTTCGTGCCCCGGCTTCCAGTTCGGCCAGGGCCCGGTCGACCGAATCCTGATCCCGAACCCGGCGGACGGCTTCTACACGCCCTCGCTGGATCTCCTCTACTGCCGGGGCGATTCGCAACATCTCGATAGGGTTCTCGTCGGTCTTGGCAAACCGGTTCACGCCGACCACGGAGCGCTCTCCCGAGTTGACCGCCTTCTCGAACTCATAGGCAGAATCCGCGATCGCGGACTGGAAGTAGCTCTCCTCGATCCCGCGCAGCACCCCTTCCAGCATCGAACCGCTCCCGAGCCGATCCACGATCTTCAGGATCTCCTCGACTCGTTCTTCCATCCGGTCGGTCATCTCCTCAACGAACCAGGAGCCGCCCAGCGGATCGATGGTGTCGGCAACGCCGGTCTCCTCAGCGAGTACCTGCTGCGTTCGCAGGGCCAGCTCGGCTGCTTCCTCAGTTGGGAGCGCGTACACCTCGTCGAGGGCGTTCGTGTGCAAGCTCTGCGTGCCTCCCAGCACCGCGGCAAGGGCCTCGACGGTGGTCCTCACAACGTTGTTGTCCGGCTGCTGGGCAGTCAGCGAGACGCCGGCCGTCTGGGTGTGGAATCGCAGTTTCAGCGACCGCTCATCCTCGGTCCCGTAACGTTCCTTCATCCACCGGGCCCAGATCCGGCGGGCGGCGCGAAACTTGGCAATCTCCTCGAAGAAATCAATGTGAGCATCGAAGAAGAACGAGAACCGCGGAGCAAAATCCTCGATCTTCATCCCGGCTCGCTGGCAGGCCTCCACATAGGCGAAACCATCGGCGAGCGTGAATGCCAGTTCCTGGGTGGCGTTGGCCCCGGCTTCCCTGATGTGATAGCCGGAAATGGAGATCGTGTTCCATTGGGGTACTTCGGTGCGGCAGAAGTCGACCATATCGACGATCAGGCGCAGGTGCGGTTCCGGAGGGAAGATCCACTCCTTCTGCGCGATGTATTCCTTCAAGATGTCGTTTTGGAGCGTTCCGCGCAGGTCCTTCCAGTCAGCGCCTTGCTCCTCGGCGGCAACCAGGAGAAACGCGAAGAGGATCACGGCCGGACCGTTGATCGTCATCGACACGGACACATCCGACAAGGGAATCGCGTCAAAGAGGCCAACCATGTCGTCGGCCGAATCGATAGCCACACCACAGTGACCAACCTCTCCGAGCGACATGGCGTCGTCGGAGTCGTATCCCATCAGCGTTGGCATGTCGAATGCCACCGACAGACCGTGCTGGCCTTCGGCCAGAAGCTTTCGAAACCGCTCGTTGGTATCGGCCACACCACCAAATCCTGCGAACTGGCGGATGGTCCAGAGCTTCCCCCGATACCCGGACGCATGGATCCCACGGGTATACGGATATTGCCCCGGGTACCCAATCAGACCATCCGGGTCTTCCCCATGGCCAAGGGCCGGGACCGGTTCGAATGAGAGGCTCTCAAATCGTTCCCGACGCTTCTGCTGAGCGTCGTACTCACCCGCCCAGATGCTTCGATCGCTCACGGGTTCCGCCCGACGGCGACATCGACACCGCAATTGGGACATGGTGCGACGGCAACCTCCCCGACGATGAAGGTGAACGAGCACTCCCCGCAGGTGGCTTTCGGCGAAGGCTCTCCAGGCTCGGGTGTGCTGGCGGGGGCACCGTCAACGACGGCTCGGGAGCTGCGGCCGGACGGACCTCATTCACGGCGCCACACGATGGACACGGATACCGACCGGCTCCCTCTACTGGAAACTGCGTACTGCATCGCCCACACCGAATGCCCATCATGATGAGTCCTCCACCCGTTCTCCAACTGCTCCGATCGTGGCCAGATACCGCGCTTCGCCCGCCAGCACGGCACGAATATCACTCTCATCGTACGAGACGCCGTGGCGCCGGGCGATCTGCTGCTTCGATGTATTCGACCGCCGGGCCATGACCGCCGGCTACGACCGTCACGTCTTTCGCACGTTTGCTCTCCGCCAGACCCTGGAGATAGTGCACCTCCCATTCGAGAATTCGACGTACGCCTGCCTTCCCGAGACGGACCCGCACCTCGTCGTCGAGGTCTTCTGTCGGCGAAATCAACAGCATCGTCGACGGAGTAGACCAGCGGACCGGTTGCGGATCGACGTTTGGCTTCCTGCCAGACCATGGCAGCAATGACGACCAGAAACACGGCCAGCAACAGAGCTGCAACGACGACGGCAGTCCGGGGAGTCATTCCGGTCATGCTACCGGCGCCACAATCCCAAGCCGCAGAGTCGGCCACTCGCGGCACGCACCGGACCAATGGCCCGGCCCATCGTGATTAGTGTCGGGGGAAAGGAGCGCCGGTGGATTTCGCCTTGATGACCGAGCCCCAGCTGGGCGGTACTTATGAAGAGCAGCTGGCCGCCGCCCGCTGGGCCGAGCAAGCCGGCCTGACCAGCTTCGCCCGTTCCGACCACTATTACTCCAGCCGCCAACCCCCACCGGAAGCCACCGACGCCTTCTCTGTGCTGGCCGGACTCGCCCGCGAGACGTCGCATATCCGCCTGTGTGTGCTCGTTTCGCCGATAACCTTCCGGCACCCGGCCGTTCTGGCCAAGATGGCCGCGACCATCGATCAGATGTCGGGCGGACGACTCGATTTGGGAGTCGGGACCGGTTGGATGGACCTCGAACATGATGCATTCGGATTGCCGTTCCCGGCCTGGAGCGAACGGTTTGGCCGCTTGGAGGAAGCCCTCCTCTACCTCAAAGCGGCCTTTTCCGAAGGGAAACAGACCTTCGCCGGTCGCTACTACGAATTGGAAGCCGACGTCCGGCCCGGTCCCACCACCTCGATCCCCATCATCGTCGGGGGCCAGGGCCCGAACCGCACCCCCCGTCTGGCCGGAACGTATGCCGACGAGTACAACCATTTCATTGCGCAACCCGCCGACATCGCCCCCAAGATCGAGCGGGTCCGAAAGGCCGCCGAGCGGGCCGGGCCGCGACCCGGATCGGATCACCATGAGCGTGATGGGACCGGTGCTGGTAGGGGTCGACGACGCCCACTACCGCGAGAAGCTCGAAACGGCCGCCGCCACCGAAACGACGAGCCCGACGAACTCGAGCGCCGTTGGGATTCGCACGGAATCCCTCTCGGTCCCCCTTCTCGCGTCGCCGAAACACTGGCCGGGCTGGCGGCGGCCGGCGTCACGAAGTTCTACGTCCAGCACCTCGATCTGTCCGACCTGTCGACCCTCGACCAAACGTTCGAGGTGCTGCGTTTCGTAAGTTGCTCGACATGAGCCGACCAGATTCCGACCCTGGAGATTCCACTATGTCCGTGGTGTATTTAGGCTGTGGTGCATGCCGACCCAATCACCACTCCTTCAGATCCAGGACCTCCACGCCCGTGTCGCCGACGCAGAGATCCTGCGCGGGGTCGACCTCACCGTCGAGCGAGGGCGAGATTGCCGCGCTCATGGGCCCCAACGGGTCGGGCAAGTCGACGCTGGCCAATGTGCTCATGGGCAACACGAACTATGAGGTGACCTCCGGAAGAATCCTCTTCAAGGGCGAGGACGTTACCGCGGCTCCACCCAACGATCGTGCCAACCTGGGCATGTTCCTGGCCTTCCAGTATCCGGAGGAGATACCCGGGGTTTCGGTCGTCAACTTCCTGCGGGCGGCCCTCTCCAACCGCACCGGAATCGAATACACCGTGCTCGAGTTGCGGTTGAAGGTCATGGACGCCATGAAAGAACTCGGCATGGAATCGAGTTTCGCCGACCGTTACCTGAACGAGGGGTTCTCGGGAGGAGAGCGGAAACGCAACGAGGTTCTGCAAATGGCCGTCCTCGAACCAGAGCTGGCCATCATGGATGAGACCGACTCCGGCCTCGACATCGACGCATTGCGGATTGTGGCCGAAGGAGTCAACAAGCTGACCGGACCCGAACGCGGGTTTCTGATCATCACCCACTATCAACGCCTGCTCGACTACATCACACCCGACGTCGTTCACATCTTCATGAACGGCCGGGTGCTGACCTCGGGCGGCCCCGAGCTCGCCGTGAGGTTGGAAGCAGAAGGTTACGACTCTTTTCGAACCGGCGCCCAGGTCTAGGGACGAGGGTGACGTGATCGACTTCTCGCATCTGACGCCGGATTTCCCGATTCTCGAGCGCCGGGTCCACGGAAAACCCCTCGTGTTCCTCGATTCGGCCGCCTCGAGCCAGAAACCGACGCAGGTTCTCGATGCCATGGATGCCGTCTATCGCACGCTACTACGCGAACGTCCATCGAGGCGCCTACCTCCTCTCCGAGGAAACAACCACCGCCTATGAAGAGGCACGCGGCAAGGTGGCGCGATTCGTCAACGCCGGGTCACGATCCGAAGTCGTGTTCACCCGGGGAGCCACCACGGCGCTCAACACCGTCGCTTTCGGATGGGGCATGGACCATCTGCAGGCCGGCGACAGGATCCTGCTGACGATGATGGAGCACCACGCCAATGTGGTCCCGTGGCAGCTGGTCGCCCGCCGGACCGGCGCCGAGCTCGTCTACCTGCCCATGACCGACGACTACCAGCTCGATCTCGACCGGCTCCCCGAGTTCCTCGACGAGCGGGTCAAGAGTCTTCTCGTTCACCGGCATGTCGAACGTGACGGGGACGATGCCACCGGTCGCCGAGCTCGCCAGAATGGCACGGGCTGCAGGTGCGCTCGTTGTTGTCGATGCTGCCCAGTTGATCACCCACGCTCCGGTCGATGTCCAGAAACTCGAAGCCGATGTCATTGCGTTCTCCGGCCACAAGATGCTGGGTCCCACCGGTATCGGAGCCCTCTGGGGTCGCCCTCGTTGCTCGAAGAGATGGAACCTTTCGAGGGCGGCGGCGAAATGATCAGCGACGTGCGACTCGACGGGTCAACCTGGGCTCCCGTGCCGCACAAGTTCGAGGCGGGAACGCCTCCGTTCGTCGAAGCTATCGGCCTGGGAGCTGCGACCGACTACCTCGAGAAGATCGGCATGGACGGAGGTGCGCCGGCATGGCCAAGATACTCACCACCTATGCATTGCAGCAACTGGCCGGGCTGCCCGCCGGTCCGGGTATTCGGACCGGCAGATCTCGACCGGCGGGGCGGAGTGATCAGCTTTTCGCTCGGCGACATCCACCCGCACGACGTCGCAACGATTCTCGATCAGGAAGGCGTCGCCGTTCGCGCTGGTCACCATTGCGCCAAACCACTCACGCGAGCACTGGGTGTCCCGGCTACCGTCCGGGCCTCATTCCAGGTGTACAACACGAGAGAGGATGTCGACGCGCTCCTGGCCGGCCTCCACAAGGTGCAGGAGGTCTTCCGTGTCGATTGAAGATCTCTACCGGGATGTGATCCTCGACCACAACCGCAACCCCCGCAATCGCGGAACCCTCGACCACCCCGACGCCCACGCTGAGGGCAACAACCCCCTGTGCGGGGACGAACTGCAGCTTCGACCTTCGCCTGGACGGCGATCGCGTTACCGACGTGGCCATCCAGGGTCAGGGATGTTCGATCAGCCAGTCTTCCGCGTCGATGATGAGTCAAGCCATCAAAGGCAAGACGCTCGACGAGGTTCACGATCTCATTTCCACCTTCAAGGCAATGATGGACATCGAGAGCGGCGCCTACGCAAGCAGGCCTCGATCCCGACCGGCCGGGCGCGGTGCTGGGTGACCTGGAAGCTCTGCAGGGGGTTCGCAAGTTCCCGGTCCGCATCAAGTGCGCCAACCTGGCCTGGACCACACTGGAAGAAGCACTCAAGAGTCGTACGTTAGGCGGCGATCCGTCATCTCGATATGACAATGCCACCGGCAGCTCTCTCTAGCCCACTCCCCCTTCGGTCATACGCTTGAGGTCGAGAGCCTTGTCGACTTCTTCCTCGGTCATCCAGCCCTTCTCCAGCACGACTTCTCGCACCGTACGGCCGCTCGCGAAAGCTTCCTTGGCGGCGATGGATCCGTTGTCATATCCGATGTGGGGGTTGAGGGCTGTGACGACGATGACGTTCTTCTCGAGGAGGTGACGGGCCCGTTCCGCGTCGGCGACGATACCGTCGACGCATTTCTCAGCCATCAACCGGCAGGCGGCTGCCAGCAGGGAGATCGACTCTCCGAGATTGCGAGCCATCATCGGCATCATCACATTGAGCTCGAAGTTGCCGTTGGCTCCTCCCCAGGCGACGGCGGTGTCATTACCCATCACCTGGGCAGCGACCTGCATGGCCATCTCCGGGATGACCGGGTTGACCTTGGCAGGCATGATGGAGCTGCCCGGCTGCAGCGCGGGAAGCTTGATCTCGGCGATGGCGGTCACCGGACCCGACGACAACCAGCGGAGATCGTTGGCGATCTTGAAGAGCGAAACCGCCACCGTCTTCAAGGCTCCGGAGGCGTTGACAATCGCATCCTTCGACGCCTGCGCTTCGAAATGGTTCGAGGCCTCGCAGAAGCGAGTAGCCGGTGCGCTCCGCCATAACGGCGATGACCTTGGCGGCGAAACCTTCCGGACAGTTGATCCCGGTTCCGGTAGCGGTGCCACCCAGGGGAAGCTCTTCGAGTTCCGGGATCACCTTCTCTACTCGCTCGGCGGCCTTGCGAATCTGAGCCGCGTACCCGGAGAACTCCTGCCCCAGGGTGACGGGCACTGCATCCATCAGATGGGTTCGGCCTGACTTGACGACGTCGGCAGAACTCATCGGCCTTGCCCTCGAGTGACTCGCACCAAGAACAACCAGGGCGGGAAGCAGATCCCGTCGCAGCGCGTCAACGGCCGCGACGTGCATCGCCGTGGGAAAGGTGTCGTTGGAGGATTGACCGAAGTTGACGTGATCGTTGGGATGCACCAGCTTCGAGCCCGGTTCGCCACCCAGTAGTTCCGTGAAGCCCGGTGAGCGATCACCTCGTTGCTGTTCGGTGTTGCTGGAGGTTCCCGAACCCGGTCTGGAATACATCGACCGGGAATTGGCCGTCGAGGCCACCTGCCATCACTTCGTCGGCCGCTTGCCGGATGACCTTGGCCTTGTCCTCGTCCACAAAACCATCGGCACCCGAAACCTCGGCCGCGGAGCCTTTGAGCAACCCGAACGCCCAGATGATTCGGCGGTCGACCTTGAGGCCCGATACCGGGAAGTTGTCTACGGCTCGTTGGGTGGATGCCCCGTAGAACGCATCGACCGGTACCTTGACCTCGCCCATCGAGTCGCGTTCAATCCGATACTCCACGGCCAGCTCCTCTCGTATCTGTCCCTCGTAGCGTAGACGCCCGTGCTCGGGCCAAACCAGGGACCTAAGCCACTTGTGTCCGCAGTAAAGACTGGGCTTCGCTCTGCCGATATTCCTCATAGCGGGGTGAGGGAAAGAATCCACCGAGCACAAGAGAGAACACGTGACGCAGACGGGGCGCCGGTCCGACGGATCTCCCACGGTCGTTCGTGGCACACCAGGGTTTGGTGGCTCACCGCGTTCATCGCCGTGAGTGCGGCTGCCATCTGGTACTCGGTGCTCGACCTGCCGGTGTTGCGGAGCTCACCTCGGTTGCCGTGGTGGGGACTCGCCATCGGATTCTACGTGGCCGAACTCGCGGTGGTGCACTTGCGCTTTCGAAAGGACGCTCACTCTTTCTCGATGAGCGAGATACCGCTCGTTCTCGGTTTGTTCTTCGCCACGCCCTGCTCATCTGGCCGTCGGCCAGTTGGTGGGTATCGCCGCCGTATACGCCTTCCACCGCCGGCTTCCTTCGATCAAGTTCGCCTTCAACATTGCACAGTTCGGACTGCAAGGAGCTCTCGCCGTCACCGTCTTCCGCGGCATCGTTGCACTGGGTGATCCCCTGGGTTTGATCGGATGGCTTGCAGCCGTTGCCGCCGGCCTCGTTGCCACCATCGCCGCCGACCTCCTGATCAATCGTAGCCGTGCGACTAACGGGCGGACATGTGCCTCGCCGAGGACCTCGTGCAGGTGCTGGCGCTCAGCTGCCTGGCCGGTTCCATGAACGCCAGCCTGGCGGTGAGCGCCGTCGTCATATTGTGGGCCGCGCCCTCCGCAAGCTGGCTGGCGCTCATGCCTCCCGTCATTCTGTTTCTTGCCTATCGGGCATATGTCTCGCAACGCCACGAGCGGGCCAAGACTCGAATCGCTGTACGAGGCGACCCGGTCGTTGCATCGGACCCCCCAAATAGAGGCCGCCCTCGTGGCCGCCTGCCGGGACGCAACCCGGATGCTCGAGGCGGAATACGCCGAAATCCTGCTCTTCTCAGAACGGAACCGTTTGGAGACCTACTGGACGGCAGTCGGACCACGGGACCGGTTGAACGTTATGCAGCCCGCCGACCTGCCCCCGGGAGCCTGGGAACGGTTGGCCGGAAGTCGGTCGAGCAACGCTTCTCGCTGCCAGCGATGCATCCGCCCTCAGTCTCCCGCCTTCCGAGCGTGGACCGATCAAAGAAGCTCTCGTCGCACCCTTGACCGGTGCCAACGGAGTGGTCGGCGTCATCATCGTCTTCAACCGGGTCGGCGACATCAGTTCCTTCGTTGCCGATGATGTTCCCCTGCTTGGATACGCTCGCCAACCAGATCAGCGTTTCCCTCGAAAACGGCCGTTTGGAGGATTCCGCTCTCCCAGCTCACCGCCCTCAAGAATCGACTCGAAGAGGTCATCAAGTCGAAAGACGAGTTTGTGGCATCCGTCAGTCACGAATTGCGGACGCCACTCACTGCGGTCGTGGGGCTCTCCCACGAACTCAACGACAACTGGAATATCTACGAAGGCAGCCGATGCTCGCGAGATCGTCGAACTCATCGCCTCGCAGAGTTCCGAATTGGCCGACATCATCGAAGACCTGCTCGTCGCCGCCCGAGCGGACATCGGGACGCTCACCCTCCAGGCCCGCCGTGTCGACCTTCGGGCCGAATTGGACGCCGTGATTGCCGGCCATTGTGTCCCCAGCGCTCCATTCGGCACCGACCGTCGAGATCGAACCCGGAGCGGAGTTCATCTGGAGCGATCCCCTTCGGTTTCGTCAGATCATCCGCAACCTTCTCTCCAATGCAGCCCGCTACGGCGGGAAGAACGTGTCCGTACAAGCCTTCCGAGACGGTCCCCGGGTAACCGTGGCCGTTCGAGACGACGGGCCGGGAGTTCCTGCCGACCGGGCAGGAACGATCTTCGATCCTTACACCTCGGCTCACGAGCCGGGCAGCCAGCCAGGGTCGGTCGGACTGGGTTTGGCCGTGTCGCGCACGCTGGCGCGAGCTGATGAGCGGGGACCTCATTTATACGGGCAACGGCGGCACCACCTTCGAGTTGACGATCCCGGCCGACAACCCGTAGGTACGGTTCAGGTACGTCGAACGGCGTGTCGGTGAAGTACTCCGAAGCGGCCTTCTCCCGGGTCTCGACTGGGCACGGGACCTCAATTCCCAACCGTTGGCGAAGCGCCTCGTACCCACCGTCTTCGAGCTCATCGGCGAGTTCCGGGCCGCCCGACTCGACAATCCGACCGTTCATCATCACGTGGATCCGATCGGGAGTCAGGTAGCGGAGGATCCGGCTGTAGTGGGTGATCATCACCACGGCCATGTCCGGGCTGCGCATAGCCTCAACCGCCTCGGCAACCTCGCGGACTGCGTCGATGTCGAGCCCTGAGTCGATCTCGTCGAGAATGGCCACCTTGGGACCGAGGACGGCCATCTGAAATATCTCCGAGCGCTTCTTCTCGCCACCGGATAGATCAACATTGACCGCCCGATTGAGAAACGGCTCCATGTCGAACTTGCCGGCCGAGGCGGCCAGGCGGGCCTCGATCTGGTCTGCCGGGATGTGCCGTTCGTCGGCTACCTCCTTCATGAACTCGCGCAGACCGACTCCGGCGATTTCAACCGGATATTGGAAGCCCTGCATGAGCCCGAGCCGGGCTCGATCCGTGA
Organism: uncultured Actinomycetota bacterium; assembly: GCA_963715305.1. GTDB lineage: Bacteria > Actinomycetota > Acidimicrobiia > Spongiisociales > UBA4744 > UBA4744. The sequence continues at coordinate 23,153 of CAVQSB010000011.1, forward strand.
TCGACTTGTCGAGGAGTTCGGTCCCGCCCAACTCGGCCGAACCATCAACCGAATAGTCCTGCTTGCCCGTCAAGACGTGACACAGGGTCGATTTGCCGGAGCCGTTCGGACCCATGATGGCGTGGAGCTCCCCGAAAGGGACTTCGAGGTCGACGCCCTTGAGGATGGCGGTATCGCCTACCGAGGCCCGGATGTCCCGAATCAAGAGAGCTGCGCTGGTCACGATTCCTCCCGTTCGTCGAGGAGCAGGTACAGATCGCCGCCCTCAGTCTTGGTTTCATACACGGGTACGGGTTTGGTGGCCGGAAGCGATAGCGGGTTTGCCCGTACGGAGATCGAACGTTGCCCCGTGCCTCGGGCATTCGATCTCGTCGTCGAATACGTCGCCTTCGGATAGTGAGGCCTCCGCATGGCTACACCGGTCTCCAATGGCGTGCACTTCGTCACCGATGCGGAACAAGGCAATGCGATGCGGACCCGCCTCGACCCGAATGCCCCGTGCCTCCGGCAACGCGGCAGTACGTCGTGATCTTGACCCAATCCGCCATCAGACCCTGCCCTCTTTCTGGGCCTCAACGAACTTGCGATTGACCTCCGTGCGCACCGGTGCGGCCAGGGCGGGATGGGGCAAGCGGTTGATGACCTCCTCGAAGAATCCATGCACCAGGAGTCGGGCGGCACGAGCTTCCGAGAGGCCCCGGCTCATCAGGTAGTAGAGCGGCTCTCCTTCGAGTGGTCCGACGGTAGAACCATGTCCACAGATGACGTCGTCGCTGAGGATCTCCAGATTGGGGACTGAGTGAGCCGAGGCACCCTCGGACAGGACCAGGTTGCGATTCGTTTCGAATGCGCTCACCTTGGCAATGTCCTTCACGATCTTCACGAGACCGGTGAAAACGGAGCGACGCCTGATCCTCGACTGCTCCTTTGAGGAAGACGTTCGAAGAGGTGTTCGATCCGAGATGGTTCATGAAGAGCCGATAGTCGAGCGTTTGCTTCTGTTCTCCGAAGAACAACCCGACCAGGTCTGTCGAGGCACCCCGTCCTGCCACGTCGAGGTTTAGATGCAATCGACCCAGCCGGCCACCGAGACCGACCTCACCCAAGCGTGCGTTGGCATCTTGACCGATGAGAACCCGCTCGTGCACGATGCTATGCGTCTCGTAGCCAAACCGCTGGACGGTGCTGAGCTTGAGTCGCGCGCCATCTTCGACGAACGCCTCAATCTGCGGGTTAACCACCAGGAATCGTCCCGGCCGGCGACCTGAACCCGACGACAACACTTGCATCGGCATTCGCCTCGACCACGAGCGTGACATGAGGAAACGACACGGTTCCCTCAGCGGTCGCTTGCACATCGATGTAGAACGGCCGCTCTACGGTGCGGTTGGCCGGTATCCGCAGGAGAACCCCGTCGTGGGCAAAGGCGTGGTGCGCAGCCGAGAAGATATCGAGACCGGAAGCGACTCCGGTGCCGTACAGAGTGGCCAGGGCTTGCTCTTGCTCGGCGAGTCCCTCCCGCAGGGAAGCAAACACGACGCCGTCTTCGTCCACCTCGATATCGGTCACCGTGCCATCGGTGATCGTGGCATGTCCGGCCATTGATCCGAGAGCCAGGGCCACGTCGTCGACACCGCCCATACCCTCCTCGGGCGTCGGAGCCAGATCGAGTTCCTGAAGTCGGAACGGGAGATCGACGTACCGCCAGACCTCTTCTGCCGATGAAGGCATCTCCAACTTCTCGAAAAACTCAAGACCGCGCCGTCGGGTGGCAGCCAGGAAGTCCGGGATCTCGCCGTTGAGCTGATCGATCGTTTCCGGGCGAAGCGGCAGGGCGGGACGGGTTGGCACGAAAGAACTCCTCGAGGATGATGCGGCTCCATGGTATTAGCACTGAGCAGATAGGAGAAACGGAGGTCCTTCCCACCCGAACCAGGTGGGCGAACTGGAGGTGGCTCACGTCAGAACGGACCGGACCGGAGAAGGGGCCGGTTTCCCGTCGAGAATGCCCGTTCCTGGCTAGTCCAGAAGGCCCCTGGCCTTCGCGAACACGTCGTCCAGCATCTTTTCGGTGAGTCGTCCGGTGAACGTGTTCTGCTGACTGGGATGGTAGGAAGCAATCAACATCGGTCCGGCCGGCCGGAGGTCAACCTCTAGCTCCGTGGCGAAAGGCGGGCGGCGGTTTGGGGATCGCAGCACTCCGAGCGGCCAGGATGCGCAGAACCTGTGCATACGCCATGCCGCCCAGCGGGACGATCACCTCGACCCGGCGCAGCACATCCAACTCGGCTTCCAGCCAGCCCCGACAATGCTCCCGCTCCTCGGGAGTCGGTTGGTTGTCGGGCGGGGCGCACCGAACGATCGCGCTGACAAATGCGTCCGTGAGCACAAGGCCGTCTCGTCGGGAAACAGCCTCGGCCTGGTTGGCGAATCCGGCACGATGCAGTGCCCGGAACAGCCAGTCCCCGGATCGGTCGCCCGGTGAACATCCGGCCGGTGCGATTGGCCCCATGGGCGGCCGGGAGCGAGCCCGACGATGAGGAGTCGGGCCTGCTGGATCCCCGAATCCGGGCACCGGTTTCGCCCAGTAGTCCCAGTCCCGATAGGCAGCTCGCTTGGTGCGACCCGCCTCCTCTCTCCAGGACACCAGCCGCGGACAGCGCCGACAACTTTCCACGTCTTTCTGAATGGCAGCCATTCCCATAAACCAAAGCCTACAAGTCGCTGCCAAGCCGACCGGCTTCGGGCAGAATGGCTTCATCCAACCCGACGGAATGAGGAGCCATGGGCAAGCTTCGACGCACCCTGGAATTGGCGAAGGCATCTGCTCGAAGTTCTCCGGGCAGACAAGGAACTGCTCCTGCTTCCGATCCTCTCGTTCCTGGCCAGTGCTGTGGTCGGAGCCACCTTCCTCGTGCCGACCCTCCTGATCGTCGACCAGGAAAGCCCGCTCACCTATGTTGTTGCCTTCGTTGCGTACGTCGCTCTTGCGTACGTGACCATTTTCTTCAACACGGCGCTCGTCTCCGCTGCGGACGAACGACTCCAGGGTGGCGACCCGACGTTGGGAAGTGCCCTCCGCGGTGCCACGCAACGGGCCGGACGTATCTTCCCTTGGGCGGTTGTCTCGGCAACTGTGTCGGTACTGCTCCGGATGCTCGAACAACGCGGCGGCATCGTCGGTCGAATCGCGGCCAGTGTGGCGGGCTTGGCGTGGGGTCTGGTCACCTTCCTCGTCATCCCCGTTCTGGTCATCGAGGATGTCCCGGTCCGCGACGCCATCCGGAGGTCCGGGGAGTTGTTCAAGAGAACCTGGGGCGAGAACGTTGTCGCGATGGTCGGATTCGGGCTACTCGGATTCCTGGCGGTACTTCCTGCCGTGGCTCTCATCGCCCTGGCCGTCACGACCGGAAGTGGAGCGGTGGCGGCAGTCTCCGTCTCAGTGGCCGTCGTCTGGGTGGTCGGCACTGCTGTGGTGTTGTCGGCGCTCAACGCTGTTTTCCAGGCGGCGCTGTATCGCTACGCGGCGAGTGGGCAGGTGGTCGGTCCGTTCACTCCCGAGATCATGGGATCGGCCTTCGCTCCCAAGCGCTAGCCGGCGGCCCCGGTTCTCATTCGGAAGCCGGGTCGGCGCTGGCAGGCTTGAGGGCCCCGGCGGTGTGGTTGCTGTTGGCGTTCCAGAGCATCCAGCCGATGCCATATTTCTCGGCTGCGTCGATCTCAGCTCGGACCTCTGACGGCCCGTAGTAGTAATCGGCCAACCAGGGACGCATGATCGCGGTCGCTTGCAGGCGAGGCATGCCGGCGGCCAGGGCCGCATCGATGACGCCACCCGGATTATCGAAGGGTGTTGCATACCCGAAGGAGCCGTCCGAGTAGTGGTCCGGGTAGATCATCGGACTGATGGCGTCGACCGCGCCGGAGAGGTCCTCGGTTCGTTGGCCGATGCCCTGATCGTCCGGAACGGAAAGAATGATGGCAAAGACGTCGGCCGAGACCGCACAACCGAGCGGATTCAGCAGATCCCGGGCTTGGTTCAGGAACGCGGCAATGACACCAACCCTGGCATCTCCCGCTGCCGGGTCGTTGTAGGCACCCAAATACGCAGCGCCTCCATCGAATCGGACCGAAGATCCAAAACCGTCGGGGAACCGCACATAGTCGAACTGAATCTCATGGACGCCGGCCATACATGCCTCTTCGGCCAGATCGAGGGCGTACTGGCGAGCGGACGCGTCGGTCGGGTCGAGGAAGTACTGGCCGTTCTTTTCGAACGGGGTCCCATCCGAGTTCGTAATCGCCAGATCGACCCGGGCCCGGGCTGCCACCGGATCCTGAAAGGTAACCAGGCGCCCGATCATGTACAGATCGTGTTGTTCCACCTCCTCGATCAGTTCACTGAGTTGGTAGAACTCCCGGGTTGCCCCCACTTCTTGGGCGAGAGGAACCGCGGACTCGTAGTACACACGACCTGATTCGTCTTTCAGGTCCACCACCAGCGCATTGACTTCGGTGGAATCGGCCAGGCTCAAGAGCCCGTCCCACGCCTCTGTGTTCTGCGGGGTCCATCCCGTGACATGCAGGGCTCTCACCGTTCGCGGCTCCAGGGCGATCTCCATTTCGGCCGCCACTCCGTCCCAGTCCACCGTAGCGGGCATCCAGGCCGGTCGGGCAACGGTCATCTCACCGGCCACAACCCTTTCCAGCCGAAACGAACCGTCCACATCGCTGATCGCCACGACCTCACCGAGTCCCACCGTGGCACCCCCGACGCCGTCACCGTCCGAATCGACAATGCGGCCGGCCAGAACCACCGGTTGGAGTGTCATCTGGATCGGATCGTCGCTGAACTCCTCCAGATTGGCCGTCGCATCATGGAATCCAGGGGCAGCCGCCACCACCTCGATCTGTATGTCCTCCCACACGGTCGAGGCAACCCCGGCTGCGTCCGTCTCCGTCACAAAACCTTCGAAGTCGACTCGTGCTCCGACCATCGAAACTCCGGCGTCGTCGACCACACTCACCGAGATCGCAGGGGGGGGCGGAGGCACGGGAGCCGGAGTCTCTCCGACCACCACCATGGACGTGTTGAGACAGGCGCTCAACCCCAGAGAGCCCACCAGGAACATGGCGAGAGTTGGTTTGCTGGTCGTTGTCCGCAGGACCCGGCCCGTGTGCATAGCACGAGAGGGTACTCAACTTCGGTTGATGACCGGCAACCGGCAAGGGTGATCGCCCTGCAGAATCGATTCGCCGTTGTCAGGGTCACTCCGGCGTGATACCTTGCAAATGCTGGCAATGACAGGAGATGTGACAGCTTGCCCAAGCGCGGCCGCGATTCAATCCCCATGTACGACACGGTGGGCATTTATCTCGAAGAGGTATCCGCCCACACTTTGCTCGATGCCGAAGATGAGGTGCGATTAGCGAGGGCAATGGAGGCCGGCCGCAAGGCACAACACAAGCTCGAATCCGGAGAGGATCTCACCCCTGCTGAGCGCGCCAAGCTCTACCGCCTGACCCATGCAGGCGAAGAAGCGAAGATGATGTTCATCCGATGCAATCTGCGCCTCGTCATCTCCATCGCCAAACGATATGCCGGGCGTGGCCTCGATCTCCTCGACCTCATTCAGGAGGGCAACCTCGGCCTGATCCGAGCGGTTGAAAAATTCGATTGGAGAAAAGGGTTCAAGTTCTCGACCTACGCAACCTGGTGGATCCGCCAGGCCATCACCCGGGGACTCGGCAATCAAGCCCGGACTATCCGCCTGCCCGTCCACATGGTTGATGTCGTGAGGACGGTGCAGGACACGGAACAGGCTCTGGCCGAAGAACTACGCCGGCCACCCACGCTTGCTGAGATCGCCGAGGCCAGCGGACTCGACCTTGAGCGAGTCCAGGCCGCGCTCTCGGCGCCTTCGGACACCGTTTCACTCGACCGGCCGGTCGGCGAAGAGGGAGACGCCGAACTCCAGGACTTTGTAGAGGACGAAAGCGCGCCGGACCCCTTCGGTCACACTGCCGCCGTCATGCGGCGCCTCCACCTCATCGACGCTCTGCGCATTCTCGAAGAGGGCGAACGCCAGGTGCTCATGATGCGTTTCGGCTTGGACGGTGGAGAACCCAGAACCCTTTCCGATGTAGGAAAGATCTTCAATCTGACCCGCGAGCGCGTGCGTCAGATCGAGGGCAGGGCAATCTCGAAGCTGAGACACCCGTCATGTTCCATAGACCTCGAGTCATTGCTGTAACCTGCCGGTATGGACCTCGAATTCACCCCCAACATGCTCATCATCGTGGCAGCCGCTGCCTTTGGCGGATTGTTGGGAGGCGTTCTGACCGGTCGCAAGGCTTCCGTCGTTGGTTCGATACTGATGGGCATCATCGGTGGCCTCCTCGCCTCGGTCTTGACCCGCGCCGCCGATTTCCCACCGATCGTCGAGGTAGCGGGATATTCGGTCGTCTATGCGGTCTTCGGTGGCATTCTTCTGGCCGCAATCGTTGGCTTCGGAAGCCGCTGAGCAACCTACGACGTTGTCGCGCGCCCGAATTGTTCGCTGGCTCTGGTCCTAGAAGCTCCGTCTCGGCGCCCGGGTGAGGTTCTGCTCCCCACTCAGCTCTCCTTTGCATCAACGGAACGGTCGGAGCCGATCCGGGAGCCAGGAAGGGCGGCGCTGACCTCCCGACAACAGACAGCGTTGCTCAACGTTTCTTGTCATACCTGGACGGTATGTTTGATGGATGAGAACGGTAGAGACGACCATTGACCAGCTCGAACAGCTATTGGTTAGCGACGAATCCCTCATCGCCCGGCTTCGCTCCCGCCAAATCGCAACTCTCCATGCTCTCGACCTCGCCCAAGTCCCGATGATGGACGGGGCTCGTAGCCTTCCCGAATGGGTCGCATCTCGCATGGACTTGACCGCCGAAACCGCCAAGCGGCTGGTGGAGACGGCTCGCCGACTTATCGACCAACCCGACCTCGCACGGGAACTCGGCGAAGGGACCGTGTCATTCGAGCGGGTAATCGAAGAATCCCGGCTGGTTTCATCAGGAGCCGAACCCGATTTCGTCGCCCGGTCACGAGGCTGGGACTTAGCCGGACTCCGCCGCATGACGGCCCGCCACGTTCAGATGAGTCGACGGGACGAACAGCGGTTGTTTGGAGAACGCTTCTTGTCCGTCCAACCCACCCTGGATCAAACCTCGTACAAGGTGTGGGGACAGTTTCCCGGTAGCGACGGTCGGATCATCGAGCAGGCTCTGATCCATCGCGCCGATCAGTTCCCAGTTCTGCCGAATGGGACACGTTGCTCGCAGGCCCGAGCTCGCGCCGATGCCCTGGTCTCCATCGCCCAGGACTCCCTCCAAGGTTCCCAACGTAGAGCTCCGTCATCTGCGCCGGTGGTTTCGATCTTCGTCGACGCTCGCAACGCGGCCAGATCGAACGGGGAGACCGGCGTAGCGATCGACGTCGGTCCCCGGGTCGGACCGCTGTCCCTCGAAGAAATCCTTTGCGACGGGCGAGTCGAGGTCCTCGTGACCGCGCGGGACGGAACGCCACTCACCGTCGGACCCACCACGCGAACGATTCCGCCCAAGTTGAGGCGATTCATCCTCCACCGCGATGGAGGCGCCTGCACCGCCGACGGTTGCCGGTCCCGCTATCGGCTCCAACCTCACCACATCCTGCCCAGATCGCAGGGTGGAACTCACGATCCCGACAACCTGACCACCCTATGTTGGTATCACCACCACGTGGTCATCCACCGTGAGGGTTTCCGGATCGACTCGAACAGCCCTCCACAACGACGACGGTTCCTTCCACCCAACAACCACGACCCGCCCTGACTCGCGGCGGGTCCAGAAGTTTCTAACCCAAACACCCGCCCCGAACACTCCCGCCATTTTCGGTCGCAACCAGCGAATCCTCGTCGATCTTCCAGATAGCGGGAGGGCTAGCGCCGATTGCCAATACCCGCAATCCAAACCTGGCGAATCGCTCCTATGACGACAGACCACGCCGATCAACGATTCTGTAGCAATATCGCACTGCCCAGCCGCCCCCGATCGGCACGTATCCGCTTGCTCGGGCGTCCCCGAACGCTGGCCGACATCACGCTCTCTTGAAATGGGCTTCCTTCTGAGATCAGTTGCACCGAGGTCGGGTCTCCGTGGTGCCACATGTGCCCGGCAACGTCTCGGGGAGGCGGGTTGTAAGGCACCAAGATATCGGATCCCACGCACGCGATGTGGGGCGGGAGCACGCCATGCTCCTAGGTGTGTCGGAGAGCGGGTGTCTCTCGTCAACCGGGCCTGGATCCGAGATCGGCACATGCTGCCACGGGGGTGAGGGAATGTGGATCAAAGGCCCAGATGCCGGCGTCTGAGGCCGGCCCCTTCCACTCCTTCAGCGCGTAGTCCGGAGCTCCTCGAGAAGCGTCACGATCTCCCGGCCCCGGAGCCCGACAGCCCGCGTCTTCGCAACCTCGGCCCGGTCGAGGGGCATGGTCGCCTCGATCTCCGCGTAGACCTGCTCGCCGACCCACGCGAAGGGAACTGGGAACCGGATGTCTCTCTCGAGCTGCCGTAGCCGATCCAACTCGGCCGCCGTCATAGCGAGGTCGAGCTGGTCGACCCTCAGAGCGATTGCGGCAAGGGTCGACCCGAGGAAGGCGGCGTCGTCGGGCCGGTCGGTCCTGCCGAAGAAAGTCTCGACCGACGTCTCGAAGTGGTCGAGCGCCGTATCGATTTCCTCGCGCCGGAGGGCGATCTCCACCAGGATCCGATGGCCGAGGATCATCAGGCTTGTCTCCCCGAGCTGCTCGGTCGCCGCGAGGCACCGGAGCGCCTGCGCCTCGGCCCCGTCGAGGTCGCCATCGATGAACGCCAGGTTCGCTCTGGTGATGGCGATCCCAGCGAGCGGCTGCGGGAAGCCCTGAACGAGATAGCGCTCACCGATCGTGGCGTGGTTTCTTGCCTCGGCGGCTCACCCCGGAAGAAGGCGCTCAACGCCGCCACCGAGCGCGCCATCGCCATTGCGACGTCCTGGCTAGAGGACTCGGCGAGCTCGACCATCTCAGCGGCTGCGCTACGCGATTCGTCGTGCCGATTTCGCCCGGGCGCGTTCATCGCGATGTTGAAGAGCGCGATCTGGAGGTAGTCGTCGCCCAATTCGCGTGCACGCTCGGCGATCTCGACGTAAAGATCCAGGGCCGCATCCGGTTTGCCCTGGGAGTTGAGCACGTTGGCCTTGACCATCAGAGCCCGCAGCAACGCGTGCGGGTCTCCCACCCTGCGCGCCACCTCCAGGGCGCGGTCGGCGTGCACGGCCGCTTCCTCGGTCTTCCCCTCCAGTTGCACGAAGTGCGACAACCACCCCAGGGTCTCGGACAAGGCAACCGAGTCCACATGGTCATGGAGCGCGATGAGCGACAGCCCATCGCGGCCCTCGACGACGAGGCCGGCATACGACCAATACCGTCCGAACGAACCTGCGATCCGCACAGCGAGCGCGTGCTCGTCGGCCTCGGACGCCCAAGTGAGCGCAGCCCGCACGTTGTCGACCTCACTGCGGCACCGATCGGCCCAGGTGTCGGCGTCCGGTCCCAAGAGCCCGGCCTCGGCCTCGCGCATGATCTCCTCGAACTCCTCGGCGTGGCGACGCCGGAAGGTGTCCGCCTCGTCCGCCTCGAAGAGCCGATCCATGGCGTACTGGCGAACCGTCTCGAGCAGCCGATACCGCGGCGATGACCCGTGCGAGTCGAAGGCGACGAGCGAGGCATCGACGAGGTGCGCCAGCAGGTCGAGCACCTCGAACGCGGGAACGGCGTCGCCGGAGCACACCCGCTCGGCGCTGTGCATGGTGAAGCCACCGTGGAAGACGCCGAGACGGCGCAACAGGATCCTCTCGTGATCCGGCAGGAGGTCGTGGCTCCAGTCCATGGCTGCCTGCAGGGTCCGCTGGCGCGGCATCGCGGTGCGGGCGCCGCCGGTGAGGAGCCGGAATCGGTCGTCGAGGCGGGCAGCGAGCTGCTCGGGGGTAAAGACCTTCAGGCGGGCCGTAGCGAGCTCGATGGCGAGCGGAATGCCGTCGAGGCGCTCGCAGATCCGTTCGACGGCGGCCCGAGAGGCTTCATCGTCGAGATCGACCCCGGCGACCAACTCGGCTCGCTCCAGGAAGAGCTCGACGGCGTCGCCGTGCGAGTCCATCGACGGGCACCGCCACAACCGCTCGCCACCGACGGCCAGCCCTTCGCGCGAGGTGGCCATGACCCGCAGGTCAGGACAGGCGCGGAGCAGCTGGTCGACGGTCTTGGCGACCTCATCGATCAGATGCTCGCAGTTGTCGATGACGAGCAGCACGCGGCCCGCGAGCTCCCGGGACGCGGTCTCGATCAGGGGCCGGGAGGGCTCCTCCGTGATCCCGGCGGCCGTGGCGATGGCGGGGAGTACGAGACCCGTCTCCGACAGAGGGGCCAGCTCCACGAGCCAAACGCCGTCAAGGAAGACGTCGACGGATTCTGCAGCGGCCTGGATGGCGAGCCTGGTCTTTCCGACGCCACCCACGCCCGTGAGCGTGACAATGCGGTTCTCCCCGATGAGATCGATCACCTCGGCCAGCTCACGCTCACGGCCGACGAATGAGGTGAGCTGGACAGGGAGGTTGTTGGGACGTCGCCCCATGGATCGGATCGGGCCGAAGTCGGCGGTGAGACCTGGACCGGTGAGTTGGTGGAGGCGCTCCGGTTCACCGAGGTCCTTCAGGAGGTGCTCGCCCAGGTCGTCGAGACCGTGATCCGACGGCAGGAACGACCGGACGAGCGATACGGCCGAGGCCGACAGCAACACCTGCCCGCCCCGGGCGGCATCCATGATGCGTGACGCCCGATTGAGGGCAGGCCCGAAGAAGTCGCCGGCGCGCTCGGAGGCCTCGCCGGCGTGAATCGCCATCCGGACCTTGATCGGAACCCCGAGGTCCTCGCCGACGAACGATCGCTGGGCGCGAGCGGCCGCGACAACGGCGTCGGCCGGCGAATCGAAGGCGGCCAACATCCCGTCGCCAGTGTGCTTGAACACCGTTCCGCCGGCCTCGGAGACCACCTCCTCGATGATGGCATCGTGGCGGCGCAGCGCGGTGTCCATGGCGTCGCCATCGACGTCCCAGAGCCGGGTGCTGCCCTCGATGTCGGTGAAGAGGAAGGTTGTCGTCGCCACGAGGCCCGACCCTACCCGGTGGCGGCCACCGCGGCGTGACCCTTGAGACGCGGGCAGCGGATCGGATCGACCCTCTGCGCGACCCGGCTTGGCAATGATGGATAGTGCGATTCGTATTTCTGCCGGCCCAGTGGTCCTACCTGAGGGAGCGAATAGGGTGCGGGAGGGCGCGAGATGATGAGAATTCGCGGGAAAGGGCGCAAAACGCCACAACTATCGGCACACTCCCGAGAGTCCTGCCAACATTGAAGAAACCCCTATTTGCGAGGGTATCGCGCCGCGTCGGTTCGCTGACTTCCCCCTGATGGGCAGATCGGGTATGCTGACATACCATGAAGCGAACTACCGTCAAACTCCCCGACGAACTCGATGCAAAGCTCCGCCATGAGGCTGAGCGACGTGGAACAACCGTCTCCAACCTGACCCGTGAAGCCATCGAGCACCACCTCGGCAGCCAAGAGCGTCACCTGCGAGCAGCCGGCGCAGGCCGCAGTGGACGCGAAGACATCTCCGAGCGCATCGAAGAGATCCTGGCCGCCGAGGTGGCGACATAGCCACGCTGGTCGACGCCGGCCCCCTCTACGCCTACGTCGACGCCGACGACCGCCACCATGGCGAGTCGCTCGACCTCTTGCTCACCCACCCGGGTCCCCTAGTCATCCCAACGCTTGTCATCACCGAGGTCGTCTACGTCGTCGGGAGTCGCCTCGGAACAGACGCCGAAGTCCGGTTCCTGGGCGATCTTGCCGCCGGGGAGTTCACCATCGAGCCGGCCCTGGCCGGTGACTGGCTCCGGATCGCCGAGTTGGTGAGCCGGTATCGGGATCTCCCCCTCGGATCTGTAGACGCATCGGTAGTGGCTGCAGCCGAGCGGCTCGACATCACTAAGATCGCAACGCTCGACCGAAGGCACTTCTCGATCGTGCGTCCCGCCCACACCCACAGCTTCGAGCTACTGCCCTGAAGCCGCACTCAGCGCACCGATCAAGCAATCCCGAGCAGAAACGCACCTTCCGCCGGGTGTCCGGATCGGCACGTCGAGTTCGGGTGTCCGTCGGCATTGGCCGTTACCGATTGTGTCCGCTGGCGACCCTCGACGGTGGAGCGCCATCGGTCAAACCCGCGCCGTGGGTCGCTGCATTAGCGTTGCGACATGGTGGGTTTGTGAGGTCTCTCGCTGCGCTCGCGACGTTGCTTCTCGTCTTGGTGTCGGCTGCCTGTGCGGCGGATTCGGGGCTCGATACGGGTCGCCTTGACAAGGTTGTCGTAGATCTGATGGAGGAGCACGGTGTTCCGGGTGTCAGTCTTGCTGTTATCGACGACTTCGCGGTCGCGTATGTGCGTTCCTACGGAGACGCAGAACCGGGTCGCCCGGTCACTCCGGACACACTGTTCCAGGCTGCCTCGCTGAGCAAACCCGTCGCCGGCTTGGTGGCTGCAGCAATCGCCGAGCAAGGCCGGGTCGACCTCAAGGCAGATGTGACCACGATGCTCACGAGTTGGACGTTGCCCCCGAGCGGGTACGACGAGACGATCACGCTGCGGATGCTCTTTGCGCATCGTGCCGGGATCAATATGCCGGGTTTCCCCGGCTACACGCTGAGCGAGGATCTCCCCGAAATCGATCGGCTCCTCCTCGGGGTGAAGGATAAGAACGAGCCGATGCGGGTCGTTGCCCAGCCCGGAATCGAGCGCAACTACTCGGGCGGCGGCTTCTTGATCGCTCAACTCGCTATCGAGGACCACACCGGGTTGTTGTTTGAGGACATCGCGGAGACCGAGGTCTTCGATGTTCTCGGTATGGAGTTGTCGACGTTTCGGCTCTTCTACCCGGAAGATCGGGAGGTTCTCGCAGTCGGCTACAGAGCCGATGGGACCGAGGTGGCAGGCGGTGGCTGGCATCAATACCCGGAGACGACTGCGGGCTCGATGTGGACGACGGCCGACGAGTACGCCGTACTCGTTGCCGATGTGATGCGTTCCGATGTCGACGATTCAGGGATGGTGCTGGACCAGGCAACAACTGAGCTGCTACTCGACCCGGACTTCGCCGTTGGGTTTGGGGTGAGCCGCGAGCAAGACGGGATCGCCATCGGTCACGACGGTGACAACGCGGGCTATAAGTCGGAGTTCGTGGCTGTTCCTCATCTGGGCCAGGGGGTTGTGCTGCTGACGAACAGTGACAGCGGTCTCGATCTGACCGCGGCGGTTATCGATGAGGTCGGAGCCCAGTTCAATTGGCCGTGGACGGGCTGGGCCACTCCGCTGTGGATGTTCCTGCTGGGGCTCGGGTTGGTGGTCGGGGTCGTCGCTGTGATTGTGAGACACCTGCGCAAGCGCCGGAAGGGGGATCTCCCTGCAAAGTCGTCCGCGACCTGACGCCGTCACAATCAGAGGGGCGCGCGACGTTGCTCTTGCGCCGCCGACCTTCCCGTAAGAGATCAACAAATCGGGTACAAGAACGAGCATCTCGCTGAGTACTCGGGATCGGCACATCGTTAGCTACTCCTGGCTCCGCAGCGAGCACCCACCGTTGTGGCGCTTTTCGCTATCTGCCGGAACTGGGATTGACGTGCCCAACTGGGAAGGGTCCGGAAGTGCATTCTCGTGCTCGCTACGATTCCCCTTATGGCAGACACCGTTCGACTGGGTGAAGAGGCAATCACCGTAAAACTGACCGGATGGGACCGGGTCATAAGCGGGCGTCGGAAGGTTCGTATCGATCGAAACCAGATCACGTCGGTTGCGGTGGCGCACCACTATCCGCTCGAGAGCTTGATCGATCATCGAGTACTGGGATTCGGCTCGCACATTGGCTCCCAACAACCGAATCGGCGCCGGGTCGGGACGATGCTGGGGCGCGCGGTCACTCGCAAGCAGTTCTCGGCGGCGCCGGCCGGTCCCCAAGATGAGCAACTGCTCGTCGTTGATCTCGACGATCCCGAGTTCAGTCGGGTCGTGCTGTCGGTTGCCGATCCAACGGCGACGGCGACGACCCTCACCACCTGGATCAAGCCCGCCTGATCCCACATCCAGTCCAGTCGGGGTCAGCCCCCGCTCACATTGGAACGAACTGCAAGCCCTCCCCGTCAGCGCATGCCGCTCGGCTCCCGTGAAGGGAGTACTCCGAATGCGGGGTGTTCTGAACACTTCAAGGAGCGGTTCAGGGGTTCCCAGCGAAAGGCCCTCAGCTGGCGATGCTACCGGCCAACACTGCCATCTGCGTCTGCTGTGACGATGACGGCTCCGAGTCGGTCGGCGAGTCCCACCCAACACCTAGCCGCCCAGTACCGGGCCGTCGTGACGACATCGCTACACGGAGCGGGTGATGCCCCCGTCGACCCTTGATGTTCTGCCCCGTTATGTATCCGGCTCCTTCCGACACGAGAAACGCGACCGTCTTGGCGATCTCCTCAACCGTGCCGGCGCGGCCCATGGGGATCCTGCGCGACGGTGTTCTCGTCAACCGGATAGCTCTCGATGAAACCGGGCAGGACGTTGTTCATGCGGATGCCGTCGGCAGCGTACGTGTCGGCGTAGAGCTTGGTGAAGCTCCCCAGGGCAGCCCGGAGGCTGGCCGAGACCGGGAAACCGGGATCCGGCTCATAGGCGGCAAAGGTCGAGATGTTGACGATGGCTCCGCCCCCGGCAGCTTGCATGATGGGAGTCACCAGCCGGGCCATGCGCACCACGTTGAGCACCGCCAGGTCGAGGCCGGCATGCCACTGCTCGTCGGAGATCTCGAGCAGACGGCCCCTTGGGTGGATGTCCGGTGTTGTTGACAACCGCATCGATCCGGCCGAAGGCGTCAGTGGTCCGTTGCACCAGGGTGGCCAGATCGGCAGGATTCGTTACCGATCCGCTCATTCCGATCCCGCCCAGTTCTTCGGCCAGCTCGACGGCTGCCTCTGATACCGACAGCAGCGAAACGACGTAACCGTCGGCCGCCAATTCGCGAGCAATCGCGGCACCCATCCCCTTGCCTGCAGCCGTTACGATCGCCGCCTTGTTATCGCTCATGATCCTCCGTGTTAGGTGCGCAGGGGACTCTAGGGCAGGCTCCGGACGCCGATCGCCGCACTCCCTCGTTGACGGGGACAGCGGATCTGGTCCTCGCCGCCCTATCCGATGGCGCCGGCCTCCACCATGTTGAGCTCGATCAACCGGTTCATCTCGACGGCGTACTCCATCGGCAGTTCCTTGACGATGGGTTCGATGAAACCGGCCACGATCATCGAGGTTGCTTCCTCTTCGCTCAGTCCCGCGGCTCATCAGGTAGAACAGCTGATCCTCCCCGACCTTGGAGACGGTCGCTTCGTGACCGATCTGAGCGTCTGCTTCCTCGATCTCCATGTACGGATAGGTATCCGAGCGAGAATGGTCGTCGAGTATGAGCGCATCGCACCGCACGAACGACTTGGTGCGTCTCGGCGCCCGGCTCCACCCGAATGAGGCCGCGGTAGCCGGCCCGGCCGCCCCCACGGGAGATCGACTTCGACGTGATGGTCGAGGTCGTGTCGGACGCGGCGTGCACGATCTTGGCTCCGGCGTCCTGGTGCTGGCCCGGTCCGGCAAACGCGATCGAGAGCACCTCCCCGTGAGCCCCCGGCTCGAGCAGCCATACCGCCGGGTACTTCATCGTGAGCTTCGACCCCAGATTGCCGTCCACCCACTCCATCGTGGCGTTCTCGTAGGCGGCCGCCCGCTTGGTGACCAGGTTGTACACATTGTTCGACCAGTTCTGGATGGTCGTGTACCGGCAGCGTCCACCCTTCTTGATCACGATCTCAACCACGGCAGAGTGGAGCGAGTCGGTTGAGTAGACGGGTGCAGAACAACCCTCGACGTAATGGCAGTAGGCGCCCTCGTCGACGATGATCAAGGTCCGCTCGAACTGTCCCATGTTCTCGGCATTGATCCGGAAGTACGCCTGGAGGGGCTGGTCGAGGTGCACGCCGGGCGGAACGTATATGAATGAGCCACCCGACCACACCGCTGAGTTGAGGGCAGCAAACTTGTTGTCATTCGGCGGAATGATGGTCCCGAAGTACTCCTTGACGATCTCGGGGTACTCCCGCACCGCCGTGTCCATGTCCGTGAACAGCACGCCCAACTGCTCGAGGTCCTCGCGGTTCTTGTGATAGACGACCTCTGACTCGTACTGCGCCGTCACCCCGGCCAGGTACTTGCGCTCCGCCTGCGGGATACCCAGCTTCTCGTAGGTCTCCTTGATCGAATCGGGCACCATGTCCCAATCCTTGGCCTGGCCTTCCATCGGCTTGATGTAGTAGTAGATGTCATCGAAGTCGATCTCGTTGAGCAGGCCACCCCCGCCCCATTGCGGGATGGGTTTACGCAACCACCGTTTGTAGGACTTGAGCCTGAATTCGAGCATCCAGTCCGGCTCGCCCTTCATCTGCGACATCTGGCGGATGATGTCTTCGTTCAGACCCTTTTCGGGTTTGAACACATAATCTTCCTTGTCGCTCCAGCCCAGCTTGTATGCACCTAGATCAATGTCGACTGTGGCCATGTCGTTGCTCACCCCAATTTGCACTACGGAGATAGGGAATACTACCAGCGCCGATTTTCTAGGCTAGGTCGCCGGCGCCTTGCATGGATTACCCCGAAGAAGGACCGCTACGACTGAGATCGATGACGGGACCGGTGGCTCGTTCCCAACCATCGAGCACGGCCCGGGCAATCGAGCGTCCCGTCAAGGAAGCATGCTGTTCAACGATCATCCGGAGTTCGAGCTGTTCGATCCATCAGGCGGTCGATGGGTTGGTGCTGTGTCGACCAGAGCAACCGGGAAAGACCGGTCGGGGTCCCACACGTAGGCTCTACCGCGGGTCATGCCGACGCCGAAGTTGCGCCCGACCCTGCCTAGCACCACCACGAACCCGTTCGTCATGTACTCGCAGCCGTTGATCGAGCCGGACCAGACACTCGGCAAGCTGCTTTCTCCAGAACGGGAAGCGCTGAACCCAACCCCGCATGCATCGTGCTCGAACTGCGGGTCATAGAGGGGAAAGCGCCAACCCCCGTCGAGGCCCGGGCGGTCGGACCAATCCGCTCGGTACCCGTCAGGCCTCCCCCATCTCAGAAACGGGCCCGCATAGTGCTGCCGGGAGATTGCTGATAGCTTCCTCACCATGCCGGTGATCGTAATTGGGGCAGATACGCCCGCAGGAGAGTCGATTGTCTCCACCCTCGTAGACCGTGGCGGCGAAGTACGTGCCTTTGTCACCGACGCGGCCCGCGGAGCGCCGATGCGGGCACAAGGAGTCAAAGTGGCCGTTGGGGACCTGTCCGACGGTTCGCACCTTGCGGCGGCCGCGCACGAGGCCTTCACGGCCGTCTTCATCGAAGCTGCCCTGGCAGACGGTCGGTCATTTACTTTCGCGGCGGATTCCAGCGCAGTTCTGAACACGTGGGGAACCGCCGTTCGCGAGGCAGGTGTGCAGCGGGCCATCTGGGTCGGCGGCCCGTCGCCGAATGCCATAACTAGCTCGGTGCCCGAATGCGCAATGGTTGGTCCAGAAGGGAGATCCGACCAGAACATCGCACTCGAGGTGGCGGACCTCAACGACCGTCGTGACCTGCCCGGACCCCGAGCTGCTACCTGAAGTCCGTTTCACCACGTTCGATGGCAAGCTCGAGGATCCAGCGGTCCCACGCGTCGATCAGGTACGGATATGGGTTGACGGCTCGGCCACCGATGTGCAATTCGAAATGCGTATGGGCTCCGCTCCACTCGGCATTCCCGCTATCGCCTACGTAGCCGATGATCTGGCCCGCTTCGACGGAGTCGCCCACTGCGAGGCCCTCGGCGAACGCATTGTCTGGCCCACCCCGGCGGTCATCGGTTCCCGGGGTGTCGTTGTTCAGATGCATGTACCACGAGGTGACTCCGTCTTCGTGTTCGATGACGATGAAATAGCCGGAGATACCACCCTTGCGCATCGTTGTGACAACCCCGTCCAGAACCGCAACGACCGGCTCCATCTTGGTTCCCATGAGATCAGCGCCCTGGTGGCTGCGCCCTCCCGATCGGGAGTAACCCCAGGAATTCACGAACTCCGTTTGCTCGTCCAGCTGAGGGAACCGTATGAGGAGATCGTCGGAAGCAGTCGCTGGAGGTGACGCAACCGTCACCATGACCAGGGCCACAGCGAGGATGGCGAAGACGCGTTGAAATACCATTCGTTTACCTGTAGAGGAAAACCCAACCTGACCGGTCGGGCCCCGTGACCATAGCGGGCCATTTTGGACATACGCAAAACCATGCATGGCAAATCCTGCCGGGAACCTAGGGTGGGCGGCCTCGCGGCCGCCCACCCGATGAGATGACTCCCAGCCACTCCTTCTTGCCTTTCGCAGGCTTCTCGGCCTTCTTGTCCTTCTGATTCATGGCCCATTCGGGCGGTCCGTGGCCATCGGACTCGTCGGCGACGGCGTCGTCAAGACCGTCAACGCTGCCTCCGGCGTCGAGATCTGCGGAACCCTTGCCAAGGTCCTCGTGTGCGAAGAGTTTCACAAGTTGACCATTGGGGAGTTCTTCCAATCCTGCGAATTCCTCATCGCCCCGGAGAAGCTCGTCCAAGGTTCCGCCCTTGAGCCAATGCACGAAGGAGGAGACCATCGACCCGTGGTTGAGCTGGCCGTTGGGTCGCTTGCGGAAGCTTCGCAGTCGTCCTTCCCGACCCAGAAGTGCACGATCGCTTCCAGTTCGTTTGCCCATTCGTACTCAGCTAGGTAAACGGCCGGATCCCGCGGTGCCTTCTTCGTGTCGGCCTCGGTGGCCGGCTCGTCGGCCAGGGCCGCACCCATCGTTCCCAGGACCAACGACGCCACCAGCGCCATGACCCCCAACGTTTCGCCATCTTCATCAACAGCCCCATCGCATGAAATACCGCTACAGGTGGTCATCGACCTTTTGTCCAAACACTCGAGAGGGTGGACGGGCAGGCGCCGCCTAATCCGCCCGGTGCGTATCGTTGACCGCATGGCTATCCATTCGCTCCGCTTTTACGGACCCGACGATCTCCGCTCCGAACGCATCGATCTCCGCCCGATGGGACCTGGTGAAGTGGTGGTGGCCGTCGAGGCTTGCGGCGTCTGCGGGTCCGACCTTCACTTTCTCGACGGCTCCGCTCGCACCCGGCACGTTCCCATCACCCTCGGCCATGAAATCGCCGGACGAATCACGGAATCGGCCGACGAATCCTGGTTGGTAGGCGATGCTGTGGTCGTCGCCGCAGGAGTCACGTGCGGATCCTGCCTCGCCTGCCTGAGCGATAGAGAGATGATCTGCGAACGCCTGGCCATGACCGGCATCGATTTCGACGGCGGACTGGCCGACCAGGTCGTGGTTCCTGCACACGCGGTGCTGGCCCGGCCCGAGGCGATGACGCCAGAAGTGGCCGCGACGGCAGTCGACGCCGGTGCCACCGCCTTTCACGCAGTGGTGTGCCGTGCCGGGGTTCAAACCGGTGAAGCCGTGCTCATTATCGGGGCGGGAGGTTTGGGCTCATACGGCATCCAGATCGCCCGGGCCCGGGGGGCCGCTCCCGTGATCGTCGCCGACGCCGACCCGGCCGCCCTCGAACGGGCCCGGGACCTGGACGCCGACGAGACGATCCTGGTCGAGCCGGGAACCTCCATCGGCCGGGCCGCCAAGCTGCTCACCTCGGGCGGGGTTGATGCGGCCATTGAGTTTGTCGGACGGGCGGCCACGCTCGACGCGGCCGTCAAGTCGCTGCGGCCCGGCGGGAGGGCCATTGCCGTCGGGGTCGGCATGGAGCCGCTCACCACCCTGCCGCCGGTGTTGTGGGCGCGCAACGAGTACGCGCTGTTGGGCTCGTTCGGCAGTCACCGCCGCGATGTCGAGCGGGTGCTCGATTGGTTGGCCGACGGTACGTTGCAGCCGCCGCTCCTGGAGAAACTCCCGCTCGATGGTGCGGAAGAGATCATCATGGCGCTCGCTGGTGGCCGCCGACCGACGACGGGGCGCTTGATGGTGATTCCCTAACGAACCGTCAGCTCTGTCCCCAATGTCGCTTGGCGGCCTCCTCGAGTTCGGTGAGCCGGGTGTAGTAGTCGGGGAACTCGTTGAGGTGGGCCAGGGCGATCTTGCCGGTCGTGACGGGATCATCGCCCGTTACATTGGTCGCCGGGTCGCGCGTGCCGTGTTCCAGCTCCACGTTCAAACCCAGGAGGAACTGCTCGAGATCGAATGCGGAATCCTCGAAATCAACGCCGAGCGAGTCGGCAATGTTCTTCGCGTCATCAAGTGTGAACGTCATCTCACCCTCCTTGTGCGTGCTGCATTATCCGTCGCGAATCCAATTCTCACCACTGCGCAGTGTTCCATCGCCACTGCGGGACAATCGTCTCAGGAGGCAACGTCGGTCCCCTCCCACACCTCGGACAGCCGGGCATAGGCACCGCCTGCGGCAACGAGATCGTCGTGGGTTCCCTGTTCAATGATCCGTCCCTTGTCGACGAGAACCACCCGATCAGCGCGCCTGTGCCGTCTGGAGGCGATGGGCGATCACCATCGCGGTCCGACCGTCGAGAAGTACCGAAAGCGCATTCTCCACGCGTTCTTCGGTTTCCGGATCAAGATTGCTGGTTGCCTCGTCGAGGACGATCAGTGCCGGGTCGGCGATCAGCGCCCGGGCCAATGCCACGAGTTGACGCTCGCCAGACGAGAGCCGGGACCCGCGCTCGCGCACCTCCGTGTCAAGCCTTTCCGGAAGACTCCGAACCCAGCCATCGATCCCGACCGTTGCGCACACCGCCCAGATTTCCTCATCGGAGATTTCCGGCCGGGCGAAAGCCAGATTGTCACGCAGGGTCCCTCCGAAGAGGTAACCCTCCTGGGGACGAGCGCCACGTGCCGGCGGAGCGAGACGAAGGAAACATCGCGGAGATCAACTCCATCGACGCTGACCGTCCCGCTCGTCGGGTCGTAGAACCGCACAGCCAGCTTCGCCAGAGTGCTCTTACCCCCTCCCGTCTCCCCCACCACGGCCACCCGCTCGCCACACTTGATATCAAGTTGGATATCTTGCAGGACCGGTGTAGTCAGCGTCGTACCCAAAGGTGACGTCGCGAAAGGTGATGGCGCCGCAAACAGGTTCCGCGAGGGTGAAAGCACGGTCCGCTTCCGCCACGGCTGTCTTCGTATCGAGTATTCCGAAGAGCTTGCTCAGGGCAGCCAGCGCAGCCTGGAGCAGGTTGTACACGTTCGACAACTGGACGATCGGCTCGAAGAAGTAGCCGAGATAGAGAAGGAACGCCACCAGTGATCCAAACGTCATGGCACCGTCGAGCACCCGGCTCCCACCCATGAACAAGATCAGAGCGATCCCGAGACTGGCCAGAAGGTCGACCGCAGGGAAATAGGAGGCAATGGCTTTGGCGGCCGAGAGGTTCGCTTCGAAGTACCGATGGTTGACCCGACCGAACTCGATTGCCTGCCGTTGCTCCTGGGTGTATGCCTGAACCACTCGCACCCCGGAAATCCCTTCCTGCAAAGCTCCCAGCACCTGACCGATCTGTTCCCTGAATGGCCTGATAGGCGCGATCGGCGTAGCGGCGGAAGACGAGAGACATCACGATGAGCAGCGGCATCAGGGCCAGAACGGAGAAGGCCAGGGTGACGTCGACCAGGAACATGGCGACGGTCACCCCGGTCACCATCAGCACGCTCGAGACCACCGAAACCGCCCCTTGATTGGCGAACTCGGTCAAGGATTCAATGTCAGATGTCATACGGGCCACGAGCACGCCCGTCTTCGAACGTCCGAAGAAACCCATATCGAGGCTGATCAAGTGGCGGAATACCCTGACCCGCATCGTCCGCAGATACCGTTCAGCTACCCAGGCCACCGAGTAGACCGAGACCCTTTGGGAGATGTACTGGACGACGAGCACTCCGAGAAGGATCAGATGTCGCGGTCGTGATGACCTGGAGATCGCGGGCAATGACCCCTCCGTCGATGCCGAGTTTGATGACCAACGGGCTGGCCAGCTTGGCCAGCGTGGATACAACGGTTGCCACCATGGCGCCGGCAGCCGGACCAACGAGATCCTTGCCGTACCGACCCGCCCGCCGGAGAAGCCGGAGCGGCCGCTCCACCTTGTGATCTCCACCAAACCGGGCGTACATCATGACGGCACCCCGTCAGACGGAAGCACCCCGGTCTCGGCAAGGACCTCTCGATAGCGAGGCACGGTGGCCAACAGCTCTTCGTGAGGCCCGGACGCGACCACCTTGCCGTCGTCGAGGAGAATGACCCGATCGGCCAGCGTGAGGGTTGATGTGCGATGAGCGATGATGATGGTTGTTCGGCCTCTCCATCACCTGTTGCAGTGCGGCTCGGATCTCCCCTTCGGTGATCGCGTCAACCGACGAGGTCGCATCATCCAGAATCAGGATCCGCGGGTCGCGAAGAATCGCCCGGGCGAGAGCGATGCGCTGGCGTTGACCACCCGACACGCTGTAACCCCTCTCCCCAACCACCGTTTCGTAGCCGTCCTCCAAGTCGACGATGAAGTCGTGGGCCTGGGCAAGCCGCGCGGCGAGACGGACCTGCTGTTCGGTGGCATCCGGGTTACCGAATGCGATGTTCTCGGCGATCGTTGCCGAGAACAGAAAGGTCTCCTCGAATACCACAGCAACCTCGCTGCGGAGGTCGTCGATCAACACCTTGGCGATGTCGACACCGTCGATCCGCACCGAGCCGCTCGTTGGGTCATAGAAACGAGGCAACAGGTACGCAAGGGTCGTCTTTCCGGAACCGGTTGAACCGACGAGAGCCACCGATGAACCTCCGGGGATATGGAGGTCGATACGGTCCAGAACCGGCGGCCCTTCCGGATAGGAAAACGAAACGGCGACAAGACGCACGTCGCCCGGACCATCCGGGAGGGTCGTGGCGCCTTCCACGTCGCGGATATCGGGAGCCGTCTTCAGGAGGTCCGTCACCCGGGACGCAGAGGCCGCAGCCCTGGGCAACTCGGCGAAGAACCATCCGGTGATCCGCAGCGGGAACTGCAGGGCTACCAGGTATTGGGTGAAAGCAACGAAGTCGCCGAGCGTCATCGAACCTTCAACCACACGCCGACCCCCGACCAACAGCACCAGGACCGTGGCCACGGCGGGGATCAACTCAAACAGGGGTACATAGATCGAGCGCAATCGCAGCATGTCCATGGTGCGGGTGAAGATGCGGTTGGCCGCCCGGCTGAGCCTTCCCACCTCCTGGTCCTCTTGCCCGTACGACTTGACCACCCGGACGCCCGCGACAACTTCCTCGACCACGTTCGAGAGGTCGGCCAGTCGCTGCTGAACGTCCCAGGAGACCTTCAGGACCCGGCGGGCGTATCGATTCGCCAGAAAAAGCAAAGCCGGCACGGTCAGCGCGGACAGGAGGCCAAGCACCGGGTCGAGCACGATCAGCACGATGACCACAGCAACGAACATGAAGAGATTGGCAGTCGTGATCGGCAGCATCGCAAAGATCAGCCGCACCTGAGACAGATCGCTCGATGAGCGAGCCATCAACTCGCCGGTGGGTACCCGGTCATGAAAGGAGAATGCCAACCGTTGCAGATGCTCGAAGATGCGGTTGCGGAGATCGGTCTCCGCCCGGTATGAGAGCGAGAAGGCGAAGAACCGGCGACCCCCGATCCCCACAGCCTTCAGTACGCCGGCCGCAACGACCAGACCAACCAGGGGCAGCAACACCTCGCGCTGCTCGCCCTCGATCGCCCGATCGATCACCAACTTGGTGAGGTAGGGAGTGGCGACCACCATCGCCATCCACAACAGCGCGCTCGCGACACTGAACATGGACTCACGCCGGTATTGGAGGAGCGTTCTGCCCAGCAACCGCAGACCGGACCGTACCGCGGGATCTCGCAACGTCGCCGTCACCGGGGGTCGGCCCGTCGGGGAGATGACAACCTCTTGTTCGAGCGTTTCGAGTCCGAGTCTCATGTGTTCGGTGGTATCCGTCAGGTCGCCGGACCGCCGCCGTTGGCGGCGCCGGGCCGTCGCTGCTGCTACCGATCCGGCGACGATGATCAAATACGAAACGACGTACAGCCAAAGGAGCAGCAAAGCGACCGTTCCAATGGTTGCATACGTTGCTCCGAGGCCTCCGGCAGAGTTCACGTAATACTGCAAACCGAGGGAGAACCCGACCATGCCCCACGGTCGCCATCACCGCTGCCAGCCATGTACCCGGCAACCGGCGCGGCGGGGCGAAGCGGTAGAGCAACCAGAAGAAGACCAGGACACTGAGTGAGGCGACTGGGATCCGAAGCGCCGCCCAGAGGTCGATCGGCCAGGCCAGTTGCGTGATCTCCTGAAGCCAATCCCGGATCGCCCGACCGGCGACGATCAAGACCGAAGCAAGAGCGAGGGCCAGGCCAACGGCAATGGTCAACCCCGTTGCGATGAGGCGAGTCACCCACCAGGGACGGTCGTCTTCGATCCCTTCAACCCTGGTGAGTACCCGCATGATGGTGAGCACCCCGCGAGTCCCAAACCACAGGGCCAGGACGGCGCCGAGAATGATGACAACACCTTCGCGATTGTCGACGATGCGGGATGTGTCGCCGAGCGCGCTACCAATGAACTCGGCAACCTCAACCGGCGCAATCAAGGAAATGATGCGAATGGTTTCCGCTTGAGCCTCCGCCGTCTTGCCGAAGAACGAGGCGGCCGTGAGCAATACGACGGCGCCCGGTACCAGTGCGAAGATGATGTTGTAGGCGATCGCCCCCGCCAGTACGGCCGGACCGGCAGCACTGAACCGCACCCAGAATTTCACCACCGGCATTTCGCCGATGCGTTCGATGACCCGAGAAAGCACCATCCCCCCAGGTTAGGTCCGATAGCTGCCAGGCCGACACCCTCCCGGGCCGATTCTTCGTACACTGGTACGGGTGCGACGTTCCTTACCCCTCTGGATGGCGACCACCTTCGTCCTGGCTGCGTGCAGTTCCTGGCTGGGTGTCGAAACTGTCGACAACACGCCGGCCACCGAGTCAACGACGACCACGACGACCTTCGACAGTCGTGCCAACGACCACCGCTGCGATCTCTTCGACCACGACGACCACCCCCGAGCGCGCAACCGGCACCGTCCCCGGATGGACGGTGGGGCAACCGTGGGGATCGGTAGACGGCTTGACGATGTTCCGTGGCAACCCCACTCGAACGTACTACGGGGAGCCGCCGGTGCCGGACGAATCCCGGAGTCCTGTGGGCATACCCGGCCAACGGTTCCCTCTGCAGCAGCTCATCCGTCTCAGGGGCGGCCAAGACCTGGTGTGGAACTGGATGGACCGGACAGCCCGTCGTGTATGAGCGGGGAGACGGGGTTACGGAAGTCATCTTCGGTGCGTACGACCGGAAGGTCCACTTCCTCGATGGTTCGACCGGTCTGCCGACCAGGCCGGCTTTCGTGACCGGTGATCTCATCAAAGGATCCGTTTCACTCGATCCGGATGGCTTCCCGCTGCTCTACTTCGGTTCGCGGGACAACAAGCTGCGGATTGTGGCGTTGGACCGCCCGGAACCTGAGTTGCTGTGGGATCTCGATGCGTCCGCCGTACCCGGAATCTGGA
Organism: uncultured Actinomycetota bacterium; assembly: GCA_963715305.1. Taxonomy (GTDB): domain Bacteria; phylum Actinomycetota; class Acidimicrobiia; order Spongiisociales; family UBA4744; genus UBA4744. The sequence goes on from CAVQSB010000011.1 coordinate 49,019, forward strand.
ACAACGACTGGGACGGCAACCCGGTGATCCTCGATGACCTGCTCCTCGAAGGGGGTGAGAATTCCTGGTTCTTCATCGTCAAGCTCAACCGTGCATACGGCGCCGACGGGCGGGTGACGGTCGCCCCGGAGCGCCTGGTTGAGCAACCGGGGTACACGGACGAACTCATCCGTCGGGTGGGCAGCAACGTTTCCATCGAGAACTCACCGGCCGTGTTCGAGGACCGTGTGTACTTCGCGAATTCCGGAGGGCGGATCGTCGGCCTGGATTTGTCTCGTGCAACCGCCGGCGAAGCTCCGGTCGTGTTCGACTACTGGGTTGGCGATGACGTGGACGCCACCATCACCATCGACGGCACCGGCATGCTGTATGTCGCAGCGGAATTGGAGCGTTTCAACGATCGCTCCGCCGAACTCGGTCAGTTGATCAAACTCGATCCGTACGCCACCGATCCGTACGTATGGGGGGTTCCCGTGCCGCCGCGCGGATCAGGAGACGGCGGGTTGTGGGCCACTCCTGCATTGGGGGAAGGGGTGCTCTACGCATCGACCCACCCGGGAGAACTGCTGGCGGTTGACACGGAAACCGGGGAAGTTCTGTGGCGCGACGAGATTGGTTCGCACGCATGGTCGTCGCCGGTCATCGTCGACGGAACACTGGTGGTCTCCGTCAATTGCGAGAACGGCGGTGGTTTGCGCGCCTATTCGCTGGCAAATCCGGCCGAGCCGAGCCGGCTGTGGCAGTACGACCACGACTTCCGGGTGCATCGAAAGCACCCCGGCGGTGTGGAAGGGAACGATCTACGTTGGATCACGCGATGGTCGGTTCTACGCATTCGGGGAGAAGTGAAGCGAGCCAGTAGCCAGTAGCCAGTAGCCGGCGAAGGAGTACACGGCGGCTGACTCGCGAACGGACTGGAAACTGGAACTGGCTGGGAGCCGACAAGGGCCCCTACTCCCACTTGAACAGGAGGAAGGCGGCTACGGCCGATACCACTCCGATTCCCAGCACCGCAACCGATGGACCCACGGCCCACTGGCCGCTCAACCAGGGCTCCTGCAGCATCTTGATGACCGGCGTGAGTGGGGCATAGTCACCAACGGTGGCCAGCGAATCGGGCAATACCTCGGGAGGCGGACCAGAGCCCGAAACGAACATGAACAGGAACCACAGGAGCAAACCGGCCGACTGAGCCGCCCGGGCGGTGGGCAACACGGTCCCGAGCAAGATCCCGAAGGCCGAGAAGCAAAGCGTCCCGAACACAAATGCCAGCAAGAAGAGCCCGACCGATTCCGGGGCCGCGACAGAGGTGGTGGGAAAGGCCACCGCCAGCAGCAGCACGCTGCCGATCGTGGAGATGAGGAACGCCACGATCATTTGCGAACTCAAAAAGACCAGGCGGGGCACCGAGGACGCCCGGAGCCGGCGTAGGACCCCCCGCTCCCGGTACTCCGCGATGTGGGCCGGAACACCGATCAGGGCAACCCCGGCTATCGCCATGCCGACGTAGGCGGCGGTGTACCAGTTGGTTGGCCCGTACCCGCCGTAGACCAGGAAGCCTCCGTTTTCGCCGGTATCCGCCTCGTTGCCGAACACCCCTCCGAGGACGTACAGCACCATCAACGGCAGCGCAAAGGTGAACAACACCGTCACCGGCTCCCGCAGAAAGAGCTTGGTTTCCACCCATGAGGTCTTGAGCAGGGATTTCATCGGTGGTTCACGCCCTCAATCCTCTAGCCCGCGTCCGGTCAATCGGAGGAACACGTCCTCGAGGGTCGCTTGTTGCACCCGGAGGTCGTCCGGCACGATCCCATGACGCACCAGCTCAGCCCCGACCATCGCCAGGGCCGGGCCGCGGCCCCCGACGGTGACATGAGTGCCCCGACGCGAAACCGAATGCACCGATTCGAGCACCCCGAGGAACGAGACGTCGGGACGGTCGGTACTGAAGTGGATGAGCAACTCGCCTCCGTACTCGGCGATCAGACCCTGAGGGCTACCGGTGGCGACCACCCGACCGTCATCGACGATCGCCAAACGGTCACACAGCTGTTCGGCTTCGTCCATGAAGTGGGTGACCAGCACCAGCGTCGCCCCGCCGTCCCGCATAGCTTCGATCAGGTGCCAGGTGGCTCGCCGGGCAGCCGGGTCGAGCCCGGTGGTCATTTCGTCGAGAAATACGACCCGAGGTTCGTTGACCACCGCCAACGCGACCAGCAATCGCTGCCGTTGACCTCCGGACAAACTGGAGAAAGAAGCGTTCGCCTTCTCGGTCAGACTCCACCGCTCCATCACCTCTCGCCAGTCGGGTCCGCCAGGAACCAGTGACGCAAAGAGGTCCAGCGCTTCCCATACCTTCAGACGACCGGGCAGTGCAGACTCCTGGAGCTGGGAGCCGACCTCGCGCCGAAGCTGGGCGGCGTGCGTCCGCGGATCGAGACCCAGCACCCGGATATCCCCGCCGTCCGGAATGCGCAAACCTTGCGCACATTCCACGCTGGTCGTCTTGCCCGCTCCGTTGGGCCCGAGCAATCCGAATATCTCCCCTTCTTCGACTTCGAAGGAGACATCGTCGACCGCCACCAACGATCCATAGGTCTTGCGCAAATGCCGAATCGAGATCACCGAAGCCACAACGCGGAACCTAGTCCTGCGAGAAGTATCCAGTACTCAATACCCAGAAAGGCATTCGACCCCCTGCTGAGCTGATTTGACCTGAGAACTGAGAACTGAGAACTGACGACTGACTCTTCTAGAGTCACACGCATGGACTTCCAGGCTGACGATCTCCTACCCGCCCCTGAAATCGACTTCGCCATCCTGGCCGACGGCGTCCATGCTTCAGCCGGCAAGATCTACGTTCTCGGAGGCGGTTGGGACACCATTTTCGTGCGCCAGTTCCCGGCCCGCCACCATACGCTTGGGCTCGGGCTGCGGATCCGGGTTCCGTGGACCAAGACCGACGAAGAGCTCACCCTGTCGGTCGACCTGGTCGATGAGGATGGAAAGAGCCTCTTCGGAGAGCGTCGTCCCGTTCAGAATTTCCGGGTGGCGCGTCCGCCCGGCCTGCCCGACGGAAGCGATGTCGGTTTCGTTCGGACGATGACCTTCAACGGCCTGGTGTTCCCGAAGCCGGGCGGTTTCGCCTTTCGGGTGCTCATCGACGGCGACGAACGCAAGCGGGTTCGTTTCCGGGTACTCGCCAGGAATACGGAACCGACCAGCTAGATCCGAAGCCCGCGTAGCATTCCGCCCAATGGCCTTCGAACTACCCATGTTTCCCCTTGGGTCCGTGCTCTTTCCGAACACCGTCCTGCCCTTCCACGTGTTCGAGCCTCGTTATCAGATGCTGGTGGACGATTGCGTGGCCGGAGACGGCAGATTCGGTGTGGTGCTGATCGAACGGGGCTCTGAAGTTGGCGGCGGGGATACTCGTTTTGAGATCGGCACTATTGCGCACATCGCCGGAATCGCCGACCTCGAGGAAGGGCATCGTCTCGTGCTGGCCGTCGGCACCACCCGGTTCGAAGTCGACCGGTGGCTTCCCGACGATCCGTATCCCCGGGCCGTGATCAACGAGCTGAACGATCCAATGACGCCTCCCGAACGACTTGCCGATCATCGAGACCGAAGTGAAAGTCCGTAGGACCCTGGCATTGCTGTCCGAAGCCGGCTACGACGTAGGCGATACCGGGTTCGAAGTGTCTGAGGAAACCGGGGTGGCGGTCGATCAGCTGTGCGCTCTGGCTCCCCTGTCGCCACTCGATGCGCAGGGTCTCCTGGGGATCGACTCGCCTCCGGAACGACTAGCTCGCCTGCAAAACATCCTCGACGAGGAGATCGCCGTTCTGCAGCAGCAACTCGGGAGCGGGTAGATCTCGGATCGTCTAACCTCACCCGTTGTGCGACTCATCCGACATTCGTTGTGAAGCTGCCACCCAACGCGGCGGTTCCTGCGTGGGCTGAAGGTCGGCGACTTCTCATCGATCACCAGAACCCCTCTGAACTCTCAATCGTCTGCGACATGCTCTCGATACCTCCCGACCTACCGCGCCCGGAACCCTGGATGTGGCTCGAAGTCGAGGGGCCCCTTTCCTTCTCCCTGCTTGGAGTGCTGGCCGCGCTGACCGTTCCCCTCGCAAAGGCAGGCGTCAGTGTGTTCCCGATCGCCACTCACGACACCGATCACCTGTTGATCAGAACTCGAGATGAACAGCTCGCCCTATGACGCCCTCACCGAGGCAGGTCACGAGATCGTTACCGCCAGGGGCACCCCCGCTCTAGCATCAGGTCCGTGACTGCTACCGCCGACTGGTACAAAGACGCCATTATCTACGAGGTCCATGTGCGGGCCTTTCGCGATTCCGACGGAGACGGGACCGGCGACTTTCGCGGGTCTGACCGAAAAGCTGGACTACCTCCAGGACCTCGGGATCACTGCCATCTGGCTGCTTCCCTTCTACCCGTCACCCCGACGTGACGATGGGTACGACATCGCGGACTACAACTCGGTCCATCCCGCCTACGGAACCACGCGCGACTTCCGCCGTTTTCTCCGGCGAAGCACACAAACGCGGCCTGCGAGTGATCACCGAACTGGTGGTCAACCACACCTCCGACCAACACCCCTGGTTTCAACGAGCTCGGCACGCTGAGCCGGGATCGGTGGAACGCGACTTCTACGTGTGGAGCGATACCCCGGACCGATACCCCGAAGCACGGATCATCTTCTCCGACACAGAAACCTCGAACTGGGCGTGGGACCCTGTAGCACGTGCGTACTACTGGCACCGTTTCTTCTCTCACCAACCGGACCTGAATTACGACAACCCGGCCGTCCGTAAGGCCATCTATCAGGTGCTCGACTACTGGCTCGACATGGGTGTCGACGGAGTCCGCCTCGATGCCGTCCCTTACCTCTTCGAACGGGACGGAACCATGTGTGAAAACCTCGACGGAGACCCACAGCGAGCTCAAAGCGATGCGAGCTCACATCGACTCCAAGTACGAAGGCCGGATGCTGCTCTCCGAGGCCAACCAGTGGCCAGAAGATGCCGCGGCGTACTTCGGCGATGACGACGAGTCCCACATGGCCTTTCATTTCCCGCTCATGCCGCGCTTGTTCATGGCGGTTCGCATGGAGAACCGATTCCCCATCATCGACATCCTCGAGCAGACCCCCCCGATACCACCCGGTTCGCAATGGGCTCTTTTCCTCCGAAACCACGACGAGCTGACCCTCGAGATGGTGACGGACGAAGAGCGCGACTACATGTATCGCACCTATGCCAAGAACCGGCAGGCACGCATCAATCTGGGGATCCGGCGACGCTTGGCTCCCCTGCTGGGTAACAGCCGGCGCGAGATTGAATTGATGAACGCGTTACTGCTTTCCCTGCCCGGAACCCCCGTTCTCTACTACGGCGACGAGATCGGGATGGGTGACAACATCTACCTTGGTGACCGCGACGGCGTCCGCACTCCCATGCAATGGAGCAACGACCGCAACGCGGGCTTCTCGGATGCGAACCCCCAGCAGTTGTACTTGCCGACCGTCATCGACTCCGAATATCACTACGAAACGGTCAACGTGGAGGGGCAGGAGCGCAACCCGAATTCGCTCTTGTGGTGGAACAAACGGATGCTGGCGCTCCGGCGCCGCCACCCCGTATTCGGGCGGGGATCCATCGCGTTCCTCCATCCCGAGAATGCTCGCGTCCTCGCCTTCTTGCGGCGCTCCGCGGAAGAAGCTGTGCTGGTGGTAGCCAACCTATCTCGCCACAATCAGTACGTGGAGCTCGATCTGTCGGAATTCCACGGCATCCGCCCACTCGAGCTATTCGGGCGAACACCTTTCCCACCGGTCGGCGATCAGCCGTATCTCCTGACCCTGGCTCCGCACAGTTTCTATTGGTTCTCGATGAACCCGACCATCGGTGACCTGCACCTCCCGCGTTGGGAAGGCGAACGCGAGCAACTGGAGCTCTCCGGTGGGACCGAAACTGCATTTCAGGATCCCCTCCGGACCGACGTCGAGGCACTCATCGCCCGCTACGTCCCCGGCCGCGCCTGGTATCACGGCGGTGACCGCAAGATCCGACATGCCCGCCTCGTCGACGTGATCCCGCTTCGCAGAGTTCTCGCCGACACGTATATGGCACTCGTGGAGATCGAATACCTCGACGGTGATCCCCAGCGGTACTTGCTGTCGATCGGGTTCGCCTTTGGGGACGAGGCCGCCAAGATCTGGGACCAACGTCCCGAATCCATTATCTGTCGGGTCGAGGGCGACGCCGGAAGTGGTGTCGTCCACGACGCTGCCTTATCGTCCGATTTCGCCGGTGCGCTCATCAGGCTCATGGGCGACCGCAAAAAGCTACCGGGTGTTGCGGGGGTCTTGAAGGCAACCCTGACCCGCCGTCCTACCGGTCCGGCCACCTTCGACCAAGCAGACGTACGGTCAACCGACAACCGGGAAGGGCACACCTCCATCGTCTTCGGTGACCAGTTCGTCCTGAAACTGTCACGGCGCATTGAACAAGGCATCAACCCAGATCTCGAGATCAGGAGATTCCTCACCGGCAAGACAGACTTCGCTAGTCTCCCGGCCGTTCTGGGCTGGTTCGAGTATCAAGCCGGCGGCGAAGGCGCTACCACCCTGGGGATTCTCCAGAGTTACGTACCCCACGAAGGCGAGGCATGGGATCGGGCGACGGGCTCGCTGGGACGCCTCTTCGAAACCGTGCTTGCGGAGGACCAACTCCCCCAACCGGACGTGCCCGCCGGCAACCTCGTCGCCCTGGCCCGCCGGCTCATACCCGCCGGCCCTCGACGAGCTCTTTGAAGAAGACATCCGGTCTGCTGAGACTCTTGGCGTGCGAGCAGCGGAACTGCACAAAGCCCTTGCATCGGATAACGACGACCTCGACTTCCGCCCCGAACCGTTCACGACCCTGACGCAACGGTCGTTGTATCAGTCGTTACGCGGGGAGATCCGACAGGCCTTAGCGACGGCTCGCACCGCATCGGGATGGCTTCCCGCCGAAGCCCGCAAGGAGGTCGAGCAAATCGGTAGCCGAGAGGAAGAGGTCATCGATCGATTGCGGCGATTGATGGCAACCAAGATCACAGCCAAACGTATCCGCTTGCACGGGGACTTCCGCCTAGAGGAGATCCTTGCTTCCGGCAACGACTACGTTTTCTTCGATTTCGCCGGCGACACCACCCGGCCGATGAGCGAAAGACGCCTCAAGCATTCACCCCTGAAAGACGTCGCCGATCTGCTCCGTTCATTTCACTACGCGGCGCTCGCCAGTCTGTATGAGCAAGTCGAGATCGGAACACTCCCGTTCGAGAAGCTGCCCGACCTGGAACCCTGGGCGACCACCTGGTATCGCTGGGTCGGTGCAGCGTTCCTACGTACCTATCTCAAGGGCCTGGCCGGGACCGACCTTCTCCCACCCCAAGAGACCACCACGGCGGTTCTGCTCGAGGCGTTCATGTTCGAAAAGGCCGCCCGGGAACTCACGTGGGAAGTCAACAACCGTCCATCCTGGGCCAGCATCCCCGCCAAAGGAATGCTCGAAGCGCTTGGCAACACGTAGGAGCCATATCAGGGTGCCGGGCGGTCCATCCGAAACGCCAGCAGTGCCTCGAGTACGGGCGCCACGTGTTCTTGACTATCGATCCGGAGCTTGGCCCGGGTTGCTTCCTTCCCGACCTTGATCCCCACCTCGACTGGTTGCAGTGCCACGAACGCGTCTTCGTCCGTTACGTCGTCTCCCATGAACACGACCATGTCGGCCGCCCACCGGCTCCGCAGGGTCGCCAAGGCATGCCCCTTGTTGGTCTTCGAACCGGCAAACTCGACCACCCGTTTTCCCTCGAGTATCGACAAGCCGGGAAAACCGCTGCCGATCCGACGGGCAGCCTCCTCAGCCGCCCGCTGTAGGGCCGGGTCAACATTCCGAAAGTGAAACGCTACCCCGGCCGGCTTTTCCTCCAAACGGGCACCCTGAAACTGATTGCAGAGTTTCGACAGGCGAACCTTCACCTCCAGAAGATCCTCCCGGGCCTCTGGCTCGATGGCGGGCACCCGACCGGGCTGTTCGGCCCCATGGCTACCGATGAGCGTCACCCGGGGCGAACCACCCGTGAGCCGCTGCAGCACCGCTACCTCTCGTCCGGACAGCAGTGCGACATATGTATGCGGCAACTCGGCCAACGAGACCAGAGCGGTCATCGCCCGAGCATCTGGATAGGCGCGGTCCGCGTCGGCAACGATTGGAGCCAGCGTTCCGTCGTAGTCGCAGACCACGAGCAGGGTATCGCAGGTTGCGGCTCTCCTCAGTTCTTCCAGAAGGGATGTCATTGCTGGATGGCGTCGATGCACGCGCGGGCCCACCGAAAGACATCGTGGCGCTGGACCTGGCGCCGCATCGCCTGCATACGGGATCGTTCTTCGGCGGGAGGAATGTGCAAGGCCCGCCAGAGCGCTTCGCTAACTCCGTCCACGTCGTAAGGGTTCACGAGCAAAGCCTGTCGCAGCTCCTGGGCAGCGCCGGCGAATTCACTCAGCACCAGCACCCCGTTGTCTCCGGCGCGAGACGCGATGAACTCCTTGGCGACCAGGTTCATGCCGTCCCGAAGCGGCGTCACACACAAGATGTCGGCCATTCGGTAATAGGCAACCAGTTCCTCAGGCTCGAGGCTCCCGTAGCGGTAATGCACCGGGACGTGATGCAGATCGCCGTGCGCGCCGTTGATCCGGCCGACCAGACCCTCAACTTCGTCACGCATGGCCGAATAGTCACCGACTTCCTCCCGGCTTGGTACGGCGACCTGCAGAAACAGGACATCCTCGGCTCGCTCCCGGTGACGTCGCAGCAGTGTGTCGTAGGCGCGGAGGCGCACGTCGATACCCTTGGTGTAGTCGAGACGATCGACACCGAGGACCACCTTCCGATCAGCGCCGAGTTCTTCGCGCAATGCCGCCACCCTTGCATTGACGGCCGGTGACGCAGCCAGCGACGCGTAACGCTCACGATCGATAGAGATCGGAGCCGACATGAGCCGCGCACTTCGCTCCGCGGCACGCATCCAGCGGGTGGTGCCTTCACCACCCAGGAAACGCCGAACGGCCCGGCCGAAGTTGTGCCGCCCGAGGCGAGTCTGGAAGGCGACGACATCCGCCCCCATCAAACCCTCCAACAATTCACGACGCCACGGCAATCGGGCGAGGATCTCAACCGGCGGGAACGGAATGTGCAGGAAGAAGCCGATGCGCACATCCGGTCGGAGACGCCGCAACATCGCCGGTACGAGCTGAAGCTGATAATCGTGAATCCAGGCCAGGTCACCCGGCCGCAAGGTATCGGCCGCCTCTTCAGCGAACCGACGATTGACCGCCACATAGGGGTGCCACCAGTGTCGATGGAACTCAGGCGGACGAATGGCGTCGTGATACAGCGGCCAGATCGTGGCATTGGAGAAGCCGAGATAGAAATCGTCGACTTCCGACTGAGACAGCCCGACGGGTCTTTGCTCGATTCCATCGTGCACGAAAGGCGCCGGATTATCATCCGGAGCACCCGTCCAACCTACCCAGCTCCCGCCCCGTTCTTGCAGGAACGGAGCAACTGCGCTCACCAGTCCGCCCGGGCTGGTCTCCCAGCCACCGTCGGTCCGACGTAGCGGCAATCGGTTGGCAATGACGACGATACGACTAGTCACGATCAAGAACCCTTCCCAGTCTCATTCGATGTCGGGCTTGCGGCGCCCCGCCTTCGTCTGTGAGCGGCGGCGTTTTTCGTCGAGACGCCGCTCCCGGGCAGCCCGGCCGGGTTTCGTTGGGCGTCGCTGCGTCGGTCGACGCATCGACTCCTCCAGCAGGGTAGCCAAACGCCGCCGGGCTACCTGTCGGTTCCGCCATTGCGACCTGGAATCAGCGGCCACGACGCGAACCATCCCCTTTTCGGCTTTGCCGCCCAGGCGCTCGACCATATGAGCGCGCAGCTCGGCGGGGAAGACCCCCGACGAGCGCAGATCAAAACTCAACTCGACGCGACTGCTCGCCCGGTTGGCATGCTGTCCTCCCGGCCCGCCGGACGGATCGAACTTCCACTCGAGGTCCCGCGCCGGAATTCGGTATCCATTGATGGCCAGATCATCCATGGTGTCAGGGTACCGGCCCCGGGGGCGCTGGTCAGCGGCGATGTCCAAGACGCGACCGGTCGATCTTGCCGAGACCGGTACGGGGAATCGAGGAGACAAAGCTCCAGCGGGTCGGGATTTTGAATCCTGCCAGTCTGCTTCTCAGAAACCAATCGAGGTCCTGCTCGTCCAGGCCGGGCGCGACCACCGTGGCGGCTACTACCTGTCCCCAGACCGGATCGTCGATCCCGTACACCGCGGCTTCAACGACGGCCGGATTCTCCTCGATGGCAGCCTCAACCTCGACCGGATAGACGTTCTCGCCTCCGGTGAGGATGGTGTCATCGGCTCGACCAAGGACTTTGAGACTGTGGTCCGCGTCGAGCCTGCCCAGATCGCCGGTCGGAAACCAGGAACCGGGAGATCTTGGCTTCTCGTGGAGGTACCCGGGTGAGACGGCCCCTCCTCGAATCTCGATCCGTCCTGCCGTTCCGGCGCCAACCGCGTGGCCGGCCGGATTGACAATGCGCACTTCCATGCCCGGCACGGGCGGAGCGACCGTGTGCCGGGCGAGGGCCGCCACCAGCGGAACCGTGGCGACTTGCGAGGCGGCTTCGGTGAGTCCGTAGGTGGAAAGCACGGGAACCCGACCGGCCGCCGCCCGGGCCAGGAGCGATTCCGAGGCCGGGGCCCCACCCAGCAATACAGCCCGCAAGCCGGGAAACGCACCCGGGTCGACCTCGAGCACGCGCGCGAGCATGGTGGGAACCAGGGAGACAAGGGTGATGCGACCTCCTCGCAGGCGGACGGCCACCCCGCCGGGGTCGAAGTCATCCAACACTACTGCCCCGCCCTGGCGGGCGGATCGAATAAGAATCGACATTCCACCGACGTGGTAGAGGGGGAGAACTGCCAGCCATTGATCCGTGTGACGGTGCTCGAGTACCGCCGCCGAAGCGGCCGCCGCTGCCTCGAAATTTGCCCAGGTGAGAATCACACCCTTGGGATCTCCTCCCGTTCCCGAGGTATAGACCACTGAGTGCGGTGTGTCGGCGTGGGGCCGATCACCCGGGTATGGTCGGTCACCCGTCAGGTCTTCGAGTCGCACGGTAGGTCTGCCCAAGTCGGGCTGATCGCCATGACCCAGAACCAGAGACACTGCCGCGTCGACCACCTGGAGGGTCGCTTCCCGCCTGGTGAGCCGGGTATTGAGCGGAAGCAAGACGGCCCCGGCCCGGGGTACAGCCCACATTGCCCGCACTGTGGCGAGGTCGCGCGCACCCCACAGCGCTACTCGCGAGCCGGCTTTGACCCCCTCCCGAACCAGAGCTCCGGCCGCTCGGGCAACCTGATCGTCCAATTCGGCGAAGGTGACCCGGTCATCACCGACTATCAGACAAAGACCGGATGGATCTTGTGCTGCTCGCGCTGCCAACCAGTCGTGCATGAGTCGCCTTCTTCCAGCGTCACTACAGTAACTGGCGGCCTAGTGAGAGAGAGGCAACCAATGGCAAACCTCGAGGTTTCCGAACTATTCGATGCTTCGGCGTGGGATGCCGTCGATGAGTTCGACTTCGACGACATCACGTACCATCGGGCCGTTGAACACGGGTCTGTGCGGATTGCTTTCCACCGACCTGACGTCCGAAATGCCTTTCGCCCCCAGACCGTCGATGAGCTGTACAGGGCCCTCGACCATGCCCGGATGAGCAGCGATGTCGGGTGTGTGCTCCTCACCGGAAACGGGCCGTCCCCCAAAGACGGCGGCTGGGCATTCTGCTCGGGCGGCGACCAGAGGATACGGGGTGCGGATGGATACAAATACGCGAATGAGGAGGGCATCGATCCCGGCCGTCTGGGCCGTTTGCACATCCTCGAAGTCCAGCGTCTGATCCGGTTCATGCCGAAGGTCGTGATCGCCGTGGTTCCGGGTTGGGCCGTTGGTGGCGGACACAGTCTGCATGTGGTGTGCGACTTGACCATCGCTTCCCGTGAACATGCCGTGTTCAAGCAGACGGACGCCGATGTAGCAAGCTTCGACGGAGGCTACGGGTCCGCGCTGCTGGCCCGTCAGGTCGGACAAAAGAAGGCTCGAGAGATCTTCTTTCTGGGAGCCGAGTACACGGCCGAACAGGCCGTGACGATGGGTGCCGTCAATGCAGCTGTTCCCCATGCCGATGTGGAGAAGGTCGCCCTCGAGTGGGCCGCAGAAATCAACCGGAAGAGCCCGACCGCCGTGCGCATGCTGAAGTATGCGTTCAACCTGCCGGACGACGGATTGGTGGGTCAGCAACTCTTTGCGGGTGAAGCTACCCGCCTTGCCTACGGAACGACAGAAGCTGCTGAGGGTCGCGACGCCTTTCTGGAGAAACGGGACCCGGATTGGTCCGACTATCCCTGGCATTTCTGAGCCGAGCATGAGCAACGCTCATGCCTGGTGGATTGCTGCCCGCCCCCACACCTTGTGGGCCGCCTTCGTTCCCGTCCTGGTCGGCGGAGGTTTGGCCGTCGGCGATGATGTCTTTCTTTGGGACGCTTTCCTGGCAGCGCTGATTGGAGCTCTGGCCATTCAGGTTGCCGCGAATTTCGTCAACGATATTTTCGATGCCCGCAAGGGGGCAGACACCGAAGAGCGAATCGGACCGACCCGGGTAGTCGCATCGGGCTTGCTGGCCGAACGGGTGGTCTGGACCGGCACCATCCTGGTGGTGGCGGTAGCGGTGGCGGCCGGGGCATACCTCATTGTCATTGCCGGCTGGGTCATTGCAGCCATTGGTCTCGCCTCGCTGCTGGCCATGCTCGGGTATGTCGGCGGCCCGAAACCATACGGCTATTTCGGCCTCGGGGAGGCGTTCGTCTTCGTGTTCTTCGGGGTGGTGGCCACCGTGGGGGCCAGGTACGTGCACGACATGACGGCACCCGCCGATGCCTGGCTGCTGGCCATCCCCATCGGGTTCCTGGTCACGGCCATTCTGGTCGCCAACAATGTCCGTGACATCGACACCGACCGGGCCACCGGTAAGAACACGCTGGCCGTGTACCTGGGCAGAGACCGCACGCAAACCCTGTTCGCAGTTCTGGTCTGGGGGGCGTTCACCACGATCCTGGTTGTCGGCGCCTTCGAGTTGACACCGCGCTTGACCCTGTTGGCCATGATCGCGGCGCCGCTCGCCGTTCCTATCGTGCGGACCATCTATCAGGAAACCCAGGGACCGCCACTCATCAGGGCATTGAAAGGCGTCGCGAGACTCCATCTCCTCGTGGGGCTCCTACTGGCCATAGGCTCCGCTCTGAAGTGAAACCGGCGGACATCGAACGGACCTAGGCAATCATGGATCCACCGGGTTTCTGGAGCAGCGATGATGGACATCAACAACTAGACAGGAGACACCATGGACCTTGGAGCGTTTTCCATCAGTCTGAACGTTGCGGATTTGGCCGCTTCCCTGGCGTTCTACGGGAAGCTCAGGTTCGCCGTAGTAGGCGGAGACGAGACCCAAAACTGGCTCATTCTGCGCAACGGCGACCACACGATCGGTCTGTTCCAGGGCATGTTCGACAAGAACATCCTCACGTTCAATCCTGGTTGGGACAAAGACGCGAACGAGCTCGATGATTTCACCGACGTCCGCGACCTGCAGGCACAGCTCAAAGCGGCAGGAGTGGAGTTCCTCGAAGAGGTCGACGTCATGTCCACCGGCCCGGCCGGCTTCATCATCGTTGATCCAGACGGTAATCCCATTCTGATCGACCAGCACGTCTAGCCGGGAACCTCGTCGTCCCGGGTGTCGGAAAAAAGGCGGCCCTGCCTGCCGTCCCCAACCCGCTGGTCAGATGTAGTTTTGTGCTCCGATCACGGAGGAGAGGGATGTGAGGACCACGGCCTTGGTGTTGGCCGTCATGCTGTTGGTGGGATGTCGTCAGACCGAGACAATCGGTTCGACAGGACCATCCCCCGCCACGGAGTCCGAGATGAAAGCCTTCTGTGCGACATGGAACGAGGTCAGAGGTTTGTCCTTCTACGAGAGTCTCACCCTGCTCCTCGAAGTTGCCCCCGGGGAGATCCGCGGCCAGATCGCCAGGCAGATCGATCGCGATCCCACCACCTGGTCGGAGGACATCGAGGCCATCGACAGTTTCACTGCTCGATGCGACAACCAGCCACCGTCGGTATCGCAGCCCGGTCCCTAGACATGCGACCGGAACCCGGATTCGTTGTCGGCATGGGCCTCCCTTGTTCCACTCAGAAAAACACCGGTAGTCACGCGAACTCGAACAGGTCGGTCCTCAGACCGTTCGGCCCGCCTCGGTCAGGAAGGTATCCACAAGATCAGCCACCACACGCGGTTGCTCGCCGATTACCGCGTGCCCGGCATCTGGTATGACACGCAGCCTCCCGCGGGCCAGTGATCGGGAAACGGAAGCCGCAAGCGCTGCGTACTTCTGATCCAGACCGCCCGCAATGAGCAGCACCGGCATCTGCAACTCCGACAGCCTCCAACCAAAGGAGGGCTGCGCTCCTTGCCCCATACCTACCAAAGCGTCGGCCAGGCCCGCGGCAGTATTCTCGAGCCGGGATGCCCGATCGGCACACCGCCAGGTGTCGCCTCGCCGATCCAATCCCCCGAACATCGGCCGGGCCAGCCACCGATCTACGAACGGAGCGATCCCGCCATCCCGCAACTCCGCTGCAAGCATTTCGTCGGTGCTGCGCCGGGCCGTCCTTTCGCTTTCGTCTTCGATTCCCGGATGAGTCGAGACCAAGACAAGATGTGACACCAGCTTGGGTCGCTCCAAGGCCACTGCCAGCGCCACCCTTCCCCCTTGTGAGTATCCCACCAGCGGAACCGCAGACTGATCCCTGGCAAGCACGTCGATAACGCCACCCACCGCCGATGGAAACGTGGTCGGAACCCCGGCCGACCGTCCGTGCCCGGGAAGGTCCGGGGCGAGCACTTCCCGTCCCAGCAATTCGGCCAGTTCCGCGAACATCGCACCGGTCTGCGTGAAGCCGTGCAGCGCTACCAACGGAGGCTGCCGACCCGGCAACCGGCGTACCCACAATCCTCCGCTTTCATGCATGGGTTGTATTGTGGCCGTTCATGAAGCGAAACAACCGCAACTACGCCTTCACGACTGCTTTCGTTGAGGCCCTGGCGAACCTCGGCCTTCGCCATGTATGCATAACGCCCGGTTCGCGCAACAGCCCTCTGGCGCTCGCGTTTGCAGACCACCCGACGATCACCGATTGGATACATCATGACGAGCGGTCCTCGGCCTTCTTCGCACTCGGTTTGGCCAACACCACCCGGCGCCCTGTGGCAGTCGTCACAACTTCTGGTACGGCGGCCGCGGAATTGCACCCGGCAGCCGTCGAAGCCCACCTCGCGCGAATTCCGCTGTTACTGCTTACCGCCGATCGTCCACCGGAGTTGCGCGGCGTCGGCGCTCCCCAGGCCATAGACCAAATCAATCTGTTTGGCACCGCCGCCCGGTGGTTTCACGATGCGGCGCTTCCCGACGCGACGCCGGGTAGCTACTCCATCATGCTGGCCGCTCGGGCGTGGGCGGCAGCTCGCGATACCCCTTCCGGCCCGGTGCACATCAACTTCCCGTTCCGAGACCCCCTGGCTCCGATCAAGGTTCCCGGTGACGTAGGGCCTGCGACACCAGTCGCTCTACCTTCCGGCTACATCCCCGGGCGTCTTGAAGTCGGCCGCGCTGCTCTCGCTGAAATCGCCCGGGAGGTATCCGGAAAGCGGACCCTCCTCGTGGCCGGTCCGATCGATCGGCCAGAATTCCCGACGGCCATCACTTCGCTGGCAGTCCGGGCCGGGTTCCCGGTAGTGGCAGATCCTCTCTCCCAACTCAGGGCGGGGGACCATGACCGGACGCGCATCATCACGACCGGGGATCCACTCACCCGGGCCGGCCGGCTCGACAGAGATCTCTCACCAGATGTTGTGATTCGTTTTGGAGCCACGCCAACCTCCAAACCGCTCGCAACCTGGCTGGCCGATCATCCGGAAGTCACCCAGATCCTGGTCGACGATGCCGGGTGGCGAGATCCGGGAGCGAGCGCCACCAGCATGGTCCGCAGCGACCCGTCCTTGTTCGCCGAACAACTGGCCGAGATGGTCGATCCAGCCCCACCTCACTGGGCGACCATATGGGAACAAGCCGATCAGAAGGCACGGGCCGCGTTGACCGCCTCCCTCAACTTCCCGAGCGAACCGGCCGTCGTAGCAGCACTGGCCGCCACTATCCCCGACAACACCACGGTGTATGTCGGATCGTCGATGCCCGTACGCGATGTCGATGCCTTCTTCCCGGCTACCGAACGGCGCCTCCGTTTCCTATCGAATCGGGGCGCCAACGGCATCGACGGACTGATCTCCTCCGGTCTCGGCGCGGCGGCTGCCGGCGAGCCGGTCATCGTCCTGAGCGGCGACCTGTCGCTCCTGCACGACCTCACCGCGTTGGGAACAGCCGCCCGGATGGCACTTCCGATGACCGTAATCGTGATCAACAACGACGGCGGCGGCATTTTTCACTTCTTGCCGCAAGCAGCCTTTCCCGAATACTTCGAACGGTTACTGGGTACCCCCCACGGGACCGATTTCCAGGCTGCAGCCGAACTGTTCGGGATCGAACACCACCTTGTCGATAACAAGACCGTATTGAAGGATCTCGTCAGGCACCCGACCCGCTCCGCCCGCCTCATTGAAATCCGCACGGATCGCAACGAAAACGTGGCCGTGCACGAGCGGGCCTGGCACATGGTCGCTGATTCGTAACCGGCGCTACGCCTCGGTCAGGAGATTCAGGAGGGGACGGAACTTCAGTCTCGTCTCTTCCAATTCCCCTTCGGGATGAGATCCGGCGACGATTCCGGCCCCTGCAAAGAGGTGTGCTGTGTCACCACGGACCAACGCACATCGAAGCGCTATCGCGATCTGACCGTCGCCGGAGCCGTCGGTCCATCCGATCCCGCCCGAATACCAGCCGCGATCAATGCTCTCGGTCTTGCTGATGAAGGCCAGGGCCTCCGCCAGGGGAAGCCCGGCGACCGCCGGCGTCGGATGGAGGTCGCCTGCAACCTCAACCACGGATCGAGGAGCATGGAGGATGCCAACCACCTCTGAGGCGAGATGCTGGACGTTGGCCATCTTCAACAGAGTGGGAGTCGAAGGGGCAGTCACTCGTGCCACGATCGGATCGAGCCTGGCAACGATGTCATCCACAACAACAGCGTGTTCGCGGCGGTCCTTTTCGCTGGACATGAGCGCCTCCCCGAGCGCCCGATCGTCCTCCTCGCCTTCGCCGCGCGGCGCGGACCCGGCCAGAGGTTGAGATCGCAGTTGCTCGCGCCTGCCGTTCTATCAAGAGCTCCGGGGTTGCACCGACGAACGTCGCATCGGCCTCCTGCCAGCCAAAAGCAAAACACCCTGGATACGCCGACCGCAGCCGGCCCACCAGGTCGAATGGGGCCGCAGGTACGTCGGCCCGGACGATCACCGAACGGGCCAGCACAACTTTTTCCATGGTTCCCTGCTCGATCAGGTGGACGGCCTCGCGCACCGTTGCGACCCATTCGGGAGGAGCAGGACGCGACTCGATGGCATGGTCCGCGGCTTGCATACCGGAGGGAGCCTGTTGCTCTTGCAGGTCGCCTAAGGTCGCCAGCACCTCTCCGGCGGCGCGCCCTGGCGGCAACGTGACCATCAGGCGGAGCGACCCCTTCTCGGAGACGACCGAAACCATGGGAACCACGGCCGAAGTCGACGCGAATCCGTCCCACTCGGGTCGGTGCGGTCCATCCGGGTCGAACGCGAACCCGATGAGTGCGCGCAACTGAGAGCTGACCCCGTTCATCCATTGGAGAGAACCGGCCAACGCTTCAAACCGGTCGTGACCGTACGGGGCAACTGTCCGCCAAGCGACCCCCAACCCGCCTATCTCGAGCTCACCGGGTCTTCCGAAATACCCGGCCGTCGAGAAGAGGGCTGCTCCGGCTCTCACCAGGTCGAGTGGATCCACCATCACGGGCACGGAAGCGAACCGGTACTGGCGGACGTCACCGGCCAGCTGGTCTCCGAGTTCCGCGAGCGTAGAGGGCGATATCAGCACGGTTCGGCATTCTACGTTGGTCGGGGGTTTCAGGCGGTGGCCAACCTTTGAGACTCATCCGCGATCTGGCGGGCAATCAGGTCCGGTCGTTCCATCGGGAGGAAGTGCCCGGCTCCGGGGATGACCTGGTAGCGGCCCCCCGGCAACAAGTCCGACAGGTGGGCGACGAAGGCTTCAGGGTGCGTCTCCGAGGACCCGCCGGCCAGGATCAGGACGGGGCACCGGATTTCGGACAACCGCTCATATGTGCCGTGGGCCGTGCCGGCCCGGTAGGCGTCCGCTTCCACCTGCGGATCACAGGCAAGCCAGAACCGACCACCCCGGTCGATCAAACCGCCGTCCACGTATCCCCGCAGCGCACGGTCGTCCCACATGGCAAAAGCAGCTTTCGAAGAGAAGTTGGCCAGGGCTTCCCGGGGCGAAGCGAACGAGGCCCGGCGTCGTTTCGCTCCAACGGCGAGCGGGTTCTCCTCGACCCTCTGGAACGGCGGCGGGAACATGATCGGTTCAATGAGGATGAGCGCCTGCATGGTTCCGGGAACCAGCAGTTCGGCCATCACGAGCGAGGCTCCGCCCATCGAATGACCCACTCCCAATCTGGGGCCGGCCGATTCGGTGTCGTGAACAACATCAATGGCGACCCGGGCGGTGTCCCACCAATCGAAAGGTACCGTCCCGGGTAATGACCCACCGTGCCCCGGCGCGTCCCAAGCGGTAACCGACCCTTCCCAATCCGCGTTCCTCAACTCGGCGACCACCGGATCCCACACCTCTTTGCAGAATCCCGTGGCGTGGGCCAGGAAGACGTGTCCGGGCATGGATCCGGGCCAGTCGCGACGTGCGGTCGGAGAAGGCAATCCGGCTACGTGTCGTCGATTTCGAAGGAGACGTCGCTCTTCATTTTCACGACGCCATCGATGCGACGCACCATCTCCTCGAGCAAACGCTTGTCGGTTCGGGTGGGCAGCCGACCCGACAGCCGGACGATGCCGTCCACGACTTGAACGTCGAGGGTTTCCGCGTCCAGCAACAAAACCCGGTCGATGATGTCCTCCCGAACCTCATCCTCGATAACATCATCGGGACGAGTAAATACCGTTACGACGTCTCCCCGGCTGATGATTCCCTGGAGCTCACCTTCGTCGTTCACAACCGGCAGTCTCTTCACGCGGTGATGGGACATGACCCGGGCGGCCTCGGTGACGCTCGCTTCCGGATAAATGACGACCGGATGGGTGCTCATTACTTCGCCGACCGTTTCGGCTTCGGAAACCGCATCCGGTTTGTGCATGAGAGCATCGAGCAGCCTGCGATGGCTGCGGTCCGCTTCCCGTTCCAGGAAATCGGCTTCGGTGATGATTCCGACCAGCTTCCCTTCAGCATTGACAACCGGGAGTCCGCTCACCCCCCGTTCAACCATCTGGCGTGCTGCTGCTTTGAGACTGTCTTCGGGCGAAACCGTCAGAACATCAATGCTCATGATGTCGAGCACCCGCATCATGAGCCTCCCTTTACGACCAGCACGTCGCAGTGGGCGAGGTGCAGGATTCGGTGGCTGGTGCTGCCCAGAAACAGGGCCGCCAATTCGCCGCGGTTGCGCGACCCGATCACGATCATCTCGGCCCCGACCCCCTCGGCGTATTCAACGAGGGCGTCTGCCGGGTACCCGGTCAAGTCGACACGCTTGACGGCAATCGACGCCTCGGCCAACTGAGGTTCGGCGGCCTCCCAGACCGAGTCGCGTTGGGCCTGTTCCAACTGGATGATGTCCGCCGGCACCTGGTTCAAGACGGCTAACAGTGTGCCGGGAATGTGCACAGCGTGGATCACATGCAATTCGGCTTTCACGGCAGTCGCCAGCTCAATGGCCCTGCGCAATCCCCGTTCGCTGGGTTCCGACTCGTCGATCCCGACCACGATGATCATGGTTGTGGCTCCCCCCATTGTTCAGGCGGATACTGCTGCTCTTTGCGGGCTGCCAGCCGCGCTGCGTACGCGGCCGCTTCCGTTCTCCGGGTCATTTCGAGCTTGCTCAGGAGATTCGACACGTAGTTCTTGACCGTCTTCTCGGCGAGGAACATCTCTTCGGCGATCTCGCGATTCGTGAGGCCGTCGGCGATGAGATCGAGGATCTTGCGTTCTTGAGGTGACAACCTGGCCAGCAGAGGGTCATCCGGTTCTTCGCCACGGATCTTGCGAAAGACGCGTTCGGTCATGGTGGGATCAAGGAGTGACTCTCCCCTCCCGACCCGGCGGACGCTTTCCACCAGTTCATCGCCTTTGATTCGCTTCAGAACGTACCCGGAGGCACCGGCCACGATGGATGCAAAGAGGGCTTCCTCGTCGGCGAAAGATGTCAACATGAGGACCTTGACGTCGGGCCATCGCGACCGGATCTCGCGGCAGGCTTCGATCCCGGTCGCGTCCGGAAGCCGAACGTCCATAACGACGACATCGGGCGAATCGTATCCCACTCGCCGGACGCCCTCCTCGGCGGTGCCGGCTTCCCCGACAACCTCAATGTCCTCCTGGGCGTCGAGCAGGGTCTTCAAACCCTGTCGAACGATCTCATGGTCATCCACTATCAATAAGCGCAAACGCGTTGCCTCCTGGTCTGCCTCCAGGCTACCTCTCGGAACGGATCTGAAGAGCGATGGCGTCGCCACCCGTCGCCGGGGCCGGACGGCGATGCGTCATGAGTATCGACCCTGGTTAGCCTGGCGACATGCATCAACCGATCATCCCCTCAGACCGCTTGGCGAAGTTGGTCACAGCGGCCGCAGCGGTCACCCGCCAAACGGACCTAACGGCGGTCCTTCGGACGACGGTGGATACCGGCCTGGACCTCACTGGTGCCACCTACGGCGCGCTCGGAGTTCTTGGCGAACATGGCACGGTGATTCAGTTCGTTCACGCAGGATTGGATCAGGAAACAGTGGCGGCGATAGGAGCTCCACCTCAGGGCCGCGGGTTGTTGGGAACGATCACGAACATCGCCAAGACCGTGCGGACCGACCGGATCAGCGATCACCCTGATTCTGTCGGTTTTCCTAGGCATCACCCGCCCATGGACACTTTTCTTGGCGTACCGGTCATGGTCGGCGCCGAAACATTCGGCAATCTTTACTTGACGGAGAAGCCGGGCGGCTTCAGCGGCCACGACGAGGCACTCGTCGAGGCGCTGGCCGCGATCGCCGGATCAGCGATCGCTACGTCCCGGATGCACGGTCGTCTCCGGCGGGCCGCAGTGGTGGAGGACCGTGAGCGCATCGCCCGGGATCTCCACGACGCCATCATTCAGGACCTCTTCGCAGTTGGGCTCTCGCTGCAGTCACTCGGGCAGAAGGTTGAGAATCCAACGGTGAAGGCGAACCTCACGGAGTCCGTTCAGCGACTCGATGAGGCGATCTCCTCGTTGCGGAAGTTCATTTTCGACTTGCGGCCACCGGTGTGGACACGTCGGAGCCTCAAGAGCGAGCTGGCAGATCTGGTCGGCCAATTGGCCGAGCCCTACGAAGCCAGCATCGATCTGGAAGTAACCGGCGATATCAGCGATCTTCCACCCGAGGTAGTCGGCGACGTTGTCCAGGTTGTTCGGGAGGCAACCAGCAACGCTCTGCGCCATTCCGGCGTCGGCAGGGTTGCCGTGAGCGTGCACCGGGGAGCCGACCGCATCGTAATCACCGTCGCGGACCGGGGTCGCGGTTTCGATCAGGACACAGTCGAGCGGGGCATGGGTCTCGACAATCTGCGGGCCCGGGCCCGTGATGCCAACGGCGACACGGAAATCGTCAGCCGGGCCGGTTTCGGCACCACCGTTCGGGTGATTCTCCCAGCCTGATCTAGGGCCCGGACACCGATGCATCCACCATTCCAGACCAGCGACTTTTCTGGATCAACCGTTCGGTTGCAGCGACGACCAGAAAACTCCCAACCGTCAGACCGATGATCACCAACCACTCCATTGCGTCAATGGGCACGGTCGAGAAGAGCTGATTGCCCAAGGAGGTGTAGACGACTCCGAATTGCAGGATCACGGGAACGAGTGCGGCAATCAGCAGGGTCCGATTGCCCCCAAACCCAACCACCCGCACGCCCGGCCCCTCGGCCCGCACGTTGAACCCGTGGAGCATCTGAACGGTGACGAGGGTGGTGAACATCATCGTGCGAACATATTCCCAATCGGCTCCCTTGAGATAGTGACCGTAGATCGCTGCTGCGAGGGTGGCCACGGCGAGAATCGATCCCTGGCCCAAGATCCTCAGCAACCGGGGCGGGGCCAGCAGTTCCCGACCTCGATCGGGAGGCAAGGACATGATCCCCGGTACGGCCGGATCCAAACCGAGAGCTATCGCCGGGAGACCATCGGTAACCAGGTTGATCCATAGCAATTGGGTCGGGAGGAGCGGTTCCCCCAGAGCTCCGAACAATAGGAATCCGAACAGCATGACCAGGACTTCGCTGGCGTTGCACGACAGCAAGAAATAGACGACCTTCTTCAGGTTGGCGAAGATGGCGCGACCTTCCCGCACCGCGCTGACGATCGTGGCGAAATTGTCATCAGTGAGCACCATCGCCGAGGCTTCCTGCGTGACGGCCGTCCCGCCCCCCATCGCAACTCCAATATCGGCGGCCCGGAGGGCCGGAGCATCGTTCACACCATCGCCGGTCATCGCGACGATTTCGCCCCGGGCTTGCCAGGCGTGCACGATCTTCACCTTGTCGACCGGATCGACCCGGGCGTACACCTCGTTGGCCTCCACCTGGGCGATCAGTTCTTCTTCGGATGTCTCGCGCAGCCGGTCACCTGGAATGACCCGGCCGGTCTCGCCGAGAATCCCGACCTCGCGTCCGATCGCTGCGGCCGTAACGGGATGATCTCCGGTCACCATGACGACCCGGATACCCGCCGCGTGGGCCAACGCAACAGCCGGGGCAGCTTCCGGACGGACCGCATCGCTCATCCCCACGATGGCGACGATGACCAGATTGGTCTCGGCAGCCTCGAGATCGACCGGCCGCTCAGAGAATTCTCGGTAGGCAAGAGCCAGCGTGCGCAGCCCTTGGGTCGCCATCGAGTTAGCAACCGCCATCGCAGCTGCCCGGCGGTCATCATGGATCGGCTCCGTGCCGCCCTCCGTGGCAACCATGGTGGCCCGCTCCAGAACGACCTCGGGGGCTCCTTTCGTGGCCAGCAGATAGCCCTCCGCCCATGGATGAAACGTGCTCATGCGTTTGCGGCGGCTATCGAAAGCAACCTCGTCGAGGCGCGGGTGCTCGCCCCGGAGCCGGCCAGGATCAAGGCCCATTTCCTCCGACAGGGCGAGGAGCAGCGCCGTCTCCGTTGGATCACCCAGCGGTCCTGCGGGCCCCAGCTCTGCGTCGTTACACAGGGCTGCAATCTGGGCGAATCGCTTCACCCTTTCGTCCGCAACATCGGTCTCGGAAGGGACCTGCCGCCTATCGGCGAACGCTATCTCACTCACTCTGATCTTGTTCTGGGTTAGCGTGCCGGTTTTGTCGGTGCAGATGACGCTGGCCGAACCGAGCGATTCGACCGCAGGCAAACGTCGGACGATGGCGTGTTCCCTGGCCATGCGCTGCACGCCGCGCGCGAGGGTGATCGTCACAACCGCCGGCAAACCCTCCGGAATTGCTGCGACCGCCAGCGCCACGGCCGTCAGGAACATCAAGGGAGCATCGAATCCTTCCAGGATTCCCAACCCGAAAACCAGGGCGGCAATACCTAACGCCAGAAGGCCGATCCGCTTGCCAACCCGATCGAGAGAGACTTGCAGAGGCGTCGGGGGTTCTTCCTCGCTCAAGAGCTCGGCGATCTGGCCCATCGCGGTCGCTCGTCCGGTGGCAGTGATCATCACCCTGGCTCGTCCGGCCGCCACCGCCGTTCCGGAGAAGACCATGGAAGTGCGGTCGGCCAGCGAAGCTCCCTCCTGGACGTGCCGAATGTCCTTCTCTACAGGCAACGACTCGCCGGTCAGGAGCGATTCATCCACCTTGAGATGAACGGACTTCACGAGACGCCCGTCCGCGGGTACGAGGTCGCCCGTTTCGAGAACGATCACATCGCCCGGGACCAGTTCGGAAGCCGGGATTCGCCGCTCCGCGCCACTCCGCACCGCCCGGGCATCGGGAGCGGTCATCTCTTTGAGAGCCGCCAGGGACTCCTCCGCCCGACTCTCCTGGGTGTAGCCGATGGTGGCATTCAGGATGACGATCGCCAGGATCACCCCGGCGTCGATCCAGTCGTTCAGGATGACGCCGCTGATGAAGGCCGCCACGAGCAAGACCCAGATCAAAGCATCGCCAAACTGGCCGAAGAAGAGTCGTAATCGCGAGGGGCCTGAGTCGGTTTGAAGGACGTTCGGCCCGACCGATACCAGCCGGCGGGCGGCTTCATCCGTAGTGAGACCCGATTCCAGGTTGGTGTCGAGATCGATCTCGGTCTGCGCCGACCGGCAGGGCATGCCACGCTTCGACGGACGTGGAGCTTCCTCTGTTGTCATGACTCACCGACTCTAGAAGACCTCTGAGATCCGACCCCTTGGATGAATCGACCTCTCAACGGCAGTAACATACCCCGTAGGGTATGCAAGGAGGTCTTGATGCAGCTGGACGAAACCACGGTCGCTGATGTTATGCCGCGCCTGCGCCGGATCGAAGGCCAGATTGCCGGAATCGCCCGTATGGTCGAGGCCGACCGCGAATGCCGGGACGTGGTCCAGCAGATCGCCGCCGCTTCGAAAGCGCTCGATCGGGTCGCCTACAAGATGCTGGCCGCTCACCTGAAGAGTTGCCTGCTCGACGAAGAATCCGCGGCAGCGTCCGGTTACACCCCTCAGGAACTCGAGAAGCTCTTCATGACGCTGGCCTGACGGGAGATCGCTCATGAAACAACACTCGTTATGGAATGGTCGTCACGACGAATCGATCGATGGAGGAGGCCGAGGCCGCCATCCGCGACAGTCTGGCAAGTGAAGGCTTCGGGATTCTCACCGAGATCGACGTCGCCGCGACGCTCAAGGAGAAACTGGGTGTGGAACGCGCTCCCTACAAGATTCTCGGTGCCTGCAACCCACCGTTGGCCAATCGCGGGCTGGAAGCAGAGGAAGATCTCGGACTGCTGCTTCCGTGCAACGTGGTCGTGTATGTCAAAGGTGACGAGACCGTGATCGCCGCACTCGAGCCGCAGTTGATGGCCGACATCTCCAACAATCCCGAACTGCAGGATGTCGCCTCCGAGGCACGCGGCCGGCTGCAAAAGGCGCTGGCACGCCTCGAGGTCTGATAGCCGGACCCGGCGACGTCTCGCAATCTGGCGCGAGCCGACGAGGACGTTCAACGGCGGCTCCTAGCCGGCAGCTGGTGGCTGGTAGCTGGCTGAGCTGGTCGCTTCCTCGGTACTAGCCTCAAGGCGAGAGGAGACGAAGTGCCGGCCAGAATCGTTGTTGTGGGTGGAGGAATCGGTGGGTTGCTCACCGCCAATCTGCTGGCGAAACGACTCGATCGCACCGCAGGCCTCCATCACGTTGGTTGACGCCAACGGGATGCACGTCTTCCAACCCGGATGGCTCTACGTTGCACTGGACAAGGCCAACGCCCGCTGGCTGGCGCGTGACACCCGCGCCCTGCTCCGCCGGGACGTTCGACTGGTCATCGATGTGGCCTCGCACATCGACGTTGCCGATCGACGGGTCGACCTCAGTCGGGGAGATCATCTCGATTTCGACTATCTCGTAGTTGCCACCGGCGCAACCTTGGCCCGCGACGAGATCGCCGGTCTGCGGAACGCCACCCACGATTTCTATTCTTCGGCAGGTGCCGAACGCCTCCGGGAGGCACTGCGGGGCTTCTCGGGAGGCAATCTGGTGGTGTCCGTACCCCCGATGCCGTTCAAGTGCCCACCCGCACCGGTCGAGTTCACCCTGCTCGTCGATGAGTACCTGCGCAAGCACGGGGTCCGGGACCAAACGCAGGATCACCTATGTCTCGCCGCTCGATCGCGTGTTCCCCATCGCGTCGGTGGCAGGCATGGTCGACGATCTCTTCGCCAAGAGCGACATCCAGACTCCCGCCTCGGTTTCAAGCTGGAGCGAGTCGAAGAGCGGAGCCCTCGTCTCGGAAACCGGCGAAAGGGAGCCCTTTCGACCTCGCCGTAGCATCCCGCCCAATCGAGGTGCTCCAATCGCCGGTTCGTCCGGCCTCGGTACCGTCAGGGATGGATTCCCGCCGATCCACGCACCCTGGCCGTGCGCGGCAGCCAAGGACGTCTACGTGGTCGGCGACGCCAGCGACCTCCCAACGTCCAAGAACGGGTCAACGGCCCATTTCGAGGCTCCCCGGGTCGCCGAACAGATCGTTGCGGCGGTGGAGGGCCGGGTCCCGAATCCGGTCCGTTCGAGATATCGCGGGCTCGTGATCTGCCCGTTCGAAGTCGGTGGCGGCAAGGCAACGGTGCTCGTATTTGACTACGACCGCCCCCCTCGCCCACTTCGTCCGAATCGGTTGTGGCATGCCGCCACCTGGCTCTTCAACCGTACCTACTGGTTCACCGTGAAGAACGGCCGCCTCTAAGACCGGTTTTTGGCGCCCAACCTGCACGATCTTCGAGCACATGAGGCGCCAAGGCGGCTACGTCACCCCTGCCACCAGATTGGCTGTGCCTCCGACCCTGGTCCCACTCAATAGGGTCTTATGGCCCCATAAGTAGCTGCAGAGAGCTACCTAACGTGCAGGACATGCACAGTCTGCATTTCTTGCAGCCCCAATGGGCCCGCTCATGAGCATGCTCACCACCAAAGATCTCCAGCAACTCCTCCACGTCGACCGGTCGACCATCTACCGGATGGCCGAAGCCGGCCAGTTACCCGCCTTGAAGGTCGGTCGGCAATGGCGATTCCCTGCCGACCGGATCAACCGCTGGCTCGAGGACCGCAACATGCGCCCCGTTGCGAAGCAACCTTCTCCGGATCTCACGGCGAATGGAGCCTCCCTGAACGGCCTCCTCCCGGCCGAATACATCACGTCCATCGGCGATCTGTTCGGCGAGATGCTCGGCGTCATGGTGGTGGTGACCGATATGGACGGCGAGCCACTCGCTCCACCGTCCAATCAGTGTGGTCTCTTCACGTTGATCAATGAACAACCCAGGGCCGTTGCGCAATGCGTCGAAGGCTGGCGAGAATTGGCTCACGACCTCGACATGGCTCCTCGATTTGCCCCCAGCCACCTGGGATTGCTGTGTGCTCGCTCCTACCTGCGAGTCGGCGCCGAGCTCCGCGGCATCATCCTCGTCGGCGGCATAGCCCCGGCGAACTGGCCGCCGACCGAAGCAGAGGTCGAGCAGATCGCCGCCGAATTTGGAGTTGGCGTCGACCTCATTCACGATCACCTCCAGGACGTTTTCCACCTCGACGACGACGGGCGGCAGCGGGTCTTGACCCTGCTCCCCCGACTCGCCAGGTTCCTCTCGGAAGTAACCAACGAACGCAAACAACTCCTCAGCAAGCTCGACGCTATCGCCGCGCTCGCCGGGGCTTCCTCCAGCTAGAAGGAGCTCAACAACATGAAGAAACTGCTGGTCCTGGGTGCCGGAACCGCCGGCACCATGGTGGTCAACAAACTCCGACACCGGCTTGACGCCGACGAGTGGAAGATCACCGTGGTCGACCAGAACCCGACGCACTACTACCAGCCCGGGTTTCTCTTCATCCCCTTCGGGATGTACGGCCGTCACGACGTCGTGAAACCAAAGCGGGATTTCATCCCACCGGGGGTTGAGATGATCCAGGCCGAGATCGAGGAGATCGAAGCCGACAACAACCGGGTGAAGATCGATGGTGCCCGCTGGCTCGATTACGACTTCCTCGTGATCGCTACCGGAACCCACATCGCCCCGGAAGAGACCCCCGGCCTCGAAGCGCTCGGTGACGAGGGCCCCGACAACGTGCACACCTTCTACACCCTCGAAGGTGCCATGAAGTTGGAGAAGCAACTGCGGACCTTCAAGGGCGGAAAACTGGTGATGCACATCACCGAGATGCCGTTCAAATGCCCGGTTGCTCCGCTCGAGTTCATCTTCCTGGCCGATTGGTGGCTCCAGGAACAGGGTTTGCGCGACACGACCGAGTTGACGTTCGTGACTCCTCTCCCGGGGGCGTTCACCAAGCCTGTGGCGTCAAAGGCTCTCGGTGGGATGTTGGAGGAGAAGAAAATCAACCTGGTGCCCGACTTCAACGTCGAACAGGTCGACCTGGACGCCAACAAGGTCATCGCTTACTCAGAGGACGAGGTCGACTACGACCTGCTGGTCACGGTGCCCCTCAATATGGGTGCTGCAGTGATTGGCCGCTCGGGTCTCGGCGATGAATTGCGTCATGTGCCCGTCGACAAGCACACGTTTCTGTCGAAGGATCACGACAACGTTTTCGCGCTCGGTGATGCCGCCGCCCTGCCGACTTCGAAGGCCGGCTCCGTGGCTCACTTCGCCGTTGAATTGTGGACGGAGAACTTCCTCCGCTACATCGACGGGTTGGAGATGCTCGAACAGTTCGACGGACATGCCAACTGCTACATCGAATCAGGACATGGCAAGGGTCTGCTGATCGACTTCAACTACGACACCGAACCCCTACCCGGCAAGTACCCGCTGCCGGGCATCGGCCCCTTCTCGTTGCTCGAGGAAACGGAACTGAACCATTGGGGCAAGCTGATGTTCCGCTGGATGTACTGGAACATTCTGCTCAAGGGCAAAGAGATGCCGGTACCGGCCTTGATGTCCATGGCCGGCAAGTGGAGCCCCGGACGATGAGTACCGACACCCGGGCTCCTGCCTCCCTCGAGGACATCAACAGGAAACTCGATGCGCTGACCGCTCAGATCGAGACCCTCAGCAATGAGGCTGCGGTCCAAAAACAGCGACGCGACGCCTGGGTCGAACTGCTCGAAGACGTGCGGCCGGTTACCAACCAGGCGTTCGAGATGGTGGTCAAGCAACTCGACGAGGTCGACGAATATGTCGATCTCGGCGATCTCGGCCACCTGGCCAAACGGATGTTGCGGAACACCAGGAACCTCGAGATGATGCTCGATCAGCTCGAGAGTGTGATGGAACTCGTCCGCGACGCCACGCCGATCGGACGCAGTGCGGTGTTCTCGCTCATGGAGAAGCTCGAAGAGTTCGACCGCAAGGGCTATTTCGAATTCGTCCAGGAAGCGTTCGGTATCTTCGACGAGATCGTAGAGTCATTCACCAAAGAGGATGTACGGTCCCTCGGCGAGAACATCGGGCTCATCTTGCAGACGGTCAAAGAAATGACCCAGCCGGAACTCATGGGACTCGTGCGGAGAACTGCGATGACGGTTCGCGCGCAAGAACCCCCCGAAGATGTCTCGCTGTTTGCGCTGGTTCGCCAGATGCGCGACCCCGCCGTCAAGCGCGGTATGGCCAAAGCTCTGATGACGTTGCGAACGCTTTCGGGCGAAACGCCGACTGAGACCAATCAAGAAAACTAGACAACACCGAAAGGAGAAAGCCACGATGGCTACGGAGTTGATAGGTGGAATAGAAGTCCACGTGGACGAAGAAGGGTTCATGACGGACCCGGGCGAATGGAACGAAGAACTGGCTCCGGCCCTCGCCAAGGAGATCGGTATCGACGAGTTGACCGAAGGTCACTGGAAGGTCATCCGCTTCCTGCGCGAAGACTTCGCCAAGGAAGGCCAGACGGCCACGCTGCGGCGAGTCTCGACGATGGCAAACGTCCCTACCAAGGACCTTTACCAGCTCTTCCCTAAGAAGCCCGCCAAGAAAATGTCGTACGTCTCCGGGCTGCAGAAGCCCGTTGGATGCGTGTGAGCAGAGCTCCGCTCTGCCATAAGAAAGGAGATTCATTTGCCTCCGAAGTTTGAAGACGAAGCAACCGACCGCAAGCTCTGCATCATTGTCTCCAAGGGAACCATGGAATGGGCTACCGCCGCCATGGTGCTCGGAAATGCCGCAACGAGCGAAGGAATCGAGCTCCACGTGTTTTTCACGTTCTGGGGATTCGACGCCATCATCGACAAGCGGATGGACAAGCTGAAGATCTCGCCGGTCGCCAACCCTTCCATGAAGGTTCCCGGCACCGAGATCGGCATGTCCAACATGCTGGCCGGACTGCCCGGCATGACGGCCTTCGCGTCCAGCATGATGAACAAAGAGATGGAGAAGCTCCAGGTGCCCCCGCATCGGGAGTTCATGCAGATGGTCCACGACTCCGGCGCCAAGTTCTGGGCTTGCCGGTTGACGTTCGACATGATGGGAAACACCATGGGTTTGACCAAGGACGACCTGTGGGACGGCGTCGAGGACATCATCAGCGCCAACGACTTCATGGAGCTCTCTGAGGGCGGCCAGATCATATTCATCTAGGAGCGTGTCATCAACCCGCCGGGCCCCGCCAGGCGGGTTGATCGCGCCATAGGGGACGAACGCGATTGGGGTGGGGACTTCCTGCCCTAACCTTGTCCCGTGGGCCGCGCCACCATGGTGTCCGGCCCGACCCTTGAGGAGGCACAACCGTGGAAAAGAAGGTAGCCACAATCGACGGCAACGAAGCCGCCGCCTACGTGGCACACAAGACCAACGACGTCATCGCCATTTATCCGATCACGCCCGCTTCACCCATGGGCGAGCTATCGGACGCCTGGTCGGCCGCCGGCCGGAAGAACCTGTGGGGAGAGGTCCCAACAGTCATCGAGATGCAGAGCGAGGCCGGGGCAGCCGGAGCCGTCCACGGCTCACTGCAGGCCGGGGCTCTCACCACCACATTCACTGCCTCTCAGGGCTTGCTCCTGATGATCCCCAACATGTTCAAGATCGCCGGCGAGTTGCTCCCGGCCGTTATCCACATTGCAGCCCGCACGGTTGCCACCCACGCCTTGTCGATCTTCGGGGACCACAGCGACGTCATGGCCGCCCGTTCGACCGGATTCGCCATGCTCGCCTCGTCATCGGTCCAGGAAGCCCACGATCTCGCTCTGATAGCCCACGCTGCCACCCTGGAATCGCGGATCCCGTTCATGCACTTCTTCGACGGTTTCCGCACCTCTCACGAAGTCAACAAGATCGAGCTGCTTGTCTGATGAAACGATTCGCGCCCTCATCAGCGATGAACTCGTCAGAGAGTTTCGCTCCCGCCGGCTCAGCCCCGACCAACCAGCTATTCGCGGCACAGCCCAGAACCCCGACGTGTTCTTTCAAGCACGGGAAGCGGCCAACAGCTACTACGACGCCGTGCCCGACATCGTCCAGACGACCATGGACACGTTCGCCGAGCTGACCGGGCGCAGATATCAGCCCTTCGACTACGTCGGAGCCCCCGACGCCGAGCGGGTCATCGTCTTGATGGGATCAGGGGTAGGAGCCGTCGAGGAGACGGTCGAGGCCCTCAACCGGCGCGGCGAGAAGGTGGGAGCAGTCAAGGTTCGACTGTTTCGGCCTTTCTCTACCGCGGGGTTCATCGCTGCTCTTCCGGCCACCACGAAGTCGATTGTGGTGCTCGACCGCACGAAGGAACCGGGCGCTCCTGGAGAACCCCTCTACCAGGATGTGGTCACCACGATCGCCGAAGAGCACGTAGCCGGACGCACCACCTGGGATGCCTTCCCCACGGTGATCGGCGGCCGCTATGCCCTCTCCTCGAAGGAATTCACCCCGGCCATGGTGGCCGGCGTCTTCGCTGAATTGGAAAAACCGGAACCCAAGAATCATTTCACGATCGGCATCGTCGACGATGTGACCCACACGAGTTTGACCTACGACGATGAATTCTCGACCGAAACCGAGACGGGCACTCGGGCAGTGTTCTACGGCCTCGGGGCGGACGGAACCGTTGGCGCCAACAAGAACTCGGTCAAGATCATCGGTGAGAACACGCCCCTCTTCGCCCAGGGTCACTTCGTGTACGACTCGAAGAAGTCGGGAGCCATTACGGTCTCCCACCTCCGGTTCAGCAAGGAGCCGATCCGCTCGACGTACGAAATCAAGAGCGCCAACTTCGTAGCATGCCATCAGTTCAACTTCCTGGAGAAGATGGACGTGCTCGAAAAGGCCGAACAGGGTGCCACCTTCCTCCTGAACAGCCACTTCGGCCCGGAAGAAGTATGGGATCACATCCCTGCCGGCACCCAGCAGCAGATCATCTCCAAGGGGCTTCAGTTCTACGTGGTCGATGGAGGCAAGGTCGCAGGCGAGGCGGGATTGGCCGGGCGCATCAACACGGTTTTACAGACCTGCTTCTTCGCCCTATCCGGAATCCTGCCCCGCGACGAGGCCATCGACGAGATCAAGAAAGCCATCGCCAAGAGCTACGGCAAGTTCGGCGACAGCGTTCTCGAAAAGAACTATGCGGCGGTCGACGGTGCCCTGGCGGCGCTGCACAAGGTCGAGGTGCCTGCTGCGGCAACCGCCAAGACCAACGGCCACAAGTTGATTCCCGATTACGCCCCGGACTTTGTACAGCGGGTCACCGGCCTGATGATGGAAGGCAAAGGTGATCTTCTCCCGGTTAGCGCACTTCCCGTCGACGGGACGTTCCCGACCGGCACCACCCGGTGGGAGAAGCGCTCCATTGCCGAAGAGATCCCGATCTGGGATCCCGATATCTGCATTGATTGCGCCAAGTGCGCCATGGTGTGCCCGCATGCGGCAATCCGGATGAAGGTATACGACCCTGAAGCCCTCGAAACGGCGCCGGCCCGATTCCCGTCCAAGGACTGGCGCGGTCGCGACCTCCCGGGAAAGAAGATGACCATCCAGGTCGCCCCCGAAGACTGCACCGGATGCGGAGTGTGCGTTGACGTGTGTCCGGCGAAGAGCAAAGAGATCGTTCGCCACAAGTCGATCAACATGCGGCCACAGGTCGAACACGTCGCCCGGGAGAGCAAGAACTTCGAGTTCTTCCTTCAGATCCCGGAAATGGACCGCACCGAGGTGAATCCCAACACGGTTAAGGGTTCTCAGATGCTCGAACCGCTGTTCGAATTCTCGGGTGCCTGTGCCGGGTGCGGCGAAACGCCATACATCAAGCTGATGACTCAGTTGTTCGGCGACCGGACCATCGTCGCCAACGCCACCGGGTGCTCTTCGATCTACGGCGGCAACCTGCCGACGACACCGTATACCACCAACTCGGATGGGCGCGGTCCGGCCTGGGCCAATTCGCTCTTCGAGGACAACGCCGAATTCGGACTTGGCATGCGACTTGCTGTGGATGCCGAAGAAGCCCAGGCCCGGTCCCTGGTTGCTGCCCTCGCGGCGGAGATCGGTGAGGGTCTTGCCGAGAGCCTGCTGGCAGCCGATCAGCGTGATGAAGCCGGGATAGTCGCACAGCGCGGGCGAGTCACACAGCTCAAAGAACGGTTGGAGAAAGTCGAAACTGATCAGGCTCGCAACTTGCTGACCCTGGCCGACGCATTGGTCAAAAAGAGCGTATGGATCGTCGGAGGTGACGGCTGGGCGTACGACATCGGGTTCGGTGGTCTCGACCACGTCATGGCCAGCGGCCGCAACGTCAACATCCTGGTTCTCGACACCGAGGTCTATTCGAACACCGGCGGCCAGGCATCCAAGGCGACCCCCCGGGGCGCCGTCGCCAAGTTCGCCGCCGGCGGCAAGAAGACGGCCAAAAAGGACCTGGGACAGGTAGCCATGGCCTACGGCAACGTCTACGTCGCCCAGGTCGCGCTCGGCGCCAACAACATCCAGGTGGTCAAAGCATTCTCAGAAGCCGAATCGTTCCCGGGGCCGTCGCTGATCATCGCCTACAGCCAGTGCATTGCCCACGGCATCGACATGGAGAAGGGCATGTCCCACCAGAAGGAAGCAGTGGACAGCGGCTACTGGCCCCTGTACCGGTTCGATCCCCGCCTGGAGGACCATCACCCGTTCCATCTCGACAGCAAGAAGCCGTCGATTCCTTTCAAAGAGTTCGCCTGGCAGGAAGCCCGGTTTGCCATGCTGGCCAGATCGCAACCCGAAGAGGCCGAGAGGCTTTTCCGGATGGCTCAGGACGACATCGATGACCGGTGGAGCCTCTACGAACAGCTGGCGGATATCGAACGGAACGTGCAGGGAGATCTCAAGGACGAGGAGGTGGAGGCGTGAGCGTGGATCTTCACACTACGTACATGGGCATGAAATTGGCCCATCCGGTCGTCCCGTCGGCGTCACCACTGACCGGCGACCTGGACACGTTGCGGAAACTCGAAGATGCGGGCGCTCCGGCCGTAGTACTTCCCTCGTTGTTCGAGGAGCAGATCGAACACGAAGAGCTCGAAGTTGCGCGATTGCTCGATTTCGGATCCGAGAGTTTCGGCGAAGCGACCTTCGGGTATTTCCCCGAGCTGAACGACTACGCCACCGGACCGGGAACGTACCTCGATATGGTGGCCCGGGCCAAGAGCTCGCTATCGATTCCAGTGATCGGCAGTATCAACGGCACCTCCAAAGGCGGCTGGATCAAGTATGGGAAGCTGATCGAAGAAGCCGGGGCTGATGCCCTCGAGCTGAATATCTACTTCATCCCGACCGATCCGAAGGTCTCGACCTCTCAGGTCGAGCAGCAGTACCTGGATCTGGTCATGTCGGTGAAGCAGTCGCTTTCGATACCGCTGGCGGTCAAGATCGGCCCGTTCTTCAGCTCTATCCCCTACATAGCTCATCGACTGGTCGAATCCGGTGCCGACGCACTCGTGATCTTCAACCGGTTCTACCAACCCGATATCGACGTCGACGGGCTCAAGGTTCGACCGGACCTCGAACTCAGCACTTCGTCCGAACTGCGCCTTCCGCTCCGGTGGACGGCGATCCTCCACGGGCGCGTAAGAACGTCGCTGGCCGTTACGACCGGCGTGCATACCTCCGAGGACGTGATCAAGCTGCTCCTGGCCGGTGCGGACGTGACGATGATGGCCTCGGCGTTGTTGAAGAACGGCCCGGATCATCTTCGGGACGTCGTGAGTGGGGTTGAGCGATGGCTGCAGGACAATGACTACGAGTCCGTCGAGCAGCTGAAGGGAAGCCTGAGTCAGGCGTCCTCCCCCGATCCAGGCGCATTCGAACGGGCGAACTACATGAAAACCCTGGTCACCTACGCGGGACCGTTTGTGTGATCAGTTGTCAGTCATCACAGTGAAGGCACCCGATCGCTGGAAACTGGAAACCGGAAACTGGTAACTAGCTACTCGGAACTGCTCGTTCGCCGTCGTAAGGCGCCACGTCGTATCGTCCGGCTACCCGGGCAGCGGTATGCCGGAACTCCCGGAGCAACCCGCCGGCCAACCCCCGGGCCAAAGTACCTCCGACGTGGAATCGCTGCGACAGGGGCCACTTGAGCTCGTCGACCCCGCATAGTGCCGCACCGTTGGCCGTCTGTATCTGCTTGCGGATCAAAGCCAGAGCGGCGACACGTTTGTCCTCCGGCAAGGTCGCGGTTCGATCGATTTCGGTAAGAACGGCCTCCGCCGCGGCCAGGCTATGCGACACGGCCGTATAGGTGGCGGCATCGATGAGTTCTTCCTTGTACTTCAACTCGTTGAGCTCCCCGGCCACCTGGTAGCTGGCCCGGGCAATCTCTTCCCGGCTCATGGCTTCGGTCTCGAAGGAGAGCATGTCCTTCCAGGAGAGCTGGGTGAGCGCCTGGCGGTGTTCCTCGAGCGTGCGAAAGCGAACCTCGTACCCGAACGAGGGCTCCTCAAAAGCTCGACTTCCCGGATCGAGGAACGGGCTGAGAGGTGAAACGTAGGCGTGAACCTTGCCGCCCTCTCCGAACCGCTCGAGCAGGTGCCGGTAGTAGTCGACCGCCTCCATGGCCTGTCGGTAGGTCTGATGCGGGATCCCGACCATGAAGAAAAGGTCGAGCTTGCGGCATCCGTGCGCCAGGGCGCTCTCAATGCTCGATTCGAGCAATTCATTGGAGAACGGGAACTTTCCGTTGGCGCGCCGCAACTCCTCATCGTGGGACTCGATGGTCATCTCGAGGCTCCATGATTGGACGCTGTTTTTGACCATCGAGAAGAAATCGCCGTTGGCGGGGAAGAATAATTCGAGGATCAGCTCGTTGGGCAGATTGAGTTCTGCGAGACTATCGAAAATCTTGCGACAGCGACCCATGCCCCCGATCCGGGGGTCATGAACCATGAAGATGGGAGCCCGGGAGAAACTCGAAATGGTTCTTGCGTCGGCGGCCAGCTTCTCCGGTGATCGGAAAGCCGGACGTGCTCTTCGGCCTATCTGGCGATAGGCCGACGCCGACCCACCGCAGACCGAGCAATCCTGGGTGCAGCCCCGGCTATTGAGCAGCATCGTGAGGGGATAGTGCATCCACTCGATATAGGGAATCAGGTTGGAGAGGTTTCCGTATTTGAAAACCGATCGCATGGCGTACCGGTAGTCGGGCACGTCGACGTAGTCGAGGTCGACCGGTATGAAGGTGAGCGGGTTGGCCACCATCGATCCGTCGACCCCTTTCCAGGTGAGGTTCTCAACACCTTCGAGCCAGGACCCTTCCCGGAGGGCCTGGAGCAGCTGCCGGACCGGTTCCTCCGTCGAGTCCCCCCGGATGACAAAGTCAACGAAGGGATAGCCGATCAGTTCTTCGTGGTAGTACGAAGCCGACAGACCCCCGAATAGGACGTAACTGTTCGGATGGAGTCGCTTGACCATCTCGGCGATAGCCAGTGCCCCCTGTGCGTGGGGGAGCCAGTGCAGGTCGATACCGAACACGGTTGCAGACTGGCGGGCGATATAGCGCTCAACGTTGAATCTCGACCGCTGCATCATCCGGTGCGCCAGGTTGACGATCTGGACGTTGTAGTGATTCTTCTCCAGGAATGAGGCAATGCTGGTCAGCCCCACCGGGTACATCTCAAATTCACCGGTCGACGGCACTGCGTCGGCAATCGGTCCAAGAAAGACATCCTTGCCCCGGAAGTCGTAGATCGACGGCGGGTGCAGAAAGATCAGATCGCGCCGAAACGGGTCTCTCACGGGCTACCCGCCGCCCACGCACCATGCGACCGCGATGACATCCAACAGCTCCTGACTATTCCCGCCCACGCTAGGGAACAACTCTCGCGATTCCGTAGGGGCCGCCGGCAGTCTCCGTAGGGGACAACGGCACCTCCGGAGAGCTAACGGGACCGGGGAGACTCCATCCCATCCGATTGGTTGGTGCCGTCGGACCCGGCGTCTCAGCTAAAAACAGCTTGCGGTTTTCCCACCCGTCCGGGTACGTCGGCCAGTTCCGGCGACCAGCCCTTGGCGGTAGGACTCACCCGGATCCGGGCGTCGACA
The DNA here is from genome assembly GCA_963715305.1 of uncultured Actinomycetota bacterium. GTDB lineage: Bacteria > Actinomycetota > Acidimicrobiia > Spongiisociales > UBA4744 > UBA4744. Next base: position 86,655 of record CAVQSB010000011.1, read on the forward strand.
GCCGTGGCCCCGTCTCCCGGAGCCAGGACCATGACCGGGTTCAAGTCCATCTCGCGGATCTCCGGGATGGCATCGGCCAGGGCCGAGACCCTGAGGATGACTCTCCTCGACCGCGGAATGTCACCGGCCGGATAGGACCGATAGCCCTCGAGGAGCTTGGCCGATTTGATCTCGCGCACCATGGCGGATGCCTCGACGTCCGTCACCGGGGTGATCCGGAACGAGACATCACCGACCAGTTCGACCAGGACACCACCCATCCCAAACACGATCAGCGGGCCGAATGACGGGTCTTCCGTCATGCCGACCAGCACCTCATGGCCGCCGGTCACCATCTCCTGGATCAAGACTCCGTCGGCCTCATCGACCACCGACATCACCTTGCGGAAGGCATTGCGGACGTCCTCTTCGCCCCTGCACGCCGAGGACCACGCCACCCAGGTCGGACTTGTGCAGTGCCGACGCGTGAGATCACCTTGACGGCTACCGGCGATCCGATCTCGGCCGCCACCCGCACCGCTTCGTCTTCTTCAGTGACCGTCTCCGATTGAGGAAGGCAGATCCCGAACGAACACAGAACATCCTCAACCTCTTCCGGTTCCAGCCACCCGCCCTCCGGTCCCATTCGCTCGAGAGCCTTGGTGACGATCGCCCGTCCCGCCTCGACCTGGATGTCTTCAAAGGACGGCAGTTCCCCCTCTGGGGTGTTGAGCCATTCGCCGTACCGAACCGCCCTGGCCAGTGCCACGGCAGCCGCCTCCGGGAACAGGTAGGTGGGGATGCGCACATCTTCGCCGCCGAGCAGGTCGGTCGGGTCGTCGTACGACATGAACACGGACAGGAACGTCTTCTTGCCGTGATGACGGACGCCGGCCTCCCGGAGGGCAGCAGCGATCTCGGGGGTTCCCAGCGGGCTGGCCGGGATGTAGCTCGCGATCACAGCATCGATCTCGTCGCTCTCCAACATGGCGTTCAGACAGTGGGCGTACTGCTCTGCACCGGCGGAGGCAATGAGATCAACCGGATTCCGGGTTGACGCTTCGTCGGAGAGAACCTCGCGAAGCTTGTTCTGCAGTTCATCCGAGAACACGGGAAGCGTGAGACCGTTAGACTCCAGAGCATCGGCGGCCAGGATGCCGGGGCCGCCGGCGTTCGTGATCACGCCGACCCGGCGTCCGGCCGGGACCGGTTGGTTCGCCAGCAAAACGGTAACGTCGAACAGCTCTTCGAGGGTATTGGTTCGAATCACCCCCGTCTGATGGAAAAGCGCATCCACGGCGACGTCGGCACTGGCCAAAGCACCGGTATGGCTGCTGGCCGCCCGGGTCCCGGCGGTGGTCCGTCCGGACTTCACCGCAATGATCGGCTTCTTCCGGGCGATTCGCTTGGCGATCCGGGCGAAACGGCGCGGATGCCCGAAGGACTCCAGGTACAGCACGATCACGTCGGTGGCAGGATCACCCTCCCAATACAACAGCAGGTCGTTGCCGCTGATATCCGCTTTGTTACCCACGGACACGAACGTGGAGATGCCGATGTTGTTCCGCAGCGCGTAATCCAGAATGGCGATTCCAAGCGCCCCGGACTGGCTAGACATGGCCACGTTGCCACGCGGCGGGAACACGGGAGCAAAGGTGCCATCCATGGAGACGGCAAGATCCGTGTTGAGGACGCCCATGCAGTTCGGTCCCACCATCCGCATCCCGGCAGACCGCACGACCTCGAGGAGGTCGCGCTCCATCTGGCGGCCTTCTTCGCCCAGTTCGGAGAACCCGGCGGTAATCATCACGATGCCCCGAACGCCCTTCTGAGCGCATTCCTTGACCGCCTCGAGGGCAAACCGGGCCGGAACCACGATAAAGGCCAGATCGACTGGATCTTCAATGTCCAGAACCGACTTATGGGTGCGAACCGAATTGACGACGTCCGCTTTGGGGTTGACCGGGAAAACCGGGCCGGAGAAGTTGCCTTTCACCAGGTTGTGAAACAACCGCCCGCCGATGGAGGCCCGGTTACGACTAGCGCCGATCACGGCAATCGAACGCGGATAGAAGATCGGGAGCAGAGAGGCAGCCACCGCTCGCTTCTCCCGCTCTTCGTCGGCGGCCTTGGCGTCTTCGGAGAGGGCGACCGGAAAACTCACACTGTACACGCCCTCGTCGAGCGTCCGCTCCAGCCGGTACCCGGAGTTTCGGAAAAGCCGCATCATCTGCACGTTCTCGGGTAGCACGAAGGCCCGAAACCCGGTGATGTCGCGTTTACGGGCGTGCGTGGTCATCAACTGCAGCAACTGGCTGCCGATGCCCCGGTTCTGGTGTTGGTCTTCGACAACGAAGGCGACTTCAGCGTTGACCGGGTCATCCTCGACCCGGTCGTATCTGCCAACGGCAATGATCTGATCCTCGTGCATGGCCACAAAGGCCATTCGGTCCTCGTAGTCAACGTTCGAGAAGTATTCGAGCTCCTTGGGCGACAGGTCTTTCTTCACCCGAAAGAAGCGGAAGTAGCGCGACTCCGGACCGAGACGGTGGAAGTGCTCGTGGAGCTTCTCAGCATCATCCGGTTTGATCGGACGGAATCTCACGACCCCGCCGTCGCGTAAGGCAAGATCAATTTCATATTCGGATGGGTAGTTGCTCACAAGGCCCCCTACTGGGTGTTCCCCTGATTCTGGCACGTTGAGACCCTCGCAGATCCACACTTCCGCAGGTCGACCCGGGTCGCGGTATCCGCCGCCGAGAAACGGGCCGGGTCACAGTAGGGTGGGCTGCAGAGAAGCTGCCAGAGAGGTCGACGGGTGAGTGTCGTTGTCTTCCCGTTCAAGGAAGAAGACCATGATGTGGTCATCAAGAACGTCTCAACGGCTGCCGGCCACCCGCGGGTTTCCAACGTCGTCTGCATGGGACTCGACGAAGCGTCAACCTATGAGGCAATCAGCGAGGCCATACCAGGCGTCGAAAACTCGACGGGGACACCGGTGACGCTCTTACTCCAGGAGCGGATCGGTACTTTGCGACATGGCAAAGGGGACGCCATGAACACCTCCCTCCGCTATTTCCTCGAGCAATCCACCGACGAGCGTCTGCATTTCTACGACGCCGATATCACCAGCTTCGACAAAGGGTGGATCGAGCAGGCAGAGGTCGCTGCCGACTCCGGTTGGAGGTAGTCCGGCACTACTTCCCGCGCGTCGAGCACCGACGCCATGATCACCTGGATGATCACCAGGACCGGGTTTGCCATGCTGTGGCCAGACCTCTCAGCTGCCGCTGATCAGGCAACCCTTAGGTGGGGAGCTGCTTCTCACCCGGGCCGTCGCGAAAGCTCTGATCGCGGACGATGCGGTGCAGGCACAGAGCGATTGGGGTATCGACACCCTGTATACCTTCGCTACCGTCCAGCGCGGCTTCTCAGTCTTCGAAACCTATGTCTCGCAAGGCAAGATCCATAAGCTGTACGGCAGCTTGACCGATATTCAGACCATGGTGATCGAGTGTTTTGCCGCCATGCAGAGCCTGCAGAGCATCCCGGTCGACGTTGCGACCCCCCATGAGATCGAAACACCGGTCGAGGTGCCCAACGAGATCAAGACGAAGGTGGCCTACGACGTCGAGAGCACCATGCAACTCCTGGCCACAGATTGGTCACCCCAACAGGAGGACCTATTGGCCGGGTTCCCGCCGGCTGTGCGAGACGGGTTGCGAGCCGCTCGCACCTATCCACGGTTCTCGTATATGGACGACAAGAACTGGTTCAACACGTATGAAATCCTCCTTGAGAGGTTCGTACGGGGCAATCCTGATTGGGAAGC
>CAVQSB010000012.1:0-18263 GCA_963715305.1 uncultured Actinomycetota bacterium
GTGATCGGACCCTCGTCATTGTCGATGAGCACCACCAACGAATCAGCGCTCTGGGTACCGGACCCGCAGGCTCCAAGCACCATCATCAGCACCACGATCAGCACAACGCTCGACCTGGGTTTTGCCCCCATTTGCAGACCCCTTCCCACCCATCCGCGACTCATAGCGACTTCAACAATACTCAAAGTGACAAACTGGTGTCGTTACAAGGCCGTGCGCAGACCAGGAGGCACTGCTCTGACCCCAGGCGCGTGGCTCGGTCAGGCAGTCGCCCGGATAATGGCGCTCACCGCGTCGGGGGCCACGGGGTGCGTGACCTCCATCTCGACATCATGGAAGCCGGCCTCCACGAGACCGGCCACAAAATCATCTTTGTAGAGGGCGCCGGCCAGGCATCCGGTCCAGGAAGCCAGGTCCGACTGCTCTTTCTCCGTGAAGGGCCGGGTGGTCACGATGTCGGTCACGGCGAATCGGCCGCCCGGCCTCAGCACCCGGTGGGCCTCCCGGAACACGCCCGGCTTGTCGATCGAAAGGTTGATTACGCAGTTCGAGATGATCACGTCGATCGAATCGTCCGGAAGGGGGATGGCTTCGATCTCACCTTTCAAGAATTCCACGTTATCGAGGCCGGCTTCTGCCTGGTTGCGACGAGCCAGCTCCAACATCTCGTCGGTCATGTCCAGCCCGTACACCTGGCCGGTTGGTCCGACCCGCCGGGCCGAAAGGAAGGCATCGAGTCCGCCGCCGGAGCCGAGATCGAGCACCACTTCGCCGGCCGCCAGCGAGGCGACGGCCGTCGGGTTTCCGCAACCGAGCGAGGCCAACCGGGCTGTGTCGGGAAGGCCCTCGGTCTCGAGCGCTTCATACAGTTCGGCGCCCAATCCGTCACTCGCAGCCGGATCAGGGTCACAGCAAGACCCGGTCTCGCGCACCTGCAGTGCGGCGGTGGCATACCGCTTCCGTACTGCTTCCTTGATATCGGCCATCATCACTCCCATATATCGATGATTGTCTATGTATCGTACCGAGAAGTCACAGGGAAAAGCGATCGAACCAGGAATCTCGAGAAATATGAAATATGACAGATACCCCACTCAGGTTATACAATGTGATTACGCTAAATTTCTGCGGACCACGACTCACGAGGTGAACACATGGCAAAAGTAGTAGGCATCGACCTGGGGACCACCAACAGCGCCATCGCGGTGATGGAAGGCGGCGAGCCAACGATCATCCCGAATGCGGAAGGTCAACGCACTACCCCATCCGTGGTGGCGTTCAAGGACGACGAGGTTCTCGTCGGCGAAGTCGCCAAGCGTCAGGCGATCACCAACCCGGACCGCACCATCCGGTCGGTCAAGCGATTCATGGGCACCGACAAGAAGTTCGACATCGACGGCAAGATGTACACCGCCCAGGAGATTTCTGCCCGCATTCTGATGAAGCTCAAGCGGGATGCGGAGGCATTTCTCGGTGACAAGGTCAACGAGGCCGTGATCACAGTGCCTGCCTACTTCAACGACGCGCAACGCCAGGCAACCAAGGAAGCCGGCCAGATAGCCGGCCTGGAAGTGCTCCGTATCGTCAACGAGCCGACGGCCTCATCGCTGGCCTATGGGCTCGACAAGAAGCATGAGCACACTGTTCTCGTGTTCGACCTCGGTGGCGGGACGTTCGATGTGTCGGTGCTCGAGATCGGTGAAGGCGTGTTCGAGGTCAAGTCGACCAGCGGCAATACCAAGCTGGGTGGCGACGACTGGGACGATGCCGTGATGGATTGGCTGGTAGCCGAGTTCAAGAAGGAAAGCGGCGTCGATCTCTCCAAAGACCGCATGGCATTGCAGCGCCTGAAGGAAGCTGCCGAGAAGGCTAGAAATCGAGCTTTCCTCGGTGGCCGAAACTGAGATCAACCTGCCGTTCATCACGGCCACGGCCGACGGACCGCTCCACCTCCAGAAGAAGCTGACCCGTTCCGAGTTCCAGAAGCTGACCGACAGCCTTCTGGAGAAATGCAAGGCCCCCTTCCATCAAGCCATCAAGGATGCCGGGATCAAAGTCGCCGATATCGACGACGTCGTGCTGGTAGGCGGCTCGACCCGCATGCCGGCGGTTCAGGACCTCATCCGTGAGTCGTCCGGAGGTAAGGACCCGCACAAAGGCGTCAATCCCGACGAGGTCGTTGCCGCCGGAGCTGCCCTCCAGGCCGGAGTCCTGAAGGGCGACGTCAAAGACATCCTGCTTCTCGACGTCACGCCCCTGACCCTCAGCATCGAGACCAAGGGCGGCATCTCCACCAAGATGATCGAGCGCAACACCACCATCCCGACCCGGCGTTCGGAGACCTTCACCACGGCTGAGAACAACCAGCCGGAAGTCGAGATCCACGTGCTGCAGGGCGAACGGCAGATGGCGAACGACAACAAGAGCCTGGGCAAGTTCCGGCTCACCGGCCTGCCTCTCCGCTCCAATGGGTCTGCCGCAGATCGAAGTGACCTTCGACATCGACGCCAATGGGATCGTCCACGTCACGGCCAAAGACCTTGGCACCGGCAAGGAGCAGGCGATGACCATCACCGGTGGCACCGCTCTGGCCGATGACGACATTGACACCATGATCAAGGACGCCGAAGCACATGCTGAGGAAGACCGGATCCGTCGCGAAGCTGCTGAGACCCGCAACCAGGCCGAACAGGTCGTCCATCAGACCGAGAAGCTTCTGGAAGAACAAGCCGATCAACTCAATGACGAAGAAAAGGCCGCCATCGAGTCGACGCTGGCCGAACTGCGAACCGAGACAGAGAACAAGGACGCCACGCCAGAATCCCTGCGACCCAAGATGGATGCTGTACTCGGGGCCTCACAAGCTCTGGCGCAGCGGCTCTACCAGCAGCAAGCGTCTGAGGGTGCTTCGGCCGGTGACGCCGCCGACGACGACGAAGACGTGGTCGAGGCCGAAATCATCGACGAGGGCGACGAGGGTTAACCGCTGTGTCGCAAGAAATCAGCGATGGAACCGAGCAGATCTCCCCTCAGATTGCAGACGAACCCGTGGTGGCGGAGATCGTGGGGGACGCAGAGCCACCAAACGTCGACCCCCATCAACTTGGGTTGGAGCTTCCTGAGGACCGCGAGGCGGCCGTGCAGCTCCTCTTAATGGAGTTGGCGGAAGCCCGTGAAGAGGCCGGGCTCTATCTGGCGGACCTCCAGCGCGTCGCCGCCGATTTCGACAACTTCCGGAAACGAATGCTGCGAGATCAGGCGGAAAACATCGAGCGCGCCTCCCAGCGCGTCGTGGTCGGCCTCATGCCGACCATCGACACGCTGGAGGCCGCGCTCAGCACCGAGGCGGAGAGCCCAGCGGAGAAGAAACTCCTCGACGGCGTACGCGGGACCTTGATGTTGCTGCTCGACACGCTCGCCAAGGAGGGTCTCGAACCCGTCCCAACCGTCGGGGCCGAGTTCAATCCGGAATTGCACGAAGCGGTGCTGGCTCCAGAACCCGGCGATGGCCGTCTGATCGTCACTCAAGAAATGCGGCGTGGCTATACGCTCAAGGGCCGATTGCTACGGGCCGCCCTAGTAGCGGTCGATCATGAATAGAGATTGGGTCGAGAAGGACTTCTACAAAATGCTGGGAGTCTCGAAGACCTCGTCGGCAGACGAGATCAAGAAGGCTTACCGCAAGCTCGCCCAAAAGTATCATCCGGACGCCAACCCGGACGACAAAGCAGCCGAGGAGAAGTTCAAGGACATCTCCGAAGCAAACGCGACGCTATCCAACAAAGAACAGCGCGAGGAGTACGACCAGGTCCGGCAGATGGTCGACTCGGGAGGCTTCCGCGGATACGGCACACCAGGTGGAGCGGGTGGAGGAAGTGGTTTTAGCGGGGGCAGTCAGCGTATCCGCATGGAAGATCTCAGCGACCTACTCGGGGGTGCGGGTGGCGGGCTCGGCGATTTGTTCGGATTTGGTGGTCGGAGCCAGGGTGGCCCGCAACGCGGCGCCGACCTGGCCGCCGAACTGCACCTCTCTTTCGAAGACGCTATTGGCGGGGCGACCACCGCAGTCGGTGTCCAGGGTGAGGCCTCATGCCGCACGTGTCGAGGAAGCGGTGCCGAACCAGGCACGTCCGTCGAGATGTGTCCTGTCTGCAACGGTACGGGGATGACCGCCCAAAGCCAGGGTTTCTTCTCGATGACCCAACCGTGCCGGAACTGCGCAGGGTCGGGTCGCGTGGTGCAACAGCCCTGCCATACATGTAACGGGCGTGGAACCGAGATGCGATCGAGAACCCTGAACGTCAAGATCCCGGCAGGTGTCCGGGATGGGGCAACGATCCGCCTCAAGGGTAAAGGCGCGCCAGGGCGTAACGGTGGACCCGCCGGAGACCTCCTGGTCAAGACCCACGTGGCCACCCATCCAATTTTCAAGCGAAAAGGTGACGACCTCACGGTGAGACTTCCGGTTACCTTCACCGAAGCCGCACTCGGAGCCCAGATCGACGTGCCGACCCTGAACGGAGCGGTCAAGCTCAAGGTCCCGGCGGGCACCAAGAGCGGCAAAACCTTTCGCGTTCGTGGTCGCGGCGTCGACCGCTCGCGCGGTCACAAGGGTGACCTGCTTGCCACCATCGAAGTCGTCGTGCCGACCAAACTGTCGCGAGACGCGAAGAAGGCCTTGCAGGACTTCCACGATCAGTTCGAAGCCGATGAGAACCCCCGCTCCCATCTGAAGGTGTGATATGACCCAACGCAAGGCAAGCCAACCGATGCAGGCAGTCTTCGTGATCTCGGTCGCTGCTGAGTTGGCGGGTGTCCATCCTCAGACTCTGCGGATCTATGAGCGCCGAGGCCTGATTGAGCCATACCGGACTCCGGGCGGGACCCGCCGCTATTCCGAGGAGGACCTCAACCGGCTCGCCCTGATCCAGGAATTGACCGAACAAGGCCTCAACCTCGAAGGGGTCAAGAAGGTACTCGAACTGCGGGAACGGGTCGTGAAACTGGAGGGAGAGCTCGCCCAGATCAAAGTTGAGTTGTCCGCAGCCGAAGATCAGGTCGATCGTGAGATCGACAAAGTGCACCGCAGCTACCGCAGTGACATCATCCTCCGCAGGCAGCTCCACCCTGACGTCCGGCGACAACTCAAGGACCTCTTCGAGTAGCGCCGGGCCATCTCCCGATCGTGATCAAACTAATCCGGCACCGATTACTGTCCTCGCGATGACCCACCACCTGGCCGCCCAGTACACCGATGACGGCCTACTGCAGGCCCGCCAGGACATGCACGAGCGATTCTCCGAATACCGCGCAGACGTCCGTCAATGGGTGACCGATCGCAGACCTGTCCCTAAGGGAGCCGAACTTCTGGACGTGGGATGCGGCAACGGACGCTACTTCCCGTACTTCGAAAGCCGCGGGGCGCGAGTCGTCGGTGTCGACCTCTTCCCCGGCATGCTCCAGGCCGCGGCGCAAAGAGGCAGGGCGAGCCTGGTGGCGGCCTCGGCCGGCCACCTGCCCTTTGCCGACCGGTCGTTCGATGTGGTGTGCCTCAACCACATGCTTGGGTTCGTGCCCGATCGGGCCGGGGCATTGCGGGCCGCCCATCGGGTCCTCCGGCCGGGAGGGACGGTGGCCGTGACCCTGAACACGCGCGAGCACAGCCGGGCGCTCTACGCCGTGTGGGACGAAGCGGTAGCAAGAACCGGCCGCAACCCCGCCGCCACGGCTGCCACGACGGCCTACCGGGCCGAGGACGCCCTCATCCAGGTCAACGCTGTCTTCGGCGACGCCGACTACGAACAGCTCGACAACGCGTTCTTGTTTGCCGAGCCTGACGACCCGGTGGCGTACCTGGCAACCACTTACTTCGCTCAGGAGGAGAATCCACCCCTCACGGCTGACGAGCTGCGAGCCGTCGAAGGCGCCGTGCGGACTATTGCCGACGAGATGATCGCCAACCACGGTGTCTGGCGGGTCCCCAAACCCGTGATGGTCATCACCGCCACCACATAGACCGTTTTAGCGTCACATTGACCCCGCCCACGGTGTACATGTGACGCCAAAACTGTGGTTTCTAACCTTTGACGACGCCGAGGGGGCGCAAGCGGGCCACCCGGTTCGCCAGCCCTGCCCGGGCGCAGGCATCGACAACCTCATCGACATCCTTGTAGGCGTACGGGGCCTCCTCGGCGAGCAGCCTGACCGAACCGGGACGTACGGATATTCCGCTTGCCTCGAGATCCCGGCGAACGTCGTAGCCGGTCTCGCGCTGCTTGGCCTTCTTGCGGCTCATCAGGCGGCCCGCTCCGTGAGCTGCCGTAGCGAAAGCGGGGTTTCCTGCTGCTCCAACCAACACCCAGGAAGCGGTCCCCATGCTGCCCGGGATCAATACCGGCTGACCGATCGGCCGGAGGTCCTCGGGGAGTTCGGGATGACCAGGCCCCAAGGCCCGGGTCGCGCCTTTGCGGTGCACACACAGGCGGCGTGTTTGGCCCTCGATAACATGGGATTCGATCTTGGCCATATTGTGCGCGACGTCGTAGATGAGCTGCATGCCGGTGCGCTCGGGCGATGTGCCAAAAGCTGCGGCAAACCCTTCCCGTGCCTCGTGGGCCAGAACATGGCGATTGGCCCAGGCGAAGTTGGCCGAGGCGGCCATGGCGCCGAGGTAGTGCTCGCCTTCGGGCGAATCAACAGGAACAGAAGCCAATTGCCGATCGGGAACACCGATCCCGTACCTCTGCATCGCCGTGCCCATCAGCTTGAGCTCATCGGTACAGGTTTGATGTCCGAGACCACGGCTCCCGCAATGGATCATGACGCACACCATGCCCTCGGCGAGACCAAAGACGCGCGCGGCCCGCTCGTCGTGGACCGAGTCGACCACCTGCACTTCGAGGAAGTGATTTCCGGCGCCCAGCGATCCCAGCTGCCCGGCGCCCCGCTGGAGGGCTCGCTCCCCGAGGTATTCGGGTTGCGCCCCGTGTGAGGTCCCCCGCTCTTCACAACGATCGAGGTCGGAGTCCCATCCATACCCGGCGCTGCGGACGGCCCGGGCTCCCTCCCGCAAGACGCCTTTGAGCAAACCCGCGTTGGCGATGGACCCTTTCCCCAGCCCGCGCGGAATGCGCCGGTCGAGTTCGTTCATCACGGCGCCGCGTCGACCGTTGAAGTCCTCCTCGGTGTACGCCGAGCCCAGCAGACGCACACCACAGCAGATGTCGAATCCCACCCCACCCGGTGAGACCACGCCACCGGTGTCGATATCGGTCGCCGCCACCCCGCCGATCGGGAAACCGTATCCCCAGTGGATATCGGGCATCGCCATCGAAGCCCCGACAATCCCCGGCAGGTGGGCAACGTTCTCGACCTGCAGGACGGCCCGGTCCTCTTCGGCTTTCACCATCAATGACTCGGAGCCAAAAATGCGCCCGGGGACCAGCATCCCTCCGCGGCGGGGTATCTCCCACACGCACTCAGCGATCCGGCGCAGCTCCATCAGCCAACTGTACGCGCCAGGGCCGGCCCGCAGGCCGGCCATTCACGCGTATTGTGCGAGAACTATCGCTTGAGCGAGTCCCGGATCTCCGTGAGGAGAACAATGTCATCGCCCGGCTCGGCCGGAGCTTCCGCCTCGGCAGCCTTCATCTTGTTGTAGGCCCGCACAACCATGAACATGACGAATCCAACGATCACGAAGTTGAGAAGGGAACCCAGGAAGGCTCCAACACTTCCGGCCGCGAGGCCGGTCGCTTCGTCAATCGTCCCGAAGGTGAGCGAGGTGTCGAGACTCGACACATTGAAGATCATCCCGATGAGCGGATTGACGATCCTGCCGACAAAGGTCGACACAACTGATGCAAACGCAACACCCATAACAAAGCCGACGGCAATGTCAATCAAGCTGCCTTTGTTGATGAAATCCTTGAACTCTTGGAGCACACGCTCTCCCTTCATACGCCCGGTTTTCCAGGGACTGACAGTTACGGTGAGTAGGGGAAGCCGCTTTCAGCTTCCCGGTGATTCGACCCCGCAGGTTCGCAAAAGTTCCGCGCAAGATCAAACGTCGAAGAGAACCCGGGCCGACCACCCTCTCGCCAATTGAACTACAGAGAGGTCGTGATAGGTGACGGCCTTGACGGGCGGACCGATGAGCTCCACCGGGGCAACCGGAACCCCGACCGCCCAACCGGACAGGCGCCCCTCGCTCAGCGTGACAATCCCGAACGAACACAACGCGAGGTCTCGCGTCTCAGCTTCAAACAAGAGCGTACTCAGCCAGTCGACCAGCAGTTCCTCGACGGTGGTCGCCGCGACCTCGACTTCGACCCGGTCAACACCCAGCAGGTCACCAATCCCGAACATCAGGTCGAACATGGCAAAGGCGGTATGCTCGAACAGCTCTCTCATGGTGGCGGCGAGCACGATAACGCCCGTGTCGGCGGTGTGGGAAAGCACCTCGTACCGGGGCATCATGGCTCCATTGTGGCATTGACACGCAGGCTATTCCGAGGTGACGCACCCGCGGCATGTGCGGGTTTCTCCCACAAGTTCGAACAAGACTCCTAAGTACCCCTCCCCGCCGTTCCGATAACCACTCGTGATGGACAACACCAACGATCTGGCGGTGCTCCTCGCCTCGCAATACCCGCTGCTGCTGGTAGGGGCCCAGGAAGAGCAACGCCTGCTCGACATCATCCGCCAGGCTGCGGACCGATTCGACCTACCCGTTTGGACGTGGTCGGCCACTCGCGGCCTGGCCAAAGATGGTCACCACGCGCAATATCAGACCATTGACCCCCACGTTGCGCTCGAGTTTGTCGGCGACCTATCCGACCCCGGCGTGTTCGTGTTTGCAGACATTCATCCGCTTCTTTCCGACTCCATCATCATCCGGCGCATCAAGGAAGTGGCTCAGCGAGCCAGACGGGGTCAGACCCTGGTACTCACGGGGCCCCGCAACGAGGTGCCCCCGGAGATCGAAAGCCTGGCCCATCAGTGGTCGCTCAAGCCACCCGACCGGGCTGAACTGGCGGCGCTGGTCAAGCGGACCCTCGAGACCTTCGCTGCCCGGTCGTTCCCGGTGGTTGTGAACGCCAGGGAGATCGATCAGATGGTCGACGCCCTGCTCGGCCTCACCATCACGGAGGCTGAACGACTGGTTCAACGAGAAGCCCTCCGCGACGGCCAGATATCGCCGGCCGATATACCGGCCCTTCGCACCGCCAAGGCCGAACTGCTCAATGCCGATGGCATCCTCGAACTCGTGGAAGCCGACGTCGGCACGCTGGACACGATCGGCGGATTGCACGGTCTCAAGTCCTGGCTGCGGCTGCGCCGCCGGGTGATGCTCTCCGATGACTCGCTGCCGGGTCTCGACCCGCCCCGGGGAGTCCTGCTCACGGGGGTCCCCGGCTGTGGCAAATCCCTCGTGGCAAAGACCCTGGCCCACACGTGGGGGTTGCCTCTGGTTCTGCTGGATCCATCTCGTCTCTACAGCAAGTACATCGGCGAATCCGAGCAACGACTCACCGCAGCCCTCTCGACTGTTGGAGCTATGGCACCTGCGGTGTTGTGGATCGATGAAATAGAGAAGGGCTTGGCGTCTTCCGGCGATGGCGATGGTGGGGTCAGCAGGCGACTCCTGGGCACCTTCCTGCGCTGGATGCAGGAACGTTCCGGCGATGTCTTCATGGTGGCGACCGCCAACGACGTGTCGGCTCTGCCGCCGGAGTTGCTCCGGCGAGGTCGGTTCGATGAGATCTTCTTTGTCGACCTGCCCGGGACCGACGAGCGGGCCGATATCTTCGCGATCCATCTCGCCAAGCGCGGTCAGGACCCCGACCGATTCGATCTTCCACCATTGGTGGCACGATCGGAAGGTTTCTCTGGAGCCGAATTGGAGACCGTCGTCGTTGGAGCCCTCTACCGGGCACTGGCGGACGAAGGAGACCTGACCACCGCCAGCCTGATGGAGGAACTGGCGGCCACCGTGCCCCTTTCTGTGTCTCGACGGGAGGACGTAGCCGCTCTCCGGGCGTGGGCCGACGGTCGCGCCGTTTTTGCCTAGGAGCCGAAGAACCGCACGGCTATCCTCCGTCCATGACTGAACGACCGGCGATTATTCGAATATCGGAAAGTGTGGAAGGCGATGATGCCCGGGTGATGATCACCCTGGAGTGGGGTGAAACCACATTCTCCGGCGAAGCGATCGGGTCCGCCGGCCCCGAGCACCGGGCCCGCCTGGTAGGCGAAGCGACACTCAACGCGGTGGAGAAGGTCACGGAGGGCCGCATCCACCTTGACCTCGAGGCAGTCGCCACCCAGGACCTCGGCGTCGTGCAGGTGGCTCTCGCTCAGGTCAGCCTTACGGAGACCGGCGAATCGCTGGTTGGCAGCGCCCTGGTCGGGGACCACGATGCGTCGGCAGCCACCGTCAAAGCCATTCTCGATGCCATCAACCGGAGACTGTCAACCGTTCTCTAGAGGCACCGCTTCATCCGGTCTCGAGATCCTGACGCAGTCGAATTCTGGCCTGGCGGCGCGTTTCGGCCTCCCGCTGGCGACGTTCCTCTTCTCCGGTCTCTGTCGCCACCCCCGGAACGGCTACCGGGCGCCCGTGCTCATCGAGCCCGACCATGGTGAGGTAGGCGGTCGTGGTGTGATCGGTATCTCCCGATACCGGGTCCTCCCGATAGACGGTGACCTCGATCTCCATCGACGTGTTCCAGGCTTGGGTCACGCAGGCCGTCAGGCTCAGCACATCGCCGATGTGTACGGGCGCATGGAACGTGAGCGAGTCGACCTGGACCGTCACCACCCTTCGTTGGGCGTGGCGCATGGCAGCAACGCCCGCCGCCGAGTCAACGAGCTTCATGATCGAACCACCATGGACAAAACCGGCCGTGTTGGCATCGGTGATCTGCATCACCTGGGCCATGGTCGTCAGCGACTCGGCCGGGTTCTTGGACTCCATGGGCAGCTCCCAAATCTGATAGGCTAAGACTTAGATTTCTTGGAATGAGTTGACTACGAACCAGGTTGTCTGAGAAGACCCTACAGGAGCGAACGTCATGGCCATCGATTTCAACAGATTTACCCACCGATCACAACAGGCGATGGTACGCGCCCAGGAACTCGCCGGAGCGAACCACCATCAGTATGTCGAACCCGCCCATCTGCTCCTCGGTCTCCTCGACCAGACCGACGGCATCACCTATCCGCTTCTGGCCAAGCTGGATATTCAGGCTCCCGACCTGCGTAAGGACATCGAAGAGGAACTCGAACGGTTTCCCAAGGTCTATGGAGGCGAAGTGTCGATCTCCAAGGGCCTCCTCGAAGTCTTCGAGTCCGCCGAGTCGCGACGGAAAGACATGCGCGATGACTACGTGTCCGTTGAGCATCTCCTCCTGGCCCTGGCTGCATCGAAGAGCCCCTCCGGAGAGCTCCTGCGCTCCCGAGGGGCGGTCCTCCAGGCCATGTTGGAGGCCTTGGGTGAGATCCGGGGGAACCAGCGGGTGACCAGTCAGGATCCCGAAGCGACATTCGAAGCTCTCGAACAGTACGGTCGGGACCTGACCGAGATGGCTCGCCAGCAGAAACTCGACCCGGTCATCGGTCGGGACGACGAGATCAGGCGAGTCATCCAGGTGCTCTCACGACGGACCAAGAACAACCCGGTCCTCATCGGCGAGCCGGGCGTTGGAAAGACTGCCATCGTTGGAGGCCTGGCCCAAAGGATCGAAAGCGGCGACGTCCCCGAGGGCCTCAAGGACAAACGTATCGTGGCGCTCGATCTCAGCGCCATGGTGGCCGGCGCCAAATACCGCGGTGAGTTCGAAGAACGCCTCAAAGCCGTACTGGCAGAGATCAAGGCATCGGAGGGTCGGATCATCACGTTCCTCGATGAGCTTCACACGATGGTCGGGGCCGGTGCCGCCGAAGGAGCGATGGACGCATCCAACATGCTCAAGCCCATGCTGGCCCGGGGCGAATTGCGCATGATCGGCGCAACGACCCTCGACGAATATCGCAAGTACATCGAAAAGGATGCGGCTCTCGAGCGACGATTCCAGCCGGTCGTAGTCAACCCCCCGAGCGTTGAAGATTCGATCGGAATACTGCGCGGGCTCAAAGAGCGATATGAGGTGCATCACGGGGTTCGCATCACCGACTCGGCCCTCGTCGCGGCGGCCGTTCTCTCCGACCGGTACATCACCGGTCGGTTCTTGCCGGACAAAGCCATCGACTTGATCGACGAATCGGCCTCGCGACTGCGTATCGAAATCGACTCCATGCCTGAGGAAATCGATGAGCTGGAACGGCGCATCAAGCAGTTGGAGATCGAGCGGGCAGCACTGACCAAAGAGACCGATGACGCTTCCAAGGAACGTCTGGCCGCCCTCGAACAGGAACTGGCCGACGTGCAGGAGGAGTCGAATGGGCTCCGGGCCCACTGGAACCTCGAAAAAAAAGAGATCGGTCGGATCCGCAGCATCAAACAACAGACTGAAGAAGCGAGGGCCGAGGCCGAGCGCGCTGAACGGAGCGGAGACCTGGAGCGAGCCGCAGAAACCACCTACGGGACCCTTCCCGACCTGGAGCGGAGTCTCGTCGAGCGGCAGCAGGAGCTGGAGAAGCTGCAGGCCGACAAGAAGATGTTGAAGGAAGAGGTCGACGAAGAGGACGTCGCCGAGGTGGTCAGCCGTTGGACGGGAGTCCCCGTGGCACGTTTGATGGAAGGCGAAGTCGAGAAACTGATCCGCCTCGAGGACCACCTGCACAGGCGCGTCGTCGGCCAGGACGCCGCAGTTACCGCCGTCGCCAACGCCATCCGGCGCAGTCGAGCAGGCTTGTCAGATCCGCAACGACCCATCGGGTCATTCATATTCCTCGGTCCAACCGGGGTTGGAAAGACGGAGTTGGCGAGGGCCCTGGCGTGGTTCATGTTCGATGATGAGCGAGCCATGGTACGTATCGACATGTCGGAGTACATGGAGAAACACAGCGTCTCCAGGCTGATCGGTGCACCTCCCGGTTACGTTGGCTACGACGAGGGTGGACAGCTCACCGAAGCAATTCGCCGACGTCCTTACTCGGTGATCCTCCTCGATGAGATCGAGAAAGCCCACGCCGACGTCTTCAACGTGTTGCTCCAGGTCATGGACGACGGCCGCCTTACGGACGGTCAGGGAAGAAGCGTCGACTTCTCCAACACCGTCTTGATCATGACTTCCAACCTGGGATCACAACACATCGAAGCGACGAGCAATGACGAGCAAATCCGGACACAAGTCATGGCCGTGGTGCAGTCCCACTTCCGCCCCGAGTTCCTGAACCGGGTCGACGAAGTCATCGTGTTCCACCGGCTCACCCAGGAGGACCTCCGCCAGATCGTCGACATCCAACTCGCCCATGTTCGGGCTCGCCTGGCCGGTCGCCGGATCAGCCTCTCCTTGACGGACGACGCCAAGGACTGGCTGGCAACCGAAGGCTACGACCCTGCCTATGGTGCGCGTCCGCTCAAACGACTCATCCAAACTGAAATCGCCGACAAGCTGGCGTTGCAGATCCTGGATGGAACCTTCCGGGAGGACGACGCCCTCCAGGCCGAAGTCGACGAAGACGGGTTGGTGTTCCGGGCCGCCTAACCAGCCGAGCTATCAGCTATGAGCAGATGGCACTAGAGACTTGGGAGTCGGATCACGCCCCGGATTGGCCCGGAGCGACCTTCATGACCAGGCAGGTGGTGGTGCCGTGGGCATACAGACGGCCGTCGCCATCGGTCAAACGCGCCTCAGCTGTCGCCAACCGGCGGCCCGAGTGCACTACCTCTCCGCGGCCAAAGAGCCGGGTCGTCTCCGCGGTTATCGGCCGGACATAGTTGATGCTCAGCTCGACCGTCGAGTAGCCCGAACCTTGCGGGAGCGTGGTGTGGATCGCACACCCCATCACCGAATCAAGCACCGTGGCCGCGACCCCTCCGTGCACCGACCCGATGGGGTTATAGAGATACTCGGCCGGTTCGACGGAGAAGATGGCCAGGCCAACATCGATCTCCTCCATCGCCATGCCGATCAACCGGGCGATGGGAGCGGCAGGAAGATCGCCCGCCGCAATCGCTTTCATGTACTCGAACCCGGTCATAGAAGCCGCCGCCGCCAGGCTTCCGCTCGTGTCGTCCCAGGTGATCGTTCTCGTGCGTTCCATGGGCACGAGGATAGAAGGCACGATGGGCCGCCGGGTGCCGGATGCCCGTTGCCGGGGCCGAGACATTTCGCCGGTTGATCTGGGCGCTCGGAGCGGATCGGATTGGCCGCAGGTCGCAAAACTCAATTCCCGACGGACCGGCGGTTCCATCTGCGATAATCAACCCTATGGAAAACGATATTTGGCGCTGGTTGTGGACAGGGTTGGCCGTCGTGCTGGCCGTTGGCGAGATCTTCACGGCAGGGTTCTTCTTGCTCCCGTTTGCGGTCGGCGGTGTCGTCGCCGGGATCCTGGCGTGGGTAGGTGTGGCCGTTGGTTGGCAATGGGTCGCGTTCTTCGTGGTGTCGATCGGCACGCTCATGTACCTGCAGCGGTTCATTCACAAGCAGGACGTCGAAGACACCAAGAGCGTGGGGGCAAACCGCTACCTGAATAAGCCGGCGATCGTGCTCGAACTGGTCGATCCCGTTTCTGGCACCGGCCGGGTCCGGGTCGAATCTGAGGAGTGGCGAGCCACCAGCGACGGAGATGTCATTGAACCGGGAACGGCGGTGACGATCACCGAGGTGCGCGGTACCCGGTTGGTAGTGAGCGCAACGGCGCCGAAGTCCTAGTTGTTGCCTTACGGCACGAAAGAGAGGGCCTGAATGGATCCATTAATCATCCTGTTCGTAATTCTGGCGATCGTGCTGATCGTCTTTGCCGGGGCCGGGCTCCGGATCGTTCGGCCTTTCGAAAAGGGCTTGATCGAGTTCCTGGGCCGGTACCAGCGCACGGTTGATCCCGGCCTGCGCTGGGTGCTGCCGTTTGTCAAGCGACTGCTCAAGGTGGATATCCGCGAGCAGGTGATCGACGTTCCACCGCAGGAAGTCATCACCAAAGACAACGTGGTCGTGACGGTGGACGCAGTCATCTACTTCGAAGCCACCGATCCGGTCAAGCTGAAGTACAACATCAGCAACTTCGTGCTCGCGGTCACCAAGCTGGCACAAACCAACCTTCGTAACGTCGTTGGTGACCTGCAGTTGGACGAAGCACTCACCTCCCGCGAATTGATCAACGCCAAGCTCCGGGAGATCCTCGACGATGCCACCGACAAGTGGGGCACGCGGGTGGTCCGGGTCGAGATCCAGCGGATCGAACCTCCCCCGGACGTTACCGATGCCATGCACCGGCAGATGAAAGCCGAGCGAGACAGGCGAGCCGTCGTAACGGAGGCCGAAGGTCAAAAGCGGTCGGCCATCCTCCGCGCAGAGGGTGTCAAGGAAGCTCAGATCCTCGAGGCCGAAGGTCAAGCCGAAGCCATCAAACGGGTAGCCGACGCCGACAAGTACCAGAAGCTGACCGTGGCAGAAGGTGAAGGGCAAGCTATCGAAAGGGTATTCGGGGCTATTCACACCGGCGACCCGACCCCCGATTTGATCGCCATTCGCTATTTGGAAGCCTTGCAGGGTATCGCCGACGGGCAATCGACCAAGGTGTTCCTGCCGTTGGAGATGAGCGGGATCATGTCGAGCATCGGTGCCATCGGCGAACTGTTCTCGGCCGAAGGGGCGACCGGCATCGCTCGTCCGGAAAGAACTGAATTCCGACGGCCGGTCCCACCACCCGAGAAGAGCTAGGCAGGAGTTGCCAGCAGCCAGATACCAGGAGTGAGATCATGATGACTGGAAGGGCGGCCCGCCGGGCCGCCCGACTGGTGCCTCACATTGCGAGCTGCGAGTTCTGCTCCGCTAGAGCTCGCCCCACTTGTCGAGAACGGCCAAGTCGATCACCGTCCAGGCCATCGCCAGCGCACCGTCACGGATGGCTCGTTCCCCATCCGCCGACACCGTGTGGGCGGCGAATTCGGGCTGGTGGTTCACATGATCCCCGGGGTTGATCGTCAGGAACGGATGGATCGAAGGCACCACGTGGCTGACGTTTCCCATGTCGGTTGATCCGGCGGCTCCCGGATCGTCATCGGCGCCGCGCCCCATGGGGCGTCCCAGCGCTGCCGAGTTGGCTGCAAACAGATCGACCATTACCGGGTTGCTGATCATGTCCTCGAAGGGATGCCCCACCTGCTCGACGTTCCACGAGCACCCTGTGGCTGTTGCGGCAGCCTCGAAACATGCCGAGCACCCGGTCATAGAGTTCCTCCATCCGGTCACGGGCCGCCGCCCGGACGTACCAGGATGAACGGGTGTAGCTCGGGATGATGTTGGGTGCGTCGCCGCCGTGGGTGATGATGCCGTGAATCTTGTCGGTCGGATAGAGCGCCTGACGCAGGGTGGACACGTTGACGTAGGCCTGTACGAAGGCATCGAGGGCGTTGATCCCGAGTTGCGGGGCGAACGCGGCGTGGGAGTCCTTCCCGTGGAATTCGACATCGATGTGCCGCACCCCGAGCACTTTGGGGACGACGACATCGCGGTTGGAAGGGTGCACCGTCATCGCGGCCGCTGCACCGGCGAAGGCTCCGGCATTGATCAGATCGACCTTGCCTCCCATCTTCTCCTCAGCGGGTGTACCAAGCACCGTCAACCTGAACCCCAGTTCGTCTGCGAGTGGAGCAAGCACCACGGCTGCGCCAAGCGCGGATGCTGCAATGATGTTGTGACCGCAGGCATGGCCAACCGAAGGGAGAGCGTCCATCTCCGCGCAGATGATGACCTCCGGCCCGGTAGAGCCGGCCCGGGCCGCAAACGCCGTGTCGAGTTCGAAGGCCGGGTGCTCAACGACGAATCCGCGGCCGGACAGGAACTCCGCCAGCCGCGCCGAGGTTTCGTACTCCTCGAATCCGATCTCAGGGTTCTCATACATCCACCGGCTGAGCCGGGCTAGATCCGTCTCAATTTCGCCAAAGGCTTGCTCGGCAAGCTGTTTCGGGTCCACGGTCTCCCCGTTTCTCTGGTTTGGTGCCGTTGGCTCACGGTACCACCGAGCCACCCGGTCGCCGGTCGCACCCGACCGGACAATCCCCGACTGGAAGGCCCGCTCAGGTACGCTCCGACCGTGTTCACATATCGATCCTTCATCGCCCTCGTGGCACTACTGATGGTGGCCGGTTGTTCAAGCGCGACAGATCCAACGACGACACCGTCGACAATCATCATCACCATCCCGACTTCGACCACCCCACCTGCAACCGCCTCGACTGCGGCACCACCAGAGACGTGCGACCCGCCCAACTTCCTGCCGACGATGCTTCCTGATCGCGTGGCCGACGATCAACCCGACCTCGCCGCCGTGCCCCTCGATGATTTCACGTTGCAGCCGGGCACAATTGTCACCGGCTGGACGGACGACAGCGGAGACCCTGTCCTGGCCATGGTACGAGGGGCACTGCCTCCGACCCGCTGGGTCACTACCCCGGAGAAGGTTGCCTTGCGGGGAACGGAGGCGGCCCTGGGAGAGCTCGGAAATGGCATCTGGGGGGTGGCCTGGTTCGAGGGGCCTGATCGATGCGACGAGTACTACCTAGTGTTCTATCCACCCACCGGACCTGAAGAGGCAAGAGTGGTGGCGGAGAGCTTGACCGGAAGTGGCTAGCAGAGTGCTCAGTACCTAGTACTCAGACAGTAAGGCACTTCTGATCCGGGTCGGGCTGTGATAGTCAGAAGGAAGGCATGACTACCGCCGACTGGATGTGTGGCGACGAAGCCGACGCCTGGTGTTGGAGATCTACAACACAACTGCTGCCTTCCGGTGGATGAAGGATTCGGCCTCACCAGGCAGCTCAGGCGAGTCACCGTATCCATCCCATCGAACATTGCCGAAGGGGACGGGCAGAGCAAGCCCGCGCGGCTTTGGGCGTTTCGTCAGAATGGCCATCGGTTCGGCTTGCGACGTCGAGACGCAGCTCGGCGTGAGCCTTGACCTGTCGTTCCTTGCTTCCGACCAGCACCGGCTGCTCATCGAGGAATTGAGGGACATCAAGCCATGCTCCGTGGTCTCGAACGAACACTGACTAGCTGGAACAGCAGACACTGACGAACCGGATTGGCGTACTGGGTACTTTTCTGAGTACTGACTACTGAGTACTCCAGATTCTTTGAGCGAAGCTCAGA
>CAVQSB010000013.1:0-35336 GCA_963715305.1 uncultured Actinomycetota bacterium
AGTAACGACGCAGGAAACGCGGTTTGGTGTCAGACGGAAGGCCGAGCAACGCGATCTGATCCACACTGTCCACACCCCACTGGTTGAGCAGCTCGACGATGGTGCGGGAAAGTGCAACGCGCTCAGCCTCAGCCAATTCACGCAGATTGAGGTCCAGCATGGAATGCTCCGGCTAACAGTGCCTTGGCACGGCACACAGTTTCAGATGCGCTGAAGTTTAACACAGGCACAGGGACGGCTGGCGTAACCGGAGGCTCATGGATATGCCAGGAACTATTCGTAATCTTCTTTTTTTACCGGCTTCTTGTCGGCCTTGCGCACTGCGTGCTCTACTGGCGGCAACGAGAGCACGTACTCGACTATCGCTGTCAGGTCTTCCTTGCGCAGATATTTCAGTCCGTTGTCAATCACCTCGGCCATCAGATCGCCGGCCGAGTCACCGTCCGGCGTCATGCCGGTTTCCAGATACTCGGCTATTTCGCTCGCACGCCAGCGGCCGATGCCGGTCTTTTTGTCGGGTGTGATATTCGGCACCACGCTGTCGTCTGGACCATCACGCGTGCCGGCGTAGTGCATGCCGCTCTTGATGCCACCAAGCGCACTGCGCGGCGTGTGGCATTCGCCGCAATGCGCGGCGGCCTCGGCCAGATACGCACCACGATTCCAGACGGTGGATTTTGTTGTATCCGGTTTGTGCGCCCCGGGCGTAAAATACAGGCCTTTCCATGTACCCACGAAGCTGCGGGCGCGCGCGAACCATTTGAGCTTGTGTTGACGGTTGACCTGCTTCACTGGCGGCTGCGCCCTAAGGTAGGCCCAGAGCGCACGCAAGTCTTCATTGCTGAGTTTTGAGTATGACGGGTAAGGAAACGACGGATAGTAATGATCGCCGGACGGGCTCAAGCCTTCGCGCAGGGCGCGCAGGAAATCCTGCTCGTTCCAACGCCCAATGCCGGTCTCCACGTCGGGTGTGATATTGGGCGAATAGAAAATACCAAATGGCGTCGCCAGCGCACGTCCACCGGCGAGCGGCTTGCCGGCATGTTTCTCGTCGGTGTGGCAACCATAACAACCCGCCGCGTGGTAAATGTACTCTCCCTGCTTGATGGGTAACTCAGCCTGCGATGCACCTGCCGCCACGGCAAACGGGGCCACGAACAGCAGCCCCGCCGACAGAACGACACGCATGCCCACAAACATAATTTGCTGGCGTTACTTCTCTTCCTTGCGGTAATCCTTGTGGCAGGCCTTACAACTGTCCGACAGTTCCTTGAAACGCGCCGCGTAACTCTTGCTGTCACCAGTCGCTACGGTCTTGGCAAGCGCATCGGACTTTTGCGCGGCAATCTTGGCGAGTTTCTGGAAATCGGCGTTTTTCTGCCACACAGCATCGAGTGCCTTGGTGTCGCCAAAATCGGAATCCTTCGGGAACAATGAATTGATATCCTTGTTGATGGCCTGCAACGCTCTGGTGTGATCGCCAAGCTGGACCTTGAAATCCACCTTGCCGTTGATGATCGCCGCGGCCGCCGCCATGTGCGCGCCATTCGACTTCATCACATTCTGGCGGTACTTGATGATGTCCTCGGAATCAGCGGCGACTGCCGTGCCGGCCAGCAGGCATGCCGAGGCGAGAAGAATACAGTGACCGATACGAGCATGCTTCATGGTTCATCTCCTTGTTGTTGGCGATCCGCGTGGCCGGCTCGCAGCCTATTCATTTTGGGTCAAGTGGCGCGCATGTGGCAAGTCTATCTACACAGTAACCACCCAGTCTGCGCGTTCATTCAAACTCTGGTCGACTTTTGCAACCCGCCGTTCAATCGCTGCCTGCAGGAGAACCGCCATGGCCGACCTGTTCAGCGTCACTGCTCCGCTCCTCATCCGTCTGCCTATGGGCGACATGCATGTCTTGGCCGAGTGTTCTCCGCACCCGTGCGGACTCGTGTACTTCGAGCTTTTCTGGAACCTTGGAAACCCGCACCTGGGCGTGCTTGTGGTGGAAGGCATCATCAAGGTTGACGGCCCGTGGAAAATCGGCGATGCCGTGGTGCGCGTGCTTGGCTGCCACGGTACCGACGGCGCGCTGGCGCGCCGCTTCGACGAGGCGGATCTATCTCACCGAGAATTGTGAGGGCTAC
The DNA here is from genome assembly GCA_963715305.1 of uncultured Actinomycetota bacterium. GTDB lineage: Bacteria > Actinomycetota > Acidimicrobiia > Spongiisociales > UBA4744 > UBA4744. Next base: position 2,142 of record CAVQSB010000013.1, read on the forward strand.
CCAGAGCTCGCTGAAATCGAGGTATCGCGTGTCGCCATGGCGCGTTTGTCTGAGGACTAGGGGCGCCTCAGTACGTCATGTGCCAGCGCTGATGCTCGGGTCGCATGCCGCGAACAGGTGGTGTTGACTGCAATTGGGCTGCACCTCTACCGGCTCGCCAATTCTTTTCTTATCAATGACTTGTCGGTTCGCCGCATTAGCAGGCGCAATGCCGGTCGGCCCTATCCGACCGTCCAGCGTGAATTTGCTTCACGCTCCGGCATCAATAACATACTATCGAGGCGGAAATGTAACGGGGCCGCACAGGTGCAGGCAGCTACAAATTTCTGTTTCTGCTTTGATTTCGATGAATGGTCGCAATTGGCCAAGGACGATCCATTCGCATTCGAAGCGCGGCGTATTGCCCTGATCGAGGCGTACCTCCGTCAGTTCCCGCAGTCCGGCCAGCGGCGTCTTCGTGGGCTCCAGTTCCGCATCGACATGGTGCGACGCCGCGCCCGCACGCCGATGGGCGCTTGCCTCAAGATTTCGTCGATGATGTGGGAATCCCTGCTGGGCAGGCATGGCCTAAAACTGCGCTCGACACCCTCATGGGTTACCCCCACCAGTCCGTCGTTGCCCCACTCCAGCAAGTCTCTCTGGCGACATCTGCCCGCATTATCCCTTTCAGAAAGCCCGCACGCTGACCGATTCCCCCGCAGGGCGATCCATCGCCCCCCGCGCGCGTTGAAACTCTTTGTCGTCGCGTGACACCCCACAAGGGTGTACATACCCGATGAGCGGCCGACCGCACAACACCACCGGCATCGTTTCGCCCATGGCATGGTTTATGCTCAGAATTCAGCTGTAGATGAAGTCATACCGGCCAGACTGCTTGCTGCGTAACGGCGAACAGTCTGTATCAGTTCATTGAACGGAGGGTCTGGTCATGAAAATGTTGCCGCTACAGTTGGTGATCATCGATCTGGAGAACGGTCAACGCGGGGTATTCATCGGCAGGCCGCTGATTACCGATGATACCGTTAAAGAAGAATGCCAGGTGGAGAATGTCTGGTTCACCGACATCCATGAAATGCCCGACAGTTCCACGCTTGAGCAGTTGACGCGCATGGCTCTGGAAAAGATGTCGCACAACAGAACCTTGCAATAAACAAACTACCCGCCCTGCAAACACGTGCCGACAGCCATGGTCGCGCAATTCAGCGCGGCGGGCTGTCGTCGTGCGAAGTGGACTTCGGAAAATCTGCTCCTGCGTTTGTCCCCTTGGGGACGGCTTCGCGCTCCGCACTTCCGCCATCCATGGCGGGCGCGCGTATCACCACGTATTCACCGTTCAGCGTCTGGCTGCCTTCTGCCGCCTTGCGTATTGATCGACGTAACCACCACAGGCGCAGCAACAGGACCGTGGCGGCGAACAAGATCAGCCCAAGAATCACTACGAACACAAAAAACCCGACCACCGCCGCGGCGATGAGGATCGGTATCAATAGCAGAGTAGCCAGCCAACCTTGGCGCTTGCTGCTGTTACTTGCGATATACATGAGATTTAACCTCTATCTATTAGTAGTTTCGAGTCCGGCTAGCGCGGTCCGCGCCGTTTGCCGGCGCCGGTCGGACCTACCGGGATTGATCTGACGATGCGGCCGGCCATTGGCGCGCGGCTTCTGCTTGCCTGTCTTCACGGAACCGGTATGCGGCAATCCAGTGTGTTGAGTCTTGAACGCCTTGCCCGCACGCACGCCCTCCGGCGCTAGCCCGGTGCCGGCCGGCTGATAAGACGGTATCAACTGGTGCCGCCCACTGCCAATCAGATCACCGCGGCCCATGCGCCGCAAGGCGATGCGCAGCATCGGCCAGTTATTGGCATCGTGGTAGCGCAACAATGCCTTATGCAGGCGACGTTGCTTCAGACCCTTGGGGATATATACCTTCTCACTGGTCGTGGTCACTTTGCGCAACGGATTCTTGCCCGAATGATACATGGCGGTCGCCGTCGCCATCGGCGACGGCAGGAACGCCTGCACCTGGTCGGCGCGGAAGCCGTTCTGCTTGAGCCAGAGCGCGAGCTCCAACATGTCCTCATCGGTGGTGCCAGGGTGCGCGGCGATGAAGTAGGGAATCAGGTACTGCTCCTTGCCCGCTTCTTTCGAGTATTTGTCGAACAACTCCTTGAACTTGTCATACGCGCCCAGGCCGGGTTTCATCATCATTGCCAGTGGCCCTTCGCGCAAATGCTCGGGCGCGATCTTGAGATAACCGCCGACATGGTGTTGCACCAGCTCCTTCACGTAGGCCGGCGACTTCACGGCGAGGTCGTAACGCACACCGGAGCCAATCAGAATTTTCTTGATACCCGGCAATTCGCGCGCGCGCCGGTATAGTTTGATAAGCGGTGAATGATCCGTGTTCATGTTGGAACAGATGTCCGGAAAAACGCACGACGGCAAACGGCAGGCCGACTCGATCTCGCGGCTCTTGCAGGCAAGGCGATACATGTTGGCGGTCGGGCCGCCCAGATCCGAGATCACGCCGGTGAATCCGGGCACGCGGTCGCGTACCTCCTCAATCTCGCGGATTACTGAGTCCTCGGAGCGGCTCTGGATGATGCGACCCTCGTGCTCGGTGATGGAACAGAAAGTGCAGCCGCCGAAACAACCGCGCTGAATCGAGATTGAAAAACGGATCATCTCGTAGGCCGGAATTTTCGCCTTGCCGTAGGCCGGGTGTGGCACACGCTGGTACGGCAACTCATAGATCGCATCCATCTCTTTGGTCGTGAGCGGGATCGGTGGCGGATTCAGCCACACGTCGCGCTCACCATGGCGCTGCACCAGCGCCCGCGCATTACCGGGATTCGCTTCCATGTGCAGGATGCGCGAAGCGTGCGCATACAGCACCGGATTGGCGGCGACGGCTTCGTACGAAGGCAGGCGGATAACGCTGTGCTCACGGTCCGGCCTCGGCAAACGTTTATGGAAGCGAACGACGCTGGCCGCAGACTCCCCCGCAGCTTGCGAAACAGTACTGGCGGGAGTCGCCTTCCGCATTTCTTCCTCAGTCGCATATGGATTCTCCGGCGGACGCAGCGCGCCGGGCATGTCGATATGAGTTGAGTCAATCTCGCCCAGCCTTCCGGCAGGCCCGATCGCACGAACGCCGTGCCGCGCACATCAGTGATGTTCCCGATGGCTTCACCCGCCGCCAGACGATGTGCAATCTCGCAAATCTGGCGCTCGGCGTTGCCGTACACCAGCAGGTCCGCCTTGGCATCGAGCAACACCGAGCGGCGCACTTGCTCCGACCAGTAATCATAGTGCGCAATGCGCCGCAGCGACGCCTCGATGCTGCCAAGAATGATGGGTGCATCCGGATACGCTTCACGTGCACGCTGCGCGTACACGATCACCGAACGATCCGGACGTTTCCCGCCCTCAGCACCGGGCGTGTAGGCGTCGTCTGATCGAATGCGCCGGTCGGCGGTGTAGCGATTCACCATTGAATCCATATTTCCGGAGGTGATGCCGAAAAACAGGTTTGGTTTGCCAAGTGCCTGGAAGGCTGCGGCGCTGCGCCAGTCTGGCTGACTGATAATACCGACACGAAAGCCCTGCGCCTCCAGCACCCGTCCGATCAGCGCCATGCCAAAGCTCGGGTGATCCACATAGGCGTCACCGGTCACCAGAATAATGTCGCACGAATCCCAGCCGAGCTCGTCCATTTCGGCACGTGCCATGGGCAGGAACGGCGCGCGGCCGAATCGCTTTGCCCAAAAAGGCCGGTGGGAAAATATGTCGCGTGCTGTTTGCATGAGAGAAACCGCCATGGCGGTACGGATATGGGGGTAGCGAGCCGATAACCCAACGAAAAAGAAGGAAATCGGGAAACTTGCAGGGGGAGTATAACGCAGAGTGCGTATGCCCGCCCGCATGATGGACGCCGGCCCTTACAACTGGCCTGATTCAGGAAGGCAACGGCGGTTGCTGGCGGTGCAGAAACCAACGGCCGATAACTACATGCCGGGCGAACCAGCCGCGGCGCAACAACCAGTGTGCGATTGATTCTTTAAGCCGCTGCACCAAGCGCCCGGGTGCAGCTGGGGTTTCGCCGTGCAGGCGTTTGCCGAAGCGCGCCGTGAGTTTGGTGACATAGGATTCGAGTTGCGTGCGCTGGTAGTTGCCGTGCGCAGCGAGAATGGTGTCAGCGGCGAGGATGGCGGACTCGATGGCCGGGCGAATGCCCTCGCCACTCTGCGGATAGGCGAGACCGGCAGCATCGCCGATAAGCAACAGGCCGTCGTCCACCAGCTGGCGAGGCGCGAGCGGATAAAGCAGATAGGCGTGTCCGTGAAACTTGCTCGGGATATCGGCGGGTATGCGGCCCTGCTGCTTGAGGCCGTCACAGAATGCGGTGACATGTTCGGAAAGCTTGTGATTGTCTTCGCGCCCGAGGCCAATGTTCAGATAATTGCCTTTGCGGAAAATCCAGCCGTAACCCTTGAGGTCGTCGCAAAAATAAAGTTCGGGGCGATCCTCGGCCACATGGCAGGCGCGCCGTTGCGCCGCGCTCATTTCAAATTCAATTTCCTGGGCGGCGATAATCTGCTCATCGGCCCCGAGATTGGCGCCGAGATAGCGCGCCACCGGGCAGAAGTGCCCGCCAGCACCGACCACCAGCGGGGCGTGCAGCTTGCCGTTCACCACCCAGCCGTCGCCCTCATGCTTGAGACTTTTGAGCGGCTCGCCGAACACCACGCGCGCGCCGCAGCGCTGCAACAGGTAGTCGTCGAACTCGAACCGGCGGATACCGTAGCTCACCGGCGTGGCGTAATCGGTATACACCTCATCGCCGCCAATGGTGCCGGTCACGAAGCGCCGGATTGGCTGAAACACGCGACTCCGGGCATAGTCCGCGGTATCGAGCTTGAGTGCTTCGACCACGGCCGGCGTGATCCAGCCAGCGCAGGTCTTGTCGCGCGGAAAGGTTTTTTTGTCGAGAATCAGTACATCGAGTCCGGCGGCCCTGAGCTTCCACGCCAGGGTCGAGCCGGCCGGACCACCGCCAACAATCAGGACGTCACAGGATTCCATGTCTTTTCCCTGTTGCTGCGCGAGTCGTTGTACAGTCGCCAGCGTGTCCACGGCACGTCGTTGCAGGCGCCATTCGAAAACACCACTTGAAAAAGTTGCAGGTCACCGGCGGTGAATGACGCCATGGAGCCGGCGAGATACAGACGCCAGGCACGCACAAAGGCGGGGTCGGTCATGGCCTCGATCTTGTCGGCATTGGCCTCGAAAGCGTTCCAACCAGTGGGCCAGGGTCCGGGCGTAGTGCAGGCGCAGGTTCTCGACATCAAGCACCGAGAAGTTGTTCGGCTCGAAGATCTGCATCATCTCGCTGAGACACGGCGGATGGGCGCCGGGAAAAATGCGCCGTTCGATCCAGGCGCTCATGCTACCAGGGCGATTGCGGCCGATGGAATGAATCAAACCGCGCCCGTGCTCGCGCAGTGCGTTCTTCGCGACGGCGCCGAGCATCGGATAGTTGTCCACGCCCACATGTTCGAGCATGCCGACTGACACGAACGCGTCGTACTGGCCGCGAATATTGCGGTAGTCGTCCTCGATGTACTCGACGCGCCCGACCAGACCTTCCTGCCGTGCACGCTTGCGCGCATGGGAAATCTGTTGGCGTGAGATGTTATAAGCCTTGACGGTGACGCCATAGTGTTTCGCCATGTGGCGCGCCAACGCACCCCAACCGCAACCGGCCTCGACCACGGTCTGGCCGGGTTTGAGTTCGAGTTTTCGGCACACGTGGTCCATTTTCGCGACCTGCGCTTCCTCGAGGTTCAGCGTGGCGGACGAGAAATAGGCGCAGGTGTACACCATCTCGCTGTCCAGCCACAGTTTGTAGAAATCATTGCCAAGGTCGTAGTGGTGATGGATGTTCTCGCGCGATCCGTCCAGCGAGTTGTGGCGCGGACGGTTGAGCCAGGCGTGCAGCACGCGCCGGAACATCCCGGGCCGCGGCGCGCGCGCGATTCCGCGATAGATGCACTCCAGGAACTCGACAAAGTAACCCTCGACTTCCACGCGCCCGGCAGTGTAATCCTCGCCGAAATACAATTCGGGGTGCAGGGCGAGGCGGCGCAGCGCGCCCGGGTCGCGGACATGCACATGCGCCAGCGTGGATTCCTGCGAAATGCCGATTTCCTCGCCGTTCCAGAGCACGAATCGCACCGGCGGATTGCCCATGGCCCGCAGCAGCCAGCGCAACAGGCTGCGCTCCAGCGCATAAGCATTGCGTTGCGGTCCCGTCCCGGCGTCCTGCCGGGAAAAAGCGGGGGCGGTGATACGTCGAATATCGCTGAGTCCGGAACGATTCTGGCTCATGGCTCCTCCCTTTCGGCGTAATGGCCCTCATTGTGGGCGCCCTGTTCTTCTGCTTTGCGCGCTGGAGCAGCCATCCCCGGAATACCGCTTGCCGGGATAGAACTCCGACTGGACAACTTTATCCTGCCATGCCCGCCCGCGGTCAGCAACTGACAGACAGCCTGCGGCCAGAAAATGATCCTGGCATGTCACGCTGCCATCATGCGGGAAGGCAGTTTTTCTGTCGGTGACGGCGAACCATACCGGCTGAGATGAGAAAAATTCTTGATAAGCGTCAAGTTAATGCAATGAATCGGGGGCACTCCTGCGAGCAGGCTGCATCCAGCCGCGGGGGCCACTTACACTGGCCGTGCTCGCGGGCTTCGTCGAGGTGGGCTCGCATCATCTGGCGAAGGACACCCCGCCTGCGGTGCGTTGCGTGCACCGAGACCATGGTGGTTCCGGCGGCCGGTGCTGTCCCACCGGGCACGGTCAGGTCGAGACTGAAAGCCCCGGCCGTACCAATCATCAGGTTTCCGTCGAAGGCACCGACCGTACGGTCGATTTCAAGAATCGCGTTGAACGACTCCTGGCCCTCATCGGTGGGGGTCGATCCGAAGGCCAGTCCCATCAACCGGCGGAAATCCGGTCGTTCGTCCTCGGTGATAGGGCGGAATGTGAAAGTCATGACCCGGCCATGCTACGCCTCGCCGTCGGCCGGAACGACGTCAGGCGTCGGTCCCGGCAGTAGCCGCTCCCGCCGCGGGCACGAGCGCGTCGTAGGCGGTGTTGAACTCGACCGTGGCTGCCTGGAAAGCAGCGAGGGCTTCCCGGCGGGGTTCGGCGCTGGGACCTCAAATCCAGCCCGGGCGTTCTGAGCGGCGGTTCGTATCTTTTCCTGCGGCAGTCGCCAGATCGGCATGGATGGTTGCCAGGGTCTCGTAGCCGGCCGGCGGCGCAGCAATCTCGACCCCATCCGTCGCATGCCCGAGGCCGCGTTCCTCAACATCCCGGAACAGCGCCAGGGCGTCCTGGTATTCGATTACTCGCGGAGAGGCATCCTGCTGGGTGTTGACATCGAGGAGGTCGGCTTCGATCCCGGCCAGCTCGGCTTGGAATTGCTCATCTTCGACATAGTCCTGCACCTCTGCAGGGACGGTGGCGCCGCCCGTCGTCGTTGTCGTCTCTTCGCCGCCGTCACCAGTCGTGGTCGTGGTATTTGCCGCAGACGTGGTCGTCGTCTCCTCGGGTTGCGTCCCCGGAAGCTGTTGGACAAAGAAATAGGTGAATCCAACCATCCCCACGATGATGAGGGGGAGGATCCAACGGCCTGGTTTGGGATCTGGATTACGACTGGTCATCGGCAACAGAACGTTAGCGGACCGGAGACAGGTTCCCTAGGAAGGTCGCCACCAAAACTCTTGTAGGGGCCGCGGGTTCCCTTACCTTGGTCACGTTCCCGCACTTCCCTCCGTTGCGAAGGAGAGCTCGTATGTATCACCAACGGTCGGACGACTCGACAGAACCGTCCGAGGTTTTTGAGCACATCCCGTGGGCTGAACTGGCGGCGCCGATTCAGGAGAAGAAACCCTGGATGGTCTATCTGGCTGCCGGGGTGATCGTGGCCGGTTCGCTCGGGGCGCTGGCTTCCCGATCGTTCCGTCAGGCCCCCGAGGCGCCATCGGTAGCCGTAGCGACAACCTCAAGTGTACCAACGATCGTTTCGCTGCCCCCGCCCACGACGACGCCTGAAGCGACCATCTCCGAAGCAGACCTGCTTGCCCAGGTACCCGGTCAGGCGGAAATCAGTGCGGCAGCCCGGGCAGAGTGGTTTGTTTCAGACTATTTCTCGTCGGGTGGGAATCCCGCCGCCAGCCCGGCCGTCCTCGAGGCGTTGCCGGCGAACTCCCGTTTTCCCACTGGTGTTGGATCCGAGTCTGGTTCGTATGTCGAATGGGTGGCAACCGCCGGCATCCAATCCATCGGGAACGAGCAATTCCGGTCGACGGTACTGTTCCGGACCCTGGTCTCGGGCGCCGACGGAGGGTACGTTCGGTTGCCGGTTCAGGCGGTTGACGTGGTCGTCGAGGTAGGCGCCGGGGGAGGTACCCGAGTGATCGATCTCCCGATGCCGGCCGACATACCCCCCGGGCCGAACCCCTCAACCTGGGAAGATCCGAGTGGCGAGGTTCCGGATCTCATCCGGACGGCCGCCCTGCGCCTGGCAGCCGGGTGGGGTAGTGAACCGACCGTCATGGAGGGAAACCAGCGTGCCGACGGCTGGCGAGTCGTCGTCAGCGTCGCCGACGAGTCGGGGGTCCGCTGGCCTTTGTCACTCTGGCTGACCGACCGGGGTGATCCCGCCTGAAGCCGTTTGCTCAGTCGAAGAAGTGGTTCTGTAGGATCTCCTGCGCCGGCCCGGCGATCTCGGACCAGTCCCGTGCTCGCGTTTTTGTCAACGTTACGAAATCGGCGGTCATGAAGATGCTCGTTATCCCGGGGATAGACAGAAGCCCGACGGCGAGGGGATCATCTTCCTCTCGACCCGCAACGAACGTCCTGGGTCCGCCGACGTCGACTCCGACCGAGAACTTGAGCGCATTGGGGTTGGGGGTTGACTCGATGTGTACCGGCATAAGCCATCCTTTCGATGCCTTGCATCGTAGCGAGAGCACCTGATGCCGACTGGCCGGCCCGCGCTTGCGGTCGATGTTGGTGGCACGTTCACCGATCTGGCGGCCTGGGATGGTTCGCTGCTCCGTGTCGGGAAGACGTCATCGACTGTTGACCAGAGCGAAGGAGTGGTGTCCGGGCGGAAGCGGTGCTGGGCGGCACGTCGGGCGACCGGCTTCTGCATGGGACCACGGTTGCGACGAACACGCTGCTGGAGCGCACGGGTGCCCGAACCGCACTGGTGACCACAGCCGGATTTGTCGATGTGGTCGAGATCGGGCGACAGGACCGTCCGGCGCTCTACGACTCGATGACCGATCGGCCTGCGCCTCTCGCTGCCCGGGAGTTGCGCTTTGGGGTTGCGGGTCGGATCGACGCCACCGGTGCCGAGCTGCACCCACTTGAAGGTTTGGATCAGCTCGCAGAACAGGTGAAAGGGTCCCGGCCGGAGGCCATCGCCATTTCCTTGCTGTACGCCTACGCCGCACCGGCCCAGGAAGAGTTGGTCGCGGCGTCGCTTGCTGAAGCTCTCGAAGGTGTTCCGATATCGATCTCATCAGAAGTCGCTCCGGAATTCCGGGAGTTCGAGAGAACCTCAACAACCCTGCTCAACGCCTACCTGGAACCGGGCACCGGCCTGTACCTGAGGAATCTCCGGGAACGGATTCTCAGCTCCGGTATAGCAAACGAAATACTGGTAATGCGCTCCTCGGGTGGCCTCATGGATGTGAGCGCTGCAGCCCGACTGCCGGCCGCCGTTCTTCTTTCGGGCCCGGCCGCAGGAGTCGTCGCTTCCGCCGAACTGGGCAAGGCTCTTGGTCATCGTCGCCTGGTTTCCTTTGACATGGGTGGCACGTCGACCGATGTTTGTCGTATCGAAGAGGGTCGCCCGGAGGTCTTCTATGAGCGAGGGGTCGAGGGCTACCCCTGCCGGATGCCTGCAGTAGCCGTGCACACGATCGGGGCAGGTGGTGGAAGCCGGGCCTGGATTGATCCGGGCGGGGCACTCCGGGTGGGTCCGCAAAGTGCCGGAGCGCATCCTGGACCCGCTTGCTACGGACGGGGAGGAACCGAACCGACCGTAACCGATGCCAACCTCGTCGTGGGCCGCCTCTCTTCCGGGACGTTGCTGGCAGGTTCGATGCCGCTCGACTCCGGGGCGGCCGGGCGAGCCATGGCCGCCCTCGCCGAGCGTCTCGGCCTGGACGGAGACGCCGCCGCACTCGGGGTGATCGACGTTGTGGAAGCTCACATGGAGCGGGCGGTGCGGGCCGTTTCTGTGGAGGAGGGTGCCGACCCACGGTCGGCCGTCCTTGTCGCATTCGGCGGTGCCGGCGGGATGCACGCGACGCCGCTGGCTCGCCGCCTGGAGATGGCCGGGGTGGTTATTCCTCCCTTGGCGGGAGTCTTCAGCGCAGTGGGTCTGCTGCTCAGCCCGCCTCGCACCGACGCGGTGCAGGGGGTGCTGTTGAACGAGGGCGATGGCATCGACGGGCTGCTGACCGATGTCCTGGCGCTGGCTCGGCGGCGGATGATTGCCGAGACCGGTGAGCCGCCGGTCCGGCTCCACAGCCTGGTTGATGTCCGATACCGGGGCCAGTCTCATGAGACACCGGTGCGGTATCAACCGGGTGAAGGATGGGAAGTGCTGGCCGATCGTTTCCACCAGATCCATCGGGATCGGAACGGTTTCGCCAGACCGGGGGACCCGATCGAGATCGTGGCCGCCCGGGCGGAGGCGACCGGTGATCCGGCGATGCGATGGTCCGATTTGCCCGAGATCGTCCCGAGCGGCGCTGCTCGGCTTGGCAACCGGACGGTTCTCACCCGAACGGGTCCGGAGGAGGTGTCGGTGTGGTGGCGTCCCGGCTTGGCTGCGGGGACCGAGGTCGTTGGTCCGGCCGTAATCCTGGAATCCGAAGCTTCGTCTTTCCTGGGGCGCGGAGAACGGGCAACGGTGCACCCGTCTGGCGCGCTGGAGGTGGAGTGGTGACGGTTGACCCCATCACCCTCGAGGTGGCTCGAAACGAATTCGCGGCGGTAGCCGATGAAATGGGTGCCGTGCTGCGGCGCACTGCATACTCGCCCAACATCAAGGAGCGAGCCGATTGCTCCGCAGCGGTGTTCGTTCCTAACGGTGAGATGCTCGCTCAGGCTGAGCACATCCCGGTGCACCTCGGCTCGATGCCCGCTTCGGTAGCGGCCGTCCTCCAGGGGATAGACGTGGAGCCCGGGGTGCAGTACGCGGTCAACGATCCGTATCACGGCGGAACTCACCTCAACGACCTGACTTTGGTCCGCCCGGTGCATCTGGGGAGCGTGCTGGTCGGCTGGGTCGCCAACCGGGCCCATCATGCCGATGTGGGAGGCGAGGCTCCGGGTTCTATGCCGGCCCATGCCACGACCATCGATCAAGAGGGTCACGTGGTCGCTCCCGTGGCAGCCGTTCGCAATGGGGAGTGGCTGGCGTCCTTTGTGCAGCCCTTCCTGGCGGCCACCCGCACCCCGGCTGAAAGGCTGGGAGACCTATCGGCACAACTCGGCGCCAACGAGGTGGGAGCTTGCCGGTTGTCGATTCTGGCCGATCGGGCCGGATCAGGTGCCTACTTCGGGGTGGCCGACGCTCTCCTGTCCTACGGGGAGCGACGGATGGTCTCCGCCCTGGTTGCTCTGCCGAACGGTGTTTTTCGGTTTGAAGATGTGATGGAGTGGCAGGGCGGCTTGCTCCCTATCGCGGTCACCGTGACGATCAACGGTGGCCGGCTGCAGGCCGATTTCGTGGGCACGGCGGCCCAGATCGAGGGAAACATCAATGCGGTCGAAGCGGTGACTCTTTCGTGTCTCTACTACGCGGTACGGGTTGCCACCGATCCAACCATTCCCGCCAACGGAGGTTGCTATCGACCACTGTCACTGTCGGCCCCTCCAGGCTCGCTGGTCAACGCCCGCTGGCCGGCCGCGGTCGCGGCAGGCAACGTTGAAACGAGTCAGCGAATCGCCGACGTTCTGCTCGGGGCTCTGGCCCCGGCAGCCCCGGACCGGGTTCCGGCTGCTTCCCAAGGCACCATGAACAACGTCTTGATTGGCTCCGACGACTTTGCCTACTACGAGACGCTGGCAGGCGGACAGGGGGGACGGCCGGGCAAGCCAGGACAGTCGGGCATCCACACCGGCATGACCAATACCAAGAACACGCCGATCGAAGCTCTCGAGAGCCACTATCCCTTTCGGGTGGTTCGCAACCAGCTGCGCAGGGGCAGCGGAGGCCCCGGCCGGTTCCCGGGGGGAGAGGGCATTGAGAGAGAGATCGAGTTCCTGGCTCCGGCCACGGTGTCGCTGATGGGGGAGCGCCGGGTGGTCCCCCCGTGGGGTTTGGCCGGCGGCGCGCCGGGAAGGTGCGGGGAGGATTGGCTGATCCGGGCCGGACAAGCCCCCACCCGGCTCCCCGGCAAGACCACCTTCGACGTGGTTCCCGGTGACCGCCTGCTGGTCAAAACCCCGGGCGGCGGCGGCTGGGGACCCCCCTAAATCCCGTTTTGGCGTGCTGAACTTGCTCGACATTCCGGCTTGTTAGGCGCCAAGAACCGATTTCTAGACGGGGGCGAAGGCACCGATCTGCTGCACGGCCAGGCGGAGGCTCTCGAGGCGGTCGGCGAACGAGTTGCGGTCGGCGGTGGGGAGGCGATCGATCAGGTCCGTGTAGTACTCGACACCGGCTCGGAGGTTCTCTTTGACCTCGTTGAAGTAGTTCTCTTTTCGGGCCGATAGACCGAGGGTGAACCTTCGGAATTCCTTCCCCACGTAGTCGACATACAGTTCGATTTCACGGATGAACATGTGGGGGCGGGCCGGGTTGGTGAGCAGAGAGATCCGACCATAAATGTGATCGACCATCTCTCTGAGCGTTGCCACCTTGGAGAAATTGACGATGTTGGGGCCGGTGCACACTGCCGTGGCTGCCTCGTCACTGATCCCGGAGTTGAGCTCCGCCCCGCCGGCAAGGTCGCGGCACAGGCAAGTTTTGGCGAGGACGTCCTCTTCGACCATGGCTCGCTGCTCGGGGGTGTAGCCCTCCTGGTCGAGATGAGCGAGTTTTTGGACGACGTATTTCCGAGAGGCCGTGCAGATGGGTTGTTCGGAGAATTCGGTGTTGTGCAGTGCCAGGTAGCCCTTCGGACAGGCGCTGCCGGGCTTGCCGATCGCGATGCGGGTTTTGCGGAGGAGATCGCTGGCGGAGTTGCGGAGATTCCAGAACGGGATACCGAAGGGGGATGGCGTCGCTCAGTTCCACGTCGTCGTCTGATGCTTCGACCAGTTTGGCCCGGTGCGCATCATCCACGTTGGTCACTTCGGGAACCAGGAGGAAAGGTGTGCCCCATCCGGTGGAATCAAGCTCGTAATGGGTGAGCAGCAGGTTGTGTTCATCGAAAGTACCGATGCCTCCCTGGGCGGTGATCCGCAGCGGCAACGGATGGTCTAGCGATCGGCGCCCGGCCGCAACAAGTGCATCATTCGTGATGGTGTGCAAGGTTTCGATCAGCTCAGCCCGTTTGATGCGGAACTCTTCGAGGATCGGCCCCATCAATTGGCCGGTGGTCGGGAACGTGTGACCCCCACAATTGAGGCCAGACTCGATTCGGTACTCCGATACCCAGATCCCCCGTTTGGCCAGGTACTTGCCTTGAACGAATGCTGAGCGGTAGTCGCTGACCTTGAGGATGACGCGCTGGCGCCGGTGTCCTGCCTCGTCCGGGAAGAAGTCATCGAACTCGGCGAGGTAGCCGAACAGACGGGGATTCAGACCGGCCGAGAACACCACCGCTGCGTCGAGATCGCTGTTGGCGAACCCACGCAAACCGGACAGGGCGTCGCTGAATTCCGGGGATCGCTTTTCTTTGCCGAGATACGTGTCCCGGTCCAGCTTGGTCATGATGTTGACGTCGATGGCCCCGGGCACCACCTGGTCGATCAGGGCGCTTTGGAGGCCGGTGCTCCGATCCTCGTCGACGGCGGACAGCATGGCGCGGTACGAAGCCTTGAGTTCCCCTTCGGGCAGGAGCTCGAAGTACCGGGTGAGGTCGTTCGCCGGCTCGAACGGCAAAGCCTTCATCGTGTCCGTTTGCCGCTTGACGAGCAGATGGATCAGATTCAGGTAGGCCGTGATCCGCCGCGCCCGGGCGTCGTGGTCATCGTCGGCGATTTCCTCGTAGGGTTCGCCGTTCCGCTCGCTATGGACCCTCCGCATCTGTTCGATCAGGATGTCGTCGACGATCTGGATGACCGAATCGATTCCAGAACCGCTGCCACGTTCAAGGGGGTATCGATGGTGAAGCCGGTACCCATGACGGGAATATGGAATTCGTGGACCGTGGTCATGATGCGTTCCGAGCGATCCAGGTCGATTGCATGGAGAATCCTGTCCGTGGATTGGAGGTGAGACCTTCAGCCGGGCAGATGCGTTACCTGCTTTTCCTGGGGCAAATCTACCGCCACGACCCGTTTATGTGCTCAGGCGGGCATCTCGGGGTGCGGACAACGCGAAGTCAGACGGTCGGTCCCGCAGCGATCAATTGCGGGCGGGCGATGGTGAGATACAGGATGGGTCCGACGAAGGAGAGGAACAGGACCACGACGCCCCACAGCATCTGGTTTTGCCCGGCAGCCGCCCATGTGGGCTGGGGAGTTCGGAGCACATCGATGATGGCCCATATATGGAAGATGAAGAGCGGGAGGGCAATCACGAACAGCAGGATTACGAGAAAACCAAAATCCACAAGTAACCCCCTTTGAAGTTGAAGGCAATCGTAGTGGTGGGGCGAAGCTGCGGTGGAGTGGTTCCGGGCGAAGTAGCAGCTCGTTGTGTTCTGAGAATTCCGGCACGGTTGGTTTGGGATCCCCAAACCATGAAGGGCTAGCTTGAGGAACGTGACGCTGGTACAGGAACTGCAAAAGGTTCTGGGCACCGAGCGGGTGCTCGCCGACCCGCTCCGTACGTACGTCTACGGCAAGGACGCCGGCATCAGGCGCGGCGAAGTGGTTGCCGTGGCCCTCCCGGCCACGGCTGGAGAGGTCGTCGAGGTCGTCCGGATCGCCGCTCGCCACGAGATCCCGATTGTGCCGCGAGGCGCCGGGACTGGTTTGGCCGGCGGCACGGTTCCCGTCAGCCCCTCGCTCGTGGTGTCCATGACCCGCATGACCGAGATCGAGATCGACGCCGAGAGTCGCACGGCGTGGGTAGGTGCGGGTGTGTTCAACCTCGACCTGAGCACGCACACCGCATTCGCCGGGCTCCACTTCGCACCCGACCCGTCGTCCCAATCCGCCTGCACCATCGGCGGCAACGTGGCCAACAACAGCGGCGGCCCCCACTGCCTGGCGGAAGGCACCACCGTCAATCACGTGCTCGGCAGTGGAGGTCGGTCATGGCCGGGGGCGAGGTGGTGATTCTCGGGCGGCGAGCGCCCCCGACCCGATCGGCCTGGATCTGCGAGGGCATCGTGGTCGGGTCGGAAGGGACCCTTGGCATCGTCGACGCGGGCGCTGGTGCAACTCACCCCCAACCCACCGGCCGTCCGAACCCTGCTGGCCGCGTTCGATCGCGTCGAGGACGCAGCCGACCACCGTGTCGGGAATCATCGCTGCGGGGGTGGTCCCTGCGCGCTCTGGAAATGATGGATCAGCGGATGACCATTGCCGTGGAGAACGGTTTGTGCGGAGCCGGCTTCCGATCGACGCGGCGGCGGTACTCCTCGCCGAGGTCGACCGGTGCCACCGGCCGCCGTCGACGCCGAAGCCGAACTGGTTCGAGGCTGTGGCCGAAGTCCGAACCATGCGACTTCGGTCCGGATCGCTGTCGACGACGCGGAGCGGGCCCTGCTCTGGAAGGGCCGCAAGGCGGCCTTCGGGGCTGTGGCCCAATCCGCTCCGGACTACTACCTCCACGACACCGTGGTGCCACGCACCAAACTGGTCGAGGTCGATGGCGAAGGTCTACGAGATCGCCGATCGTTACGACCTGACGATGATGAATGTGTTCCATGCCGGTGACGGCAACCTCCACCCGCTGATGACTTTCGACGCGTCAGAGCCGGGAGTCCTAGAGACGAGTGCACGCCGCTGCCGACGAGCTGGTTCACGTGTGCGTGGAGGCGGGCGGCGTCGCTGTCCGGCGAGCATGGCATCGGTCTGGAGAAACGTGACCTCATGCGGCTTGTCTTCGACCGAATACGACCTCGACGCCCAGGCCCGCTCGAGGAGGCGTTCGACCCCGACGGGGTGTTCAATCCCGAGAAGGTCCTCCCGTCGGGCTCCCGCTGTTTCGATATGGGCGCACCGTCCGGTTCCCGACGGAACCTGGATATGACTCCCGCGGTCGGCGTTGCAGGCCGATGACCGCCCATCCGTACCGAACCGATGACATGAGGGCGTTCCCCCGAAGACGCCGTCGCTCGTACGCACCGTCCACGCTCGACGAGACTGTCGGAAGTCCTGTACCGACCGCTGGATGCCAATCACCGACCCGGTGCGTGGTGTGGTGGTGGCGGGCACCCTCGGCATGGACGTCCGGTCGACCGGCAGAGGCGTCGTCTCGACCGCCCGGCTCGATTCGATCGTCGACCACCAACCGGAGGACCTGACCGTGACGGTCGAGGCCGGTGTACCGGTGGTGAGATCGAAGCTCTGCTCGGCCACGTCGCCAGACGGCCGTCCTCCCGGACCGAGTCCGGAGGCCACGGTCGGCGGTGTCGTCGCGGCCGGGATCTCGGGCTTCCGCCGCAACCGCGTACGGCCCGACGAGGGACCGGGTGCTCGAGGTGACCGTCGTCACCGGAGATGGCCGGGTCGTGACCGGCGGCGGCCGGGTCGTCAAGAACGTCCCGGGATACGACCTTCCCCGACTGGCAACCGGTTCGTTCGGGGCCCTCGGTGTCATCGTCTCGGTCTGTCTCAAGCTGTGGCCTCTCCCTGAGGCACGGCGGACGGTGACGCTGGCCCAACGCCGACCCGACTACGGGTACCGGCCCTTGGCTGTGATCGAAGAGCGGGACCAGGTGCGGGTCTACCTGGCCGGGACGCTCGCCGAGGTCGAGGCTCGAACCACTGAATTAGGTGGGCATCATGATGAAGGATGGCAGTGGCCGTGGGTTTTGACCGGATCGATCACGCTATCTCTCCGCCTGGCCCCCCGGCACTTGCAGGTTGCTCTCGAAGAGCTCCCGAAGTCGTGGAGCTACCAGGCCTTGCCGGGAGTGGGAGAGGCGCGCATCAGCCTCGAGGAATTCGAGCCAAGAACCGTGAGCGCAGATACGCCGCCGGGTTGAGAGGCACGGCGGCGCTCTCGTGCTCACCACTGCGCCTGGAGAGGTGCTATCAGACGTTTGATGCCTGGGGGGAACTCCTCCGGCCGGGATGGATCTGCAACGTCGGATAGTGGCTCGTTTCGATCCGGATCGGATCGTCAACCCGGGTCGATTGCCCGGAGGCCTGTGATGGGCTGGGTAACGACGCAAGCCCCACGATCGGCCGAGCTCGCCGCGTGCGTTGATTGTGGTCTGTGCCTCCCGCACTGCCCTACCTTCCGGTTGACCGGTGACGAAACGGCCTCTCCTCGGGGTCGGATCGCCGCGATGCCGTGCCGTCGCGGATGATGTGGTCCCGCTCGACGGGGCGTTCGAGGACATGATGTCGTTCTGCCTGCAGTGCCGGGCTTGTGAAACTGCCTGCCCTTCTCTGGTCCCGTTCGGTCGGGTCATGGAAGGGGCCCGGGCCGAGCTGACGGCGCAACGTCCGACCGCCGGGCGCCGGCTACGCCACGGCCTGCTCGGTCGTTTGGTGACGAACCCCGGTTGGTTACGCCTAGCCACCAGGTCACTACGGTTCGCGCAACGGACGGGGGTCGTCCGGCTCCTGCCTGATTCGCTCAAATCCAGCCTGGCTGGAATGAGAGATCGAGCCGGTACCTCCGCCGGCCTGCGAGGCACCGTCCATCTGGCGAAGGGGGAGCAGATCGGCTCTGTTGCGCTGCTGGCCGGTTGCGTGATGGACGCGTGGTTTGGCCCGGTCCATGTTGCAGCCGTTGAGCTGTTGACGCGAGCCGGGTACCGGGTTGTCGTTCCCCTGCGCCAGACCTGCTGTGGTGCGCTGGCGGCCCATGACGGGGATTCCAGACGAGCGACCCGACGTTGGCCGCCCGGAACGTCCGGGCACTTCAGGGTGTCGATCTGGTCGTGAGCGACGCCGCCGGATGCAGTGCGCACCTCAAGGAATATGCCGAGTGGGCCGGAGATGGTGGTTCGATCCTGGCTGAGCGGGCTCGTGACATCACTGAGGTCATCGCCGCAGCCATCACCGAAGGTCGGCTTCCCACCATGTCGATCAACCGGGGTGCAGTGGCCGTCCAGGATCCCTGCCATCTGCGACATGCGCAGCGGATCGTTGACGCACCCCGGGCCATTGTCTCCGCTGCCGGCTACCAACCCGTGGACCTGGCCGATGACCAGTGTTGTGGGGCCGCCGGTTTGTACTCTCTGCTTCGTCCGCAAACGGCTCGTGAATTGGGCGAGCAGAAGGCTGCGCAGATCCGGTCGGCGGGGTCGACGGTGGTCGCCTCGGCCAACCCGGGATGTGAGATGCAGATCCGGGCCCATCTCGAGAACTGGTACCGCGTTGCGCATCCGATCGAGCTCTATTGGGAATCGATCCAGGAGAAGGAACTCCAGAGTCGGGAAGACCCCGAGTAGGCTGTGCCGACCGCATGCGAAATCCAGGAGTGGGAACCGTGGACGACCCCCAGGTCACGATCGAACCTACAACCGAGCCTGAGGCCAGGCGGCTGTTCCGGTTGTTCCGCCGCATCACCGGTACCACCCTCGATGTGGGACTGCTGGTGGTTGGCACCGCCCTGGTTTCACTGGCCATTGTCGTGCTGCTCGACGGTTTCGAAGTCCTCGACATTGGTTTGACCCGCTCGACGGGCGAAATGCTGGGGTCTGGCCTGGTGATAGCTGTGTTTGGTGCCTTTGCGTTGGGCGTAGCGGTCGAAGGTCCGATCCGGGCGCTGCGCACTCGCACCGGTTCGGAGATGGAAATGCTGCTCGTCCGGGCCGGGTCCTTGCTGTTGGTGGGCGGCATTCTCTTCAGCATCGGGAAGTTCATCGAGAAGTACGTCGCGGAGCTTCCCTCGACGTTCGGAATTGCCAACGACGTGCTGGTCGCTACCGGTGTCGCCGGCCTCACCGCCACGTTGCTTCTCGGAGCCACCGCCCTGTGGGGCCTGCGACGCTACTACCCCGACCGCCCCTGGCTGGATCTGATCGAGTTACCCGTCCTCTATACGTTGTGGGTTATCGGAACGCTGATCGTGTTCAGCATCATGTTCATCGACTGATCGAAATCACCTATCAGCTATCAGCTATCGGCTTCGCGAGAATGGGCTGACTGCTAACTGCCGACTGCTCTCTACGGCAACGGCTTTTCGTACATGAGTGACGGGTGGAGCTCCAAGCCTGCCCGGTGGGCAGCACGGAGCAGCCAGTCGGTTTGCGGAAACAGCATTCTGAAACGTTCGGCCCCTTGCTCGTTGGCAAGTTCTAAGGCCGCTCGCAACAGACGGTGAGCGTCCTCAGGTCCTGTGACAATCCAGGAGACCCAGAATTGGTTCTCCTCGATCTCCCCGATGAGCCATCCGGCCGGACAGTCCCAGAGAGTTCGAGACCGGGCGGCCCTGATGACATCGGTGATGGCCATCTGGCGCCAGGTCCACCCGGCGGCTGGGAACAGCCCGTGTCCGGCCTTGATCAATTCTCCGGTTGACCACGCCAGGAAGGCCGGCTCCACCTCATGGACCCCGGCAGGGCGCAGCCGCTCTTCGGGTGGGGCGCTCCGGCCACCGTTTCCCGTGATGTCCGGAACCGACCGGCCGACGTCCTTTTGCGCCATGGCCCATCGCGCGACTAGACGATATCCGGACTTCTCGACCTGGTGCTGAGCCGGTTCGTTCGATTCCTCAGTCAAGAGGCGCATCACCAGGCCGCCCCGCTCGGCCGCCCACATCTCTCCGGCCCGGGTGAGGCTGCCTGCGATACCTTTTCGCCGGTGATCGGGATGGACCCGGGCCGCCTGCGCCCACGCCTCGGTGGGCGACAGCATCGAGACCCGGGCCATGCCGATGGCCTCGTCACGATCGGAGGCGGCGATGAGGATCTGGCCGTCGGGGTTCTCCACCCACGAATCGAACGCATCGGCCACGTAATCGCCCCACGAGAACGTGTCCGTCGTGAAGGCGGCGATGGCCGCCTTGTCGTCTGGCCGGGCCGATCTGATGATCATGCAAAAAGCATAGGACGGACCCGGAAGGATTGACCGAGCCGGGTCCAAACCGGCCGTCACATGCGCTCGGGAACCTCGATGCCGAGCAGATCGAGCAACAGGGAGAGCTCCTCGAGGGTCAGTTCAACCAGGGCTCAGCCAGGACGCTTGTCGAGCCGGATCGGTTTCACGGAGGATGTGACACTCTTCGTAGAAACGATTGAACTGAGTGGCCAGTTCGTAGGCGTACTCGGCGATGTGGTTGGGCGCCCTGAGCTCGAAGGCCCGTTCGAGCACCTCGGGGAGTCGGGCCAGGTAGAGCATCAAACTGCGCTCAGCGTCAACCTGCGGCGATACGAGGGGTCCGGGCGCCAATCCGGCCTCCTGGGCATTGCGGAGAATCGATTTGATGCGAACTGCGGAGTACTGGAGATAGGGTCCGGTTTTCCCTTCGAACGATGCAAATCGATCCAGATCGAAGAGGTAATTGGAGGAGCGGTGATTGCTCAGATCGCCGAACTTGAGTGCGCGCCAGGCCGACCTGGCGGGCGATCTCGGTCCGCTCGACCTCTGGGTACTCCTGCGCGATATCTGCATCGGAGAGTCTCTGCCCGGCCGCCCCGGTGACCAGTGCGATCAGGTCCCGCAGTTTGAGCACCCCGCCCTTGCGCGTCTGGAACGGCTTGCCGTCCGGGCCGTTCATGGTCCCGAACTTGATGTGTTCCATACCGACGGTCTCGGGTACGATGCCGCTGCGCCGGGCGGCCCGGAACACCTGGTCGAAGTGAAACGACTGGCGGGCATCGACGACATACAAGAAGCAGATCCCGTTGCAGGTCATCGACTCGCTCTTCGACGGTGGCGAGGTCGGTCGTCGAATAGAGGAATCCACCGTCCGATTTGGCGACCAGGAACGGCGGCATGTCGGTCTTGTCGTTTGGTTCGGCAATTTCAATGACCAGGGCACCGTCGCTCTTCGTCACTACCCCGGCTTGGTTGAGGCGTTCGATCATCGGATCAATCCGGTCGTGCACGGTCGACTCGCCGTGCCAGAGGTCGAATTCGACTCCCAGGCTGGCGAAGTCGCGGCGGTGAGCCGCCATGGAGATGTCGTGCAGTTGCTGCCAGAGCGCCCGGTACCCCGCTCGCCCCTGCTGCAATTCGACCGTGGCGATGCGGGCCCGTTCAGCTTCTTCCGGGTCTGCTGCACAGCGCGCCGAGACCAGCGGGTACATCGCTTCGAGGTCGTCGAGGGTGACCTCGATCGTCGGGTACTCGCCCGTGAACTCTGGATCGAAGAACGGAAGCTCAGGATGAAGCCGGGCTATCTCGATGATGAGCATCCCCATCTGGGTGCCCCAGTCCCCGAAGTGGGCATCGCCGAGCGTGTCGTGACCGAGGAATCGGGCGATCCGCCGCAGTGAGTCACCGATGATGGTGGCGCGGCAGGTGCCCGACGTGCATTTCCTTGGCAACGTTGGGGCCGCCGTAGTCGACCAGCACCTTGCGCGGCCGGATCTCGGGCACCCCGAAGCGTGCGTCATCGGCCACCACCTGCATCTCCCTGGCAAGGAAGTCGTCGGTCAAGCTGATGTTGATGAATCCCGGTCCGGCCAGAGAGAGATGGCCGAATCGCTCGTCTGGCTCCACTCGATCGACGATGTCCCGGGCAATCTCGCGGGGAGGTCGTCCGGCCGCTTTGGCCGCGGGTAGTGCCCCGTTGCACTGGAACTGTCCCAGGTCGGGCCGCTGCGAGACCGCCACGGTGCCAAACGCCCGGTCCAGGCCGGCCTGCTCGAAGGCGTCGCCGAAGATTTGGGTTAGATCATTGAGGAGAGACATGCGCTGCCGTTGTTGAGGTTTCTTGCAGGATAGGCTGCCGGTGCACGGTCGCCGCCCTCCGGCGTTGTCGGGAGGATCGGCGGCGTGGTTTCATGAACCATCCGATGAGGTAGCAGAGGGGCGATATGCCGGAAGCCAAAGGTCGTTCTGTCGCCCTGGCGCTCGTGGCGCTGCTCGTTCTGGGAGCCTGTTCGCCCGGTGGTGGGGATGTGGTGACCGTGTACACCTCCGTCACTCAGGACACTGTTGATGCCGTCGTCGAGGCCCTTACCCGCGATAGACCGGGGACCAACGTCGAGGTGTTCCGTGCGCCGACGGGCGAACTCACCGCGCGTATTGCCGCCGAGCAACGTGAGGGCGGGATCCAGGCCGATGTTATCTGGCTGACCGACCCCCTCTCGATGCAGCAATACGATGCGGACGGCCTCCTGGGTGGCTTCAGTCCCGCCGACGTTGATCAGATCCCCGTCGAGTTCCGTTCGGATCGCTTCTGGGGCACCCGGCTCCTCTCGATGGTGATCGTCCAGCAAGCCGGTCTGAATCCTCCGCTCCGCGGATGGGAGGACCTCGCCGACC
This sequence comes from uncultured Actinomycetota bacterium, assembly GCA_963715305.1. Classification (GTDB taxonomy): domain Bacteria; phylum Actinomycetota; class Acidimicrobiia; order Spongiisociales; family UBA4744; genus UBA4744. The sequence goes on from CAVQSB010000013.1 coordinate 24,911, forward strand.
CGGCCGTTGGAGTTGTGGCGATCCCGGACCCCGCCTTCGCAGGTTCGGCCCTGGGAGCTATGGCCTACCTGGCCATGGCGGATCGATTCGGGTTCGACTTCTATGCCCGTTTGGCCGCCAACGGGGGAGTGCAGGTCAGTTCGCCCGGGGACGTCGTGACCGGCGTCGCCGAAGGGCAATTTGCGGCGGGAATGACGCTGGCGTTCTCAGCCCGAGCGGCCATCGCCAAGGGTTCGCCGATCGAGATCGTTTGGCCCGAACCGGGTGCGATCGTCATGTACAGCCCGATCGGGATCTTTGCGTCCACCGAGCGTCCGACGGCGGCCGGAGCGTTCGTTGACTTCGTGCTGTCGTTCGAAGGGCAGGAAGCTATCGCCGGGACCGGGTGGCAACCCGTCCGGTCTGACGTGGCATGGGACATCGACGGCGGTCCGAGTGTTACTCCCTCCTGGCCGGACGTCTTCAACCGTCAGGATGAGCTGCTCGCAGCCTATCGGGAGATCTTTGGTGGCTGAACCGATCGCCGTGCGTCGTCCGCCTTGGGCAGCGATTGGCCTGGGGACGGCCGGACTCGTGCTTGTCCTGCTGGTGGTGCTTCCGCTCTTTGAGCTTTTTCGGGGAGCCATCGGGGAAGGGTGGTTGTCCGCAGCGGAAGCCTTGCGAGGTACGGGCACCGGTACTGTCGTGTTCAACACCTTGTGGACCGGCGCCCTGGCCACCGTGATAGCCGTGCTGGTCGGTGCCGCGGCCGCGTTTGCGACCGAACGGGTGGCCGTCCCGGCGCGGAATTGGCTGAGGCTGGGATTGCTGCTGCCCCTGGTCACCCCGCCTTTTGTGTCCGCGCTCAGCTGGACGCAGGCCTACGGCCCGGGCGGGATCATCGACGATGCAATCGGGTGGACCTTGCCCGGCTTGTTTGGCGGCCCGGGAATTGTCGATGGTGATCGCGGTCAACGCGGTACCGCTCGCCTACCTGATCGTGGCGGCCGGTCTCGCGACGAGGGTGGCCCCGGATCTGGAGCGGGCCGCCCGGGCGGCGGGTTCTCACGGTGGGGGGCCTTCCGGTTGGTGACCCTGCCGCTGCTCCGTCCGGCTCTCTTTGGAGCGGCGGCGCTGATGTTCGTTTTCTCGGTCAACTCGTTTGGGATACCGGCCTTGCTCGGCTCGCCGGCCGGGTTCGGGACGATGACAACCCGGATCTATCAGGATCTGGCCCGTTCGGCCGCACCGGCGGCCTTCACGAGGGTGCTGGTGCTGGCCGCCGTCCTGGTCGTCGTGACGGTCACGGTGGTGGCGGTTGCCGACCGCCGTGTTCGGCCTGGCCCGGGATGTGGTTCGCACCGCGGGTCCGACAGGTAGCTCCCCTCGCGAGGCTCGAGATCCTGGTGGCCCGCCGTGGTCTTGTGGGTCTACGTGGCGTTCACCGCCCTGATTCCGTTCGGTGCGCTGTCCTGAGCTCGATCACCCGGGCGGTCGGGTTGTCGCCCGTTCCGTCGAACTGGACCCTGGCCAACTTCGGAGAGGCCATGGCCGGTAGCTACGGATCGGCACTTGCTCGACAGCCTGGCCTGGCTGGGGGTCGCGCCGACTTCTGGTGGTTTCCTCGGTGGATTGGCTGCGTCTCTCGCCCGACGACCGGGTGGTCGTTCGATCGGCTACGGTCCTCCCGGTGCTGACGTTTGCCGTTCCCGGGTCGGCGCTGGCCGTGGCCGTCTTGCTGGCCTACGGACTCGCGCCTGCGGGACTCCCTGTTGCTCATCCTGGTCGCCTACCTGGCCAAGTTCTGGGCGCTGGGGCACCGCCCCATCGCCGGTTCTCTCGAGAACCTCCCGATGGACTGCGACCGGGCTGCCCGGGCGTCGGGGGCCGGAACGGTGACGACGCTGCGGACCGTGATTGTTCCGCTGCTGTGGCCGGCGGTCGCGGCCGCATGGGTGCTGGTGTTCCTGTTCTCGTTTCACGAACTGACCATGTCAGCGCTGCTCTACGGTCCCGGGAGTGAGACGCTGGCGGTGGTCATCCTGAATCTGCGCCAGATAGGCGACGTCACGGTGACAGCCGCGATGGCGGTCGTGCTGACCGGGGTGGTGCTGGTGGCGTTTGTCCCGGTCTTCATGATTCGACGCCGGGCCCGGGCGGTACCGCGATGACCAATCCTCTCGAGTGCCGGACGGTCACGGTGGCGTACGGCACTGATCCCATCCTCAGGTCCCTCAATCTCGAGGTTCTCCCGCAGGAGGTGGTCGCCGTTCTTGGACCCTCCGGGTCCGGTAAGACCACGTTGTTGTATGCCGTCGCCGGGTTTGTCGACCTGAAGGAGGGGACCATCGCGATGGGTGGTCGAACGGTCGCAACGGCCGGCAGAACGGACCCTCCTGAGGTACGCGATGTTGGGTTTGTTTTTCAGAACTACGCCCTGTGGCCCCACCTCGATGCGCTGGCGACGGTTGCCTATCCGTTGCTGAGAAGGGGGACGGAATCGTCCGACGCGACCGGCCAGGCCCGAGATCTGCTGGACCGCATGGGGATCGCCGATCTGGCTCATCGGAAACCGGCTGAACTTTCCGGAGGCCAACAGCAGCGAGTCGGGTTGGCGAGGGCCCTGGCCGGCCGTCCGGCACTCTACCTATTCGACGAACCGACCGCTCACCTCGATACATCGCTAAGGGTTGCCCTGCAGGAGGAACTGGCGGAACAGCGTAGGGCTTCGGGTGCGGCAGCCGTATACGCAACTCACGACTCGGGTGAGGCGCTGGCCATCGCCGATCGGATTGCGCTTCTACGTGACGGGTCCGTGGTGCAGGTCGGCTCTCCCCTCGAGGTCTACAACAGGCCGGTTGATCTTTGGTCCGCGAAGCTCACGGGGCCTGCTTCGGTTCTCCACGTCGATGTTGCCCAGGCGGGTGGCCGGGAGATCGTCATTCGTTGCGAGGGAAGGACCGTGAAGGTGGAAGGAAGCGCCGGGGTGCCCGGCTGGGCGTCGATGCTGGTCCGTCCCGACTGGGCCGATCTGGGCGGCGATTTGCCCGGCCGTGTTGACCATGTCTGGTATCGCGGCCCGTACACGGACTACCGACTGGAGACGGCGGCCGGGATGGTCGAGATCCGTCGTGACGGGGTACCGATCGCCGAACGCGGGGAACGCATCAAATGGACGCTGCGCCGGGTTTGGCAGGTGCCCGACGGCCGGTCCGGAGACGCGAGTACCTGAAAGAGCGGCAAACGACGAGCGTTGAGTTCGGTAATGCGCAACCGCGCTCAGGGCAAGTGCCTCTGAGTTAGCGAGTTCGGTCAAGCTCGATTCCAGCCATGAGGTCCGGATTGCCCTGGACGAGAAGAGCAGACGCGGCTAAAACGGTGTTGTGTCAAGACCAACCAACCGGACCGAACTCCTTGGGGCGATGAGCCGGGAGTATGCCGCTCTTCTGAGAGAGATTGACGACATCGACAGGGACGACCGTTTGCGCCCTGGCGCATGCGAGGTGTGGTCGGTCAAGGACATCCTTGGCCATCTCGATGCCTGGCACGCCATGTTCCTTCTTTGGGAGGGCGCCGGGTCGGCAGGGGAGACCATCGCCATGCCCGCCCCGGGCTACACGTGGAAGGACACCCCCGCGCTCAACCAAGAGATCTACATGCGGGTCACGGACGATAGCTACGAGGCAGTCGTCGCCCGGCTGGCAGACTCCTACCGGCGGGTTCGATCCGTTGTCGAGAGGTATCACGACGACGACCTTTTCACCAAGCGTCGCTACCCATGGACGGGATCGACCTCTGTAGGCAGCTATGCCGTGTCGGCGACATCGAGCCACTACGAATGGGCGCGGAAGTTGGTCCACAAGTTCAAGAAGACCCTCTAGCCACCATGGCTGCCGCTGGTGCACTCACGCTCCCGACCCTCGATCCGGCGATCGAGTACCTCCAGGGGTTGGGCGACCCAACCGTTGAATTGCGGATGGCACGGCTACTCGACGCCGACGCAGACTTGGGCAAGCTCCGGGCTAGCGTCGGCATCTCGGAGCCGGTGCGGGACGCCTTGGCCACCCAGCGCGAAGACGGTAGTTGGGGGGACAAGGATCATCCTGGCCAGCGGTTGCTACCAACACTGTGGATGGTCAAGACCCTGGGTGAATTGGGACTCGATGCGACCCATGACGGTTGGCGCCAAGCTGTGAATTTCCTCCAGTCGGTTGGGCACACAGATGATGGCGTTTTCTCCATTTGGGGTACTCGGGATGGTGTGCTCAGCTGCTACGTGGGACTTGCCGCCCTCATCTATCTCAACGGCGGCCTGGATGCACTAGCCACCAAGCAGATCGACTGGATCTTGCGGTACCAGGAGATCAAGGCTGGAGGACGAGATGTGCGGCGCGAGCCGGTTGCCGAGTGGAGTTCCCATCTAAAGACCAGGTACGGCGGCTGCATGGCTGAAACAACCTGTTTAGTCGGTTTGCTCCGGGAAGGACGGGCGCTAGCGATCTGGGGTGGAGTCGACGGTCAACCGCTGGTTGCTGCGATTCGGCAGGCGTTTTTGGATCGCCGCGTCATCTTTCGCTCGAACGGATCAATAATCCCGCTGGCGGTCTCAGCAAGCAAAGCCGACAGTTGGCTCGCACCGTCGTTTCCGCTGGACTGGCGGGTAGACCTGCTCGAGGCAGTCGACTTCCTAGTCCGAACCGGTGGCCCCGACCCCCGGCTGCAAGAGGCGATCGATCGCATTGCTGAGTTCCAATTGCCTGATGGCACCTGGCCGCTGCGCCGCACCTACCGACCCGACCAGCTGCAAAAAGTCGAACGTCCCAGCCCCAGGAAGAGCAGCCCCATGATCACCCTCCGCGTCGTTGAGGCGTTGTCGCCGCTGGTCGCGGTCCTGTAGCCATCTGCAGGTAGAGATAGCACCGGCGCAGCTCGTACGAGGGAGTGGGCCCAGTGGGCGGGCTGGATTTCTGCTCCGTCGCGGCTGATCAGAGACCGGGGAGTTCGTCCGCGAGGAGCTGAGCGCCCCGGTAGGGCTCCCAAACACCTTCCGGGGTCTATCGTTCGTATCGCGCGGCAGCAGTGGGCGGGATTGGGAGGAACCAGCGTGAAATGGGTGCGACGGATCCTGATCGGTTTGCTGGCCCTGGTTGTGGTGCTCGTTGCTGCGGTGTGGCTCACTACCTTCCATCCCCGCTCAGAACGGGCAGAGGCGATCACCTGCCCGGAAGGTACGCCGACCCTCCAGCCGGGCCAAACGCTCGAGGTCATGTCGTGGAATGTCCAGTACATGGCGGGAAAAGGCTATGTCTTCTGGTACGACCTCTTCGACGAGTCCGGTCCAGATGAACGGCCTTCCCCGGAAGCGATTACAGCGACGTTCGAAGAGGTGGCCCGCGTTATTGCCGACGAGTCTCCTGATGTTGTCTTGCTCCAGGAAGTCGATGATGGTGCCTCCCGGACGGACGGGGAGGATCAGCTGGAGCGACTGCTGAGCCTCCTGCCCGATGACTATGCCTGTTCGGCGAGCGCACTCTATTGGAAAGCCGTCTTCGTGCCCCATCCCCGCATCATGGGTTCGGCGGGGATGAAGCTGTCGACTATCTCCCGATATCGGATCGACGAGGCAACCAGATACCAGTTGCCCATCATGCCGTCGGATCCACTGACGCAGCAGTTCAACTTCCGGCGCGCCATCCTGGAAGTTCGGCTCCCCGTCGAGGGAGGTTCCGATCTGGCCGTCCTCAACACCCATCTCGACGCTTTCGCCCAGGGCACCAACACCATGCAGCAACAAGTGGCCCTTGCCAAGGATCTGCTCGAAGATCTCACAACGGCAGGGGACCCGTGGGTGTTTGGTGGCGACTTCAACCTGCTTCCACCCGGACCGCAGTTCACCAACCTCCCTGCAGATCAGCGGGTCTACTACGAACCCGACAGCGAGCTGGCCGTCCTGACGGACACTTACCCGTCCGTACCTTCGGTCGACGAGGCCAACGGCAGAGACTCTTCCGTCTGGTTCACCCACTACCCGAACGATCCGGCAGTTTCGGGACCGGACCGGACGATCGATCTGTTGTTCTACAACCCGCTTCTCGGGTTGGGCGACCACTTCGTCCGCGCCGCCGACACGCGGGGGATCTCCGATCACCTCCCGGTCGTGGCAAGCTTCTCGCTGCCGTAGAGACAGCTATCAGCTATCGCGAGAATGGTATGCCTTGGCTGACGGCTGACGGCTGACGGCTGACGGCTGACGGCTGACGGCTGACGAGCGATCTATTACCCCAGCACCTTGGCCGGTCCGGGGTGGGCGAGGCGATGGTTGGTTATCTCCAACTGGCGAGCGTTGAACCGTTTGAGGTTGTTCAGGGTTCGATCGTCCAGCCGGTCGCAAACCCAGTTCCAGTGGAGGGCCACCCAGTCGCCCGGTTCGAGACGATCAACGAACCCGGCGCCGTCGATGGCGCGTACTGCTGGTTCGCTGATCGGCAAACCGAGGGTTAGGGATCGTCCATCCCATTGCAGGGGCTGAGAGTCCACGATTACCTGGTCGCCGTCTGCCGAGACGAACGCGACCCCACCTGATTCGGCACCGGTCGAGGATGTGGAGGGGATGGTCCCCGTGGTCGGAGCCAAGCAATCCCACCCATGGGTAGATCCCGAAAACATGGAACGCGTGGTGAGGGACAACCCCGGCCGGGATGGCTTCAGCCAGGTAGCCCCAGTTGGACCCGGCCCGGGGACGGAACCGGTCGAGCAGGGAATCACCGAACAGCTTGAAATCGATCTGATCCAGGAGGTCGCTGCCGATCCAGTACGCCTCAACCACTCGCCGGTCGAGCGGGTCCGCGATTCCGGTGGTGGCCGCGATGAACTGCAGGTAGGGCCAGGCACCCTCGAACGCCTGGGCAAGTTCGATCAAGCCTCCATCGACGACCCCGGAGGCGCCGTATTCCAGCAATGTTCGGTGCTGAGGCGGTCCGCAATATCCCCGTTCGTTGGGTGGATAGGCGTAGCGTGCGAAGAGGATGGGGCCGGCCGTGTCGGGTACACGACCGTGGTCGGTTGGCTCTGTCACCCGGTCTCCTGCGGTGGTTGGGTCACGATGATACGGCGTCATCGAGAAGTCGGAGCATCCTTTTCGGTTCACCAGGGTCCCGGATCGAAGAACCCGGGTGGGAGAGTCAGGGGGACGCAACTACCATGGTCCACGACTTGAGTTGCACCTTGGGTGTCGGATCGAAAAGGATCCGGGAGATCCGGGTGTTTCGTTGGATAGGAGCAGGCTGATGTGTCTTGGCGCGGTCGGGAGGGTCATCCGCACGTGGGATGCTGGCGGTGTTCCGATGGCCGAAGTCGACTTCGGTTTCCGTACCGAAATAGCCTGCCTGCTGTATCAGCCGCAGGTGACCGTTGACACTCCGGTGCTCGTGCATATGGGTTTTGTGATGGAGGAACTCGACGAAGAGCGAGCCGACGACGCGCTCGCCCTCCGTAAAGAGATCGTCGGCGAGTAGGCGCGCTTCGCGAGCTCGCTCGCTGTTTCCAGTTTCCAGGTTTCCGCTCGTGAGAATGGTGTGACTGCTGACTGCTGACTGCGGTTACCGCCTACTCTCGCTTCGGGAGGGGCCGCAGGTCATCCATGGGCTTCTGTCGCCGGTTGCCCAACCGCGTGAGCACGATTCCCGCCACCACCATCGCTCCGGCGATAGCCAGCGTGGTGATCAGGCGAGCCCTGGCCACCAGCTCGCACTCTTCGCGTAGCGAGGTTCCGTCCGGATCGATCGCCCGGGCTTGCGGGGGTCGTTCACCCTGGACGGCCGGGTGGTAGTCGCCGAGAGCGAGCATCCCGAACAGCGATCCGCATGGTTCTGTTAACCGTTCCAAAGTGCCTCCGCCGACGCGATATCCAAGATCCACGTTGACCGTCGTGAAGGTCATGAGACCGGCTACGAGCAAGGCGCAACCGGTCAGAACGATGCCGAAAATCCTCACGTGGCAAGGATACGCCGAAGCAGCTATCAGCTAAAAGCTAACGCGGTACTGCTGACTGCTGACTGAGAGAACCCGAGTCGTCAGTCGGCCCTAGTAACGCATGAGTTCTAGCGCGTGCCGGACGATGCCCTTCGTGTTGGGCATCACCATGGCTTCCAACTCCGAAGCAAACGGGAAGGCAGGCACGTCCGGGGTAGCGTACCTGCGTACCGGGGCGTCGAGCAGTTCAAAAGCTTTCTCGGCCGCCTGGGCGGCAATCTCAGCACCGAATCCAACGAATTCGTTATCTTCGTGCACGATCAGGAGACGTCCCGTCTTGGCCAGCGAAGCCTGCACCGTTGGCCAGTCGAGAGGTTTGATCGTGCGCAGGTCGATCACCTCGGCCGATACCCCCTGCTCCGCCAGAAGGGCGGCAGCCTGTAATGAGAAGTAGGACATCGCCCCGTAGGCAACGATGGTCAGGTCGGTGCCCGCCCGGCGGATCGCCGCCTGGCCAAGTGGGATCCGGTACGGGCCGGCGGGATAGGGCCCCTTGGCCAGCCGGTACAGCTTCTTGGGTTCGAGGAAGAGGACGGGATCGGGGTCTTCGACCGATGTGACCAGCAATCCTTTGGCGTCGCCCGGCGTCGAAGGAATGACCACTTTGAGCCCGGGTACGTGGGCATAGAAGGCCTCGATCGACTGGGAGTGATAGAGGGCCCCGTGGATCCCACCTCCATAAGGTGCCCGTATCACCATCGGGCATGTCCAGTCGCCGTTGGTCCGGTAGTGGATTCGGGCGACTTCGGAAACGATCTGGTCGAAGGCAGGATGGATGAAGTCGGCGAACTGGATCTCCGGAATCGGGATCTTGTCCGCCGCAGCCATCCCGACCCCGATCCCGACGATCAGGGCTTCGGCCAGCGGAGTGTTGAAACAACGGTCTTTCCCGAAAGCTTCGGTAAGCCCCTTGGTCGCCTTGAAAGCGCCCCCTTTCGGATCGGCGACATCCTCACCAAAGACGACGGTCTCGGGATGGGCGGCCATGATTTCGTGCAAGGTCTGATTGATGGCCGTGACGATGTTGACTTCTGCGCCGTCGGGTTCGACCGTGACCTTGGTGACGGGAACTTCCGGCGTTATCGGAAGGGCGTACACGCGAGCCAGCGGATCGTTCGCCACCGGAGCCGCTTCAGCCTGGTTGACCGCCTCAGCCAACTCCTCGCCGATTTCGGTTTCCATTCGCTCTTCCAGCGTTTCGCTCAGCAGCCTGGTCTCGATCAGGTATTGCCTGAGGAGCATCACCGGGTCCCGGCGCCGCCACGACTCGACTTCCTCCCGGGTTCGATAGAGCTTGTCGTCGTCATCGGACGTGTGCGCGTAGTAGCGATACGTCTTGGCCTCGATGAGGGTGGGGCCGTCGCCGTTCCTGGCCCGATCGACGGCTTCTTTCGTGATGGCGTACATCGCCAGAGGATCGTTGCCGTCGACGGCAACGCCGTGGATGCCGTAGCCCAGGGCGCGATCGGCGACCTGGCCTGCCACCTCTTCTGCAACCGGTACGGAGATGGCGTATTCGTTGTTCTCGATGATCACAATCAGTGGTAGCCGGTGGATGCCGGCGAAGTTCATTGCTTCGTGCCAGTCGCCTTCGGAGGTGGAGCCTTCGCCGCCGTAAACCGCCACAACGCCGGGTCCGCGATCCTTCTGAATCGCGTACGCGATTCCGGCTGCGTGCGGGTATTGGGTCGCGATCGGGGACGAATGGGTGAACATGCGGCGTTCCCGGTGAGACCAATGGTTCGGCATCTGCCGCCCTCCACTGGTTGGATCGGCCTCGCGAGCGAAAACCCCGAGGAAGATGTCGAGGGGGCGAAAACCCCAACCCAGGACGACCCCGACATCGCGATAGTACGGGAGACACCAATCGGAACCGGGGTCCATGGCCATCACGCTGGCGACCTGGGCTCCTTCATGGCCGGAAGCAGACACGACGAAAGGAGCACGACCCTGCCGGTTGAGCGCCCACATGCGGTCATCGACTCGCCGGGTCTCGAGCATCGTTCGGTACATCTGCAGGATGGACTCGTCCGACAGACCCAGGTCGCGATGGTTCTCTTTCAGCTCGGCTACAACCTCCACATATGCTCCCCTCAGGTCCCGTCGACTTCTGTCCAGGTAAGACCGCCTCGGGACAGGCGCCGGAGGTCGCTGATGCTCTCGATTCGTTCAGTGGCCAGCTGCACCGCTGCGTCCTGGGGAATCACACCCCGCTCCTTGGCGGCCACCAGCACGTCCAGGGTGCGCGGCCCGATGGCGTGTACGTGATGCATGGCTCGCTGTTCCGAGTAGCCGTTCAGCTCCTCGAATACGTTGATGAGTCCGCCGGCGTTCACGAGGAAATCCGGTGCGTAGAGGATGCCGCGCTCGGCCAGCAACTGAGCGTCGCCCTCCTTCTCCGGAGCCGATTGTTGGC
>CAVQSB010000014.1:0-92031 GCA_963715305.1 uncultured Actinomycetota bacterium
CACCTACTTGGTTCGAGTACCGTATTGCTCCGACCGATCGTCGCTTGCCAATCCGATCGGTCCACGCCAGGGTTGATCCTTCGCCCACCAATTCCGAGACAGCCAGGAGTAAACCAGCCCCACCAAGCGCCAGCAGCGACAATCCGAAACCATCCTCGAGCCACGCTCCAAACACCACGAACATGATTTCGGAAGCTCCCGAGTAGAGTCCGACGGTTACCAGCAGTGCTACGGCATTCCGGTCAAGAGCCAACTTGGATCGGATGCCTTCCGTTGACCCGGAATCGGGTTCGATGACCCACCGCATGGCCAGGAGCGCAAGTAGACAAAGAACGGCTATCACCCAGAACGGAGCCGCCAGCCAAAGCGGGCGATGAGCCAACCGGCCGTAGGCGCCCCGATCAACAACGAACTCGCCCACGTCAGTTCGAGAACGCCCAGATAACGGGCCCGCACGGGATACGGGATGCGATCGGAGAGATACGCCTGGGCCGCCACGTCGAAGACCGGTTTGCCGAGACCGAGCAATACGAATCCGACCAGGGCTCCGGCGAAGACACCGGTGGCGGCGGTGATCACGGCGCCGGTTGCGAACATCGTCAAGCCCGCGACGATCAACCGGTGCCGACGTTCGCCCCGTCCAAGAATTCGCACTGCGGCCGGTGTAGCAAAGCCGGTGGCCCACCGCACCGAAACGAGCAAGCCCGCCTGTGTGAGCGGAACACCGAGACCGCGGGCAATGGCGGGCAGGAACGGATAGATGAAGCGATAGCCGGTATTCAGCACCAGCCGGGTCACAGCCAGAAAAGTCAGCGCCCCCGTCAAGGACCTGCGGTTCCCGTTCGGCATCGGTTCGCGGATATCCATCGGCACGCCCCCTCGCGGCTGCAGTTTGGCAGGCGGATGCCGGGCTGGATAGCCGGCAATTTCATGGACGCCGGCGCGTCGTGAACACGTGAAGAAAGGGGACTAGACCGGGCTGTTGTAACCCAAAGTAAACACAAAACCACTTTCCGTGAGAGCTATCGTGGGGACATGACGAGAAGCAGCCAGGAGCGCTGCAGGAGCTGCGGTGCGCTTGCCGCAGTCCGCATGGAAGGCGTTTCCCTTTGCGCACGGTGCGGGCTCGAGCGATCGTCGGGCGGACCGAAACGCGCAACCCGTTGGGCGGCGATGCTCGGCTTGCTCTCGTCCGGGTTCCTCGCCAAGATGCTGCTCGGCACCGTTGCCCTGGCCGCAGTCGGTGGCGTCGCGGTAACGATGCCCCGGGTGGCTCCTAACGCACCGATCGAGACGGTGGCTGCCACCACCTTGCCCACACCGCGACACCCGTCGTGAACACCGACGTTGTCGTGAGGGCCGACACCAATCGTGAACCCGAGGTGGCCGATACCGGAGCGGATCCGGACGCACTGGTCGAACGGGTCCAGGAGTTCTCGGCGGCAGTACAGACCTGGGGCGAGTGTATGTCTGAGGCGGCCCGGGATCACTCCGGCGGGCCATTCGACCCAAAGACATCGTGCGGCGAGGCACCTACCGCGACCGACCACGGCCTGGCGGATGAGCGGCCACCCGGTCTCATCAAAGCTGCAGACAAAGCCGAAGACAAGGCCACCAAAACCACAGACAAGACCGACGACAAGGCGGGAGGAACCCAGCAAGCCGCGACGACTCTGACAACCGCGGCGACTGAATCGCGACACCCCCCCTAACTCTCATTTCCCACGCCGGGTGAACACGCCGCGTAGGATGTGCTTCTCGACAGGAGGCGGCATTGAGATTGCACAGGTTCGGCTGGAGCAGGGTCAGGTTCTTCTTGGTTCTGGCGATCATGATGTCGGTACTCATGGTCCCTGCCGCTGCGTTGGCAGGAATCGACGGTGGATGCACAGGATCCGTGACGATCGACGGCATACCGTATGGACCGAACAACGACACCGTGAGCAACCCGATCGTGGTACCGATGGACGAGGACGGAGTCGTCGCTATCTGGGAAGCCAACGTCCCCTTCGCCAACGAGAACAACGACGGCAACCTCGGCATCGTTGTCGGGCCGTTCACGATTCAGATCGCCGCCTGGGAGGACGCCAACCCGGGGAACAGCCAGGGCAACTCCGGTTCGTACAGCATCGAAGAGTTCAAGGACGAGTTCCCCGTTCCTGAGTCGCTGATTCCACGGGGCGTCTATCAACTCAGCGGTGAGCACACTGCCGACGGGGGCAGATGCAGGGGTACCGTCATGGTCAAACTCGAAGGATCCGGAACCGTAGGAATCGCGAGTGCGGTTGGAGCCGGAGTCACGTTCCTGACGCTGCTTGGCGCTGGATTCAGGAGGAAGTCATGAAAGGCCGTCCGGTCCTCGGAGTCATCTCGGGTTTGTTGTTCGGACTCTTCCTTGCTTTGACCCTTCAGCAATTCGGCATCATGCCGTTGACAACATTGAGCCTCATCGGGCTCCCCATCATCGGGATTGCCCTCGGCCTCGGCCTCGCCGCTTCTGCCCCGTTCGGGAAGAAAGCCTGATCAGGACCTCGGGCTTCGCATCCGCTGCCCGGGCGAAGACCCGACGGTCCAGGGGGCACAGAACGGTGCAGCTGGTGCATCATTTCCATAGATGATTCGCTGCGGCGGAGGCAACCGACCCGGCGCTCTTCGAGTACTGGTCTGCTGAGCAGAATGGATAACCTCGCGACATGACCGATTTGTGGATGCTCGATCAGAACGTCATCTTCCTGAACCACGGCTCCTGTGGTGCGTGCCCCCGCCCGGTTCTCGAATATCAGTCCGCGCTCCGAAGTCGGATGGAATCGGAACCGGTTCTCTTCTTTCGCCGGCTCGAGGAGTTGGCCGATCAGGCCCGATCATCATTGGGGACCTTCGTCGGCGCCGATCCAGATGACCTGGCCTTCGTGCCAAACGCCACCACCGGGGTGAACACGGTGCTCCGCTCGCTCGACTTCGAACCGGGTGACGAGATCTTGATCACCGATCACGTCTACAACGCTTGCCGGAATGCCGCCGGCCTGGTTGCCGACCGAGCCCGAGCACGTCTGGTTACCGCCAAGGTACCCTTCCCGATCGATTCCCCAGAACAGGTGGTGGCGGCCATCGTCGACCGGGTGAGCCCTCGAACTCGCCTGTTGTTGATTGACCATGTGACCAGCCCGACCGGACTCGTCTTTCCGATCGAAGCGATCGTGCGAGAGATGACCGAGCGCGGCGTCGACACCCTGGTCGACGGAGCCCACGCCCCCGGCATGGTGCCCCTCGATATCGACGCGATCGGAGCCGCCTACTACACCGCCAATGCCCACAAGTGGATGTGCGCCCCCAAGGGCGCCGCCTTCCTGCATGTCCGGCGTGATCGACAAGCCCAGATCCTGCCGACGGTGATCAGCCATGGCGCGAACTCGTCCCGCCTCGACCGATCGCGATTTCGGCTCCTGTTCGACTGGACCGGCACGATCGACCCGATCTGCCCATCTAGCCATCCCGGCTGCCATCGAAACCATGGACTCTGTCTTGGCGGGAGGCTGGCCCGCATTGATGCTCCACAACCATGAGCTGGCCTTGAAGGCCAGGGACCTTCTGATCGAGGCGCTCATGATCGACCAACCCGCACCAGATGAGATGCTCGGGTCGATGGCTGCCGTACCCCTGCCCGACTCCTCCGGGGCGCAGCACACCTCCCCTTCTCCCGCCCTCCAAGAGCGGTTGTGGAACCATCACCACATCGAGGTGCCGGTGAGCGTTTGGCCAACATGGCCGCACCTGTTGTTGCGGGTTTCCGCACAGATCTACAACCGGCTCGCTCAGTACGAACAGCTGGCGGGGCAACTACGGGACTAGGGCCAAGAACCAGCAAAACCCGGGATATTCCCGGGTTTCGCTGCGCCCCCAGAGCGCCCGCCTCCCAAATCGTGGTGGCCGGTCTCTTCTGGAGACCCTGCCGCCTGATCAACCCTACAACCACTCCTAGTGGCCGGGCCAGGCACAAATAGGTTCCCGGCATCGGGACTAGTCCCGTGGGTCACTCCCGAACGAGACGGCCGCCGGCCACACGAGCGCCGAGATCTGTTCGCCCTGGGTCCCGGCCGCAACGTGCAGCGCAGTGGGGACCAAACGGCCGTGACTCGACCAGCGGCGTAGTCTCCAGCCTCTGCCGCCACTGACCAAAACAGACAGGTACCCTGTCCCAAACTATGAGCCCAACCGAAACCGCGACCGCCACCTTGCTGCTTTCGTGTCGCGACCGGAGAGGTCTGGTGGCTGCGGTGGCCAGCTTCATCTTTGAGCATGGCGGCAACATCATCCATGCCGATCAGCACACAGACCAGCAAGAGCTCTATTTCCTGCAGCGAGTCGAGTGGCAGCTGGACGGTTTCGGCCTCGAGAGGAACGCCATTGCCCCGGCCTTCCAGTCGATCGCCGATCGGTTCGACATGAAGTGGCGGCTCAGTTTTTCGGACCGACGCCCGCCGATCGCCATATTCGTTTCCAGACAAGCCCATTGTCTCTATGACCTCTTGGCCAGAAGCCGGATGGGCGAACTGCGAGCTCAGATCCCGCTGGTCGTGAGCAATCACCGTGATCTGGAGTCGGTGGCCTCCGACTTCGGGGTGGCTTTCCACTACCTTCCCTTCACGCCCGACCGGCGCGTGCAGCAGGAGGAAGCCGCGTTGGCGCTGCTCGAGAAACACGACATCGACGTAGTGGTCCTGGCCCGTTACATGCAGGTCCTCTCCCCCGCTCTCGTGAAGCCCTATTCCAACCGGATCATCAACATCCACCATTCGTTCTTGCCCGCCTTCGCCGGAGCGAAGCCATACCACCAGGCTCACGAACGCGGCGTCAAGATCATCGGCGCCACGGCGCACTATGTGACCGGAGAACTCGACGGCGGGCCGATCATCGAACAAGACGTCACCCGGGTCGGACATCGCGACACCGTCGCAGACCTCGCCCGCAAAGGCCGGGACCTCGAAACGATCGTGCTGGCCCGCGCGTTGCACCGCCATCTCGAGAACCGCATCGTCGTGTACGGCAACAAGACGGTGATCTTCGACTGATACCACGCGTCGGCCATCTGCTCGGCTACCCCATCCGGCACAATCGCAGACCGCTGAGCTCCCACGCGAACTACGCTGATTCAAGCAAAGAGGAGGACCATGACCTCAACCGATGCATCACAGATAACCTCGGTTCGTCTTGCGGTGACGACCGCTCTCATCGATGGGGACCCGGCCGGTGCCTTTCACATGGTGCAAGGCATGATGGAGCAAGGCGTCCCCTTCGACGTGGTGCTCTTCGACATCGTGGCAGCCGCTCAGGCCGACTTCGGGACACGCTGGAAGGACGGCGACTACCGCATCGCCGACGAACATGCCGCCTCGGGGGCGGTCGAGACCCTGGTCGCGATGCTGGCCGGATCGTTCGACCTCCCGGACGACGGTGACTTCGTCGTGTTGGCCGCTGCCCAGGGTGACTATCACTCCCTCCCGCTCCGACTGGCCTCGGCCTATCTACTTTCTCTCGGGTATCGGGTGCGCTTCTTGGGAGCGAACATGGACGCGGCCGATCTAGCCGGGTACCTCACCGAGGAACCCCCCGAAGCGCTGCTCCTCTCTTGCGCTATGACGATGCTGTTGCCGGGTGCCCGGGCCTGCATCAGCGCAGCCCACGGAGCCGGTACTCCGGTCCTCGCCGGTGGAAGCGGATTCGGGCCGGACGGGGTCTGGGCCTACGCGGTCGGCGCGGACGCCTGGGTGGCCTCACCGCGTGAAGTCGAGGAAGTGCTGACATCGTGGGAACCGAACATCGAGGTTGCCGAAATGGCCGTACCCGTCCCACCGGCCGAACTGGATATCGATATCCCGCCACCGTCAGGAGATCCTGGCCGCGGCCGGAACACAACTCGGTGGTCTAACGCACCGCCTGCAAGACGAGCTGGTTCTCCTGTTGAGCGCGGTTGAGGCCGCCCTTCTGGTAGACGACCGGTCGGTCATCAACGGGTTCACCGCTTGGCAGGCCTCGGTCCTGACTTCCCACGGCTTTGCCGATGACATGGCGGCGCAACTCGGCAGAGGCCTGGCGGCGGCCCTGCAGGCATTCGCTCCAGAAGCAGCCGAACTGCTGACCCTTTGAGCGTGGATCCCGACCAGGGTCCACCCCGCCCACCCTCGTCGCTCTAGCCTCCGACCGTGACTGACTTCGACCTGACCATCGTTTCGACCGGCGGGACCATCGAGAAGACCTACGAAGCTGCGTCGGGTTCGCTCTCCAACCGGGAGACGGTGCTTGACCACATGCTGGCGCAGTTGCGGATTCCCGATCTGCAGATCACCCGGCTGCGGCTCATGAACAAAGACAGCCTCGAGATGACCAAGCCGAAGATCACGTACTCATCGCCCGGTCCGCCCATGAAGCTGCGCGGAACTGCGACGGCGTGATGGTCGTGCACGGTACCGACCGGTTGGCCGAAAGCGGCGAAACCACCCGGGCGATGGGAATACCGGCGACCCCGATCGTCTTCACGGGAGCCATGCGACCCTTCGAGCTGCGCGACACCGACGCCCTGCAGAACCTCACCGAGGCGCTGCTGGCGGTGCGCCTTCTGGATCCGGGGGTCTATGTAGCTATGCACAACCGCGTCCTGACCTTTCCGGGCGTCGTCAAAGACCGCACGGTGGGCACGTTCGTGAAGCCGGACCAATCGGCTGGCTAGGGTCGTTGCCATGACCACCATTCAGCGTCTCACCGACTCGTGTCTCGTTGTGACCACCGACGCGGGTGCCACGCTCTTCGATCCCGGGTTCCACACGTTTCAATCCAAAGAGATCGACCTCGACTCGATCGGTGACATCACCCGGGTGCTCATCACTCATGAGCACGGGGATCACGTCAACGCCGAATTCGTGCAATGGTTGATCGACCGTCGATCCGACCTGGCCGTGTACTCCAATGACGCTGTTGCCGAGTTCCTGGATGGGTATGGCATCGAGGTGGTGACCACCAACCCGGCCGGAGTCACCTCAGAGGACGTCCTTCACGAGACGATCCCCACGGGGCACAACCCCCCAACCGGGCCTACACCATCGAAGGCGTGCTCACCCACCCCGGCGATAGCTACCAGCCGATCGGTATCCGCGCCGATCCTCGCCCTGCCGCTCTTGATCCCCTGGGGGTCGACGACGAGATCCATCGAGTTCGCTCGTCGGTTGTCCCCGCACCAGGTGATCCCCATCCACGACTTCTATCTCAACGAAGGTGGCCGTAGTTTCATCTACAACCTGGCGACGAACGTGCTGGCCAAATCGGACATCGAGGTCATCGCCCTCAACTGGGGCGAAACGGTCACCGTCTAGCAAGAAGACTCTCCGCCTCGCCGACACGGATTCTGTCTCGAACCCGCGTAGGGTGAGAGCAACATGACAACCACCAAGAACACCCCGACCCGGGTGGTCCTCGGCGACGAGGCGGTGGCACTCGGTGCTCTCCATGCCGGCATCTCCGCCGCCTACGGTTATCCGGGAACGCCGTCAACCGAGATCCTCGAATACCTGCTCCGCTCGCCCGACCCCGGGCTCGACGGTGGCCTGGTGCGCGAACGAGAAAACGGCGTACGAAGCTGCCGTCGGGGTGTCGATGGTCGGGCGGCGGGCGCTGGTGACCATGAAGCATGTCGGTCTCAACGTGGCCGCCGACCCCTTCATCAACTCGGCGCTCGTCGAGATCAGCCGGCGGCCTCGTGGTGGCCGTGGCCGACGACCCCGGCATGCACTCCTCCCAGAACGAACAGGACTCCCGGTACTACGCCGACTTCGCCCGCATCCTGTGCCTGGAACCGGCCGATCAGCAGCAGGCCTACGACATGACGCGTGAGGCGTTCGATCTCTCCGAGCGGTTCCACCTGCCCGGTGATGATCCGACTCGTGACCCGGCTGGCCCACAGCCGCTCGGTGGTGACGCCGACCCGCACCCTCCATCGAGATTGCCGCTCGGCGAATCTGCCCGACGGATCCAACTGGACGCTGCTGCCCGCCAATGCGCCGGCGCCGGTATGCCGACCTGCTCCAACGACAACCGGCGCTCCTGGCTCACAGCGAGAGCGTCGGCAGAGTTGCACCTCGGCGTCCACGGGGCCTGGGGGTGATCACCACCGGGATCGCCCGCAACTACTACCTCGAGCACCTCGCCGATATCCCGGATAGCACCGTCACATCTCCATATCGGTACCTATCCGATTCCCGTCGACGCGGTGCGGAAGCTTGCAGATCATGTCGATCGGATCGTGGTCTTCGAGGACGGGTATCCGTTCGTCGAACGGTTGCTTGCGCGGATTGCTCCCCGGACCGATACCCATCGACGGGAAACTCAACGGGGTCGTACCCGACAGCGGCGAACTCGACCCCGACGTGGTCCGCGCAGCCCTCGACTTGCCGGATCAACGCCCGGTTCTTCCCCCGGCTCGACCTTGCTTCACGACCTCCCCAGCTGTGTCGGGGGTGCCCCCATGCCGACAGTTTCAACGCCCTCATCGATGCCATGGTCGAGATGGAAGGACCGCTGGTTTGTTCCGATATCGGCTGCTACACGCTCGGCGCCCTCCCCCCGTATCAGGCCATCGGGTCGTGTGTCTGCATGGGCGCTGTCCATCGGTATGGCCCGCGGAGCCGCCGATGCCGGATACCGGCCGGCGATCGCCGTCATCGGCGACTCGACGTTCCTTCATTCGGGAATGACCCCGCTGCTCGACGCCGTGGCCGCCGACACCGACCTGACGGTCCTCATTCTCGACAATCACACCGTGGCCATGACGGGCGCCCAGCCGACCCTGGTTCCCTCGGAACGCCTCCCCGAAATCATCCGAGGCCTCGGGGTCGACCCGGACCACCTGCATGT
Source organism: uncultured Actinomycetota bacterium (assembly GCA_963715305.1). Taxonomy (GTDB): domain Bacteria; phylum Actinomycetota; class Acidimicrobiia; order Spongiisociales; family UBA4744; genus UBA4744. Next base: position 8,902 of record CAVQSB010000014.1, read on the forward strand.
GCTGAGAGCCAGCCGCAAGAGGTGAAGCCGACCTGATTGCCACCATAAGCAGACGAACTGGAACATCCGGGGTTGTCTGTGGTGATCGCCGAGCGGGAGTGCATCGAAGCCGTGAAGCGGGACCGGCGGGAGCGAACGTGAAACTGGACATCATCCTGGCCGGGGTCGGCGGCCAGGGGGTTCTGTCGGTCTCGGCGGTGATCGCCGGAGCAACAGCCCGTTTGGGATGGAATGTCAAACAGTCAGAAGTGCACGGTATGGCGCAGCGGGGCGGGCGCGGTGCTCGCCCATTTGCGTATGGCCGACGAACCGGTATTCAGCGATCTCATCCCGCGTGGCTCGGCCGATCTCATCCTCTCGCTCGAACCGATGGAAAGCCTCCGTTATCTCGAGTATCTGCATCCCGACGGCACGATCGCCACCGATATCGAACCGGTTCGCAATATCGACGATTACCCCGACCTCGAAGTTCTCCTGGAGACGATCCGCACAACGGGAAAGAGCATCCTGGTGGATGCCACGTCCCTTGCCAGGCAGGCCGGCAACGTCAAAGCAGCGAACATGGTGATGGTGGGAGCGGTCGCCCACCTCCTCCCCGTCACCGAAGCCGCCCTCTTGTCCGAGGTTCAGACTTCGTTTGGCCGGTTGGGCGAAAAAGTCCTCGCCGCCAACCTGGAAGCCTTCCGGCTGGGGCGTTCGGTTGGAGTCTCCTGACCGAAGCGGCCACCAGGTCTCAGCCGGTGTTGCGCATCCCGGCGGCGATTCCGTTGACCGTCAGCAACAGAGCCCGCTCCAGTGCTTCGTCGTTCTCCCCAGCCCGCCTTCGGGCCAGTAGGGCCACCTGGAGGAAATTGAGCGGATCGAGGTAGTAGTCACGAACGGCCAGCGTTCGCTGCAAGATGGGCAGCCGGTCGAGGACGCCCGATCCCGTCAACCGTTCTATCTCCGTGACGGTCAGGTCGTGCTCCTCGCGAATCCGGTCGAAGAGGTGGTGATGCTGGGGATCGACGAGTTGCCGGACGTAGCGTGAGGCGACCTCGAGATCCGTCTTGGTCAGCGTCATCTCGATGTTGGAGATGAACGTCTGCAAGAAACGCCACTTCTCGAACATCTCTTCGAGCACCTCCCCCCGGCCCTGCGAGCGGACGGCCGCCAAACCGGAACCCACCCCGTACCAACCGGGAATGATCTGACGGGACTGGGTCCAACCGAACACCCAGGGGATCGCCCGGAGATCATCCAGTCCCGCCCCTCCGCCGGGGCGCCGGGAAGGACGTGAGCCGATGTTCATGTCGGCCAGCTCCTCCACCGGCGTGGCCGCCAGGAAGTAGGGAACCAACCCGGGCGCCTCGACCAGGGCCCGGTAGGCGCTATACGCTGCGTCCGAGAAGGCTCCCATGGTGTCCGTCCACCGGTCCAGGACGTCCTTGGTTTGGCGGGATTTCCTGTGCAGGAGCGAAGCTTCCAGCACGGACGAGAGGGCCAGCTCGAGGTTGCGGTGGGCGAGACCGGGCAATCCGTACTTGTCGGAAATGACTTCGCCCTGTTCGGTCACCTTGATCGGACCGTCGACGGTCCCGAAGGGTTGCGCCAGGATGGCCTGGTGGGTTGGACCGCCGCCCCGTCCAAGGGTTCCCCCACGCCCGTGGAATAGGCGCAGGGTCACTCCGTGCTGTTGAGCAGCGGATCGGAGCAGTCGCTGGGCCTTGTAGATCTCCCATTGCGAGGTTGTTATCCCGCCGATCTTGTTGGAATCGGAGTAACCCAGCATGCACTTCCTGGACGTTACCTCGCAGCTCGACGATCTGGCGGTAGGGGGCACAACCCAGCAGCCCGTCGAGGAGCTCGCCGGCCCGGCGCAACTCGTCGATGGTTTCGAACAGCGGAACGAAACCGATCCGGGCAATCCCGCCGTGCAGATCGATGAGGCCGGCATCTCTCGCCAGCACCGCCGGCGCCAGCACATCATCGACACCGCGCGTCATCGAAACGACGTACGACTCGATCGCACCGGAACCGAACCGGTCCAGAGCCTCCCGAATGGCGACGAAGGTCCCGAACGTGTCGGCCTCAGCATCATCGAGAACCGCCGTCGGCGAAGCCAACGGCCTCCGGTTGGCCAGCTCTTCGGTGAGGAGGGCCGCACGGGCGGTCCGGTCCAGCGAGTCGTACCGGACCCCGACGCGTTCGTGGAGCTGCTCCAACACAGCGTGATGGCGGTCGGCGTGTTCTCTGATGTCCATGGTGGCCAGGTGGAACCCGAAGATGGTCACGTTCCGCATGAGCCGCAACAGAACACCGTCGCCGATGAGCCGCCCGGCATTGGCATGCAGCGAACGTTGCATGACCCGCAGTTCGTCGAGCAGCTCCCCGCTGGACCGGTAGTCCTGGCCGGGCGCATGTCGGACATCGTGTGCAAAGCGATGGCGGGTGTTGAGCAGGCGTTGGTGGATGAAGGCACACTTGAGCCGGTATGGCTCATCCCGGTTGAGTGTGTGGAAGCGCTGCCACACATCCGGCAGGGCTTGACGATCTTCGGCCAGGGACTCAGCAAGCTCATCAGTGACGTGCCGCAGACGGGAGGAGGTGGACAGCTCTTCGGCCAGTTCCTCCACCTGGGTCACCAGATTGCGGAGGCCGTGATCGTGTTGCACCTCGAGCACCCGCATGGTCACCGCCGGCGTCACCGATGGGTTACCGTCGCGGTCTCCTCCCACCCAGGTGCCGAAACGGAAAGGGGTTCGGTCGGAAGCACCGTCGAGACCCAGCCGCTCGAGGTTGACGGCTACTTCTTCGGCCAGCGCCGGGAGGACCTGATTGGCGAGTTGATCCAGATAGAAGATTGCTGATCGAGCCTCGTCGATCGGTTCCGGTCGCTCGGCCCGGAGCTCGTCGGTCTGCCAGATTTGATCGATGATCTCAGCCACTCGTCGGTCGATACCGGCCTGTTCGGCCGCCGTAGCCCGCACGTCGGCCCGCTCGAGCAGAAGATCGGCGATCCTCCCCAGTTTGGTGAGCAGCGTGCGCCGCACCGCTTCGGTCGGATGGGCCGTGAAGACGGGTCGCAGCTCGAGGCGCTCGAGCACCGACTCCACGAGATCGAGACCCAGACCGGCTGCCGCAACTCGATCGGCTGTCGCAGCAAACGTACGTCCTTCATCGGCCATGGCCAGATCGCCGATGCGGTGCGTCTGTTCGGCAACGTTGGCCAGATAGAAGTACGCCGAGAACGCCCGGACCAGATTGATAGCTTGCTCCAGCCCAAGTTCCGCGAGCACCCCGTCCAAGCGCTGCCCGGCGGCGGCATCACCATCCGTGCGAATCGCCTTGGTAAGGGCCCGGACCTCCTCGACCAACTCGAGCAGCCCGCTTCCCTCCTGGCGGGTCAGCGCATCGCCCAGCTGGTTGCCGAGACGGCGGATATCGGCCCGGAGTCGATCGTCGCGAAGGCTTGGAGGAATAGGTTCCATTGGGCCGGAGGCTAATCACCATCGGCGGAGGAAACTCCCACCTGCATAATCCATTACGCTCGGAGCGAGGAGGTGACTATGCGCAAATGGATGGCAGGTCTGCTGATCGTGGTGGCGCTCTCGGCCTGCGCCCCCGGGACCGACGAGTACAGCGCCGACGATCCGGCCGGTTTCTTCAGCGGGATCTGGCACGGTTGGATTGCTCCGGTCACCCTGATCGTGCAGGTCTTCAACGACGAGGTCCGCATCTACGAACCCGACAACACCGGACTCGCCTACGACTTCGGTTTTTACATGGCGGTCATCGCCGGATTTGGTTCTTTGAGCCTCGTGCGTCGCAAGGACAAGAAGCGTCGCCGTCCGGGATAGCCCAGGTCCGTCAAGGCGCGTCTGCATGCGGTCGATACCAATGCGGTGACCTTTCCCCGTGACCGACGATCCCCCGGAATACCGCGCTGGACCCTGGCAGTCCTGGCCGCATGCGTCCTGGCCAATACGGCGATCGATCTGGTGCTGGCCACCGTTGAATACCTATCCTGGGAGGAGTTCTATCCCACCCGGGGTCTCAATGTTGTCAACGTCCTGGGTTCGCTCGGCAACCATCTGTGGTTCACCGTGCGGCAGGGATGGATATGGGCTCTCATCGTGGGAGTCGGCTATCTGTTGGCGCGTCGGGGTCGGCGGTGGCTGTTTGCGTTCCCGGCGTTGGCCTTGGTTCTCGCTCCCCTTCTGGTCGGCCTCATACGTGGGCTCCCGGTGCCTTTGACCCCTGAATTCGGTACGTACGCCTGGTCGGCGCAGGAGCTCGACATCTGGGTGAGCTGGCTGATTTCGGCAGTCCGGACGTCGCTGTTCCTCATCCCCGGTTTCGTGGTCGTCCGTTACGCCGAGCGGGAACGCAACCCCTTTCAGATCCCGGCCCTGCTCCTTGTTGCCGTTCCGGCGTTGGTCGCCGGATACCTCGGGGTCCTGATCGTCTCACCGACCGGTCGGATTCAGGACAGCGGGGTCGAGTTGTTCATCGCAGCTTTCTTCTTTGGTGCCGCGATGGGTTTCGACCGGCCGTTCTGGCCCTGGTTATTGGTGGCAGCTCCCGGTCTGCTCGAGGGGCTCCCGAGCTTGTTGTATTTCGGCGGAGGAAACGAAATGGTGGTGACCCTGCTGATCGCCATACTCGGTGCGTCCAGTGTGCCGTTCTCCCGGATCCTGTACAGGGGGTGGCAGGAGAACGCCGCTCCCGGTTCGCCCCAGGGGGCCGATTCGCCGGTGGCTTGAAGGCCACAGTCGCACAGGCCCCATCTGGGTGCGGGCCAGGGCAGCATCCGGTCCCTCGGCTAGATTCCGCCCATGCGAGTGATGGTCACAGGTGGGCGGGGCACGCTCGGGAAGTTGCTCCTCCCCCGGCTGCCGGCGGCCGGGCACGAAGTCGTCATCACCTCGCGATCGGACCATCCGGCGGAATCAGGCCTTGAACGGCGTCGGCTGGATCTCGCTCACCCCGAAGTAACCCCGGAAATCTTCGACGGCATAGGCACGATCATTCACGCCGCCAGCAACCCGGCCCGACCGGCTACGGTTGACGTGCGCGGTACGGCCCTTCTGACCGAGGCGGCGGCGCAGGCAGGCGTCGAGCATCTGATCTATCCATCGATTGTCGGTGTGGATGATCACCTCTTCTTCTACTACCGGGCGAAAGTGGCGGCGGAACAAGAGATCGAACAGGGCCGGGTGCCGCACACGATTGTGCGAGCGACCCAGTTCCACGAGTTCCTCGATCGGATCTTCTCGACCGGCCCGTTCATCACGGTCTTCCCGGGATTCTCCTTTCAGGTCATCGACGGCGGATACGTGGCGGATCGGCTGGTTGAGTCGGTGGCGGCCGGCCCGCAAGGCCGGGTCGCCGATCTGGGTGGACCCCATCCAGAACGAATGCGGCGCATGGCTGCCACCTGGAAGGCAGCCTCCGGATCGCGCCGGCCGTGGTCCCGGTGCCGGTGGTGGGGAAGACCGCTGCCGCCTTCCGACGGAACCAACACCACACTCCCAACCGGGCGACCGGCACCCCGACGTGGGACACGTGGCTCGACCACCACTATCGCTCCGGCGACCGATGAACAGAAACTCCGCCTTGCTCGCCTGAACCGGTGTATGTTGTTTCTACGGCCGGAAACGTAGGTCCTTCTGGGCTGGATCACCTGAGGTCGAGAGCCGGTCCGCCAGGACCGCCTCGAGGAAGTCCCATCGGCGGAAACGTCTGTGGGACTTCCCGCGTCACTCCACCATTGCGAACAACAGACCGGCAGCGGTGAGAACCAGAGTCGCAACGGCGGCACCGGTCAGCAGACCCGCCCGGTCTCGCACCATGGCTGCCAGCATGAGAGTTGCTGCGGGGAAACCCGCCACCATCGCCACCCATTCTCCGCCCGCTCTGGAACTCGAGCCGCGAGCGATTAGCAGACCACCGGCCACGAGAACCAACACGCTGATGAGGGCCCGGGTCCGGGTTCGGCCGATCCGGACGGCCAATACCCGTTTGCCGGCGATAGCGTCGGTTTCCAGGTCGGGCAGCTCAAAAGCCAGCATCATGGCGACATGCAACACAAGCACAATCGCGATGGACCACCCCAGCGCCGCGGTTATCGTTGCTCCCTGGCTGAGTGCACCGATCAACGGAACGAGGCCGGCAACAACCGCAGATGCCGCCAGTTCTCCGAAGCCGGACCCCAGCAACCTCAGTGGTGGCATGGAGTATGACCAGGACACCGCCAAGGCGGCCAGCCCCAGCAGACCTGCATTGGCGTTGACGAACATCAGAGCACCGGCCGTGCCGACCGCCACGACGCTGGCCAATCGGGCGGCCCGGAGGGCAACGGCCGGGCGCAACTGGCCACCAACCAACACCCCGCTCCCTCCCGAGAATAGGGTGCGGCGGGTTACCGCCCGGTCCGGTTCGACATCTGCGTATTCATTGACGTAATGGGCTGTGACCTGAGCTGCGGTGACCATCACCTGGCCGAGTGCATAGGCGATCGGCTCGAAATGCCCCGCGCTAGCCGCCCCCAGCGCATACATCAGTACGCCGCCTATCAAGAAGTGCGGCCTGCTGAGCTTGATGAATGCCCACAGCAAATCCATTGATTCCATTCTTCCCGCCCTGCACGTCCACTGCCCGGATCACGAATTCGGCGCTACTCGAGACGGCTACCTACCAGCGAGCGCTGTGTTCCTCCGCCCAACCAACCAGACCGTCGATCACCACCGACTCGCCGTTGTCGGCGATCACGGTCCTGTGAACCGGCCGAACATCTGGTGGACCTCGGAGCGAATAATGAGCAAATTGGTTGTGGCCGTCCGCTCCAGGGATGGCACGAAGGTGAGGTCGACCCGATCGGATCGCATCGTCCACGAGTGCATGAAATCACCCGGGTCGTATTCGATATCGATCCGGGGGATCTTGTGGATGCGTCCGGCGAGCAACAGCGTGTGTTCGGTTGCTGCACTCGTGTCACCAAAACCGAACCCCATGTTCAACCCGACCGGCCGCCCGTCGGCGAGTAAACCAGAGGCGCTGGCCCACACCCAGAACCAGTCGTACTCCCAAACGCCTCTCCCCCAATCGAGGTGGCCAAGACTGGTGGTGGGGTCGAAACGGGTGGTTTGGTCACCGATGCGCAAGGTCCCACCGGCGGGCAGGCAGTTGATTTTGCGGTTGTAGTAGAAGCGGCGCTCCCCGATCGGAATGACGACCACCGTCGACTCGTGGTGGTCGGCACACGAAACTGAAGATGGGCAGCCAACGGGCGGCCGCCAAAATCAGCCCACCGGACCTCGACCCGGCGAAGGTCACCTTCGACTTCAAACCGTGCTTGCACGTTGCGACCGTCGTACCCGCTCGCTCCCCTGTCGCTGTTGCGAGCCAGGGAGATGCCCCTTCCCAGAGGAACGGTGATCGTCTCTTCGTGGTAAGTCCCCTCGGCGAAATCGACCAGGTAGACGAATACCTGGCCTGCGTATCCAAGATCTGCCAGGGTGGCCGAGAAGTAGAGATCGGGCCAGGTGACCCCGTAGTAGTCCCAACGCCTGATCGAAAACGCGGCGCGGCCCGGAAGTCGTAGATGTGGGCCTGCTCGAGATTGCAGTCCAGGAGCGGTTGTCGCGCCCACCACCCGGTCTGGACGAGTCGACCGTATTCGTCGAGAAGCGGAGAACTCTCGATAATCTCGTGGTCAAGCTGCGTCACAGACAAAGAATAAGCTACTCGTCGTCGGTCGCCTCGAAGTCGGCGTTCAACCGGTGGCAGCGCCCTCCTGGACGGCCCGGGGCGGCAGACCTTCAGCCCACACATCCATGAAGCAAACCGTCCCGGTCGACGCCAACCAGTCGTATGCCGCCTGGGCAGCGCTCGCAGCAGCCGGGTGGTCCAAACCTACGAGCATGGCGAAGGTGGTCTGCACCATGGCCAGGTCTTCCTCGAGCACAACCGGTTCAAACAACTCGATCAACGAGGTGAACAGGTCTGCCGCGTGGTCGACATTGCCGTTGAGGGCAGCCTGGCTCGCTTCGACGTACATGGCGAGCCCGTCCATAAGCAGCCCCTTGTTGGTATTTTCAGACAGAGCAACCGCCACCTGCTCTATCCGATCCAGGCGCCGCGTCCAGGCCGCTGCCTGGGCGGCCTCATACAGACCGGCTCCGGTATTGACGTGGTCGATCTGCATACCAAGATCGAAGGCCTCGTCCCACCTGCCCACACACTTGAAGACCTCGCATTTGGCTTGATCGACACCAGCCCGCAATTGCGGGTCGGTTTCGTCATCGAAAAAGGCAAGGGCTGCGAGGCTTCGCTCGGCTGCTTCTGCGGCACCCACGGTCCGAAGGTCGATGGCGGCGCGGGTGGCCGCCCACCAGGCTTTCCAGAAATCGGACAACTGGTCTTCCTCGAACTCGTCGAGTCGAGCGCCGGCCTCCTCGTACCGACCTTGGGCCATATAGCTGCCGGCAGTGTCGCCGGCGTTGCGGACGAGCCAGCTGAAGTCTCCCAGTCGATTCGCCAGTTCGTGGAGCCGCTCCCCCAGCCGGACGGCCTCCCTAGGATCGTCGAGGTACAGCGTTGCCGCCAGGTTGTTGATTGCCCTTCCGGCCACGCGGAGCAGTCCTTGCTCCTCCGCCACAGTTGCCACCCCCCGGAACAGAACCCGTGATTCCACCACTCTGCCCCGCCACGCCAGGGCAGTGGCTTGCGTGACCAGACTGTCCAGCGTCACCTCGGTCAGGCCCAAAGACGAGGCGGCGGAAAGGAGGCGGACAACGGCTTCGATGGCAGGAGCGTGTCTGGCGTTCAGGGCATAACTGCGGGCGGCCTCGGCCGCCAGCCGGACGGCTACCGGATCGTCGATGCCCTTGAGCTCCCTGTACGCGGGTTCGATGACGGCCAGTGCCTCATCGGATCGGTAGTGGCTGTTGAGAATGCTGCCGTGCGCGGTCGCCGCCCGCCTCACACCGGCGACGTCACCGGCTTGCTGGAATTGCACACGAGCCGCCTCGATGTAGGCCACGCCCCGCTCAACCTCCCCCTGAACTTCCGCAAACTCGGCAGCCAGCAGTCGAAACTCGGCGATTTGCTTGTTGCCGACCGATAAGGCGATGGCCTGATCCAGCAAACCCATCGCTTGCATGTGTGATCCGAGATCGGCGGCCCGGGTGGCAGCAGCGGCCAGGCCGTGGAGCGCCTGAGCAGCCAGCTCATCACGTTCAGGACCATCCGGGCTGGCATCGTATGCACCCATGTAGTGACCGGCTACGACACCGGCCAATTCGGGATCCTCATGCCCTTCGAACAGGTGAGCGGCGGCGAGGTGCCGGCTCCGGCGGTCGGGCCGGTTGAGACGCTGGTATGCAACCTCCCGGATCAGCGACTGGACGAACCGGTATTGGCCGCGTTCGGGCGAACGGGGGTCGTCTTCCAGGTCGAGCAACTCGAGTTGAACCAACCTGCGGAGACGGGCATCGAGTCCGTCGGCGTCGGCGTCACCTTCGCGGATCGCCATCAGGCCGTCGGAAGTGAACGTTTGTCCGAGCACCGCCCCGTCCTGCAACAACGATCGCTCAGCAGGATCGAGCCGGTCGAGACGTGCCGCGATAACGGCTTGCAGGGAGTCCGGTAGGGCCATCGAGGCGAGATCGCCCTCGTACCGAAAACCCTCGCCGGCCTCGACCAGATGCCCAATCGAGGTGAGCATCCGCACCATCTCAACTGCGTAGAGCGGCATCCCGGCAGACCGTTCGACCAGGTTGTCGATGACCATGTCCTCGACACCGGGCAGGTACTCGGTCAGCATCTGCTGCATGTCCGGGTTGGTGAGCGGAGCCAACCGCACCGCCATCGAACTGCGGTGCTGCGCCCCCCAGGTGGGGTGCCGGTCGAGGAGATCTGGCCGGGCCAGAGTGATCACCAGCATCGGCGACCGCGCCGACCGTTCGACCAGTTCAGCGATGAAATCGATCAGGCCCGAGTCTGCCCAGTGGAGGTCCTCGAAGACCAGCACGGTCGTGCCACGGGCGGAGATGTTCTGGAAGAAGGACCGCAGCGCCGAGAAGAGCTCGGCACGACCTCCGGCCGGCATCTCCCCTAATCCCAACAGACCTTCCAAACGGGGTTCGATCCAACGCCGATCTTCCTCGTTGGGAACGAATTCGGCCACGCACGTGCGCAGCCGGGTCCTGGCCCGGACCGGGTCTTCGTTCTCGACGATGCCGGCCCGCCGGCGCACCATCTCGCCGAGCGCCCAGAACGTAACCCCGTCGCCGTATGACGGGGATCGTCCCTGATGCCAGTAGACGTCCTTTGAGAATCCGTCGATGTGTTTCTTGAATTCCTCCGCCAAGCGGGTCTTACCGATGCCGCCTTCGCCGACGATCGAAACGAGCCGGGACCGCTGTTCGGTTTCGACGGCGTTGAGTTGATCCTTGAGAAGACGCATTTCGCGATCACGGCCAAAAAACGGCGGCCGACGCGGGTCGCCCTCTGCGCTGCCGCCAACCATGGCGGCCACCCGGATGGCTTTCCAGGCTGCCACTACCTCTGTCTTGCCCTTTACGGTCCGCTCCCCCATCGACTCGAAGTCGATCGACCGGGCAGTGACCGAGTGGGTGGTTGATCCCACGTATACGCTGCCGGGCTCAGCTATCGACTGCAACCGGGACGCTGTGTTAACGAGGTCACCGACGACCAGGCCCTTTTCGTTGCCGCCCGGTCCCACCGAGGTTGCTCCCGAGTTGACACCCGCCCGGAGCTTCAGTTCCGGATGACCCAGTTCCCCGCCGAGGGATGCCACCATGTCAACCAATTCCAAGCCGGCCCGTACTGCGCGCTCGGCGTCGTCTTCCCTCGCCGCCGCGGCACCCCACACTCCCATGACGGCATCACCGATGAACTTGTCTACGGTCCCCCCGAAACGCTCGATGATCTCCCGGGCCCGGTCGAAGTAGACGGTGAGCATGTCCCGGACCTCTTCGGAGTCCCGGTTCTCTGAGTACGTCGTATAGCTCACGATGTCGGCGAACAGCACCGACACGAAACGCTTTTCGGCTACCTCCGGAGTGCTTGATGCTGATCGTTCGGTTGGCAGGCCCGGGGCTTCGGCAAGCGGCTTCCCACATCCGCCACAGAACTTGTCTTCCGTGTCGTTCTCCGTCCCACAATGCGCGGCAGGCGCCACTGAGTGGGCTACCGCACTCCTTGCAGAACTTACGGTCGGCTCGATTCTCGGTTCCACAAACTCGACAGGTCAACGAAGCCTCCCGCGACTTCAGGCAGGTTACCGATGCAGGTTACTTCGGGTCGGCGGCACGAAGCGATCGGGTTAGCAGAGCATCGGTGAGTGGTAGCGGAGGCCACGCTCCCGTGGAGCCCAACCGTCCCGGTCCACTGCCACGCGCAGCGCATCAAGGGACTCTCCGGGGTTGCCGAATCGGTTGCCGGGGTCTTGGGCGGTCGCTCGAGGTGCGGGTCAACGAACGGCGCCGGACCGTCATGGAAGAACGGGACGCCGCCCGCAGCGATGCCAAGCAGCTGCGAGCCACCGTTCGAGAGATGATGGGTAGAGCGAGCGAGCAGGCGAAGACGATCGAGGAGCTCGAACGAAAGATCGCTGATGTGATCGCGGCGAACGCCGAACAGGCGAGCCGGCTCGCCGGCGCCGAACGATCTGCCGAACAAGCCGGCAGCGCCGCATCCAAGCTGGCCGATGCCCGGGATGACCTCAAGAACAAACTGGCCGCCGACAAAGCAAAGTTGAAGGAAGCAACGGAACAGGTCGTGACCCTCAAAAGAAGGTCGGCACGCTCCACAAGCAGTGAAGTGCTAGAGGGCCAGGTCGCAGCCACCGATCTACCGGTATTCCTACCCGCCGAAAAGGTTGGCGAGCTGCTCGGCGATCGTCACCCAGTTCGATGTCGGCGGCCTGCGGATCACCGATGGCGATGTGCGGCTCACCGTGGCGTTCGCCGGCGCCGGGAATGGGGCAGCCTTCGTAATCGCATCAACCGCGGCCGAGAAGAACGACCTACCACTCCACACGGCCGATCTGAAACTTGGTCCCCGGCCACCTCTCTTCGAAGAGGATCCAGGCGGGTAAACCAAGCGGGCAAACCCGCCAAGGAAAAGGCCCATCGCGGTAAGGTTTCCAGGACCCGACAAAGCGATTTGGTGACCCGGTTAGTTCGCCAGACAGGATCCCTTACCCGTGGACTTGGAAATCCTTGCCTACCTAGGTGCAGCGTTGATGGTGGTGCTGGCCTTCCTGGCATACCGGTACTGGCATGCAACTGCCACCTACGCACGCCGGATGCGAGAATCTCACGCTCACCAGGCGATGGGTCCACTCATGCAATTTGCGCCTGCCAAGGCTGAGGGGCCTACCGCTGATACGGCTGGCGGAGTAGACACCGTCGTGGAGCCGGCGCCGCCTGATCTTCTCCCGGAAACCGATGACTTGTCCCCGGGCGAAGGGTCGGAGGAGGCGCAGGATCCTGCTCCCCACTCTGATGGGCATGAGGATGGGCTTGCGGCAGAATCGATCGCCGAGGTCCACGAGATCGAGCCGGCAACGATCGAGGACGAACCGCGCGAAGAGTCAATCGACGACCCTGTAGACGTTGAGGATGACGGATCCTCCGAGGAACCCGAACCTCAGCCGGACGAAGCCGAATTTGAAGCCGGTGAACCAGAGGCCCCGGTCACCGAAGACCAGGTCGCCGACGGTTCGGACGAAACGGGCACCGCTTCGATCGAATGGAACAATGGCGAGACATCTCCTGGCCTGAAAACGGAGTACCGGCTGATCGAAGAGCTCGAGCCGCGGAAAAGCCCGGCACGTACCATCGAGGCGGCCGGGTCATTCGCCACGCTGCTCAAAGAGCTCGACGAGCAACTGGCCGCCCTTCCGAGCGGTATCGAGTTGATCGACCTCCCGATCCTCGAGCGGCGGCGGATCGCCGACCGACGCCAGGAGTTGCTGAGCGACCGCGAGCGACTTCTCGAGCAGAAGAAGCGAGGAGCGCATCGTCGCCGGAAACGTTCCCGGACGAAGAGCTAATCGATCTGTCCACCCGACTCAACAGAGGTCGAACCAAGCGACCGGAGTAGCTCAAAGCTGTAGATGCCGGTCCGGTGCATGTCCGGGCCAAACTCGAAGTTCAACGCGTAGGCGCCGACGACGTGCGCTTCCACAACCCGGATGACGGACGGGTCCTGGAGCACCAGCCCCTTGCGCCGCTCGCCGGCATCGGAGCGACAGCCGGCGCAGGGACACCCGGCCCGAAGCTGGGCAGCCGGGACCAGAGTCTGGGCGCCGTCCTCCCACGTGAGGGTGACCTGGGTGCCGTCTGCAATCTCGATTCGGGAAGGGGTCTCCACCGCCTGAAGGCTACCGGCCCGGGTTCCGGCTTGGCATCGAGCTGGGTCGAGATCCTCGCCCGGTCGGTTTGGATCGGATCGTGGGGAGGCGACCCAGGTCGAGCAGGCGAATCGGTTCCATAGTTCCCCCGTTGGTTCAGGCGTCGACGACGTCGATGCTCTCGAGGTAACACTGGTTGCCGCCGACCACCTCCACCCGGACGCTGGTACACGCCGGGCAAACCGGTTCCGAGCCGCCTGGATTCGTTGCACCGCAATCCCAGCAGGTCACCTGGGTCGGCTCTGATCGGATGGTCACGTGCGCTCCCTCGGCCCGCGTTCCGCGGCTGAGGACTTCGAAATTGAATTGCAGGGAATCCTCGGAGATGTGTGACAACTCTCCGAGAACTATGGAAACCCCGACGATGCGTCCCGCGGGTTGCTGCTCGGCAGCTTCCAGGGCGGCCTGGACGAGGCCGCGAACGATCGGTACTTCGTGCATCGAACCACTCCTAAGACGGTGACGACAACAGGCGCCAGTATGCCAGGACATCGACGGCAGCGTCGATCATGGCAGGCACACCGCTTCAACGGTCTCCCAGAGCCACGGACCAGAAGAGTTCCCGATTCCGATACCATACGAAGTGATGACGAACACTCCCCCGAACCGGGACATCTTCTGCAATCGAACCATGAACTTCCGCTCGATCAAGGCGATCGGGTACGACCTTGACTACACGCTGGTTCACTACAACACGTACGAATGGGAACGTCGCGCCTACCACCACACCAAGCTGCGCCTGGCGGAACGGGGTTGGCCCGTGGCCGATCTGGTGTTCGACCCCGATCAGGTGATCCAGGGCCTCACCATCGACCTCGAACTGGGCAACCTTCTCAAGGTGACCCGGTTCGGATATGTGATCCGGGCCGCTCACGGCACCCGCCTCCTCGAGTTCGACGAACTACGCCGCGCCTACGCGGGCACGGTGGTCGATCTGCATGAGAACCGCTGGGTTTTCATCAACACCCTCTTCTCCCTTTCTGAGGCATCGCTATTCGCTCAACTGGTCGATCTGGTCGACGAAGGAAAGATCCCCGAAGTGGTCGGCTATGAGAACCTCTACCGCACCGTGCGCCGGGCCCTGGACGCTGCTCACATGGAAGGCACGCTCAAGGGTGAGGTCCTCGCCGACCCGGATCGTTTCATCGAGCCGGACGCCAAGGTGGTCCCGATGCTCATCGATCAGCGGGAGGCCGGCAAGCAGTTGATGCTGATCACCAACTCGGAATGGGAATACGCCGAAAAGATCCTCACCCACGTATTCGACCCTCAATTGCCCGACGGGCAGACCTGGCAGGATCTATTCGACACGGTGATCATCTCGGCTTCCAAGCCCGACTTCTTCGAGCGCGACCAGGCTTTGTATCGAGTGGTGGATGAGGACCGGGCATTGCTCAAACCGGCCTACGGTCCGATAGAGCCGGGCGGCGTCTATTTCGGGGGGTCCGCTCACCAGGTAGAAAAAAGCCTCGGCCTGTCCGGCGACGAGATCCTCTACGTCGGTGACCACCTCTTCGGTGATGTGCACGCCTCCAAGTCGGCGCTCCGCTGGCGGACGGCTCTTGTGATCCACGAGCTCGAGGCCGAGATCGACGCCCTGGCGGGTTTCGCCGGGCAGGAAGCCGAACTGATCGAGCTGATGGCCACCAAAGAAGCACTCGAGGCCGAACAAGCCGAATTGCGGCTGATCCGCCAGCGCAACAAGTACGCACCCGTTGAACCGCCTCGCAGCAACCGCAGCCTCGAACGGGAGATCGAGGAGGTCCGGTCCCGCCTGGCCGGCCTGGATGAATTGATCACACCGCTGGCCATCGCAGCCGGGACCCTGAGCAACGAGCGGTGGGGGCTGCTCATGCGGGCCGGAGCAGACAAGAGCCTATTTGCCCGTCAGATTGAGCGGTATGCAGACGTGTACACCTCGCGGGTCTCGAACCTGCTCTACGCCACTCCCACCGGGTTCCTGCGGGCCTTCCGCAGTCCTCTCCCCCACGACCAGGTCGACCTGGCGCCCCGGTAGATTCTTTCCGGCCCCCCGACCTGACGCTCCTCTAGTCTCGCGCGACCAGAGGGAGTGTGGTGGAAGAGTCGAAAGCATCATTCCGGAGTGCCCTTCGTCATCGTGACTACCGGTGGCTGGCGTCGGCGTTCGTCGTCTCCAATATCGGAAGCTGGGCCTACAACGTTGCCTTGATGGTGTGGGTGTTCGATGCGACAGGATCGGCCGCCTGGGCCGGAGCCGTGAGCCTGGCTCGCTTTGTACCTGCCCTCCTCTTCAGCGCCTACGGCGGCGTGCTGGCCGAGCGATTCGAGCGGCGCAGCCTGATCGTCACCCTCAACCTGACCTCGGCGGCCACCCACGTTCTGCTGGCGCTGGTCGTGGTGGCCAACGGCCCGATTGTCATTGCGTTGGTGCTCGCGGCACTCGGCACCATCCAGGGCACGATCTACGAACCTGCGATCATTGCCCTGACCCCCGAAATCGTCGGCGAGACCGACCTGGCAGCCGCCAACTCGCTCAACAGCATGATCGATAACTCTGCCGTCATCGCCGGGCCAGCCATTGGAGCGCTTCTTATGGTGTGGTTCGACCCTTCGGTGACGCTCCTCATCAACGCCGCCACCTTTGTGTATGCGGCCGGTGCGACACGCATGGTCCGGACCCGCAGCCAACCGAGTGACGTTACCGAAGGTGGCCAGAAGACTCCGCTGGCTCAGATGGCCGTCGGTTTGAGAGCCCTGGCGGGGTCGAGCACCGCCCGCCTCCTGGCCGGCTTCAGCGTGCTGGCCAGCTTCTACTACGGGACAGACACCGTGCTCCTGGTGGTCTTGAGTGAGACGAATCTGGGTACGGGAGCAGAGGGGTTCGGCTACCTCCTCACCGCTCTCGGGGTGGGTGGAATCATCGCCGCCCCCCTGGTGAACAGACTCGGCAACTCGACCCGGTTGGGCACCGTGATTGCAGTAGGGATGATCGTTTACACCCTGCCGACCGCTCTCATGGTGCTCGTATCCGACCCGGCGGTGGCCTTCGCTCTGCAGGTAGTGCGCGGTGCCGGGACCCTGGTGGTTGACGTTCTGGCGCTCACCGCGTTGCAACGAACGGTGGCGCCCAAACTGGTCGCCCGCGTGTACGGCGTGTTCATCGCCCTGGTGCTGGCGGCCATCTCACTTGGCGCGGCCATTACCCCGGTTCTGCTGTCACTCTTCGGGCTCACCGGTACGTTGTTGATCTACGGGGTGGGTACACCGCTGGCCGTGCTCCTCGGCTATCCCCGCCTGTTGCGGGTCGATCGACTCGCCAAGCAACGCCTGGTGGAGTTGGCGCCGAAGCTTCGGGCCCTCGAGGCCAGTCCGCTCTTCGCAACACTGGGTCGGGCGAATCTGGAGCAACTCGCAGCGGCTGCAACCGAAATCAACATTCCCACCGGCACCCTCATCGTGCAACAGGGAGACCCGGCCGATGCGATGTATCTCATCGCCGATGGCGTAGCGTCCGTCACCGTCAGGGGTGAGGATCGACAACACCACCCGGTCGCAGAACTGACCACCGGCGACTATTTCGGAGAGATCGGAGTGCTCGGCGGGGCGCCCCGCAATGCCGATGTGCGGGCGGTCGAGGACTGCCGTCTGTTCAAGATTGGCGGTGACGTGTTCCTCAGTGCAGCAGGACACAACCCGGGAACCGGGTTCCTGGACCGGGCCCGCCACCGCACTTCCCAGACGATGCATATCGGCTTCCCCCTGCGTGCTGACTCCGAAGTGGCCTACCGCGACAACCGGTCCGAGCGGGAATAGCGGTGGAACCCCGAACGTTTCCCGGCACATGGAACAACTCATACTCGACGCCCTGCACAAAGGCGGGGTAGTCGACATCACAACCATCGGGCGCACCACCGGTCTGCCACGCCGCATCGAGATCTACTTCCATCACTTCGACGGTGACTACTTCATAACCGGCCGTCCGGGGCGGAGACGTCGAGACTGGCTGGCCAACATGCTTGCCAACCCCGATTTCACCCTCCACCTCAAGCGAGGGGTCAGCGCCGACCTGCCGGCAACGGCCGTCGAAATCGGTGATCCAGAGGAGCGAGCGAGAATCCTGTTCCGGATCCTCACGGAGAGTTGGGACACCGCCCCCGAGCAAGCAAAAACTGACCTGCCCGCCTGGGTTGAGGGCTCTCCCCTGATCCAGTTCTTCTTGGCCTGATCAGCCTGAGTGTGCGGAGCGCGACAGGCGGACCACCGGCATAACCCGGTCGGTCTTCTGTTCGTAGCCCCCGAAGAACGACATCGTCTCCACGATCTTCGCCCAGGCCGCCGCCCGCTCCTCACCTTCGAGCGTGGTGGCGTTTGCTTCATAGAAGTCGGCCTTGTTGCGGACCCAAACCCTGGGATCGGCGTCGATATTCAGGTACCAGACGGGGTGATGGTCGGCACCACCTTTGGAGCCCACGATCAGCAGATCGTCGCCATCTTCGACGCATACCAGCGGTACCCGCCTGACCTGGCCTGACTTGCGGCCCCGGAAGTACAGAAGCACCAATCGTTCAGCAAACGGATGGTCGATATCGGTGCCCTCGGAAGCAACGTATCGGCGGGCCTGGTTGGACACGTACTCGCTGGGGCTGTCGAGGGCCTGGGCTTCGATGGGATGCATGTGATTGACGCCTTTCGGTGGATCGATGTAGTCAATCACACGCAGCCCGGTTCCATTCCCGGAGCGGTCGCGGAACCGGGCTGAGTTTGGCTACTTGTCGAGATCGGCCTTGCGAGCGAGATAATCCTCTCGATCGATCTCGCCTTTTGCATAGCGCTCGTCGAGGAGCGCCCTGGCCCCTCCTGGAGTCGTTCCAACCGGCCGCCGCACCATGGACACGACGAACCAGGCGAGCAGCCCGATGATGGCTGTCAGGAACACCAGGCCGATGACAGCCGGAACCCAGCCCCAACCATCCATGTGATCGAACCCGTACCTGCCGATCTGGGCAAGCGTGAGGACCTGGGTCATGTCGTATCTCCTTTGTTGTTGACTCCAGTTCACTGGAGACAATTAGGAGGTCGCTGAGAATGGGATAGGAATCCGGTGAGAAGACATTGCCTGGACCCCTTGGCCGAACGCAAGGAAGATTCGCCAGCCCGGAGCATTACCATTGGCGTATTCTTCGCGCCGTGAGGAGAGCCATGAAGCATTACCGGGTTCTTGGATTATGCATGCTCTTGACGGCGGGCTGTTCGGTTGACGTGTCGCTGTCGTTCGGGGGGGCCGATGCGGCACAGGCGGCGGTCAACCTCATTGAAGGGGACATCGCCGCGCAAGCCGGGATCGGACCGCTCAACGCAACGTGCCAGGAGATCGAAAACCCGGAACCGGGTGATACGTTCACGTGCACCGCAGCCACCGATGAAGGCGAAACCATCCGATTTGACGCCGTCATGGAAGAAGACGACATGGTTGACGTCGAGAGTGTGAATCTCGTCACGGCGGAGGGTTTGACTGTGATCGAGGATTTAGCCGTACAAGCGTTAGAAGAGAGCGTCGGGGAAACCCTCGGAACAGAGAACTTCGATTGCGGCGCCCGGGGGATGGTTGTCGAACCCGGCGGTACGATCTCCTGTGTGCTCACCGATCCGGTCAGCGGCACGATGTACGACGCAAAGGTCACAGTCGAGGTCCTCGACCCGATCGAGATCTTCGTCGAAGTTGGCGACACACCGCGCTGACGCTCACGGCGGCGCACCCGAGACGGCTGCTACCTTCATGCACGTGAGCACCATCGTTGCGGGCGTATATGAAGTTCCCGGTTACTCCCGTTCGTACATCATCGACGGCGATGAGGGGGTCACGCTCATCGACACCGGACTCCCCAGGCGGCATGGGGCCATCATCGATGGCCTGGCCGCCATTGGACGTTCTATGGCCGATGTACGGGCTATCGCCATTACCCACTCTCATGTCGATCACGTCGGCGGCGCGGCCGCCCTCGAACGCGAGGCCACCGCTCCCCTGTTTGCTTCGGCCATCGACGCTCCCGCCATTCGGGGCGACGAGGCGTCGCCGCTTCCGCCGGTCCTCGATCGGATCCCGTTTCTCACTCCACTCTTCCACCTCGTGCCCGGACCCGAGCGCGTCGACGTTGATCACCTCGTGGCTGAGGGCGACTCCGCCGGATTGCCGGGAGACCTGACCGTCGTCAATAGCCCTGGCCACACTCCGGGACATGTGTCGTTCCTGCTGGACCGCAACGGGGGGGTGCTCTTCGTCGGTGATGCAGCCATGTCGACAAAGACTGGAAACATCAAGCGCGGGTGGATGAATCGGTCCACCCCCACGTTTGATGCCAGCCTGCGCCACATCGCCGAGTTCGAATTCGAGGTTGCCTTCTTCGGCCATTCCGGGCGGCTGGCCGGCTCTGCTGCAGGTGCCTTCAAGCGGTTCGCCGCTTCGCTCCGCTAGAAGAAGTCCCCGCCGGGATATCGGTCAGGGCAGGTACGTCTGCGTGCCGCCGGCGACCGTGTCACCGTGCAAGGTCAGGGTCATCGGCAGGTCTCCTGCTATGAAACCGTAGAACTTGCTGTTGTCCGCTGAACCTCCCAAGAGCGTCTCCAACTCGTCCGCCGAGACCGGCGAGTCGGTGAGGCCGCCGGACGCATCAAACCCGATCAGAACGAATTCCGTTCCCTCCGCGACGGTCAGCTGCCATTCGTCCGTCTCATCAGGGTTCTGAACGTGGAAATCGTTTGGCAGGTTCTCGTCGGCGCCGATGAGCCCGCCTCCCGGGCGGCCGCCAGCGCCGCATCCCCGATGAGGAGCTCCGCCGGATCAAAGACAAGTACGCCACCGGACAAACTCCGGACGAACCCGAACTGGTCAATGGGCTGAGTTGTGACCGCGGTTGTGGTCGTGGTTGGTTGGGTTGTGCTGGTCGTCGCCACGTCGGTACAGGAACCAATCAGGAGGCCGGCCATTATCAAGGCCGTCCAGGTTGCCCTTGCGCGAGCGTGCATGGTGTTGGTTACCTTTGCTGGGAATCGAGCGGGTCTTTCCCACTTCACCCATGAGACGTCTTCCGCGATCGCAGTTCCCGGGTTTCGAGGAAGACAACTCCCGAAGCGCCCTCACGTTCGGGCGAACCCGCATAGGATCATCTTCACTCTGGACAAACAAAGAGGAGCGCGAGTCCGGTGCGAATTGGACTGTTCATGGGGCTGCTCGCCCTGGCGGCTTGCTCGTCGGCGGCCGACCCAGGGGCTCTTGTGACGACGCAGCCAACGACAACGACGAGCAGGCAACCCGCAACCACTTCCACGCTCCCCGCCGGCACCACCCCCGAACCGACCTGTACGGAACGGGAGTCGGTCTTCTACGACAGCCGCGGTTTCGTATGCCCCCCCTCCATGAAACCCGGCCGGTTCTTTTCAGATGCCATCGGATACCTGCCCGGGACCTACACGACCAGGTTGTTCGAACCCGGTTTCTCCTTCACCCAGAAGGGGAATTTCCGGTCGGGCGGCGAGAACCTCGACCTCGTCGCCATCGAGGAAACCAATGACCGGGCGGTGTACGTGTTTTCGGCTCAACCGGCGGGCCAGCTCCTGGGCTATCCCTTCGAAACTCTCCCCTGGGTGCAGAACCTCACAAGATCAGCCATCGAATACTGGGGTGCGTCCGGCACCCAGATCGACTTCACCGTCGGTTCCTGCCCGGCCGTCGGCTGTCTCATCAACATCGAAAACTTCGTTGAGGCGTACGGGTGGGTCGAAAACAACCGGGTGCGGTTGCTGATCATCGACGTGGCGAACGGTCCGATTGGCGTCGAGATCGCTACCGCCCAATCCCGATTCGATGCTTACTGGTCGGAAGTAGTCGAACCGATCCTCGCCTCCATCGAGTTCACCGACGACTGACGCATGTGCGAGCCCATCACGGCAGCGGGGAAGGCAGGTCAACCATGGAGAGCCGCCCGGACTGATCCACGATGGCCACCCTCCCGCTTGCGGCGGCGAGGAACGCTACCGGCCCGTCGCCCGGTTCTCGCATGAGCGGCGTTCCGGAGCCCACTTCCAGCGCCAGCACCTCTCCATTTGCGGTTGCGTGATAGAGCACGGCCTCGTCGAGAATCGGACCGACGGCCGGTTCGCCTGCGGCAACGCGACGCGTTTCTCGCCAAGATCGGCATCGAGCACCACAAACCAGCCCGGCTCCAGGTAGTAAACGAGGTCCTCGACGATGGTCGGAGTTCCCAGGATGAAAGCTGGATCCGAGCGTGGCGTGCCGGTCTCGCCGTCCAAGATGTGCAGGAAACCCTCGGCATCAGAGATCACCAGGGTGACTTCGGTCTGCTGGCCAACAGCTCCTACCCGGGTCACCTCCAGCGCCGCGAGTGACTCGACGCGCCCGTCATAGGCCCCCGCCACCGATCCAGCGCCGGTGAAATAGCGGTTCGGCCAGCGCTTCTCGTTCGGGTTGTCCAACAGCAACGCCAGTACATCCCCACGAGCATCTCCCAGGTAGACATAATCGTCGGCGACTACAGGAGCCGTCGTTATCTGTTGGAGTCCCGTGAGGGAGTACTCGGTGGGAGATGGATCGCAGTCCGGACCTGCCGACCTGTCAACGGTATAGAAGAACCCGGAGCCCCCGGCCCCGAGCAGAATCGTTCGGTCCACGATGGTCGGGGGACCGGGTTCGAGGAAACCGAACGAGCACCGCAGCATCACTTCACCGGACGTGGTGACGCCAAACAACCGGTACCCGGCAGCGGGTCGTCACGTAGACGGTCCCGGCCGCAACAACGGGGGGATGATCAATGGGTCCCAGCGCGTCGAAACGCCATAGTTCGTCGCCGGAGTCGATGTCGAATGCCTGCAGAATACCGCCGGTGGTCGTGGTGTAGACGACGTCACCTTCGATCGTGACACCCGACGCAGGCGCTTCGAGCGATTGTTCCCAGCGTCGAGTTCCGGCGGGGATCACGACCGAATCCGTGCCCGGCTCGGTTGTGGAATCGACCGGTGGTGTACTCGTGGTTGAGTTTTCCGGAGACAGCGCCGAAGGCAAAACAACGACTGCCATCGCCACAATGGGGCCCAGGGCCAGCAAACCGGCGATGATGGCACGCCGTTTGGGTGGTCGGCGGCTGGTCCGGGGACCAAGATCGAGCACATGGATCCGTTCGGGAACGCCGATCCCCCTGAGGCGGCGCTGCCCAAGATCTGTTGTGGTGAACCCGGCTGCCTGGAGGTGGTGTCGAAGCAAGTCGAGAGTGGTCTGCGAGATGAGCACATCGCCACCCTTCGCAACCGTGAGGATACGAGCCGTGCGATTCACCGGCGGTCCGAAGTAGTCCCCATCGCGCTGCATCGGCGATCCCGGTGTGGATGGCCATACCGATGCGCAATGCCCCCAGTTGGTCCCAATTCGCTCCGGCCAGCGCCCGTTGGGCTTCGATCGCTGCATCTATCGCTTGCATGGGACGCTCGAATGCCGCCGAGAAACTGTCCCCGCCGGTGGCAAAAACGTAGCCGCTGTGCTTCCGAATCGCTCCTTTGACGATGTCGTCGTGCGCGCGCCAGCGCCTCCCGCATAACGCCGGGGTGCCGGTCCCACAGTCCAGCACTGTCCTCGATATCGGTGAACAGGAACGTGACCGTTCCGCTTGGCAGATGTGCCACAACCCTCCTCAACCATCAAAGATACCGGGCGCCACTGGGTGCGCAGCGGTTCCCAGGTCATCTTTCCTAAAGGGGCGCAAGGCGAGCGGCCCTGAGGATGGGGATACCCGTCTCGGTCGATGAGTCACTTCCGATCGAGAGCCTCGCGGAAGGCGCTCAACAACAGCAACACGTTCTCGGGCCGGCTGTTGAAGCCCATCAAGCCGACCCGCCACACCCGGCCGGCGAGTTCACCCAAACCGCCGGCGATCTCGATGTTGTATTCGTTGAGCAGATGACCGGCTACCGCTTTGGCGTCCACGCCTTCGGGCACCCGAACCGTTGTCAGGCTGGGCAGGCGATAGTCGGGTTCGACATAGCAGGCGAGACCCATCCCGGCCAGACCCTCCCAGAACAGCTCGGCGGTGGCCCGGTGACGCTCCCACCGCTGCTCGAGGCCCTCTTCAGCAACGAGGCGGAGCGCCTCGCGCAGTGCGTAGTTCATGTTGATGGGCGCCGTGTGGTGATAGGTGCGCTCACTCCCCCAGTACTTGCCGACGAGCGACAGGTCGAGGTACCAATTGGGCACCTTGGTGGCTCGATTCGCCAGCTTCTCGACCGCCCGGGGACCAAAGGTGAGCGGCGCGATACCCGGTGGACAGCTGAGGCATTTCTGGCTGCCGCTATACGCGATGTCCACCCCCCATTCGTCGAGGAAGAGCGGCACCCCGCCCAGACTCGTGACGCTGTCGACGAGGAGCAGGGTGTCGAACTCGCGACACAGTTCGCCAACACCTTCGAGCGGCTGCCGGGCACCGGTCGAAGTCTCGGCATGCACCAGAGCCAGGATGGCGGGACGGTGTTCTTCCAACCCCGCCCGCAGGTCGTCGAGGCTGAACACCTCTCCCCACGGCATCTCCAAGCTGCGCACGTCGCCGCCGTAGCGGCCGGCCATATCGACCAGCCGCAAACCGAAGTATCCGTTGACGCCAACTAGCACGACGTCACCGGGCTCCACGGTATTGGCCAGGGTCGCCTCCATCGCGGCGCTGCCCGTGCCGCTGACCGGAATGGTGAGCTGGTTCGCGGTCTGCCATGCGTACCGCAGCAGTTCCTGGGTTTCGTTCATCAACCCGATGAACACCGGATCGAGGTGTCCCACCTGCCGCATGCTCAGTGCCTGCAGCACTCGCGGGTGGGCGTTGGAGGGGCCGGGACCCAGCAAGAGCCGAGGAGGCAGGTCCAGTTGGCCGGTATCCAGGCGGTGGGATTCGTCGACGGGTAGATGGTTCACGGTCTTCTGCTCCTATGAGTTGGACGGGGATCTTTCAACGGGCATGTTTCCAATAACCGCGCACCGTTACCTGGTCGCGGGGAAGTTGACGGTCGTCGAAAAGGTGACGGCGGATAGCGTGCATGGAGGCGGCTTCGCCGGCGATCCACACGCGACAATCCGGGTCAACATCGGCCGACCGAATGGCTGCAACGAGCGCTTCCCCAGGGAGAGAGCCGGTTGGCCGGTCGTACCACGTCACGGTTGCCCCGGGATGCCCGGGCGACGCGAGCCGGGCGTCCGGGTGGGCAACTTCGACATGGACCTGCACGGCGGTGTCGGCGGGAAGAACCTCGAGCAGCTGACCCATCGCCGGAAGCGCCGTCTCATCACCCGCTAAGAGAAAGGACCCGGCGGTTTCATCGATGGCGTACCCGCGTCCCGGTCCGGAGATCGCGACAGGATCGCCCGGCCTAGCCTCCTGGACCCACCCGGAGACCGTTCCCCCGGCATGCAGAACAACGTCGAGATCGAGTTCGAGTTTTTCGGGGTCGAAGCGACGCGGCGTGAAGGTCCGGATGATCGGCCGGCTTCCATCCGCCAATAGGAACTCGTTTCCATTCCATTCAGGGATGACGAGCCCGGCGGTTCCCGGCAGGGGCAGAAGCAAGCGGACACTGGCCGCCGGTTGATCGACGACAAAACCCTCGAGATCCGGTCCGGTCAGCGTGAGCCCGGCCATGTGGCGAGACAGGAGATCCTGCCGACGGACCGCCACCTTCCGGAAGTCCGGAGGTTGACGCCTGACCCGTAGCACCTCCCGGCTTCCTTCGCTCATGATGATCGGGGCTCCACCATCGGAGCGTAGCGGCCCGGACACTCCATCCCGACCGAACGACGGAGCCACCCCGAGCCGGGATCGGAGAGCTAGCGGATGACCTCAATCGCGTCCGCGATCGCCCGGATCAATCCGAAAACGTATGCCCCGCCGAGTCCGATCAGTCCCAGCATTCTGGCAATCGGCCGGTAGCGCCGTTCGTGCAGGCCGTTCCACCACCGTACCGAGGTGCCGACGGCGGCCACGATCACAAAGGACGAGGCGACCAGCGGCGGATCGCAATCGCAGGCTCGTTCGGAGAAGAGGGCGAAAGGGACGATCAGGACCGCCAGGCTGAGGCCGAGCAGCGCTATCACGGGATACAGGACCCGGACCGCCTTTCGGTCCGCTGGAGGCATCCGGAGGTTCAGGACTCCGAACAGCCAATCGATAAAGACACCAAAACCGATAAACAACCCGAAGATCAAAGTCACGAGCAACACCCCATTGCCAAGAATCGTAAAATCGATGTTGTCGGGATTGAGGATGTCCGAGGTAGCGCTCCCAACGGCGAAGAGCAAAACCCCGAACGCGACGCCCCGCCACTTCCCCGCTCTGTGCAACCAGGGGCGGAAAACCAAGTACAGGACCGCTCCTCCGATCCCGACGAAGAGCCCAACGAATATCACCAGCCCGAGCGTTCCATCCAGGGTGATGCGCCCGACGGTGAACCCGGCTTCCGTCGTCCTGCCCCGGGCGGCGGGATTGGCGGCGCCGGCGATGCGCATGAGCAAGCGCCCCCCGAGACCGCCGACCAGCAACCCGGTGATCAGCCCGGCGATGCCGCCGACCGAAATGTGGCGGACGAGACCGAGCGGCGAGTCGAAGGGAACCGACTCCTGCGCGCGATAAGCGACAGCCGTGCTGTGCGGCTTCACGGTTCCTCCCTCTCTGAGGTGTCATGACGCTACTCGCCGGCTGCCGGCCAGAGGGTCTGATCGCGATGATATTTTCAACGGATCGATCACATTGCCGAGGACCCCTCACAGGCTCTTTCCCCGAAAGCCCTTGCCTCGCCGAGTGCGTCAGTTGTCGTTCTCGAAGACTTCGGCAACGGCATCATCGGCGAGAGCCTGACCGGCCTCCTCGTAGAGGTTGCGGGCAACATCGACGCCTGCTTTGCGAAGTTCTGCGACCTGGTCCGGGTAGGTGGCGATCGACCGCGATCCGGGCGTTGGGGAGAAACTCGCGAACCCGCCTGGCACATTCGAGGTTGGCCTGGTGGCTACTCATGGAAGCGACCACCAGCTCCACATGGGGATGGAACCGGACTCGCTCCCAGAAGTCCCGGTCGAGGGCGTCGCCCCGCACCGCATCGCGTCCCTCGCTGCGATGCAGCTCAACGGTCTCGTCGCGTCGATCGACCCCGACCACTACCAGCCCCCTTCGCAAGACCATCTCGTCGTAGGCGCCGGTGCCCACCCGGCCCATCCCGAAGACGAGCACCCGCGCATCCCCGCAGTCGATGATGGCGTCCTCGGGAGCGGAAGGATGACGTTCCAGAGCAGTGAGCTGTTTCGACCACCGTTCATACAGGCGGTATCGGGCGGTGCTGGCCGCCGAGGCCAGTACGAATGAGGCCCCCACCGCCACGGCCACCGTCGACACCCACGCCTGATCGATGAGGCCGGCCGAAAGTGCAGCTGCTCCGACGATCAGCCCGAACTCGCTGTAGGTCGAAAGGGTCAAAGACGCATGCAACGAGGTCCTGGGCGCGCAGACGGGCCCGGGTGAACAACCAGAAGAAGCCGCCACTCCGGAGGGGTATCAGGATCAGGATCGTCAGCCCGACGATCCAGGCAGTCGGAGACGGGGCACCTCCCAATCCAATGGATAGGAAGAATCCGACCAGTAGCAGATCCTTGAATCCCAGCAACCGGTCGGCCATCTCTCCCGAACGGATGTGACCGGAGAGGACGAGGCCGGCGACCAGAGCTCCCAAGTCGGGTTTGAGCCCGATCAGGCTGAAGGTACCTGCACCGACCCCAACGGCGAGGGTGAAGCCGAGCAACACGAGGATTTCCCCGTGTCCGCTCCGATTGAGCAACCATCCGAACACCGGACGGGCGACGAAGATGGCAGGCACGACCAGGAGGGCCCACGCAGAGGGCCATTCCCCGGCAACAACCACCAGGAATATAACGGCGAAGAGGTCTTGCATGATGAGGACCCCGACCGCCAGTCGCCCGCTCAACGACGCCGACTCGTTGGCGACTTCGAGCGCCTTGACGGCGAACACCGTGCTCGAGAAGGAGAAGGCAAACCCGATAATGGCGGCCGTGCCAAGATCCAGGTCACACGCCAGGGGCACCCCGAGGGCACCGAATCCGAGGAGCAGACCACCGACCACCACCGTGAACCCGGCTGCCACCAGCGTGGCGCTTCCCCACACCTCGAGTCGGGCCAGCGTTCTGAGGCGAAGCTTGAGACCGATCCCAAACAGCAGGAGCAGCACCCCGATCTCGGAGATGGTCTCGATCGCGGCGTTTGATTCGTATCCGAGGGCGTGGAGCACGAAACCGGCTACGAGGTATCCCACCAGCGGTGGAAGACCGCCCGCCCTGGCCAGGAGACCGAATCCGAGGGCAGCGATGAGAAAAGTGATCTCCATGGGTGGTTCGATTATGACACTGTTGGTGGGTTCCGGCCCAAAGGTCGATCGGTTCCCGAACCGATCACGAACAATGACCGGTTACGTGCCGGCGGCCAGGGAGGTTTCGGCCACCACCCCGATCTCTTTTGGATCCCGCGCTCCCAACAAACTCATCCAGGTAATCGCTCCCGCCAGGACCAGCATCCCCAGCCACTGCGACGAAGTCAGGACCGCACCGAACGCCAGAAAGTTGACCGCGGCGGCCGACAGCGGGAACGCCAATTCGGCGATCGTCGCCGCCGAAGCGGGGGTGCGGGACAGTCCCGGTAGTAGATCAGCATTGCGGCCAACCCGGGAACGAGAGCCAGCACGATGATGGCCAGAATGTCCTGGCCGTCGGAGACCCCGACCGGAGGGCCCGCTTGCAGAATCCAGATGAGCCCGGCAACCGGCAGACCAATCGCGAACCGCCAGGCGGTGAGGTCGCGGAACTCGAGTCGGGCCGACAAGCGGCGCCCCAACACGGTCCCCAGCCCCCACAAGGCGGCCGCCCCGACCGCCAACAATGCCGGCACCAGTTGGGTGACGGACACCTGCAAAGGATCAGGGAAGGCAATCAAATAGGCGCCGCCCAGCCCGGCCACCAGGAACAACCAGTAGCGGGATCAGAGGGCTTCACCAAGAAGCAGCCTCGCTCCCAGGACGGCCACCAGCGGCTGGAGTTTCTGGAGCAGGAGCGGTGTGTTGGGATCACCGTATGAGAAGGCTGCGGTGAACAAAATGGTTGCGGTTGCCGAGGCGCCGGCCCCGATCAGGAACAAGGCCACCAGATCCCCGGCCCCCAACTTGGCGACAAGCCGCCGGGAGCGCAGCAACCAGGGAATGGTCAACACCACCAGCACGATGTGCTCGAAAAAGACAACCGTGGCGGCCGGAAGTTCCAGAGCAGAGACCGCGCCGGAACAGGGCATCGGTTCCCCACAGGGCTGCCGCCAGGGCCACCCAGGCGATCCCGGTCTTCTGCTTCGACATCGGGCTCCGATCCGGAATTGAAAGCGCCAAGATAGCCGGGAGCAACCATTGTGAGTACTCGGTTTGCTTGGTCCGACGCCGGGGCCGGGCCTGTCCGAAACGGTCGTCGATGACCGTCAGGCCGCCGGTGGGCCAACCGCCATGACGCAATGGACTTCTGGCCCCTTCAGCCACGCGACCCGTTTCCGTACGGTGGAGGCATGGAACAGACATTGACGCATCCCGAACCCGTCCGCACCAAGCCCGGACCCTCGCCTGCCACCCGGCGGTTCGGCTACATGGTGGCCATCCTGGTCAACGTTGCCCTTCTCATCGCTGCCAACAACCTGCTGGCGTGGGACATCTTCCCGTTCCTGACGAACGGCTTCGAACGGGTCCTACCGATCCTCAACGTGTCGCTGGGAGCGGCCATCGCCGTGAACCTGGTCTATCTCGGCTTCGACACCCCCTGGTTCAAGTCGCTGACCCAGATCGGGTTGCTCGCCATCAGCCTGGTGGTCACGATCCGCTTCTACCAGGTGTTCCCCTTCGACTTCTACGCGTACGAGTTCGATTGGGACTTGCTGGCCGAATGGGCTCTCATCCTGGCCATGGTCGGAGTCGGCATCGGCGTGGTTGGCGAGGTAGTCAGACTGGCGAAACGCACCACCCGCTCATAACGATCGTTCCGGGCCGGTCGTATGGGGCGATGGGGGGGCTTCGAACGGTTCTACCCTCAGCCGTCCTCAGAGCTTCCGTACCGCTACGCTCGTCGAGTCAAAGGGGTGCCGACACGAGCCTGATGAATGACCGACCGGAGACGAAGTACGCCGATACTGGTGAGGGCCAGATCGCCTATCAGCAGTTTGGAACGGGTCCACCCGACCTGATCTACATGACCTCGCTCGAGTCGCACGCCGAGATGATCTGGGACCACCCGATCCCCGCTCACTATTTCGAACGGCTGGCCTCATTCAGCCGCGTGCTCTACTTCGATACTCGTGGGTCCGGAGGTTCCGACGGCGTGGCCTTGGGGAAGCCCCCAACCCCCGAGATGTGGACCGACGACGCACGGGTCGTGATGGACGCCGCGGCAGTTGAGCGGGCGGCGGTCGTGGCCGAAGTCGAAGGCGGCTTCATGGGCATGACGTTCGCCGCGATACACCCGGAAAGGACCACGGCCTTGGTGCTGATCAACACCTTCGCCAGGCTGATGCGGGCGGACGATTATCCAATCGGCATGCCTGAACAAACTGCCGATGTGGTCGTGCAGTGGGCTCGGGCATCGTGGGGTCGGCCCGGATACTTCGATGTCATGCTCCCCAGCAGGAAAGACGATTCCGGATTCCAGGAATGGCTGGCAAGGTATCAGCGGATCGCCGCCACACCGAACACGGCCATCACGATCTACGAGAACTTTGGCATGCGGGTGGATCTCCGCTCGATTCTCAGCTCGATCAACGTCCCGACTTTGGTGATCTGCCGCAAGGAAGCAGCCTGGCACCGGCCCGAGTACAGCCGGTATCTGGCAGAAAACATACCCGGCGCCAAGCTCGTCGAGCTGCCGGGCGCCGACACCCATCCGGTGTTCGCCGCCGACCCTGAACCCGTGCTGAATGAGATCGAGGAGTTCATCACCGGGGTACGTTCGACGCCGGTACCCGATCGGACCCTGGCTACGGTGATGTTCACGGACATCGTCGACTCAACCCAGCATGCGGCCCGACTCGGCGATCGTGATTGGCTCGACCTGTTGGAACGACACCACCGGATGACCCGAGACTATCTCGACAGGTATCGGGGCCGGGAGATCAAGACGACCGGAGACGGAATCCTGGCGACCTTCGACGGCCCGACCAGGGCGGTGACGTGCGCGGCCCATGTTCGGACGGCCAGCCAGGCATCGGGAATAGACATCAGGGTCGGGTTGCACACTGGAGAGATCGAACTGAGTGGAGACGACATTGGCGGAATGGCCGTCAATATTGCCTCACGGGTGATGGCCGTGAACGCCGGAGGCGGTGTGGCAGCATCGAGCACAGTCCGTGATCTCGTGGTCGGATCAGGAATCGAGTTCAACGCGATTGGCGCGAGAGAGATGAAGGGCGTGCCCGGCGAATGGAACCTGTTCGAGCTGGTCTCCATTCCATCGGTCTAGCGCATCACAGCGCCTGGCGGCCCGTTGTCACCGCGTCCAGTCTGCTGTCGCGAAACCCTCCGACATCTGCTTGGCTTGAAGTCCAATCGAATGGAGAACCCGATGGCGGCAACGGACCGCAAGAAGATGCGCTTGATGTGGAAGGCACACAAGCTGGCCTGGAATCTGTCCGGCGGGCGTCTGGGCCGCACCATGGGTGGTGTCCCGGTGCTGGAGCTGGTGACGACCGGTCATCGTTCAGGGCTGGAACGCCAGATCCTGATCTGGTACTTCGACTTCCCGGAAGGTCCGGCCATCATCGGCACCAACGCCGGTCTCGATACCGATCCGGCCTGGGTGAAGAACCTGCGAGCGAATCCCCTGGCCCGGGCCCGTTGGGATGGGCAGTGGCACGACGTTCGGGCGGTCGAGTTGAGCGGAGCCGATCACGAGAAGGTCTGGAACACCGGGGTCGCGGCAAGTGCCGGCTATGCGGAATACAAGGAGACGCTGACCCGCCCGATCCCCATCATCCGTCTCGAGCCCCGCTGACCGTCAGTCGAAAAGGGCGAACTCGCCGGCGGACCGCCCTTCGAGCGGCACGTAGGCGGGGACCGCATGGTGCGGGGTGTCGAGGTACACCTTCGCTTCTGGAGCCTGGGCGAACTTGCCGTGACTCCACCGCACTTCGATATGCCCGGTCACGGTTGAAGTAGCCCCCGAATGCTGGTCGACGTACGTCGCCTCCCATCCGACAATGGGTTGGCCGCGGTCCGGTTCGGCCCGGTGCCGGAAGGAGACAAACCGGTGCGAGACCCGCAGATCCCAGGGGGTCTGCACCCGATAGGCCAAAGGATGACCCTCGGCCGACTCGCCCAGAACGAAGTAAGGAGCCGATTGCAGCCGCAAGAGGCGCCACATCATTTCTTCCTGCGACCGTTTGGTCCTCAGGTACGAGTCCCAGCGGTTGGACGAACCGGCGGCGGCGTCGAAGGCGAATTGACGGTAAGCCCGTTTGGCGTTGTCGGTGAGGCTCCTGGGCAGTGCCTTCTTGA
The DNA here is from genome assembly GCA_963715305.1 of uncultured Actinomycetota bacterium. Lineage (GTDB taxonomy): Bacteria > Actinomycetota > Acidimicrobiia > Spongiisociales > UBA4744 > UBA4744. Next base: position 40,925 of record CAVQSB010000014.1, read on the forward strand.
GGAGCAGGCGGTGGTCGCTGGTCAGGTCGGTGGCCCGATCCGGCAGGGAGGCTTCGGGGAGTAGCCGCCGGCATTCGTCGTAGAGCACCTGATACGACTCCGGGGCAACCGCGTGGAACCAGTCCTCCGCGCTGCTGGCCGGGTCGAACAGGTTGGCCGGCGAAGCGTTGGTGAGGATGTTCGACCCGTACTTGCAGGACACCAGGTAGACGTGGTCGACCCGAAGATCGGCGGGGATCTGCTCGTATCCGGGCGGACGGTGGGCGCCTTTCCATTCGACGATCCAGGGCGGCCGGCCGCGCAAGCCTTCCTCCGATCGGGCGAACCGCACCCCGTTGCTCCAGGCGGTGGTGAAGGCCCGGCTGTGCTCTCCGGACCGGTAGGCGGCCACCAACCGGTCGTAGACATCGTCGTCGACGTTGTGGAATCCGGGCGGTCGCATCCCGATGGCGTGCTCGAGGTTGGAGTACCCGAACATGCCCAACCCGGTCACGATTTCGGTGATCTCAGTCCGGATGGCGGGCACGGCTAGGCGTCCCGGAACAGCCGCTTGAATTGGAGCTGCGCACCGATCAGCTCGCCGGGGAGTTCGTCCCGCCCGTAGACCGGCAGGAAGGTATACACGTCGACGGCCACCCCGGACAGTTCCATCCAGGTCACCACGGCATCACCCCACCGTTCGTCGAGCAGCGCTTTTCGTAACTCGTCGGCTCCTTCGCGGGTCAGCAGCGCCGGGTCGGTGTCGGCGACCAGCTCGAGAGCGAGGAGCCGTTGCAACACATCGATGTCCTCGCCCAGGTAGACCGCCGGAGGGTCGAAGCGCACAACCGCGTACGCGACGCCGTTCATTCTTCAGTGTCGTAGTAACGGGCGAGTTGTTCGTCGCGGCGGGCGGCCAGCTCTTCTTCCGTCCAGAATCCGGCCAGTTGCTCCGGATTCCCCTGGGCGTAGGCCGCGAGCCGGTTGACGCCACTCGCATCGAACATCTCGATGGCATCCCACACGTTGCCCGGCCCGACCGCATGGAGCGCTTTGTCGCCGTCGCTGCCAGGACGCGGCAGGTTCGAGGTCACGATCAGGAGCCGGGCTTCTTCGTCGAGCGACTGCAACACGTGGCCCCGGCCGAGCGTCTTCCAGAGCGTGTCGGTGCGGAGCAGCCCCGGCCGGGCGGTGGTGAAGGCTCCGGACACATCGACGAGGAACTCGCGGTCGCCCTTGGCATCGACGACCCGGAAGTTGAAGTGCACACCCGATTTGGGCAGCTTGTACGCCTCGTCAATCACTTCGAACCCGACTTCCTCGAGTACCTGACGGGCCAGGTCCTGGGCTTTCTTGCCTTCCCGGCTGGCCCGACGCTGGAAATGGTCGGCCCGCTCTTCGGCAGTGGCTTCCGGGGGAAGTTCCAGAGCGAACCGCTCCTGATGAGCGGTTTCCTGCTCTCGCTGGCGGCGGTAACGCTGTTTCTCGGCCCGGTAGCGGGCCCGGGCCGTCTCGATGTAGGCGGGGTCGAGGTCGTAACCCACCCCCCGCCGGCCGGTGCGGGCGGCGGCGACCAGGGTCGTGCCCGAACCGAGGAACGGATCGAGGATGAGGTCGTTTTCGAAGGTGTACAGCTCGATCAACCGGCGGGGCAGCTCCACCGGGAAGGGAGCCGGATGCTGGACCCTTCGGGCACTCTCCGCGTCGATACGCCATACGTCGAGAGTGGCTTCCATGAACTCGTCGACCGGCATGGTGTTCTCGAAGGGGTAGCCGTCCTTTTCGCGTTGCTGGCGGGATCGGGCCCGGTCAAACCGGCCTTTGGAAGCGACGATGACCCGCTCGGTCAGGTCGCGCAGGACCGGGTTGGTCGCCTTGTTGAACGACCCCCAGGCGACCGAACCGGAGGCCCCTTCGGCTTTCTGCCAGATGATCTCGCCTCGCAGCAGCAGACCCAGGTCGTCCTGCAGGATCCGCATCACGTCGGCGGAGAGGCTTCGATAGGGTTTGCGACCGAGGTTGGCGACGTTGACGGCGATCCGCCCGCCCGGTTCCAGGGTTCGTTTGCACTCGGAAAACACGTCCCGCAGCATCTCCAGATACTCGACATACGATCGGGGTATGTGCGGTCCGGCGACCTCGCCTTTCCCTGTAACCGCCTGCTCGTATTCCTTCCCGACAAAGTAGGGAGGTGAGGTGACAACCAGCGCTACCGATCGATCGGGCACGGCCGTCATGTGGCGAGCGTCGCCGACGATGCAAGGCGGATCGGGCAGTTCGAGGTCGAGCGGACCGAGCCGATCGTCGTCGGACAGTTCGGGGGGACTGAATCGCGAGTAGAAGGCCGAGGCATCGTGGTTCTCCCGCCGTCCGACCCCAAAAGCGGACGTCGTGGTACCTCGACCGGCGTCGCGGGCTTCGTCCTGGGGTTCGGTGTTTCCACTCATCACGCTGAAACCATACAAGCCCGGAGTGACACTTTCCCGGACTGGGCCGGCGTCGAAAGAACCCCAGGACGAACAACCGGTAGTTTCCAAGTGCGCCCTCAGCGCAGCTCGCTAGGTGTGATGACCGGGGACGTTGTCCCTGGCGGGAAAGCGCCGGTCACCCATCAAGAGCCACACGCCGAAGACCAACCACGGCAATTCGAGGAGATCAGCCCGAAGCGAACCCACCGCTCCGAGACTCGACTGCTGGGCGATCTCTGCCACGGCGAAGGTGACAGAGTTCGTGAGCGACGTGGATGACGACTCCCGGCCACAGGCAACGATCCCCTAGACCATCCCGGCGAAGAACACCTGGTAGGTCTTTCGGCCATCACGGTCGCCGGACTTTCCTCTTCCCCCTCCCGCCGGCGGGAGGGGGCCAGGGCGAGGGTGGGGAGCCAGGTGGTGTTCTCCTCAGGCCTTTCGACTCGGAGCGCCACCACCCTCTCCGCTCCGCCTCCTCCGGGGGCTGCGCTCCTTTCCCGCCGGCGGGCGAGGCAAACCACCGCAGTACGAGCGCAGGTTCAGGGGGTGTATTGCTCGCGGACGTAGTCGACGGCACCGTTCTCGATGGTGAGCCACACACCGGGCTGGAAGGAGCGTCCGGTCCGTCCGGATAGCCAATCGGCGAAGGGGACCATCTCCTCGGTGCTGGGGTCGCTGGGATTGGACATCCAGGTCACGCCGGCATCGGCCGCGACCGTCAGGGTGCGGATCGTGGTGTTCACGTTGCGGACGTAGTAGTCGTTAGGCGGCGGTGATTCCTCGCCGTCCTCCGCCGCAGCCCGGGCGGCCGGCGCCCCGGTGAACCAGCAGGCCAGATCGAAACCCAGGGAGCCGGCGGAAGCACTCTGGACGTAACCGAACCATTCCCCATCCGGAAGACCGCTGGTCGCGCCGGGCGTACAGCCGGAGCCATCGGCCAGGGCGTTGGTGTCCTGCGTCGTGGTCGTGGATGCCATTGTCGTTGAGGTCGAAGCGACGGTCGTGGTGGTCGTAGCCACCGTCGTCGTGGTCGCCGACCCGGCCGTCGTTGTAGTGGTCGAAGCGACCGTCGTCGTGGTGGTCGAACTGTCGGCAACGGTGGTCGTCGCGCTCTCATCCGAGGAGCACCCCGCCGCCAGCACCACAATGCCAACAACCGCAACGAGGCGGACTGCGTGGACCATCCGCAGTTTGGGGGTCGACGAAAGGAACGAGCCGGTGCAGCGAGTGTCAGCGATCACAGAGGGCCTCCGCGCCGTAGGTAGTACCGAGCCAATTCCACTGGCTGCTGGGCCGATCCAGACTTCCCCACGATCCGCAGCGCCGGCACCTCGCCGACCAGTGGTGTTTTCGATAGTACTCCGGGTCTCTGGTCGAATTAGCCCGGAGCGGTGGGAATATGCAGGGTGCCAGTCCCGCTGAACCGACCCCAGATCAGGAAGACCCATGGAACTAGGAATCACCAGCTTCGCCGAGACCATCCCCGATCCGTCCTCGGGGGCGACGGTCACCCACGGGGAGCGGCTCCGCCAGGTGCTCGAGGAGATCGACCAGGCTGAATCGGTCGGGCTCGACGTGTACGGACTCGGTGAGCACCACCGCCCCGATTTTGCCTCATCATCGCCGGCCACGGTGCTGGCCGCCGCCGCCGGACGGACTTCGCAGAATCCGGCTCTTCCCGGCAGTGTCGATACTCAGCACGGACGACCCGGTGCGGGTGTTTCAGCAATACGCCACGCTCGACCTGGTTTCGTCGGGGCGGGCCGAGTTGCTGGTCGGGAGGGGTTCGTTCATCGAATCGTTCCCGCTGTTCGGATACAACCTCGAGGATTACGACGAGCTCTTCGCCGAGAAGCTCGATCTGCTCCTCCAGATCCGCGACAACGAGCTGGTGACCTGGTCCGGTCGGTTTCGGCCACCGATCAACGGCCAGGGCATCTACCCCGCCCCGAGCGACCGCTCCCCATCCGCGTTGGGGTGGGCGGAACTCCCCAGTCGATCGTCCGGGCCGCCACCCGGGGACTGCCGGTGCGCGCTGGCGATCATCGGCGGCAGCCCGGACCGTTTCAAGGTGCTGGCCGATCTGCATCGCCGCACGCTGGTCGAGTCCGGATACGACCCCGCCGAGGTACCGCTCTCGGTACACGCCCACGGCTACATCGCCGACACCATGGAGCAGGCTGCCGAAGAGTTCTACGCGTCGTACGCAACGGCCATGTCCCGCATCGGTCGGGAACGGGGCTGGGGTCCGATGACAAGAGAGCAGTACAACCTGATGCGCAGCCCGGGCGGCTCCCTCGTGCTGGGCGACCCCGAAACTGTGGCGGCCAAGATCCTGCGATGGAAAGAGGTTCTCGGGATCAACCGGTTCGAACTGCACGTCAGCGTCGGGTCACTCCCCCACGACCAGGTGCTCCGCAACATCGAGCTTCTGGGAACGAAGGTGGCGCCGATGGTGCGAGGCTGACGTTTGACCCGCCGGTCTGGTCGGTTTCGTTACCTCAGGCGACCGCCAACCGGACCCAGATGACCCGCTGTTGGGGATGCTGGTAGGGAACCGGACGTTCGAATCTGTGGGCATTACGGAACTCCCAGGCGTAGAGCCGCCCACCTGCGGCGAAGGCGTCGAGCGAAGCACCGTCGATCCTGTGTTCTTCCTGGTGATCTTTGAGTTCGGCCGTCGTGAAAGGACCGTGCACATCGACGAGCTCGGCCATCCCGGCAATCGCTCCCGAACCCGCCGGACTCAAACCGACCGGGCCGCGCACCTTGGTGCACAGATGGTTGAGCTCCCAGGTCTTGCGGCCCTCGATAAGCAACCACACCCACGGTTCCCGGACCGGCAACGTGTAGTCGAAGGGATAGGTCCAGGAAAACGAAGTTTGGCAGGCGGGGCAGAACCAGGGTTCGGCCGCCGTATCGCCGTCCAGGCCGGTGCCGGTGAACTCGATCCGGTCCCGTTCGCACTCATCCGGTGTAAGGGCGGGAGGGCCGATAACCCGGCGACGGACCCGGGTCCGGTCTCCGCAGCCGGGGCAGGGTGGTATCAGCTCCGGTTCGGGCAGGTAGCGGACCGTCGGCATGCTGGGCGACCGGACCATTTCTCGCATCTCGCTCCCGGATGTCACGATTGGCTCGTTCTTGTACTGGCATCGACAAACCGCTCGCGATCTTGAGGAAACAACGAAGTCTTCCGGCAAGACCGACCGGGCCCAGGGCCGAACGACTCTATTCCCTAGGGCCCTTCCGCATCAGAGCCCCAGTTGGGGATGAGCCGGCTCGAGCCTCGCGTCCCGCAAGCTCGGGCCCGAGCCCTGGGGATCTCACTTCGAAATCCCCACAATGACTGGCCGGTCGTGGGGGCGGTCGGCGAGACATCCACACTTCCGGCCACCGGGACCATCAGGCCGGAAATTTGGACCTGCGTCGGCCGAGGTCGCGCGTGGTCGCCGGTTCGACTTCCCGACTCGCTGTCGATCGCACGCGCCGCCCAGAATCCCCCACTCACGAAGGAGGACACCTTGAAACGACTCACCACGCTGCTTCTCGCTGTCGCGCTGGTAGCCAGTGCATGTGGCGCGGCGGCCGATGCCGGGGTCGGAGAAACGACCACCACGACGGCGGCTGCTACGACCACGACCGAAGCGACCACGACGACAACCAAGGCCACAACCACGACGGCCGCCCCGACGACCACGACCACCGAAGCATCCGGCATCGTGGAGGGCGAGGATCCTGAAGTGGATGCGATCGTCGTCGCATACACGACTGCTCTCGACAGCGTCACACCGTACGAGGACAAGGCGCCTTACATCGACGATCCCGAGGGGCTCGAAGACACCGTTGCGCAGTACCTGTCGACCGGCGAGTCCATGGGCGGCATCGGTGTCGCCGTCTCTGCAGTGGCGATCGACGGAGACACGGCGGTCGTCACCTACGACCTGTTGTTCGGTGGCAACCCCACCTATCCGGATCTCAGCGGCGACGCCGTCAAGACGGCCGACGGCTGGAAGATCACGCGGGCAGGGTTCTGTTCGCTGATGTCTTCGGCCCGGGTCGGATGCCCGTAACCGGGAGATCGGCATGCAGACACGGCTGATCGGGCTGGTGCTCGCATGGCGTTGGTCGGCGGCGCCTGCGCTTCTCAGCCCGTCGGCACCACCACCGCCGGGGAAACAACGACCAGCACAACGTCAGGACCACGACCTCGACTTCGAGCGTAGAAGCTCCCGTGATCGCAGACCTTCATCGGTGCCGATGGCGTTGAGTCGACGATCGCCGACACGAGTCGCATCGTCACGTTGAGCGGAGACCTGACCGAGACGGTATGGAAACTCGGATTCGGGGATTCGGTGGTGGCGACCGACGTCACCACCGTCTACCCCCCGGAAGCGATCGGGCTGCCGGTGGTGGGAGTGGGCCGCTTCCTGTCGGCAGAGGGAGTCCTGGCGCAGGACCCGACCCTGGTCATCGGTGACACCCAGACCTCTCCTCTGGAGGCGATCGAGCAGATCCGGAGTGCCGGGGTCCCCGTGGTGATCCTCGACGTACCGACCACATTTGACGGCCTATACGACAAAATCGAAGCCCTGGCCGACGCGCTCGGCGTCCCCGAGAGAGGTGCAGATCTCGCCGCCGAGGTCCGGTCCGGGAATCGAGCAGGCCCTTGCAGTCGGCGGCGCCACTCGAACCTAAACCGGGTATCGCTTTTGTGTACAGCCGGGGTCCCGATGTGATGTTGCTCTTCGGGTCGGAGATGACCACCCAGCCGCTCATCGAGGCCGCCGGCGGCACCGACGTGGGTGCTGCCAGCGGAGTGACCGGCACCGTCTCGATCACTCCCGAAGCTCTCGTGGCGGCGGCGCCGGATGTCATCATCATCACCAGCGAGGGTTTGCAGGCGCTCGGCGGCGAAGCCGGGACTGCTGGCGATTCCTGGGTTTTGCCGAGACCCCGGCGGGTCGAGACGGGCGCATCCTCAACTATCCGGAAGGGGACTTCCTGACGTTCGGCCCGCGCATCGCCGAGTCCCTCGAGCTGCTGATCGCCGATCTCCAGTCCGTACTTCGGAGATTCGTGACCCAACCGGCCACCGCCACCGACCGCAAGACCGGTCGCCTCACGGCGGTGTTGGTTCTCGGAACCGGATTGCTGGCGCTGATGGTGGTTGGGCTCTTGAGTGGCGCGGTGGCGATCAACCCGGCCGACCTCCTCCATATGTTCGGCCGCCGGCTCGGCTTGACCGACGATCCGGAACGTCTCACCGATTCGGTCCTGTGGGCCATCCGGCTTCCCCGGGTCCTGACAGGGGCGGTCGTCGGGGCCGGATTGGGGGTTGCCGGAGCGGCCCTGCAGGGGACGTTCCGCAATCACATGGCCGACCCGCATCTTGTCGGTATCTCCCCGGCCGCCGGCCTCGGCGCGGTGGCCGGAATCGCCCTAACTCCCGCAGGTGGCCCACCTCTGGTCATGATGCTGGGCGCCGCCGCTGGCGGCGCCGGTGCGGCGTTGCTGATGCGCAGAATCGCCAAGCGGGTCATCGACTCCAACCAGTTCATCCTGGTGGGACTCGCCTTGGGGCTGGCCATGCTGGCCTGGCTGGGGGCGATCGTCCTCGCCTGGGACAGCCCCAGGGTCCCGACGTTCACTTTTTGGGTCTTTGGGGGACTCGCCGGATCGACCTGGTCGGCGCTGGCCGCCGGAACACCAATCGTGCTCATCGGTGCCGCGATAGTGGGCGCCTCCGCTCGATCCCTTGACCTTCTCTCCCTGGGTGAGACCGAAGCACGCCACGTCGGGGTGAACGTCGACCGGGTCATCACCGTGATCCTGCTCGGTGTCGGCCTGGCGGTCGGAGGTGCTGTGGGTCTGGGCGGAGCGATCGGGTTCGTCGGCTTGATCGTCCCGCTCATCGTGCGCCGGTGGATCGGCCCTGCTCATGGCCTGGCTCCTCCTCGCTTCGGCACTGGGCGGCGCTGCCATGGTGGTGGCCGTGGACATCCTGGCCAGGACGGTCGCCGCCCCAATCGAGATTCCTGTCGGCCTCTTCACGGCGATCCTCGGCGCGCCGGTGTTCGTTTGGTTTCTCACGCGAGTCGGACGGTCACGGTCATGAAGCCGGTAGTGCAGGCCGAGAGGATCATGTACCACCAGGGCGTCTGCGGTCCTGGTCGATGAGGTGAGCCTCACGGCGGATCCGGGTGAGATCCTGGGGATTGTCGGACCGAACGGTGCAGGCAAGACCACCCTGCTGCGAATCCTGGCCGGCGATCTAGCCCCGTCCGCCGGACGGGCCCGGGTGCAGGACGTCGACGCGTCCCGGACACCTCTGCAGGAACTGGCACATCTGCGCGCCTATCTGAGTCCCAAGGGGGTGTCCGAGAGTCCCTTCACCGTCCGGGATACGGTCACCATGGGCCGCCACCCGCACCGTCGAGCCGTCATCGACGCCGGCCGACCACGAAGCAATCGTGGAGTCGGCCATGGCACGAACCGACGTCATCCACTTCGCCGATCGGGTGATGACCAGTCTGTCGACGGGAGAGCAGCAGCAGGTTGGTCTGGCACGTGTGATAGCCCAGGAGACTCCCGTGCTTTTCCTGGACGAGCCGACTTCGTCACTCGACATCGGACATCAGGAAAAGGTCATGCAAGTCTTGCGGTCATTGGCCCGGGAGGGCACCACCGTTCTGGTCATTCTGCACGACCTCAACCTCGCCGCCGCCCACACGGACCGCATGATCCTGCTCAACGGCGGCCGAGCGATCGCCACCGGACTTGCCCTCGGAGGTTTTGACGAGCGAGCGTCTGTCCTCGGTGTACCGCCAGCCGATCGAAGTGGTGCCGCATCCACACCGCACGTGCCCCCTGGTTCTCACTATCGATCCTGGGGACGGTTCTCTCCTGAAAGAGAGCCGATGGTCCCGGTAGTGTTCGTCGACCAACAACAGGAGCACGATCATGGCAATTACCGGCATGCACACACTCGTCTTCTCACCGGAGGCCGACGCAGTCCGCGCCCTCTTGCGAGACGCTTTCGGATGGAACCACATCGACACGGGTGACGGCTGGCTCAGCTTTGCTGCGCCCCCCACCGAGTTGGGCGTCCACCCCGGCGAGCAGCCCGGTCACTCGATCTCGCTCATGTGCGACGATCTCGCCGCCACCATGGATGAGCTCAGCGCCAAAGGCATCGAGTTCGGGCCGGTCGAGGAGAGAAGCTACGGGATGGTCACCACCATGCTCCTGCCGGGCGGCCTGACCATGATGCTGTACGAACCGACGCACCCGACGGTCAACTGACCCAGCCCGGGCAGACCCGTTTTATGGTCGAATCGGCTGGAGCGGCCGGTTGCTCAATACCGCCGTTTGATGGTTCGCGGGTCGTCGACAGTGATGGCCACGATGGGCGAATCCGCTTCCCTGCATTCAAGTGCTTCGGCGAGTTGCGCCCCCAGCTCGGCCTCCGACAACACCGGCGTAGGAAGTAGGTCGTCGGAGAGCCTCACGAAGATCCGGGCGCGGTATTCCTTGCTGGGCGGTCCTGCGTTGGCCAAGTCGCCTCCTTGGGTGAGCTGGTGTCGACGATACCGCCCATTTCGTTTCCGTGTTGGGACGGAGCGACTTGGGTCACAGTGGTTGAACGCGTCCGGGCGGCTGGTCCACCCGTCCGGCAGACGCCAGGCGCCGAATCACGCGATTGGCGACGGCCAGGAGCAGATGAACAACGTGGTCCACGGCCAGATCAAACCTGGTCGGGCGTTCCCTGTCCGGATACAACCACCCCCACCAGTAGCCGAGACGCGGATCAATGGCTCTGCCGAGCGAATCAAATACCACATAGACCAGAACGGAAACCAGTACCAACCCGAGGATCGTGAGCACGTAGGGAGCAACGAAGGGAATGACCAGGGCGGCCAGCAGGGCGACGGCAATATGCCTTTGCATCCGTAAAGCCCGGACGTGCTCCCGGGTCACCAAGAGACCGGCGTTGGACGTCGACCCGAGGTTCGTCCCCCCGTTTTGATGGATGGCCTGCATGCGTCGACTCCTTCCGCAGGTATCTCCGGGAAGTATAGACCTCTTTAGTGCGTTTGTGAATCCTCCAGCTGAAAGCCCGCAAGGGCTTGAATATGCGGGCGACATGGCCCTCACAGCACGCAGAGGACCAAAATCTTCGCGAGAGTTGTCGAAATCGGTGGCAGGACTTCGTCGTATGGGCGAAGGTATCTCGAGAGCGAAGGGAGAACACGATGCCTACATACGCAGCATTGATCTACGGGCCGGCCGAGGACGAGGGCCAGGGCACTCCAGAGGACTGGGCCGCGGTGATAGCCGAGTACAACGAGTTCGGAGAAAAGGCCGGAGCGGCCGGGGTCATGGCCGGAGGCGAAGCCCTTCAGGACACATCCACGGCAACCACCATCCACGTGAAGGGCGGCAAGGGCGGCGAGTTGATCACCACCGATGGTCCGTTCGCCGAGACCAAAGAGGTCCTGGGCGGGTTCTACTTGCTCACATGTGCCGACCTCGACGAGGCCATCCAGTGGGCCGCCCAGATCCCCGGCGCCTGGCACGGCCGGGTTGAGGTGCGGCCGATCGTCGACTTCTCCGAAGGAGCATGACGGTCGACGAGATCGTCCGGATTGAGGGTGGCCGGGTACTGGCCACCCTCATCCGGTTGACCGGCGACTTCGGCCTGGCCGAGGACGCCCTCCAGGACGCGGTGGTCGTTGCCCTCGAGCAGTGGAACCGATCGGGCCCCCCAGACAACCCGGCAGCGTGGCTGACCACGGTGGCCCGCAACAAAGCTCTCGACCGCCTCCGGCGGGAGGCACGCCGATCCCACAAGGAAACCGAGGCTTTCCAGATGCTGGCCGACCCGCCCGGTCCTCCCCGGGGTGACGATCGCCTACGGCTCATCTTCACCTGCTGTCACCCAGCGCTGGCGCCGGCGACCCGGGTGGCGCTCACCCTGCGCACGATCGGCGGGTTGACGACCACTGAGATCGCCCGGGCGTTCCTGGTTCCTGAAACGACCATGGGACAGCGGATCAGCCGGGCGAAACGGAAGATCGCGGTGGCGCATATCCCCTACCGGGTCCCCGCGTCGCACGAACTGCCCGACCGGCTACCGGCGGTACTGGCAGTGGTCTACCTCATCTTCACCACCGGTTACCACGCCCCCGGCGGGCGTCTGGATTCGCGAGTCAACCTGGCGCAGGAAGCGATCAGGTTGGGCCGCCTTCTCGTCGAGTTGATGCCGGACGAACCCGAGTGCCTCGGGTTGCTGGCCTTGATGCTGGCCACCCATGCTCGTCGCGACGCTCGCCTCGACCCGGTCGGAAACCTGGTGCTGCTGGCCGATCAGGACCGCCGCCGGTGGGATCACGCCGCCATTGCCGACGCGGCCGAGATCGTCGACCAGGTTCTGAGACGCCGGGCGGTCGGCACCTATCAAATCCAGGCGGCGATCGCCTGCCTGCACAGCCTCGCCGATTCGGACGCCACCACCGACTGGAAGCAGATCGTCGACCTCTACCGCAACCTCGAACAGGTCGCGCCATCCCCGGTGGTCCGGGTCAACCGGGCCGTGGCTGAAGCCAAGGTCTTCGGGCCGGAGACCGGACTCGCGCTGCTCGAACAGGCAGACGGGGTGGAACGGTGGCACCTCTACTGGTCTACGGTGGCCGCCCTCCACCGGCAGGCCGGCCGGACCGATGCAGCGGCCCGGGCGTACCGTTCGGCCCTGGATTGCGAGATGAACGAGACCGACCGGACGTTCCTCGAGGAACAGCTTCAATCGCTCGAATGACTCGACGAACCGGCTCCCCATGGGTAGGTAACCTTGGTGGTGATGAGCCGTCCGTCTCCGCGCTTGCAATGGTTCTTCAAGGCTACAGGCCGGTTATACCGGATGGGGCTGGGCCCGCTGCTGGGCCGACGATTCCTGGCGGTAACCCACCGGGGCAGGAAATCCGCAAAGCTGTATGACACGGTGCTCGAGGTGGCCGTTTACGACCCGGCCACGCATGAAAGCATCGTGGTGTCCGCCTACGGCACGAAGGCCGACTGGTACCGTAATCTGCAGGCGAGTCCGGCCGTGCGGGTTCGAACGGGACGCATGGACTACGTTCCCGAACATCGCATGCTCACCGAAGAGGAGGCGATCAACGCCGCGGCACAGTTCTGTCGGGACCATCCCTGGGAAGCCAAGCTCGCTCCCAGAGTGCTTCCGGCGATCGGGGCCGTCGCCCGCGGTTCGTCTGATCCGGTCGCGATGCTGGCTTCGCTGCCCATGGTCGCCTTTCGACCACAGCAGTGATCCTCGGCTCGAGGGCAACCGCCAAGGATCCGGCCAACGTCTCGTCCGACAACCCGTCTAGGCCAGCCCGAAGCCTTGGTCGCGTATGACCGGCCCGAGTTCCGTGCGCTTTGGCTCAGCTACTCGACGGGCCGAATGCTCCATCCATCCGTAGTCCTCCATTTCCCCCGCTCCGCCGGGTACCGGCACCTGGCGCCCCCGATAGATACCGGTCTCGGCCATGACCCGGTCGTACTCCAGCAGTCCCGCCTCCTCGTCACCGACGTCATAGGTCTCCCAATGCAAGATGACCGACGTGGGCAGCCGGGGCTTTGGTTTCGGCGTCTCCCCGGGCCAGCCCAACGTCATACCGGCGATGGGGAAGGTCAGCCGGGGCAGCTGCAACAATTCGATCACTGCGGCCGGATCGTTGCGGATCGCTCCGATGTAGCAGGAGCCCAGTCCGAGCGATTCGGCGGCCAACGTGGCCGTCTGCATCAGGATGGCCACGTCGACCGCAGCAACCAGGAACGGTTCGACATGTTCGGTCGGCTGTGTGTAGCCGCGGTACTCACAGATGCGGTCGAGCCGGCTGCGATCGGCACACCATGCCAGGAAGACCGGCGCCTCGGCTATCTGCGCCTGACCGCCACAGAGTTCCGACAGACGGGCCCGCCGGTCCGCGTCCGTGACGGCGACGACGCTGTACATCTGCAGGTTGGAGGAGGTGGGGCTGCGCTGGGCAGCCGCCACGATGCTCTCAACGAGCTCGGTCGGCACCGGCTCCGGACTGAACCTGCGGACCGAAGCGTGGCGGTAGATCTGTTCAATAACTGGCGTGGTCATACTTCTCCCTGGATGATGCGTCATGAAACCACGCTTGGGGCCATGACCGGCCACGGGCCGCAGGTCGAACCGCAGCGGCGATCCGGTATGCGATGGATCGAAGGACCGAATGACCTCAAGATCACCTGCAACGAGGTGACCGGTGGGTCAGCGGGGCTCGGCCTGCACGATCGGTTCTTCGACGTTGTCGCCGGCGTCCGTCGATGCTTCGGCCAACGCGGAGGTGGAAGCCGCGCCCACCCAGGGGGCAGGCCCGGCCGTCGCTTCCTCTAATTTGGTGATGTAATAGGGCTCACCATAGGAAACCGCCAGATCGCAGTAGTCCTCGATCGTCTCACGGGCCAGATCGACGAGCGCATCACCAGCCGTCGTTTGGGCAGTCTTCCTGAAACGTTTGGTGCGCCTGGCCACCTTCTTGGGGAACTGCCGCGAGATCGGCGCGCCATCAGAACCCGTGTCGAGCGGGAACAACGCCAGAGCGATGACCTCGGCGGCTTCACGGCTCAGGCCGCGATCGCTGACCAGGAGAGTGATCGCACGTATCCGTTTATGAGCCGACATCAAAGACTCCCTTTGACAGTCTCATGAAAGGTGCGCTGCGCCGTTCGAAGGCGAGCCGATGGAGCACCCGGGTTTTCGATGCCCATTGGTATCGGCAACCACCGTCTTCACCTTGATTTCTTCCCGGTAGCGGGTCAATGCAGCTGACCTATGCCTCAGGATTCGACCTTCTCGAGGAGAATCGCGAGGTCTTCGGAAGGCGTCCCGGGTCGGTGACGGCACCCGACCGATCCGCGACAAGGATCGCCCGGCTACTTCCTGACCCAGAAGGTGTTGCCGCAGTGGGGACACCCCAATTCGATTTCGCCACTTATGAACACGGTTCCCGGCCGGGTCCGTCCGCTCTCGCGATATTCCTTGACCGGCACCGGCGCTCCGCAGGAGTCACACGGCTTGATCGTGAGGTTGCGCCACCACGCCCGCAAGAAGTCCGACATGATGCAAGGCTACGCCGGCCGGCGCAGAACCGGTCCATTGGCTGCAACGGACCGGCGAATGCAACTCCCATGCACGGCGCGTTCGCCGGTGTCCGATCTTTTCGACGTTCTGTCGGGTTGATAGACTGAAGGCCGGGCACGGAAGACGTCTTTGCGGAGTCGAATGAAGATTGCGCGCATAAGACGGATCGTCGACACATGCGGCACTGTCGACCGGAAGGCCAATAGCGGCCGCCGCAGGGTCTGGCGGAATCGAGCGCCGACCGATGCCCGAGAAGCCAAGAAACATGCATCGGCGCCTCCGCCTCTTGGCCATTCTTCTGGTGGGTTCAGCCTTCCTCGTACTCGGTCAAGCGACCGTCGCCGCCGGCCCCTTCGGAACCACTACCGGCGACCGGATGCTGCTCCGGCCTCCGCAAGAACCGGGACCTGCCGATGCCGCCTGCGTCACTTGCCACGAACAACACAGCGCCCGCGCCGACTGCACCACCTGCCACACCAACACCCACCCCGCAACCACCACCGACTGAACCTCCCCGGGTAATGCGCAGGCTCCAGACCTTGCGAGGATGGAGCTATGACAGGACAACTAAGGCCGGGGAGATACCCGGCGGAGATGCGGGATCGTGCGGGACGCAGGTGACGAAAGGAGCCGGCATGTTGAGCAACCTTACCGCGCTGCCCAGGCGCTCAAAAGCGAGCACGTCACGACCGCCCGCAGAAGACATCCCACGCTTCGCTACGGAGATCGGGTTCCCGACTGGGTCACCAGCCCCATCGTCCGTCTCAGCACCAGGCGAACGTCGGTAGGCCACCACAAACGGCATCGGATTCACCAGGCCGCCTGAGGATCAACTCACCGCTGGTGCACCAGGGTCACGCCCCCTGGCCCTGCATCCACCGATCTTGCCACCGGGGTTCCACGCGAGATAGGCCCGGACCTGTGCCCGGACCCACCTCGCCTGCTCGATCGAGTTCAGCTGCCTTTGCTGGCTTCCGTCTCGATCCGCCATTCGGTGACGATCTTGCC
The DNA here is from genome assembly GCA_963715305.1 of uncultured Actinomycetota bacterium. Taxonomy (GTDB): domain Bacteria; phylum Actinomycetota; class Acidimicrobiia; order Spongiisociales; family UBA4744; genus UBA4744. The sequence goes on from CAVQSB010000014.1 coordinate 56,552, forward strand.
GTCGTCGGCTACCAGCGACACCAGTGCCGCATCGGGGTGCTGTTTCACGGCCTTCTTGATCTCCTTGGCGATGGCCTTGTTGAACGCATCCCGGATACCCTCGGGAACGGTCCACCCGTTGTAGAACGCCTCGGTGATGTCGACCACCAGCGTTCCGTCGTCGGCGGCCAGCTCCACCCGCAGGTTGGCCACGTAGTCGCCGTTCTCGTCGACGCCCTCGGTATCGATCAACATGACGCCGTCCTCGATCACGACTTCGACGGAATCGTTCTTCGGATCCCGTTCGAACTCGGCTGCGAGCGACTCGGCCGTTATCTCGCCATCGACCTGCAGCGACCCGTCGCCGTTGCGTTCGACATCGATGCTGCACGCACTCGCCAGCAACGCCAGTGTGGTCAGGACCGCCACCATCAGTACCTTCGTGGATCGCATGGTTCACCTCCATGAACTTGCTTCTGCTTCCACCCTCATGTGACAGGATCCGGCCGCGGCCGACCAGTGGTTGGGGTCAGGTCGGCGCCTGCAGCGTGCATATAGCGACATGACAGATGTCACAAAGCGCTCGTGGCCGGACGGATCAGCCCCGATAATGTCCCCATGAAACGTGCGGAGATCGAACCGGGTCTACTGGCTCTGTTTCGCTGGTTCGTGGCGATCCGCCTGTTGCTGCTGCTGTTCCTGCGGGCAGGCGGCCAGGTACGGGCCGAGGGAGAACTGCTGTTCGTGCCGGGGCCGGGAATCTTCATCCTCGGGCTGCTGCTGGCCTACCTGCTCATCCCAGCGCTGCAGGAGCGGCTCGGCCGCTGGTACCTGCCGTTGGCGCTGTGGGTGACCGCCATCGGACCGGTCGTCGAGAATGGCATCACCGTCCGGGCCCGGCTGGCCGAGGGCGCCACCGCCAACGCAGCCATCGCCGACTACTGGCTGCTCTTCTTCTATCTCTTCGTCCCGCTGATCATGGTCGCCTGGCAATACCGGTTCCGCTGGGTGCTGCTCTTCGCCCTCGGGACGTTTTTCCTGGATGCGGCGTTGACGATGAGCCAGCTCGAGTCCATCGGGGCCGACCTCACCCTGCTCGGCGCACTGATGCTGGGCCGGGCGGCGCTGCTCGCCTTCGCCGGCCTGATCATCGTCAAGCTGGTCGCCGCTCTCCGGGTCCAACGCATTGCGCTGGCCGAGAGCGCCGTCACCCGCGAACGCCTGGCGATGAGCGAGGAGCGGCGCCGGTTGGCCCGCGAGCTCCACGACACCCTCGCCCACACGCTGAGTGCTGTGGCGGTGCAGCTGGAAGGGGTCGACAGCCTCTGGGACGAGGACCCCACCAGGGCCCGCAGCATGCTCAACCGGTCCCTCGAGTCGGCCCGCTCCGGCCTGACCGAGGCCCGGCGATCGATCGACGCTCTCCGCTCCTCCCCGATCGAAGAGCAAGGGTTGACGGCAGCCCTGGCCGACCTGTGCCGTTCGGTTTCGGAGACCTCCCCGGTGACCGCCACCCTCGCCATCGACGGCGTCGCCGGGCTGGCTCCCGACGTCGAACATACCGCCTATCGGATCGCCCGGGAGGCGCTGACCAACGTCGTCCGCCACGCCGGGGCAACCACCGCCACCGTCCGGCTCAGCCAAAACGGCGATCGGGTCCATCTGAGTGTCGAGGACGACGGAACCGGCTTCGATCCCGACGGAGAGATCGACGGGGACCGCCACGGCGTCCGGGGCATGATCGAGCGGGCGGAGCTGATCGGCGGCCGCCTCGATGTCGGCCGATCCGAAGCAGGCGGTACCGTCGTGGAACTCACGGTGGAGAAGACATCATGAACATCCGGGTATTGATCTGCGACGACCAGGACCTGGTCCGGGATGGTCTCCAGGCCATCCTCTCCGTCGCTCCGGGTATCGAGGTGGTCGGCGAGGCTTCCAACGGGGATCAAGCCCTGGAGATGGTTGAGGCCCACTCCCCCGACGTGGTGTTGATGGACCTCAAGATGCCGGCCACCAACGGGATCACCGCCACCCGCAACATCACCAACCGGTTTGCCGACGTGAAGGTGCTCGTCCTGACCACCTACGACGCTCCGGAATGGGTAGACGATGCGATCAAGGCGGGCGCGGCCGGGTATCTGCTGAAAGACGCCCCCCGTCACCGGTTGATCGAAGCGATCAAAGGGACGGCCGGGGGACGCACCCACGTCGATCCCGGGGTCGCCGGCCAGCTGTTCGACCGGGTCTCCACCTCGCCCCGCCCGCAGCCAGACAGCAGCATCACGGCCGGTTTGACCGAACGCGAGCTGGAGGTCCTCAAAGCACTGGGGCGCGGTCTCACCAACGCCGAGATCGCCGCCCGTCTCTTCCTCTCCGAAGGTACGGTCCGCAATTATGTGAGCGCCGTACTCACCAAACTCGAAGTGGCCGACCGCACCCAGGCGGCCGTGCTGGCGGTGCGCCACGGCATTGTCGACACGTAAGACGGTCGGTCCCGGCTGTGGTTGGCGCCTAACCTGACCACCCTGATGATCACCCAAGAACGTTCGGCCCTCGCAACCGCCCGGGCACCGACGGAGCTATCGTGCCGGCACTAGACCTCACGCCGCTCGAAGTGGCCACGGGCGCAGTCGTCGGCAAGGGCTCCGGCGCCTTGGTACTTCCCGCGGCCGCCTCGTCCATCTCGCCGCTGACCGCCCTCGAAAACGCGGTGCTCCCTGCCGTCTCCCGGCCACCTTGCGTCGTCACGTTCTCGGGAGGCCGGGATTCCTCACTCGTGCTGGCGGTCGCCGTCCGGGTTGCTCGCCGTGAAGGTTTGCCGCCGCCGGTACCCGCCACGATCATATTCAAAGGGACGAAGACGGCGGAAGAGTCGTCATGGCAGGAGCTCGTCATCGACCATCTCGGCCTCGACGGGTGGATACACCGTGAGATAACCACCGACCTCGATTTCGTCGGCCCGCTGGCAACCGATGTACTGAAGAAGCATGGAATCCTTTGGCCCCTCAACGTCTACGTGCACCAGGCCCTCATGGATCACGCCGCCGGCGGTTCGCTGATGACGGGCATGCACGGGGACACCGTCTTTGGGGGAGGTCGATGGTTGATGGCCAACCAGGTTCTGTCCGGGCGTCAACGGCCCACGCTGAGAGATAGCACGCGGGTGGCGTTCGCAGTCGCCCCGAAGTGGCTGCGGCGGCAGGTATTTCGACGCAGAATGTGGGAGGCACCCTGGCTGCTGCCCGGGATTCAGAAGGACTTCAAGCGTCAGTTCGCCCGTGTGCAGGCTGAGGAACCGCGCCGCTGGGACCGCTGGATCGGGTGGTTTGCAAACCACCGGTCCGTTCACCTCACGCTCCGGAGCATGACCGCACTCACCAGGGAGGTGGATGCCCTCCTGGTCCAACCACTCATCGAACCGGGTGTCCTGGTCGCTTTGCGCGAAGCCGGCCGGACGCGCGGAATCGGTGATCGCACGCACCTCATGCGCTCGCTTTTCGACACGCTGCTCCCCGACGCTCTCCGAACCGGCCCGAAAGGCGAGTCGACTCGGGAGAACCGACCGTGCTTCGGATGGGCGGCGAGGTGGATGCAGTCGGTCGACGGCTTCATGCACCTCAGAATGCTTGCCCCATTCATGCAGACGCCTGGCCACGGCCGGGGATAGAGTTCGTTTGTGAAACCATAACAAGTGGTTGCACGGGACGACTGCATTGGGAGGTGCAATGACCTACGAAAAACCAGTAATCAGCGACTTCGGTGATATCTCCAAGCACACCTACGAGGGACACGAAATCCAGTTCGTCGGCGCCTCCGCGCGATCGTCCATTCAGTTCTAGGGGAACCGCAGGCAGTCGTCGTCTACTAATCAGCCCGGGCAACCGGGTTGGCGCACAAGTGGTCTGTTCAGCCATGACGGCAACGTCCTGGCTGTACGGGCTGCCGTCGCGTAGTGAACTGTTCCGGACCAGGTTCGCTCAACGCTCTGTCTCGACCGGGTTGCTTTCGAAGGGCGTCGGCTTCGAGGTTGCCTCGTTCGATCCGCCCCGGGCCACCCTCCACATGATGGCGGCCGCCCCGGCGGAGATCAGCGACGCCGCCAACAACGCCAGAACCGTCGACCACGCACCCTCCGGAAAGACCTCGGTCAGGTAGTGCAGTCCGACCGTCGCCAGGAGTATCACCCCGATGGAAATCAGCATGGCTGCTCCCGTGACCGATGAACTCGGTGGCGCAAAAGCCTTTTCGAGTTTGCCGGCAAGCGCCTCCATCCGTTGCTTCATGATCAGGTCGGCGAGCGGGGCAAGCACCTGAGGGACTTGCTCGATCTCAATCTCAGAAGCGAGGTCGATGCGAGTGCCCCCCTCGACCGCTGAGAAGGTCATCCGGGTTCGCTCGATCACACCGTTGTCGAAGCGGTTGGCGTAGGAGAACTCCGCGGGCGGATCCGATCTGGTGACCTCAGATCGGGGTTCTACCTTCTGGCCAACGATCCTGGATTTTGCAAGGAAGACGGCGCCTACCCCGTCCGGGCTGTCTGGATCCCTGACCGATGTGCTCATCAGCCCCCAGCGCGGGCCGTTCTCGAGCTTGGCAATGAACTCGAACACATCCTCAATGGAGCGTTCGACCAGGGGCCCTTCGAGTTCGACCGAGGTTCTCATCGCCTCACTCCCGCAACGGCCACGCTTGGGCCGTTGGTATCGACGATACGCCACCCGACCCGGGTCCGTTGGCGACGTCAGCGGCGCATTGCCTCGACCGCCCCGGCCACTCCCGTCTTGAGTTCCAAGCTTCCGGCGATCTCGTTGAGCCGGGCGAGGTCATCCGCGGTGAGGGCGAGATCGGCAGCTTCGGCATTCTGGGTGACGTGCGCGGCGCTGCTGGCTCCGGGAATCGCCACCGTGTTCGGGTGCGACAGCACCCAGGCCAGGGACACCTGCGCCGGGGAGGCACCATGGGTCGAACCGATCTCACGCAGTGTTTCGATGAGCGGAGTCGCCCGAGCCAGGTTGGCCGGAGAGGCCAGCGGGTTGAGCGGGTTTCTACGGCGAAACCCCTCGACCGGGTTGGCAGCGTCGTATTTCCCAGAAAGCAGCCCTTGCGCGAGAGGGCTGTAGGCGATGACCATCCGGTCGTTGGCAGCCGCGAACGGGACGAGGGTCCGAAGCGGTTTCTGCCGGACGAGATTGAAGAGCACCTGGTTGGAGAGAATCGGTGACCCTAAAGCCTGTTCGGAGCGCTTCCACTGACGCAGGTTGTAGTTGCTGACACCAACGTGGCGGGTGAGACCGGCCGCCTTTACGCGGCGCATGCCTTCCATCCCGAAGCGGACCGGGAACGCCGGGTTGGGCCAGTGCATCTGGTACAGGTCCATCTGCTCGATGCCCAGCCGCTCTTTGCTTGCCCGGGCGCTGCGCTCGACCCGGCCCGGGAGCGGAACGACCGGGAGAAACTTGGTGGCGATGAAGGCGCTGCGCCCGTCGAGCGCCCGTCCGAGGATCTCCTCCGAGCGCCCGGACGCATAGACCTCGGCGGTGTCGAAGAAGTTGATACCCACCTCGAGCGCCCGCTCGACGATAGCGTGCGCCTCGCGATCCGCGTATTCCTCGCCGTACCCCCACTCCTGGGAACCGAACTGCCAGGTGCCCAGGCCAATCTTTGAGATCTTCTCTCCGGCAACTTCGAGGAAACGCATCCCGGCATTGTCGTCGATTTGGGCCCCTACCTGACCAAGCTGCGGCCCCATTGGTGTTCCCGGCTACTCGCGACGATTCCTCCGAAGGCCGGTAGGGCCCCGTGTCGCACCCTGCAGGCACCATGGTGGTGATGAGCTTCGGTTCTCAGCTCGACGAGCGCTCTGGGGTTCGTATTACCGTTCATGACAAACCTGAGCAGGAGGAAGATTTGGACGAGGAGAACTACGACAAGGAACTCGCACGGCTCATCGACCACACGCTGCTCAAGACGGACGCGAAGAAAGAGGACTTCGACCGCGTCTGCGAGGAGGCATTGAAGTATCACTTCAGGTCGGTGTGCGTTTTCTCCGGCGACGTCGAGTACGTGGCACGGAAGCTCGAGGGGTCGGACGTCATCCCGATAGCCGTCGTGGGTTTCCCCCACGGCCAGATGACCCCCGTCGCCAAGGCCTTCGAAGCTCATGATGCGATCACGAATCGCGGCGCTCAGGAGGTCGACATGGTGATCCACGTCAGCGCCATCAAGAGCAAGCACTACATCCTCGTCCTCGAGGACATCCAGCAAGTGGTCAAGGCCTGCGGCAACATACCGGTCAAGGTCATCATCGAGACGGCACTCCTCACGGACACGGAGAAGATCGCCGCTTGCACACTGGCGAAGACCGCCGGGGCACGCTTCATCAAAACGTCCACCGGCAAGGAGGAGGGTGGAGCGACGGTCGAGGACGTACGGCTGATGCGCGAGGTCGTCGGCGACGAGGTCCTCATCAAGGCCAGCGGCGGCATCCATTCCAGGGAGTTCGCCTACGAGCTCATCGAAGCCGGTGCCGACCGTATCGGCACGAGCAACTCGGTCCAACTCGTGACGGGGAGAACCGCCGAAGGCAGATATTGACTCCCCTTGTCTCCCTCCTTACCTGTACCAGACGATCGCCTGACGTCGCCGGTCGCTCTGCTCGATCCTCAACCTTTAACCTGAAGTTGAACCTGAGGGTTGCGATCCCCCACGGGCGCTCGCAACCGCCGTGTTGTGGAAAGTCAGGTCCACCACCCCACGGCTCGGGCCGATGCGGTGCTACCTTCACTCGAATGAGAAATCGATGGGGTGCGCTTGTGGTTCTGGCCCTCGTGTTGGGGGCGTGCGACGGTGGAGCAGAAGTAACGACCAGTGTTGCCCCCACCGATCTCCCCACGACGTCTCCAACTGAGGTCCCGACGACGGCGACGGCCTCGACGGTGGTGCCCACCCCAGTTGCGGCAGACACCATTTTCACCGGTGGCGACGTCGTCACGATGGATCCGGCGCTGGGAACGGTCGAAGCGATCGCCATCAGCGGTGGCGTGATCGCGGCGGTCGGCACAGCCGCAGAGATCGATCGCTACGTCGGGCCGGACACCACCATCGTTGACCTCGACGGCCGGGCCGTCGGCCCTGGGTTCGTCGATGCCCACACCCACATCCTCACCGACATGGGCGGGATAGCGGCCGGTCAGCTTCTCGCTCTCACCAACGGCATCACTTCGCTGGGAGACGCCTCGATCGAACCGGGGTTACCGGAGCAGTTCATCGAAGCCGCTACATCCGGCGAATTGCGGGTGCGGACCACGCTGTATCTGGCGAGAACCGATCCGTGTGGCGAAGACCAGGGCACCTGGTACGAGGCGTACGAACCGGATGCGGTCCTCGCCGAGCGGGTCCGGGTGGGCGGCGTGAAGATCTTCTCCGACGGTGGGGTATGCGGAGACATCGCCACCAGCGAACCGTTCCTCGACGGCTACACCGTTGGAACCCCCTACCACGACCTCGACGTCCTCACCTCGTGGATCCGGGAGGCTGATGCCGCCGGGTACCAGGTGATCATCCATGCCCAGGGTGATCGAGCTATCGAGGAGGTACAGGACGCTTACGCGACGGTTCTCGACGGAGGTCCCAATACATTGCGACACCGGATCGAACACAACGCCTTCGTCACTGAGGCGGTAGCCGGGCGCTACGGCGAGCTGGGGTTGGTCCCGACCGTCTTCGGTATCTCCGAAGCGTGCCGGGCCGACCTCGCCTGGACCGATTTCTACAAGGAATACGGGGACCGGCCGGGCACCATCAGCTCTGCCAACCCTGATCTCATCGTCGCATGGCACGGGGATGATCCGTGGCTGGCTCCGGTCAGTCCGATCCTCGAGCTGTTCAGCCTGGTGACCCGCATCACGGTCGGCGAGGACGGAACGATCTGTGAGCCGCCCGATTGGATGGCCGACGGCGGGGTGAGCGTCGAGCAGGGCCTGGCGATGATGACCACCGGGTCGGCGTACGCCCTCAACCAGGACCACCTCGTCGGGTCCCTGACGCCAGGCAAACTGGCGGACCTCGTCGTGCTGTCGGACAACCTGCTCACCGTCCCGATCGACCAACTCCCTTCGGTCGAGATACTCGCCACGCTGATTGATGGCACCACCGAGTTCTGCGCACCCGGGTCCGAGGCGCTATGTCCCGGCTACACGGTTCCCGAGTCCCCGGTGGCTTCGGCGTCGAGGAGCCGGGACGGGCATGAGCCGGAGCTGGTGTTCGACGGCTCGGCTACCGGTGAGTCCTTCTGGTCGTCTGGAGAGGATCCGCCGGGCTGGATCCGGGTTGACTTGCCTGGACCCTCGACGGTGATCGAGGTCCGCTTTGTCGTGTTCCAGAATCCGCCGAGCGAGACCGTCCACGAACTCGAGGTTCTCGTAGACGGCGAGTGGACCCTCGTCGAGACGTTCCGGGGAGCCACGGCCACCGGCGACGTGCTCACCTGGCGCCCGCCGATGCCTATGGCCGGCGTGTCGGCGTTTCGCATCACGACCCTCGAAAGCCTCTCGTGGCCCGAGTGGTTCGAGATCGAGATCGATTACTGAGGCTGAGGCATCGGAGCTCGGGGGTGGGTCGGCCTTCGACATCGGGCGGTTGGCCCCTAGATTTGCTGAAACGCCGTGGCGGCCGAAGAGCGAAGACAGCCACGAGCGCAATGAACATGATGGTCAGCCCGCAGAGGGTCCGACGGGCTACCGGCTACCGAGGAGCTGGTCAACCGGCGCGAAATTGTCGTGGAGCACCTGAGCGCCGTCTGCCCAAGCGTCCACCTCGGAACCGGCAATCGCTACGCCTACCGCTCCCCGGACCCGGAGTGCGGCAGCCAGCGCCTCCATGTCGAGCGTCACCTGGGAGGCAGCCAGGACGAAGTTGCCCCCGGCCACGCCCTCCAGATAGTCCGGAGGCGCTACCACCGCCACGTGGTTGAACACCTCCCGCAAGGTCGCGGCCTCGGATTGGGCAAACACGTTGGGGGGCCGATCGATGACGTTCATGATGTAGATCCCATCCGAGCGCAGCCGCGCCTTGATCTCCGCGAGGAACTCGCGGGTGGTGAGATGCCACGGAACTGAGATCCCGCCGAAGGCGTCCCCGACGATCACGTCGAATCCGCCGTCGGGAAGAGCGCCCAGGGTGAGCCGGGCGTCTCCGACCCTGATCTCCTTGATGCCTTCTGGGTCCAATCCCAGCCGCTCTACGGCGATGTCCACCAGGCCACCATCGAGCTCCAGGACCGTGCTGGTGCTCCCGGGACGCACCGCCTCGAGCCAGCGAGGCAGTGTGAAGCCGCCCCCTCCGATGTAGAGGGCATCTACGGGGCCCGGGTCGGTCTGGGTGTCCACCACGTCGGCGATCAGGCGGGTGTATCGGAACTCGAGATGAGTGGGATCGTCGAGATCCACGTACGAGTGGCGCAGGGTGTCCAGCCACAACACGCGGCCGGACGCCCGCTCCTGGTCGACCTCCACCCGGGCGCAGTAGTAGGTGGTTTCGGTGTCGCATGGTCCCTCCACCATGGCCAGCGCTCCCCCGGCGAGCAGCGTTCCGATGGCAGCTATGGCAGCGGCGGTGCCGCCGCGGCGGCCGAGTGTCAGCGTCAGGGCCAGTCCCCAGGCCACGAGGGCCGTGCCCACCCCGAAGACGATTGGCCGGGTGGGGAACGCCGCTAGCAAAACGAACCCGGTGAGGAAGGTGCCGAAGATGGCACCGGCCGTCCCCACCGCCGAGAAGCGGCCGACCACGGTCCCGGTGCGGGCCAGGTCGGCCAGCTGGAGCTTGACAACCACTGGTGTCACGGCGCTCAGCACCACCGCCGGCAGAAGGAAGGCCAGCGCCGTGAGCATCACGATCTCCGCCGGCTCGCCGCCGCGCAGCCCGGGACCGAAGATTTCGACGATGGTCGGGGCCGCCAGGGACAGCAACCCCCCGGCGATGAGCAGCGGTCCCAGCAGGCGGGCCGGGGAACGTCGATCGGCGGCTCTCCCCCCGAGCCAGGCCCCCAGCGAGATACCGGCAAGCACTGTGCCGATGATGGCCGTGAAGGTCTCCAGCGTCACCCCCACGTAGGGGGCGAGCAGGCGCCCGGCCAGGATTTCGAGCACGAGAACGGCGGCCGATGTGAAGAACACGAGTGCTCGGGCTGTGAGGGAGGACATGCCCGGGAAGTATTGCAGCGTGTGCGGCCTTTCATCCGGCCGGGACCGGCTCCTTCTCCGGTTCGTCGGCCGGTTCGGGTTCCGCCGGACAGCTATCGATTTCAGTCCGGTGTCACGCCACCCGCCTTCAGAGACCGGGCCAGGAACAGGGCCATCTGCCAGCGCAACACGTTGCCGTTCGGGCCATAGGTGGTGACCGTGGTGCCCCGGACGACACCGCGGACGGTCGGGGATTAGGAGGTCTGCCACCTGAGATTCACGGGGTCCCACACGCCGCCGACCAACCCTGCGAGCACCGGCTCCACCAATGATCGTACGATTTCGATCGCTTCTTCCGCGTCCAGGTGTGTGAACCCGGGGACACCAGCTGCGATCCTTCGGTATCCCTCGGGCCAGTCGGGCGACGGCAACGACCAGTTGGCCCTCGCCGATGTGCCGCGTCGACGGTGCTCGCTCACCAGGGCTCTCTGCAGCGAGCCGGCTTCGACCGTCTGGGTGGTTGCGATCAAGACGAGGTCGACCAGGTCGCGGTACCTGGTGCTGGGCCGACCGGCGTAGGTGTCGATCATGGCGACATGCTTGTCGGCGATCTGATCTGCAATTGGATACGCCCGGTAAGGGACGCTGCGCAATCCGGGGATCTGCACAGGCTCAATGGGCGGTACCGTCTCGGGTTCGGCCGTCATCGTGGGAGAAACGACGACGTCGATGCGAAAGTCCTCGAAGATCTTGTCCCCGAGATAGGCAGTGGCTCGGAGCTGGCTTCCTGTGGTTATCCCGCCCAGCGCCGATCCTCGTCCGATGTCGAATGTGAAGAAGTCGCCAAGGTCCAGTTCGGTCACCTCGCGGAGCACATCAACCGCCACCGTGATCTGTCCGCTGAAGAAGAAGTCGATGTCGATGCTGTGACGAGCCTGACCGGGGATTCGGGCAAGCAGGCCCGTTGCCCCCTTCAGGACCCAGCGTTCTGGTTCGTGAAGGAACACTCTCGTCAGCAGACGCCCGAAGGCGAATTGACGTTCTCAGCTCGGCCACGCCATATGGCGACGACATTGCCGCGGTCGCGATCCGGTCGGTCAGAGCACTCTCGAAACCGCCGGCCGTCGCGTACGGAAGGCCTTCGCCCGGCGCCATCACCGCGTCTTGCCGGCGGCCTGTTCGAGGATGGCGGCGACATCTGCCCGGCCGGCCACAGCCGACTCCAGCTCGTTTTCAAAAACGAGATTCCTGGCCAGAGCGTCGACGGCGATCCGACCCAAATGCCCTCCATCCATTCGATCAGCGGCCAGGTCGGAAATGGTCCTTGTCGGGGTAGTCACAGCAAAGCCATCATGGACCATCCACTCGTCTCGTGTAAGTCCCTTGGATCGAATCCGCACTTTGACGTCTGCCCGGGTCTGAACCCGACGATCGGAGATGAACTCGGGCATGGCCGCGATCGCAACACCGAGATCGAGCAGGGAGGCTGCCGACCGGTGCGACACCCACAGGTGCGGCCGAATCGTCCGTTCCCGAGGTGACAGGTCCGAGGTGAGACGCAGCCACGCCACGCGAAGCGCCTGGTGAGCATCCTGACCGGCTCCGGCGATCCGGTACACACCATGGTCGAGCCGCTCGACCGCCCCGCTATGGACCGCTCGCTGCAGATCCATGTCGTCGACACCTTCGCGGACCGCCTGGGCTCGCGTGATGTAGCCAAACTGAGCATCAGCCAGATAGCTGAGGCGAGCCCCAACCGCCGGACGTCGATTCTGTACCATGAGCACATAGTAGCTGCAAAACTATCGTTTATCGATAGTTATCAAGCTACAACCGCCAAGACCCCCGCTGATGTCCCACCGATCAATCGGCCGCCCATCCGTTGCAATCCCTGCCCGTTCCGCTTGCTACCGGTACCGTGGGTTCAGCTTTGAAGAAGGAACCGTCTTGCTGAAAACTGCCCTGGCTACTGCGATGGTCGTGATGCTGGCCGCCTGCGGTCAGGCCGAAACGACAACTACGTCGAGTGTCCCCGAGACGACCACCACAACCACCACCCGGACCGCCCTCACCTCTCAGGAGGTCTTCAGCACCGTGTCTCCGGCACTGGCCTTCGTCGAAGTTGACCTGGGGTCGGGCTCCGGGGTGCTGTTCGACGAGTCGCATCTGGTGACCAACGCCCATGTCGTCTGGCCCTATGACAAAGCCCGGGTGGTGTTCCCCGACGGGACCGAGATCCTGGACGCCCCCGTCACCCATTTCGATGAGATTGCCGACCTGGCCATCATCGATCTCAGCGGCGTCGCCGGCCTGCCCGCACCGGTCGTGTTCGGCGATCCGGGCGGGATGGCGGTCGGGACCGAACTGTTCCTCATCGGATATCCCGGTGAGGTGGAGAGGTTCCCGCAACCGACCCTGACCCGGGGCATCCTCTCGCGGGTACGCACCATCGCGGCGCTGGAGCTCGAGTTCCTCCAAACGGACGCCGTCATCGCCGGCGGCCAGAGCGGCGGAGCCCTCGTCGCCAACAACGGTGAGGTAGTCGGGATCTCCGGGCTCGGTTCGGAGGGCTTCGGTCTGGCCACCGCAGCCGATGATGTTCTGCGACGCCTCGATGACATGCTGGCCGGGGTCGACGTCGACGGTATCCCCCATCGGACCTACCCGGCCGAACCGGCCGACCTGACCTTCAATGTAACCACCGAGCACCCTTGGGACGAGAAGACCTGGATCGTCGACCTCGAGAAGGGTGACGAGATCGTGGTCGACGCCACCAGCGACGGGGATGTGGTGTTGGCCCTGATCGCCTCCGACGGGATCATCGAGGCAGAAGTGGACGACGGTGAATCCGGACCAGAGACGCTGACCTTCGTGGCATTGTTCGACGGGCCGTACTTCCTGGCGCTGCGGTCTTTTGAGGTTGAGCCGTTCGAGGTGGTACTCGAAAGCAACTTCCCGATGCGCCGACTGGTCGATCCCGACGACGGCACGGCCGTAGCCGCCGGAGAAACGATTTCCGGATACTCCGACTACCCGGGCGACATCGACTATTACCTGATCGACCTGACCGCCGGGGACACGATCACCGTGCTGGCGAGTGCCGTGTTGATGGACCCGGAAATCTTCATCGATCTTGCCAGCAACGCCCTCGACAGCCTTGCCAGCGACGCCGATTCGGGAGGCGGTCTGTTCGGCTCCGATGCCGAACTCACGTTCACGGCGGAAACGGACGCCACCTACCTGCTCGTCGTCGTCGACTCCCTCTACGGTCCCGGTGGCTACGTAATGACAATCGAGGGTTGAGCGCCGGGCGAGCAGGTGACGGCTTCAGTGGGGCGGGTTGGCCGGCACGCTGTCGGGTTCCGGACCTTCGGTGAACACCAACTCGACCACCGCCTTGACGTTCCAGCACAAGGTGCGTCCCTCCGGTACCACGAGTCGCAGCGGACCGCCCCGGTCTCGAGGAAGAGGCTCACCGTCCAAGCGAAAGATCAGCCAGCCCTTGCTCCTCAGGTCGTCGATCGGGATCGACGCCCGGTAATGACCGTCGTCGCTGACCGCCGTGCAGTGAGTGGCCGACGTGGTGGGAGCGGCCCGGTCGATCATCCCGGCGACGGCTACGGCGTCCCCATCGAAACCACTCGCCACGTCTGCCGCTTCCCGTACCGCCAGGCCGGCGAGCTCGTCCCAGGCCACCTCGCCCGGAGCCTCGATCAGGCCGCCGAGAATGAGAGACGGTTGGGTGCCCCGGCTGCGCAGCGTCATGGCGCCGCAGGATACTCCGGGAACCGATCCCGGGACTACGCGGACAGTGGGTTCGACGGGAACCCGGCCCGGATCGGCGAGAATACGACAATGGTTATCGAGGCGGCATCGTTCGACCAGCAGGTGACGTTCCTGTCCGTTTCCGATCTGGAGCGTTCGGCGGCGTTCTATGCGGGCACGCTCGGATTGACCCAGGTTCTGGACCAGGGTGATTGCCGGATCTTCGCCGTATCGAAAACGGCATTCATCGGTATCTGCGTTCGACCCGACGCCGTCGATCCCACCGGGGTAGTCGTGACGCTCGTCACCGACGATGTGGACGGGTGGCATGAGCGGTTGGTCGCTGCCGCAGCCGTCTGTGAGCGCCCCCCGAACCGCAACCAGCGCTATGCCATCTACCAGGCTTTCTACCGGGATCCGGACGGCTATCTCGATCGAGATCCAGAAGTTCCTCGATCCCGCATGGCCAGAGCCGTGAACACCCGTCGATGACGCTGCTCCTCCGTCCCTTTCCCTCGAGATACGTGGAGCAGCTCGGCTGGAGGGTGCACTCCGGGTAGGTTTGACGGAGATGTGGCTGCGTCAGGCAGCCGGGTGACCGGAGGGAGATTCGTCATGCATCCCAACGCCCAAACCGTCCTGCTCGGCTTTCAGGCCTTCGGAGAGGGAAACATGGAAGCCTTGCGAGGCATCCTGGCCGGGGACGTCACCTGGCACGTCGCCGGACGAAACAAGTGGAGTGCGGACTACTCCGGTCCCGATGCCGTCGTTCGATACCTGACCGGCGTCTCCGCTGCAGCCACGATCGAGACCAGACCCCATGCGGTTCTCGCCGACGACGACCACGTGGTCATCCTGGGTTCGGCATCATCCAGTCGGAACGGCAAGAGCTTCACGACCAACATCGCCTATGTGTTTCACGTCGAAGAAGGGCGGATCACCGAAGCCTGGGTGATCCCGGCCGACCAGCACGGACAGGACGAATTCTGGGCAGACCTGACGGGCCCGCGCTCGGCGCCGGGCAAACGGATTGTGGAGGGAACGCCATGACGGAACCACGCATGATCGGCGACATCGTGTCCAGCCCGATGGGGTTCGGCGGCTGGGCGATCGGCGGTCCGTTCTTCAACCCGGACGGCGATCCGCTCGGATGGGGTGAGGTGGACGACGACGAGTCCATCGCCGCCGTCCGTGCCGCCTTCGACGCCGGGATCACCCTCTTCGACACCGCCAACGTCTACGGCACCGGCCACT
Organism: uncultured Actinomycetota bacterium; assembly: GCA_963715305.1. Classification (GTDB taxonomy): domain Bacteria; phylum Actinomycetota; class Acidimicrobiia; order Spongiisociales; family UBA4744; genus UBA4744. Next base: position 71,728 of record CAVQSB010000014.1, read on the forward strand.
CCGAGCGCATCATCGGCCGGGCGCTGGCGACCAAGCGGGACGAGGTGGTGCTCGCCACCAAGTGGGGCAACACCATGGTCGAAGCGACCCGGGTTCTCGACGGCCACGACGGCAGCGTCGACAACCTGCACCGCTCGCTCGAGGGTTCGCTGCAACGGCTGGGGACGGAGTACGTGGATCTGTTCCAGTTTCATCTCAACGACTACGCCGGGCCGGAGGTCGACGACCTGCAGGCGGCCCTCGAAGATCTGGTCGCCGCCGGCACGATCCGCGCCGTACGGCTGGAGCACCGACCACCCGGACCGGGTGGAGCGCTGGGCGGGCGGTTCCGGCTTCAAAGCGATCCAGGCTGAGGTCAACGTGCTGACCGACAACCCCGGCATCTGGGAGGCGGCCGAGCGGCACGGTCTCGCCTGCCTGAACCGCGGTCCCCTGGCTATGGGTCTGCTCAGCGGCAAGTACACGGCCGCCTCGAAGATCGAAGGCGCCGATGTACGCGGCCGCGTCGCCCGACTGGCTGCGCTTCTTCGAAGACGGGGTACCGGCCCCGAGTTCCTGACGCCTCGATGCCGTGCGAGAGGTGCTCACCTCCGACGGCCGCAGCCTGGTCCAGGGGGCGATCGCCTGGCTGTGGGGCCGCTCCCCCGCCGCCATCCCCATCCCGGGGATCCGCACCGTCGCCCAGGCCAGGGAGAACGCCGCCGCCATGGAATTCGGGCCGCTGACGGCGGAGCAGATGGCGGAGATCGCCGGGTTGCTGACCTGACGGTCGGGCATGTCTGCGGATTGACCGTCCGCCGGCATCCGGACTGCTGAAGGCAACGGGTCACGCGCGCTCACAGACGGCGCTACCAGAGCCCGATAAGGCCGTGGGACCGATACCCTTTTTTGCCCCTGTCGGGATGGACCGAACGCGGTCTACTGATGATTTGAATGGAGATTGAAACGTGAAAGTCGATACTGCCTCTCGTGTTGTTCGTGAGCGGGACGATCGTGGTCCTCGCCACCCTCCTGGTCCTGGCCCTGTAGTCGGGTCGCCCTCCTCGTCCCCCACCGCAACGGCCGATCCGCCTCCTCAAAGTCGGGTCCGGACGTCCCGTATAGGCTGATACCACCGCGCCGTCCGTTCAACCGGGTTTGACCCGGAAACTGGAAGCCGCGCCGGTGATAAGAGCCCGAGCAGGAGGAAGATTGGACGAGGAGAACTACGACCGGGAACTCGCCCGGGTCATCGACCACACGCTGCTTCGGACGGACGCCAAGAAAGAGGATTTCGACCGCGTCTGTGAGGAAGCGATCCGGTATCACTTCCGTTCGGTCTGCGTCTTCTCGGGCGACGTCGAGTATGTGGCCAAGAATCTCGAGGGGTCGGACGTGATCCCGATTGCCGTTGTGGGTTTTCCCCACGGGCAGATGACCCCGGTCGCCAAGGCGTTCGAAGCTCAGGACGCCATCGAGAACGGCGGCGCCAGGGAGATCGACATGGTGATCCACGTCAGCGCCGTCAAGAGCAAGCACTACATCCTGGTGTTCGAGGACATCCAGCAGGTGGTCAAGGCCTGCGGAGAGATACCGGTCAAGGTCATCATCGAGACGGCCCTCCTCACCGACCCGGAGAAGATCGCCGCATGCGTTCTGGCGAAAACCGCCGGCGCGCTTCATCAAGACCTCGACCGGCAAGGAAGAGGGCGGAGCCACGGTGGCGGACGTGCTGCTGATGCGCGAGGTCGTCGGTGACGAGGTCCAGATCAAAGCCAGCGGCGGCGTCAACTCGAGGGAGTTCGCCTACCAGCTGCTCGAGGCCGGAGCCGACCGCATCGGCACCAGCAACTCGGTCGCCCTCGTCACGGGTGGAACAGCCGCAGGCGGGTACTGACCGGCTGGATCGGAGCATCGTGACCACGTACGTCGCCTTGTTGCGGGGCATCGCCCCCATGAACCCCAACCAGCGCAACGAGCGGCTGCGCAGGGTGTGCGAGGATCTCGGTCTTCGCAACGTCCGAACGGTGATCTCCAGCGGAAACGTCGTGTTCGAGACCGACACCGACGACGTACCGGCGCTGGAAGCGAACCTCGAGGCAGCCTGGCTGGACCGGCTCGATTTCAAGAGCACAACGATCATCCGCAGCCGTTCGGATCTGCAGTCCCTGACCGATGCCGACCCGTTCGGTGGTCTCGAGCACCGCAAAACGACCTACCTGCTGGCCACGCTCTTCAAGTACCCGATCACGGTGGACTTCGCCTTCCCCTACCCCGTCCCCCACCGCGACTACCGGATCGTCGCCGCCACGCCCCGCGAGTTGTACAGCGTGACCGACACCACCAGCACCGGGACGCCCGACCTGATGGTTTGGCTCGAAAACCGATTCGGCAAGGACCTCACCTCCCGAACCTGGCTCACCGTCTCTCGCATTCTCACCAAGATGGGCTGACCGCGTACTGGCGCGGTGGCCCAGGAAGAATGCCCTGTTGTCGGGATCGTGGTCGTTCTAGTCTTGCCGACCAATGTATGCCGACCTGGAGAAACGTCTTGCCGCGGCGGGTGTCGACCCGGCGCTGATCACCGATCCTGAGGAGGCTTGGTTACGCCTCCACGATCGGTTCGGCCTGCGTGCCACACTCATAGACCGCTACGCACTGGAGGCGAAACATCGTGGCATGACTCCAGGAGACTTGTCGGGGGAGGACCGTCGCCTTCTGACCCGGAGCGTCCTTGAGGTCCACTACCCGGGCATGGAACTGATAGGTCCGACCGGCGGGGACCCAATTCACGTCGACCCCTATGACAATCAGTGGCCTGCGTTGTTTATCTCCTGGAAGAAAAGGCTGACCACCGCATTGGGGGAAACGGCCATTCGTGTCGACCATGTCGGCTCTACCGCCGTGCCGGGTTTGGCGGCCAAACCCGTTGTCGACATCCAGCTCAGCGTTCCCGATGTCGAGGACGAGGACGCCTACGTCGCCGGCATCGCATCGCTCGGTGTGCCGCTGCGCATGCGGGAACCGGGCCACCGGTTCTTTCGCCCTCCCCCCGACGAGCCCCGCATCGTCCAGATTCACGTCTGCGCCACCGGAAGCGATTGGGAAAGAGGCCACCTCCTCTTTCGCGACTACCTGCGGAGCCACCCCGAGGCTCGAGACGCCTACAGCGCCTTGAAGTTGGAGTTGGCCGCCCGCTACCAAAACGACCGCATCGCCTACAACGAAGCCAAGACGGGCTTCATTCTCGACACCCTCGAACTCGCCGGCCGGTGGGTAGCCGAAACCGGCTGGGCGCTCGTCGCTCTGGCACCGATCGACGAGGACAACGTCGGCGACGTGTTCGACCTCGAGGTGAAACCCGAACAGCGGGATTTCGTGGCCCCCAATCCGTGGTCGTTGGCTCAGGCCCTCGCCGAGTCGGACATCGCCTGGCCCCGGGCGATCGTGGCGGACGGGAAGGTCGTGGGTTTCCTGATGCTGGAGATCGATCCACAGGAAGAGGACCAACGGCCGTTCTGGCTGTGGCGGTTGATGATCGGCGCCCCCTATCAGGGAAAGGGATATGGACTCCAGGCCCTCCACGCCGGGTGTGACGAGGTGCGCCGCCGTGGTGGTGACCGGATCTGGACGAGCTGGGTGGAAGGCGAAAGCGGACCCGGCCCGTTTTACCTTCAGTTCGGGTTCGTCCCCAACGGCGAGATCAAGGACGGCGAGGTGGTTGCCTCGCTGGAACTCTGACCCCCGCCTCGACCGGCCGGCCGCGCCTGATGGTGCCCGACGATCCGATCGCCGAGATCTTTGAGCTCAGAATGCCGTCGAGTACCGGAGCAGCGGCTACGGACGCGCAACTCATGCGCGAGGTCGCCGGGCTTGATCTTCTGCCTACTGATGGGCTGGCCGCACCTTCAGGGGGGACCTCGAGCACCGAAACGGCTTCATCGAGTCTTCACACGGTTCCCATGCTCGCTCGATATTCATATTCGATACTCCGTATATGTTCGAGAAAGGAACAATCATGAAGAAGACCATCGGTCTCCTCCTCGTCGTGGGTTTGCTGGTCGGCATCCTGGCGACCGCAGCCTTTGCCTCCACTCCCGGTGACGGGATCCGCGATCTGATCGGGTCGGGCAACGGTCACGCCTGGGGCGCCGACGCCGACGCTCGGGCCGCCAACTTCGTCGACGCCGACGGCGACGGTGTGTGCGACAACCTCGTCGATGAGGACGGCGACGGCATCAACGACCTGCGCGGCACGCTCGGGGGCGGGGGTAACGGCCCGCACGGTTCCGGAGACTGCGACGGCAGCAGCTTCGTCGACGAAGACGGCGACGGTGTCTGCGACAACGCCGGTAACGGAGGCCAGAAGCGCATGGGCGGTAACGGCCAGGGCAACGGCCACGGTCGCACCGGCTAACCGAGCTCCGACGTTCGGTCCATCACTGCGGGAAAGCTCCCCCACCACCCGGGGGAGCTTTCCGCGGAACTAAGCGAAAGGATCACCAATGAAGACCGTCTCAAGAACCGTGCAACTACCACGCAGACCGACCCGAACCCGGAGAATCGCCGTGGCCCTGGCCCTGGGGATGGCCCTGACAGCCTGCTCGACTGCAGCAGACTCCGAACCGGTCTCGACTACGACAACGGAAGCAGTCCAGGACCCGGCGGCGGGCGACCAGACCGTGGTCGGCGTCGACACCGACGGAACCACCACCGTCGACCAGTCCCGGCTCGAGGCCGAACTGGCGGACCTGCCGGCCGGAACGCTGACGGCAGCAGACATCGACGGGTTGCTGTTGATGCGCGAGGAAGAGAAACTCGCCCACGACGTCTATGTGCACCTCTATGACCTGTGGTAAGTGCGGGTGTTCTCCAACATCGCCGAAGCGGAAACGACCCACACCGGCGCCGTGCAGACCCTGCTGGACCGCTACGGTCTCGACGACCCGGTCGGCGATAATCCCGAAGGGGTGTTCACCAACCCCGACCTCCAGGCGCTCTACGACGAACTCGTCGACCGTGGCCGCGCAACGCTGGTCGAAGCCCTCAAGGTCGGGGCGCTGATCGAAGACCTCGACATCGTCGACCTCCGATCGCTCCAGACCGACACGGCCGCCGATATCGCCACGGTGTACGCCAACCTCGAGAAAGGCTCGCGCAACCACCTGCGCGCCTTCATCTCCAACCTCGACCGGCGGGGCGAGACGTACATCGCCACCTACCTGACCCCTGCCGAACTCGAGGAGATCGTCGGCAGCCCCACCGAACGGGGGAACCGCGCGTAGGACCCGGGTCGGGGACTCTGCATCGGTCCAATTCGGGCCGGTCACTAGGCTCCCGGGATGCCCGAGATCTTCGTCCGGCCTGATGAGGTTGCCGTCCCCCTGGTGGAGGGCAAGACGTTGCTGGAGCTGGCCGTCGACGCTGGGCTGCCGATTGCTCACCTTTGCGGCGGGCGGGCCCGTTGTTCGACCTGTCGGATTCGAGTTATCGAAGGCCTCGATGCTCTCAGCGACAGGACCGAAGAAGAGGCGGCGATGGCCGAGCGGCTGGACTTCCCCGACGAGGTACGGCTGGCGTGCCAAACACGTGCACACGGCGACGTTCGCTTCTGGCGGCTGGTCCTCGACAAGGAAGATGTCGAAATGGCCTCCCAGCTGGGCAAAGGCCACTATGTCGGCCCGGTCGGCCGCGAGGTCGAGCGGGCCGCCGTCCTCTTCACTGATGTGGCCGGGTTCACGTCCATGTCCGAGGCTCTTCCCGCCTACGACGTCGTCCACATCCTCAACCGGTTCTTCAATCGCGTCGAAGCCGTGGTCCAGTCACAGGGCGGCCGGGTGGACAACTACATGGGTGACGGTCTGCTTGCCGTGTTCGGTATCGAAGGCGAAGTCGATGCATCACTCGGTGCCGTCCGGGCCGGACTCGGCGTCGTCGACATCGCGGCGGACATCAACGATTACGTGACCATGATCTACGGCCGCACCTTCGAGGTGAGGGTCGGGATCAGCCTCGGTGAGGTCATCTTCGGGCTGATGGGCGGAGAGGACTCCGCCCGGAAGACCGTCGTCGGCGATGTGGTCAACACGGCCAGCCGGCTGGAAGCTGCCAACAAGACCACCGGGACCACGATCCTCGTGTCGGAAGAGATCATGGCCGAGACCGTCGCAGACATCGAGTACGGCCCCCGGTTCGAACTCGAGCTGTCAGGAAAGACCGGCCACATCACCGCGTATGAAGCCATCGGGATGGCCCGATCGCCAGACTGAGATCGCCTGGAGCGACGGCTCGGCATTGTCGGCATGGCCCGGTGCGCCGCCGGTCCCCGTTGGTCCCCTCAGGGGACTTCCACTGCGCAGGGCAAGCCGGGAAGGCCGGCCAGTTTCCGGTCGGTCGTCACCAGCGGGACATCGAGGGCCGCGGCCAGTGCCACGTAGGCAGCATCGTAGGCCGAGACCCGCCCCCGCAGCGACCAGGCGACCTGCAACAGCGGCGTGTGCGGGTGCCTGGCTATGTCGGCCAGTTCGAGGATGCTCAATGCCTTCGCGGCCAGCTCCGGGTCGAATCGTCCGGTAGCGACCAGGCGGCGCAGCCCGCTCACGACTTCAACGTCGAGGAGGTGGGGTGCATGGATGTCCTCGTTCATCAGCCGATCGAGAATGGAGCGCCGGCCGTCGACGGCGTCGATGAACGCCGCCGCATCGATGACGATCACTTGCGGCGACCGGCCCGCACCGCCGTCGCCGCTTCGCCGTCCTTCAGCGTGGGTTCGTGCCCCAACCCGGCGACAAGTTCGTCGAGCGGACGGTGGGCCACCACCCGGGCCAGCTCGACGTTGAGGAAATCCGACAGGCTCATCCCGGCCTGCGCCGCTCGCACTTTCAATTGCCGGTGCACCTCGTCGGGCACGTTGCGGATCTGGATCATCTTGGTCACCCCTTCACGATAGTACATGTGGAACACATGCGGACATGTGTTCCACATGTTCAGCGGATGGCAGGGGTGCGACAGAAACGGGACCATGCCGATCCGGGAGCGCAGAGACGGCAGTCCGGCTCAGGGAAGAATGGCGTCGAGGAGGCATCTCCGCGTCGCAAGGGACACGCCGCGGTCGATCGGGAGCGTCTCGCCTGGTCGTCGCCATGGCAGACGTGGCCCTTGCCGAGACGAGTTTCGACCACCCCATAGGTAGGATGCCGCTTCATGTTTGCTGCGTTCAAGGAACGGTTCTGGCTTCCACCGCGGGCCCACGGCCACGTCATTGAGGACCGGACCGTCGGTTTCATCGAACTGTTCTACGACCTCGTGTACGTCGTGGTCATCGCCCGGGCCGCCCATCACCTGGCGGAGCACCTGACATGGCGGGGTGTCGGCGAGTTTGCGGTGATCTTCGGCATGATCTGGCTCGCCTGGCTCAACGGGAGCGTGTATCACGACCTCCACGGTCGTGAAGATGGCCGCAGCCGCGCCTACATTTTCGCGCAGATGGGAATCCTGGCAGTGCTCGCGGTGTACACGTCGGATGCCGGATCTGTCACCGGCCAGGGGTTTGCGATCACGTATACGGTCTTCCTGCTGTTGCTGACATGGATGTGGTACACGGTCCGCCGCCAGGATGACGGTCGGTGGGCATCGACCACCGCTAAGTACCTCGCCGGGATGGCCTCCTCGGTGGTGATCATGGCGGTCAGCATCTTCCTTCCGGATGATGCTCGCCTGATGATCTGGGCGGCCTTCCTCGTTGCCTGGGTGGCGCTCAGCTTCTCCATGCGGCGTGAACTGGGAACGGGTGACATCAGTGCCACGGACTCCACCGTGGAGCGCTTCGGTCTGTTCACGATCATCGTGCTCGGCGAGGTAGTCGTGGGAGTGGTGACCGGTCTCTCCGAGGCGGTCCTTGGCTTCCGCGTCATGGCCACCGGACTCATCGGTCTCGGTATCGGGTTCGGTGCTTGGTGGACCTATTTCGACTTCGTCGGTCGCCGGCAGCCTCGCTCCGATTCGGGAGTGCAGTGGATGTTCAGCCATCTCCCCATCAGCATGGGGATCGCCGCGGCCGGCGCCGCCCTGGTGAGTATCGTTGAGCACGCCGGCGATCAGCAGGCGCCTGCCGCAACTGCGTGGGTCTTGACGGGTTCGATCGCGGTTGTGCTGGTTGGCCTGATGATGGCGATATCGGCGCTGCAGGACTTCCGGAAGTTCCCGTCGATCTACCAACCGCTGTTGTGGTTATTGGCGTTCTCGGTGGGCGTGGTGGCGCTCATCGGCTGGTGGCGACCGGTCCCGTGGATGCTGGTGCTCGCCCTGTTCGTTGTTCTGTCCGCTATCTGGTGGTTCGGAGTCGATCGCTGGCTGCGGCTCCCCAATCCTGATGAAGCCCTCCCCGGTGGAGTGAGCCACGCTCAGGGGTAGCGGCTTGCGACCGGCATGGTTTGCCGCACCATCTCAGGATTGCCGGTCTCGCTCATCGCCCCTCCTCCACGATCGCCCCGATCAGTCGAGGACCACCGTGCCGGCCTCCCCGTGGAGGGCGGCCAGGTCGTCGTGATCGGTCTCGCCCGGTTGACGATCACCAACGGTTGGCCCCGCCGGGCGGTCTTGGCGACCACCGAGGCGGCCGGGTAGATCGACAGGGTGCTGCCGATCGCCAGCACGGCGTTGGAGTCGTGAGCCCAGCGAGCTGCCCGTTGCATCGGTTCGGGCGGCAGCATCTCCCCGAACATGACCATCGACGGTTTCAGCACTCCCCCGCATTCGGCGCAGGCCGGGTCGGGCCGCCTCGTCGACGATTTGGCCTGCTGACGTGGAAGTGACGCTTTGGTGAAGAAGGTTTGAAGGGCGTTCGAGAGCCTGGCCCGGCTGGGACTCTTTAGACTCCGCATCGATGGATATGCAACGGCAACTCGCGGCGGTGATGTTCACCGACATCGAAGGATTCACTGCGTTGATGCAGACCGACGAGTCTGCCGCGATGGCCGGGAGGGACAAATACGTCGCCGTGCTCGAGCGGCACCACGGAGCATTTGGCGGCGAGATCGTCCAATTCTTCGGCGACGGATCCCTCAGCAGGTTCGTCAACTCGGTTGACGCTGTCGACTGCGCGGTTGCCATCCAGCGGGACCTTCGAGCGGATCCCGAAGTCCCGGTGCGGATCGGAATCCACGTGGGCAACGTGATGGTGGAGCCGACCGGGCTCATCGGGGACGCCGTCAACATCGCCTCCCGCATCGAATCGTTCGGGCTATCTGGAGCAGTACTGATCAGTGATTCGGTTGAGGACCAGGTGAGGAACCAGGCCGGATTGAGTCTCGTGGATCTCGGCAAATTCAAGCTCAAGAACGTCGGCCGTCCCTTTTCCATATTCGCCGTGGACGCACCTGGGTTGAGGGTTCCCGCGCATGACTTCCTGCAGGGCAAGGGCGAGAAGCTGGCGAGCCTTCCGTCAAACCTTCCCGAACGTTCCGTGCCGCTGCTGGGTCGCGAGACCGTCATCAGTGAGCTTGCCGCGCTTCTCGATCAGTACCGGATGGTGACCATCACGGGTCCCGGCGGGATCGGCAAGACGAGCACGGCGGTGGAGCTGTGCCGACGCATGGTGCCGGAGTTTCTCGACGGGATCTCGTTCGTCCCTCTGGCAGAAGTCACCGAGTCGGAGAAGGTGTTGCCGACCATTGCGAGCGTTCTCGATGTGAAGGAGAACGAGGAGAGGAGTCTCGAGGAGGGGGTGCTGTCCCTGATCGGCGACAAGAAGGCGCTGCTCATGTTGGACAACCTCGAGCAAGTGATCGACGCAGCGCCGAGGATCGGTGGTCTCCTGGCGGGGTCTCCGCACCTGAGTTTGATCGTCACCAGCAGGGCACCTTTGCGCATCACCGCCGAGTACGAATACCGGTTGGAGCCGTTGACGCTTCCTCCTCGCGACGCACCGGTGGCTATCGAGGATCTGGACGACTATGCGGCGGTCAAGCTATTTGTAGATAGGGCGCGCTCGGTGAACCCTTCTTTCGAGATCACGGCCGAAAACGTTGCCGCCGTGGTCGAGATCTGCAGACGCTTGGATGGCCTGCCGCTCGCCATCGAGCTTGCAGCTCCAAGAGTCCGGATTCTCACAGCCGACGCCCTCCTCGAACGGTTGTCGCATGCTCTCGACATCCTCACCGCCGGCCCACGCGACCTGCCACTCCGTCAACAGACCCTGCGAGGGGCGATCGACTGGAGCCACTCGCTGCTCGATGAGGCCGAGAAGCGATTGTTTCGACGGCTATCGGTTTTCGTGGGTGGAGCGACCATCGACGACATACAGTCCGTGGCTGCCGACGAGGACGGCGATGTTGTCCATGAGCTGGAATCGCTTGTGGAGAAGGCCCTCGTAGCCATCAACGGATCAAGGTTCTCGATGTTGCAGACAGTTCGGGAGTTCGCCGCCGAGAGTCTCGAAGCGGCGGGTGAGGTCCGTGAGATCACTCGTCGTTACGCAGAGCACTACGCGGGTGTGGCAGGTTTTGTCAGGGAGGGAGTGGACGGAACCGAGCAGCTGAGCTGGATGGAGCGGGGGGTGACCGAGGAGCCGAATCTCCTGGCCGCTTTGGATCATCTGTACGCACTGGCCAAGGAAGGCGACGACACAGCTGCGGAGCTGGGTGCCACGGCAGTCGGAGACCTCTGGTTGTACTGGCATATCCGCGGCAAGCATCTCAGTGCCCGTGACTACGCCCGGGACTTCCTCGCGCTGGTTCAAAGGCCGAGCAGGGGGAGGGCGCGGGCGCTGATTACGGCGGGCCTGGCCTCCCTGACGCTCGCAAACCCCGCTGGAGCTATCGAGGAACTGCTGGAGGCACGTGCGATCGGTGTGGAACTCGACGACAGTTACGTGGTCATCGCTGCTCTGGTGAGCCTCGTGGTCAGCAGCATGATGCTGGGGTCGGAGCGTGCCGGCGAGTACGCCCTTGAGGGTATGACGAGACTGGAAGGGGACGACTTCCCCATGCTCCGTGGCCTGATGCTCGCCTTCGACGGCATCTTCCATTTCGCCGCAGGGGACGGTGAAGGCGCCCTTTCTCGGTTTGAGGAAGCACTCGCCATCCAACAACGTCGTGGGGACCACGAGGGCGCCGGGGTTTCGCTTGCCGGCATGGCCTCGCTCGCCGGCAGCCAGGGGGAAACTGCGAAGGCGCTCGAGTTGTACCGGAGCGCTCAGTCCTCGTTCGAGAAGGTCGGTGATCGCGCCGAGGAGGCGAGAGTGCTTGGCGAGATGGCCTGGACCTACCTTGCGGCCGGCGATACTCCGAGCGCGCGTCACAGTTTCCTCGCCTCGGCGGACGCCCACCAGGATGTGGGCAGCCTGCCCGGTCTCGGCAACTCCCTGATCGGTCTTGCCGCGGTCGCCTCCGCGAACGGGGACCCGGAGACAGCGGTGGCTTTGGCCGCGGCTGCGGACAAGCTGCTGGGCGAGGAGGGCGTCGTGGTGGCTTATTCGGAAGACGGCCCGGGCCGGCCCCACCTCGAAGCTGCGGAGGCTGCCCTGACACCCGACCAGATCAGCCGAGCCAAAGCCGAAGGAGTGGCCCTTTCCGTTCGTGATGCGCTTCGCCTGGCGCGTTCGGACTAGCACCGACAGGTTCCAAGCCATTGCCGCAGGTCCAAGTTGTAGGCGTCACAGTGGTGTCGCCGTACCGGGCCAGGAACCCGGCACCGGGCGGGCCCGCTGCTACCTTCACTCGAATGAGAAATCGATGGGGAGCGGTTGTCGCCCTGGCTCTCGTGTTGGGGGCGTGCGACGGTGGGGCTGACCCAACAACCAGCACTACCCCGGTCGATCTCCCCTCGAGGACTTCAACAACCGTCCCGACGACGGCGACCGGGCCGACGACCTCCACGGTGGTACTCGCGGCCGAAGCAGCAGACATCATCTTCACCGGTGGCGACGTCGTCACGATGGATCCGGCACTTCGGAACGGTCGAAGCGATCGCCATCGACGGTGAGCGTGATCGCCGCGGTCGGCACCGCCGAGGAGATCGAGCGCTACGTCGGGCCGGACACCACCATCGTCGACCTCGACGGCCGGGCCATCGGCCCCGGGTTCGTTGATGCCCACACCCACATCCTCACCGACATGGGCGGAATAGCGGCCGGTCAGCGTTTGGCCCTCGCCAACGGCATCACATCTGTGGGAGACGCGTCGATCGAACCGGAGTGGCCGGAGCAGTTCATCGAAGCCGCGCACATCCGGCGATCTGCGGGTGCGGACCACGTTGTACTTGACGAGAACCGATCCATGCGGCGAAGACCAGGGCACCTGGTTCGAGGCGTACGAGCCGGATGCGATCCTGGCGGAGCGGGTCCGGGTGGGCGGTGTCAAGATCTTCTCCGACGGTGGGGTCTGCGGTGCCATCGCCACCAGCGAACCGTTCCTGGAGGGCTACGACGCCGGTGATCCGTATCACGACCTCGACGTCCTCACCGGGTGGATCAGGGAGGCCGATGCCGCCGGGTACCAGGTGATCATCCATGCCCAGGGTGATCGAGCCATCGAGGAGGTACAGGACGCCTATGCAGCGGTTCTCGACGGACGGCCCAACACGCTGCGGCATCGGATCGAGCACAACGCGTTCGTAACCGAGGAGCTGATCGACCGGCGCGAAATTGTCGTGGAGCACCTGAGCGCCGTCTGCCCAAGCGTCCACCTCGGAACCGGCAATCGCTACGCCTACCGCTCCCCGGACCCGGAGTGCGGCAGCCAGCGCCTCCATGTCGAGCGCCACCTGGGAGGCAGCCAGGACGAAGTTGCCCCCGGCCACGCCCTCCAGATAGTCCGGAGGCGCGACCACTGCCACGTGGTTGAACACCTCCCGCAAGGTCGCGGCCTCGGATTGGGCAAACGCGTTGGGGGGCCGATCGATGACGTTCATGACGTAGAACCCATCCGAGCGCAGCCGCGCCTTGATCTCCGCGAGGAACTCGCGGGTGGTGAGATGCCACGGAACTGAGATCCCGCCGAAGGCGTCCCCGACGATCGCGTCGAATCCACCGCCGGGAAAAGCGCCCAGGGTGAGCCGGGCGTCTCCGACCCTGATCTCCTCGATGCCTTCTGGGTCCAATCCCAGCCGCTCTACGGCGATGTCCACCAGGCCACCATCGAGCTCCAGGACCGTGCTGGTGCTCCCGGGACGCACCGCCTCGAGCCACCGAGGCAGTGTGAAGCCGCCCCCTCCGATGTAGAGGGCATCTACGGGGCCCGGGTCGGTCCGTGTCCACCACGTCGGCGATCAGGCGGGTGTATCGGAACTCGAGATGAGTGGGATCGTCGAGATCCACGTACGAGTGGCGCAGGGTGTCCAGCCACAACACGCGGCCGGACGCCCGCTCCTGGTCGACCTCCACCCGGGCGCAGTAGTAGGTGGTTTCGGTGTCACATGGTCCCTCCACCATGGCCAGCGCTCCCCCGGCGAGCAACGTTCCGATGGCAGCTAAGGCAGCGGCGATGCCGCCACGGCGACCGAGTGTCAGCGTCAGGGCCAGTTCGACCCGACGCCGTCGACCCCACCGGGGTGATCGTCACGCTCGTCACCGACGATGTGAACGGGTGGCATGAGCGGTTGGCCGCAGCCGCAGTCGTCTGTGAGCGCCCCCCGAACCGCAACCAGCGCTATGCCATCTACCAGGCTTTCTACCGGGATCCAGACGGCTATCTCATCGAGATCCAACAGTTCCTCGATCCCGAATGGCCGCAGCCGTGAACACCCGTCGATGACGGTGCTCCATTTCCCTCAGGGAGATACGGCGGTGTTGTGGCCCGGTCCAGATTGGGTTCAAATCCTCTAGACAGATAGGCCCCAACGGCGCACCATGGTGCTACTGGAGTAGGCGCCTTCGATCGGTCTGAAGTCGGATTCGCGCCGGTTCGGGGGAGCCTCCTCGCAGAAGGACCACCCATTCGTAGAAGGAGGAGCCATGTCGAAGCGGTGGTTGGTTGTTCTGTGTGTTGCGATGGCCGCTCTGTCGGTCATGCCGATGGCGTCGGCAGCACCCGACGGGACGGACCGTCCGTTCAAGGCGAGTTTCGCCGGTCCGGTCCACTGGGAGTTCCCCGGAGAATTCGCATCAGGGTGTACAGAGATCACGACCGTGACCGAGTCGCCCGGCAAGGTGACTCACATGGGCAAGGTGATGTTGTCCTCGTCTCACTGCCCCGGTGAGCCCGGAAAGTTATTTACGAACGACGGGTTTGGAACCATCAAGGCGGCCAACGGGGACAAGCTGTACATGGTGTACGACTACGACCCGCTGGACGAAGGCAACGAGATCGAGGTGACGTTCGACGGAGGGACCGGACGTTTTTCGGAAGCGACAGGTACAGCCGTCTGGACGTACTACGTCATCCCTGCAGTTCGTGGTCGGTTGCGATGATCCCGATCCCTTCAACTGCATGGACTTCACCGTTCCGTGGCAGTGGTCGTCGACGTTGTTGGGAAGCATCAGCTACTAGCTCCGATAGTTCGTGTCCGGGGGTCGACGGGCAAAGTCGATCCCCGGAAACGCGTCGAGAGCGATACCTCACCGTCTTCGAACGGACCGCCGATCTGCGATCATTGCCCGGGATCGCACCGACCGGTCGACCACCGCCAGAGCGGGTCGGCAGCGATCCGACGACCAAGACACCGAGATTCGAGGGAACACCATGACTGAACCACGCATGATCGGCGACATCGTGTCCAACCCGATGGGGTACGGCGGATGGGCGGTCGGCGGTAGAGCCTGTTTCGGATCGGTCCAACCCCGGCTTGGCGAGATAGCGAGCGGCGGTGCCGTCGGTGACGCCCTGGGGCGCCGCGAAACTGCGGGACAGGTGGGTCGGTCTCGAACGGAATTCACTCAATCGATCAGTGAGCTGAGCAGCAAGACCGAGGCAGTGGGAGCCTCTATGAGCGAGCAAGCTGAGGCAAACACCACTCGGATTGCGGCGACGATCGAGGCACATGCGACTGATTCAGCTGAGAACCTAGCGAGCCTACGGACGCTTGTCCTCGTGACGCTTGTGATCTCGTTTCTTGCGCTCGGCGTGGCTATCTGGGGCGCCGTTGGGGCGTAGCACGTGGTACACCTGCCAGCTGGAGAGCCGTGTCGAGCTGTCTGGTGTTGGTTGGCATCACGCTGGTCACCGACCGGGTGGCATCTTCCACTGACCTAGCGTCGATCGTCGGTTATCGAGCGGCCATGAAGACGCTGGCTGGTGAAAAAGAGACCTTTGTCCTCTATTGCAGCCCACTCGACAATGGGAAGCTTCGGGTCACTTGCCAAGGGAGGATCGCAATGGAACGCAGTCGTCGTTGGGTGTTGTATGCTCTCAACGGTTCTAGTAGTCGTCGTGGGTGTCGTCACCGTCATCGATTCGGGTGCGATTCTGGCCAGTCCAGCCTGGATGAACTGATCGCAGTAGATTCAACCAGCGGCGAGATCTCCCCCTAGACGGACAGTTCGATTACTCCGGATCGTCCACGCCAGAAATCGGTCGGATCGGGAATTCCACATTCACCCGAGCGGGGATCGATGTGGTGTGGGGTGGCTATCTGGGTGGGTCCTATGGGGCCGACATCCTGCTCTACGATCGGGACACTGGTTGGTTTGAGTTCCGGGCGGTCGGAGCCGACGGGATCACTTACCCGTTTTGGGAGGCATCGGGGACTCGCGGACGGTCCCATGTCGTGCCGGGTGACTACAACGGTGACGGCATCGCCGACCTGTTGTTCTATCGGGCTTCCGATGGCTTGATGCGCTTTTACACCATCACCGCCGATGGGACTTTCCCTGCCATGACTCCGGTTATGTATGGAAATCGTGGTGGACCCAGATGATCCCCGGCGACTTCGACGCGAACGGGACCCATGATCTGATGTGGTACCGGGCCAGGGACGGGTTGATGCGCTTCTACACGGTCACCCCCACGGGACGGTTCACTCCAATGACCCCGGTCATGTACGGCAACCAGGGCTGGGACCGGATACCTTCAGGTGATTTCGATGCCAACGGACGAGACGATCTGATGTACTACCGGTCTTCCGATGGGTTGTACCGGTTCTACACGATCAGCGCCACCGGCAGATTCTCCCCGATCTCCGAAGTCGGCCACACAACCACCGGGTGGGATCAGATCCTCGCCGGACAGTTCGATTCCGGTGCAGGAGCCGACCTCGTGCTGTACAAGCCGGGGTCCATCCAGGCAGCGGGGTTCTCGCCAACCTCCCTGGTGGCGATCACCAAGTTGGTGTCGGCACCTGCCTCACAGACTCTGACCGTCCTGGACTGGTCCCCATATGACCCTCCGGTGGTCACCACAACCACCGCGCCGATACCACCCAATCCAGGCGATACCAAGAACTGCTCCGATTTCGACACCCAGGCCGAAGCACAGGCTTGGTTCGACTACTACTACCCGCACTACGGGGATATCGCAAAGCTCGACGCAGATAACAATCTCATTCCCTGCGAAAGCCTCCCATAAGGTCAACTCGGCTGGTATCACGCTGAGTTCGGCGACGTGGGCGAGGGAGAGCTGACGCAGACGCCATCCGAATCACGGCGGCTATTGAGCACACCCACGACCCGAATCGGCTGTCCGCTTCGGGCAGCCTGCAGACTCTGTGATCTCGTTCCTTGCGCTCGGTGTGGCCATCTGGAGCGCGGTTGGGGCGTAGCAGTCGCAACACCTGCCGGCTGAAGAGCCGTGTTCAGTTATCGCAGGTTGGGGCGACACCGCCCGGATCCCATCGTGAAGACGCCCCCTCGGGTGCCTCTCGGACTGAGGGTCGGAAATGCTCGTCGAGTAAGCCAGCCAGGTCCGCTCGAGCTGGACTACTCAGAGGGCCATCTCCGCCCAATGCCCGGCGGAGCGACGTGGGATAGTGCACCGCTACGCCATCCACGGTGAATGGTTGCGCCAGCAGGGGCCAATCCCCGTCGATGAAGCACAACGCCCCGCTCACCCGCACATCGTGTTTCTTCAGCACGTGGCGCACAGCATCGACCTGACGGTGCATACCGTCGATGAGCTTCGATTGGTTCCTCCTCCCGACGAACAGTTGGGACGGACCCGTCCCCATGAACCCGGTCTGGCGCCGTTCAATTCGCCCCTTGTATCGCTTGGCGTCGATCACCCACACCCCTAATGGGGCTACCACGAGATGGTCGATGTTCGCCCGCGTGCGCGGTAGGTTCCGGTCGTGCAACATCGACAAGTTGGGGAGGCTGTCGAGCATCGCCCCAGCCGCCTCTCGCCCTGTGCCCCCTTGGACCAAGACGTTGTCGAGTTGGGTTCGGCGGTCGTGGCCAGGATGAGCCCACCCAGGACTGGATGGTCTTTCCGGACCCGCTCTTCGCGTCGACTGCTGCGCCGTTCATATTCCCGCTGTGCAGAAGCACCAGGACTGCTCTCCGAGACGTGCGGAACTGCGTAGGGATCTGATAGTTGACCATTCGCACAGGAACGGCACGTCACGGTTTTCCGCTGCGGATGCCACAGGGCGTCAACGCCCGGCGGAACTGTCGTCTCACACTCGAGACAGACGCCCGGATAACGAAGGCGGATGACCCTGGCTTCCATTGCCCAGGTATCGGCTGCGGCTTGCGGACCCTTGACTTCCTGATTTGTCCGGCCACCAACCGGCGCCGACGCGACCCTCGCTTCTTTTCGAATAGCCTGGCGCCTTGATGGACACCTCACCGTTCCTCGACAAGCCGAGTAGTGAGTGGCTGGCCTCCAACCGGTCAGCCTTTGCTATCCCAGACGGGTTCCCAGTGTCACCCGGCCACGCTTTGGTGGTCCCTCGCCGGTTGATCGGCTCGTGGTGGGATGCGTCGGCTGATGAACGACTCGACATCATCGCCTTGATCGATGAAGTGAAGGCCTTGCTTGACGGCCAGCACTCCCCTGACGGCTTCAACGTTGGTTTCAACAACGGGCCGGCAGCCGGCCAAACGGTCCCCCACTTCCACATCCACGTCATCCCCCGCTACACCGGCGACGTGCCTGACCCACGTGGCGGGGTGCGACATGTCATCCCTGCCAAGGGCAACTACCTCGCCCCAACGGCCCCTGCCTCGGGGGTGCCGGTCCTAGTCGACAACACCGACAACCGGCAGATGCAGAGCGAGATCGTTCGTCTGCTTGCTGACCGCCGCTTCGACCGCATCGATCTGCTCGTCAGCTTCATCATGAAGTCGGGCCTCAAGCTGATCGCCGGTCACCTCGCCGACGCACTCGAGCGAGGCGCGGTCGTCCGCATCCTCACCACCGACTACCTCCAGGTCACCGACGCCGACGCCCTCGCCCAACTGCTCGACCTGGCCGAGTCGAGCCGGGGACGTCGACGTGAAGGTCTTCTCCGATCCGCTCACGTCGTTCCACCCGAAGGCCTACCTGTCCTGGTCCTCTCCGCGGCGGGCGGAGGGTCTTGTCGGGTCCTCCAACCTGTCGAAGTCCGGCATCGACGAGGGTGTCGAGTGGAACCTGCGCACCGACGAGATCGCCCACCTCGTCAACGCTTTCGACGCCCTCTGGACCGAGCCCCGCAGCCTGGCGCTCGACCACCAATGTTCCTTCTGTTCGTACCGCGGCTGCCGACCGCCGGCACCGTCGTCGCCGATGTCGCGGGGTCGAGACCGAGGAGCCCGTCCAGCCGGTCGCGCCGTGGCCCATCGACCGAGGCGCTCGCCGCCCTCGAAGAATCCAGGCGACGGACACGCGGCCGGCTTGGTGGTCCTGGCCACGGGCCTCGGCAAGACATGGCTCGCCGGCTTCGATAGTACGCGGCCCAGTTCCGGCGCACGCTGTTCGTCGCCCATCGCGAGGAGATCCTCCGCCAGAGCCGCGACGTTTTCCGCCAGGTCCGTCCCGATGCCCAGCTCGGCCTCTACTTCGGTGACGAGAAGCAGCCCGATGCCGTGTGGTGTTCGTGTTGATCCAGACCCTCGCCCGCCGCCTGCACCGCTTCGACGCCGACGCCTTCGATTACATCGTGGTTGATGAGTTCCATCACGCCGCCGCCCGTAGCTACCGCACCGTCCTCGACCACTTCACGCCCCGCTTCCTTCTCGGACTGACGGCGACCCCGGATCGCACCGACGGCGCCGACCTGCTCGCCCTCTGCGGCGACAACCTGGTCTTCCGGTTCGACCTCGTCGACGGCATCGGCCGGGGTGAGCTGAGCCCGTTCCAGTACTGGGGCATCCGGGATGTGGCCGACTACGCCCACATCCCGTGGCGCAACGGCCGGTTCGATCCCGCCGAGCTGGCCGCCGCCGTCGAGACCCAGGACCGTGCGCAACAGGCCCTCGACGAGTGGCGCCTCAAGGGCTGTTCGCGGACCCTCGGCGTTCTGTTGCTCGATCAGCCACGCCGACTACATGGTCGAGTTCTTCCGGGCGGCGGGGGTCTCGGCTGAGGCGGTGCACTCCGGGGGAGAGTCCACGCCAACAGGCGGTCGAGCGGTTGCGGGCCGGCGCGCTCCAGGTGCTCTTCAGCGTCGACGTGTTCAACGAGGGCGTCGACGTGCCCGAGATCGACACGGTGCTGATGTTGCGCCCGACCGAGTCACCGGTGTTGTTCCTTCAGCAGCTCGGTCGCGGTCTGCGGCGCACCGAGGACAAGGACCGTCTCCGGTCGTCGACTTCGTCGGCAACCACCGCAGCTTCCTGCTCAAGCCCCGGGCGCTGCTCGGCCTCGGCCAGACCTCGGTCCCTTCCACCGCAGCGGTCCTGAAGGCACTGCAAAAGGGCGAGTTTGATCTGCCGCCCGGCTGTTTAGTTTCCTATGAGCTGGACGTCATCGACATGTTTGGGGAGCTGGTCAAGCTGACCGGACAGAGCGCCCTCGAGGAATACTGCCGCTCGTTCTTGGAGGAGACTGGCGAACGCCCCTCGGCCGCGGAAGCCTTCCGGGCAGGTCTGAACCCTGCCTCGGCCAAGAAGAGCCACGGCCACTGGTTCGGCTACCTCGATCATCTGGGCATGTTGTCCGATCGGGAGTCCGCCGTCGTGGCCGCCCATGGAGATGTACTGGCCGGCTTTGAGGGTGAGTCGATAACCAAGTCGTACAAGCTGGTCACGTTGCGGGCGTTACTGCATGACGGGGCGCCTCTGTCCCGGTGTCCCCATCAGCCAAGTGGCCTCCACCGCCCACCGTCTGGTGCGAGGTGATCCCCGGTTGGTGCGAGACAACGAATCGAAGGAAATGCCTGACCCGGCCGCCGCCGAACCGCAGACGTGGGAGGCGCACTGGCGGAAATGGCCATTGGCAGCCTGGTCGGGTGAGCTGACCGGTCGGACCGGAT
>CAVQSB010000015.1:0-24948 GCA_963715305.1 uncultured Actinomycetota bacterium
CGTCGGCAAGAAATTGGCGAGAAACTGGAGAGGCCCGGCTCGGCAGGATGCGCGGCCCGAATCGGGGGTTTCGAGAGGGATCTTGCCGATGCTCCCGACGTCAACAAGGCCGTGGAGATCATGGCGGAGATCGCCACTGCGGACGCTGCGCTGGACGGCGCGCGACGTGCTGCCGATCAGCAGCCCGAGCCATCGGCAGGGTTCGGATGAAGGTGGATGCCATCGGGGTCGAAACCACAGCAGCCCGACGGATTCGGATCAGAGCCACGACCGGGTCGCTTCGCTGGAGCCCCCGGTTCCCGAGCGAGTGGATCTGGCCGCCGATTGGAAAGAGCTTCGAGATTGGGCGACCGCGAGAATTGCCCGATTGACCGCGGAGTCCGCTGCAGCCGAACAACTGATCGAGGATCTGCAGCGCCGGTTGAGCGAGCAGGAGGGTTCCCTCACCGCCCTCGTCGAAGAGGAAGGCCTCAATGCCGAGAGCCGGCCGACGCGAGACGTGATCGTCGATGCCCTGGCGGGCGCGACTAGAACTGGATGCTCTACGCAAGTCGATTGTTCGCTCGGGCGAAATCCGAGCGAACATGGCCACCACTACAGAGTCTGCCGATTGGCCGAGAGCCTTGGCAGGCATCTGTCGGCCACAGGATTCGAGGCGTGGTTGATGGAGGAAGCCCTGGCAGCTCTGGTGGCCGGTGCGAATGGGCTGCTCGACGAGCTGGCCGACGGGGCCTATTCACTGGAAGTAGTGAGGAGGGACTTTCGGGTGGTTCGACCACCGCAACGCCAACGAAGCCCGGCTGGTCAAGACGCTTTCCGGAGGTGAGACCTTCCTGGTTTCGCTGGCCCTGGCTCTCTCTGGCCGAACAGCTTGCATCCATGTCGGTCCACGGCGGCAGCCGGCTCGAGTCGGTCTTCCTCGATGAGGGGTTCGGCACACTGGATACGGAAACACTCGGATACGGTCGCCCACGTGATCCAGGAACTGGGTGCCCGGGGACGAACCGTCGGGATTGTCACCCATGTTCGGGAACTGGCCGAGCAGGCTCCCGGTTCGGTTCGAGGTGCGCAAAGGTTCCGGCACGGCGACGGTCGAGCGGGTGGAGCTGTGAAGTTCACCGTTGAACCGTGGGCTCCGAAGTCAGCACCCCCACCGGTGCCGAACTCGAAGAGACCACCCGCACCCTGAGGTAGACATCGAGGTGCCGGCCCGGGAGTCGGGCACCGGGTACCGCTTCCACCGGCGACGCAGCGGATTCGGTTCTGTTTGTGGACGGTGTGCGGCGGGTCGATGCCAACGTGTGGATCTCACAAGAGGACGGGTTGGCGACTCTCGGACTCTGCGCCGCCTTGCCGCCGGAGCGGTGCACTGCGACGGCCACGCTGACCGTGGCCAGCGAGGTAGGACGGCGCGGCCTGCTTCACGGCCGCCGCCGGTGCCGCTCCTATCGTCACCCGCCATGCCGATACGGGGTCCGGGCCGTGGCCGGGTCCACGCCGGAGGAGCTGTGGTTGGGCATCCAGCAGCGGATGGGTGAAACCGAAAAGGAGAGTCACGGCTCGCCACGCCGGCGATGCGCTCGTCGTTGTCGACAGCCCGTTGAGCGGGGCTCACGTCAAGGGTGCCGTCGGGTATGTGAAAACCCACCATGTCCAGTACCTTCCGCCGGCCTTGCGTCCGGTGATCGGCGAGCTCGCGGCCGGTCAACGGACTCCGTTGTTCCTGACCACGACCGCCTGGAGCCGCTACTCCTGGTACCTGCGCCTTCCCGGTCCGGCGGACCATCCTTGGGCGTCGGTAGTTCGCTGTGAGGCTCCGGCGGTATCTTGGAACGGAGGCGGCGACGAAACTGGCGGACCGCGTGACGCTCACGTTGCCGCGTTTCGCCTCACACGGTCACAAGGACCCGCGGCGCCCGCAGACCCTACCGATCGGTGGACTCGAACGGGCGTTGCGCCGCCGTTTGGGCGACCAAGGGCTGTTGTACCGCTCGTTGCGGGTCGCCGCCGCTCGCTAGCTCCCGTCGACGGTTCCGCCTGTGTCGGCCGCATCCTGCTCCCCGAGTCCAAGGGAGGTGGCTGGTTGCCCGGAACCCGAACCTGTACTCGGCTGCGTCAGGCTTCGTGTAGGGCGCCAGCCAACCAGAGCAGAATCGGTACCCAGAGGAACGGGGATATCCCGCCGGCCAGCAGGACCAGCATCTGCCCCACGTCCACCAGCAGTTCCCAACTTGCCTGGAGACCCTCGGTGAACGTGGGAATCCCGCCCGGGTCGACCGCCTGAATCAACACCGTCACGGTGTTGGCAGCCTTCCGGGTGGAGAGGACGTCGCCGTCCTCATTGACCGGCGTAGCCGTTACCGTCGTCTGCGTACGCAGGCTGCGTTCGGCGAAGGTTTCCGTGGCGAGGACGATGGATTCGCCTGGCTCAATCGGGGTGCCGGGGTCGCCAAAGATCACGATCAGGTGGTCGAATTCGACGTCGAGACCGGGTCGCGTAATTCGAAGTCGGTCAGCAACGTGTCGCCGACGTTGAAGATCTCAAAACATACCGTGAGGGCGTCGTTTTGATCGACGGTGATCCCGGACTCCCCGGGCACGAGACCCCGTCGGTGTCCGAGGTAGGTCGTGACATTGAGGGATACGGCCGGCAGGCTCTCAGCTTCCGTGATGGTCAGCACAATGGTGGCCAGGGCGACCTGGTCCTCGAGAGTGCGAAGCGGAACCGCGCGTCGTCTCGAGTTGGGTCTCCCGTTCGAGCAACTCATTCTCGAGCTCGATGATGGTCTTGATATCGACGGCACCTTCGAGCAGAGCACGCAGCCGTTCGACGCTTGCCTCGGCAGTGTTGATGCGGCTCTGCACATCGACGATGCGCTCGGTGACGTCATCCGCGGACACGTTCTGGGTGCGGAGATCGCCGATCGAGCCGAGGCGGTCGAGTGCCTCCTGGAAGTCGTCGGGGCTGACCTTGAAGGTCAGGACACTCATCGGGGTGGGTTCCCCGGTCGTTCGTTGCCCGAAGAGGAATCCGCCGAGCGTCTGGATTTCCCGGGTGGCTTTCTCTCCCGCGCTGGTGACGTCCGGCACGGCGACGGTCAGATCGGCCGTGAAGATGATGTCGCGTCCGAAGCCGGACGTCTGGAATACGACGGGTTCGACGCCACCGGAACCCAAGGCAGTGGGGCCGGAATGCTGGTCGCCGTCGGAGGTGGTTTCGGTCTCCGACGCCATGGTGGTCGTCGTCTCCATCGGGAAGCCTCCGCCGTCCAGGGGAGCTCCCATCTCTTCGAAAGCCTCGAGATTGGTCTTGTCTTCGCTGGAGCAGGCGGCCGCGCCCAGCACCAGGACGAGTGCAAGGACGAACAGTTTCAACAATGGCGTTTTGGTGTGCGGCGTCATGAACCCTCCCGGGTTGTGCATCCTTTGGACGCACAGGAACCAAAGCCGGTTCCCGGCCTGTGGTTCACTCCCGGATGAGATCGGCCTCTCGTCAGGAAAGCGGTAGCCGCATCGTGTGTTCTATGAGGGCGGAGTGGCCGGTAAGGTCGCGCCGTTCGCCCGAGAGTGTGAACCCGCAGGATTCATAGAGCGTCAAGGCGGAGTCGTTCCCGCTGGTTACGCCGAGTACCACCGAACACGCACCCACCGAGGATGCCCAGGCGATCAGCCGATCTACCAGTCGGACGCCGTGACCCGCCCGCCGGTAGGCAGGCGCGATCCACATACCAACCAGGAGCACCTCAAAGGGGTCTTCGGGTCGGGTGAGGCCGGTGACCATCCCGCGCACCTGCTCGCCGTCGACCAGGAGGAAGGTGGCTTGATCGGTTCCCGTGGATCCCGCCCGGGCCCGTTCTTGCCAGAGCTCGTCGTGGTAGTCGACTGCCTCCTCGTAGCGGGTCGTGAAAGCCCCGGGAGTGTCTTGCAGGGCGGCCAGGCGCACATTCCGCAGTTCCTCCCATTCGTTCGGCTCGATCCTGCGGATTCTCATGTAATCCTTGTGGCAGCCCGTCGTGCGTTCAGCAGCAAGTTCTGGCTCGCCCACGCCGAGGCGAACCGTGAACCTTCTCAACTCTCAGGTTTCGCCTCGCGGGTCATCAGCGACAGGACGGCGTCGCGGGGACGGGCGCCCTCGTAGAGCACCCTCCCGACCTGTTGGGCGATAGGCATCTCGATCCCGTAGCCATCTGCTAGGTCGAGCACCGCCCGGGTCGTCTTGACACCCTCAGCGACCATGTTCATCTCGGAGGTGATCTCGTCGAGGGAGCGACCCTTGCCTAGTTCGGTCCCCACCCGGTTATTGCGGCTCTGCGAGCTGACGCATGTCGCAATCAGGTCTCCCATCCCCGCCAGACCGGCGAACGTGAGCGGCTCGCCACCCATTGCCACCCCCAGACGGGTCAATTCTGCCAATGCTCGCGTCACCAGCGTCGCCATTGTGTTGTCGCCAAAACCGAGCCCCCGAGCCATGCCTGCGGCGATGGCCATGACGTTCTTGAGGGCTCCGGCGACTTCACAGCCGATCACGTCGGTGTTGGTGTAGACACGAAACGATGGCGACATGAACACCTCTTGGAGGGCAAGGGCGCGGTCGTTGTCGGCCATCGCAATGACGGTGGCCGCCGGTTGGCCCGCCATCACTTCACGCGCCAGATTGGGTCCGCTCAAGACGCCAATGATGCCGGGTTGGTGGTCGGGGAGTTCCTCGCGGGTTACTTCGGTCATTCGTTTGAGGCTCGCCTGTTCGATGCCTTTGGTGAGGCTCAAGATGGCAGCTTCGGCCGGTACCGTCGGGGCGACCTTGGTCAGGACATCTCGATATCCGTGCGAAGGTACTCCCATGACGACCAACTCGGCATCCCGCACTGCTGCTTCGAGATCACTGGTGATCGTGAGGCTGTACGGGACCTCCGAACCGGGCAGGTACTGCTCGTTGCGCCGTTCCTCGTTGATGCGATCCGCCAATTCGGGGCGGCGCGCCCAGAGAACCGTGCCATGTTGTTGAGCGGCCAGGCAGGCCACGGCCGTACCCCACGAACCGGCGCCAATGACGGCAATCCTCACCTTCTCCTCCTCCGAGCTCTTCTGCACGCTATCACCCGATCCTTCATGCCGTCTGGTGGAGGAGAGGGAATCGTGTTTCTGCCGTTACAATCTCCGGTTCGTGGCACGCATAGGCATCGTCGGATATCCCAACGTCGGTAAGACGACCCTCTTCAACGCTCTCACCGGGCTTGAGGCGCCGACTGCGTCCCACCCGTTCTCCACGATTGATCCCAACGTCGGTGTGGCGAGAGTACCCGACGCCGACCTTGACGAGGCGGCCCGGGTCGAACAATCGGTCAAACTGGTACAAGCAACCCTCGAACTCCTCGACCTTCCGGCCATGGCCAAACCTGGACATGGGGGAGGAATGGGCGCCCAGCTCTTCGGGCGGCTGCGAGACATGGAGACCCTCGCCGTGGTGTTGCGATCATTCGATAACGACTCGGTACCGTCCGAAGAATCCGGTACCGACCCTATTGCCCAGGCCCAAGAACTGCTTCTGGAGCTGGCTCTGGCCGACTACGAGGTTTTCGAGAGACGCCGCGCCAAGCTTGCCAAAGAAGCAACTGCCGATCAGGGCAAGAGAAGCGCAGCTGAGGCCCTCGCCCGCGCCACGGAAGTTCTCGAGCAGGGGACTCAACTCCGGACCGAGAAATGGGAGCGAGACCAGCTCACCGCATTTCGGGACCTGGCGCCGCTGACGCTCAAGCCGGCCATCTGGGTGGTCAACGTGGGAGAAGATGAGAGCGAGATGGATGGGGCGGTCGGCGAGTTGGAAGCCCTGGTTCCCGAAGGCGACACCGTAGTCATGGTCTCGGCCCAACTCGAAGAGGAGGGCGCCCAGCTGTCGCCGGAGGATCGGCGCGAGTTGTTTGAGGGGTTGGGTCTCGGGGAGGGTGCCCTGGCCAAGGTGGTGAAAGCAGCATACGCGGCGATGGATCTCATCAGTTTCTACACGTTGGGCCCGAAAGAAGCTCATGCGTGGACGGTGCGCAAGGGAGCCAAAGCTCCTGAAGCCGCAGGAAAGATCCACTCCGATCTGGAGCGAGGTTTCATCAGGGCGGAGATCGCCCCCATCGCAGTAGTGATCGCCGACGGAGGCTGGGACGAGTGCAAGAAGATCGGCCACGTTCGCGTCGAAGGCAAGGACTATACGATTGCTGAAAGTGACGTAATCGTGGTGCGGTTCTCAGTGTGATAATGGGGGAGTGAGCGCCTCTCACTATCGCATTCTGCCGTGGGCAAATCGAGCAACCCGCCAGCGCGCCCTGCTCGAATTGCGGCGGCTGATCCAATCGGGCGACTATGACGTCCCGGCCGACCAAGTCGCGGAGGCTTTTCTTACCGAAGCCGGTTTTATCGAACCGGATTCCTCAAGTCTCAGGGGTCCGGATGCCGATGTCAGATAGAGATGGAATCGACCAAGACTATGGCCGGCGATGGGGCCCACACCATCAGTCGTCGTGAGCGAATCGAAGAGCTCAGGCGGCTGATTGAGGGTGGCGCATACTTCGTGCCCGCTGCAGAAATCGCCCATGCCATTCTCCACGGGCGACCGAAGTGGGGGAACCGTGTGCCGCGTCCTGGAGATCTGCGACCTCTCACCTGATCCGCCATGTGACGAGGCTCCGGCAAGGGGGTAGAGCCGGAGCCTCGTGTCGCTCCTCCGAGGAGGAGCTGCAAAGGGCCAATTGTCGAGCCGGCGCCAGGGAGCCCGGACTCGTAGCCCGATGCCCTTTTTGGGGGCATGTTCAGGGAACGATGAGTCGCGCCCCAGAACCAACGGATCCTACGCGCGGGTCTGGTCGAGTGTCAAGGTGCCATGCCCAAACCTTCCCGGGTCGGGGAGCCACCGCAGTTGTTGAAGCTTTGAGTCGCGCGATCCCTGCAATACTCCCCAGTCCATGCGCGACTCAATCGAGACCTTCGTCCGCAATTTCCCGGAGCCGCTGGCTGTGGTGCTGCTGGCAACTCTGCCTGTATTCGAGTTGCGTGGCGCCATTCCTTTTGCGCTCGGAGTCCTCGACATGCCGGTGTGGCAGTCCTATGTGTGGGCGGTGCTGGGGAACCTGCTCCCGGTGCCGTTCATCCTGATGTTCCTCGGCCCGGTGACTGTGTGGGCCGAAGACCATTGGACGTGGTTGCATCGTTTCCTCGAACGGCTGTTCTCCCATACCCGACGCCGACACACGACGCGGTTCGACCGCTGGCGAGATCTGGCGCTCATTACCTTTGTCGCGATTCCTCTCCCCATCACCGGCGCGTGGAGTGGAGCGCTGGCCGCGTTTGTTTTCGGTGTGGAGCGTCGCAAAGCTTTCGCGCTGATTGCCATCGGCGTTGCGATCGCCGGAATCGTGGTAACGCTGCTGTGGCAAGGTGGAAGCTCGTTACTCGCCGCCTCGTAGCGAACCGCTATTGTTCGCGATATGGTCGGACGAGCCGTTCCCTCAAGGGCTTTGTCGGCACTGGTTGCGCTCATTGTTGTCTTTTCTGCGCTGCTGGTGGGGTGCGATGGCGGTCTCGAAGAGAATGCCAGCGGACAAGAGATCTACGAAGCCCGGTGTGCCACCTGTCACCGCAAGGACCTCAACGGTGGAATTGGACCGGCCCTCGGTCCAGGTTCTGAGGCAGTCGACCGTCCGCTCGACTACTACGAGATCACCATCAATACCGGCAAGGGTCGGATGCCTTCCTTCCGGTCCACGCTTACCGAAGAACAAATCTCGCGGGTGATCGACTACGTCCTCAGCGTGCAGAACGCCGGTTGAGAGGGCTTGATCCGGGACAGCCTCGGACAGAAGCGGCCTCGAGCCGATCAGCAAGATTGACCGGGATCAGTTGTTGCCGTACTGGGCAATGACGGTGGCCGTGTCTTCGCCCAGGTTGTGTCCGACGATCGCCGAGGCGCTTACCGCATCCTTCGACGCATAGAAGATGACCATGCGATCGCCATCCGCATTGGAATCTGTTCGACTGACTTCCCAGCCATCGTCGCTGAAGAACTCCGCGTATAGCCCGGCGACGTCGTCGAAGTCGTCGGGTTCGAAGGTCAGTGTCACCATGCTGCTGGCCGACTCGCCCGTTTGGGTTACCACGCCAACTACCTCTTCATAGTCGGGTAGGGGAAGCGGGAAGTCGTCGGGTATCTCGGTCCCGCCGATGCTCATCGAGCCTTCGTCTGTTTCGATGGAGACCACACCGCCATCCTCGTCGAGGTCGACGTTGACATCTCCGCCTCCCTCTTCCTCGAGTTGGTTCTCGATGGCTCCTTCGAGGATGTTCTCGGCGGCATTGCCGCATCCGACCGCCACCAGCGCCAGAATCACGATTACAAACCCCAGTCGTATGTTCGCCATGTCCGCTCGCTTGTCCTGATATCGCGAAAGCTACACGTCCTGTAGTCCAGGTAAAGGGGAAAAGAGCGGGTATCGTCCTTGACCATGGATGCCTCGTCCGACCAGAGCCCTCCGGCTGCTCCGCCCCGGCGTCGTCGCGAGCACGTACCTGCCTGGTTCCCCCGTGCTCTCTTCATGACCATCGGCGCAGGCCTCGCCACGCTGGCGCTGTTGTGGGTCGCACGCAAACTTGGCGATCTACTCATCGCCTTGTTGCTGGCCGTCTTTCTCTCTTTTGCACTGGAACCGGCGGTGCAATACTTTGCAAAACAGCGTGGATGGAGCCGCAGCTTCGCCACAGCTGTCGTGTTCGCCATCGTCGGATTACTCGGTATCGGCTTTCTGGCTGCGGTACTGACGCCGCTCATCGCACAAACGGGTGGCTTCTTCGCGAATCTCCCCGATTGGCTGGATCAGGTGTCGGCGCGACTCGAGGAGTGGTTTGGGATAGAACTGAGCATCGACGCCGCCCTCGAGGACTTCGACAGTTTGGGCAGCGTTATCCAGAGTTATGCCGACGACGTCGGCCGGGGATTGATCGGGTTCGGTTCCACGGTGGCGAGTGCCGTACTCGGCCTGTTGGCGATGGGATTGTTTACGTTCTACCTGCTGGCGGACGGACCAAAGCTGCGCCGCACGGTTCTGGCAACCGTAAGGCCCGAGGTGCAGCATGAGGTGCTCAGGATGTGGGAGGTAGCTATCCAGAAGACCGGGGGGTATGTCTATTCGCGGGTGCTTCTCGCGGTTGCATCAGCGATATTCACCTATGTGGTCTTGCTGATCGTTGGGGTTCCGTTCGCGCTGCCGCTGGCGCTTTGGGTAGGCGTGATCTCACAAGCCATCCCGGCGGTGGGAACCTACATAGCGGCAGTAGCCCCGGTCCTGGTTGCCCTGTTCACGGATCCCATCATGGCCGTATGGGTGGTAGTGGCGCTGGTTACCTATCAGCAGATCGAGAACTTCGTGTTACAGCCTCGCATCACCGCCAAAACCATGGCGCTGCATCCGGCCATCGCCTTCGGGTCCGTCCTCGCCGGGGCGGCCCTTCTCGGTGCCATCGGCGCTCTGATCGCGCTGCCGACGGCCGCCATCATCCAGGCGTTCGTCTCCACCTATTTGGAGCATCACGACGTGATCGAGAGCGCCCTGGCGCAGGATTGAGAGCACTCGAGAGAGGCCGGAGATGGGGCCATTGCAGGGAGTTACGATTGTCGAGATCGCCTCGATCGGGCCCGGGCCGTTCTGCGGGATGATGCTCGCCGATCTGGGAGCCAGCGTTGTGAGGGTCGACCGGGCCGACTCGGTGCTTGGTCCGGCGGCAACCGGGCTATCACTTGACTTACTGAATCGCGGCAAACGGTCCATCGGGATCGATCTGAAGAACCCGCTCGGGATCGGTGCCTTACTCCGGATTGTGGAAAAGGCCGATGGATTGATTGAGGGTTTCCGGCCCGGAGTTGCCGAACGTCTCGGTATCGGGCCGGAGGCGTGCGCCGAGATCAATCCCCAGCTGGTTTACGGCAGGATGACGGGGTGGGGCCAGGTTGGCCCGCTCGCGAGAACGGCCGGGCACGACATCAACTTCATTGCTCTCAGCGGCGCGTTGCACGGCATTGGACGTTCTGGAGAAGCGCCGGTTCCACCTTTGAATCTGGTTGGCGACTTCGGGGGAGGGGGGATGCTCCTGACATTGGGGATGGTGGCGGGGATCTTCGAGGCTCGGACGTCAGGGCGCGGCCAGGTCGTCGATGCAGCCATGATCGACGGATCGGCCCTCTTGACGACCATGATCCACGGGATGAGAGCTATGGGTCTCTGGAGCGATCGGCGCGGCATCAATCTGCTCGATACAGGAGCCCCTTTCTATGAGGTGTACGAGACCGCCGACGGGGCGTACCTGGCGGTGGGCGCCATCGAACCGCATTTCTACGGCGAGTTCCTCGAGCTCCTCAATCTCGATGGCGAGCTTCCCGACCAGCTCGATGCACCCCGCTGGCCGGAGATGAAGGAGCGCATCGCGGTCCGGGTCAGGCAACATACCCGGGCGTATTGGGA
Source organism: uncultured Actinomycetota bacterium (assembly GCA_963715305.1). GTDB lineage: Bacteria > Actinomycetota > Acidimicrobiia > Spongiisociales > UBA4744 > UBA4744. The sequence goes on from CAVQSB010000015.1 coordinate 10,497, forward strand.
GGACCGGTTTGCCGGCAGCGACGCATGTGTCGCTCCGGTGCTGACGATGGGCGAAGCTCCCGATCACCCGCACCACCGCGCCCGGCAGACCTTCACTAGCGTCGACGGTGTGGTGCAGCCGGCTCCCGGCCCGCGCTTCGACCGCACTCCGGCAGAGATCTCGGGTCCGCCTCCTTGGGCCGGGCAGCACACAGCCGAGATTCTGGCGGGATTCGGTTTCGACGAGGCTGAGCAGAAATCGCTGCGGGAGGAAGGCGCCGTCGGTTGACGGTGAGCCGTTCGGCAGAAATCCCGCCTTGTGGCCCGGCTAAGATTGATGGCAGAAATCTTCCGGGGGCTACCTAGCCCGGGGCGTCGGCCTGTCCACGGCCAGAGGAGAATGCTATGCGTGAGTACACCAGCCCGGGGGCCGTCAAAGTCCCGCCCAGTGACAGTCCGATAGCGGCTTTGCTCGCCAGAGTCGATTTGCATCCTCATGTTGCTGCACTTGCCTATCGCGACGGTGATCGTTTCGTCGATATCACCACCGAAGAATTCGTGAGCCAGGTCATGGAATTGGCCGCCGGTCTGGTTGCGCTCGGAATCCAACCCGGTTCGCGCATCGGCGTCTATTCGGCCACCCGGTATGAGTTCACGTATGTTCAGTACGCCATCTGGGCGGCTGGTTGCGCAGCAGTGACGATCTACGAGACGTCCTCCGCCGAACAGGTTCGCTGGACCCTTGGGGACAGTGGTGCGGTCGGAGTCTTCTGTGAGTCGGCGGCGCTCAAGGCAGTGTTCGATGAGGTGTCGGTTGACCTTCCCGACTGCCAGCATCAATTCGTCATCGATGAAGGCGGCCTGGACCAGGTCAAAGCCGCCGCCACCGATGACAGCCGCAAAGAGGTCAAGGCGCGCATCAAGGCCATCGCTCAGGATGACATTGCTCTGCTCATCTATACGTCGGGTACGACCGGACGTCCGAAGGGTTGTGTGCTCACGCAGCACAACTTCATCTGGGATGTCCGCCAGGTGGTTTCTTCGCAGATGGATCTGTTCACACCCGGCAATTCCAACCTCATGTTCCTTCCGTTGGCCCATTCCTTTGCACAGGTCGTTCAGGTCGCTTGCGTGACCATGGGCGTGAAGATTGGGTATTCAACCGGAACCAAGAACCTTGTTGAGGAATTGGGGATGTTCAAGCCGCGCTGGGTGTTCTCGGTGCCCCGGGTGTTCGAGAAGGTGTATAACAGCGCCAAACACAAGGCCGACTCCGAGGGCAAGGGCAAGATCTTCGACATCGGCGCCAAGGTGGCCATTGACTATTCGAAGGAAGAACAGGCCGGCAAGGTCGGCCTAAAGACCAAGGTCCTGCACGCCGTTTTCGACAAGCTGCTGTATGGGAAGCTCCGGGACGTGTTCGGAGGTCGTCTGGAATACGCCATCTCCGGCGGAGCGGCCCTGGGGGACAGGCTTGGTCACTTCTTCCGTGGCATCGGGCTCACCGTCTTGGAAGGCTACGGTCTCACCGAAACGACCGCCGCTACGGTTTTTAACAGAAAAGGCGAAATCAAGATTGGGACGGTCGGACGTCCGGCACCTGGTGCTTCGGTGAAGATTGCCGATGACGGCGAGATCCTTCTCAAAGGTGGGTGTGTCTTCAAGGGTTACTGGAACAATGAGGCTGCCACCAAAGAGGTGTTTAGTGACGATGGTTGGTTCCACTCCGGAGACGTCGGTGAACTCGACAACGAGGGCTATTTGCGCATCACGGGCAGGAAGAAGGAGCTCATCGTCACTGCCGGCGGCAAGAATGTTGCTCCCGCTGTGCTGGAAGATCTCATCCGGGCCCATCCGTTGATCAGCCAATGCATGGTCATCGGGGACGCGCAACCGTTCATTGCCGCGTTGGTGACGCTCGATCCTGAGACCTTTCCCGAATGGGCTGCCGAGAAGGGTTTGGGAGACAAGAACATCGTTGAGCTACGTGAGAACCCCGATGTACGGGCAGCGATTCAGGAAGCGATTGACGTTGCCAACAAGGCGGTTTCCAAGGCCGAGTCGGTCCGGGTGTTCCGGATTCTCGATGAGGACTTCACCATTGAAGGTGGCGAGCTGACCCCGACCCTCAAAGTCAAACGGGCCATCATCGGCAAGAAGTACGGCCACGTGATCGACGAGATCTACACGAAGTAGTACTCAGTTCTCAGTAGTCAGTAACGCTGCCACTGTCGCGGGAGATCGCGGGGCGAGAGCGGGTCTGTCACGGCCATGTATTTCGTGCTTCGCATCGCTGCCGGCGGCGCCGGGGCGTTTCAGGCTGCTGATAACTGATAACTGATAACTGATAATCCCTCCGTCGCGCGATCCTCTTGCCCGGTACAGTTGCGGCATACGAGGGAGGAATTGAATGGCGACTGCCGCTGAACTTCGCGCTGAGATCGATGCCGCCGTCGAGGGCCGCACCTTGGTTGAGGTGCTGGCTCGGAATGCTTCAGAACACCCCGATGTTCCGGCCATACATTGGCGCACCGACGGCGTCTGGAAGGATCTTTCCTGGTCACAATATCGGGAACGTGTGATCGAAGCCGCGGCCGGTTTCATCTCGCTTGGCGTCAACCGGGGAGACTTCGTCGCTTTGATGGCAGCGAACCGTCCCGAGCACGTCATCGCCGACCTCGGAGTCATGCATGCGGCCGGCACTCCGGTAACCCTCTATTCGACGCTGGCGACCCCCCAGGTCGCCTACATCGGTGGACACTGCGGGGCCAAGGTGGCCGTGCTCGAGAACCTCGAGTTCATGAACCGCTGGGAGGCGGCCAAGCCCGAACTTCCCAACCTCGAGTATGTCGTACTGATGGAGGGCGCGGAGAATTACGAGACCGTCGACTGGGTGTTGTCGTGGGACGACCTGGCCGAGCGGGGCCGGGCGCTGCTTGCTTCCAATGCGGGGGCTGTAGACGAAAGGGCAGCACAACTTCAACCTGATGACATTGCGACCCTGATCTACACCTCGGGAACGACCGGCACGCCCAAGGGTGTTGTCATAACGCATCGCAACGTTTTGTGGACCGTCGAGTCCACCGAGCGGACGATCAACCTGCCCAAGCATCCACGTTTGGTTTCCTTCCTTCCGCTTGCCCATATTGCCGAGCGGGTGGCCAGCCACTATTTGGGGATGTGGTACGTCGGTGAGGTTTGGTACTGCCCGGACATGACGCAGGTACTCGAGTACGTGCAGGAAGCCAAGCCCACGCTGTTTGTGGCGGCGCCTCGAGTCTATGAGCGTTTCCAGGCAGGGTTGATGGCCCGTCTCGAAGGCGAGGAAGGCTTGAAGAAGACGCTGGCCATGACCGCTATCAAGACCGGTGAGGAAGTGGTCCGGCTTGGACAGGCCGGCCAACCGGTACCGTTCCTGACCGGGCTCAAACACAAGGTGTTGGAAAAGGTCGTCCTGACCAAGATTCTCGACGGTCTCGGTATGGGCGAGGTGTTCATAGCCATATCGACTGCCGCGCCCATCGCTCCTGAGTTGCTGATCTTCTTCCAGGGGATCGGGCTGCCTCTCTACGAGCTGTGGGGCATGAGCGAGTTGAGCGGTCCCGGTACCACCAACCTGCCGGGTGCCAACAAGATCGGTACGGTCGGGAAGGCGATCGTGGGCACCGAAGTGAAGCTGGCGGATGACGGTGAATTGATGATGCGGGGTGGCAACGTGACCGCCGGGTACTTCAAGCGACCCGAAGACACCGCCGAGACGTTCCTGGACGACGGCTGGTTGGTCACCGGCGACATCGCCGAGATCGACGAGGACGGATTTGTCTCGATCGTGGACCGCAAGAAGGAGCTGATCATCACGGCCGGCGGCAAGAACATCGCCCCCACCAAGCTCGAGGGAATGATCAAGATCCACCCGCTCATCGGACAGGTATGTGTGATCGGGGATCGTCGAAAGTACCTGACGGCGCTGGTTGTTCTCGATGGGGACATGGCGCCACCGTGGGCTGAACGACAAGGCCTGGTGTTTGGAGACATGGCGACGTTCTCCCAGTTGCCCGAGGTGCAGGCTGAAGTACAGAAGGCGGTAGACGAAGCCAATGAGAGCGTGGCTCGCGTCGAACAGCTGAAGAAGTTCGCCATTCTGCCCGACGAATGGACGCCCGAGACGGAGGAGCTCACCCCGACGCTCAAACTGAAACGGCGAGTGATCCACGAGAAGTACTCGGCGGCGATCGACTCGTTGTACGTCTGAGCGGGAAGGAACGGTCGTGGAGTCATACGAAGTCACCAAGACCATTGCGGCCACCCCGGACACCATCTGGGCGATTCTGACCGATGTGTCCGGGTATACCGCCTGGGATTCTGGCGTTGCGCGGCGTCGAAGGCACCATCGGCCTGGGCAACAAAGTCAAGGTCTACTCGAAGATCAGCCCCAACCGGGCCTTTCCTGTCAAGGTGACCGAGCTGGCGACGAACTCGAAGATGACCTGGTCGGGGGGGATGCCTCTGGGGTTGTTCAAAGGGGTGAGGACGTTCATGCTCATGCCCGAGAGTGAGACCGTCACCAGATTCGATATGCGGGAGGAATTTACCGGGCCGCTGCTCTCGGTGATCTGGAAATCGATGCCCGATTTGACCGCATCGTTCGAGCAGTTTGCCAAGGGTCTCAAGGACCGATCGGAACAAGTGATGTAGCGGAACAGTCGATTCTGGCAAGTCCAGGTCGGCCTTCGGATCGGTCGTATGGGGGCGGCCGTCGGTTAGCCTGCCCTGTATGAACGACCATCTCTGGTGGCAAACCGCCGTCATCTATCAGATCTACCCGCGTAGTTTTCAGGACAGCACCGGTAATGGAATCGGTGACCTGGAGGGCGTGATCGGGCGACTCGACTACCTGGCAAGCACTCTCGGAGTTGACGCCGTGTGGCTCTCGCCGTTCTTCCCCTCGCCGATGAAAGATTTCGGATACGACGTCTCGGACTACTGCGATGTGGAGCCGTTGTTCGGGGATCTGGCCGCCTTTGACCGCCTCGTAGCCGAAGCCCATCAGCGGAACATCAAGGTGATCATCGATTGGGTTCCTAACCACACCTCCGATGAACACCCCTGGTTTGTCGAGTCGAGATCGTCACGCACCAACGCAAAGCGGGACTGGTACGTGTGGCAGGACGGGAGACCAAACGGTGGCCCCCCCAACAACTGGGCGGCCGACTTCGGTGGTGGAACCTGGGAGTGGGATGAGACGACCCGCCAGTACTACTTGCACTCGTTCTTGAAAGAACAACCCGACCTGGACTGGAGGAATCCAGAGGTCGAGGCAGCGATGCTCGACACCTTGCGCTTCTGGCTTGATCGGGGCGTTGACGGGTTCCGGATCGACGTCGCTCACCGCATCATGAAGCACCCTGATTATGCCGACAATCCTCTCGTCGAACTCTCCATCGATTCGGGACCGCGAGCTGCCTACGAGTCACAGCTTCATATCAACGACCGCGGACATCCCGACGTCCACGGGGCCTTTCGCCGGATTCGCGCCGTTCTCGACGCGTATCAACCCCCCCGGTTCTCGGTCGGGGAGATCCACGAGTACGACTGGCCCACCTGGGCGTCGTACTACGGAAAGAACCTGGACGGACTTCACATGCCGTTCAACTTCGCAATCCTCGAAACCCCATGGACCGCCGAGGATGTTCGGGCACTTGTCGAACGAGTCGAGCAGGCGGTTCCTCGTGGAGGCTGGCCCAACTACGTGCTGGGCAACCACGATGAGACCCGCATCGCCACCCGGCTGGGGGCCGACCAAACAAGGATCGCCGCGATGCTGCTTTTGACGTTGCGAGGGACACCGACCCTGTACTACGGCGACGAGATCGGCCTTCCTGAGGCCAACATTCCCCTCGAACAACAGCAGGACCCGTGGGGCATAAATGTCCCGGGAAAGGGACGCGACGGTTGCCGGACGCCGATGCAGTGGACGGCGGCCGATGGAGCGGGTTTCACCGATTCGAACGTGCTGCCGTGGTTGCCGTTTTCTGAGGACCTCGAGATGCGGAATGTCGAGGCGCTGCTGGGAGAGCCCCGGTCGCTGCTCAACCTCTACCAACAGCTCCTTGCTGTTCGACATAGAGCACCGGCCCTCCAGACAGGTGACTACCAACCTCTTGCGGCGGACACGGGTGTTTTCTCATATCTCAGGGTTGATGGTCACAACCGTCTGGCGGTCGCGCTGAACTTCACGGGCGAGGTCCGGTCCGTCGACGCGATGGCCGGTTTGGGAACCGGGCTCCTGCTGATCTCGACCGAACTGGATCGAGAAGGACCCGTCAATCTCAACGAGCTGGAATTGCGACCACATGAAGGCGTGATAATCGAACTCGACTGAGGCGATGCACGGGTCGGATCAGGCTCGGGTTCGTCCGGGTAGCCAACGTCTGCGGTAGTGCCAGGCCGCTGCAATCAGTCCGGCCCCAGCCAGTACTCCGATCGTCGGGAGCAGCCAACGGATGGACGTCGAAGATGGGGCGAATGGTTGTTCGAGCGGTGACGATGCGGCCAGGCTGACTGCGACACCGGCCGATCGGGAGGCCAACACCCGAGGTGGATCCTCGTCGGTCACGACCTCGACGCGATGCTGACCTACCGACAGGTCGGCCGGTAGTACCCGAGTGAAGATCATTTCAGGTCCGGTTGTTACCGAGGCGGGCTCTCCAAGCGGTGACCCGTCGAGAAGAAAGAACACTTCAGAGAATCCGGGGAGTACTGCTTCCAACCGCAGGGTCAGAGCGATCTCTTCTCCAGGGGACCAAGCAAGGGGAGTAACCGAGAAGGAAGTAGCCGACAGGCCGATTGCAGGAGTGGCAGCCTGGATGGTTTGACCGAGCACTTCGAGGGTCGGAGCTGAGGTGGAGCTGCTGGTCTTCGGGTTTGTCCCGGTGGTGGTGGTGGTGGTGGTGGTGGGTGTGGTGGTGGTGGTGGGTGGGGCTGTAGTGGTGGTGGGTGTGGTGGTGGTGGTGGGTGGGGCTGTGTGGTGGTGGTGGTGGTGGTGGTGGTGGTGGTGGTGGTGGTGGTGGTGGTGGTTGTGGCGTTGGGGTCAACAATGGTGGCAGTCGTAAAGGCCGTGGATGTATTCGGTGGCTTGGCGTTGTCGGTGATCGAAAGCGTTACCAGGTAGGTGCCGGCGGATCGATAGCTATGGCTCGGCGTGTCTCCCTTTCCCGTCGAACCGTCACCGAAGGTCCAGAAAAACGACTTGATGTCACCATCTCCTGGATCCGACGCAGACCCATCGAACCGCACTTTCTCGCCCACGAAACCCGAGTACGGACCTCCCGGATCAGCGGTAAGGGCTGCCAGCGCAGGAGAGATGAGCAGGGGACTGACCAGCAGGGCGAAGGCGGTCAGCGATGCGAGCACTATTCGACTAGTCCTGTTCACAGCGTCTCGCTTGCGCGTCTTATCCACATCAGAATGGGCCCCTTCATCGCGTTGCCCCCAAGCAACCGGATGTTCATCTAACTATATGTGTGTTCCGGATCTTGCGCACGGTGACAGAGCAACAGCAGAGGAGCGACCTAGCGCCCTCGCGTGGCCAGACGGCGAACGATCATCTTCCGTCGGTACCAACCTGTGGCAGCAAAGCCGGCGGCCGTCAAGGCTGCTGCCCCGCCAATGATGGTGGCCAGGATGATCCCGATTGAACGCGGGGACCCTGTCGGTACTGCGGGTTCGGGTTCATCCGTGCTTGCTTGGGCGCCCAGCACTCCGACGGTGCGGGAAGCGAGGACTTGTGGAGGCTGGTCGGTCGTCACCACCTCGATACGGTGCAGTCCGACCTGCAACCCGGCCGGCAGGGTCCGAGTGAAGACTGCGGAGGCACCTGTGCCAGCGGCGGGGTCACCCGCGTTGACCGTTGCGACGTCTCCCAAGGGCTGCCCGTCGATCTGGAACGTAATATCGGCTTTGCCCGGGACTTCGGCGGCCAGTGCGACCGTTAGGGCGATCTCACCGCCTGCCGATACGGTTGGAGGAGCCAGTGAGAAAGCGGTCGCCGAGAGGCCTTCTGCCGGAGTGTTGATCTCAACCGCCGGTAGCGAAGTGGTCGGCGTCGGGGGCGACGTGGTAGCCGTGGTGAAGGCCTGAACGGTAACGGTGTTGGAATCGGCGGTTGTTTGACCCCCGCGATCTGTGGCAACCGCCCGAATCGTGTGCGATCCTATGAACGCTCTGGTCGGATTCCAGGCGGCCGACCACCCGTTGGTGCCGTCCGTGTCGACGAGGAGCGATGTCCCGTCGACGAAGAACTCGACCTGGTCAACACCGTCATCATCGGAGGCGGTGACGGAAATCACCACGATGCCCACGCCGTAGATGGTCGCCCCATCCCGTGGGGCGGTAATGGTCACCGAGGGGAAAAGGTCGTTATCGACCGTAACAATGACTGAGTCCAGGGTGGTCTGGCCGTTGCTGTCCGTCGCAATGGCCCTGATAGTGCGCCGTCCGTTGTCGACGCTCCGGGTGTTCCAACTCAAACTCCATCCGCCGCTGGCGTTAGTGTCCCTGCCGATGCTGACTCCGTCGACGAAGAACTCAACCCGTGTGACTGTATTGTCGTCTGTTGCCGTTGCGCTGATCGTCACTTGTTCTTTGACAACCGCCAGGGACGACGGGCGAGTGATGTCGACGGTAGGTGGTTGGTCGACGGTCACGAATACGGCTGCGCTGGTGCCGGTCTTACCCGGAAGATCGCTGGCGGTAGCGGTGAGCGTGTGGCGTCCACTCGTGGCCGTCGTTGTGTTCCAAACAACGCTCCATCCGCCGATGCTGCTGGTGTCTGTCCCGATGCTGACCCCGTCGACGAAGAATTGGACGCTTCTCACCGCTTTGTCGTCAGTGGCCGTTGCGGTGATGGTCGCTTGGCCGGAGACCCTGGTATTGGAGGTCGGACTGGTGATTCCTGCCGTGGGTGCCTTGTTGTTGTCGACGATGAATGTGACCGACGGTGACGCGGTGGTGTTGGCGAACCCGTCAGTGGCCCGGGCCGAGATCGAGTGAGAGCCGTCCGACAGGGTCGTTGTGTCGACGGTGGCCTCGTAGCTCGTCGTGAACGAGTTGTAGCTGGTGGTGCGGGTCGCGCCGCCATCGATGCTGAACGTCACGGTCAGAGATCCTGCGGCACTCTCTGCGTCGGTTGCCTTGATCCGAACAGTCACAGGTCCGGTGACCGTCGCACCGCTGGTCGGATTGGTGACAGAGACAGTAGGCGCCGCGTTCGCGGTGACAATGACTGTTGCCGTGTCGGTATCAGTGGTCCCGTCGTTGTCGGTGACCGTCAGCGTGATGGTGAAGGTGCCGCCGGTGGCGTACGTATGGATAGCAGGGGCAAAGGATGACGCGGGAGTGGTTGTTCCGTCGCCCCAGCTCCATGCGTACGTGCTGATCGACCCGTCACTGTCGGTCGATGCCAAGCCGGTGACGTTGACGGTTACGCCGGCCGTACCCGTGTAGGGACCCCCGGCGTCGGCGACGGGCGCCAGATTCACGGTGACTAATACGCCGCTGCTGGTGGTGGTCTGGTTGTTGGTGTCGGTAGCGCGAGCGGTGAGTGTGTGGTTTCCGGGGCCGGCTGATGTGGTGTTCCAGCTGACGGAGTAGGGGACGGTGGTATCGGTTCCGATCAGGCTGGCCCCGTCATAGAACTGGACCTGGGTAATCCCGTTGTCGTCTGAGGCGGTGGCGGAGAGGGTGACGGTGCCTGAGAGGGTTGACCCAGCGTTGGGGCTGGTGATGGACACGGTTGGTGCCAGATTCACGGTGACTGATACGCCGCTGCTGGTGGTGGTCTGGTTGTTGGTGTCGGTAGCGCGAGCAGTGAGTGTGTGGTTTCCGGAGCCGGCAGATGTGGTGTTCCAGCTGACGGAGTAGGGGGCGTTGGTGTCGGTTCCGATCAGGCTGGCTCCGTCATAGAACTGGACCTGGGTGATCCCAAGGTTGTCTGAGGCGGTGGCGGAGACGGTGACGGTGCCTGAGAGGGTTGACCCAGCGGCCGGGGCGGAGATTGAGACAGTTGGGAAAGGGTCGTTGACGGTGATTTGGACGGTGGCGCTGTTGGAGAGGGCGCTGTCGTTGGCGGTGAGTCGCAGTACGTAGGTCCCGTCGGTGGAGAACGAGGCGTTGGTGTCGATGGCTGAGGCGTTCCCGAAGGTGACGGTCCCGGGTCCGGATACCTTGCTCCAGGTGGTGGTCACGGTCGCCGGGGGATCCGGGAGCCCGTCGTCTGTGACGGTTCCGTTGAGGGGAGCCGACGAGGGCAGGGTGATGGTCTGGTTGGTGCCGGCACTGACACTCGGAGCCGTGTTCGGGACCGGGTTGACGGTGATTTGGACGGTGGCGCTGTTGGAGAGGGCGCTGTCGTTGGCGGTGAGTCGCAGTACGTAGGTCCCGTCGGTGGAGAACGAGGCGTTGGTGTCGATGGCTGAGGCGTTCCCGAAGGTGACGGTCCCGGGTCCGGATACCTTGCTCCAGGTGGTGGTCACGGTCGCCGGGGGATCCGGGAGCCCGTCGTCTGTGACGGTTCCGTTGAGGGGAGCCGACGAGGGCAGGGTGATGGTCTGGTTGGTGCCGGCACTGACACTCGGAGCCGTGTTCGGGACCGGGTTGACGGTGATTTGGACGGTGGCGCTGTTGGAGAGGGCGCTGTCGTTGGCGGTGAGTCGCAGTACGTAGGTCCCGTCGGTGGAGAACGAGGCGTTGGTGTCGATGGCTGAGGCGTTCCCGAAGGTGACGGTCCCGGGTCCGGATACCTTGCTCCAGGTGGTGGTCACGGTCGCCGGGGGATCCGGGAGCCCGTCGTCTGTGACGGTTCCGTTGAGGGGAGCCGACGAGGGCAGGGTGATGGTCTGGTTGGTGCCGGCACTGACACTCGGAGCCGTGTTCGGGACCGGGTTGACGGTGATTTGGACGGTGGCGCTGTTGGAGAGGGCGCTGTCGTTGGCGGTGAGTCGCAGTACGTAGGTCCCGTCGGTGGAGAACGAGGCGTTGGTGTCGATGGCTGAGGCGTTCCCGAAGGTGACGGTCCCGGGTCCGGATACCTTGCTCCAGGTGGTGGTCACGGTCGCCGGGGGATCCGGGAGCCCGTCGTCTGTGACGGTTCCGTTGAGGGGAGCCGACGAGGGCAGGGTGATGGTCTGGTTGGTGCCGGCACTGACACTCGGAGCCGTGTTCGGGACCGGGTTGACGGTGATTTGGACGGTGGCGCTGTTGGAGAGGGCGCTGTCGTTGGCGGTGAGTCGCAGTACGTAGGTCCCGTCGGTGGAGAACGAGGCGTTGGTGTCGATGGCTGAGGCGTTCCCGAAGGTGACGGTCCCGGGTCCGGATACCTTGCTCCAGGTGGTGGTCACGGTCGCCGGGGGATCCGGGAGCCCGTCGTCTGTGACGGTTCCGTTGAGGGGAGCCGACGAGGGCAGGGTGATGGTCTGGTTGGTGCCGGCACTGACACTCGGAGCCGTGTTCGGTGGATCCGAAATCGTGATCGAGACAGTGTCGGTATCAAACATGGCTTCGTCATCGGTGACGGTGAGCAGAACGACGTAGGGACCAGCGACAGAGAACGTGGCGCTGGTGGTTTCGCTGTTCGGGGTCGTGAAAGTGACCGTACCTGGGCCCGAAGATTTCGACCAGGAGTACGTCGAGCTCCCAAATTCGGGATCGGTTGATCCGGCGCCGCTGAAGCCGGAAACGGTTACGCCGGTGGTACCAGTAGTTGGCCCGGCTGCTTCGGCCAACGGCGGCAATGCCCACGCCACGCCGGCCAGGAGTGGGCTGACCGTGAGCGCAAACGCGACAAGCAGCGCGAACGTTGAACGGCTAAATTGCCGTGCGCTAACGACAGGGATGCGTACGCCGGTACCTGCCACTATTGGTGCCCCAATTCCGTGTCTCCTGTGACCCACCATCGAGCCACCTTTTGCCCTCCAACCATGGCGACCACGCGCAGTGGCCAGACCAACACTGGTCGGACCTTTAGCTTACTAGGAGTGGCGACTCGGAGATAAGGGGCGCTCGGCCCATTTCTGAAGTCAACGCCAGCGAGGCCTATCCCAGCTCGGGGCCGGGGACGACCACCAACAACGTCCCGGCTTCGAGGCTTATGGAAGCCGTCTCTTCCTTGAACACGTTGCTCACCCCGCGGTAGAGCCAGCGTCGAGATCCTCATCCTGGAGGTTCCACCGGAGTCCGCTGGTCTCAACGCCGCGGACCCGTCCGCCAACGGCCAATAGTGATACCGAGGCACCGACCTTCCCTTCGAGTGTCAGCGCGTCGTGCACCGCGTAGAGACGATCTTTTCCCGCTCGCCATTCGATGTCGAGATCGGCGAAGGCGGGGGAGGGGAGCAGAAGGGCATTCGCCAGATAGTGGTCTTGCCGTCCGCCATGCCCACCGATGACGATCACCTTGTCGGCACCGTGCCGGCGTGCTGCCTGCAGGGCCAATTCCATGTCGGTGGCTTCCTTGTAGACCGGGTGGCGCTCGATTGCGGTTCGGTTGGCCGCTACGTTCTGGCGGCCGTCCGAGCTGATGGAGTCCAGGTCACCGACGAGGAGATCGACATCGAAGCCCGATTCCCGGGCCCGGTCGAGCCCGGAATCGGCGGCTATCACAAAGGTGTCGGCCGGTAGGGTCGGCTACGGCGGATGGTGGAATGGGGTCGCCACCGGCAAAAACGATCACAGTCTCAGGCATGGTCAGGACACCCTAGAGCATATACAGGGCTCATGTAGTGGATGAGGTCGCGAACTACAAAATCGTCTTACGCGGCAGCCGGCGCGTAAGAACCACTCTGACCTGGCCTTTATGGACCGCTCAGCGATGCGGTGTACCTCGATGGAAACCCTCAACTAATGATCGAGACTGTTCTTGCGTGACTTTACGGCACATACTGCAGGTTTCTCACGCAAGAACGGGTTGGAGATATTCCGGTCGAGCCAGGCCAGGACCTCTCCGTACCAGTGGATCGAGTTCCGCGGTTTGAGGACCCAGTGGTTCTCATCGGGGTAGTAGACGAGCCGGGCTTCGACACCCTTGGCCTTGAGCATCCCGTAGAGCTCGAGTCCCTGCGTCACCGGCACCCGGAAGTCCTGTTCGCCGTGGATTACCAGCGTCGGGGTGCTGTAGCCGGCGGCGTGGGCGCTGGGGCTCCACCAACTCGACCCGTTCGCGATCATCGAAGTATTCGGCCCCGTAGGCCCGTGGCCGACCCTGGGTGAAGTCGCTGGCGTACATGCCGCCCAGGTTTGTCACCGCGGCGTGGGCGATTGCACACGCGAACCGGTCGGTTTGGGTGCTCAGCCAGGCGGTCATGTACCCGCCGTACGAACCGCCGGTGATCGCCATCCGGGCCGGGTCCATGATGCCTCGTGCGATCAGGTGGTCGGTGGCCGCGTGGACGTCGGCGGTGGGCATGTCGCCCCACTCGCCGTGGATGGCGGCGCGAAATCGCCACCCCGGTCGAGCCGTGGAGATAGACCATCGCTACAATGTAGCCGGGGGCGGCGAAACGCGTGGGGGTTCCATCGGAGGTGGCAGAAGTCGCCGAAGGTGCCGTGGGTCCACCGTGGATGTTGTGCACCAGCGGCCAGGTCTGCCGGCGTCGAAATCGGCGGGTAGACGAGGTATCCCTGAACCGGTTTGCCACCAGCCCCGACGAATTCGACTTCTTCCACATCGCCCATCCGGAGCTGGCTCATTACCTCGTTCGTGAAGGTCGTGATGGGCGGGCCGTCCCGACCCACGTCGACGATCTCGGCCGGGCCGGCTGAGCTCCTGGTACTGCGCGAAGATCCGGTCGCCGGCCGGGGACCGGGCGTCCCGTAGGTGCCACCGGTTGCGACCAGGTCCGGGGATTGCCGCGGCTCGACCCGCAGGCGGTACACATTGACCCGGGCCCGGTCCTCGGCGGCCAAGACCAAGGTTCCGTCCGGAGTGAACTCCCAGCCTGTTGCCGATCTGATCCCAGCCCTCGGTCAGGACCTCGTGCTCGAGGGCGGCCCGGTCGTAGCGGACGAGGCGGACCCGGTCGGCATAGAAGTCGATCTCTGGTCCTGCATTCCCGTACATGCGCAGTGCAGGCCGCTCGTCCGGGCTGTAGCGGGGGCGACGCTCGTGGCCGGTGCCGTCGGGGGTGAGGCAGGTGACGGCTCACCGCCGTCGATGGGCACGGTGAAGACGGCGAAATCGGGTGCCGGTCGTGGGGCGGCTCGCTGGTGTCGGCGGAGAAGGCGATGTCCCGGCCGTCGGGAGTGATGTCGAACTCGTCGCCGGGGTCGTCCCAGTCCCACCAGCGGGTCGAGGTCGGGGGTGAGGTCGGTCAGGTCGCTGCGAGGCCAGGTCGAGCCGGAAGAGGTGGGGACCTGCTGTGGTCGGTGAGCCAGCGGTCCCAGAAGCGGAAGACGTGCGATCTTCGGTGACGTGCGCCTTG
>CAVQSB010000016.1:0-51172 GCA_963715305.1 uncultured Actinomycetota bacterium
GCGCCACCAATTGCCAGCGCCTGTGGCACCGCCGACGACGGTCGGACTTTACTCGGGAGCTTCCGAAATCATGTTTGTGGTGTTTGGTGCCTGGCTCGAGGATGGCTTCGGGTTGTCTCTGTTGGCGCTGGGCGGCGCAGGGGTGCTCCTGGCACTGTCGGAATTGGTTGGTGAAGGGTCAACCCTGGTGTGGACCGATCGGATTGGCAAACGGAGGTCGGTCGCCATCGGTTTGGTTATCTCGGCACTGGCCTACGTGTTGCTTTCGTTCACCAACGCCCATTTGGTGGCCGGTCTGGCGAGCATGGCTCTGGCGCTGGCGGGTTTCGAATTCACGATCGTTTCGACGTTTCCGCTTGCTTCGGAGTTGCGTCCTCTGGCCCGGACCCGATTTCTGGCCGTTCTGGCCGTCGGCATGGGGTTGGGGCGGGCGGCCGGTGCATCGATTGGACCGTTCCTCTACGAGCAGTCCGGCCTTACGGCCAACACACTGGTCGCCGCCGCAGCCAACCTTGTGGCCCTCGCATTGCTGCTCGGCTGGGTGCGCGAGATCAAACCGGCTGAGTGAGCCGGTCGGTCCCGACGATCAATGCTCCGGCGCAGCAGTGGCAATGAGGAGGACCACCGACCGGCCCCCGACCACATATTCGGAGCCATCTACGCGAACCTGCGGTGGAAGGGTGATGTCGTACGGCGATTCCAGCGAGGTATCGACCACGCGAAGCCACCCGCTGGTCGCCCATTCCGGGAGCTCTGGCAATTCGAAGTTGAGGCCGTCCTGATAGGCATTGAGGGCAACGTGCATGAGCACATCGCCGGCCAGGCTCGCCGCCGAAACGGCCAGGCTATGGGAGTCATCCCGGAAATCCGGGCTCCCCAGGTTGACTCCGTGCAGCTTGATGTTGGCCTGCCGGGTCAGCTCCTCGAGTGAGAGGTAGTGCTCGCGGGTGAACGAACCCCGCACGAACCGGAGTCGGATCAGTTCTTTGACGAAGCGATGGATGTCGTTGTGTGTTTCGACGTTCGACCAATCGAACCAGCTTGTTTCATTGTCCTGGCAGTAGGCGTTGTTGTTGCCGTGCTGGGTCCGCCGCACCTCGTCGCCCATGAGAATCATCGGCGCGCCGATCGAGAGGAGGTTGATGGCAAGGAAGTTCTTGATTTGCCGGGCACGGAGTGCCTCGATGTCCGGATCGTCGGTCGGTCCTTCCACTCCGTTGTTACTCGACAGGGAGTGGTTCGATCCGTCCCGATTGTCTTCGCGGTTGGCTTCGTTGTGTTTGGTGTTGTACGAGACGAGATCGTTGAGTGTGAAACCGTCGTGGCTGGTAACGAAGTTGATGCTTTGTTCAGCTTCGCGTCCCTCTTTGCCATAGAGGTCCGGGCTGCCCAGCAACCGGTTGGCGAGACGGGGAACCATCTTTTCGTCACCCCGCACGAATGCCCGGACATCATCGCGAAACTGGCCATTCCATTCTTTCCAGCTGTCTCCGATGAAGTGTCCCACCTGGTAGAGACCGGCAGCATCCCAGGCTTCGGCAATGAGTTTGGTGCCGGCCAGAGCAGGGTCAGATTCGATGTCCCAGAGGACGGGCGGATTGGGAATGGGCCGGCCGTCCTCATCCCGGGAGAGAATCGAAGCAAGATCAAAGCGGAATCCGTCGACGTGCATCTCATGCACCCAGTAATGGAGGCTGTCGAGAATCAACCGGCGCACGATCGACTGGTTGGCGTTGAGGGTGTTTCCCGTCCCCGCATAGTTGGCGAAGCTGCCGTCGCTCTCGTCCATGATGTAGTAGGCGGAATTCTCGAGCCCCCGAAAACTCAAGGTCGGACCACCTTCGCCGCCCTCGGCGGTGTGGTTGTAAACGACGTCGAGGAAGACCTCGATACCGGCCCGATGGAGAGCCTTGACCATGTCGCGAAACTCATCCAGCGGCGCCAGGGGGTCGCTGCACGAGCTGTACCGGCAGTGCGGAGCGAAGAACGATACCGGGGAGTACCCCCAGTAGTTGGTGAGGCCGGCCGGAGCGTCCTGCCAGTCGAACTGGAACACCGGCAGCAGCTCGACGGCGGTGATTCCTAGGTCTTGCAGGTACGGGATCTTCTCGATGACCCCGGCATAGGTGCCGCGTTTGGAATGATCGACGCCCGAACTGGGATGCTTGGTGAACCCACCAACGTGCATCTCATAGATAACGGTGTCGGCAAACGGCCGGCGCACATGGTCGTCGCCCTCCCAGTCGTACGTCGACACGTCGGCAACCACACTCTTGAGGGCATGCCGGTCGTTCGGGCCCGGGCGGCACGCCTCGCTCCGTCGATAGTCCGACGGGGTGGCAATTGCCCGGCCGTACGGGTCGAGCAGCACCTTGGTGGGGTCGAAATAGAAACCCCGGGAAGGATCGGCGGGGCCGTAAGCCCGGTAGGCATACAACTGTCCCGGACGCAGGTCGGGAACGAACGCATGCCAGTAGTGGTAGGTCCGGTGATTGCGCGGATCGAGCCTGATGACCCGGGATGGCTCAGAGTCGTCAGGGTTCTCGTAGAGCAACAACTCCAAACGGTCGGCGCTGCGTGAATAAACGGAGAAATTCACGCCCTCAGGCACGACGAGAGCACCGAGCGGGGACGGGTATCCGGAATAGTGTTCGGCCATGGGTACCTCTCAGGAGCAACCACATGGATTCTCGCGCGTTCGGGCGGTTTGGAACCCTTTTTCGTCGATCAGCGCGTTTTGCCGAGTCCTTTGACCAGCGCCGTCAAGCGCTGCGCCAGGGCTTTGGCCAGCTCGTCGAGGAGCTCGTCGGGGACTGCATGGTGATTCAGGGACGGTACGGCGGTTCCGGTCGAGCGGGGCCCGGTCTTGCTCGGGATTGGTGATGAGGCCGGAGGGTCATCCGACCCCGCCAGGTCCGGGCGCGGCGTGGGATTGACCATGGGCAACCTCACGCGGGCGCTGAGGAACCGGTGTCTACGTCTTCCAGGTGCGCGGTGTCATCGACCTGAACCACGAGGTAGCGGTGGTCCTCGTCGAGGGCTTCGACAGCACAGGGGCCGCAAAGGGAGCGGTGCAAATAGATGACCAGCGCCGGACGGTCGCAACGTTCGCAGAGTAGGTCGCTCATCGCCGGGCCGGCCGGTCGGCGAGCTGCCGGCTCAGATCCCGCCGGCTGCACGGCCTCGTCGATGACGATAGTCAGGGGTGATTCGCTGAACAGACTTGCCGTGACGTCGGCCAGTGTCGATCGGACATCAACAGGAGGAAGCGCGACGATGCTGACCTGCCCGCAGATGGTGCATACCTGGCGCTGCAAATCCGCGCCGACGTTGTTGATGACGAAAGCGTGCTCGTGTTTTGTTGAACGTCGTTTCTGGGCGCTGCGTCTGAACATGTGGCCTCCCATCGCCATGTGATGGTCTTCGGCCTGCCACCCCAAACCTCAAGGAGGGTTGGGGTGGCTCGTATTCGGACTAGTGCCCGTCGGCCGGTTCGAGGGCTTTGGCGAGCACCTCGTCGATGGTGCTGACGATATGAAAGGTCATCTCTTCCCGGCAGCTCTCCGGCACGTCGTCGAGATCCGCCTCATTGCGCGCGGGAAGGATCACCTCGGTGAGGCCGGCCCGGTGAGCGGCGAGGACCTTTTGCTTGACCCCGCCGATCGGCAGCACCTTGCCCTGCAATGTGATCTCGCCGGTCATCCCCAGCGTGTCCTTCACTTTCCGGCCGGACAGGAGAGACGCCAGGGCGGTAGTCATCGCTATCCCGGCTGAAGGGCCATCCTTCGGCACCGCACCCGCCGGCACATGAACGTGGAACCTCCTCTGGAGGTCGACGGCATCGATGCTCAACTCCTTGGCATGTGACTCGATGTAGGACAGGGCAATGCGGGCCGACTCCTTCATCACGTCGCCGAGCTGTCCGGTGAGCGTCAGACCCGGTTCGCCGGGCATGGCGGTTGCCTCGATGAACAGCACATCGCCTCCGGCGCCGGTTACGGCCAGACCCGTCGCTACTCCCGGGACGGCCGTCCGGTCCTTGGCCTCATCGCGCCAGACCCTCGGCTTGCCCAGGTAGTCCTTGACCGCGGGTTCGTCCACCTCGATGACCTGGGGCTTGTCTTCGCCCCGGGCGATCTTGGTCGCCACTTTGCGGGCCAGCTTGCCGAGCTCACGCTCGAGGGAACGGACCCCGGCTTCTCGCGTGTAGCGGTCGACGACGGCCGTGAGGGCTGCTTCGGTGACCACGATCTCCTCGGGCTCGAGCCCCGCCCCCCGAATCTGGCGGGGGAGGAGATGGTCACGGGCTATTGCCACTTTTTCGAGGTCGGTGTAACCGTCGAGTCGGATGATTTCGGTGCGATCCAACAGCGGTGCCGGAATGGTCTCCAGCACATTGGCGGTAGCGATGAAGAGCACGTCGGAGAGGTCGATGTCCAGCTCCAGGTAGTGGTCGCGAAACGTGTGGTTCTGGGCCGGGTCGAGCACCTCGAGCAATGCCGAAGAGGGATCGCCGCGCCAGTCTGATCCGACCTTGTCCATCTCGTCGAGCAGGAACACCGGATTCATGGTGTCGGACTCGATGAGGGCCCTCACGATCCGGCCCGGGCGAGCACCGACATAGGTGCGCCGATGCCCGCGGATCTCCGCCTCGTCGCGGATACCACCCAGGGCGACACGTACGAATTTGCGGCCCAGGGCCCGGGCAACCGACTCACCGAGCGATGTCTTGCCGACCCCGGGCGGGCCGACCAACAGGAGGATGGCCCCTTCCCGGAGGTTTCCGGCTTTCTCCAGACCGCGGTCCTCTGCGCAGCTTGCGGACGGCGAGATGTTCGACAATCCGTTCCTTCACGTCGGCAAGGCCGGTGTGGTCGGCGTCGAGTACCGCCCACGCCTCGTCGAGGTCCAAGCGATCCTCGGATACGTGTCCCCACGGCACGTCGAACATGGTGTCCAGCCAGGTCCTGATCCACGAATGCTCGGGCGACTGCTCGGACATGCGTTCCAACCGGTCGATCTCCCGTTCGACCGCCGTGCGAGCCTGCTCGGGCATATCTGCGTCTTCGAGCTTCTGGCGGTAGTCGGAAGCGGCATCGCCTTCCTCGCCGAGTTCTTTCTTGATCGCTTCGAGTTGCTGACGAAGCAGGTAGTCCCTCTGGGATTTGTCGATCCGTTCGGTGGCGCTGTCCCGGACCTTCTTGCGCAGAGAAAGGTCGGCAAGCACCTCACCCATCCAGGACATCAGCTTGCCGAGTCGCTCGCGAATATCGAGGGTTTCGAGCAGCTCGACCTTCTGCTCGAGCGATAGATCGGGGGAGTAGACGGCGAGGTCGGCCAAGCGGCTCGGGTTTTCGATCCCCAGGATGCGCTCGGCTACGCCACCCATGCCGCGCTGGTTCAGCACTTCGCCGACCACCGCCCGGTACTCGCCGACGAGATCGTCGAGGGCTTCGTCGTGCACCTCGGCTTCGGGGTACTGCTCGGCGTCCACCCACAGGGCACCCTGGTCGTCGGTCCGTCCGGCTCCCACACGGGCCCGGGCGAGACCTTCAACGACCACGTTGCCACCATCGGCGTCCTGAATCTGCGCGACGGTGCCGACGCCGGCATAGGTTCCGTTCACCTTGGGCACCAGCAGCATCAACCCGTCGGATTGCGCCGCAGCGGCCACCGCGGTGGTCCCTTCCTCGGTCTCGATGCGCAGCGTGACCACCATGTGGGGGAAGACCACGCCATTGCGTAGGGGTAGGACGGGGAGGGTCAATTCTCTCGTGTCTGCCATGTCATGCCTCTCTTCATCTTTGGTCTGACCTCCAACCGGGACACTCGTTCCGGGTATTCCCGCTGGGATCAGAGATCTGATAATAAGGCACTCAGGTTCTTAGCAAGGCAAGGACTTAGCTTGAGCTCGGGTGTCAGACCCCGAGTTTGATGACCATGACGACGATGGTGAGCACGATAAGCGTGGAATCGATAATCGCCGAAGGTACGGAACCGGCGGTAGATCCGTCGAGTCTCGGCGACGGTCGTGGTTCGCGTGGGCTGCCTGCGCCTCTCTGCTCAAGGGAGCGAAGACCCGGGCGCCGAACACCGCGCCGGTGAGCACGGCCACGATCCCGATCACCACAAAGGGGTCTTCGAATTCCCACGGGTCCGTCGATGACCAGAAGCACGCCGCTGAGGAGAACCAGGACGCCGGCCGGGTTGAAGACCAGCAGTCCCATTCGCTCGTAGGCGGACATGAAGGCACGGCCGGTCTCGTCACCAGCCTGCCGCATCCGCTGGGTCAAGAATCCAACCGTGACTCCGGCGCCGAGCCAGGTAGCCGCCGCCAGGATGTGCACGATCAAGAGCACGTCTCCCATGAGTACCTCCCACGTGAACCGAACGGGATTCGACACTAGCGACCCGATGCAGACCGGACCGGCCAGATCCCGGGTAGATTCCGTGGGAGGGGAGAAACCGATGATCACCATTGAGATACCGGGCCGGGCGGCCTTGCGCCTCGAGCACCTGGTGACCGATTTCAACGGGACCATCGCAGCCGGGGGACAACTTCTCGCCGGGGTGGCCGAGCGCCTCGTGGCTCTCTCCGAACAACTCCACCTGACGGTGGTAACGGCCGACACATATGGTCGGGTTCGCACGAGATGGAGAACCTGCCGGTTGACGTAACCATACTGGCGGGCGACGACGAGGGTGTTGCCAAGGCCGCACACGTTGCCGATCTCGGGGCGGATGGAACGGTCGCCCTCGGGAATGGTCACAACGACCGCCTCATGTTGTCCCAAGCCGTTCTTGGGCATAGCGGTCATGGGCGCTGAAGGGGCCGCCGCCTCGGCCTGGCAAGCGGCCGATGTCCTGTTTGCGGATGTGCGGGACGCCCTCGATGCCGTCCTCGATGCCCCAACGGCTCGTGGCGACCCTCCGCGGTTAGTCCCTATCGACGCAACGGGTCGCTCTCCTGCCAGAATTTCACAAGTTCACAAACCGGTCGGTTTTGTCGTAAGGTTGGTGTGCAGTGACCAAGAGGGAGGAACTCATGTTTCGAGGAGCAACAGCCACTTTGCCGGCGAGCGATATCGACCGGGCGAAGAAGTTCTACGAAGACACGCTCGGGTTCGCGGTATCGGACTGGGAAGGAGACGGTTCGGTCAAAGTCAAGGTTGGTGAGAGTTGGTTCGGGGTCTACCCGTCGCAGTTCGCCGGCACCAACCAGGCGACGGCCGTCGGCATCGGAGTCGAGGATGTCGAGGCGGCCGTTGCGGCGCTTCGGGACAAGGGCGTGGTGTTCGAGGAATACGACTTCGGTGAATTCAAAACGGTCGACGGCATCATCACGATGCCGGACGGCACCAAAGGCGCCTGGTTCAAGGACACCGAAGGCAACATCATCGGCCTCAACGACGGCGTGATGTAGGTTCTCGCCTGCTACCGACCCAGGTGGTGGAGGAGAAACGCGAACACGTCGGCCGACTCGTCGATCAACTTGGAGGTCGGTTTTCCCAAGGCCGTGCCCGGCCCGGGTTTCGACCCGAACCAAGCAGCGGCAAGTCCGAGGCTCCTCCGGCAGCGTGCTGCACCGCCGCTGCCAGCTTGAGCGCATGCATGGGCACCACTCGATCATCTGATTCGGCGGTGGTGATCAGCAACGGCGGATAGGTGAACCCGACGGTGACGTTGTGATAGGGCGAGTAGGCCAGCAACCAGTCGAACGCTTCCGGGTCCTCCTCGGCATCGCCGTACTCGACGGTCCAATAGCGACCGGCGGTGAAGCGCTGGTAGCGGAGCATGTCGGTGACCGGCACCTGGGAGATGACGGCCCCGAACAGATCGGGCCGCTGGACCATCGCCGCCGCCGTCAACAGTCCGCCGTTGGATCCGCCCCGGATTCCCACTTGACGCGGCCCGGCTACACCATCGGCGATCAGCGTCTCAGCACAAGCGAAGAAGTCGTCGAAGACGTTGCTGCTTGTTGCCGAGCATGCCGGCTTCGTGCCATGTCTCGCCGTCTTCGGATCCGCCCCGCAGGTTGGCGACGACCACGACCCCGCCCGCTTCCAGGAAGGCCAATCGGGCCGGGTTGAACGTGGGGGTGAGGCTGATGTTGAAGCCGCCGTAGCCGTAGAGCTCAACGGGGCGGGAAGCATCGGCAGTGGCCAGGCGAATCACGAACATGCCGACTTCGGCGCCGTCGGACGAGACGGCGTTCCGCCGTTCGACGATCACCTGGTCCGGGGAGAGAGGCGGTGTTGCTCCGGCGAAAACCTCGGCAGTGGTGCCACTCCACCGCAAGCGACGTCGGTGGGTGAAGGAACGACTCGAAACCGACGTAGATGGACTCGTCCTGGAACCGACCGGTCAGTTCGAAGACGGTACCTGCACCAGGCAGATCGACTGAGCCATCCGGCGTTCCGTCGAGCGAGTACGTGTTGAGTCGGTGCGAGGCTTCGTCGAGCGTCACGGCAAGCAGTCGGCCGGCTGCTGCCCTCACCAGTTCGATGGCCTGGTGGCGCTCGCCGACGATCTCCTCGACCTGCTCCGGATGGTCGAGCGGCAACCGGACGATGCGTCCATTCGGGGCGTCGAGGTCGGTGTGGATCAGAAACGCTTCCTCGTGGTGGGCGAGGAAGGCGAAGAGGGCCCGGCCGGGCCGGGCCAAACGGATCCAATCGGAGCCGCCGTTTTCGAGCACCTTGTACAGCAATCCGTTCTTATGTGACGTGCCTACCCATTCGGTCAAAATGAGGAAGCGGCCATCGTCGCTGACGGTTGCGCCGTAGCCGAGATCCGGCTCGTCGGGATTTGCGAAGACCAGGTGGTCCTCGGTTTGGGCGGTGCCGAGCCGGTGGAAATACACGGCCATATTTCGCGAGGGTTCCGTCGAGTCGGGATCGTGGGCCGGGAATCTCGAATAGAAGAAACCGTCCTCATGCCAGGAGATCTCGGTGAACTTGACGTCCCGGAGCTCGTCGGGGAGGTCTTGGCCGGTATCAACGTCTCGAACCCGGATGGTCTGCCAATCGCTACCCGCCTCCGCCACCGAGTAGGCGAAGAACCGGCCATCGTTCGAGAGTGACGTCACGAGAACCGCCACGGCTCCGTCTTCGGAGAGGGTGTTGGGGTCGAGCAAGGGCAGGTCCGCCCGGCCCGGTCGGCGCACGTAGAACACCGATTGGTCTTGCAGGCCATCGTTGTGTGGCCAGACGGCAACCTCGTTGCGGACGGTCGGAGCTCCGGTGCGGGGGATATCCCACAACGACTCCATCCGTTCCCGCAGCCTGATCCGCTCGGGCAGGGACTCCAGATAGGGAAATGTGATGGCATTCTGAGCCCGAACGAAGGCCCTGGTCTCTCTCGAGCCGGGCTCCTCCAGCCATCGATAGGGATCGGCAACCTGGGTGCCGTGGTAGTCGTCGACCGTCTCGGAACGCCGGGCAGGGGGGTAGGTGAACGTCATGGGCCGTGAGGCTAATCCCGTCGAAACGACGGAGCGGAAGAGGTGTCGAGTTGCGTTTGTCTACCCGGCCTCGCGGAGAACTTTGGCAACTTCAAACCGGACCTGGAAATCGGGATCGTCGGTCATGAACTCGATCTCAGACCGGCCGGCGAGGAGGCCAAGCTCTCCGAGCGAGCGCACGGCTTTCCAGCGGATCCATGCGTCCTCATCGGTGAGGGCCTCCTCGAACAACGGACGAAAACGCTCGTCTCCGGTATCGGCCGCCGCATCGACTGCCGTACGCCGCACGAGGCGGGACGGATCGGCCAGGCCCGTGGTGACGACCCGGTGGCGGACGTTGGCGCTGCTCGCCTCGAGTAAGACGGCAACGGCAATTCGCCGAATCCGGGGATCTTCGGCTGCCATTGCCTCTTCGAGGCGGGTCTGATCATCGGGGTCGTCCGGATCCAGCAAGTGGAGCACCTCGGGTCGGCGGGTCGGAGCTATGTGGCCGGCTTCGTGCATGAGTTCTTCGCGGGTTCTCGTTGCATGTTGGTGAGGAGCGAAAGGGTCGGCGAAGAGTTCGACTACCAATGCCAGCAGCGGCTCCAGCCGCTTCTCCCACGAGGATCTGGCGGAAATACCAAGGGTGATAAAATCTCCGGCCACCATCACATCGGTGACGTCAGGTTCGGCGAACAGTCGCCGGACCCGGGGGTCGGCGGGTCTGCTCGAGTCGTTTCGCCGGTACCAATTTCCCGGTGCCGGTACCCCGCCCGTCATGAACTTCACCTTGCGGGGGTGGGGGGTTGCCTCCGGTACGACCGGTCCGTCGAACACCCTCTCGAAGATCGAGGGTGCTGCGGTTCCGGCACCGCCTGCCCACAACTCGAAACCGTTGCTCATCATCCCGTACGCCAGTGTGATGCCGCGGCCCAGGTCATGTTCCCACCACCCGGCGTTGAGATGCGGTGCCACAACGTTGCTGAGTTCGTTTGCCTCGTGCGCCGTCCAGGGCGCCGGCGAGAAGAATTGGCGAAGCAAGGCTTTGAAAGGCACCAGGCTGTCGAACGGTAGAGCGAGGGCAATGTCGGAGGTGAGGTAGGCGGCCGCGGTGGCAACCAGCTCATGGGCGACGATGGCCCGGCGGGTTACATCGAGGTCGTTTGGTAAAGCTTTCAGGGCCATGTGACGATCGTAGGCGCAACGGGAGCCGAAGACGACGGTACAGTTCACGAATCGAGCCAGTGAGGTAGCGGCCATCGAAATTGCGAAGAAGATCCTGATCGTCGATGACGACAAGGTCTACACCAAGATCCTCAGCCGCTTTTTCCAAGAGCGGGACTTCACGGTTCTCACGGCCGAAAACGGAGTCCACGCCGCCTGGATTGCTGCCAACGAACAGCCCGGATTGATCTTGCTCGACCACTACCTGCCCGGTTCGGACGGGCTCACGGTTCTCGGGAGGTTGCGCCGGGTCGGTATCACTAGTGACATTCCCGTGATCTATCTGACCGGTTCGGACAGCGAGTCTCTGGAGAAGAAGGCGAAGACCGATGGTGTGATTGCAGTGTTCCGCAAAGGTGACCTTGACGAAGAAGAGTTCATGTGGACCATCAATCGGGTTTTTGGCATCAAGACCGCCCGGGAACGATGGAAGACCTTCGAGAACCAGGACGAGCAACCCGCCCCACCGAAGCCGCCGGGCGATTTGCAGCCCCCGGAGATCCCGGATGGCTCGGACCCGTGGGGATGAGAGGACATGCAGTCGTGGCCGGTTGCTCGGTCCCCCCCGAACGGTGTGGATGGCAGCGCCGATAGATGACTAATCACTGACTAGTCCGATCCGGCAATTTCGAAACTATCCGCGAGGAATCGTTGAAATCGCCGATAGGACCCCCGAATGACTATTCCGAGACCTGGGAAGGTTTTCCATACCGGGGAGCCGCAAACGATCGGGGCACGGCCACGACGACTCGTCACATAGGGCAGGAACCGGTCTCGTGCGCGAAGGTATGCAAGCGTTGCGGTCCCGTCAGCCTCGAGCTGAGTGAGCCCCGGACGAAGGCCGACCCGGACCGCGAGCTCAGCGTCGATGCGCTTCGCTGGCAGACCGCTCGCATCGGTTCGCTGAGGTTCTGGGTCGCACGTTTCCGAGCTGCGGATCGGAGCGTTTCCGCGCATGATCTCACGCAAGGTAAGCCGGCGGACGCCCTCAGTGTTGGCGGCTGGGCGAGAAACGACAGACAGGGCAAGAACCCAGGAAGCATGCGGTTCTGCGGGGGTCTTCTAGCTGGCCCGGTCGCGAACCATCGACATGCGGCGAGCCAACCCGACCGGCGCACTGTGGAGACCGAGAGCCACCGCGAACTCGGCATCCTGGCGAAGATCGAGAATGATCTCCTCGCCCTCGGCCCTGATGTGGAAACCGTCATCCTGGGCGTTGACGCGAATGTCGTTCAGACTCCAGTCGGCAATCTCGTTCTCTCCAGAGCGAAGGCGCAGCCGTTCATCCGTCAGGTCGATCACAACTCGGATGGCCGTATGACGCTCGGTCCGGGTGCGAAGCACTCCTGCGAAATCCACGATGCCTGCTCCTTTCCCCACCTGGGTGTTTCTCCGTTGCTTTCAACATATCGCATGCCGCAAGGTCGTGATTCTCAGATGGAGAACGAACAGCGATCGTCCGGTGGTTCCTGCCGCTTCAAACTGTCTAGTTCGTTTGCGCTATTTCGGCGACATGCGGATGCCGCCGTCCATCCTGATGGTCTCCGCATTCAGGTAGTCGTTGCGGATCAGGTGGTAGACAAGCTCCGCATACTCGTCTGGACGTCCGAGACGTTTCGGGAATAGCACCTGGGTTGCCAACGATTCCCTGGCCGGCTCAGGCAGACCCGCCAGCAGCGGTGTGTCAATAATGCCGGGAGCAATCGTGTTGCACGCGGATACCGAGCACCGCCAGGTCCCGGGCGATCGGCAGGGTCATTCCGACAATCCCACCCTTGGAGGCAGCGTAGGCCGCCTGACCGATCTGCCCGTCGAAGGCCGCCACGGACGCTGTATTGACGATCACGCCACGCTGGCCGGATTCGAGAGGCTCTGTCCGGGCCATAGCTGCGGCCGCCAGTCGAATGGAATTGAACGTGCCGATCAGGTTGATTTCGATGATCTTTGAGAAGAATCCCAGGTCAAGAGGTTCGCCGTCGCGGTTGAGCGTGCGCGAGGGTGGGCCGATACCGGCGCAGTTGACGAGAACTCGCAGCTCGCCGAGATCAGCGGCCACCTGCACGGCAGCCTCTACTTGCTCGGCGATCGTCACATCGGTTTGGACATACGCGCCGTTCGATCTCGTCGGCAACCACGCGGCCAGCAGCTTGCAGGTCGGCGATCACGACGAGTGCTCCTTCGGCGGCGAGTTTCCTGGCGGTGGCCGCACCTAATCCGGAGGCGCCTCCGGTGACGATTGCTGAGATCCCTCGGACGTCCATAACTACCTCCACCCTCCTGTTCTGGAAACCTAGCCGACCAGGGAGACCCCTACCCGCGACCCCGGGCGCGATCAAGCGACCCCCTGCACCATTGCGAAGCCCATGGCTCCCAGGAGGATCAACGAGGTCGAGGCCGTCACCGCCCAAAGACGACGACTGATGCGAAACATCGGAGCGCCCATGAGCAGGATGCTCCCGAAGAACAGGACGAGGTAGGGAATCAGAATGTCCGGTCGGCGCGGCGACCAAAACTCCGGATTCCAGAAGTAGTCCAGGCCGAACTCGGCGGCAACGAACAGCATGAAGCAGACCGGCCCGGCATAGAACAGCCACCCGCTGCCCGAACGGATGAAGCTCACCAACGCCAGGCCCGCCGGTACGCCTAACGAGATGATTGCCGCGCCGAGGATCCGATTGAGATTCGGATCGGCGACCCGTGTCGCAAATCCGGCAGCCTGGAGAAGGTTGACGAGGTTGACGACCAGCCACACGGTGGTGAGGGCGCCTCTCGGGGCAGGAAGCATCGCACGGCGATCCAGGTCGTGGCGGAGCACGGTGCACACTGTGACCTTACGCAGATGGGATCGGAACGAAGCATTCTGTACCCCATTCGGTAGTTTCATACTCACGAGAGGTTGGAAAGCTGTGCACTTCTCGAGATGGTTGCTGCGGATCATCAAGGTGCCTCCCCGGATCCTGTACGCATTGGGCTTTGGTCGTGTGTACGGGAGGTTGGTGTTGCTGCTCACGACGACGGGTCGCCGGTCGGGTCGCTCCGAGTGACACCTCTGCAATACGAGGAATTCGATGGTGCCATCTATGTGGCATCGGCGCTCGGGGTACGGGCCGATTGGTTTCGCAACATTACGGCCAATCCAAGGGTCGGCCTCAGGGTCCGGTCCCGCCGATTGTCCGGGATCGCCGAACCGGTGACGGATCCCGTCCGGGTGGCCGACTTCCTGGAATACCGTTTGCGTCGACATCCGAGGATGGTTGGGACCATCCTGCGAGCGGAAGGATTGTCAGCGCATCCGGATCGAGAGGAATCGAGAACTATGCGGCAGGTCGGGCCATGGTGATCATCCGCCCAACTCCGGCACTATCCGAGCGGGGCGAATAGATCGACGGGGTTCCCGTCCGGGTCGAGAACGGTCGCGTAGCGCTGACCCCAGAAAGAGTCGAAGGGGGCGGTATGACTCGGGTGACCGGCGCCGACGAGCTTCAGATACATATCGTCGACGGCCGCCGGAGACTCACACAAGAACGCAAGCCCGATCCGATGCCCGCCGGTTGGCGGTTCCCAAGCGCCGATGCTGCGGACGAGATCGACGGTATCCCACATCATGCGGATTCCACCGGGAAGCAGTGCTTCCACGTGTTGTTCGCCTGCGAACCCAGCCGCAATGTCGAGGCCCAGGTGTCGGTAGAACTCCAGCGATGTGGCCATGTCGTCGACCACCATTCCCAGTGCGTCAAATCGAACCATCTGGTGTCTCCATTCGGTTGTTCATGATGTCCCTACAGATCGGTCGGCGGACTATTCAGGATCCGGGGTGCAGTTGAGTTACCTCGAGTTGGTGGGTAACGCTTCGCTTTTCTAACTCGAATCCCAAACGGTGGTAGAGCCGATGCGCGCCCGTCGGGCTGTCCGCGTCCACCCCGATCGAGGCGTGAGTGAGCCCGGCCTGGCGAAACAGGGCCAGAGACGCCGCGATGAGGGTGGAAGCGATTCCCTTGCCCCGGTGTTCCCGGTCGACCCCCAGGGTGCCGATCCACCCGTCCCGGCGCCCAAGCAGCTCCTCATCATCGGGGTAGACCTCATTCAAGCAGTACCCGACAACGTCGTTTCCTGCCACAGCAACAACGCTGAGGTCGAGCCGCATCCCGTAGCCGGTCAGGTTCCTTTTCCAGGCGACAGGATCGATGGATCCCGACCCCCAGTGGTCGGCAAAGGCCCGGTTGTGGAGAAGGCGAACCTCCTCTGCCTGTTCGGCGCTCCAAGCGGTGATGTCGACGCCGGTCACTCCGGGGGGCTGCAGAGGAAGGTCGAGGGGTCGAAGGAGCTCATCGAACCACCGGACCGGCTGGAAGCCGAAACGCTCGTACAGGTGCTGGGCGTCGGTCAGCCAATCCCAGGCCGCCGTCTTGATGAATCGGGGTAGATCGTGGTCGTACCTGCTCAGCAGGGTTCGTGCCCGATCGACCTGCCAGGCGAACATCGCTCGTCCGATGCCTTTCCGGCGCCACTCAGGATCGACGGTGCCCAAGACGTAGGCACGTTCGAGGTGCGCTCCGCTGGGCTCGTGCCACACCCGACTCCAGCCGACGGCCCGATCGCCGGCGAAGGCCAGACGCAGATCCTCGGCCACCTCGACGTGCGGATCGTCGAAGATCTCGAGGATTTCTTCGATGGGTGTGACCAGGGGCTCGCGGTCGTGGACTTCGGCCTTGCGGACCAGATCGTGGATCGTCGGTGCGTCGGCGGCGGTTACCCGTCGGAGTACTACGTTCTTCATGGTGGTGAAAGCGTACCGGGGTTGGCCCCGCGGCCGCCAGAGTCGGCCTGAGCGCTATGGCTTTCTCCTTCGGGCAGGTATGGTGGTGTTGCCGGGAACAACCGTTCTGGCGGCTCTCCATCCGGATCGAGCCGTACCACTACCGCAGGAGCACCGTGGCCATCGCCGCCGAACATCTCAATACCGCAACCTCTTTCGCCGAACTTGGCGTCGCCAACGATCTGGTCGACGTTCTCGTCAAGGCGGGGATTACCTCCCCGTTCCCCATCCAGGCTCTGACCATCCCGGATGCCCTCACCGGTCGCGATGTGTGCGGAAAAGCAAAGACCGGGTCGGGAAAAACACTCGCGTTCGGCCTGCCGATCATCCAGAACCTCAGGGATGCTGAAAAGAACCGACCGGTTGCGCTCGTGCTCGTGCCTACCCGCGAGTTGTGTTCGCAGGTGACCGAGGCGCTGCGACCGCTCGCTCAGGCTCGGGGCCATGAGGTCGTGGCCATCTACGGTGGCGTCTCGATGCAGCACCAGATGGATGCGCTGCGCGTGGTGCGGAAATTGTCATAGCAACGCCGGGAAGGCTGATAGACCTCTACGAGCGCAAAGCTCTCGCTCTCAGGGGGGTCGAGGTGGCCGTGATCGATGAGGCGGATGAAATGTCCGATCTCGGCTTCCTGCCTCAGGTCCGTTGGATCATGCGCGCCGTCGAGGGCCACCACCAGACGATGTTGTTCTCCGCCACTCTGGGCGGGAGCGTTGGCGCGCTCATCGACAGCTACATGCACGACCCGGTGTTTCATGAAGTCGCCTCCGATTCCGTGACAGTGGAGACCTCGGAACATCGTTTCATCCAGGTCCACCGGATGGACAAAGCCAAGATGGCCGCCAGGATCGCGGCATCGGCCGACCGGGTGCTGGTATTCGTCCGAACCAAACGGGGCTGTGATCAGGTCGCCGACGACCTGCGCGACCTGGGTGTTGCGGCCCGCCCCATCCACGGCAATCTTCCCCAGGGCAAACGGGAGCGCATGCTGGCTGCCTTTTGCCGAGGGGCATAGCAAAGTGCTGGTTGCGACCAACGTAGCCGCCGCGGGCTCGACATTGAAGGTGTTGATATCGTCCTCCACTTCGACCCGCCGGAGGACTCCAAGACATATGTTCACCGCTCCGGTCGCACGGCTCGCGCCGGTGAGGAAGGGCTGGTGGTGACCTTCGTCGAGTGGGATCAGATTGAGATGGTCCACAAGGTGCAGATCGAAGCCGGCCTGAGCGAACCGATCGTCAAGATGTTCTCCAACGACGATCGGCTCGACGATCTCACCGCCTGGGAGGCGCCGGAGAGCCTGGTGCGCCCGGAGATGAAACGCACCACGGTGCGGCCCGCTCGGGGCAGGCGCAGGCGCCGGTAGGCCTCGATGTTCGTTGCGGGCGACGCCGGTTGGTTTGGAAGAGACGGTCGTCCGTTGTGCCCACCTTCGCCACCTCGCTTCCTTTGATTCAAGGAATCGGTCCCTCAGGCCGAAAAAGATGGGAGCACCAGACCAAGACGGGGCTGGGCGAGGGAGAGAACGTGACATCACCCGAAGGCACTTCCTGGCAATCACTCGTTCGCGCCCGGATGCGAGAGGAAATCGACGAGTGGGTAGCTGAGGGCCGCAACGAACCTCAGACGGATCGCCCGCTCGTCCTTATCGATGTCATGGGGGTCGTCAGCGACACTTCGAGGCCGGAGACCGTTGAAGGCGATGAAGCCGAAACAAGAAGGAACGACGACGACGATGATCTCGTCATCCCGCCCTACATGGCCGCCCTGGTGACCCACCTGGTCGAGGTGGCCGACGTCCGATGGAGCGCGCCACTCGACGAAGAATCGAGCGCCCAGCTGACGTCCCTGCTGGGTGTCGGTCCGATACCTTCTATCGTTGCCGACGAGTACGGCATGACAGAGCCGGCCGCCCGAGAACTTCTTTGGAAAGCTGCCTCCGCCGGACGGGCCACCTACCGAATCGAAAACGTCTCTAGTGAGCTGCCCTCCCGACTGCCCGACAGCACTGTGCTGATCAACATCGCTCCTGCCAAAGTGCTCCGACCCGACCATCTTCCACCCGAACTCCGGCCGGCCTGACCTCTTGTTCGGCCTGGTAGCCTTTCAGATTATGCGTGGCCTGACCCTGGATGGCGTGGGTGTGATCACCTACCGAACCGACCTGCCGGAACCGGAGCTGACGCAATCAACCGATGCCATTATCGCCGTCACGAGGGCCGGGCTGTGCGGGTCGGATCTTCACCCCTACGAGGGCCGGGAACGAGTCCGGTTTGGGGTTGTTCCCGGGCATGAAGTCGTCGGGGAGGTCGTTGCCGTCGGGAACGACGTCGGCGATTTCTCGCCGGGTGATCGAGTGCTCGTCCCGTTCACGACGAATTGCGGAATGTGCCGGCCGTGCCGAACAGGGTTGAGCGCCCGCTGCACGTCGGGTGAGCTGTTTGGTTACGGAGATCCCGATGACCTCTCCAGGCCTGCCCTGCACGGTGGTCAAGCAGAACGCCTAAGGGTTCCGCTGGCCACGTCGACGCTGATACGCGTACCCGATCAGATTTCCGATCAGTACGCCGTGCTGCTGGCAGATAACTTCCCCACGGGTTGGCATGCTGCCGAGCGGGCCGGGATTGTCCTCGATGAACCAGCGGTGGTCATCGGTTTGGGTTCGGTCGGGTTGTGCGCCGTGGCTGCTGCGTTGGCCATGGGCGCCGCGCCGGTGATGGCGGTCGATCCCGTCCTGGATCGACGGAATCGGGCCGAGCGGTTGGGGGCTCAACCGATAGCGCCGGGTGACGCAATAGCCATCGATCCGGTCGGGTCCGTCGTCGAAGCGGCGGGGACTTCGTCTGCACAGAGGCTGGCGGTGCAGCTCATGAAGCCCGGGGGCACCCTATCGGTGATTTCTGTGCCAACTGCCACCCATTTCGAGGTGACTCCGGTCGAGGCCTACGACCGGAACCTAACGATGCGGTTTGGTCGGGCACCCGTCCGGTCGATTCTCGATGGGCTCCTGGCCAGGGTTCGGGCCGGCGAGGTATCGGTACCCGCGGATCTCCTCCTGACACACCCCGACGTTCCCCTGCGTGACGGCGCCGATGTATACCGACAGTTTGCAGCTCGTGAACGGGGGATACTCGAAGTCGCGTTCGTGCCGTAACGAGTTGCGACGCTGACTAGCCGATAGCCAGGATCGCGGGGCCGCACTCCCGAGAGGATCAGAGGCGTTTCTTGGCCAGCTTGCGTTCGCTTTCGGTGAGATACCGTTTGCGAACGCGAATCGCGGCCGGCGTGAT
Source organism: uncultured Actinomycetota bacterium (assembly GCA_963715305.1). Classification (GTDB taxonomy): domain Bacteria; phylum Actinomycetota; class Acidimicrobiia; order Spongiisociales; family UBA4744; genus UBA4744. Next base: position 18,776 of record CAVQSB010000016.1, read on the forward strand.
CTCGACGAGTTCGTCGTCGGCGATCCACTCGATGGCCGCTTCGAGGGTCAATCGGCGGGGTGGCTTGAGCCTGATGGCTTCATCGGACGCGTGGGTGCGGATATTGGTGAGCTGCTTCGGCTTGGTGGGGTTGGCCGGCATCTCATCAGGGCGGGAGTTCTCGCCGAAAATCATGCCCTGGTATACGTCTTCGCCGGATCCGATGAAGAGCTCACCCCGCTTCTGCAGATTGTCGAGTGCATAGCCCGTCGAAGCCCCCTGGCGGTCCGAAACCATTGGTCCGCCCTGGCGGTGCGGGAGTTCACCTGCCCACGGCATCCATCCCGCATGATGTTGGTGAACGAGGGCCGTCCCCCGGGTGGCCGTCATGAGCAGTGATCGGAATCCGAGAAGTCCCCGGGCGGGGGCCGTGACCGTGACGATGGTTCGGCCCCGGTCTCCCGGCCGCAGATCGGTGACCTGGCCCTTGCGGGGCGCAACGGCTTGGGTGACGGTGCCGACGTGTTCATCTGGCACGTCGACGACGGCTCGTTCAATCGGCTCATGCGGTTTGCCTTCGATCTCGCGAATGATCACTTCGGGTCTGCTGACCTGGAGCTCGAAACCTTCCCGGCGCATTGATTCGATCAGTACGGCCAGTTGCAGCTCCCCGCGTCCGGCCACCTCGATGATCTCGGGAGAAGCGGTCGGCCCGATCCGGATGGACACGTTGCCGAGCACCTCTCGTTCGAGGCGTTCACGGATTTGGCGTGACGTGAGGAGCGACCCGTCGCGACCGGCCAGAGGGGAGGTGTTGACGCCGAACGTCATCCGTAGGACGGGCTCATCGACGATGAGGCGGGGGAGAGGTTGTGGATCGTCCGGGTCGGCCAGGGTGTCGCCGATTTCCACCTCCGGGAACCCCGCTACGACGAACAGGTCACCGGCGATTCGTTGTTCGACCTCGATCCGACCCAAACCCTGGAATCCCAGCAACTGGCCGAGTTTTCGCTTGAGGGGTGGCTCTTCTTCATTGGAGTGGCAAAGAGCGATCTGGGTGCCCGCCTTGAGTGTTCCGTTGACGACCCGGCCGATAGCGAGCCGACCCAGGTAGTCCGATGCGTCGAGGTTGGTCACCAACGCTTGCAGGGGTGCCTGTGGATCACCTGCCGCGGCAGGAATGGTTTCGACGATGGCATCCAGCAGGGGTGACAGGTCGTCGCTTGCGCCCGGAATCCCCAAGCCCAGAATCGCCTTGCCGTGTCGCGCGATCGAGGAGATGATCGGGAATTCGATGTGAGCGTCACGGGCATCGAGGTCGAAGAAGAGCTCGTAGACCTCATCAACCACAGCATCCATGCGAGCGTCGGGCCGGTCGACCTTGTTGATCACCACAACGGCGGGCAAATGGAGGTCCAGTGCCTTGGAGAGCACATACCGGGTCTGCGGCATCGGCCCTTCGGAAGCATCGACGAGGAGGAGCACCCCATCAACCATGGCCAGCGCCCGCTCTACCTCGCCGCCGAAATCGGCGTGTCCGGGCGTGTCGACCAGGTTGATCTTGGTGCCCTTCCAATCGATCGATGCCGCTTTGGCCAGGATGGTGATGCCGCGTTCGCGTTCCTGGTCGTTCGAATCCATCACGCGGTCGACGTGCGCCTCATGGGAGCCAAAGACCCCGGCGGCAGACAACATGGCATCGACGAGGGTCGTTTTGCCATGGTCGACGTGCGCGATCAACGCCACATTGCGGAAGGGGGTACCGGACATGAAGCCAGAATGGTAGCCGTTTCCGGGAGGAGCGGAACTCGTCCGGGTCGTGGGAAGGCTGTTAGCCAGCTTCCGTACCGAAAGGTGTCACTCGCCGATGTCTTCGTTCCATAGCTCGGGTCGGGCGGCAATGAAGTCATGCATCAACTGAACACAGGTTGGGTCGTCAACGATCTCGACCTCAACACCGCGCTGCTCGTACGTGCTCTTCGGGTCCCTGGAACGTCCGGTTCTCGCCGACCACGACGCGAGGAATGCCGTACAGCAGGATGGCCCCACTGCACATGTCACACGGAGACAAGGTGGAGTAGATCACGGCCCGCCGGTAGTCGGCGGCCTTGAGACGACCCGCATTCTCCAGACAATCCATCTCGGCGTGGAGTATGGCGCTGCCGTTCTGAACCCTTCGGTTGTGACCCTTGCCGACAACGACGTCGTCGATCACCAAGACCGAGCCGATGGGGATGCCCCCCTCGGATAGGCCGGCCCTGGCTTCTTCGATGGCGAGCTCAAGGTATGTCGTCCATATTCGCCATCCTGGCACAGAGACCGGTCCATCCGCAGCGCTGAGGGGCCGTTGGTCCCTAGTGTTTGGGCAGAACATCATCGAGTATTGGTCTCATACGGTATCCGTCCCGGCGGTCGTCAAGATATGACCGTCTCGCATGTAGGGGAGAGCGGCAATGGCTGTTGAAGCGCGGAAGGTAGTTCTCGAGAGCGTCGCAGATGCTTCGGGTCTCAGATCTCTGATCGAGCAAGGTGCGTTCACCGCCGACGAGGTCATTGCTGTCATTGGCAAGACCGAGGGAAACGGTGGCGTCAACGATTTCACCAGGATTCTGGCGGACCGAGCCTTTCGCGATGTCCTCATGGAGCTCGGAACCCGTCCGCTGGAGGTCGTCAAGGAGATCCCGATGGTCTGGTCGGGCGGAACCGACGGGATCCTGACACCTCATGCAACAGTCTTCGCACAGGTGGCCGGCGAACCGAACCCATCCGATGAACCGCGGCTGGCCGTTGGTTATGCCATGAGCGAGATCATTCTTCCCGAAGACATCGGCAGGCCTGCGATGGTCGAGAAGGTCGCCGAAGGGGTGAAGCGAGCCATGCTGGAGGCCGGCATCGATGATCCGGCCGACGTGCACTACGTGCAAACGAAAACCCCGCTGCTCACGATGGACACTATCAACGATGCCAAGTCGCGTGGACAGACCGTGGTGACCGAGGACCCCCTCGAGTCGATGAATATTTCGAACGGTACGTCGGGACTGGGGATCGGGTATGCGCTGGGCGAATTGACCAGCGTTCCGACCGAACAGCAGATCGGTCACGACTTGTCGCTGTTTTCCTCGGTTGCTTCCTGTTCCTCCGGGGTTGAACTGAACCAGGCCCAGACCGTGGTGGTCGGCAACGTGCGAGGCGCCGGTGGTCGTTACCGGATCGGTCACAGTGTGATGAAAGATGCACTTGACTTCGAAGGCGTGTACGAGGCAATCCGGTCTGCGGGCCTCGACCTTCCCGAGAGGGCCCGCCCCGCCGACCTGGAAGGCCGGTTGGTCAACGTCTTCGTGAAATGTGAGGCGGATCCGACTGCCAAGCTACGAGGGCGCCGCCAGGTAGCGCTCGACGATTCAGATGTGCACCACCATCGACATATCAAAGCTGCAGTCGGGGGAGTGGTCGCCGCGGCGGTCGATGACGCTGCGGTGTTCGTCTCTGTTGCTGCCATTCATCAAGGGCCCTCCGGAGGTGGCCCGGTGGCCGCGATTGTCGACCTCGGCTGAGAAGCAGCGGTGCCGGTTCGTGAACATCAGGTCGGTTTGAAGGCCCTGCCTGCATCCCTGCCCGCTGCCGCCAGTCTTGGGGTGCGCCATATCATCGAAGGTCCACGTCAGCCCGGAGTTCTGCTGGGGATGTCCTCCAATGCCGCGTGGTTGCAGGCGCGCGGCCACGTGCTGGTTTTGGCGAGTGGCGATGCCATCCGGCTACCCAACGGCGTTGCGCTGACCAAGCCCCCTGATGGGGTCCGGTCGGCGGCCGGAGAGCGCTGCCTGGTCGGCGACGGCGGGTTGGAAGTCGGGAACCTGCGGGTCAACATCGTGCGTTGGTGGGATCCGCGTCCGGCACTCGACTTGGTATCCGGCCAGTCGGTCATCGCTCGCTGCCACGAGGCCCGGCAACGATTCGTGGTTGTCGACGATGGAGGCCTGGGCAAGGCATTGCAGAGCAACGATTCGGCTGCCGTGCGCCATGCCATGTGTGGGCTGCTGGGGAAGGGAGAGGGGCTGACTCCGGAAGGAGACGACATTCTGGTCGGCCTTCTGGCTGGTTTGCGACTGCTCGGCCCCGCCCTCGGTATATCAGGCGCCGGAGGAATGCAGGCTGCGATTGCCCCGATTGTCCTGACCGAGGCCCCCTTCCGAACCACTGCGTTGTCGGCGGCGCTGTTGCGCCACGCCGTGGCCGGAGAGGTAGCCGAGCCCGTGGCGATATTCATGCAGGCACTCACCGGACGAGGCGAGATGGAGAACGCCTCGTGCGGTCTGGAAACAATGGGAAACACCTCAGGTGTGGCGACGGCCTGTGGCATTCTGCTGGCTGCGGAGTTCCTGGTCGAAGGGAGACATGCATAGTGGACAGCGTTGAGGTTCGGCGTGGGACCTACCATGATTCGGTCCGCTTGATGCAGGCGAGCCGGTCGCTTCAACAAGCTCAAGGCGTGGAAGAAGCGCTGGTTGCGATGGCAACCGACCTCAACCGCGAACTGCTGGCGGGGATGGGATTCGACGTTTCCGCTCTCGGTGAGGCAGGCCCCAACGACCTGATAGTCGCCGTCCGGGCAGTGGATGACCAAGCCGTTGCCCATGCTCGGGAGACCCTGGAATCGGCACTCGTCGCAAAGGCCGGCCACGACTTTGGAATGTTGGCCGCTCCGATCGCACATATCGTTGGCTCGGCCGCCGGCGGAGCCACCCTGGCGCTGATCTCGGTCCCCGGCGAGCACGCCTTCGTCGAGGCTATGGACGCTTTGGACCATGGCCTCGACGTGATGGTGTTCAGTGACAACGTGCCGATCGAGCAGGAAGTGGCTCTCAAGCGGGCCGCGGATCGGTTGGGACTCCTCGTCATGGGCCCCGACTGTGGCACGGCGATCGTCAACGGGGTAGGGCTGGGTTTTGCCAACGTCGTACAACCGGGCCCGGTCGGGGTGGTTGGTGCTGCGGGCACCGGCATTCAGCAGATCTGCTCGCTACTCGACGACGCCGGCGTCGGTGTACGCAACGCGTTGGGCACCGGTGGCCACGATCTTTCGATTGAAGTCGGGGGCGCATCCACGCTTCGAGGGCTGGCCGCACTGGACGCCGATCCCAGCACCGAAGTGCTGGTCGTTGTCTCAAAACCGCCGGCCCCTGAGGTCGCAGCCAAGGTCCGAGCCGCGGCCGGGGCCTGTGCAACTCCAACGGTGCTGGCTTTTCTCGGCGAAGAGGGTGTCACTCTGGAAGGGGCGGTGAGTCGAGCGCTGGAGATTCTCGGTCGGAAACCACCGGCCTATGCCTCATGGCCGGCCGCCGATGATGGCCACCGGCCCGGAGTTCTTCGGGGCTTGTTTTCGGGCGGTAGTCTGAGCAGCGAAGCGGCCCGGTTGGCGGGCGTTTCCCTGGGGGAGGTCGCTCAGGAGGAAGGGACCAACGGTCACTCCGTCGTCGACTATGGAGAGGATGTCTATACCAGGGGCCGGGCCCATCCGATGATCGACCAGCGGCTCAGGCTGCAACGTCTGGAAGTCGCCGGTCGTGATCCGGCGGTTGGAGTCATCCTCCTCGATGTGGTGCTCGGGTACGGATCCCATCCTGATCCGGCTTCTGAGCTGGCACCGGCGATTGCCGCCGCCACTGCTGCGAAGGCTGCCGTCGTCGTCTCGCTTTGTGGCAGTACAGGTGACCCTCAGGATCGCGATAGACAGGCACGGCTCTTGAACGAAGCGGGCGCCTCGGTGTGGCTTTCCAATGCTGCCGCTGCCCGTCACGCGGTTTCTCTCGTCCAGGGAGGTGCACGATGAGCGGACTCGAACGCCTCCTGGATGTGGACCCTGTCGTCGTCACGGCCGGCGTGGAGGTGCTGGCCGGCGCGCTGGACTCACAAGGTGTCGAGGTACACAGGACGGAATGGAGCCCTCCGGCAGAGGGGACGGCGGCAGCCCTCGCCCGGCTGGCGGCCGCGCCGGAGGTGGCTAAAGCGAACCAGCTGGCGATTGAGCGCCTACTGGCGGTACGCCCGCACCTCGTCGATGTGGTCCCGGCCGCCCAGGTCGTCCCCGGACTCACGGCGCGAACGTTTCTGCACGCCGGTCCACCACTCTCCTGGGAAGACGCCAGCGGGCCTATGCGGGGTGCGCTGATCGGCGCCATGCTCTACGAAGATCTCGCAACCAGTCCCGAAGACGCCACCTCGAAACTGGCAGCCGGTGAGATTGAACTCTCGCCCTGTCACCATCATCAGTCGGCCGGTCCGATGGCGGGGGTCATCAGCGCGTCGATGCCCGTCCTGGTCGTCGAGGACCCGGACACCGGTGGAGTCGCCTATTCGACGCTCAACGAAGGGCTGGGCAAGGTCCTCCGGTACGGGGCCTTTGCGCCGGAAGTCATCGACCGGCTCCGGTGGATAGATCGAGTCCTGGGGCCGGTCGTTGGAGATGCCCTGCGACGGAGCGGACCCATCGATCTGCGGTCGTTGATTGCGCAGGCCCTGCAAATGGGAGACGATGGACACAATCGCAATCGAGCCGGCACCTCGCTGCTGCTCCGCACAATCGGGGCGGCCTTGGTTGAGAGCGACGTCGCACCGGTCGCCGACCGTTCGGCGGTGTACTCGTTCATCGATTCGAACGACCACTTCATGCTGAACCTGGTGATGGCCGCTGGCAAACTGATCGTCGACGCGGCATCCGGAGTGGAGCACTCCAGTCTGGTCACGGTCATGGCCCGCAACGGAACCGAGTTCGGGATCCGGCTGTCGGGAACCGGGGACCGGTGGTTCACCGCTCCCGCCCCCGTCGTCGACGGCTTGTTCCTCGGGTCTTTCACTGCCGACGACGCTAACCCCGACATTGGTGATTCGGCGATCACCGAAACGATCGGCCTCGGTGGTTTTGCCATGGCCGCGTCTCCGGCCATCGTTGGGTTTGTTGGGGGAACGGCGACGGGAGCCGTACAGCGCACCCTGGCCATGTACGAGATCACGATGGCCGAGCATCCCTCGTTCCAAATCCCCATTCTCGAGTTCCGGGGCACGCCGACCGGGATCGATGCAATCCTGGTCACCCGTACCGGAGTCCGTCCCCAGATCAACACCGGTGTTGCCGGCAAGGAAGCCGGAATCGGGATGGTCGGGGCCGGTTTGGTCGAGGCTCCGATGTCGTGCTTCGTTCAAGCGGTCAACGCTCTGGCAGGACGAGTGGACGCCACCTGATGGGGACGCAGAAACCGTGTGCCGCGCGGTCTTGTCCTGAATCGCGTAGTTTTAACAAAACGACAAAAGAGGAGGGTGGGATGACGATCGCCCAGGTGTTCGATTACCGACGCCCCGACACACTCGACGAGGCGGTCCAGATGCTGGCCGACCACGGAGGAGATGTTCGGGTCCTGGCCGGCGGTACCGATCTCGTTGCCTGGCTACGGGACGAGGCGGTCGCCCCCGATCTCCTCGTTGACATCAAGCGGATCGAAGGCCTGAGGGAGATCGTGGATGAAGGGGACGTTCTATCCATAGGTTCGCTGGTTACCTTTGCGGACCTGATCAACTCGGAGGTGGTCGAATCGCGGCTGCCGCTGATAGCCGAAATGTCGGCGACGGTTGCTTCAACCGGCATCCGCAATCGAGCCACGCTGGTAGGCAACATCTGTTCTGCGGTTCCTTCCTGCGACGCCGGGCCCCCGCTTCTCGTGTACGGGGCGACTGTGCTCGCGTTCGGACCGGCCGGATCCCGTGAGATTGCGATCGACGACTGGTTCCTCGGTCCCCGCCGGACGGCGCTGACCACGGGCGAGATCGTGACCAAGGTGATCGTGCCCATCCCGCCCGGCGGGCACGGAGCCGCGTACATGCGACTCAGCCGGTACGAAGGTGAGGATCTGGCCCAAGCCAGTGTTGCCATCCTGGCCCCCGCCGATCATCGCTTCCGGATTGCGTTCGGGGCGGTGGCCGCAACGCCCGTTCGCGCCGGGCGCATCGAGTCGCTACTCGACGGCAAGGCATTGACCCCGGACCTGGTGGCCGAAGCGATGGGACTGGTGTCCGAAGAGATCTCGCCGATCACCGACATGCGAGCCTCGAAGGAGTTTCGGATGCGCATGTCCCAGGTCGATGCTGCAGCGGGGTTTGAAGGCTGCTGTGGAACGCCTGGAAGGCATCGGGCCTTCCTACGGAACGAACTTGATGTAGGGGGGGAACGAATGCGAATGGATATCTCAGTCACGGTGAACGCCGAACCATGGTTGTTGACCGTGGAGTCCAATGACACGCTCCTCGAGACACTCCGGTCGAAAGTTGGCGTGAAGAGCCCCAAGATCGGGTGCGAGCGGGGAGACTGTGGCAGCTGCACGGTCTTGCTCGACGGCCACACGGTCCGGAGTTGTCTGGTGCTCTCGGTCGAAGTCGACGGTCACGAGGTTATCACCCTCGAGGGCATCAAGGATGATGGGCTCACCGAACTTCAGCAATTTTTCGTTGACATGAACTCATTCCAATGCGGCTTCTGCACTCCCGGGATCGTGCTGGCCGCAGCCGAGTTATTGGAGGAGAATCCCACCCCAACTCGCGGGGATGTTCAGGAGGCGATCGGCGGGAACCTGTGCCGGTGCACCGGATATGACCCGATCATCGATGCAGTCCTGGCGGCAGCCGCAGAGCGCGGGGAAGGGAACGACATGACCACTCTCAAGCCCTATGAGGAGCGAAGTACCCGTGATCTCGACTTCGTCGGTAAGCCGACCGTCCGGATAGACGGGGTGGAGAAGGTATCGGGGGCGGCCCGCTATGTCGACGATATGGATTTCGGACCCGACCTCCTGCATGCCGAAATCGTCGAAAGCCCCTACGCCAACGCCCGCATCAAGGACATCGACACCTCCGCCGCCGAGGCGGTTCCCGGGGTCACCAAGGTCGTGACCGGGAAAGACTTCCCGTTCAAGTTCGGTTTGTACATGAAGGATCGGTACGTATTCGCCCAGGACCGGGTCCGGTTCGTGGGTGAACAAGTGGCCGCAGTCGTCGCCCGCGATCCCAAAGTGGCCAAACGGGCGGCCAAATTGGTCAAGGTGGACTACGAAGAGCTGACGCCCATTTTCGATCCGATCGAGGCTCTCAAACCCGACACCGGGTTGATCCATCCTGACCTCAGCGACTACCCGCACGTACCGTGGTTCTACCCGCATGACAACACCAACATCGCCCACTGGCGCAAGACCCGCAAGGGTGACGTTGATCAAGGTTTCGCCGAAGCAGACCTGGTGCTGGAAGCCGAGTACACGGTTCCGCGGTATGCCCACTGTGCCATCGAACCGCATGTCATCGTGGGGCTCTACGACCAGTCGGGGCGCCTCACCATGTGGTCTGCTTCGCAGTCGCCCTACACCCAGCGCCACCTGTTTGCCGAAGCGCTGGCACCACTTGGATTGACTCACCAAAACGTCCGGGTCATCACCCCCTATGTGGGGGGAGGATTCGGTGGGAAGGCCGGCGTATCGATGGAGATCATGGGAGCCGCCATCGCCACCGCGGTGAAGGGGCATCCCGTCAAGATCCGGTTGCACGCGAGAGCAGGAGTTCTATAACACCTACCACCGCCAGGGGATGGTGGCCACCATCAAGATGGGCGTCAAGAACGACGGCACCATCACGGCCATCAAGCACATCATGAACTGGGACACGGGCGCCTATGTGGAATACGGTGCCAACGTCGTCAATGCGGCCGGTTTGTCGGCCACGGGCCCGTATCGCGTGCCCAACGTGTGGATCGACTCCAAGTGCATTTACACCAACCTGCCGCCCGGCGGTCCCTACCGGGGCTTCGGCTACTCGGAGTTCATGTTCGGGCTCGAGTCCCATGTCGATCGCGTCGCCGAAGCGATCGGCATGGATGCCGTCGAGTTCCGGCGGAAGAACGCCATTGTCGAGGGCGACATTCTTGCCTACGGGGCAGAGATGAACCCGTCCGGGCTGATCGAAGCAATCGACAGGACCGCCGCGGCTATCGAGTGGGGGAAGAAGGAGATTTCAGACGATCCCAACAAGGTGATCGGCAAGGGTTTCGCGGTGTTCTGGAAAGCACCGGCGATGCCCCCCAACGCTTCGTCGGCTTCCTTCCTCAAATTCAATGAGGACGGCAGCATGAACATCACCGTCTCCGGCATGGAGTTGGGTCAGGGTTATCTGACCGCCATGGCGCAAATCGCCGGGGAAGTGCTCTCCGTACCGCCGGCCAAAATCCGGGTCGAGACACCCGACACGGATCGCAATCCCTACGAGTGGCAGACGGTTGCCTCCCACGTGACCTGGAGCTGCGGTAACGCCGTTCATGCGGCTGCAGTCGAGGCCCGCGAGAAGATCTTCGATGTGGTGCACCGTGTGCACGGCTATGAAGAAGAGTCGTTATATCTCGAGGATGAGCACGTCAAGTCCAGTACCGATCCTGACTTCAAGCTGGCCTTGAGGGACTTCGTCATCGATGGGCTAGAAGCCGAGGATGGCACCTACAAGGGCGGACCCATTGTCGGGTCAGGCAAGTTCATGCCGGAGTTCACCTCCACCCGGGCCGATCCGGAAACCAGTCAGGGTGGCCATCCCAACGTTCACTACACGGTTGGGGCAGCGGGAGTCATCCTCGAGGTCGACCGGGAAACGGGCCGGATGAAAGTCAAGAAAGTGGCGTTGGCCGTTGACGTCGGCAAAGCCATCAACCCCAGTCTCATTGAAGGCCAAATCACCGGTGGGATTGTTCAGGGCTTGGCGACCGTCCTTTACGAAGACATGCGCTTCAGCGAAGGAGGCAAACTGCTGAACGCCAACTTCACGGATTACAAGATTCCGACCGCCCACGACATCCCCGATGAGACGATCCCGATCATCATCGAAACCGCCCAGCCGGACGGCCCGTTTGGGGCCCGAGGAGTCGGCGAACACACGATGATCCCGGCGGCACCGATCATTGGTAACGCCATCATGGATGCCCTGGGGATCCGTATGGAGTCGATGCCGATCACCGCCGAGAAGGTGGCGCTGGCAATCATGAAAGAGCAAACCAACAAAGGAGACGAGCAGTAATGGCTGTTGACCTGGAGAAGATCCTCCGTCCGGCAGACAACCCCTTGAAGCCGTTTGAAGCGAAATTTATGACGCTGGCAAGCGGCGAGCATATGGTGATCCGGCAGATCGACCGTGACGAGATCCCGGACATCCTGCCGTATCTGGAACCCATGCTGCACGTCGAGCGGGATTACTACGATGTCGTATGCGCCCGCATCTACTCCGAGCTGCTGGCCCATTACCGGTACCGGGCTCAGGACGAGTACGTGCTGGTCGTGCAGATCGATGGAGAGCTGGCCGCAGTCGTCAATGGACGCCAGGTATCGCCGGATCTGGGCATGTCGCTGCACACCATTGCCCTGCGGCGCGGGCTCCGGGTCGGTGCCCACGCTTTTGCCGCCAAGATGGAATACCACATCGACATCCTCGGCCACAAGGAAGTTCTCGTCGTTGCCGAGTCACCCATCGGCTTCCGACGCTGGATGATCGAGTATCAGCTCGAGAAACGCTTCGAGACGGCCCACGAGCTGGGCGGAGTGCCCTCCTGGGCGCTGACGAAAGAGCTATTCGATCGGGCTCGCTCATCGCTGGTCGTCGGCCGCCGGCCGGTGCCGCCGGAGATCCTCGCCAAGGCGGAAGCCAAGATCCTGCCTCCTTCGGATCCTCCGACGCCTCCGGCCGATTTGTTGGCGGCGACCCGCTCGATGTACGACCCCACGGCAACCGCGCTCATATCGCAGCGCAACCTGCTGGGCAGGGAGGCCGACCATGCGTAACGTCTACGCGGTAGGAATCGGTATTACCACTTTCACCAGGCTGGAGTATCCCCTCTCGGAGATAGCGGCTTACGCCTCGATGATGGCTCTGAAAGACTCCGGGATAACCGATGTGGATCACGTGTACGTTGCCAACATGGGCAGTGCCAGGGTCAATCACCAGACGGCGCTGGCCAGTGCGGTCGTTGACAGTCTCAGTCTGACCCCCGCCGGGGCGGCGGTCGTCGAGAACGGTCCGGCCTCGGGCGCTTCGGCCATCAAGGCCGGATTTGCGGCGGTGGCGTCCGGTATGCACGACGTCGTGTTGGTGGCCGGAGCGGAGCGGATGCGGGAGGTCAACGGCCTCGAGGCGACCGACTTCATCGCCACCCTCACGCACCCGTTGGCTGAATACATCTACGGGGTGACCTTGCCCGCCCACGCGGCCATGTTCACTCGTTTGTACATGGAGAAGTACGGCGTGACGGAACGGCATCTCGCCATGGTCGCCGTCAAGAACCAGAACAACGCCATGTTGAATGAGTTCGCCCACCTGCACCAGCCCATCACCATCGAGGGCATCCTCGACTCGCCAGAAGCTATGACCAACAACCCTTACGTTGCGGAACCACTCCGGTTCTTCGACGCCTGTCCGGTCTCCGACGGGGGAGCAGCCGTGATCCTGGTTTCGGAGGAGGTCGCCAAGACGATCGACCGCCCGCTCATCCGTCTGGCCGGCATCGGTCAGGCCACGGATACCCATGCCGTGCACGAGCGAGAAGAGCCGACAGATCTGCTCGCCGTTCGACGGGCTGCGGCTCTGTCGTTCGAGATGGCAGGCAAGACACCGCAGGATGTCGACGTGGCCGAGCTCCACGATGCCTTCACGATCCTCGAGATCGTCGAAAGTGAGGAGGTCGGGTTCTTCCCTAAAGGGGAGGGACACATCGCCCTCGAAAAGGGCGAAACTGCGCTGGACGGGCGCCTGCCGATCAATCCGTCTGGAGGCCTGAAAGGTAAGGGGCATCCGGTCGGCGCCACCGGCGTTGGACAGGCTCACGAGATCGTAACCCAGCTCAGAGGTGAAGCCGGCGAGCGCCAAGTGGACGGCGCCCGGGTCGGGTTCACCTGCAACTTCGGCGGATTCGGCAACAACGTTGTCTGCCTGACTTTTTTGAGGGAGGACTGATGGCCGCCAGGGAGATATACGCCTACAAGTGCAAGAAGTGCGGCCACCTGCACTATCCCTTCCGGATGGTCTGCAAGGAATGCCGTCAAAACGACTTCTTCGAGTTCGATATCGTGCCGCTCCCGAAGAAGGGCAAGCTGCTGACTTTCACCAAGGTCTACAACCTGCCCGGTGAGTTCGAAGTGGCGACGCTCGGGTTGGGCATCGTTGAGTTGGAGAACGGCATACGGATGACCGGCCAGCTCGAGGTGGAAGAACCCAAGATCGGGATGGCCGTGCAAGGCGTTGTCAAGGTCGTTCGGAAGAGCGCCTACGACAAGTTCTACGGGATGGTGTTCACGAAAGCGTAGGAAGGGTCGATCCCCTCCCGGATTCGGGAGGGGATACCGTTTAGCTGTGCAACTCGACGACGTCGCGATCTATGAGTGGGTGGTCGCCGCCAACGTGCTGCCCGTCGAAGGTGCCTGCCCTCCATACCCGTGCGAACTTCAATGAGTCGGCTATGTCCCGATGTATCAACTCGGCGACCTGGAGGACGCTTCCACCTCGTCGGATGGTGTAGGGGCGTTCCATATCCGGCGGTTTGCCCGGTGCCTTCGTATACACCCGGACGATACCCAACCGTTCGAACAGCCACGGACCGATCTGATCGAGACCGGCCCCCGTCGTCGCCGATACGGCCATGGTGGGGTAGCGCAGGTTCGTGAGGTCTGCAAAGACCTCGATTTCTGCCTTCGGGTCGGCAACCTGGTCGGTCTTGTTGACGATCAGGAGGGTGGGGAGATGGATGGTGAACGGATCCCACTCAAGATCTGCCGGCAGTCGGGTGGTACCGGTGTCTCCCGGCCACCCGGCCGACAGAACGACCTTGCGCTGTGCGAGCACGTCGCGTACGGCTACAGCCCGTTCCATGCAGCCTGCTTCACAGAGGTCGACGACCATGAGGCAGGCGTCGGCCGGTTGTAGGGCGTTACCGATCCACGGGATGGGATGTTCCGGTGACAACGGTGGTAGGTCGATGAGCTGAAAGGCTATGTCCTCGTGGGGCATCATCCCCGGCTGCGCGAACTGAGTAGTAAACGGGTATTCCCCGATCTGGGCATGGGATCCGGTCAAACGGGCATGCAAGGCGGACTTTCCTGTGTTGGGCGGTCCGACCAGGCCCAGTTGGGCAGCTCCCTCCGGGCGGAACGATGTGGGTGGGCCCCGCCGTACTCCTCCCTTTTTGGGTCCGGCCAGCTCGTCGGTCAGCTCCTTGATGCGGGTCTTGATGTCGGCCTGAAGATGATCCGTGCCCTTGTGTTTTGGCAAGGCCCGCAACATGGTGCGCAACGATTCGAGGCGTTCTTTTGGTTCGCCTGCTCGTTTGAACGCAGCCTCGGCCTTCTTGTATTCGGGCGTGAGGTTGGCCGGCATTGCCTCCTATTCTCGCCTATCCGTCACGCGTTTGGGATGCCGGTCGCTCCAGGTCGACTGATGCCTGCTCCAACCGGACCGCTCGGGCCGCCTCGTCCGGTGAGGCGATGGCCGCAGATATCGCTGAGGCGTGGACTTCCGGGTCGGCAATACCCAACACGACCCGGGTGTATTCCCAATCGCGGATGGCGATGACCAGCGCCTGCTTCGGACGGAAGACCGCCCAGGATTCCCGGTGGGGTGCATGTCCGTACGAGCCATGCTGGATCAGTCCGGGTAGGTAGGTGCCGGGGGCCCGCAGCCAGGTCCCTTCGCCCCGAGGGATGTCGTTGCGGTCGATGGCTTCGGCCGCTGTGACGAGGTGAGTGGGTATGTCCAAGCGGCGCTTGAGGGCCAGGAGACTCTCGATGCCGCCGAGCCTCACCGCCAGATTCTGCGGTTCGGTCGTGATCTCGATGCTCATATACCCAGGCTAGGCCGTTGGAAAAAGGTGCTCGACGAACCGCCTCCCGCCTGAGGTTGTGCCGGGCCCGGATAGGCTCACCGTGGAAGGTTCCTAGCGAAGCCGAGAGGGAGAAGCCATGCAGCTGAACGAGTTCCAGCAAGAACTGTGCACCCGGAGTCGCTGGGATTTCTCAGACCTCAAAGCGCTCTTGATCAACTGCACACTCAAGAAATCGCCAGATGTGTCCCATACGCAGGGTCTGATGGACATCGCCATTGCGATCATGGAAGCGAACGAGATGACAACGGAGACCATTCGGGCGGTTGATCATCAGATCGCGACCGGCGTCTACAGCGATATGACCGAGCACGGTTGGGAGCGAGACGACTGGCCGGCCATCAATCAAAAGGTGCATGACGCCGACATTCTCGTGATCGGTTCCCCGATCTGGCTCGGGGAGAAGTCCTCGGTTTGCACGCAGGTCATCGAGCGTCTGTACGGCACGTCGAGCTACCTCAACGATGAAGGTCAGTACGCCTACTACGGGAAAGTGGGCGGCTGTCTGGTCACCGGCAACGAGGATGGCGCCAAACACATCGCCATGAACGTGCTGTACAGCCTGCAACACCTCGGATATGTCATCCCTCCGCAAGCCGATGCCGGTTGGCTCGGAGCATCGGGGCCGGGTCCCTCATACCTGGATCCTGGATCGGGTGGACCGGAGAACGACTTCACCAATAGGAACACGACCTTCATGACCTGGAATCTCATGCACATGGCCCGCATGCTGAAAGACGCCGGTGGTGTGCCCGCCCACGGCAATCAGCGGTCGCTTTGGGACGCGGGTTGCCGATTCGACTACCCGAACCCCGAGTACCGCTGATGGCGGCGCATCAGGCCGAACCGTGTCCGTGGTGGTTGGGCTATGTCCTGGCCAGTCCGGTCCGCAAGCTGTTTCAAAACCCTTCCAGGCTGGTCGCTCCGTACGTTGGCGAGGGCATGGTGGTCCTCGAGCCGGGATGCGGTATGGGGTTTTTCACCCTCGACCTGGCCAGACGGGTAGGGGCAACCGGGCGGGTAGTAGCGGTGGACCTGCAACCGAAGATGCTGGCCGGCTTGAGGAGACGGGCCGGGCGGGCCGGATTGCCGGAACGCCTCGACATCCGGCAGGTTGCCGAGGATCGGCTCGGCATTGCGGACCTGGACGGGCAGGTTGGCTTCGTCCTAGCGTTCTACGTCGTCCACGAGCTGGCCAACCCCGCAGGCTTCTTTGATGAGATCCGCACCGCGCTCAGCCCGACGGGCAAGCTCTTGATCGTGGAACCGCGAGCGCACGGCGGGGGAGATCATGGTTTTGGGGCCACGCTCGACCTGGCGACCCGATCCGGTCTGGTTGTGCTGGACCGGCCGGCGGTGAATCGAAACCAGGTGGCCGTGCTGGGTCTTGCGCCCTGAAGGTCGCAGCACTCACAGGTATTCGGCCACCCATGCCTCGCTGCGAGCCCACAACTCATCTACGAGTTGCTGATCCTCAGCCAGCGGGCTCGGCTGTTTCTGACGCTCTTTTGCGTAGTAGAGGCCGGTCTGGTCGGTCAAGGCCGGATCGACCGCCAGGCGGATCTGGGTCCTGGCCCCCTCCTCCGGAGTCAGCATCATCCTGGTCAGCAGACCTCTGATCGGCCGGGGTACCCGTCGGTAGATGTCGGTTGCGACGCCGCCCGGGTGGGCCGCGTACGACTTGGGACCGGTGCCGTCGAGCCGTTGGGCGAGGGCCACATTGAAGAGGACGTTGGCGAGTTTGGACACCCGGTACTCGGAGATTCCCGGAAGATGGCTGGAGGTGCGCACTTTGGCCCAATCGATGGCTTTCGCCCCGAGATGCATATCGCTGGAGACGTGCACGATGCGGGCGGGTGTCGACGCCTGCATCCGTTCCAGCAGCAGGCGCGTGAAGAGGAAGGGGCCGAGATAGTTGACTCCAAAGGTCATCTGGAATCCGTCCTCGGTTGATCCTGACTGACCAACCTCGCCCGCGTTGTTCACGAGGACGTGGAGGGGAAGATCCCGCTTCAGAAACATGTCGGCCGCCGTTTTCACCGAGCGAAGGGAGGCGAGATCGATCGGCAAGAACTCGGCTCGATCTGGACCGCACTCCCGGCTAATAGCGTCAACGACCGGCCCGGTCCTTGCCGCCGAGCGGGAAGCCAGGAAGACGTGAGACCCGCGTCGGGCCAACTCCACCGCCGTGACGCGGCCGAGACCGGTGTTGGATCCGGTCACGATGCTCACCTTGCCGTCGACACTCCAGGGGGCAGTCATAGTCCTTCTCTGCAGCGGAACGGCAGGTTACTGCCCGGCGGCTGCTCACCTCGAAAGACATGCGGGGAGTTGACCTTCGGCCCTGTCCCGGGCGCTTCCGCCGGGGAGATACTGAAACGATCCAGCGGAAGGGATTGCACGTGATCACGATCAAGGAAGCAACGACGGAATTCCTGAGCCACAAGCGGATAGCCGTCACCGGGGTGTCACGAAACCCCAGGGGACACGGCGGCAACATTGTGTATCAACGACTCAAAGACCGGGGTTACGAAGTATTTGCGGTGAACCCCAACGCCGATGTGGTCGAGGGAGATCCCTGCTACCCCGATCTCGCTTCCATTCCGGGAGGCGTCGAGGCGGTGGTGATCGGTACCCGTCCCGAGACGGCTGAAGCGACCATGCACGAGTGTGATGCCCTCGGGATCAAGAACGTGTGGATGCACCGTTCGTTCGGACAGGGCAGCGTTTCTCTCACTGCGGCCGAATTCGGTCGCAGCAAGGGGATTACCGTGATCGACGGAGGCTGTCCGCTCATGTTTGATCCCACCGCCGATTTCGGCCACACCTGCATGCGGTATGTGTTCAGCTGGATGGGGAGCGTCCCGAAGAGGGTGTGAGTCCAGCGCTTCTTGAGACAGGGGAAGGCCGACCGGGACGAGAGGGACCGGTAAGAACCTGCTGTCGGTAGATTCGCGGGACATGCATGGACAGATCCCGAGGGTCGTCATCATCGGCGGAGGCTTTGGCGGGCTGTATGCGGCCAAGGCCTTCCGTTCGGCACCAGTATCCGTCACCCTGATAGATCGCCGAAACCACCACGTCTTCCAACCTCTCCTCTATCAAGTGGCGACCGCCGGGCTGAGCGCTATCGACATCGGGGAGCCGATCCGCAGGATCCTTCGCAAACAACAGAACACGAGCGTGCAGCTTGCCGAGGTGGTTTCAGTTGATCTCGACGAACGGCGAGTCGTGCTGGCCGACGGCCAACGGGTGGCCTACGACTATCTGATCGTCGCGACGGGAGCGACGGATTCCTACTTCGGTCACGAATCCTGGGAGACCCACGCACCCGGGTTGAAGAGCATTGAGGATGCCCTGGAGATCCGTCGCCGCGTGTTGTCTGCTTTCGAGCGGGCCGAGGTCGTCGGGGATGTCGACAAGCAAGGCAGTTTGCTCACTTTTGCCGTCATCGGCGGTGGGCCGACCGGCGCTGAACTGGCCGGAGCCCTCGCCGAGTTGTCACGGCACACCCTTACGAATGAGTTCCGAACATTCAATCCAGGCGATGCCCGGGTGATCCTGATCGAAGCGGGGGAGCGGATCCTGTCCGGATATCCGCCGCGTTTGTCGGCCAGGGCACATCGGCAACTGGAACGATTGGGGGTGGAGATCCGCACCGGGGTACCGGTCACCGATATCAACGCCGAAGGCGTCGACCTGGGCGACGAACGCATCCCTTGCCGAACGGTTCTCTGGGCCGCGGGCGTGGCTGCCTCCGGATTGGGAGCCTCCCTGCGTACGGACCTTGACCGGGGCGGTCGGGTGCTCGTCGAACCCGACCTGACTGTGCCCGGTCATCGGGAAGTATTCGTAGTGGGCGACCTGGCTCACGTTGTCCAGGACGGAAGGCAATTGCCCGGGATTGCACCCGCCGCCATCCAGATGGGCAAGCATGCGGCCGACTCGGTCACCAGGACGGTCCGGGGTGAGCCGACCCGGCAGTTCCGGTACGTCGACCGGGGGACGATGGCCACTCTGGGCCGTAGTTCCGCGATTGCGGTGATCAAGGGAATCCGGTTGTGGGGGTTGCCGGCCTGGCTGGCCTGGCTATTCGTCCATATCCTCTTCCTGATCGGCTTTCGGAATCGAGCGGTCGTCCTCTTCGAGTGGGCTCGTTCCTACCTCACCTACGGCCGCAGCGCTCGTCTGATCCTCTATCCGGATGAATCCGATTGAGCACGCTCCGTTGCGGGAGTCACATTCCTCATGAATAAGGCCACCACGATGCCGACCGCGATGACCACCGCCGCAGCCAGGAAGGTCTCGGCGAGGGCCGACGTGGTCAGTTCTTCTTGAGCCCGGCGCAGTGCGTCCTGGTATGTCGGATCTCCCAACGGCGGCAGAACAATGGTTTTGCGGAGGACCCCGTATCGGTAGATGCCCCAGGCAGTGAGCCCGGACAAGCCGATGCTCAACCCCATGAGGCGCAGCACCATCACCAGGCTGGCCGCAACGCCCCGCTCGTCAGGTTGCGCCGAATCCACTACCGCCGCAGTGACCGGGGCGAAGACCAGTCCGAATCCAACGCCCAGGACGGCCAGTTGCCAGGCCATCTGCAGGTAGGCAGTCTCCGGCTTCCAGCCGGTGCCAAGGAGTAGGAAACCGGCCAACACCGCCACCAACCCGAAGAGAATCGGTGGGCGGTACGACCATCGTTCGGTCATCCTCCCACCCGCATACGAAGCTACGGCCATGGCTGCGGTCAGCGCACTGAGGACCCAACCGGCGATCACCGCCGCCCGCTCGACACCCGATTCGACAACATTGACGAACAACGGCACGTCGACCATCACGATCACCAGGGTGGCTCCAACCAGGAAGTTGACGATGATGGCCGTGGTGAGGTTGCGGCCCCGGAAGAGCCGCAGAGGTACCAGGGGGTCGTCGGTCCTGGCCTGGTGGGCAACGAAGGCAGCGAGGGCGACGGCGGCTACCCCGACCAGCCACCACATCGGACCCCGGGCGGAGCCGGTCAGCTCCTCCAGGCCCGTAACGCTCTGGATCTGAGCAGACTCCAGAAGAGCGACGTTCAAGGCGATCAGGCCGACGGAGAGGGTTCCAGCCCCGACCCAGTCGATCCGGGTGCGGGTTGGCTTCCCGACCTGCTCGAGGACGTACCAGGCGGCGACGATGCCGACGATGGCCAGAGGGATGTTGAGGTAGAACTGCCATCGCCAAGAGAGGAACCGCACCAGCATGGCGCCGTAGAGGGGACCCCACACCCACCCGAGCGTGTCGATCGCCCCCAGAGTGCCAAGAGCCCGGGCGCGACGGTTTTCGGAGAAAACGTCGGCCACAATGGCTAATCCAATCGGTACAAGCGCACCGCCTCCCATCGCGGTGAGGACGCGCCCCACCAGGAAGACCCCGTAGTTGGGTGCCAGCGGCACAACGATCGACCCGGCCAGGAAGAGAACCAATGCTGCGATGTACGTGCGGCGTCTGCCCCACACGTCGCTGAGCCTTCCCATAAACGGCATCACGGCGACGTAGGCGATGAGATAGGCATTGACGATCCACGCCATTTGGTTGAGGCCGTCCGGGAGGACGATGCCCAGGTCCCCGATGATGGGGCGGAGCATGGTGGCCACGACGGTCAGGTCGTCGGCAGCGATGAAGACCCCGAACCCGACCACCGCTAGAACGAGGTTGGGCGAGGCCTTCCGGCTCATCCTTCGAGATCCGGCGGAGTGATGCTGATGTCGCCGCCGTAGTCGAAGAAGGTCAGGTCCCACTCGGTCGGGAGCGCGCCGATGGTGGTTGCGAACGTTGCTCGCCGGAGTTCCGCCGAGACAGGTTCGATCCAGGCGTCGATCGTCACGTCTTGGCCCCGCACCATTCCGGCGGTGATCACTTCGACGCGCGCCCCGAGGCGGTGAACCGGACGTGACGGAGCGTCACTTCTTCGACCAATTCATCGCCGATGTCCTCGACGCTCGGAATGCCCTCCGCCAACATGGCCCGGAAGCCGACCTCCGGGTCGAAAAGGGTTGCCGGGTCGAAGGTATACCCCGGAGGGGTGGGCTCCCAAAGCCCGGTGATCGGGTTGGTGAGCCAGGTGTCGCCCTCGATGACGACCGCCCCGACCTCCGTCGAGAGACCTAGGGCGCTGACCGTCACCAGCGCTTCGGCAGCTCCAGGCGCCGCGTACCGTCCGGTGGCACTGACGAATTCGAGAAAACCTTGTGTATCGATGTAGACCGGCTCTCCGCCCCGTTCGATGCCGAACTGGACGGTGTCGACCGATCCCATGGTGGTCGCCGACGCCTCCAACAACTCTTCGGCCGTCGGTGGTGCGGTCATGGTGGTGGCGTCTGTGGAGCCACAGGCTGAGGCAACCACGGCCAGAAAGACGAGCGTCACCAAGAATCGCTTATTCATATGCTGCCCTCCTTCCACACGGCCCACACGTTACCCCGGCGAAGAAACCCGGGCAGCAGTGCGCCTTCGATCAGCCCGACAATCCTTTGGATTTCTCGGCAATGTCTTTTACTACCGCTTCGTTGGCCAGGGTCGTTACGTCACCGAGGTGTCGCTCCTCGGAGATGTCCCGGAGAAGTCGGCGCATGATCTTGCCGGAGCGGGTCTTGGGCAGATCCTCGGTGAAGACGATGCTCTGTGGTTTGGCGATCGGCCCGATCGTGTTCGCCACGTGGTCGCGGAACTCGTGGAGCAACTTGTCGTCACCCACCTCGCCGGCTCGCAACGTGACGAAAGCGGCGATGGCCTGTCCGGTCAGCTCGTCCTTGCGCCCCACTACCGCCGCTTCGGCGACGGCCCGGTGAGACACCAGGGCGGATTCGACCTCCGTGGTTGAGATGTTGTGTCCGGCGATCAGCATCACGTCGTCGACCCGTCCGAGGAGCCAGTAGTAGCCGTCTTCGTCCCGCTTGCATCCGTCGCCTGCGAAGTAGGCCCCCGGCATTCTCGACCAGTAGGTCTGCACGTAGCGATCCGGGTCCCCGTAGATCGTCCGCAACATCGACGGCCACGGACGTTTCAGCACGAGGAACCCACCTCCACCGAGCGGGACCGAGTTGCCCTCGTCGTCGATGACGTCGGCTTCGATGCCCGGGAAAGGCAGGGTCGCCGATCCCGGTTTGGTGGCGACGACCCCGGGCAGAGGAGCAATCATGATCGCTCCGGTTTCGGTCTGCCACCAGGTGTCAACGATCGGGCAGCTGTTGAGCCCGATGTGTTCCTGGTACCACATCCAGGCTTCGGGGTTGATCGGCTCACCGACCGTTCCCAACAGGCGCAGCGACGAAAGATCGTGGCCGGCCGGGTAATGATCGCCCCATTTCATGAACGCCCGGATGGCGGTGGGAGCGGTGTAGAAGATCGTGACCCGGTACTCCTCGATGATCTGCCACAAACGGTCGTTGTCCGGGAAGTTGGGGGCACCCTCATACATGACGCCGGTGGCCCCGTTGGCGAGCGGTCCGTAGACGATATAACTGTGCCCGGTCACCCAACCGATATCGGCGGCACACCAGTACACGTCGTCGGGTTTGAGGTCGAAGACGTAGTCGTGGGTGGTGGTCACCCCGGTCAGGTACCCGCCCTGGGTGTGGACGATGCCTTTGGGTTTTCCGGTGGTACCCGAGGTGTAGAGGATGTACAGCATGTCCTCGGCGTGCATCACGGCCGGTTCGAATTCGGTGGATTGGCCTTTGACGATCTCCTCATACCAGAGGTCGCGCCCTTCGGTCATCGATATCTCGTTGCCGGCCCGGCGAACCACCACCGCATGCTCGATGGTCGGGCAACGCACCAGAGCAACGTCGGCGTTCGCCTTGAGCGGGACGATCTCTCCCCGTCGCCAGGCGCCATCCTGGGTGATGACCACCTTGGCTTCCGCGTCGTTGATGCGGCTCGCCAGCGCGTCGGCTGAGAAACCACCGAACACCACCGAGTGCGGCGCACCGATCCGGGCGCAGGCCAGCATGGCGATGGGAAGCTCGGGAACCATGCCGAGATAGATAGCAACCCGGTCGCCGCGCTCGACGCCGAGGTCGTTGAGGGCGTTGGCGAACCTGGTGACCTCTTCGTAGAGCTCCCTGTAGGTGGAAGTTCTCGTGTCGCCCGGTTCCCCGATCCAGTGGTAAGCCACCTTGTCGCCGATCGCGTCGAGGTGGCGGTCGAGACAGTTGTAGGAGACGTTGAGGGTGCCGTCGCCGAACCACTTGAAGAATGGAGCCTGGGAGTCGTCGAGGATCACGGTCGGTTCGTTGAACCAGGTGATCCGCTCCTTCGCCTGCTTTTCCCAGAACCCGAGCCAGTCGGCTGTGGCTTCGTCGTACACCGATGCTTGCGCGTTCGCTGCAGCCGCAAACGCAGCAGGTGGTGAGAAGGTGCGGTCCTCGCTGGAGAGGTTGGCGATGGCTGGTCTCTTATCGTCCGACACCGGTGGCTCCCTTGGCAACGTGATCCGGCATGCTACGAGAACATGAGGCTTGGTGTCGGAGCGCCCCGGCTAGCGTGATCGTGCGGGAGGTCTTTTGGCGACTTTGGGAAAGCCATTCAAGCGGTTGTGGGTGGCTTCGGCCATTTCCAACACAGGTGACGGGGTTATGGGCGCGGCCTTTCCGCTGCTGGTGGCTTCGATCACCCGGGATCCGGTTCTCGTGTCCGGAGCGAGCGTAATTGGCCGTTTGCCCTGGTTCCTGTTCGCCCTGATCTCCGGAGCATTGGTCGATCGCCTCGATCGGCGCCGGGTGATGATCTGGACCGACGTCTTCCGGGCAGCGGTGGTCGGAGTCCTAGCGTTGCTGATTGCAGTCGACCAGGCCGGTCTGGCGGTCATATACGGAGTTGCCTTTCTGCTGGGGAGTGCCGAGACGATGTTCGACACCAGCGCCGAAGCGATCATTCCCCGACTGGTTGAGTCGGAGGACCTAACCTCCGCCAACAGCCGGTTGCAGGCTACGGAGTGGTTAGCCGGCACCTTCGCCGGGCCACCCGCCGGAGCGGCATTGTTTGCGTTGGCGGCTGCCACACCGTTCTTGGTGAACTCGGTGAGTTTCTTGGTCGCCGCCTTGATCGTCGCGCTGATCGTCGGACAGTTCACGTCGGAACGAACGGCCGCCACAGCATCGATCAAACAAGATATCGGCGAGGGGCTGCGTTGGCTCTGGCGAAATCGCATCCTGCGCACTCTGTCCCTGATGGCCGGCGGCATCAATCTCTTCTCGACTGGAATCATTGCCATCTTCGTGCTCTATGCCCAGGACATTCTGGGAGTGAACGAGTTTGGCTTTGGAGTCCTGCTCGCCGTGTTGGGGGTGGGCGGACTGATCGGGGCTGTGGCGAGTCGATTCACCGTTGCGCAATTGGGTCCCGGAGTGACCGTGCACGGGGTCGTGGTATTGGGAGCTGCACTGTCGGCAGCCATGGGGGCCCTCTCCAATGTGTATGTAGTTGGGGGCCTTCTCTTGCTCTATGGGTTCGTGGTCATCCATTGGAACGTTGTCGCAGTAACACTCCGCCAACAGTTGGTTCCGGATGAACTGCGGGGTCGGGTTGCCAGCGTGGCCCGTTTGATTGCGTGGGGAACTCAACCGTTGGGTGCGCTGCTGGGAGGTCTGCTGGCTGCCGGCCTCGGTTTGCGGGCACCGTTCTACCTGGCGGCAGTGGCGTGGGTAGTCATGACGGTCATCACAGTCCCGATCGTGAACAACCGGTCGATCAGGGAACTCCAGCAAAGCCACGATCGATCCGCGTAGGTGCCGGTTACTCGATCGGCTGGCGGATGATGGTTTTGAGCTTCTCCGGAGCCGATCGGTTCGGGTCGCCGATATAGATCTCGTGGTGCTTGCCCCGCAGCGAGTACCCCTGTGCGTGGATGAACGCATGGAGCTTCTCGATGGTGGGGGCCTCGTCGGCGTAGGGGCCGATGTGCATGATCTGTGCAACCGGGCCCTCCTCGAAGATCTCCAGTCGCAGCTCATCGAAGATGGGCAGAGGTTCCTTCTGCTTGGCCGTTTCCCGGGCGGCTTCGAATCGCTCCTCTGTGACGTAGTCCGGCTGCATGATCATGAGGGTCCAGAACCACCGGTCTTTCACACTGAAATTGAAGTCTCCATCGGGGAGCCACCACAGACCCTGCAGGGGCATCACCGAATAGGCGACCTGCTCGTCGGCCTTGATCGCAAATCGCAAGGTGTATGCAACCGGGTAGAAACCGGCCATGATCTCGGGGAAGCGTGGGCTGGTGTTCGGGTTGCCCGAACCGTCGGCCATCAGATACTGCAGGGGAGGCACGTCGACGATCACCGGGGTGGCCTTGGGAGCCGAGTACAGCTGACGGTATTCCTTCTTGAAGTCGATGGTCTTCACGTGACCCTCCCTTTCTCTGGCCCGTTTGTACTGCTGCGGAGTCTGGTCGTCTAGGGGCCGAATGGCCTATCCGGGTGTTCGGTCTCGCGATTCGTGATCGAGGTGGAACCAGCCCCATCGACCTGGCAGCATGAAGACATGGAACGTGCCGATTTTGTGGTGATCGGGGCCGGTATTGCCGGAGCTTCGGCTGCCTATCGTCTGGCCCGACACGGCAGGGTGGTCGTCCTCGAAAGCGAAGCCTCAGCCGGGTATCACACGACGGGACGCTCGGCCGCGCTGTTCACCGAGAGTTTCGAGACCGGCGTGGTTCGCAAACTGGCGATGGCGAGCCGCTCGTTCTTTGAGCAACCACCGTCAGGGTTTTGCGAGGTGCCTCTCCTGGCGACCCTCCCGTTCCTTTTGGTCGCCCGGAAGGACCAGCTCGCTTCATTTCACGAGGCCGTCGGCTCCGGCCGGGACTGTCCGCTAGTGCGGCGGGTAGGACCCGATGAGGCACGAGCGCTGTGCCCGGTGTTGCGGGAGGGCTATGTCCGGGCGGGCCTCTACGAAGCCGGGGCGGGGAGCCTGGATGTTGACGCTCTCCTGCAGGGATATCTGCACGGCGTGCGGGCCGCCGGGGGAGTGGTGCGTTTGGGCAAGCGAGTGATCGATCTCGAGCGGTCGGGCCACGACTGGGTGGTGGCCACTGAAGACGGTCGGATCGCGACGGGTGTGGTCGTGAACGCGGCGGGAGCCTGGGCCGATCACGTTGCTGCCTTGGCCGGAGCACAACCGATCGGGTTGACTCCGATGCGAAGGACTGCCTTCACCTTCGCTGCGCCGTCCGGGATCGATCCGGGGTCCTGGCCGGTTGTCTGCGACATCGATGAGGACTTCTATTTCAAGCCGGAAGCGAAGCAGCTCATGGGGAGCCTGGCAGAAGAGACTCCGATGGAACCACACGACGTCCGGCCCGAAGAGATCGACGTTGCGCTGGCGATTGAGCGAATTGAGGCGGCTACGAACCTGAGCATTCGGCGCGTCTCATCGACCTGGGCGGGACTCCGGTCTTTCGTGGCCGACCGCCGTCCTGTGGTCGGGATGGATCCGGATCTTCACGGCTTCTTCTGGCTGGCCGGTCAGGGGGGTTTCGGGATCATGACCTCCCCGGCGGTCTCGCGGGCTGCAGAAGGGTTGATCGTCCACGGGCAATTGCCGGAGGAGCTGAACGCCGCCCGGGTGACGGCCGCAGATCTGGGTCCGGCCCGGCTTCGATGAGCCGCCCCTTGGCTCGGTCTAGCCTCGGTTCGTGAGCTTGCCGCCCTTTCCGTGGAAACCGATCCTTTCGCTTTCCGTGACGGTGATGGTGGCTTTCGGGATCATGCTGTACGGGTTTTCCGTGTTTCTCACCGATGGTGCCGCCGGGGGAGAGTTCACGACCGGGCTCCTGTCGGTGGCGTACGGCGGCGGTTTGGTAGCGGGCGGAGCGCTCGCCTATCCCATCGGGCGGCGAGCCGACGCCAAGGGAGTTCGGTCCATCTTTGGCCTGGGAGCGCTGCTCGGTGCAGGGGGATTGACGCTGTTCTCTTTTGCAACCGAACCCTGGCAGGTGCTCATCGCCTGGTGGGCCTTGATCGGTCCGGCCGGAGCGATGACGTTCTACGAGCCGGCCTTCGTGGCCATCGATCGCTGGTGTACCAGGGAGCAACGGGCGAAGGCCCTGGCGATGCTCACACTCATCGGGGGCCTGGCCGGCATCATCTTCCTGCCCGGGATCGAGCGCCTGATCAGCCTGTTGGGATGGCGGGTGGCCGTTCGATCTCTTGGTGCGCTCCTCCTGGTGACCGGAGGGGGAACAGCCATATTCTTCTTGCGACGGGAACCGCCGAAGGAAGTCGTCGCCTCCACCCCAATCGGGTTTTCACTTCGTTCCGTCCTGCGCGATCGGCGTTTCGTGCTCTTCACGGCGGCGATGGTGTTGAGTTCGGTCGGGGCGCAGGCAGTGCTCTCGCATCGGGTGGCACGATTCGAAGAAGCGGGGTTCGCCGTGGCAGGTGTAGCAGTTTGGGCGGCAGTGGCATCTGCGCTGAGCTTGCCCGGACGGTCCGTGGCTCCCTTCCTGGCCCAGCGATTCCGCCCGACCACCGTGCAAGCTGCGGTGATGGGGCTCATGGCCGTGGCCTCGATCCTCATGATCGACGGCTCAGCCGACTGGCAGCTCTCCGGTCACTTCATCATCTTCGGTGTGTCCTTTGGCGCGGTCCTGCCGCTGCGAGCGATGGTGATGAGCCGGTGGTTTTCGGGACCGGGGTACGGTCGAACGATGGGTGCCCAATGGGCGTTCGCCTCCCTTGCCGGTGCGGTGGGACCGGCAGCCGCTGGAGTACTGCACGACAGTACGGGGGGCTATGAGCTTCCAATGTCTCTGACCGCGCTCGTGCTCGCCGGGGCGGTCGCCCTCGTGGTTGCCAGCGGGCGAACCCCGCCGGTGCCTGTGGTTTCCTAAGCTTCTGCCAACGGAGGCGAGGGCTATGGGTGCAGCACAGGAGATCGACGGAAGCCTTCTTTGGGAACCGACCGAAGCATCCCTGGCGCGCGCCGGGATCACTCGCTATCTCGCCTGGCTGCAAGCCGAGCACGGGCGCACCTTCGATAGTTACGCCGCATTGTGGGAGTGGTCCGTCTCCGACCTCGACGGGTTCTGGGGGTCACTATGGGAGTACTTCGCCATCAGTGCTCATGCTCCGTATGAGGCGATCCTGGGTACTAGGGCGATGCCGGGAGCGCAGTGGTTTCCGGGCGCCACGCTCAACTACGCAGAGCATGCCCTGCGCCGTAGGGACCAAGCCCCGGCCATCATCGCTGCAGACGAGGCCGGAGGCAGCGTTCGGATCTCTTTTGCCGAACTCCACGAATGGGTCGCAGCTGCGGCAACCGGACTGCGACGGCTGGGTGTCGGGAAGGGCGACCGCGTCGTGTGTCTGCTTCCCAATACTCCCGAAACGCTGATCGCCTTTCTGGCAACGGCCAGTCTCGGAGCCATATGGTCTAGTTGTTCTCCGGAGTTCGGAGCCGGCAGTGTGGTGCACAGGTTCTCCCAGATCGAACCGAAAGTGCTGATTGCCGGGGACGGCTACCGATTTGGCGGCCGTACGTTCGACCGCCGCTCAGTTCTTGCGCATGTCGCCTCCCAGCTGTCCACTCTGGAAGCAACGGTTCTCGTTCCGCACCTCGACCTTCCCGTTGATCTGCCGCCCGGGGTCACGTCGTGGGCCGACCTGACCCGGGATGCGGACGTGTTGACGTTCGAGCCTGTGCCATTCGATCACCCGCTCTGGATCCTGTATTCATCCGGCACGACCGGACTCCCGAAGGCGATCGTGCAGAGCCAGGGAGGCATCCTTCTCGAGCACCTGAAGGAACTGGCCCTGCACATCGATCTGGCGGAGAACGATCGGTTCTTCTGGTACACGTCGACGGCGTGGATGATGTGGAATCTCCTCGTATCCAGTCTGCTCGTCGGGGCAACCATCGTGATGTACGACGGCAGTCCCGGATACCCGGACCTGAACACCTTGTGGAAGCTGGCCGAGTCCCAGCGCATTACGCACTTCGGGGTGAGCCCACCCTATCTGCAGGCTTGCAGTCGCTCCGGCCTGCACCCCGGACAGGACTACGACCTCAGCGCTCTGCAGAGCGTAGGTTCTACGGGGGCTCCGCTCACGACGGAGGGGTTTGCCTGGGTGTACGACGAGGTGAGCCCGGATGTCTTGCTGGCCTCGATCAGCGGAGGCTCGGACCTTTGCACGGCCTTCCTGGGTGCGAGCCCGCTGCTTCCGGTTCGGTCCGGTCGGATCCAATGCCGTCAGCTCGGCGCCAAGGTAGAGGCCTTCGATGTCGGGGGAAACCCGGTCATTGGACAGGTAGGAGAACTCGTGGTGACGGCTCCCATGCCGTCGATGCCGATCTACTTCTGGAACGACCCCGCCGGGGACCGTTATCGGTCCAGCTACTTCGAGATGTACCCGGGTGTGTGGCGCCACGGCGATTGGATCACGATTCACCCGGACGGGTCGTCGGTGGTCTCCGGCAGGTCGGACTCCACCCTCAACCGGGGCGGTATCCGCATGGGAACGAGCGAGTTCTACGCGATCATCGATGGGTTCGCTGAAATCTCCGACAGTCTCGTTGTCGACACCGGCGGATTGGGTCGTGAGGGTCGCCTCTTGCTTTTCGTCGTACCGGCCGGCGGTCAAGACCTGGACGATCAACTCCGGCGACGGATTCAGCATGCGTTACGCGAAGGACTGTCCCCCCGCCATGTTCCGGACGAGATCCACGAGATCGACGAGGTTCCGCTGACGCTCAACGGCAAGAAGATGGAGGTTCCGGTGAAGCAGATCCTGGCCGGCATTCCCGTCGAACGCGCCGCGCGTCGAGACGCGATGGCCAATCCGCATGCATTGGATGCCTTTGTCCGTTTGTTCGGTGAAGCCCGGGTTTCGGGGGCCCCGCCGGCAACAGACTCCAACTCGAACCTACCCAGCTCATAGTCCGGGACTATTCTCGATCATATGCCACTGCCCAGGACACTTGGTCGGATCAACAAGCGCATTACCAATCCAGTGATGCGGCGCTTTCGGAGGATTCCTCCGCTGGCGATAGTGGTGCATCGCGGTCGTGTGTCGGGTCGCGAATACCGGACGCCGGTTTTCGCCTTTCCTACCGATGAGGGGCTGGTCATAGCGTTGACCTACGGACACGAGGTTGACTGGCTCAAGAACGTCCAGGATGCCGACTCCTGCACCATCATCCGGCGCGGGCGATCTGTCGAGTTGGACCATCCACGCGTCGTCGGTTGGGCATCGGGGAGCAAGCACATGCCGATTCTGGTGCGAGTCTCACTGCTCGGACTTCAGGCCCGGGACTTCCTCCTGCTCGATGAAGTCCCGGTCGAGACCTAGTCCGCAGCTTTCACATTCGTCCCGCCTGCACCTCCGCCAGGTATGCGGCCCGGGAAGCCCCCGCCAGGGAGCCGATGTCCTCGGCAACGTGTGGAGACAGCAGACCTCGCAATGCTTCAAGAGTGGCGTTGCGAAGAGCCCGACGCCCGACCAGTTCTGCGGTTAGTTCCGTCACCGTCGCACCGGCTGCGGTTGCCAGCTGGGCCAACGTACACCCCTCTCGTCGGAGCGCCATAACCGCCGCGGGTTCGTTGTTCATCTTTTTTCCTTTCCTCTCCACCTTATCCGCGCAGAATCGGTTGGGTGGACCTGTTAGCGCTTGGGGATGGAGACGCGTACGCTACGGCGCCAGTGCCCGTTCGAGGGCGGAGGCGACATGGCAAGAACAACGCAATTGACCGGAAAAGTGGCCATCGTCTGCGGTGGTTCCAAAGGAATCGGGTTCTCGTCCGCCGCAGAAGTCGTTCGTCGCGGTGGCTCGGTTGCCATTGTCGCCCGTGGCACCGGGTCGCTGGATCAGGCAGTTGAGCAACTCGGGCCGCTGGTCAACGAAAGCCTGCAATTTGTCGACGCGATCCAGGCAGATGCGGCGAACCGAGACGATGTCGGTCCCAAACTGGAAGCGTTCGTCGCTTCGCGCGGTGTGCCCGACTATCTGATCAACGCAGTTGGATTTGCCGGCCCCGACTACGTCACCAACCTGGAACTCGACCAGTTTCGCCGGCATATGGATGTCAACTACTTCGGGCAGTTGATCCCCACGTTGGTCCTGCTCCCTCACCTGATCGAAGCCGGGGGAGGTCACATTGCCTTCGTTTCCTCCATGATGGGCTACTTCGGGGTGATCGGCTACGCCGCTTACGCTCCGTCCAAGTTTGCCATCGTCGGCCTCGCCGAGGTCCTCCGCCATGAGCTGAAGCCGGCAGGCGTCAGCATTTCGGTGCTCTATCCGCCCGACACGGACACGCCCGGATTCAAGGCCGAGAATATCGGCAAACCTGCGGAAACTCATGCGCTGTCCGCCAAGGTGAAAGTTGCCCAACCCGACGATGTAGCCCGCCAGTTCGTTGACGGAATCAAGAGCGGGAAATTCCATATCCTCCCAAGTGGCGCCGGAATGCCGTGGAGGCTGCAAAGATATGCCCCGCGATTGGTTCGGGCTTTCCTGGATCGAGACCTGAGCAAAGCGAGAAGAAGGATTGGCAAGACATGACGAGTACGGATCCCATCGCGCCGCCGGGCGTTATGACCGACCTCTTCGACAAAGCCCAGGCTTTCACCATCGCCCACGAGACCAAAGCCTCGGGTCTGTATCCCTACTTCCTGGCTATGGAAGGCAACGAAGGCACGGAAGCCTTGTATCAGGGTCGCCGCATCCTGATGTTCGGCTCGAACAACTACCTGGGTTTGACCACCCACCCGAAGGTGCGGGAGGCAGCGCGACAAGCCATCACCGATTTCGGCACGAGTTGCACGGGATCGCGGTTTCTCAACGGGACCCTCGAGCTCCACCTGCAACTGGAGCGAGAGCTGGCGGCCTGGGTCGGCAAGGAAGCCGCTCTGGTGTTCTCAACCGGAATGCAGACCAACCTTGGGGTGGTCTCTTCGCTGGTCGGGCGTTTCGATACGGTCATCCTCGACAAGGATGACCACGCCAGCATTGTCGGACCGCGGCTCGATTGAGTTGGGGCCAGATCAAGCGGTACCGGCACAACGACATGGAACAGCTCGAGCGCATGCTCGCCGACGTTCCCGACGACCGGGGCAAGTTCGTTGTCGTGGATGGCCTGTACAGCATGGAGGGAGACCTGGCCCCCCTTCCGGAGATCGTCGAGTTGACTAAACGGTTCGGCGCCCGGTTGATGGTCGACGATGCCCATTCTCTTGGTGTGATGGGGGAAGGTCGCGGGACGGCAGCTCACTTCGGGGTCACCGATTCGGTCGACCTCATCATGTCGACTTTCTCGAAATCGCTGGCGTCGCTCGGCGGCTTCATTGCCGGCGACGATCAGATCGTGCACTACATCCAGCACCACGCTCGTTCGCTCATATTCAGCGCCTCTATTCCGCCGGCCAACGCCGCTGCCGCGCTGGCTGCGCTGCACGTGTTGCGAGCAGAACCGGAGCGGGTGGTGCAGGTTCACCAGAATGCCGATC
>CAVQSB010000017.1:0-20605 GCA_963715305.1 uncultured Actinomycetota bacterium
GGGTTTCCGGTTCGTCGGTCTCGCCGTCACCCACGAACGCCCACACGCGGGACTCCGCCGCATCGTCGATGCGACGGTTGAGGAGGTACTTGTTGAAGCGGGCCTGGTAGATCGAATTGATGGGGCCGATGCCCATCGAAACGGTCGGGTATTCCCAGAAGTCGGGCATCAGACGCGGGTGCGGGTAGCTGGAGAGACCCCCGCCGATTTCGCGCCGGAAACGGTCGAGGTCTCCGTCGTCGATGCGGTGCTCGAGATAGGCGCGGGCGTAGATGCCGGGGGCGGCGTGGCCCTGGATGTAGACGTGATCGCCGGGCAGTCCGTCGTCCTTGCCCCGGAAGAAGTGGTTGAAGCCCACTTCGTAGAGGGCCGCCGACGATGCGAACGTGGAGAGGTGACCGCCGATCCCGTCGGCGGCTTTGTTGGCCTTGATCACCATGACGGCCGCGTTCCAGCGGATGAAGCGGCGGATCCTCTTCTCGAGGTACATGTCCCCGGGGAACCAGGCTTCTTGCTCCGGCGGGATCGTGTTGATGTACGGGGTTGAGACCGAAGCGGGAACGCCCACGTTCTGTTCCCGGGCACGCGTGATGAGCTTGGCCATGAGCAACTGGGCCCGCATCTTGCCCTGAGAGGAAATCACCCCGTCGAGCGAATCGAGCCACTCCTGGGTCTCTTCGGGATCCTGGTCCGGAAGCTGGTGTACGTAGCCGTCAATGATCATGCAGAGTCCTCGCAACGCGGTCCCAGAAGCCTACCTTTCTTCAGGTTTTCGGCGCCTCACTTGCTCGATATTTCGGCAAGATGAGCGCCAGAACGGGGGATAGGTACACTCGCGTCGCCCATGACACCCAAGCTTCGACGATGTCCTTGCCGCCGCCGCAGCGGATTGCACCCTTCGTGCACCGCACGCCGGTCATGACCTCCGCGACGTTCGACCGGGAACTGGGGGCGCAGGTCTTCTTCAAGTGCGAGAACCTCCAGAAGGTCGGGGCCTTCAAGGCCCGGGGAGCCGTCAATACGGTGCTGCAGCCTCGACGACGAGGCAGGCCGCCGGCGGGGTGATCACCCATTCCTCCGGCAACCATGCCGCCGCGCTGGCCTATGCCGCCGGGATCCGCGGGATTCCCTGCACCGTGGTGATGCCCGACGACGCTCCGGCGGTCAAGGTGACGGCGGTGCGCGGCTACGGCGCGGAGGTCGTCTTCTGCAAACAGACCGAGCGGGAAGCGGCCTGCGATCGGGAGCGAGAGGCTCGCGGCTCCACCCTGGTCCATCCTTTCGACGAATCCGCGGGTGGTCGCCGGGCAGGGCACCGCCGCGCTGCGAGTTGTTCGAGGACGTCGCCCGACCTCGACCTCGTCATCGCTCCGATTGGGGGCGGTGGTCTGCTTTCCGGGACCGCGCTCGACGGCCACAGCGATGCGGCCCGGAATCGAGGTCATCGGGGCAGAACCCGAGGCGGTCGACGACGCCTACCGATCGCTGCAGACCGGCGTGCGCCAGCCGCGGGTCCCGGACCCGACCACCTGGGCGGACGGCTTGCTGACCGGCATCGGGCAGATCCCCTTCGACATCCTCACCGCGGCCGGAGCGGAGGTCGTGACCGTGACGGAAGACGCTCTCCTGGACGCTGCGCTCTTCCACCTGCAGCGGATGAAACTCGTCGTTGAGCCGTCGGGAGCCGCCGGGTTGGCGGCGCTTCGCACGATGGGCGATGCGGTCGGCGGGAAGCGGATCGGCGTGATCATCAGCGGCGGCAACACCGATTTCCGCTGGCTCGAGGCGGCGCTCGCCCTCTAGAGGCCGGCTGATCCGGGTTTCTCCCTCCGGTTCGTTGCTTCTGTCGTCGAAATAGGGGCTTTCGACCTCCCTGCGAAGGCGAGAAGTCCGGCGTAGGCTGACGTGACCGGCACCCAGCAGGAGGGAACAGCGATGGTTGAGTGTCCCAGCAGGTCTTGGTCGTGAGCAGCGTTGATCTCGGCCCGGCTCTCGACATTGTGGACGGCATGGCCCCGGTCAACCACGGCCACGTAATCCCACTTCTCCAGGCGATCCAGGACGAGTACGGATACTTGCCCGAAGACGTGCTGATCGAGGTGAGCGAGCAGACCCGCATCCCGGCCAGCCACCTCTACGGCGTGGCTACCTTCTACGCCCAGTTCCATCTCGAGGAACACGGCCGCCACACGGTGCGAGTCTGCAAGGGAACGGCCTGTCATGTGCGGGGTCGCCAGGTCATCCAGGACGCGGTCGACGAACACCTGAGTATCGGTCCGGGCGAGACCACCGAGGATCGACGCTTCACCCTGGAGAGCGTTGCCTGCCTCGGTACTTGTTTCCTGGCCCCGGTGGTGATGGTCGGCCACGATTACTACGGCACGGTCAACCCAGACAAGATCCGGGAAATCCTGGAGACCTATGAATAGGGAGCCGCGATGAGCCATGACAGAACCAGGATCGCCTCACCCGCCGATCTGGCGTCGTTGCGTGAGCGGTTGACTGCCGGCCATGAGGGGATCCGGCGCGTCCTGGTGTGCACAACCGGTTGTCTGGCGGTCGGTGCACGGGAGGTCGAAGCCGCCTTCCGCGACGGAGTGGCAGCGGCCGACCTGCAGGACGAAGTGCAGGTCGTGGCGACCGGTTGTCACGGGTTGTGTGCCATGGCGCCGGTGGTAGTGATCGAACCGGACGACGTCATCTACGGCCGGAATCGGATCAAGTATGTCCCCGACGTCATCGAGAAAACGATCAAGAACGGCGAGATCATCCGCCGGTTCTGCTTCGGGCGTGACCCGGAGATGGCCCATGTGAAGGACATCCCCTTCTACGCCCACCAGACGAAGGCTGTCCTCCGCAATGTCGGCCGGGTCGATCCCGGGCAGATCGAAGACGCGATCCGGCGAGGTGTCTATGAGGCAGCTGCCAACGTGTTGACCACCATGGAGCCGGACCAGGTCGTTGAGGAGGTCGTCGCCAGTGGTTTGCGGGGACGGGGTGGTGGGGGTTTTCCGGCCGGTTTGAAGTGGAAGATCTGCAAGGAAAGCCCGGGTGACACCAGGTATCTGATCTGCAATGCCGACGAAGGCGATCCGGGAGCGTTCATGGATCGCGCGCTTCTCGAGGGCGACCCGCACAGTGTTCTCGAAGGCATGATCATCGCCGCCTATGCCCTCCAGGCTGCGAAGGGTTTCATCTACGTCCGGGCGGAGTATCCCATCGCCGTGCAGCACATCCGCATCGCCATCGAGCAAGCCCACGAGAGCGGTTTGCTCGGCGCGAACATCTTCGGGAGTGACTTCTCCCTGGATATCGAGGTGCGCGAGGGAGCCGGGGCGTTTGTGTGCGGCGAGGAGACCGCAATGATTGCGTCGCTCGAGGGGGAGCGGGGCATGGCCCGCCCCAAACCTCCCTATCCGGCCCTACGCGGCTATCTCGGCCGGCCGACGATCATCAACAACGTCGAGACGTTCGCCAACGTGCCGGTGATCATCAGCGATGGAGGTGCCAGATTCGCCGAGAGCGGCACGGCGGGTTCGAAGGGCACCAAGATCTTTGCCCTGGCCGGTCAGGTGAACAACACCGGCCTGGTTGAGGTGCCGATGGGGGCCACCATCCGCGACATCGTTTTCGAGGTGGGAGGCGGTCTGCCCAAGAACCGCGAGTTCAAAGCGGTGCAGATGGGAGGGCCTTCCGGCGGTTGCGTACCCGCGTCGTACCTGGATCTGCCGATCGACTACGACTCGTTGCGAGAGGTCGGGGCGATCATGGGCTCGGGCGGGATGATCGTGATGGACGAGACGACCTGCATCGTCGACATCGCCCGCTACTTCATCTCGTTCTGCGCAGAGGAGAGCTGTGGTCTGTGCGCCCCTTGTCGGTTTGGCACGGTGCGATTGCAGGAAGTCCTCGAACGAATCTGCGACGGGCACGGAAGCCTCGACGACCTTGATCAACTGGAGAGGCTGGGGGGAGTCGTCCAGAAGACCTCCCTGTGCGGCCTCGGCCAAACCGCTCCCAATCCGGTTCTGTCAACCCTGCGCCACTTCCGCGACGAGTATCTGGCTCACGTGACCGACAAGACCTGCCCGGCCGGAGTGTGCCCGGCGCTGCTTCCCGCAAAGGAAGTGGCCACGGCAGGAAAGGAATAGAAGATGGCAGTTCAAACGGCTCAGAAAACGGTGACGTTGACTATCGATGATCGCCAGATTACGGCTCCAGAAGGCCAGACAATCCTGGACGCAGCTCTGGCGGCGGGTATCGACGTGCCGCGCCTGTGCCACGATCCACGCCTCAAGCCGGTGGGAGCGTGCCGGTTGTGCATCGTCGAGATTGAAGGCGAAGACGGATTGCACACCTCCTGCACCCGCGAGGTTGCCGAAGACATGATTGTTTCCACCGAGACCGACGAACTCCGCTCCATGCGCAAGTCGGTGCTGGAGTTGATCTTTGGGGATCACCGGGTTTCCTGTCCCACCTGCGACAAGAACGGTGACTGCGCACTGATGGACTACGGCTATCGCTATCAGGCCGACCAATTCGCGTTTGGGGTCTACCAGCCCGGCCCGATCGTTCCCAACTTCACGACCGGAAACAAAGCGATCGCCTTTGATCCGCAGCTCTGCATCAACTGCGGCCGTTGCGTACGTATCTGCGACGAGGTGGTCATGGCCAGCGCTCTCACGTTCAAGTGGCGGGCCTCCGGAGTAGAGGTCACGACGCCATTCGATGTGCCTCTCAACGACACCTCTTGCGTGCTGTGCGGCCTGTGTATTTCCACATGCCCCACCGGTGCGATGTACGACCGGGCGGCCCTCGGCCGGGGCCAGATCAAGGATTTGGAGATGGTGCGGACCGTCTGTCCGTACTGCGGCGTCGGATGCGTGATGGATCTGAACGTCAACCGGGAGACCAATCGGGTGGTCCGGGTCACCGCCCCGGTCGGGTGCGTGCCCAACGACGGCAATCTGTGTGTCAAAGGCAAGTTCGGGCTCGAGTACGTGCACTCGCCCGAGCGGTTGACGTCTCCGCTGATCAAGGAGAACGGGGAGTTTCGTGAAGCAGGCTGGGATGAAGCCCTCGAGCTGGCCGGCCGCCGGATGCGAGAACTTCGCGACGAACATGGGCCGGCCTCAGTCGCCTTCCTCAGCTCGTCCCGTTGCACAAACGAAGAGAACTACCTGATGCAGAAGCTGGCCCGTACGGCAGGCGCCACCAACAACGTCGATCAGTGTGCAACCACTTGTCACGCGCCTACGGTGGCCGGCTTGAACATGTCGTTCGGGTCCGGGGCGATGACCAATTCGATCGCAGAGATCAAGGATGTCGACACCTTGTTCATCATCGGCTCCAACCCGACCGAGGCTCACCCGATCATCGGGCTCGAGATGAAGAAGGCTTTGAAGCGGGGAGCCAAGATGGTGGTCTGTGATCCGCGCAAGACCTGGGTGGCCCAACGGGCCGACGTGCACATCCAGCACAGGCCCGGTACCGACAACATGCTGATCAACGCGATGATGCGCCACATCGTCGAAAGCGGCCTCCACGATCTCGAGTTCATCGAGTCGCGTTGTGAGAATTTCGACGCTTTCCGCGCCAACCTCCAGGGTTTCACCGTGGAGCAGGCGGCCGAGGTGTGCGATGTCCCCGCCGATCTGATCCGGCAGGCGGCGGAGCTGTACGCCCGGGGCGACCCCTCTTCGATCTTCTATACCTTGGGGATCACCGAGCACACCTCCGGCACCGAGAACGTCCAGAACCTGGCCAACCTGGCGATGCTCTGTGGGCAGATCGGCAAGGCCTCCAGCGGAGTGAATCCTCTGCGGGGTCAGAACAACGTGCAGGGCGGCTGCGACATGGGCGCCATGCCCGGCGACCTTCCCGGCTACCAGAAGGTCGTCGACGAGTCGGTCCGGCTCAAGTTCGCGCGAGGCCTGGGGGGTAGAGATCCCGACCGAGAAGGGTGGCGTGGTCACCGACTTCATCGAAAAGGCAGGGGAGGGGGTCCTGCGGGGCTTCTATGTCTGCGGGGAAGACCCGGTGCTGTCCGAACCGAACCAGGCCAAGGTGATTGCCAGCCTGGAGAACCTCGATTTCCTGGTCTGCCAGGAGATCTTCATGTCCGAAACCGCGAAACTGGCGGATGTGGTGCTGCCGGCCTCCAGCTTCGCCGAGAAGGACGGGACCTTCACCAATACCGAACGACGGGTCCAGCGGGTTCGCAAGGCCATCGATCCACCGGGCAGAGCGAAGCCGGACTGGGAGATCATTTGCCTGATGTCGACCGCCATGGGCCACCCGATGTCGTACAACAACGCCGGTGAGATCTTCGACGAAATGGCGAGTCTCACCCCCAGCTATGGCGGGATGCGGTTTGATCGGATCGATGAGGTCGGCCTCCAGTGGCCCTGCCCGACGCCGGATCATCCGGGCACGGGGTTTCTCCACGAAGGCAGATTCACTCGCGGTCTCGGGATGTTTCACGAGATCAACTACCGGGCGGCGGCCGAACTGCCGGACGATGAATATCCGTACATCCTGTCGACCGGCCGCACCCTCTACAACTACAACATCGGCAACATGACCCAGAAGACGGGTTCCATTCGGCAGAAGCAGAAAGAAAGCTTCGTCGAGATGCACCGGAGCGACGCCCAACGTCTAGGCGTGGGTGAGGGAGATCCGGTGGTTGTGGCGACCCGGCGCGGCGAGGTCACGGTGAAAGCGAAGGTAGGGGACCGGACCCGGCCCGGGGCGTTGTGGATGCCCTTCCATTTCGTCGATCAGCCGACCAACCGGATCACCAACGATGCCTTCGACAACATCACCCGAACCGCCGAGTACAAGGTGTGTGCTGCGACCGTGACCAAAGCAGTCGTCGAGGCGGAGGATATGGTGGCGGCAACGTGACGGCCCAACGGACGACCCGATAGTCTGGCTGTTGTGCAGCCCACCGAACAGCGCGATGTGCTGAGAATCGGTCCCGATGGCGAGTCGGCCATCGACGATCATCTCGCCGCCGAAGCGCCGCTCGAGATCCGACTGGGTGGAATCCCTATCGCCGTCTTGATGCGCACACCCGGCCGGGAAGCCGACCTCGCCCTGGGGTTCGCCATCACCGAGGGGATCATCCTTCGACCGGAGGAGATCGTCGGCGTTCGTCAAGTAGCCGGCGATGATGAGGGGAATCGTTGGGAGATAATGCCGGCCGAGGGTGTGGCCATCGATCCGGAACAATTCCGGCGCAATCTCTACACGAGCTCGTCGTGCGGGGTCTGCGGGAAAGCCTCCATTGATGCGGTCCGGATCGCCTCGCCCCCCATTCCAGACGGTCCGAGAGTGGATCGGACCGTCATTCTGTCCTTACCCGAGCGCATGGCCACGGTGCAGGAGTTCTTCGCCTTGACGGGCGGCCTCCACGCCGCCGCAGCATTCACCCCCGATGGAGCGGTGCTGGAAGTGCGGGAGGACATCGGGCGCCACAACGCGGTCGACAAGCTAGTCGGGGCACTGGCCGCCGACGCCTGGCCCCTGCCCGAATTGGTCATGCTGGTTTCCGGTCGGATCTCGTTCGAGATGGTGCAGAAAGCGGCGGTGGCCGGAATCTCGCTGGTGTGCGGGGTCTCGGCCGCCTCCTCACTGGCCGTGGACCTGGCGAACGAACTCGGGGTCACGGTGGTCGGGTTCCTCAAGAGCGACAGCTTCAACATCTACTCGGGCGCCCAGCGGGTGCTGTGACCCTTTCTCGTGTCCGGCAGTGATGCAGAACTCGGTGACGTGTAGTATCGTTATATAACGCTGTCGGCGTGATGAGGGCCGGCAACGGGTCGTGAGGGGACCGAGTGAGCAGAGCGGGGCAGCTCCGATACGTCGGCCTGCTGACGTGTGCGCTGGTGGTGGCGTCGTGTACGACCGAACCGGCTGCGCCGACCACGACCGTGACCACGACCACCGTGGCCACCACAACCTCGAGCACCACGACCACGGTTCCAGAAACGACCAGCACGACCATTCGCTCGATCAACGCATCGCCGAAGTGACCGAGATCGTGCGGGAAGTGGATTTCACTTTCTTCAACGCCATCTATCAGAAGGACGAGCAGTTGTTGGCCGACGCGCTTGCCGTTCAGGATCGGTATCGACAACGGCTTGGAGTTGATGAAGGATGAGGACTACTTCACGCAACCCGCCGACTCGAGAGGGGATCCTAATCGAGGTTCTGGAGGTTCTCATCGATCGAGAGGACTGTCTTGCGGTGTCCTATCATGGTGATGCCACTACCTTTCGCGGGCCGGACGCAGTGGGGAGTGACGCGCAGCTGTCTTCTGGCCTCGTCCCTCCGATGGCACGTTGGCGGCGTGCGTATCTGGGCGATGAATGGCAGGCAGCTTGCGATGACTTCTCTCGAGAAAACCAGTTGCCATGATCGCGTCGGTCGTGCTTCTTCGTTGCTAGTCAGTGCCGCTATTGGTAATGTTGCACGTCCACCGTCCAGCTGCCGAGAGAAGTCGGTTGCCGGATCGTCGAACGTACGAGGACGGTACTACGGCGAAGTCACCTACGAGAAGGTCTGCTGGCTCATCGGTAGCGACGGAACCTTCACCGTCATCCGTCACCGAACCCCCGGTTCTGTATCCCCAGATCGGCACCGAATGCCGACGGGTCGGAGTGCTGGTACTGGACCACGCCGTCACCCAGTGGGTCATCATCCGAGAGACGGCAGCTCGGCCACGATCGGAGAGGACGTCGGCGTCGGGATCGTTCTGGACACCACGGTCGGCGCCTGCGTCGGCATCCCGGGCGAAGATCTGCGCAGCGTCGCGTGGGATTACCTCGAGACAGTGGCTGCTCGCCGAACCCAAGATCGAACTGAACCCCGCCTCGGTCGGGGTTTACGGGTCTAGAAACGTACGTGTGGGCGCCGATTCCGGATCGGATCGACGCAACGCTGACCTCACCGGTCGGCACCGTGCTGCAAGCCCGGGCCTGGATCGATCAGGTGGTGGTTGATTGGGGTGATACGACCAGCTCGCCACTGGTTCTGAACGAGTCGCAATTGGGACGCTTCTGGCCGTACCCGGACGGCTCGGCGTTTCACGTCTACGAGACGAAGACGTGTAACGACGCAGGGCCAGAGCCGGTGTTTCGCGGAAGTGGACGGCTATCCGTTGACGGTCTCGTTCCGCTGGCAGGCGGCCTACCGGGTGGGAGCCAATCAGTGGATCGATATCGGACCGGTCGCGCCCTTCGCCACCTTGGCATACCCGGTCGACGAGATCGTCGCCAGGATCGAAACCACCGGCTGACTCAGGCGCTTCCGTCCCGGCGAGTGGCGATCACCACAGCCACGGGCACGTGACGTTCGTGATCTCCATGGGCATGTCGGGTGGTTTCCACCTCGGCGCGCCCGACGTCGAACCCATCCAGATGTCCGAGGATCTCTCCGACGCTGGTGAGGTCGTCCGACGCCATCCACCCTTCGTCGGCGAGCGACTTATCAAACTCGCTGATAAGAAGGGTTCCGCCGGGCGCAACGGCGTCCGCCGCCATACGGAGGGCATGGCTTCTCCCGGGTCCTTCGTGTGGGAGTGCGTAGGTGCTCACGACCAGGTCATAGGTTGAGCCCGGCTCCCAATGAACGAGATCTCCAACCACAAACGAGACGTCGACGGCTGCTTGTTCGGCAGCTGCCTTGGCCTGGGTGATGGCGTTTCGGGCGAAATCGACGCCGATGACGGTCCAGCCCTGGGAAGCCAGCCACACACTGTTCTGACCGGCTCCACACCCCAGGTCGAGGGCAGTCCCGGGCTCGAGTTTCGGGGCCAGAGCCTGGAGATGGGGATCGACCGGCGAAGCCGCGGCCGTATCTTCGTAGATGTCGTCCCACTCGTTTGCCGACATGTCCCGCTCCTTCGTCCCGGACCGACGATAGCGCGCCACCCAAGATCGGTTTTGGCGTCAAAGTACCACCACATAGGGAGCAACTTTGACGCCGAAACCGGAAAAGAGGGCAGACTGAGGGGCATGCGTATTGAACGGTTGACCGTGCGAGAGATCGAGCTGCCGCTCCGCGCGCCGTTCGTCACCACGTTCGGGGCGATCCACTCCCGCCGGTTGCTTCTCGTTGAGCTGGAGGACGGGGACGGAACCCCCGGCTGGGCGGAGTGCGTGGCGGGGGCCGTTCCGGGCTACACCGCTGAGACCGTCGACTCGGCGTGGGCGACCATCACCGAACAACTGGGACCGGAGGCGGTCGGGCTCGAGGTCGAGGATCCGTCCGGCTCCATTGCCGCCATCGGCGATCTTGTCCCGGACCAGCCGATGGCCCGCGCCGCTGTCGAGATGGCGTGCTGGGATCTGGCGGCTCGACGAGAGCACCTTCCCTTGGTCGAGTTGCTGGGAGGCACCCGCACGGCGGTCCCGGCCGGTATCGCACTGGGGATGGCAGCGACCCATGAGGAGACTGTGGAAGCTGCGGTCCTCGCGGTGGGTCAGGGGTACCAAAGGATCAAGCTCAAGATTCAACCGGGTACCGACGTCGAGCTCGTTCGGGCGGTCCGGGAGAGGGTCGGCGATCAGGTGGCGCTGACGGTTGACGCCAACGGCTCCTACTCACGTGACGACTTCGATCACCTGGCGGCACTTGACGAGTTCCAGCTCCAGATGATCGAGCAACCCTTGCCGGCCGACGATTTGGAAGGGCACGCCGAT
Organism: uncultured Actinomycetota bacterium; assembly: GCA_963715305.1. GTDB lineage: Bacteria > Actinomycetota > Acidimicrobiia > Spongiisociales > UBA4744 > UBA4744. The sequence goes on from CAVQSB010000017.1 coordinate 10,707, forward strand.
CTGCAGCCGACGCCTGGAGACGCCGCTGTGCCTCGACGAGTCGATCGTGACGGAAGCAGACCTGGACCACATGATCGCTCTGCGGGCCGGGCAAGTAATCAACCTGAAACCGGGTCGCGTTGGCGGCTTCACCACGTCACTGACCCTGCTCGATCGGGCCGTGGCCAACGGTATCGATCTCTGGGTGGGGGGCATGCTCGAAACCGGAATCGGGCGCGCCCACAACGTGGCCCTGGCCGCGCTGGATGCGTTCGGACCTCCCAGGTGATCTGAGTCCGAGCGATCGCTACTGGGAGCACGACATCGTGGACCCACCGTGGACGATGGAAGCCGGAGCTTTGGTCGTTCCCCGAGCTGAGTCCGGCATCGGGGTGTCGATAGATCGGGACAGAATCCGATCGCTCACCACCCGTGTCCAAGAGATTCGCACCGCAAACTGACAGATCTTCGCTCCGAACCGATCTCGACCTCGAAGGAGAACACCTGTGAAGATGCCGAAGCCGACCGAAGCCGACAAGGACTACTTCCGTTCCATCGTGCCCGACGATCCGCTCGTCGAGGTCAAGCCGATGTTCGGCAACCTGGCTGCCTTTGTGAACGGCAACATGTTCATGGGCCTGTTCGGATCGGATGTCGGAGTCCGTCTTCCGGAAGGCGACCGCGCCGCTCTGCTCGAGGTGGAGGGGGCGGGACCGTTCGGGCCGGGGGAGCGGCCGATGGGAGAGTACGTAGCCCTGCCACCCACCTGGCGTGGCGACGCGGTGCGGACCGGCTGAATGGTGCGACCGGGCGCTCGAACACGTTGCGGCACTGCCGCCCAAGGCAAAGAAGCCGAAGGCGAAGTAGCCGGCCGGACGGCACCCTCTCCGCACCCGGCGTACTCGAGGCGATCGCTCCGCGTTCGGAACAAATGGTCGGGCGGGCGACTTCTACAGTGGGGGATAGCGGCGATGCCGTCGTTTCGCGACAGACAGGGGAAGCAACGTATGAACCACGAATCTCAATCACTGGAGCTCGGGAGCTACCTCCCGGCGGTGCGCGAGCGGCTGGAACGCTGGGATGCAGAAGACTTCGCACGCCGTTTGTGGGCCAAAGACCCGACGCTCTGGTCCGTCGAGCCGCAGCCGGAGTTGACCGACCGTCTCGGGTGGTTGACCCTCCACGAAACCATGCGGAGCAAGCTCCCGAAGCTCCGGGCTCTCGCCGACGAGGCCAAGCAAGAGGGATTTCGTCACGCGGTTCTGTTGGGGATGGGAGGTTCGAGCCTCGCCCCGGAGGTCTATCAGCGGACCTTTGGCAACGCCCCCGGTTATCCCGAGTTGCTGGTTCTCGACAGCACCCATCCCGACGCCGTCCGGGCGGTTGCCGACCGCATCGACCCGGCCCAGACCATCTTCGTCGTCTCCTCAAAATCGGGTGGCACGCTGGAAACCATGTCGGGTTTTCGCTACTTCTGGTCGCTGGTCGTTGACACAACCGAGATGCCCGGAAGCCATTTCGTTGCCGTTACGGATCCCGGTTCATCGCTCGACGTCGCTGGCAACCGAGCGGGGCTTCCGCGCCGTCTTCCATGCTCCGTCCGACGTTGGCGGAAGGTATTCGGCCCTCACCGACTTCGGCCTGGTACCCGCCGCGCTGATCGGTCTCGATCCGGCGACGCTGCTGGATCGAACCGCCGCGTTCGCCGAGTCCGTCGGGCCATTCGTTTCCGCCCTCCAGAACCCCGCCCTCCAGCTTGGTGCGGCCCTGGGCGAGCTGGCTCTGGTCGGACGGGACAAGGTCACCTACGTTGTCTCACCCGCTCTGGAGGCTTTTCCCGATTGGGTCGAGCAGCTGGTTGCCGAATCGACCGGCAAGGATGGCAAGGGGATCGTTCCGGTTGCCGGCGAAGCACTTGGAGGATCCTGCGGTCTACGGCGCGGATCGTTTCTTCGTGTACCTCACCCTCGACGGTGACGAGGACGGAGGCCAGGCAGCTGCCCTCCAGAGACTCGAGGACGCAGGTCATCCGGTGGCCCGGATCACGCTCAGGGACCGCTACGACCTGGCCGCGGAGATGTTCCGGGCCGAGATGGCGACCGCCGCCGCCGGCGCAGTGCTCGGGATCCATCCTTTCAATCAGCCGGACGTGCAGCTCGCCAAGACGCTGGCGCAGGAAGCTATGGAAGGGTCCGGAGACCAGAGCGAACCGCCTGCCGAGGTTGGCACGGGCGACCCCGCCGCTCTGACAGAGAGCCGTGGCGAGATGGCTGAGCACCATCGGGCCCGGCGACTACCTGGCCATCCAGGCGTACCTGCCGATGGATGCTTCGGTCGGGCCGGTTCTCCAGTCGATCCGCAAGGCGGTCCAGCATCGTTTTCGCATCGCCACCACCGTCGGCTACGGACCGCGTTTCCTGCACTCGACGGGACAGCTCCACAAGGGCGGCCCCGCGAGCGGGGTGTTCCTGCAGATCGTCGACCAGCCCGACCTCGACCTCGATGTGCCGGAAACCGACTATTCGTTCGGTCGTCTGATCGCAGCCCAGTCCGTCGGTGACTACCAGGCTTTGCGGCAACGCAACCGGCGGGTGCTGCGGGTCAATCTTGGCGGCAATCGCACCCAGGGTCTGGCAGAACTGCAGGCGGCTCTGCGTGGCTGAGATCACCGCGCTGTTCTTCGATGTCGGCGGCGTGCTGGCCACCAACGGGTGGGATCGGCACGCCCGCCGCAGTTGCGTCCGTCGTCCGTTCCTGGTTGTTAGACCTCACGTCGGAAGCGCTGGGCGAGAACCCCTCGATCGAGGGGATCGCCCCGTTTGCTCCCGACTCGGGGGAAGGGCGGTGGATCGTGTTCGAGGCCATCGACTTCAACGTGGCCGCGCCGATCATCACCAATTCGTTATTCCGGAGGATCAGCTCAAGGGACGAGGAAGGGTACGCCGACCGGTCCTCTCGGCGATGCGTCACAAGTTCGGCGTTCACGCAATCAAGAGCGAGGATGGGTGATGATTCCGCCATCTGTTGAACCACATCTCTTCGTCATCATCGGAGCCAGCGGAGACCTCACCAAACGGAAGCTGCTTCCGGCGCTCTACGAGATGATCACCAGGCAAGGGCTGGGCGACGGTTGTCGGATCCTGGGTGTATCGGGGTCTCCCTACGACGACGAGTCGTTTCGGGCGGCGGCGCGCGAGGCTCTCGAGGATGCCGGATACTCGGACGAGGACCTGGGCGTGGTGCGACCGTTCGCTTCACTACGAAAGCGCCCGCGGCGAGTTCGAGGCCGTGGCCGACCGGATCAAGGCCCTGGAGGCCGAGTACGGCTTGCCGGGCAACCGGGTGCTCTACCTGGCCCTTCCCCCCAAGGCATTCCCGACGGCCATCGAGGGACTGGGCAAAGCCGGGTTGAATCACAGCCCCGGCTGGACCCGGTTGGTCATCGAGAAGCCATTCGGTCGCGACCTCGACTCGGCCCAGTGAGCTCAACGACCTGGTTCACGCCCACTTCGCTGAGGAACAGGTCTATCGCATCGACCACTATCTCGGCAAAGAGACGGTCCAGAACCTCCTCGTGTTTCGTTTCGCCAACGCACTGTTCGAGAGTTCCTGGAACCGTGATCGTGTGAAGAGCGTCCAGATCACCGTCGCCGAAGACCAGGGGATCGGCACCCGGGCCGGGTACTACGAAGATGCAGGCGCGTTGCGAGACATGGTCCAGAACCATCTGACCCAGGTGTTCACCCTCATCGCCATGGAGCCGCCCGTCTCGTTCGAGGCTCAGGCCATCCGTGACGAGAAAGTCAAGGTGCTTCGTTCGATCACGAAGATCGACGAGGACGCCATCGTGTTCGGCCGTTATACCGCCGGAGAGATGGATGGAAAGGCGGTGCCCGGTTATCACGAAGAGGCAGGCGTGGCGGCCGATTCGACAACCGAGACGTTTGTCGCGCCTGCGTCTCGATGTTGACAACTGGCGCTGGCAGGGGATTCCGTTCTATCTGCGGACCGGCAAACGTCTGCCGCGGCGCCTCACCCAGATCGTGGTGACGTTCCGGGAGACACCGGTCTACTTCTTCACCAAGGTCGGCATCCGACGAGGTCTATACCAACATGCTGGTGATCACCTTGCAGCCCGATGAAGGGTTCCAGCTGTTCTTCAACGTGAAGGCTCCGGAGGACCAGTTCCGCCTCGAGACCCGACCATTCCATTTCTCCTATCGGGAGGCTTTTGGCGAGCTGCCCGGTGCTTACGAGACGTTGATCTTCGATGTGCTCACCGGCGATCAGACGCTCTTCGTGCGAGGGGACGAGGTGGAGGAGTCGTGGCGCCTATTCACGCCCCTCCTGGACGCCGGTCGGGACCTCCACCCGTATGAGGCCGGTACCTGGGGTCCGGAGGCTGCCGATGAATTGCTCTTCGGGATGGCAACACCTGGACCGTTCACTGAATCGTCGCCGGTAACTTCCGCCGACCGCGGAGAGCGCGCATCCGGTTCGGGAAGGCCGATACACTCCGGTGACATGCAGATGAGAAGACTCTTGCTGGTGGTGGCGGCGGCCCTTGCCCTCCTTGGCCGCGGCATGTTCGGGCGGGGGCTCCGGTGCGTCGACGTCGACCATGGTCGAAGTCACATCGCCGACGAGACTTCTCGCTGAATGGGTTCCGGCCGATCTTCGCCCGGAGGGTCTCCTCGATCGGCGACACGCTGGCGCTGGCCGGAGACCATTTCGTGGTGTTCGAAGAGATCGACGGCACACAGGTCGCCTCATGGACCTCAGAGGATGGTCGCAGTTGGTCGTCGGGCGATGATTCTGCCTTTCCGTCCGGGTCCCACGTCCTCGTGGGTGCGCGGCAACGAACACGGCGCCGTCGCCATCGGATGGTCCGGTCAACCATCCTGGCCGCCTAACCCGGAAGCTGCCGCCGATCTTCGATCAGGTATGGACGACGACCGATGGACTGGTCTGGACGGCCGGGCAGAATTCACCCCTGTCCTTCCGGAATCAACCGAGTATCTCAGAGTGGTACACCGAGGCGACCAGCGCGCTTGCCTACGAAGGGAGGTTTCCTGCTGGTCGGACAAGCCCGATGGTTTGTTGACGGCAATGCCATTGGCAAGGATCAGGATTTGGCCGACGGCGACATCGTGGCGTATCCGTCAGTGCCCGGAGGGAGGCGGCTGCACCATCGAGGGCCTATTTCGGGATGGTGACGCGGCGTTTGCTGTTCCCTGTGCGGATTACGGGATCGATCCAGAGGCGGACGGTCTCTTCGCGGCTCGCACCTCCCGTTGATGGCCAAGGGCAGCGGGAGACGGGATCGTGGGAGATTCTTGAGACCATCGGTTTGGAGACCGTCTCGGTGATCGACACGGGCGTGGGACCGGACGGCGTGTCGTTGTTTTCCGTTCCACAGTTCGACGTGTCCGCGCTACTGGACTTCGGTGGATCTCCACACCTGGCAGCTCGTTGAAGGGATCCCGGGGATCGAGGCAGACGCCGTATACTCCATGCAGAAGCTGGCGGGACGGTTGGGTGGCCGACATTGGATACGAGGGCGTTGAGGGCGGCGAGTTCTGGTGGACCCGGCTCGGCTCAACTTGGGCGAACGCCGGCATTGAAGGAAAGCACGGTCCCTACGCGGTCGGCCAATTCGGACTCATTACGGTCACGACTCCTCCCGACGCAGGCCGACTCGGCGAGCTCTTCTTCACTCCCGACGGTGAGACCTCGGCGGTCTTCGACGTCGTCGAGCTGTTCGGTGCGGATGCCGTGGCCGACGGTTTCGCCGTCGGTCACGATTCGGTTGTTGCCGTGATGTCGAACTTCGACGAGTCGGCTGAGTACCCGTGGATCGCCAAGGTGTGGGCTGGCATACCTGCGGGGGAGTAGCAGACTGCGTCACCGTATCCTTGCCGCGGTACGGAGTTTCCCCGCGCGTCAGATGGGATCGTTGAGTCCGGTTGGTCGGTTGGGCGGTGGTCCAGGCGACCAACCCGGCCCCGGCGATCAGAGCGAGCGCCACGAGGGCTTCCAGCGGGGTGATCCGATCGCTGACGCAGACGGAACCGGACCCTTCGCCGGCTCGGCGCTGACAACTGCCAGCGGGGTCACGGATCCCCACCCGAGAACCAGCCGCTCTGCATCCCCACGTGGGCGTCGGTGCGTTCGTAGGTGACCCTTCCCGGGCGGGTTCCTCCGTGTAGTCCCAGCAGGCCGGATCCTGGTGGACAAAGAAGGTCAGTCCGGCCGCGATGGCCAGGGCCGGGACGGCGAGCAGCACGAGATCTGTTCGCCACGATCGACTCACCTTCGGGTTGGGCCACCGCATTGAGGCCTGGACGAAAAGGAGCACCGGGATCACCAGCACGAGACCGACCGACAGGATGGTCACTACCGCCGGGAGCAGTCCGGCGACGATGGCCGGCCAGAGCAGCCGGGGATCGTTGCGTCGGAGCGCACTGCCTGCCACCAACCCTGGCAGGGCGACGATGCTTCCCAGAGCCAGGGAACCGGGCAGACTCTCAAGTTGTAGTCGAGGTTCACCCTGGGACCAGGAGAGAATCGCAATCGCCAGGCCCAGCCCGAGAAACATGATGGCGCCGATGGTGACCAGCACCCGGGCGGTCTTCGGGGGTGGTGTGACGGTGTTCATTGCGCTATCCCTCCCAGTTCCAGAAATCGATGTCGAGAAGGCTCGCTCCTTCTGCCCCGGACGAAGCCACGATGTCGCTGATTGTGTCGCTCGGTCCGGTGATGATCATGGTGACAACTTGCGGCTCGTTCTCAGCCAACCAGTCGGCCACCGTTACGATGTTGCGCAGCGCAGCAGCTGACGAACTCTCGAGTGCGGTAACCAGAAAGGCGTGATGTGCCAGGTTGGCAGTGGCCCGCCGCAGGGACGTTACCGATTGTTCAATGGTCGCCTGATCCAGGAAGCAGGCATGAAGAGAAGTTGCCGCCACCTCCCGACGACCCGGATGAGAAGTAGCCGGATTCGAGGTCCATGAAGGCAGGTTCTCCGCATGGGTTGTACCCGAGTACGTAGTCGGGATCTGCAGGTATTTGGGCGGAACCAGCCGGGAACGCCGGGGCAACGGTGAAGCCAACCCACAACAACCATGCTTCGTCGGAGGGGGGTTGGATGGCTGCGGCTTGTGCCACAGTGATGGGGTTCTCCCACCAGGACAGTGCGACGGTTGCGACGGTGTCCTCGGGGATCCGGTCGGGCTGGAAGACCTGCGAATCAGTTTCGAGGAATGGTTGTATGTTCTGGGCACCGGTTGCGTTCCTGAAGGTCCACATGCCTAGATCGGTCTGGTAGGTGCCGAGAGGCGGAGGTCCCGTCCCGTATAGAGGCCAACGTCGACGCTGTTCTCTCGACCGAACAAAGTGGCATCGTTCCGCCAGCCGTCGATGGTCGCCCCGGGCGTAGTCATGATCGCGAGGTCCCACGTGGCGATGGCGGACGTCCTGGACCGATCGCCGCGGTTGATCAGCAGCGGTTGGATCGCAAAGCTGGACACGATCGTAAGGACTACGAAACCGATGATCCAGATCGACAGGGCGTCAAAGACCAGCCGGAACAAAGTGCGCCGGACTGTCTTGCGCATGCGCTTCTCGTCCCAATCTCTCCCAGGTTCCGCAGCGTCCGGCAGGGCCACCGGTGCCTCGTTCGCTGCCAGGATGCCCCGGCACTCTTCGCAGGCAGCAAGGTGAGCCTCGAGCTGCGATCTGGTTTCTGGTTCCAGGCTGTTCTCAACGTATCCCTCGAGTAGGTCTCGAGCGAGGTGATGTTCCACTTGGTTCATTGCTCCTGTTCGTAGGCACGCCGGAATGCCGCACGTGCTCGGTGAATGGTGACCTTGGTGGCAGGGAGGCTCTTGTGGAGCGCACCGGCGACCTCTTCGTAGGACAGGCCGAGCTGGTCCCGGAGGACCAGGGCGGACCGTTGGGTTTCGGGAAGTGACGCCAGGACGGCCCGGATGGTCTGTTGTTCGCTAACGTCCGGGTCGGAGATCGGCGATTCCACCAGCTCTTCGGTTGAGCGCCTGGCCCGTTTCCGGTAGTCGTCGAGGAAGGTGGTTCGGGCAATAGCGAATAGCCACGCCCGGGGGCTCCCACCCTGGTAGCCGGCGAGGGCGCGGGTGGCCCGGACGAACGTGTCCTGCATCAGATCCTCCGCCCAGACCGAATCGCGACACAACGAGACCAGGTAGCCGTATACGGCTCGCGCATGATCCCGGTAGAACTCTTCCAGGGGCCCCCTCCTTCTGGTATTCCCGCCGTCGTCACGATAGGAGCAGCGGATCGGTGTATCCGCTCATGAAGCTCCGAAGCCCGATGGCAGGTGAGGTGATGTTGCTCATGTCCAGGAGACGAGGAAGGAGAGCAGGAAGTTACATTCCGTTGCCGCCTGCGCGAACCTGCCAGGCCGGCGACCAAGGAACGAACCGAGGTCGTCTTGGAGGATTGTCCGGCCGGGCCCCCCGGTTCTCCCGGGCCGGCCGGACAATCACATCTACAACGCCAGTTCCGCTTTCTCCGGGTGCACCAAACCCAGGTACTCGATGGTGGAGATCTTCATCGTCTCCGTGTGCGAACCCACGTTAAAGGTCAATTCCTCCGTGGTGAGGTCGATGTCGACGAGCATCGGAAGCCCATAGAGGTTCCCGAAAGGCGGTTCGGCCCCACGCTGGCAATCGTCGAAGATGGGCGCGAATTCATCCTCCGAAGCGAGGCGGACGTCGTCGCTTCCCAGCGTGGTCTTCACTTTCTCCAGGTCGAGGAGTCGGTCGGCCGGTACGACGGTCATGATCAGCCGTCCGTCGGCGTTGACGATGACCGGCTTGGCGAAGGTTCGCCCGGGGATATGCCCGGCGGCGGCAACTTCCTGAGCGGTGTACGCAACCGGGTGTTGTTCCACTTCGTAGTCGACGCCGTGGGAGATCAAGAATGTGCGGACCCGGTGCGCTTCCAGAGTCACGATCAATCACCCCTTTGGCCCCTGGCCGCCCTTCCCTTCCTTCTTCATACACCGAAACCTGGTTGGTGTGTGAAGGGCTGAAAGACCCTATTTGGTGCCTGGTACCGTTTTGCTCGACTGTCGGGAGAGGATATGGTCGACGATCGCATGAGTGGAGTGAAGGTGACCGGCTGGGCCCGGTTCGTCTCGACGTTGAAGCAGGCCGTTCGAAAATGGTCGGATGACAAAGCTTCCCGCCTGGGCGCTGCCCTTGCGTACTACGCACTGTTCTCGGTGGCGCCACTACTCATTGTCGCGGTCGGCATCGCCGGACTGATATTCGGCGAAGAAGCAGCCCGGGGGGAAATCGTCGCCCAGATCGAAGACCGGGTGGGGCCTTCGGTGGCCGGGTTCTTGCAGGACATGATGGCCGGGACACGAGGTGGGACCGGTGTGGCCGCTACGACAATTGGAGCGGTATTGACTTTGCTGGGTGCCTCCGGTTTGTTTCTGCAGCTGAAAGGTGCCCTGAACGTCGTCTGGGATGTCCCGCCTCAGGCAACGAAGGGGATCGCCAACCTCCTCCGTACCAGGGCCGTAGCCTTCGCGTCGGTGCTCGGCTTCGGTCTAGTACTGCTGGCCGCACTGGTGGCTTCCAGTGTTGTCTCCGCCCTGGGCGACCTGGCTTCGGACGATTTGGCACCACTGGCGACCCTCCTGCAGTGGCTGAGCCCGATCGTGATGCTGGGTCTCTTGACGATCGTATTTGCGCTCGTCTTCAAGGTCCTGCCCGACGCAACCGTCCCTTGGTCGCCGATCTGGCGAGGGGCCGCATTCACGTCGGTGCTATTCACCGTCGGCACCTTCCTGCTCGGCATGTATCTGGGAAGCGGGGCTGTTGGAAGTGGTTTTGGGGCAGCGGCGGCCCTGGTAAGCCTCTTGTTCTTTGCCT
>CAVQSB010000018.1:0-14752 GCA_963715305.1 uncultured Actinomycetota bacterium
CAGCATGATCAACGCAAACGGACCGCTTCAAGAATCAGCACCTGTCGTTTCGCTCGAGGAAAAGCGAAATGTTCCTTTCTTGACCGCGACCCGCCGGGTTGCCGGCGTAGCTGCGGCCGTCGTCATCGGGCTGAGTGCGGGCCTCATTACCCAATCGCAACGCATCGGCGACCTCACGATCCAGATCACCGAACAAGACCGGCCAGATCAGCCACGCTCGCCGCAACCCTTGCGGCTGATCCGCTCGAACAGGCTGTAGCGGCTGCCCTGGCCGATCCGGCGGCTCAAGTGGCCAGCCTGACCGCCGCAGGTTCGACCCAAACGATGCTGATGGTGGTCTCCCCGACGGGACCGGATACGTCTACCAGACCGACCTCGAAGCTCTCCAAACCGACGCCACCTACCAGCTGTGGGCGGTTGTCGACGACAAGGTCATCTCGGCGGGCGTGCTCGGCAATCGACCTGTGCTGGTGCCGTTCCATATCGACCCCAACGGGCTACAGGGCTTCGTCATCACCCGGGAAGCAGCAGGTGGTGTGCCCCAATCCGAGGCGGATCCGGTTGTTGCGTGGTTCAAGGCGTAGACGATGTCAACCTTTCTAACGGGTGCCCTGGACGACCTGCTCGATCGTACGGTGATCGGAAGCTTCACGAATTTCGGTCGCGGAACGTGCCGAGCACGGGTTGGCACGTCGACCTGCCGTCACTGGACGGCAAGAACGTCATCGTCACCGGGGCCACCTCCGGGCCTGGGACGCGCTGCAGGCGCCGAGCGACTCGCCCGGATGGGGGCGGGCGTGCGACTCGTCGGGCGTTCGCCGGTCAAACTCGAAAACACCCGGCGGGAGATTGCCGAGGCGACCGGCAATGATGACCTCAGCGCCTATGTTGCCGACTTCTCCAGCATGGAGCAGATCCGGACCGTCGCGGAAGCTCTCCTCGCCGAATGAGCCCCGGATCGATGTGCTGATCAACAATGCCGGTGCACTGATCACGAAACGGCGGGCGCGAGACAGTTGACGGCCTCGAGTTGACGCTTGCTACCAATCTGCTCAGCCACTTCCTACTCACCAACCTCCTAATTCCCCGCCTGGCAGCATCGGCTCCGGACCGCATCATCAATGTCTCCTCCGGCGGGATGTATACCCAGCACGTCCGGGTCCGGGATCTCCAGAGCACCCGCGGGGACTACAAAGGATCGATGCGTATGCCCGCGCCAACGCGGCCAGGTGATCCTCACCGAGCTATGGGCAGGGCAGCTTGCCGACCAGGGAGTCGTGGTTCATGCCATGCACCCCGGCTGGGCAGACACACCAGGCGTCGAGAAATCACTCCCGCTGTTCCGCAAAGTCGTGGGGCCCTTCCTGCGCACACCGGAGCAAGGCGCCGACACCATCGTCTGGCTGGCCGCGTCCGACGAGGCAGCCCGAACGAGTGGCAAGTTCTGGCTCGACCGCCAACCACGGCCCACCCACCGCCTGAAGAGCACTGTCGAAGCTCCCGAGGACCGCCAGGGACTGTGGGACGCTCTCAACGAACTGGCCGGCTCCGCCTTCTAGATCCCGTTCTGGCGTGACTTTCCTGCACATAGTCGCGCTTTCTCACGCCAGAACGGGACTCCGGCGTAGGGTTCGACGCATGGAGCACGTGCTCGGACGGGCATCGATTCGGCGAACCAGGCTGGTGGGTTTTCCGGCCTCCGTCTTCGCACTCGACAACGGCACCTCCCAAGACAAGGTGCTCGCCAGGTTGGGACGAGACGGCTGGTTCCGCGTGTTTTTTGCCAGGGGCCAGAAGGTCGAGCTTCCCGACGGCACCAGGTGGCGGATAACAGCCGTGGGAGCAGGTTCCTATATCGAACCGGTCGTGACCAGCCCGACCGGGAAACTGGCCATCGGTTCACCCAACGGAAGACGGTCCTATCACATCAACGGTCGCGATTATGCCTACGACCTGTACCCGTCGAGTGTTTCCAGGGCGAGCAGGCGGTCATGGACACTCCGGGAGCACGAAACCGACCTCGCCACCTTCGGCAGGTCCTCCATGGTCGCCGGCCACCCGATTCCACTGGCGGCGGCTCTGCTGTGTTTCACCCTGATCAAGCACGGCGTGCCGGGCGAAGCGCCCCTAGGAATCCCGGAGTTCCGCTGGGCGTGAGGTCCTATCCCGTTCCGGCGTGAGTTTCCGCTACGTAGTCGCGCTTTCTCACGCAAGAACAGGCTGTGAGCCTTCCGGGGGCTACTTGGGGCCCTTTTTCGCTTCTTTCGTCAGGCGCTTCTTCTCTCGGAGCACAAAGATGTCGTCCCACGCAGCCACGTCGGCGATGGATGGCCAGTCGGCGGCCACCGCCTCCCAACCTGCAGGCTCGATTCCCATCCGCTTACCGAGGATCCCCAGGAAGATTCTCGACTTCTCCGTGCCGTAGCCGGGAAGGTCCTGGAGACGTTTGAGGACTTCGGCCGCATCCGCCCGGTCGGCCCAGATGCGGGCAGCGTCGCCGTGGTACCGCTCTACTAAGAACGCGCACAGGGCCTGGGCACGCTTGGCCATCGAGCCCGGAAAGCGATGGATGGCCGGAGGCCCCCGAAACACTTCGACCAAAGCATCGGGATCGATTCCGGCGATGTCGGCGGCTTCGAGGTGCCGGCCAAGGCGCTCCCGGAGCACATGGGGACCCAGGAAAGCACGCTCCATCGGGAACTGCTGGTCGAGCATCATCCCGAGTAGCAAAGCCAGGGGATCCTCGGCCAGCAAGCGGTTGGCATCCTCGTTCTCTGTCCAGGGAAGCGAGGCGGGCTTGGACATGGTGCTTACCTCCATCAAGGAACCGACCACGCAACCGTAGCGATTCCGGCAACCAACGGCTCGCCCGGGCCGGCGGACGTGGACCACCACAACGGATCCTCTCCAAGCCGACGACCCGTTGCAGACCAACACCAGCGTCCGTGTTTCCCACGAGGAGATCCACCCTCTCCACAACCGTCGGTGAGCGGCCCCGATCAGCCAACCCGCTGCGAGCCGGACATTGGGACACATGGACCGGCCGAACGGCTCCAGACACTCCGGGTCGGTTTCAGGGTGTTCACCGATGGCCACCGGCTCCCCGATCGGGAAAGATATGTCGATGGAACACGCATCGACACGCCAGACTCTGCGGATCGCCAGAATCGTCACTCAGACGCTGTTGATCCTGGCTGCAGTGGCAATCGGGGCGGCGATGCTGGCCGTTGCGGTGGCATTTGGCGACTGCGCCGGATGGTAGGGAACCGGAACCTGCCCCAGGGTCCCCTTCTGGAAGGGAAACGTTTCGGATTGCCTTCGGCGGCGGAGCCGGCCCGGTTGCCGTTTCTTGGTTTGTGGCGAAACCGACCCGCCGAGGGCTCGCCCGCGCCGTTGTGGCGGGGCTGATGTCGGGCGTCGCCGTGGTCCTCATCACCGCCACCTGAGTGACCGTGCCCCCGATGTTCCCGGCACCACAGAACGCCTTGGGTGGCTTCCCATCCAGCCAACACCTCCCGACGGGACCGGCCAGGAGCCGGTGCGAGGCCGTCCCCGCCATCAACCCGCCGAATCGTTGTCCGTTCCGGCTTGGCAAAAGTACTCCACCCCGACGCTGCATGAGCCCTTCCAGTGAAAGGTTCGCCTTCCATCTGGACCGCCGTCGTCCTTCAGGTCGACACCACCGAAGTCGCCGGCCGGGACGAGGGCATCGGTGGCCCGCCTCCGCCATGGGCCTGCTAGGGGTTCTCTCCCCGATCACGTGAACAGCGCGATAGCCTGCGCTGATGAAGATCTTGATCAGCAACGATGACGGATACCGGGCACGCGGCATTGTGACGTTGGCACAAGAACTCTCGGAGATGGCCGAGATCACCATCGTCGCCCCGGAGCGCAACCGAAGCGGCGCCAGCAATTCGCTAACGCTGGACAATCCGATCCGAGCAACGAGGATCGACGGGGGCTACTTCATCGACGGTACGCCGACCGACTGTGTACATCTCGCACTTACCGGTCTCCTGGTTGAAGAACCCGATGTCGTCGTAGCCGGCGTCAACGCCGGAGCCAACCTGGGCGACGACGTCATCTACTCGGGTACCGTCGCCGCCGCCATGGAGGGCCGCTTTCTCGGACTTCCCGCCCTGGCAATCTCCCTGGTGCTCGATCGGGGCCGCCACTTCGAGACCGCAGCTCGGGTCGCCCGCATTCTCCTGGGCGATATCGCCGGCAGCCCGATCCCGACCGACACCATCTTGAACGTCAACGTGCCCGACATCCCCTTTGAGGATCTGGACGGGATCGAAGTAACCCGCCTCGGCCACCGCCACAAGGCCGAGGGGGTCGTCCGCAGCAAAGACCCTCGCGGTCGCACCATCTACTGGGTGGGACCGGCCGGACCGGAGCAGGACGCCGGGCCGGGGACCGACTTCCACGCGATTGCCGAGCGGAGAGTTTCCGTGACTCCCATGCAGGTCGACCTCACCCGCCACGCGGCCCTGGCTTCCACGGCCGAATGGGTCGCCGGACTGCAGTTGAGCTGACCGCCAAACGCTACCGCAACCGATCTTCTGCGAGCCGGCGGTTACCAGCGCCGGGCCTTCCATTCGGGGATTGAGTCCCGTTCGCTCCCGATCGTGGTGAAGTCTCCATGTCCCGGGTAGACCTTGGTGGTATCGGGAAGCGTAAAGAGTCGAGTTTCGAGGGACTCCATGATCTGATCGAAATCCGAAGAGGGAAATCGTGTTGCACCCGGGCCGCCGGGAAAGAGAGTGTCTCCGCTGAAGAGGTGCAATCCGATCCTGAAGCAGGTCGACCCCGGCGTGTGGCCCGGCGTGTGGATGGCTTCGAGCCGGAGAGCGCCGACGTCGATGAACTCGCCATCACCGATGGGGGCGGCATCGGTCAGCCCGGCGAGCGGTTGGTCGCCGGGATGGATGCGGATGGGTACTCCGAGCCGTTCGGTGATGTCCGCAACCGCCTGAATGTGGTCGGCATGGCCGTGGGTGGTGAGCACGGCAGTTACGGCGAGGCCGGAGACGGCATCGAGGATCCTGGCGCTTGCATCGGCAGCATCGATGATTACCGCTGCACCGCCAGGATCGGCCACCAGGTAGACGTTGTTCTCGAGCGGGCCAACCACCAGCCTGCCAATGCGAAGGTGATCGTCTTCGAAGAACCACATGCCCATGAGCATACGGCCCACGAGGCCCGGGCGATCGTCACAGAGACATGAGCCTCGACCCGAAGCAGAAACGGGCGGGGAACCGACGAGCGACTCGATCCGTTCGACCTTCACGTCGAAGCTTCCCGAAAGAAATCCAACACCCCGGTTCGCTTTCATCACGCCTCCCGATGGGTGGCCGCAAGAAATCCCCTTGGATTATGCGGTGGGTGTGCAAAAATGCCCCTACCAGAGAAAGGAGGTGGTCCGCATTGTCTGAAAGTTCTTGTAGGACTCTGGAGGTGGCCGGACGCTAAGGCGGCCATAGCGTCGCCTTCCCCTAACGGGAAAAGGTGGCGACTCGAATCCGGACCACCGAGACCTGGAGACCCGTGAGCTGGTCCTCTCACGGCATCGGAAACGATGAAGTGTCTCCGGGTCTTCTCGCGCCCTGACCACGATAAACTGAACCCGTGGACGGTGGATCGGCCAGTTTTCGTGAGGTGCAGGGTTTTCGGCAATGGTGGCTCTGGACGCTGCTGTTGGTGAGCGCGCTTGGCACGGTCGGTCTCTTCGGATACGGCATCTACGTGCAGTTGATCGAAGGCACACCGTGGGGAGACAGACCCATGTCTGACGGCGGGCTGCTGGCCACCGGAATCGGTACGGCCGTCCTGGTGGTAGGAATGGTCGCTCTCATACTGTCGGCCCGCTTGATCACTGAGGTCCGCTCGGACGGGCTCTACATCCGCTTCTTCCCCTTCCGGTGGAAACCTATCCCCTACGAAACCGTTGCTTCGTATCAAACAAGGACGTATAGGGCCATCCGTGAGTACGGGGGACGAGGCATCCGCTGGGGGCGCGAAGGGAAGGCCTACATCGTCGACGGCAACGAGGGCCTCCAGTTACTGCTCACCGATGGACGCAAGGTTCTGATCGGCTCGCGGCGACCTCAGGAACTGGAGGCGGCCGTCCGTACCTGGAAACGCTGACCGGCCACTGTCTCAGAGCTCCCGAGCCGCTGCCCAGCCAACGGCCAACCACAGAGAGAGCCCGATCATGACCACCGTCACGGCGGCGGCGGGAAGGTAGGCATCGATGGCGGTACCACCCGGAATACTCGCGAGCGCCCCGACAAGATGGCTGGGAAGCCACTCACCGATGGCCTCGATGATCCCGATGACGGGCATCGCCAGCAGCAAAACGATCGTGATCATGACGGCCCCGAGAACGTTCTTGGCGCGGCTCGCGACCATTGCGACGATGGCAACGACGAGCGCTAGGTACAGCAGCCCGTACCCGATCCCGGCCAGCGTCCCCCCGACCGGAAGACTGCCGATCAGCACAGCCGTCTCGTACCAGGCCGCCAGAGCCCCAAGCACAAACGAGCCGCCAATGGCCAGAAATGTGACCACCAGGCGAGGCACGAGGATGTCCCAAACCCGCGATACCCGGGTTCGCAGGAACACCCCCATCTCGGGTTTGGCGTCAAAGGCCAGCGCACCAGCGGCAATGACGACGGTTACTAGGAGGCCGATCTGAGAGACATTGGACACGTACTGGATCATTCCGTCGGCCGGGATCGGGGGCGGGAACGTCACCTGGACCCCACCACCGAAGCGTTCGACAATCTCACCCACGTAGCGCGCCGAGAGCGGCCCGAGCAGACCGAAGAAGACGTAGATCCCGACCAGCGCGATCCATCGCTTCGTTCGAACCAGCCGCAACCACTCCAGTCTCCACAGGTTCATGAGGTCAACTCCAGGAAGACCTGTTCGAGGGTGGCGGCCTCCGGGCCAAACGACACGATCCGGACGCCGGTCCCGGCCAGGGAGTTGGCGAGGTTCTGCTCAGCGGCTCCGACCGTCTCGACCAGGATCCGCAGCTCGTCCGGACTCACCTCTTCTACTGACCGCACCCACGGAGCCCGACGAAGCGCTTCAACGGCCCGATCGCGTGGCGGTCGCACACGAAGTCGATACGCGGGGATCGCACTGCCGACGAGCAACTCGGTGAGCGGCCCCTGAAACAACAACTCCCCCGCTCGCAGAATGCCGACCGTGTCACATACCTCCTGCACGTCGCCAAGGAGGTGGCTGCTGAAGATCACCGTTGCTTCGCCACGTAGGCGGGCGACCAGGTCGAGCACTTCTCTCCGACCGGCCGGATCGAGGGCCGAAGACGGCTCATCCAACATCAGCAACGCCGGGCGCCCCACGACCGTGGAAGCCACCCCCAATCTCTGCAACATGCCGCGCGAGTAACCCCCGACGACTCGACGCGCCGCGTCGGCAAGACCGGCTTGCTCGAGCACTTCGTCGACCCGGTCGGAAGGCACGGATGGATCGGTCAAGGTACGGGCCAGGTCGACGACTTCTCGGCCGGTCAGCCACGAATCGAACTGAGGGGTGTCGGGTAGGACGGCCACCCTGGACCACTCCACCTGAACCTCAACCGATCCGGAGGTCGGCTTCCGCAGTCCCGCGAGGATGGCGAGCAATGTGGTCTTGCCAGCTCCGTTGGGACCGACCAGTCCATACACCGAACCGGAGGGGACTTCCAGGCCAACGTTCCGGAGGGCAACCGTCGATCCGTAGTCTTTTTGCAGCTGGTGCGTACGGACGATCATGTGACGCGCGGCACCCGGCCAACCGTTAGATACAGGATGCCACCCACTGGCACCGAAATCACGCAGATCACTGCCCACGCCCACTTGGGGAGGTGCTGAACGTCAGATCGAGATAGATCAACCAGGCAATAGATGACAAATCCAGCCAGAAGCACCAACACCGGGGCGAGGGCAGCCCAGGGAATATCCTCCATCTCGAAAACCTCGCCCTCTTCTCGACTCCTGGGCAATGATAAGGCGTCAACCCCCTCCCGGGTGGGCCATGTGCCGTACCTGCTAGCCAGACAGGGTGAGTGCAACGCCGCCGGTCAAAGGCACCGCCACGGTCACGGACGTGAGATCGTCAATGCGGGCGGCGGGCGCAAACGGCCAGACCTGACTGCCGACGGCGATCGGTATGGTGCCTGCCGACCGCGCAGCCATTCCCCCACTGGCCGAATCTTCGAACACAACGCACCGGCCCGGAGGGACTCCGAGCAGGTGTGCTGCGGTAAGAAACGGTTCGGGACTCGGCTTTCCCTTCTCGACGTCGTCAGCCGTTACGGTCACCGCGGGTCTCGCGAGACCGGCACCACTCCAGCGGGCTTCCGCCAGCCGGCGGCTGGCTGAGGTAACGATGGCCCAGGAGGTTCGGGGCAGACGAACGGTCAGTTCGCTTGCCCCGGCCTTGAGGGGCGTCTGGGCCGCCAGGTCAACCTCGATATCTTCCAGGCGGGCGACGGCTGCCCCGGCCTGCTCCGGGTCCAGGTGTCCGCCAAGGGTGTCGGCCGCCCGCACTCCGGCCAGTTCACCGAGGAGAACTTCAATCCGCAGATCGAATTCTTCGGCGAGGAGGCGCCAGGCCGCTTCGACCAGATCGTGCGAATCGACCAGGACACCGTCGTTGTCGAAGAGGATGGCTGCGACATCGAACTGCATCTTCCCAGCCTACGGGCGGCACCCGGAACCAGATTCGATCAGCCCGTCGGAGCCAGCGTCCCTCCAAATACCTGCCAGGCCAGAGCCGACTTGGCAAGCAGGCTGAGTAGGATGTAGGTCCGCTCGCCCGTCAGGTAGTTCTTCCACCGACGGACCTGCTTGTACTGCGCCCACTGGGTGAGAGCGAAGCTGTTGAAGAACACAAAGAGCGAGAAGAAGATGCCGTAAACGAAGCCGGGGGGCTGAGCCTCGCTACCGGGGGAAACCAGATACACACCGATGGCAACCCACGGTACGATACCGAGCACACTGCCCATCCAGAACGGCCATAGGGACCCACCAGGCTCTTCATAGCGCTCCTGCACCGAGCCGAAGAAGATCATCCCGGCGTTGACTCCGAACAGAGCAATCAACGCGGCGATGCTCGAAATACCCGTCAGCATGGCGATCAATACGATCATCACCGACGAGGAAATCGAATACTCAACCCAGCGGAAATGATTCTGTCCGCGAGAAAGCTGATCGCGGTACCGTCCGGCGCCCACACTGGCAATCAGGAAGTGGAAGAAGGCCGACAGGAAGAGGAAACCCGCCACTCCCCAGGCGATGGAGATCTCAAACAGCGTCGATACCTCCGCCGGGGTCCCGGGAGGGCCTTCGGGGAAGGCTGCGGTCACCGGAAGGGCGAAATCGGTGGCCAGAGCCACCACGGCCGCTCCCTGAATAGCGTGAAGCGCCCCCATCACCCAATTCCAGAGGCGCAGGCGCGAAAAGGTCGCGTCGGTTACTTCTACTGTCGATGCCATCTATTCCTCTCCCGATTGTCAAACACTCTACGGAGCCTCCGGCAATCTGGATGAAGCAGCATTCTTGCCTGAGTTCACACGGCCGCCGATCAAAGCCACCCGGTACAGTAGACGAACGTTATGAAACGCATCCTCGATTGGGTTTTCACTGTTCCATTCCTCATGGCCTTTGGTTTGACGCTGGCGGTTTTTGAGCCAATCGCCCGTCTGGCCAGGCTCTTCGGTCTCCGCCCCATGGAAATCACGATGGGGATCATGCAGTGGGTCCTGCTGGGGGTCTTTCGCATCTGCGGCACCCGGCTGAAGGTCGAACGGTCGCCGGCCATCAAGCCGCGGACCGGATATCTCATCGTTTCGAACCATCAAAGCCTATTCGATATCCCCCTGGTCGGAGGTTTGCTGTTCAGCAATTACCCCAAATATGTATCCAAGAAGGAACTCGGAAGGTGGATCCCCAGCATCTCCTTCAACCTGACCCATGGTGGTAACGCCCTCATCGACCGCAATGATCCTGGCCAGGCAAAACAGGCGATCCATGCACTGGCTGAGGACGCCCAACGGCGCAAGGTCGCGGTTGTCATCTACCCGGAGGGGACCCGATCGCGCGACGGCCGGCTCAAACGCTTCAAGTACGGCGGAGCGCTGGAACTCATGGAAGCCGCTCCTGATTTGGAAGTAATTCCTGCCACCGTCGACGGATCGTGGGAGCTGCTCCGCCACAAGGCGTACCCGGTGCCCTTCGGCACCACCGTGCGGATGCGTTTTGGTGACCCGATCCCCCGCAGCCCCGACGAGGACCGACGGGCGGTACTGCAGGCGGTGAAGAGCGAGATCGAGGCCACCCTCGAGAAATGGCGAGGGACCTAGCTGCTGCTCAGCCCGACCGGGGGCAATCAGGTCAGCTTTGCATCCGTGACGATGAGGCCATCCTGGTCGGCGTACACCCAGTCTCCCGGCCGGAACAGCACGCCGGCAAAGGTAACCGGGATGTCGCGTTGACCCCGGCCCGACTTGATACTCCGGCGCGGATAGGTACCGAGAGCCTTGATCCCGATGTCGATGGACTGCAACTCACCGAGGTCGCGCACCGATCCGTTCACAACCACCCCCGACCAATTGTGCTGGTACGCAAGAAACGCCAGCCGATCACCGAGGAGCGCGCAGTCGGAGACCGCCCCGCCGTCGATGACGAGCACCCTGCTTGCCCCGGTCTCGTCGAGGGCGGCAGCCACAAGGCTGTTGTCACAGGGTGCGAGCACCGTGGTCACCGGTCCGAAGAACGCTTTGCGAAAACCGAAATCGCGGAAGACCGGCTCGGCGACCCGCACGGCGTCTCCATATTGGTCGCAGAGGTCTGCCGTCGTAAAGAGCATGGTGGCATTGTGGCAGGTAGGAGATGTCGAACGAGATCGGAAAGCGTCTCGCTCAGTGACGCTATCCAACGGGCGTAAGCTGCTCCGGTGAGTTCTCGTCCGATCGGTGTGCTGTCCCGTCAGCTCTTACCTGCTTCGTTGGCCATCTTCACCACGACCGCCCTGGTGGCGTTTCAGGCGCTGGCAGTTACGGCCGCCATCCCGGAACTCGCCGCCGATCTGGGGCAAGTAGCTCTGCTGCCCTGGGTGATCACCGGATACATCGTGACCTCGAGTGTGTCGACGGTGATTGCAGGACCTCTCGTCGACGGGATCGGGGCGCGCATCATCTTCAGGTGGGCGGTCGCGATCTTCGTGGCCGCCAGCATCGGTGCCGCCGCGGCTTCGACGATGCCGCTGCTGATCATGGCCCGGATCGTGCAGGGGGCGGGGGCGGGCCTGATCTCGGCTGTCGGTCTGGCGGCCGTCGGTCTCGTCTATCCCGCCCGTTTGGTGGGCCGGGCCTTCGCCGCCAACGCCACGGTCTGGGGGGCGATGGGGGTGGCCGGCCCAGGAATCGCGGCCCTCCTGCTGACTGCTCTCAACTGGCGATGGATATTCCTCGTGAGTGTCCCGCTCGGCCTGGCGGCACTGGCAGCCGGGTGGAAGGTCCTGCCGGGACCAGCGGGCGAACGGCAGATCAAGGTCGACGGCCGGGGCGTACTCCTGCTGACCGTGTTTTCCATCGCCATGGTGGTCGGGGTCGACCGGCTCGACATCTGGTCGGCAGTAGCAGGGGCTCTGATGGCGGCGGTCGGATACCTCTATTGGCAGCATGCTCGCAGGACCGAGACGCCCGTACTACGCCTGGAACATTTGGCCCGGCAGCCCTACCTCGGTCTGGGGCTCGGGATCGGTCTGCTCCTGGCCGGTGCTATCGCCGCCGAAACCTACGTCCCCCTCTATGTGCGGGCAGCCCGCGGAGCCGGTCCCGGCCTTACCGCCTGGTCGGTGTTGTTCTTCACGGTGGGTTGGACCCTGGGTGCCAACGTGGCCGGACGGTTGTCGGACCGGGTGCCGGAAACATCGCTGACCCTGTCCGGCTTCATGGTGACGATCCCGAGTTTGCTCGGGTTGGCGGCCGCCGCCGCAGCCGCGGCTCCGCTGTGGGTGGTCTTCACCTTGTTGGTCCTCGCCGGCTCGGGAGTGGGAACGGCGACCAATGCAGGCCTGACGTTGTTGCGAGCGGCTACCCCGGACCAATCCTTCGGTCGCGCGACCGCCGCTCACCAGTTCGCCCGGAGTCAGGGGTTCGCGGTCGGACCGGCGCTGGGCGGCTCCCTCATTCTGCTGGTGGTAGCCCGCCGGGTAGGTAACGTCGACGAGGTCCAGCGTCTCTTGGCGGGGATGGGTGGCACCGCGGCGAGCGAAACCGCCCGGGCGGTCGGCGATGGATTCGCCATTGCTGCACTTCTGGGAGCAGGAATTGCCGCCTTGGGGATCGGGCCGATCGTCGGCCTGCGGAAATCGCTGGTGCAGCAGCGGACTGCACCCCGGACCGACAGAAGCGGTTGAACCGGGAACGGATGAGGGACGGTATCGCCCCGGCCCGTCCCTACACTGCCGTTGAAACTCAATCCCCGGGATGATCGATGGCCGCCACCCCACCAACCCGCCTCACCGACCAACTGATCGAAGACATTGCCGCTCGGATCGCCGGTGGCAGGCAAGTCCGCAGGACGCTGCCACCCGGCGGACGGATCCACATCGACCGGAAACTCCCGTTTCTGTTCGTGTACCGCCCATCGGGCACGTCGATCGATCCGGTCATTGCCGGGCTCGTGGCCGGTGAAGCCTCTTACCTGATCGCTCCCGCTCGCGTGCGGGCGCGTGGTTGGACCAGCCGGTTGGTTGAGCGAATCTCCGAAGTGCTCAGCGGCGCCTTCGGCGGATTTCTGATCGTTGAGATCTGGGGTGCCGACGATGCGGGCGAGGCAACCCACCCGCAACCTGCATCGTTTCGGGTACTGGTCGACAAGAACTGGGCGGATTCGACGACCGTTGAGCGTCTCTCGTCCTCGCTCACCGGGGTCCGGATCATGAAACGCAATGCGAAGGTTTCGATCGAACCGGGCGGACGCCCGGCTCCACCCGGCTTGCCTCCCCTGCTTGCTCCGCAGCGGGCTCGCGAACTCTCGACCCGGTATGTGGGCATCGAGGTGGCCCCGATCTATCGCGATGCCGCAACCGGCGAGCTATTCCCCCTTCTGCAAAGCTCGCTGGGCCGCAAGATGGACACCGTGTTCCGCCGCACCGCCTTCGAGTTCGCCCGGTCGGAAACCGTGCACCGGCCACTCCACTTCCAGGCGCTCGGCCGCCGTACCTTCGTGCGGGCCGTCGTTGACGTGGACAATGCGCTCAGCACGGTGGCGGAGTCGTTCGATCTGCTGATGACGGTTACCCCGGTCAATGCGCAGGAAGCGTTTGGAGCCCTGCAGAGATCCCGCTACACGAAGCCACCCCGATTCCGCTACCGGCCTCGATCGATCGACCCCGCCCTCCTCAAAAGGGCTATCTACAACGCCAAGATAGAACGGATCGAAGACCCCTCCCTCGAGTATGTCTTTCGGGAGAAACAGCGCGAACTGGACCTCAAGATCACATTGATCGGAGAGCGGGAACGTCCCCGCTTCCTGCCGACCAGCATTGCCCTATATGGCGACGTTGACTCGCACCTGGTGGAACTGGCGGGTTCCATAACGGGGCTCCTGGACGGACGGTCATCGGGCAACCGCGGACGCAAGGTGAACGCAACTGCGTTCGCCGCGAGAGCCGAATCAGAATTTGAGGCATATCGAGCGATCTACCCGGCGATGACGGGCAGAGTGATCGTCCGCGACGACATCGTTTCTCTGATGGTTTCGTCCGGCGATCTGTTGGTCGGATCTGGAATGAGTTTTCCGGCGGGGCGGGTGGAGCCTCTCATCCAGCACGAGGCGGGAACCCACGTGGTCACCTACTGGAACGGTCGCGTCAGCCTTTCCGATTGCTGGCCAGCGGTCTCGCCCACCACGACGAACTACAGGAGGGTTTGGCGGTTTTTGCGGAATACCTGGTCGGGGGGCTCACCCCCGCCCGCCTGAGAACGCTGGCGGGACGGGTACTGGCTGCTCGAACCGTCATCGACGGTGCCGCCTTCATGGACACCTTCTTCTTGCTGCGCGACGAACACGGTTTCTCGGCGCGCACGGCGTACATGATCTCGATGCGCGTGCATCGTGGTGGCGGGTTCATCAAAGATGCGGTCTACCTCCGTGGCCTTCTCAAGGTGATGGACTACCTCAAGGGAGGGGGGCGCCTCGAAACCCTGTTCGTCGGCAAGATGGCCGCCGATCACGCTCCGATCATCGAAGAACTGCTCCGGCGGCACATTCTGACCCCGCCGCCCTTGCGGCCGTCGTATCTCGATCTACCCGATACGCACTATCGCATCGAGCAGGTACGGCAAGGCCTCAACCTGGCAGATTTGACCGATCACTGATCCCGATCAGGCGGATCCGCCCACCTCGTCCAACAAGCCGGGAATCGCGGCCCGCAGCACCTCGAGCATGCTCACCACCGCCGCCTCGTCTTCCTGACCGGTCCACTCGTCCATGAAGATCTTCTTGACCTCAATGGCGAGCGCACAACCCGAGGTCGGGTAATTCTCGTGAACCCAGCGGCTCAAATATCCGCCCTTGAATCGAACATTCTCCTGGACATCGAGATGCCCGCCTTCGAACGGCGTCCCGGCAACGTCCTTCATGAACCGGTCCACGAGTCCTCCCCATCGCTTCCGATCCAACGATCCGGTTCCCACGTTGACTTCAGGATTCTTGGCGGGGTTGTC
>CAVQSB010000019.1:0-149324 GCA_963715305.1 uncultured Actinomycetota bacterium
CTGCTTCAGGATGTGGGGGGCGTTTAACGTTGCGAATCTGATTCCGTAGTTCGTAAACCGTGAAGACGTGAAACGTGATATCGCTATAACCACATTGGCCTCACGTTTTACGTTTTACGCATCACGTCGGCTCTAAACCACAGCCCCCATCTCTAACTGTACCGCAGTTATGCCCTTCACTCTCTCCTCCCTCTCCGCCATCCTCCCCGAAACCGTCATCCTCGTCACCGCCCTGGTGATTATGGTGGTGGAGATCGTGCGCGTGCTGGCGACATCAGGCGAACGCAGACGCAGCCACTTCATGGCGGCATTGGCGCTGGTCGGGCTGGCCGTAGCGGCCGGATTAACAGCGATCAAGATCGGGCAACCTGCGGCGGAATTTCAGGGCATGGCGCTGGACGATGACACCAGCCGCTTCCTCAATCTCGTCATCCTGCTGGCCGCCATCCTCGGCGTGCTGGTCTCTTGGGAATACCTGACCCGTTTTTCGGACATGCACAGCGAATACTACGCGCTGCTGCTGATAGCCGTGGCGGGCATGATGTTCCTGGGCAAGTCGGTCGAGCTGATCACCCTGTTCGTCAGCCTGGAAATCCTCTCGGTGGCGCTCTACATCCTCACCGGCTTCCATCGCGGCGATTCGGCGGGCGGCGAAGGCGCGATGAAGTACTTCCTGCTGGGCGCGTTCGCGTCCGGCTTCCTCTTGTACGGCGCGGCCCTGCTCTACGGCGACACCGGCTCCACCTACTTCGCCGACATCCACGCCCAGGGCACGGGCGGCTTCTTCATCCTGGCGGGATTAGCGCTGCTGCTGGTCGGGTTCGGCTTCAAGATTGCGGCGGTGCCCTTCCACATGTGGGCCCCCGACGCCTACCAGGGCGCGCCCACGCCCATCACCGCCTTCATGTCGGTGGGCACGAAAGCCGCCGCCCTGATCGCCCTCTACCGGGTGCTGCAAGCGACCATCAGCGTGCCCGCCGAATACTGGGCCTGGGCGCTGGCCATCCTGGCGCTGCTGACGATGACCTGGGGCAATCTGGCGGCCTTGCGGCAGCGCAGCATCAAACGCATGTTGGCCTATAGCTCGATCGCTCAGGCCGGGTATCTGCTCATGGGCCTGGTGGCAGGCACCGCGGCGGGCTTGCAGGCGCTGATGTTCTATCTCTTCGCCTACGCCTTTATGAACATCGGCGCGTTCGCCGTCGTCTCGCTGATGGAACGGCTCGACCCCAACGAGGCGCAGGACGCCACCCTGGACAATGCCAGCGGCCTGCTGGAGCGCAAGCCCTGGCTGGCGATAGCGATGGCGACCTTTATGCTCTCTCTGGCCGGTATCCCGCCCCTGGCTGGATTCTTCGGCAAGCTGTACTTGTTCGGCGCGGCGGTGGATAGCGGCTGGATGTGGTTGGCGGTGGCGGCTGTGCTCAACAGCGTGGTCAGCGCCTGGTATTATCTGCGGGTGGTGGTGAAGATGTTTATGGTCGAGCCGACGGAGGAGACGCGGGTGAAGCTGCCCGTGCCCGCCGCGGCCATGATTGCGATTGTGATCGCCTTGTTGGGGACGGTGCTGTTTGGGATTTTCGCCAGCCCCTGGTTTGAGACGTTGATAAAATCAGGTGGTGCGATGGAGGAGGATGATAATATGAAAATTCAACATCAGACATATTGGTTTGATACCTGATGGCACTCGAAGATGGGCAAGGGAAAACAATATATCTCTCCTGTGACGCTTACTTTAAAATGGTAATGTTGTTGCTGAAATAACTGAAACTTTTTTTGCCGATGGCATTCTTATTTCCTGAGCATATACTTGTTAAGCAAAAACAATTTGCAGCGAAATCCTTACGACTTTATGCTGTGTTTCAGGCTGAATTGTATTTTTTAATAAACTGTTCCGAAGATTGCAGAGAAATACGAATTCGACAGCTTTAGTTGGTGATCTCGACTTGTTGTCAATTGATTTTAAAGGAAGCTGAAGAATTCGAGAAAAACCAATCACATTCTCGCAAATTGTATTTGTTATTGGCATATGATCCTTTTGACGAGATCCGTGATTGTATGTCGGAAGG
This sequence comes from uncultured Actinomycetota bacterium, assembly GCA_963715305.1. Taxonomy (GTDB): domain Bacteria; phylum Actinomycetota; class Acidimicrobiia; order Spongiisociales; family UBA4744; genus UBA4744. The sequence continues at coordinate 2,070 of CAVQSB010000019.1, forward strand.
ATCAAGTTATGATGAATTTGTTTCAAACTTATGGGTGCCTTTCCCGCTTGATATCGTGATTAGGACTGCAGGCGAATATCGTCTAAGTATGTTTCTGCCTTTACAAAGTGGCTATGCAGAGCTGTTTTTCTTTTCTGACTTTATAAACGACATAAGTGCTAGTCAGGTCATGCAAGCCGTTGATAAATTTGAACATCGACAACGACGCTTTGGACAATAATCTATTTGCTGCTTGAATAACTCTTATGCATTGGACTTTTGACAAAACGCCATCCGCCCCGACGCGAGTCGAGTTGCGAATGAACCTTTACAATTGAAGAAAGAAGCCGAAATCAGGCGGTTTTGGCAGCTTGCTGGCTCTTGACGACCACTGGTTGGCGTGGTCGCTTGGGCAATTTCATGCCCGTACGCCGTCCTGGGGAAATACCTCGAGGTTTGGGCGGTTGAGCCGGTGTCCCCAACTGGCAAATAATTCTGGCGAAGTCTCGCTGTACCAATGTGGGGGAGAGCAACCCCTGTCTCATGGCGGGCAAATTGCGTTCCCAGGGTCGAGGTAAGGCTTGTGCCACATGGCGAGCCATCCAGAGTTGAGCATAGGCGATGTGGGTCAATAGCCACCAATTCTCCTCTCGTTCGACTTCAGGGGTTTGGAAGTTGACCATGAGCAACTTCTGTTTGCCAAACCGAAAGAAATGCTCCAGGTTGAAACGGCTGCCATAAGCTTGATAGATGTGTTCCAGGGTCAACTCATGGCGACGTTCCCCCATGACGATTAGCCACAAGGGGCGCTTGAAGGCTGGATTTCCCTCCTCATCGTAACGTACAATCCGTACCAGGGTGAAGGGGTGTTCGTGCATAGGCAAGCGTTTGGGCGAGTTTTTCCCCTGCATCAGCAGATTGTGCCAGGCCTGGATTTCAACCCGATAGCGCTTGCCTCGCCGACTCGTCTCCCACTGAGTCATGGTTTCGTCCGGCTCTCCCCAGGTTTCTGACTCTAAGAGAGCAAAACGCTCTCCGTACCAGGTGGGGTGGCCAGCTCTGGGATTCGTCAATTCTTCCGGGGTCGGCACATACGGACGATAGAAAACACGGTTGCCCTTCACTCGGACGGCACTGACCAGGTTGGGAAACTGGCGATGAGCGTACAGATACTCTGGTTTACTGTAGCTGCTGTCTCCACATTCGACCGTCAACTCCCGGCCAAAGGGCAATGTCTCATCCTTCAGCAGCCTCTCTATCTGCTCTGCCCCCACCATCTCTTTGTCTTCATCCGTCGCCACTCGTCTGTTCAGAAGGGGCAACACCCAACTGGAGGTGATGCCTGCTTCCGGTTCCAGACCCAGGGCCACCGTCGAATACTGGTGGCCGATGGTAACGGGCAGCTTGCCTTTCACCACTTCGGGCTGGTACACCATCCCTCGGTCTGCCAGCGTATGGGCATAGGGACGAGGCGCTGAGGTCGCATCGACCAGCAACAGATGAAAGGGCCATACCTGAGGGCGGGGTAGATAGGGCGCTAGTCGGTGCGGCAGCCACAATTCTTCCAACCTCATCTCGTCTATCGCCTTGAAGATGGTTGAGTAGCTGCGTGGAAAACACGCTGCCAAGCAGTATTCCACCACCGAACTCGCATTGGGGACGCTGCCTATTGCATCCAGCAGGTCCATCAGCGTATCGGCTCGATTGTCAAGGTTCTGGTATACTTCTTGTCGGAACTGCTTCAGATTGGTTGTGTGTTGAGTAATGTTCATACACTACTTCTGACGCAGTTCCACTTTCAAGTCAACTTTTCGCTTCGCTCTATATGTAAGCTGGTTCCATAATTGTCAAAAGTCCAATATGCAAAACACAGTACAGTTTTAGTAGCACCGATTATTCCTGTTTATGCTCTTTCAATCCCTGAGATTGAGTTTTTGCTGACACAATTTCAGCTTCATTTGAATTTGACTTTTGAATAGAACCGCCACCAGAACGAAAAGACTTTGGTGCATCTTAGGTCGCTCGAGATCAGTAGTAAGATTAACCTTGTGATCATTCCATATCAGGTTGGAAGCTGAAGGAAGCCCCGGTTTAGGTCTTAAATTGTTGCTTGAACTGACTTCTGCCGAGATCATTGTGCAAGTAGATGGAAGATCTAAACAGCCTGCGGCTCAAGCCGAAACTCTTGTTCAGATCTGAGTGAACGACGTGGATATGGTCGTCGGAAATCGATATGGATTGCAAAGCCTAGATGGGCAAAATGCATTGAGTCAGCGCGACTAATTTAAATCCCGGTTATCATCAAAAGATTCACCGGATATTACTTGCAAGATACAGTCTGTGGAACAAGAGCTTATGTTCGTGAATTGGCGCAATATTTTTGCCAACTGCGCTGTTTTGGTTATGGTCTCGAAATCGAAGAACTTATTAAGGCATATTATCTTCAGGCGAATGTTCTAGATTATCCGTTGAAGTCGAATCGCCAAGCTGATGCAACTAACGCAGAAAAAAATCGAGGAAAAAGTTTTTCGGCATCAATCAAGTTATTCAGAAGAGCTTAATGTCAGATGAAGAGAGGGCTATTTTTAGTCATTCTCTTGCTCAAATAAAGCAGCGAAAGTCGTTTCATATACCTCTTCCAGTCTTCAACAGCACAGGGCATGTTATGTTTACTTACGTAGGAACTGAAGACAAAGTAAGTGGTTATTCGAGTCAAACTTTAAAAGATTCTTACAGCCTTTCTTTCTCGGATCAATGAGGCGCAACTCGCATGGATAACGTAAATGAAACGGTCTTACATGAATATGATGCAGTTCGTAGCGAAGATACTGCTTAGATTGAAGTTCCAGCAACAGGTAATTCAATTTACTTTTCTTGTACTTGGCTCTCTTAGCGCCGCTACTTAGTCTTCAATCTTATATTGATCCAAATGGCTTGTTGGCTGCTACGAAGTCGGCCCAATAATGTGTATATTCTTACAATTAATCTATTATAAGCAACATGTGTTTGTAGAACTGTTATAGATACATAACGACCCATTCGCAATCTCTGAAGAATCAGGGGCGCATCATCCTTTCCGAGGGTGGGAAAAATATCTAACACAATCTCTCTATGTACGACTTTTGCCAAATTGGCTCTCTGCATTATTAGGTTTTGCTGAAGGCATGTTCTGGCACTAATTGGTGATTTTTCTATTACTTGTTTTCATACTGTTTTTTAGTGAGTTTGAGTACCCAATTAAATATGTACTGGACAGTATTCTTGAATATTCGGTTTTTCATTGATGTTATTGGAATAATCACTGCTGTCATCGGCGGTTTCGTCGTTAGAGGATGGGCGGCGAAATTACGCAGATATCGGCAATAAGAAACCGTGAGCGAACGGCTTAATTTCCGACAACAAAAGGGATCGTGACCACTCTGCCTTCGGTAATACCCGCCTCAGTTTCCAGGCCATTGGCAGCGTCATCGAACGACTTTGAAGATTGGTTCAACTCTCACGAAGCCGCAACGTCATGCCAAACGCCCCCCTCGAATTCGGCCAGTACTACCACATCTACAACCGGGGCAACAATCGTGAAAATCTGTTCGTCGAGGAGCGGGAGTATCCCTACTGTCTCCGCCTGTACGGCAAGTACATCCTGCCCGTTGCCCAGACGTTTGCCTATTGCCTACTGCCCAACCAGTTTCACTTCCTCATACGCACCTACACCGAGGAAGAGCAGGAAGCGTACTGGCGGGGAACAGATTGAACCAATCTTGCGCCAGGAAAACGACCCGAACGGGTGCGAGCGCCAATTGGTATGCTTCCTGTGCTGATTGTGGTGTGCGGTAGTGGCCGCCGCACGGGAACGAAGTGGTCGGGCGGGCGCTTTACTCTCAATTGCCCATCAACCGAAGTGATTCCGGATCTTACAAGTTCACGCGTTTGCATCGCGTGTTCCATGACGTCATCCTTACGAAGCATCCATATGCCCTATGCTCACACGGTGCCGGTAAACAATTCCCCTGGCCATATAAACATCGCCTAGTTTGCCATCGGCAATAAACTTAACACCTGCCTTTGTGGCCTTGCTGCTTCGCCAGGTGATCCCGTTCTGAACAATACGATCGTATTTCCTGGCGGCTTCAATCATTTTTTTTCCCTCAGCAACTAACTGATTTGCAGGCTTCTCCACGTAGACATCCTTTCCAGCCTGGCAGGCCCAGACGGTCATGAGGGCGTGCCAGTGGTCGGGGGTAGCCACAGATATTATATCGATATCCTTGTCCTCTATCAGTTTGCGAAAATCAACCTCCGTCCTTGGTTTCTGCCCAAAAAGTTTCTCCACTTCGGCTGCAGCTCCAGGCAACAATCTTTCATCAACATCGCAGATAGCAGTGACCCTTACATTGGGGATTTCGGCATAAGTATTCACATGCACCATGCCACGTCCACCTATCATCCCCCTGACCCTCGGCCGGTTCGATCCACTGATTCCGACAACTGCCACATTCAGGGTGTCATTGGGACTTCTGTTTACAAAATTCTTTAGAGCAACAGGTGCTACGGCCATCATACCGGTAGTATAACCAGCATTTTTAACAAATTTTCGACGATCCATTTTTTATAGATTTTTCGATAGAACAACATAAAAAATATAGAGAAGGGTCATCCACGGAGGCTTGACCTTCATGATATGAATTAAAAATACAGAAATTTAATTTGTTGAACACGGATGATGGAACAAAAGTCCTTGGTTAATTTTGAAATCAGTGGTCTAAGCCTGTGCCTTTCTCACGTTTATCTACTTGAGAATTGGGACACATTGATAAATCAGGTAAATAAAAGAAGAAGCAAAATTTTTAATATAACACAGGCAAATTTTTGCATGCTTTTGATTACATTTAGATACAAATTGTAAAAAGATGGAATTATTATTAGAAACCTGGTGGCAGGGCATGCTGGTAGCTGAAAAAGTTTACTGGATAATTGCCATTCCTTTTACTCTGATTTTCCTGATCATGATGGTCATGACCTTGATAGGAGGTGATATTGACAGTGGTGATATGGATGTGGATATGGAGGTGGATTCAGACACGGGAATAGGTTTTCAATACCTGAGCATCAAGAATCTCGTAGGGTTTTTTACCATTTTTGGATGGACGGGGGTTGCCTGCCTGGCCTCGGGGAAAAGCATGGTCTTCACGGTTACGGTATCTGTCCTCGCAGGACTGCTGATGATGACCATCATGTCAACGATAGTCTATTTGATGGGCAAACTCACGGAACAGGGCAACCTGAACCTGAAGAATGCCGTCGGGAAGATTGCTACCACATACCTTACGGTTCCGGCAAAGAGGGGCGGAATGGGTAAGGTCCAGATCACTGTGCAGGGATTCAGAACCCTGGATGCCATAACCGATGAGAAGGAGGATATCAAGACAGGATCTGTAGTGGAGGTGGTTGATGTCATTAACAATGAAGTATTATTGGTAAAACATAGTAAATAACGCTAATTATAAAACATTATGGGTCAGTATGTTGTTGTAGTTATCAGCCTGGGAATACTCTTTGTCTTCATCCTCCTTATCAGCTTCCTCAGAAGGTATAAAAGATGTCCTTCGGACCGGATCCTGGTTATATATGGTAAAATCGGTAAGGGAGCGGAGCAGGAATACAGGTCCGCCAAATGTATACATGGGGGTGCTTCATTTATCTGGCCTGTGATACAAGACTATGCCTTTCTTGATCTGACTCCCATTCCAATTGAAATCAATTTGAAAAGTGCGCTGAGTAAACAGAACATCCGGGTTGATGTCCCCTCCATCTTTACTGTTGGGATAACTACAGAATCAGGTGTCATGACGAATGCTGCCGAACGATTATTGGGATTAAGCCAGGAAGAGATCAGCAATCTTGCAAAGGATATCATTTTCGGCCAGCTGCGTCTGGTTGTCGCTACGATGGACATTGAGGAGATAAACAGCAACCGGGACCTCTTTCTGGAAGCTGTTTCAAGCAATGTGGAAGCTGAACTCAAAAAGGTTGGTTTGAAGCTGATCAACGTAAATGTTACAGATATTAATGATGAATCCGGATATATTGAAGCACTCGGGAAAGAGGCTGCTGCCAAGGCCATCAATGATGCCAAAAAGATCGTGGCAGAAAAGAACAGGGATGGTTCCATAGGCGAAGCAAACGCTGTGAGAGACCAGCGCATTCAGGTGGCTAATGCCAATGCCACTGCAGTTGAGGGAGAAAATACAGCAACCATTCAAATTGCAAATTCCAATGCAGACAGGAGACTCAAAGAAGCAGAAGCCGAGAAAAAAGCAGTAGCAGCCGAAAAGGTTAACCAGGCCAAAGCCCTCGAGGAAGCCTATGTGGCTGAAAAAGAAGCAGAGATAAGCAGGGCACTTCGTGAGGAAGCCACCCAGAAAGCCGATATTATCATACCGGTCCAGATTGATAAACAAAAAATAGAAATAGCCGCTGAAGCCATAGCCGAGCAGACCAGAAGACATGCCCGGGGTGAAGCTGATGCCATTTTTATGAAGATGGAGGCAGAAGGAAAAGGTATCTATGAAATGCTGTCTAAGCAGGCAGATGGATTCAGGATGCTGGTAGATGCAGCAGAAAACGATGCACAGAAAGCTGTCCTGTATATGATCGCAGATAAATTACCCGAACTGGTAGGCAAACAGGTTGAAGCCATTAAGAACCTGAAAATTGATAAGGTAACCGTATGGGATACCATGTCCTCAGGTGCAGATGGAAAGACCCCTGCTACGGCTAATTTCTTTTCCGGTTTGCTGAAATCCATCCCTCCTCTCGAAGACCTGTTCCAGCAGGCAGGGATGAGCCTTCCTGATTACCTGAAGGGTTCCCCGAAAAAGGATGAAACCACAAATGATGCAGAAGCGGAAGATCTGCCTGATACTGAGGGGCCTGATGAACCTTCTACATCTGAAGATCCTTCGGAATCCTCATCACCTGATGTACCTGAATTGCCTGAATAATTAACTCGCGGGTAATAGATAGGCTGAAAAAATACATTGATCGATTATGCCTTCAAAATTAAATCCAGTAATTTGCGATCCAGTTTATGGCCGTACCAATCTTCATAATCCACATCTTCCCGTCCGGAATCCAGAATACCAAAGCTGCCCCTGAAATTCCATAAGGCAAAACCAATACCGTTAGATGTCAGAATATCAACCACATCTCCAAACCAGGCCAGAAAGATATCGTGAGGTGTTTTATTATAACAGCCACATTCACCACAATGAACACCGGTGCCGGATTGAGCAAGCTTGATCCATGGTTCGTAGAACTTTTCCAGCATTGCTCTGTTCAAATACTGATCACCCACCTGTCCCGGATATTTAAGCGGAGGAAGATTTTCAATATCCTTCATCGCCCAGGGTGCCTTGTAGTGTGAGATGATCCCGGGATAATATCCGCGGCAACTTTGTGCAATGGGCAGATGTGTAATTTCAGGAATGACTTTGGTTCCAACCTGATTCCCGTCTGCAATGACAAGATGCTCGGGATTTTGCTTCCATATGGTATTCGCTGCTTTCTCGGCAACTTTGGCGTAAAGTTCACCAGGTACGATCGTCTTTTCGGAATGTTGATTATTCATGTCCTCAATCATAGCCGGTTCGTTCAGCAAATCGAAGCTGATCTTGTCACGGGATATGTTTTTATATCGATTTGCCCACATTTTCCAGTGCCAGTAAAATGCTTCCTGGGCTTCTTGGTCTTTCCAGAGGTTAAAAGGTTCATGAAATCCGGCATTGATGCAATAACCCGGAGCACGGTGCAGGTTGAGGCTTACATGGAAATTGTATTTATGTGCCAAGTAAACCAGTTTATCCACTCGTTCAACAGCTTCTTCATTAATGTTATATACCTCTTCTGGTGTTATGTCCCTGGTTCTGTCAATATCCAGGTAGAAGGGATAAGCCATTGGGATCCTTACAAAATCAAAACCCCAGTCCGACATCCATTTAAAATCCTCTTCTGTAGTTCCTCCACGGGATCTGTCAGGATTGGGAGAGAAGAAATCAAGCAGGTTGAATCCTTTCCATTTGGGCAGCGGATTCTGTATGCTTTTTATTCTATTTGACAAAGCAAAAACAGAATTACCTGTTGCACTTACTACTCCGGTCAGTACAGCTGCCTTTTTTATGAATTCCCGTCGATCTGATTTTGTATTCATGTTTATCTGTTTGTTGAAGTTTAATTCGAGTAGATTTTATGAGACTGCTTCATATGTGTTAACCGTAGCTAAAACAAGGATTCTCAACTAATCAAATTTAAAGATGGTTTAATAGAATCAAAACTAAGCTTTTGGTTCAAGTCAAATACAAGCAGGTGTTTTATCTAAAATTTGGCTTTAATTTAAACAATATATACTGATGATAACCCCATATATAATACATTTTCTGTTAAATATAACACTGACAAAACCGGATGTTCTGAATGTTATGCCGTGTAATTTACATTTCTTTTTTCCTTGTTTAAATCCAATTTGTCGCCTGGACTTAATTGGAGGCTTTAATAGTAATTTAAGAGCCGAAAACACATCTTTAAACTGATCATCATATTTCTCTTAACCTGTTGCTTGAGCGACTTGGTATCTGTTTCATAGAAATATGATTATCCTATAATAACAAAACCCCGGCAAAATCATCTACCGAGGTTTAAAAGATTTAGCGAGAGAGGGACTTGAAGCCTCGACCTCATGATTATGATTCTTGAAAGGAAGATAAAATTCTGTTATTAAGCCTACTCTTATAAATGCATTAAATTCTTAAATTGCGTAGAATTTAAACTAACCGACGATTCAAATAAACCCGACCATGATGCAAAAACAATCCCGACGTACTTTTATCAGACAGACCCTTGTTGGAACAGCAAGCATTGCTGCTTTGCCGCTACTTCAAAGTTTTAAAGCAGGAGCAAACGACACCATCAGAATTGGCATCATAGGGCTTGGACAGCAAGCCATGAACCTGATGAGGGGATTCAGCAGGATTCCCGGGATTGAGATCGTGGCCGGGGCTGATGTTTATGGCATTAAGCGGGAGCGTTTTCAGAAACGGATGAAGGATTTTTACCAGGAGAAGGGTGTGTCGGTAGAAGTAAAATCTTACAAGAATTACAAGGAAATACTTGACAGAAAAGATATTGATGCTGTGGTGATCGCCACACCCGACCACTGGCATGCAATAATGACCATTGATACGTGTGAAGCTGGCAAAGATATTTACCTGGAGAAACCCATCACATTTACTTTGAAAGAGAGCCTGGCGGTGGTGAAGGCCGTTCGGGATAACAATGTGATACTTGCAGTGGGAAGTCAGCAAAGATCCGACCACAATTTCCAGCATGCTGTTAACATGGTTCGCACAAGTGCCATTGGAGAACTGAAAAGCATCGATGCCTATGTGGGTCGGGCCCCACAACCCTACAACTTACCTGAAGAGGTGATTCCCGCCGATCTGGATTGGAACCAGTGGTTGGGCCCGCTTCCTTCATTACATTACAATTCAAGGTTGAATCCCCCAGTTTCACTGGATCCACCCTTAGATGAGACATACTGGGCCGAATGGCGCTATTTTAAAGAGACCGGAGGAGGCTTTACCTGTGATTGGGGTGCCCATAACTTTGATATCGGACAATGGGGTCTGGACATGGACAGAGGCGGTCCCGTTAAGATCATCCCTGCAGGATATATTGAAACAGAACACCTGACCTATATTTATGAGAACGGGGTATCCATGAGCAATAAGCCATGGGATGAGGGAAAGACACGTGGGATTAAATTCTGGGGGGCCGATGGTTGGATCGAAGTTTCCCGTGGCAGATATGCAGCTTCCGATGATTCATTGTTGCCAGCAGGATATAATGACAAGAACAAAGGTCTGCTCTATGAATCGGGTACATCACACCTGGATAATTTTGTGGAGTCGGTGCGTGAAAGAAAAGAACCCATCGCCAATGTGGAGACCGGACAAAGAACCTGTGCCACCTGTATTTTAGGAAATATCGCCACCGAATTGGGAAGACCGGTAAGCTGGAATCCAGAGAAGCAATACTTTGTGAATGATCCGGAGGCTGAAGCGTATTATCACAGAGAATACCGGGTGGGGTATAAGTTGTAGCTCAATTGACTGCAATTACTACATCAGGAACAAAGGACGTCGAGTTTTTGTTTTCAGTCATGTGAACAACTGAAGATATTATCTAGCCTGATTAATTCATAAACACCAAAATCTGGGATTTTTCACCCCGATTTTCACCCTAAGATAGGTCATCATAATATCTGCACCGCAATTTGGAGTCAAAATTTCATTCGATACAGGTTCTTTCCCTTTATTCTGACTGGATTTTGTGCAGACAATCAGCCGTTTCTGTGATTTATGAGCATAGTTTTCTTGCACGACAGCTGTCGTTCTTTTGTATATGTCAGTGATTCAGCGAGGTGGCTCAGGCTAGACTCTCATTATGGAGAACATCTCCAGGCAGTTTGACTGTATGGTTTTTGTCGGACAGCACTTCGGGAGTTCAATTTTGATCTTGGTTTTCAGCTCCCTGACCCATGCTGCTGTTTTGATGATCTTGTTCTGGATGGTTTTGAAAGTCGCATTGACAAACTCAGTTCCTCTGTAAGGCTTCCTTTTGTAAGGTATGCAGCAACACATATGCCATTGAGTGCAGGAACAGTCGGAACTGGTTAGCTTTGAAACTATTGCATGAAGAACGGTCGGATTTGAGATACAACTTATGCTCTTTTATTCTCAGTTCCATTGCACCCCGTGCACAGTAGCCTTTTTCATACAAATCCCTTGCTCTGAAATGAACCAGATCGGTAACAATGTAGCGGATATTGGTACCCAAATCGGAGACCTCGACCTTGACGACTACCTTCTGGGGTTTTACCCAACTCCCGGCCTGGTACCAAAAGGAGTGGTAACGTTTTACAGGTTTGCCGTATTGCTTAAATTCCCTTTCTGCACTCTTGATGGTTACATCGGCCAGTTTATGCAGTTTACTGTTCCCGCTCAATCCGGTAATATAACCGGTATTGTACTGGTCATCGCACCACTGCATAAAATCTGCAGATGCAAAATGACCATCACCTCTGACAATGATCATCGTATTGGCCCACTCCTCCCTGAGGCGGCCAATGATCTTCTTCAGCAGGGAAGCAACATCGTTTTGTTTGCTCCTTCTGCCCGGTTTGAGGATGGTGGCGATCAGACTGCCCGACAGTCCTTCATAAATGTGCAGCGGCATGTAGCAGTAATCGTGATAATAATTGTTGAACAGACTCAATTCCTGCTGACCATAGGTATTGTTATTGGTATCGTCACAGTCCAGGATAATCACTTTTGGTTCATCGGTCATAGGAGTCAATGAAAGTATCAAGAAATTCCACTCCCATACGATACAGATCCTTATTGTCAACGGAGTTCTCCAGACGGCTCATTGTTGGCTGGGAGGCAAGTTCCTGACCACTTTGAGGCAATCGTCCTGCACATATCTTGAAAATCATATCATCACGCAGATCATCGCAGTCGTTACAGTCCTCATAACCCGCTGCTATCTGAAATACCCGCTGGATAAGCATCTCTTTTATGGTGTGGTCAATGTAGCGTTGATCCCTGTTGTCAGTAATACAGGCACTTATGCGATCAATAAGCCCTAACTGGTTCTCAACCTCCCGGAGCAATAACAGGCCACCATCGCTGCTGATCTGGTCACCGGTAAAGGAAAGTTCAACTGGTTTGCCTGATACTGGAAAAAGATCGAGGTTTAAAGGAGTGGTCTCAGAATTATTCTTTAACATTGTACAAAGGGGGTTTTTGTTGTCAACACCTTGAATTTACTGACTTTTCAGCATCTTCAAGGAACAAATACCCCTTTATTTATGAATAATTCAGGCTAGATAGAACTTCATATAATTTAATCACAAAACCCCAGTAAAATCATTTACCAGGGTTTGTAGCGGAGGTGAAATATCTAACTCTGATTTGGTGAATGATTCTGTGAAAGTCCCTTGTTAGCATCCGTCAATTACAATGATATGGTGGCCATGAGCAAATCCAATTAACGTGATAGTTACAGACCATGAACCAGGTGCACCTACTAATGTGCAATCAGATGACTCATTACCCGCCTCACCCACTGTCAATGTTTCATCTGCCACTACATCTCCATTATTATCCATGATCACGACCTGAACACTTCCAGCATCTCCCCCTCAGATATTTATCTCGTATTCAGCTGTGGTTTCTATATTATTCAAAGTGTGGGTTTCAGAAAACTGAACCACCATTACCTGTAAGGTAATACACCCCTTCTTGAATTACGGAGGGGACTATATGAGGGTATAGGCAGAGGCCGTTATCCTTTTTGGCATCCGGATCGTAATTGTTTGCCATTGGATCGGTACAGCCTTTCCTGCTAAACAGCTGTAAAGGTTAATGTGCTGCAGTCTCGATGAGCAGCGTAACTAGAATTAAATTTACATTTTTCATAGTTATTAAATATATAATTAAATGTTATTTATCATTATAAGATTTCAGTTTCAGGTCACATAATATTCTGAGAAATTGAATTCATTGGAACTGGTTGACAAAATATGCCTGACAAAATACAATCGTAAATGGCTTAGTGAAAGAGGTATTACAATAATCAGCTAACCCAATTGAAGGTAAACTTGGAGAAGGTAAAAATGGGAATAGCCTCAAAATGGCAAGGGACAGACAATAAGGTTGTATTTAATGGGATGGAAGGAATATTCTTATGGTATTGAACCTGGCCTGGACCTGGAAGACTAAATAAGCCTCTTTCGAACTCGTATAGAATGGATGAAGTGAAATGAAGGCTTGTTGCAGTAGTGTTTCAGTAGACGGTAAATGAAATAGGCGCAAACCCCTGTGAATACTGGAGAATAAGCGTGTTTCGCAAAATGCCCTAACCTAAATATACTTTACACATTCGGTATCAACGATTACAGGGAGTCATTTTGCCAGCTTTTAGCACCTTGCATAAGCCTGAAGCCTATTTCTTCGCAAAACTTTTAAATCGGGCCGATTAACGATTATTTTCATACCATTCTTTGGATTAGTTCCACAAGCATAAGCTTGTTTTCCATTAATATTCATATGCATCACTTCCTGTTTATTAATACCTGCCTGCTCCTCAGACTCATTGGGATTGCAATCACAAGAACAATTTAAGTCTGAATTCGAAGAATCAGGAGCGGAACAGCATTCTTCTGTTTTAGCAATTTCTTCTTTTATTGGATTTGTTTCCTCAGAATTGCAACAACCTGGATTTGTTGTTTTGAAATCGAATTTGAGTCTGGTACAGGTAGTGCTATCTTAAAACTACCCTTCATATCAGCAGGGTTTGTACAACAATTTGCTTTATTAATCATCTTTTTTTTGTAAGATTAAGGATTGTTCAGGTAGTATTTCAATAGGTAATAAAAAAAACAGGCGTAAACCTTTATAACTCCAGGTCAGTTATTGGGATAGAGTTTTCTAGGGATGATCATTAACTCTGTTTGTCTGCCATCGATGTAGCGCACATAAGTCCCATCAAAGAAGGCATCTTCTTCCAGCATTATACGAATCTCCTTGCTCCATTCTTCGAGGAATGTACCTGCATTAAGTTCTATGGCATATGCAGTATTTTCATAAAGGCGGTAGTCGCCTTGCCCAGGTACACCATTCTGCTGATCCCACAGCCCTATGGTCGGACCTGCAGCATGTCCGTGGTATCCCAGTGGATGTGTGTATATGACTCCTTTGATGTCTTCTGCCTTGCATTGATCCAATGCAGCTTTTAATATGTCATTGCCGGATGCTCCTGCCTTAAAGCTGGACGTTAAAATATCCTGAACTCTGTTAGCTGTTTTGAAGGCAGCCTTCAGATAATCAGGGGCTGAATTTTCACCGGGCCGAAGGACATACGCATGCTGCTGTGTATCGGTATTCAGACGTAAATAGGTAATACCAAGGTCTACATGGAGGAGGTCTCCTGGTAATATTGTTTTTGGGTTCAAGTTTTCAGAGAAAGCGGCCAGATGGTCAAAGCTCTCCTGGTCGGCTCGTTGAATCGACACCGACGGATGAAACCAGGTTGTCAGACCAAGTTCGCGGATTCTGTCTCTAAACCACCACACTACATCATCGCTTGTGGTAATCCCAGGCTGGATGACCTTTTCAGAAAAACCTTCCGCAATAATCTGATGGGCCATCCGCACAATATTCTGATAAACGATCATCTCCGAGTTTGTCCGGGTTTCCAGCCATCCAATGGCGATATCTTCAGCACTTACCACCCTTGACCTATATTTTTCTGGTAGTGCTTCCATCAGTTGATCATGGTGGGTAGCTGAAAGCCCATCTGCCAAACCGAAGGTGGAGGATTTGTTGATGCCAATTTTCTCAGGATCCTTCCTGGATATCATTTCAGCCAGGGCTTTCCATTGATCAGGCTGAGATTCGCTATCCCATTTTGTTTTGAATATTTCACCCGTATTGTATCTGGAGATACCGAAGGTCTCCAGGGCCTTATCTTCTCCCGGATCATAAACTACCAGGATGGTCGTTCTTCTGGCCGAATGCCAGGTGGCTGGTAATAGTGTTTTAATGACCGGATCTTCATTGTATTCTCTGGCTATAATGACCCACATGTCAATACCTGATCTTTTCATTATTTCAGGCAAGACAGTTTCCACCCTTTCTTCAAGCCACGCATCGATTACTTCAGCACGTTCTTTCATGTTGAGAGTAGCGGGGAAATACGGGTTCTGCGGAAATGCTTTGATATTCAGCAAGCTAAAAATCAAGAAGAAAAGGCTGATTTTAAAACTCATATCCTTGTTTAGTTTAAGATCGTAACAATTGAAATTGGCAACAAAGGTAAAAGTATCAATTTCCATCAGAATTCGTATGGCAATTTTCATCCCCTAACAAATAGGAATTTTTGCCGGAAGACTAGTCCTAAATAAGCGTTAACTTTCGTGTATCGCTATTTCAAGAGGAGACAGGGTCTGAAAACAAAAAAGGTACTTCGTACCAGGCTTTTCTTTGAAGGTGAGGTGAAATATCTAACTTCGAATTGGTGAGGATATACACAAGTTTGCCCACTCTATTGATCAATATGAAATTATACGGAAATAGTGCACATACTGGACATATCTTCAATCCGATTGCATATTTGTCCAATTATTTATATCTTCGATATGATACCTAGAGAAATAGCAGCAATTATTATCAAGTTAAGGAAGCAGTTTCCGGTTATTACCCTTACTGGTCCCCGACAAAGTGGAAAAACCACTCTCCTTAGATCGATATACAAGGATATACCATATGTTAGTCTCTGAAGATATAGATATAAGAAATACTGCAATTAATGATCCTCGTGGATTTCTAAATAATTTTCCAAGAAGGGAGCTGTTCTGGATGAAGTTCAACGAACTCCTGAGCTTTTTTCATATATCCAGGGTATTATCGATAAAAACAAGGAGATCCATTTCGTTTTATCCGGGTCACAAAATTTTCTGTTACTTGAAAATATTTCACAAAGTCTGGCAGGTCGGGCAGCGATTTTAAAACTACTTCCATTTAGCATGTCAGAGCTGCAAAATGAAGGGCTAATCCCCGACTCATACGAACAATTAATCTTTAAAGGGATGTATCCTGGCATCTATGACAGGGATATTGACCCGGTTTTTTCTACCCCTCATACATTAGCACATATATTGAGAGAGATGTCAGACAAATCAAAAATATTGAGAACCTGAACAGCTTTTCTAATTTTCTTCAACTCTGTGCAGGCAGGACAGGACAGATTGTCAACTTAAATTCTCTGGCAACAGATGCCGGGATTTCACCAAATACAGCAAAATCATGGCTATCCATTCTTGAAGCAAGTTATATTATCTCTTTTTACAACCTTATTATAAGAACTTCAATAAGAGGATAATCAAATCACCAAAGCTTATATTTCTATGATACGGTCTGGTGTGTTCATTACTTGGCATCAGCTCTGCCGATCAGGTAAAAACATATCATTCTAAAGGAGCACTTTTCGAGAACCTGATCATTACAGAACTCATGAAAAGCAGGCTTCATCACGGCGTAAATCCCAGGTTTTACTTCTGGCAAAATAAATCAAAACAGGAAATAGACCTAATTATAGACAAGCCTGAAGGTCCGGTTCCGATTGAAATCAAATCCGGGATGACCATGAATGACAGTTATTTTACCAATTTGAAATATTGGCAAAAGATCACTGATGAAGAATCCGGACATTTAAATGTCATTTATGGTGGCAATACCAACCTAAAAACTTCAAACGGAAATTATATTTCATGGAAAAGCCTTCAAGACCATAATATCTAACTTCAAATATCATTGCAAATTTTGATATTAAGCGCACATTATCAAACAATAAAAGGAAATAAAAAAGGACTCAACATCAGATTTGATCGAGCAGTTTGTTTTATTGTCTCGTGGGCAGTTCCAACTTAGCAAAGCTTAGTTGCCTCGCGAGTCCAAATGGGGTAGGTCCAATCATATTCATTCCCAGATTTCTACTCGCACAACCAAATTATACAATCCATTTTGGAGTTTTCGTCGTCTATCTAGTACAATATTAAATGTTGCCATGATTAATTTAAATATTAAAGCTGTGGTAACTCAGGAAGGTCTACTCCCATTTGTCCACCGTTTATGACCCACTGGTCGATTTGTTCTTTAACGAACAAGGTTCTATTACCTAATTTCACAAAAGGGATGGTATAAAATTCAGCAGACTTCCAGATACGGTACTAACTAATAAATCAATAGTTGCACCTCGAATAGTTTTTCCTGCGGATATTCAAGATAAAATTAAGAGGAGAATAGATAAAGTCTACGCTAAAAAGCTTGATCACCCTTTAGATGAATGAAGTAGCAGTTGCAAATACACTTCGAATTGTTACACAAAGCAATGCGCTTCCAAAGTAGATAATTGCATCATCTATGTCGCGTTGGACTGGAAACACTTATAAACTATCTAAACCTTAAGAATGAAGCATCCAATCCAATAAAAAGACCAAAAGTTGCATCAGGTATTATTAAATCAACCCAGATAATTGAAGGAATTAAAAATCTCATTATAATTCTAATAGTAGCATCGCGTCGCATTAACAATATAAATCAAAAGACAAATGTTGACAGCTACTTCAGTGCATTCGAATCCGTCCGATACAAGTTGACGGATTTCGATAAATATTGCTTGAAACAAAGAGATGTTTTTCTGCATGGCAAGATTCCAGTAACTCAAGAAAATAGCAATGAACTAGATTATATCATCTATAATTTACAATACTGCCGAGCTGATCGTCCCGGGCCCGGTGCGTGCTCGAACCGGCGTTCATCCGCAGTCCAGCGCAGTATCGGCAGCCGCTTCAGCATGAATCCGGGTGGTATCGAATAGCGAGGTATCCGTGTCGTCGGAGCCGATGAGCAACCCGATCTCGGTGCAACCGAGAATCACGGCGCCCGCCCCCCGCTGTTCCAGTTGATGGACAATGTCGAGGTAGCGGCGGCGCGAGTCATCCCGGGTTATCCCGAGGCACAGCTCGTCGTAGATCACGTCGTGGACGAACGAACGGTCTTCCCCATCGGGAACCAGCACCCGGAGTCCGTGGTTGGTTTCGAGCCTGCCCCGATAGAAATCTTGTTCCATGGTGTACCGGGTTCCGAGCAAGCCGACCGTCGTGATCCCGGCCCCGACTACGGCTCTTGCGGTGGCGTCGGCGATGTGCAGCACCGGAAGGCCGGTCTGTTGTTGGATATCGTCCGCCATCCGATGCATGGTATTGGTGCAGATAACGATGAAGTCGGCCCCGCCCGCCTTCACCCGCTGGGCAGCCTCGACCATCACAACGCTGGCCCGCGACCAGTCTCCCTGCTGCTGCAGTTCTTCGATCTCGGCGAAATCAACCGAGTAGAGCGCAATCCTGGCCGAATGCAATCCGCCCAACCGGTCCTTGACCCGCTCGTTGATGATCCGGTAGTACTCGGCGGTTGACTCCCAGCTCATGCCGCCGATGAGCCCGATGGTTTGCATGACCCGAAACGGTAGCCCCCCGGCGACGACTGGTACTGCTACAGCCAGCTCAAGCCACGCACCGAACCATGCCGGCTCAATCCCTGCCACACGCTGCCGGACGAGGCACTCGACCACGAGGCGCTTGACCAGGAAGCACCACTCCACGAAGCGCTCGACCACGATTTGCTACTCCACGAAGCGCCGGACCACGAGGCACTCGACCAGGAAGCACCACTCCACGAAGCGCTGCTCCACGAGGCACCGGTCTAGGTATAACCGTTCCAGTCGCCACCCGACCACGACGCACTCGCCGCGACCAAAGCCGACCACGACGCCCCGTCCCAAGCGGTTCCGAAGATGTCCTGCTCGCCTACCAGAGCAAATACCATTGTCGGCGACGTGACTACTGCCCCGAGCGGCTTCGAGGGTGCCGGTGCCCGTTGCGGGGGCGAATAGTTGGACGGTCTGGGGAGTGGCAGCGGTCATGATCTTGTCCAGGACCGGCACACCCGCTCCCTGGCACTGGGTCGAGGCTTTTCTGATGGTGAATGTCGAACCCATCAACAGGGCCTTCACTTGATCCGGCGTGGCGTTCGGCCGCTCGCTGAGGATGAGCGCAGCCATTCCGGACACGACGGCGGCCGATTGGCTGGTACCGGAGCCGAGGAAGAGGCGATTTGCCACCCGGGCCTGCGGATAGTTGACGTCCGCGTTGGAACCAGGAGCCCGGCGGCTGACGATCGACTTACCGGGTACCACGACGTCGACCAACCGATCGGTGGTTCCACAGTTCGAAAAGTCCATCACGGACGAGATCTTGGTCCGGGTCTTGGCGCTCTCCGAAGCTCCTACGGCAATCACGTAGGGGTCTCATGCGGGATTGCGAAGTGCAAAGCCCTTCCCGTCGTTGCCGGCGGCGACCACCACCACGATCCCGGCCTTCCAGGCTTGCTCAACCGCGAAGGCTAGGGGGTCGAGCACATAGCTCTGGTTGCCGTCGGTGCCGAACGACAGGTTGACGACCCGTATGTTCATCCCGTTGTCGGTGCGGTGCTGTCCCACCCAGTCGATGGCTGCCAGCACCTGCGAAACGTCGGTGGCGCCATTCGAGTCGGCCACTTTGATGTTCACGATTCGTGATCCGGGGGCAATTCCCATGAAGGCAGCTGTGTTGAGGTTGGTGATCGGGATATCCGTGTCGCGACCGGCGATGATCCCGGCCATGTGGGTGCCGTGGCCGAACGTGTCCAGATACCGGAGGTTGTCGGCCTGCGACTCGAAGGAGAGATCGGGTCCGTTGATCACCTTGCCCGGCTGCGTCAAGCCTTCGACCGGAACAACTCCTGAATCGATGAGAGCGATGTCGATGCCGGCACCCGTATACCCGGCCTTCCAGTACTCGTCGGTCTTCACGACTGATTGAGCAACCCGATACATCGAACCTTCAAACGTGTTCGGGTTGTTACTGCTGAGGCCGGTAGCATCTTCCCAACCGGCGGCTTCGAGCCGGACGGTGACGTTGGGCGTGACGGCCGCAACATCCTGGCGGCCGGCAATCAGGTCAACGGCGGATGCAGGAACTTCGCCGCAAACCCATCGATGATCTCGTACTGCTGCGTAACGGAACCGCCCAACTGCGCCACTGCCCGCTCCGGAGCATCGCCGGTGCCCGGTACCTCTCGAACAACGACCGACACCAGCTCGCCGGTCGTCGCGGTGACGGGAGGAGCCACCACCGCCAATACGAGTAGGGCGGCCATGAGGACAACGGCCAGTCGAATATTTCGCGAAGCAAGGGTCATTTGGTATCTCCACAGCCGGCCATTGATGAGGTGATCGGCCCTGAGGCAGGAAGCCTGGGAACCAAGCCCGCCGCCCCTATGGGGACTAGTCATGAAACACAATTCAGGTGGAGCACGGAAGCAGCCCCCCGGCCCGTCGCGTACGATCCAATGATGGACACCAGCACCAGTGCCGCAATGCCGGCCGCGCTATGTATTCGTCAAGCCCGTCTTCGTCAGAGCCAGGGTCTCGTCGACATCGAGATCCTCGACGGTGTGATCAACTCGATCGAACCCACCGGCAGCAGACCCTCGCACGGCCGGCCGCTCGATGCCGGGAAGAACCTGGTGACCGAATCGTTCGTGAACCCTCACCTGCATTTAGACAAGGTCTTCACCCTCAGCAGCCTGGGCGACGCCGCCCTGGCCGACTATCAGTCGGGAGACATGGGAAACGCCATGAGCGCCATCGAGACCGCTGCCACGGTGAAAGTCGGGCAGGACCGGGACACCATGCTGTTGGCCGGGCGGCGAGCTCTGGCCATGGCGGCTGCCTACGGCAACACCCACATCCGTGCGCTCGCTGACGTCGACTCGAAGGCCGGCACGCGTGGAGTGGAGGTACTCCTCGCTCTCAAGGAAGAGTTCGCCGGCGTCGTCGACCTCCAGGTGGTGGCCTTCGCCCAGGACGGCATCATTCGCGAGCCGGGCACGGCCGGCTTGCTGCGACAATCCATGGAACTCGGCGCAGACGTTGTGGGCGGGATCCCGTGGATCGAGTTCACCGATGCCGACATGGCTGAGCATGTTCGCATCTGCTTCGACATTGCGGTCGACTACGACGCAGATGTTTCGATGCTGCTCGACGATGCCGGCGATCCGGGTCTGCGAACGCTGGAGATGATGGCGGTTGAGGCGATTCGCCGCGACTGGCAAGGGCGGGCACTGGCCCATCACGCCCGGGCAATGCAGCTCTATCCCGACCCGTATTTCGCCAGATTGGTTTCACTGCTGGCGGCTGCGGAGGTGGCGGTGGTGTCCGACCCGCACACCGGGCCACTGCATGCCCGGGTGAGGGACCTCCTGGAGGCCGGGATCACCGTCAGCCTCGGCCAGGACGACATCTCCGACGCTTACTACGCCTTCGGGCGCAACAACATGCTGGAAGTTGCTTTCCTCGGCGCGCATCTCCTGTGGATGATGGCCGGACCGGACCAGGAGGTGCTGTACGACTGTGTGACGACGTCGGCGGCTCGCTCGATCGGTTTGACCGATCACCGCCTGGAGGTGGGGGCGCCGGCCAACCTGGTTGTGGTCCGAGGCGAAAAGGTCACCGAGGCACTCCGGTTTCACGCTGCTCCCCTGGCAGTCGTGAGCCATGGACGGTTGGTCGACCAGGCTGCCATGGCCGAGCTCGCCCAGATATCCATGTAGAGCTTCCTAGGAGATGGCGATGGGACCGACGGTGCCCAGCACTTCCCATCCGGCGTCGCCAACCTCGAGTGCGTACGTCAGCCAGATGCCGCAGAGACCACCACACCACATGCCCATGTCGATAGTCGCTTCGTTGCCGTCGATGTCGGGCGAGCCGAGCGTGAGGATTGCCGCCCCTTCGATCGTCGGGCGGAGGTCGTCGGTGATGAAGTCGTCTTGACTCGAGATGAACCGGACGTCACTGAGACTCGAAACCGCGGTGGTGAGGGCCGCGATCTGATCGGCCGTCAGCGGAGTGCCGTCCTTCAGGCGGTCGACTACCAGCACCGTAGGAAATGCGTGGCCCTGGCCGAAGGTGGTGTCGTTGCGAAGGAGGTGCACGGTCGCCTGAACCAGGATCTCGGTCTCCCAGGCATCGCCTGGGGGGCTGCTCGGCCCCGGCGCGGTCGTGGTGGTGGCCGGATTGCCTTGACCCGCCCCGCAGGCGCTCATCAGCATCACCAAAGCTACGAGCGAGCTAGTTATTCGTTGCATGCTGGTTGGACGGATACAGCCGACCCGTCGGTTCCCGGCGTACGATGCAGACATGGAGATCCATGCCACTTACGACCATCACACCGCGCTGGTGGTAGTCGATGTTCAGAACGATTTCGCCGACCCGGCCGGGAGTCTGTACGTGCAGAGCGGCGAGCACATCGTGCCGCTCATCAATGCCGAGGTGGCCCGCGCCCGGGCAGCCGGAGGGTTCGTCGTTTACACCCGCGACTGGCATCCGGAGAGCACCCCCCACTTCGCGAAGGATGGCGGCGTCTGGCCCGTCCACTGCGTGATGGACTCCTGGGGAGCCGGGTTCTATCCCGAGCTGCTCGTGGACGGGCCTGAGGTGAAAAAGGGATCTCGAGGCGAAGACGGCTACTCCGGGTTCGCCATGCGAAACCCGGGAACGGACGAGGTCAGTCCCAACCGAGTTGGAGAGCCTGCTTCGTGAGCGGCACATAAACCGTCTCGTTGTCGCCGGGCTCGCCACCGACTACTGCGTGAAGGCAACCGCTCTCGACGGCTTGTCCCGAGGCTTCGAAGTGGGATTGCTCACCCGCGCAGTGCGGCCGGTCGATCTCGAACCGGGCGACGGAATCCGTGCCATCGAAGCGGTGGTGGCCGCCGGAGGGGCCGCGTTGTAGTGACCGGAACCGTGGCGATTCGGGATCTCGAGGCGTTATCGATGCGGGCTCTGCCTGCTCTCGAGACGGAGGACTTCGACGGCTGGGTTCTGCGGGCGGCCGCCGGGTATACCGGTCGGGCTAACTCAGCCGCTCCTCTCTCCCCGGGGAGTTGGACTCAGCTGAGAAGATCGTGCACACGGAAACCTGGTTCCGGTCACGCGGTCTCACGCCGATGGTCCGGCTGACCTTGGCCGCGCAACCCCCCGTCTGGAGTCGCTGCTCGAAGACACGGGGCTACGTGCTCCGGAGATGAAGGCGTGAGTGTTCAGGTTCGCACGCTCACAGGCACCGGGTCCCCTACGGGCAACGTACCTATTGCCGAAGGACCGCCGCCCGATCACTGGCTCGAGACCCTGGCGGGTTTTCAACCAACCGTCGGCGAGCATTTCGCAACGGTGCGCACGTTGTTGTCACGGCTCCCCACGACGAGCGCCTTTGCGCTGATCAAACTCGACGAGACTCCTGCGGCGATCGGGCGGGCAGTCTTCGAGCACGGCCACGTCGGCTTGTTCGACGTGTTCACCCGTCCAGATCTGAGAAACCGCGGCCTGGCAACCGACATCCGGAAGGCGCTGCTCGGCTGGGGAGCACGGATGGGGGCTTCCCTCGCCTATTTGCAGGTGGTTCCTGCCAACGAAGCGGCCTGCCGCTTGTACGCCGAACTGGGTTTCGAAGAGGCCTACCGGTACTGGTACCGGGTGGCACCAGCGTGACCCGCACAGCAGAACAGGCAAGTCCGGTCACCCCGCCGCCATGGATACCCTTAAGGTTCAGACCCGAATCGAAAAGCCAACCGGCGCCTGGACCCTGGCGCCGCTACGGCACCATCCGCACCATGCGCTCCAGCAGGCGATACGCCTGCTCGCCGGTGTGGCGGTCCTCGGGCTCCAGCAGATTCGACATCACTTTCAGCACCCACTCCATCAAGGGTTTCGATCGCAAGCCCAACGTGGGCCAGGGTCCACATCACTTGGGGGTAGCCGATGGCCTTCACGAAGATCCGGGCCATGCGGTAGTACAACCCGTAGGTGTCCTCGAGGTCCTGCGGATACCGCTGGAGCAGGCCGAGGTCGTCGGAAGCCAGTGCCTGATGGACATGGTCGGCAGCCATTCGTCCGGTCTCGTAGGCATAGGCGATACCTTCGCCGTTCCACGGGTTGATCGCTCCGACGGCATCGCCAACCAGGACCCAGTTCGACCCTGCATACGGTCCTACCGAGAGCGCCATGGACAGCTTGCCGCCGCGTGGTTTGGACAGAGCTGCTGCCGGAGACAGCTCCCAGTAGTCCGGAGCGCTGTCGACATAGGCCGCCATCATGTCGGACGTGTTGATCGACTTCCACTGGCGGAAGGTTGACAGCAACCCCACTCCGACATTCACGGTCCCGTCACCGAGGGGAAAGACCCATCCGTAACCCGGCATCGAATCCCCGTTGGCGTCGCGGATGTCCAGTTGGCTTTCCATGTACGAGTCGTCGGAACGGGGGCTCGAGAAGTAGCCGCGAGCCGCCATCCCCATCGGGTAGTCACGACGCCGATGCGTGCCCATCGCCCTTCCGAAGCGGGTCATGGATCCGTCTGCGACGACAACCACCCGGGGATACAGGGTCTCCTGATCGCCGTTCGTCGATAGGTTGACACCCGCCAGGTGCCCGCCTTCGATCAACGGGAGACGCTTCGGTGTGCTGACGCAGCAGGGCGCCCTGTTTCTCGGCCAGGGTTGCCACCCGTCCGTCGAGGTCCAGGCGGCGGATGATGCCGCCCCAGTTCGGGTAGATCGAATGCTGCGGCCAGTCCAGCTCGATCATCAGGTTGTCCCCGGCGTAGGAGCGAAGGCCGGTGATCTTGTGGAACTCGCCGACGTCGAAATCGAACCCCATCTCGCTCAGCTGATAGATGGAGCGAGGGCGTCAGCCCGTCACCGCAGGTCTTCTCGCGCGGGAAACTCTTCTTCTCGACGACGGTGACGGAGTGCCCATACCTGGCCAACCAGTACGCAGCTGCAGAACCGGCCGGACCAGCCCCAACGACAACGACATCAGGCTGAAGAAGACATGAGTGGGAGGATTAGTGGGAGTGGGGACATGGGCAGCGATCAGTAGCCACCAGGTAGCGACAGCTACCGGCGGTCAGAAATGCTGAACCTGGAAACCTTGCTCGGCTCTACGGAACGACCGGGTACCCGTCCTCGTACCAACCCGTGATGCCGGTGGCGACGTTTTCGACCTGGGCGAATCCGAGATCTTCGAACACAGAGAGGGACTGCCCGCTGCGGTTGCCGCTGTTGCAGTAGACGACGTAGTGCGTGTCCTTGTCCAGCGCATCGAGTTGCTCGCGGAAATCGGCGTCGTAGAAAGTCGATGTTGACGGCTCCGGCAATCTTCCCGGCGGCGTATTCCTCAGGCGTGCGGATGTCGAGCAGCACAAAATCGGAGTTGTTCGTGTTCTGCTCGATGATGCCTGCCGCGTCGGCCGGTGAGACGGTCGTGATCTGCTGGTCGACGACGGTGGTCGATGAACAACCGGTCAACCCGGTGAGCACCGCCAGGGAGACGGCCAGGAGACTGGAGATGCGTTTCATGGGTTGATCAGTCCTTTCAAGAAGCAGCCGACATGATACCCCCTGGGGTATATACCTTCGTTTTCCAGCCGGATCCTCGTTTTTGGGGTTCCGGTCGTATCGTATAACGTCCCTCTTGTGAAATTGACGCGTATCCCCCGAGCCACCGTTAACCGGCTCCCGCTCTATCTCCGGGCGCTCGACATCATCCCCGATGAGCAAATCACCGTCTCGTCGAAAGAACTGGCCGAGCTGATCAAGGAGAACTCCGCCAAAGTTCGCAAGGACCTTTCCTTTCTGGGCACGTACGGTGTGCGCGGGGTTGGCTACAACGTCGAGCAACTCCGTTTCCAGATCCGCCGCGAACTCGGGTTGACGAGAATCTGGCCCGTGATCATCGTCGGAGCAGGCAACCTCGGATCGGCGCTCGCCAAGTACGGAGGTTTCGACGACGAGCGGCTTTGAGATCGTCGGTATCTACGACAATGACCCCGAACTCATCGGCACTACCGTCGGCGATCTCACGGTCGGCCCTATGGAGGCAATCCAGCACGACGCCAAGCGAATTGCACGTCGAGATCGGAATCATCGCGACCCCGGTGCCGGCCGCCCAGCACGTCGCCGAACAACTTGCCGCGGCAGGGTTCAAATCGATCCTGAATTTCGCTCCGATGGTGCTGAGGGTGTCCCCGGAAGTCGAGATTCGCCGTGTCGATCTATCGACCGAACTCCAGATCCTCGGGTACTACGTTCAACGAGCCCTCGCCGAGGCCTAAACCTTCTCGCGCTCCTGCTCTTCCTCGAAACGGCTGAGGGCCGTGAGAAACATCGCGAACAGGATCAGCGACGCCAGCATGAACGTCAGCGGGATGATGCGAATCTCGAAGGCGTTGAGACCTTCGAAATCAGCCGGGCGGGGCCGCGCGGGGCATAGAGGACGAAGAGCAGACTGTTGATCGAGGTCCAGCCGAAGGTGGCGGCCCCGGTCAGCAGAAAGGCAAGTTTCTTGCCGAGGTTGGTCCAGTTCAACAGATAGACCGACCCGAAGAACACGACGATGGAAGCCAGCGTCAACAGGATCCCGGTCACCGCCAGGTTGGCCGAAAGAATCTCCCTGAACAGTTCCCGCATATCAGTCCCCCGTCAGCGTGTCGCCGCGCAGATACTGCACGATCAGTTCCAGGTCATCCAGCGACAGGACCGGCCCGAAGGCAGGCATGCGTCCTGACCCGACCCCGTTGACCCCGTACGGGACTCCGTTCTCGGAGCCTTTGGTGAGGAACGTGACCATGTCGGCAGGGTTGAGGAATTGCACGTTGGGCCGCCCGTCCCACAGAGCAGGTCCGAGGGCTCCCGAGCCGACCGGTTGGGTCAAGGCAACACCGGCCGAATAACCGGCCGTGTGGCACCGGGCACAGTAACCGTTGAAGAGGCCGACGGCCCGGGAAGCCCGTTCCGTGTCACCGCCGAAGGTGGCGTCTGCCACGGCCGGGATGTCAATCTCCCACTTTCTGGTCCTGCTGTGCCTGCTCGAGGAAATCCAGTCCACCGACCGCCTGGGTGAGGAGCTTCTCCTGGTTGTCGGTGGTGACCTGCAGCTTGGTGGCAGCCGACTCGAGCGCTGTGACTGCCGTTCTGGCCAGCTCGAGATCATCCTCCCCCGGCGTCGATTGCGGGTTTTCGGCATCGAGCGTGACCGCCAGGGCCGGATTGCCGAGCACGGTCCCGGCTTCGGCGAGAATCGACTGTCAGCTCCTGTTCGACCCGATCCGGAAGGCCGTCGCCGTCGACGTCGATGCCGTCGCCGGCTGCATCCAGGGCATCCGCGGCGCGCCCGGCCAGCGCCTTGGCCGTTCCCACCTGGGACGGCGCCGCCTCGATCGAGGCGACGAGAGCGGTTTGTCTGGCAATGTCAGTCTTCCAGGAGGGTGTCGGCCGTATCCAACCGGGATAACGCTTCGTTGACCTTCCCCTCGATCTCCAGGAGCGCTTCGTCTTGGGGGATCATGAATTCCTCGGACTGCAGGTACTCCATCAACTCTTCGATCTGCTGGTCGTTCAGGGGACCACCGCCGTCGAGACCCCAGGCGGGCATCGGCGAATTGGCCCGGCCGTACACCAGCCAGAACTTGACCTCTTCCGGCGTGTACCGATAGAAGACTGAATTGATGTCCGGAGCCGACCAGGCAACGCTGATACCGCTCCGCTTCTCAACGTAGGCAGCAACCCCTCCGCCACCGTCGACACCGTGGCAGGTGCCGCACAGGAATTCCTCGAACAGGTGGGCGCCCCGTTCCAGCGCAACCGCGTCGAACTCTTCGACGAACCCCTCCTGGCGGCTCTGCTCACTCACGAAGTAGATGGGCAGCGAGAGCGCCAGGATCCCGGAGAGCACGACGGCGGAAGCCAGCGTCTTGTCCAGCCGTTTCGACTCGAGCCGGTCGTCGGTTATCCCGGGAGCGAGATTGGGGGCTATCTCTTCTCGGCCGCGGCCTCGCAGGCTGTTGGTACACCAGAAAGGCCAGCCAGGCGATGGCAGCCAGCGCGGCGACCGTGATGACAATGGTGCTGCTGTCCACCTATCCCCCGATCGCAACGCAGGAAGGACCCTGCGGATAGGGAACGGTCTTGACCGAAGCGCGAGCCGGTCTGGATCACGGCGCCGGTGTCGATGATGAGGTGCCCATCCTCGGTGACTTCGATGACGAACCGATCGAGGTTGCGGGGGGCCGGGCCACCTTCGTACTCACCGACGAAGTTGTATTTGGAACCATGGCAAGGACATTCAAAACCTTGTGAGGTCGCACACCAGGGCACCCGGCAGCCCAGGTGCACGCATTTCTGCCATAAGGCCGTGAGCCCTCCGGCGACAACACTCTTTCCTTCGAATTGAACTCCTGCAGCCTCATCGAAGGGCATGACGTAGGCGCGCGCATCGGGGATGAAGAGGGGCTGCACCGAACCATCCGGCAGGAAGACCTGGGCGCGCACGTCCTCGACCAACCCGGCGTCGATCTTGCCGCCAAACCCTCCCGACAGCTTGGGCCAGAAGAAGGCAAGCATCGACAACCCCATCAAGCCCAGATAGCCGCCGAAGGTCGTGAGCAGCGCCCGGTTGAAGAACTGCCGGCGCGTGACGCCGGCTTCCTCGGGCGAAACCTCGACAACCCGTTGGACCTCGGCGACCGCCACGGCGGCCGATGCGGCGGCTGCAGCGGCGGGAGCCTCGACAGGTTCTCCAGGCCCTTCGTCGATTTCGTCAAGGCCTTCTTCAACCGGCTGCGGTTCGACCACCGGCGCCGGAGTTATGACCGGAGCCGACTTCTCCGAGACATCGGCGGCCCGGGTTTCCCTGGAGAGAGCCGACCGCCAGTCCGTTTCTTTCTCCCCGCCGCGCCGGTAGGCGATGGCGAACGCCGCCAAGGCCGCCAGAAGGCACACCGCACCAATCGACACAATGAGGATCTGCTGTGTGCTCATTCGAAGGAAATCCAGTCTTTGAGATCGTCGAACCAAATGCCGTCCGACCATGGATAGCTGAAGTTGAAGCCCGGGCCCCGGAACAGAACCCCGATGATCGTCAGGGTTGCGGAGGCAACCAGGAAGAAGGTGAAGAACGCAATGGCGAACTTGCGGTCGGACGGTTTCGTTGACGGGTTGCGGTCTACATACGGAACTGCCATCAAGCCGATCAAACCGACCACGGTCGGAACCAGGACTCCCCCGACCTGTGGATCGAAGTAGGACAGGAGTTCCTGCAAACCAAGGAAATACCAGGGTGCCTTGGACGGGTTGGGAGTCAGGTTGAAGTTGGCGAGGTCCAGAAGGGGAGCTTGCAGGATGACGCTGAGCACGACCAGCAGTGCAGTCACGGCCAGCAAAGCAACGAATTCGATCAGGAGCAGGTGCGGCCAGACGCTCACCTTGTCGGTCGGTTCGGCTTTCACCTGTTGAATCGACTTGGCGCGAACCACCGTTAAGAGCCGCTGCGGGCGAACCCCTTCGGGGGTTCCGGCCGGTGGAACGACCGGCGGAGCGGTGATGGTCGTGGTGCGGCCCCCCGGAGCCTCTGAAGCAGGTTCGGCAGCTGACGCAGCCGCCGCCGCCGGCGCAACCACCGCAGCGGCTCGCGACCGCCGCGCAGGCTGCGGAGCCGCCGGAGCAGGCTCAACAACCGCGGGAGCGGGCGCTTCCGCGGCCGGTTCCGAAACCGGAGGACTCGGCGTCCCCCGGTCATCTCCGCCAGGATGTCCTCAACCGGACGACCGGTCGCCTTGGCCTTCGCCTCCGCCGAACGGCGCAACAACGCCTCAGGAATCTTCGACGCAGCCGCAGCCGCCGCCGGCGCAACCACCGCAGCAGGCTCAACAACCACCGGAGCAGGCTCAACCGCCATCCAGCGAGCACCGGTTCCGAAACCGGAGACTCGGCGTCCCCGGTCATCTCCGCCAGGATGTCCTCAACCGGACGACCGGTCGCCTTGGCCTTCGCCTCCGCCGAACGGCGCAACAACGCCTCAGGAATCTTCGACGCAGCCGCCGCCGCCGCCGGCGCAACCACCGCAGCAGGCTCAACAACCGCCGGGGCGGGCTTCGACAACCGACAAGCGCGGGTTGTTCGACATCGGCCGCTGGTTCGGCGGGTGCCTGCTGAGGCGCAGCAGCCATCTTTCCCAGCGCGTTCTCGCGAGCTGCGGCCTCCCGAGCCTGAAGATCTTCGGGAATCGTCGTGCCGGGCGTGTCGGCGCTCACACCGCCGGAGACTTCCTCAATCAACGCGGACGGGCTTCGGCCCCTTCGGGGGCCAGGCCCATGTCTGCCAGGACCTGCTCGAGTGGCACGCCAAGGGCCTTGGCACGCGCTTCGGCGGACCTCCGGAGAAGATGCTCTGGGATTTCGGGCATGTGGTTCTCCTTAGAGGGGTCCCGAGATCCCGCCGTCTTTGCGTACCCGCCAGAAGTGAACGGCCATGAAGATCACGATGATGAACGGGAGGAAGAGAACATGCAGCACGTAGAAACGGAGCAGGGTGCTGCCGGTGACTTCGACGCCTCCGAGGAGGCCGAACTTGACCTGCTCACCGAAGACCGGCACGAACCCGGCCATGTTGCTGCCCACGGTCACCGCCCACAACGCCAACTGGTCCCACGGCAACAGGTAACCGGTGAAGGACAAGAGGAGGGTCAAGAACAGCAGGACCACCCCGACAACCCAGTTGAACTCACGGGGCGGTTTGTAGGCGCCGTGATAGAACACGCGCGACATGTGGAGGAACACGGTGAGCACCATGAGGTGAGCACCCCAGCGGTGCATGTTCCTGACCAGCGACCCGAAAGCGACACTCGTCGAAAGGGCCTCGATGTCGGCATAGGCGGCCGGGACCGTTGGCCGGTAGTAGAACATCAAGAAGATGCCGGTGATCGTGAGCAAGATGAAGAGGAAGAAGCTCAGGCCACCCAGACACAGGGTGTAGGAAAGCCGCACGCCGTGGCGCTTCACCTTCACCGGGTGCAGGTGATAGAGCACGTTGTTCATGATCACGTACGAGCGGTTGCGGGGGCTGTCGGTGTAGCCCTTCTTGAACGGTGACCCGGGCCGGAAGATGCTCTCCCAGGCCTGGCTGGCGCGAACCCGTTCTCCGACCTCGCCAACCCTTTCCTTGAGGCTCGTCTTGTCTCCGTTTGCCAACGTGTTTCCCTTCCCTTACCAGCGCACGCCGTACGCGTACCCGTTCTTGAAATCTCGTTGCCCGGTGTCGACGGCCCAGGGCGCTTCGGACAAACCTGCCTCGATGGCCTCGTCGGCAACCGAACCGGCGAACTTGCCGAGGGTGATCACCCCGGTCGGGCACCGGTCGATGCACAGCTGGCACCGGGTGCACTCTGACTCAGTCCACAACGAAGAAGCCGGGGGCTTCCTGGTCATCAGCCGGATTGGCGACACCGTGGGCCTCGGCGATGGCCGAGGTCGAGAGGTAGTGGATGCACTTCCAGGGGCAGATGTCGACGCAACCTTCACAGAGGATGCACTCGGACTGATCGATGTGCAGAAACTGCTTCGGTCGAAGGCCCTGCTGCACGTATTCGGTTTCCACCAGAGCCAGTTGATAGTCGTCGCGGAACGGTGGGGTCTCGAACCAGACGTCGGTGCGGGCCATCTCAGTCGCCCTTCACGAGCGGCCGGCCGTACACAGACTGCTTCTCTTCTGCGGCCGCAGAAGATGTGGCTTTGCCCCAATCCTGAAGCTTGTAGGCGAAGACGATCGCCGCTCCGAGCATCACCAGGTTGTAGGTGCCTGAGACTGCGTCTTTGATGACGGAGTAGCTGATGTCTACCTGATTGCCGAGGACCAACCAGGGGGGGATGGTGAACAGAATCCGTTGTGACGTGAACTCGAGTGGACCCTGGGTCAGGTTGAGCCACTCGGAAGGCACGACCCCGAATATGAGAACCAGTTCGATCCAGGCGATGAAAGAGCCAAAGGTGGCACGGGCCCAGGTGAGCTTGCGACCCATGAACCACAAGAACAAGGAACCGACGATCATCAGTTGGGAACCGCCGAATCCGATGAGCTGGCCGAGCGTGACCCATTGCCAGCCGCGGGGAATCCAGCCCAGGTAGTCGACCTGGACAGGCACCACGACACCGTCGATGATCTCGGTCTCCGGGAAGAGGGCGTAGTGGGCGATGATCACACCAACTGCCAGTGCCAGGGTCCCGAGGAGCAGGGCGACGGCACCCAGCCGCGTCCTTTGTTTCTCTGTCAGCTCGGCCAACCGGTTCATTGGTTAGGTCTCATCTCCATCGCCACCAAGGACGGCGTACTCTACCGCGCAGATACGGATGAGCAACGGTCAACGGGTCATTGGCAGTTGCGCAGCGACCGGTTCGCCTATTCGACCATTCTCCGCCGAAACAGGAGCAGGGCCAGGGCGACGGTCACCACGGTGTAGGCGAGCACCCAGGAGAAATCGGATGCGATGGCCCCGAAACCCGCACCGTCCAGCATGACATCACGGGTTGCGTCGAGAGCGTGCGCGAATGGAAGGGCGTTTCCGACGCTTTGGAAGACACCTCCGATAGCGTCCAGATCCATCCAGGCCCCTCCGAAGATCGTCAGGAGGAGGATGACGGCGTACGCGCCTGACAACGGCGTCAGCGGCAGGACCGATCCGAGGATCATTCCCGTGCCCACGTAGAAGATCGCAGTGACCAACAAGACAAGGACGACTAGGCCGACGCTTCCGGCCACCTCCAACCCGAGGAGCGCTCCGATGCCGTAGAGCAAGAGCGCCTGGATGATGGCGACCGGCAGATACGGCAACGAGTAGGCGGCAACGAGGTCTCTCGCCCGAACCGGCGCGGTGAGCAATCGGGCGAAGAGGGCGGTTTCGCGGTCACGGGAGAGCGTCATGGCCGCACTGAACATCAGCATGACGAACCCGAAGAGCACAATTCCCGGCGCTAACACCGTCGGCGAGAAAAACGCATCGACACTGCCAAAGGCCTGGAGCACGAGCAAGAGCAGCACGGGCAGCCCGATGGTGATTCCCAGCGAGAGAGGATCTCGCCAGACTTCTTTGAAGTTCCGCTTGGCCAACTCGAGGGATCTCATTCTCGCAACTGCTTTCCCGTGAGACGCAGGAACACGTCATCCAGGGTGACCTGCTTCCTGTACGTGGACTGGATCGTCACCCCCAGGGGTCGCAGAATGTCCTGGATGTTGTAGACGCTTGCCTGTTCGCCCTCGATCTCAACCCTTCCGTTGACGGCCCGAACCGTCGGGTAGACCTGCCGGAGGGCGTCGAAGGCAGCCTCCGAGAGGTTCTCTCGCCTCAACGACCATCACCGACGTGTCGGCGATGCCGTCTTTCAGCTGAGCGGGAGGGCCAAGCGAGACGACCTTTCCTTCGTCGATGATGGCGACCCGGTCGGCCAGCGCATCTGCCTCTTCGAGGTAGTGGGTGGTGAGCAGAATCGTCTTCTCGCCCTTGAGGCCTTCAATGTGCTCCCAGATGGCCCTTCTCGACTGGGGATCCAGGCCGAGGGTGGGTTCGTCGAGGAACAGCACCTGGGGATCCGAGACGAGCGCCATGGCGATGCTGAGTCTGCGTTTCATGCCCCCGGAATACTTCTTGACCCGCTCCTTGGCCCGGCTCATCAGACCCATCATCTCGAGGAGATCGCCGGATCGCTTCCTTGCCTCTTGCTTGTCGAGTCCGTGCAACCCCGCCATGAGGCTCAAGTTCTCCCAGGCATTGAGACGATCGGCAATCGCCGACTCCTGTGGCGAGACGTCAATGACCGCCTTCACGGCCAGAGGATCCTTCCGGACGTCGTGACCCATGACGATGGCGGTGCCTCCGGTCGGTCTCAGCAAACAACACAGCATCTTGATGGTGGTGGTTTTGCCTGCCCCGTTGGGTCCCAGCAGCGAAAAGAGCTCGCCGCGCTCGACGTTCAGATCGATACCGTCAACGGCGACGAACTTGCCGAATGTCCTGGAGAGACTCGATGTCTGGATGGCACATGCAATGCTTTCAGCAGGTCGGCTCAAGAACGCTCCCGGACGTCGTACATCCTTCCTAAGGGCTCAGCCCAGGGTCAGATAGAGGACGTTGGTCCCTTCGACTCTGAAATTGGACCCCGAATCCCCTTGGGGTCACTGCCGCCGGGTACCTTCCGCGTTTCCCGGCCGGCGGAGTTTCTGTCATCTGGTTTCTCTTGGGTCCGGTACCGACCTCGACAACCTCATCACGTTATGTGGATATCATCACCGACTCTTCCACGAGCACGGCTGGACCGTCACCGGCCACCCGGACCGTCACATCACCTGGCACCGCCCCGACGGCTATCCCTTCCGAGCCCGACCGCCCGCCCGACCACTCCACCAATGGAAACACACGCTCGACCTCATGCTCCCGATCCAACCACCCGACCGGGTCGCGCCACCCCCTACCCGCTTCTACATTGACGGGCCCGCGTTCGACGGCGAGAATTGCCGCCGTTCGACGGCATGAACCCCGGGTCCTTTCGGAAGTCGCTGCGACTCGTCGGGTATGCTCGTGCGCCGGGCACGAAAGATTCGATTCGAGGAGGGTGAGGGGTTGGCAACCGCCACGACCGCAGCACGGTCATCACTCGTCGATTTTCTCGCGCCCCGGGATACGGATTCGGCAGCCCGAAGGCACCTGATCGCCGCCGTCATCTTTCTGCTGGTGGCCGGCTTCTTCACCATGCTGCTCTTCGTCAAGCTTGCCTACCCCAACTTCCTGGGCGGGCAGGCCTTCACCACGTACGGCCGTCTCCGCCCGATTGCGATCTCCGCAACGGTGCTCGGGTTCGTGACTTTGATGCACATGGCCGCCATTTACTACCTCGTACCCAGACTGACCGGGGCTCGGCTCTGGAATGAACGGCTCGCCAACCTCGGGCTCTGGCTGGCGGTCGGCGTGAACGTGGCCGCCATCGTGGCACTGGCGGCCGGGTATTCGGATGGCCGGGAGTGGCTCGAGATCCCCTGGTGGCTCGACATCGCGGTCGTGTGTCATGCTGCTGGTGCCGGGTGCCGTTGTGGCTCGCACCATGAAGGACCGCACCGAAGAAGGACTGTTCGTATCGCTGTGGTACTTCCTGGCCGGCCTCTTCTGGGTGGTCGGGCTCTATGTGGTCGGCAACATCCCGAATCTGTACGGAGCGGCCTCACAGATCCAGTCGTCGTTCTTCGTGTCCGGGAGTGACCGAGTTGTGGCTGATCGGCATCGGTGTCGGCACCGCCTACTACCTGGTCCCCAAGATCACGGATAGCCCGCTCTTCAATCGCCAGCTGGCGCTCATCGGATTCTGGTCGCTCGCCTTTGCCGGAGCCTGGCTTGGGCAAAGCCGGTTCATCTACGGTCCCGGCCCGGAATGGCTGGAAACGACCGCCTCTGCCTTCGCTCTAGCACTGGTGGTTGCCGCCATGGCGGTGGTCACCAACCTGGTCGGAACGATGAGCGGGAAGTGGTCGATGCTGCGGGAATCGGCTGCCCTTCGATTCACGATGGTCGGTGCCGCCCTGTACCTGATCGTGGCCCTGCTTCGTTTCCTACCCGGGCTTCGTTCGGTTGCGGTCTTCACCGGCCTGACGAGTTTCGGGGACGGCACGATGGCACTGGTGCTGTTCGGCCTGGCCGGCCTGTGGGCGGCCGCCTTCGTCTATCACGCACTCCCCCGACTCATCGGACGCGAGATCTACTCGGAACGGCTCACCAGGGTGCACCTGCGCGGCCACCCTGATCGGAGCAGGTTCGCTGGCACTGTTGCTGTGGATGGCCGGTCTCGTCTCCGGATACTCGTGGGCGGCCGGGGCGTTGACCGGCGCCTATGTCTCCGCAGGCGAAGGCTTCGCCAACACGGTCGATCAAGTCCGCCTCGCCTACAGCCTCACGGCCCTGGCAGCACTCGTGCTCTTCGGCGGTCAGGTCGTTTTCGCCTACAACACCTATCGCACCTTCACCTCCGGCACGCCGACAGTTCATGAAGCGCTGGTAGCCGGCAAGCCCGTCGAGGTGGCCGATGAGTAACGAGACATTGGCTGCAGCTGCAGAGATCATGGGTGTACCCGAACCGCTGGTGCAACGATCCGCCCAGGCTCGCGCCCAGGTCGGTGGAATCGGTGTCGACGAAATCCTGGGGGCGTGGAGCGGCGGTGCCGCCGTCACTCCTTCGGCCGCCCCTCCCCCGGCTGCCCCACCCCCCGAGCCGGAGCCAGTTCCGAAGTCAGCCCCGGCCGCCCAAGCTGTCGAACCCGTGCCCGCCCCCACCCCACCGGCCGAGGCGGCAACGGCGGTAGCCGTCCTCGGAAACACCCATCCAGGAAGGCTCACCGGTATTGACCGGGCGCCGGGAAAGCCCTGGCTTCCCTCCTGGCCGGAGTGGTCGGCCTGTTCCTGGTCGCCGTGCTCTTTGCGCTGGTCCTGCCGGCTCTTCGACGGAATACCGCAAACACCCCCGCCGAGCGGTTTGAGTGAGCTCGGGTTGCAGGGACGAGATGTCTACGTGACCGAAGGTTGCTGGTACTGCCATACCCAACAGGTGCGGCCGATCGTGACCGATGCCAAGCTCGGACCGGTAACCCGGGCGGACCTGCTGGCATCCTTCGCTCCCGACACGCTGGGCATCCAGCGGATCGGACCGGACCTGGCCCATGCCGGGAGCCGGGAGCCGACCAACGATCCGGCGTGGCTGACCAAATTCCTCACCAACCCGCGTCGGTGAACCAGGACAGCCTCCAACCCGGGTACGGCCATCTGTCGGACGCCGACCTGGCGGCGCTGGTCCAGTACCTTGTGGAGTCCCGATGAGTGAGCATCTGTCCGCTGCCGCCGAATCCATGGGAGTCCCCGAATCGCTCGTGCAACGCTCCGCCCAGGCGCGCGCTGCGGCCGGCTCCATCTCCGCTGAGGACGTGCTCGCCGCCTGGGCAGGTGGAGCAGCCGCTCCTCGTAGCTCCGCCCGCTCCTGTTCCCGAACCTCCCGCCGCCGAAACTTCCGAACAACCGGCAAAGCCGGAGCCGGAGGCCGCCCCGCCGCCCCCCACCCCCAGCGCGGCACCGGTATCCGCCCCACCCGGAGAACCCCGGGCTATCCCGGCCCGACCGGTACCCGAATCCGTCGGCATGGCAGGGGCGAATGAATGGGAGTCGGTCATCACCGTCCCAACCGCCGGGCTTCGGGAGCGAACCATGACCCGGGTGCCGTCCTGGTTGACGGTCCGTCTTCGTGATCCT
Source organism: uncultured Actinomycetota bacterium (assembly GCA_963715305.1). GTDB lineage: Bacteria > Actinomycetota > Acidimicrobiia > Spongiisociales > UBA4744 > UBA4744. The sequence goes on from CAVQSB010000019.1 coordinate 38,928, forward strand.
TCCTCTCGTCGGACTGCTCTACCTCGTGCAGTTCTCAGGAGGGCCCGACTGCGGGAACAGCGGTCTGCTGGCCGTCGATCGTGTCTCCGGGGAGGTCGTGAACTGTGACGGATCGCCGTTCGAGGGTCGGGGCGCACCCGGCGGAGGAACCACGAACTTCCTGGCCCTCGGCCAGACTCTGTATGCAGACGCCCAGGTGGCCTGCATCGGCTGCCACGGCGCCGGCGGCGAAGGTGGCGTCGGCCCGGCCTTTGCCGGAGGAGCGGTTCTCGTCACCTTCCCGACGTGCGCCGATCATGTGCAATGGGTTCAGCTGGGATCCAGCGGTTGGCAAGCCCAGGTGGGCACCGAGTACGGAGCACAAGGGACGCTCTCCAAGGGCGGCATGCCCGGCTTCGTCGACTCGCTCAGCGACGAGGAGCTTCGGTCGGTCGTCGCCTTCGAACGGGTGAGGTTTGGTGGGGCCAACCTCGACGAAACCCTGGTTGACTGCGGCCTGGTGATCCCGGAACTACCGGTAGACGTGACGGAGGCTCCGGCCGGCGAAGGCGGGGACGCAACCACCACCACGACCGAAGCCACCGGCTAGTAGGGCCCGTTGGGAGAAACAACGGCCATCCATGCCGCCGATCGACCGGCCACCGCTCGCAGCCTCGCCCGCGATCTGGTCACGCTCGGGATAGCGAAACGGATGACCGTGATCGTCCATGCATCGCTTTCCCGGCTCGGTTGGGTTGCCGGGGGCGTCCCAGGCGGTGGTCGATGCCCTCCTCGACGCCATCGGCGAAGGCGGCACGTTGGTGATGCCGACCCATTCGGGCGGCCTTTCCGATCCGGCCGTCTGGCAGAACCCCCCGGTGCCCGAATCGTGGTGGCAAACCATTCGCGATGAGACGCCTCCCTACGACAAACGTCTGACCCCCACCCGGCAGATGGGTGCGATCGTCGAGTGCTTCCGCCACTACCCGGGAGTGCAGAGAAGTGATCATCCGCAGGTCTCATTTGCTGCACTCGGTCCCAACGCCGACGGGTCACCGGCGACCATTCGCTGGAGCACCCGCTCGGCGAAGGCTCCCCGTTGGCCCGCCTCTATGATCTCGACGCCTCGATCCTCTTGCTCGGCGTCGGTCACGAGAACAACACGGCCCTGCACCTGGCCGAATATCGGGCCGACTACCCGGGCAAGGAGTGGACGGCCCAGGGCGCCCCGGTCACCATCGACGGAGAACGCCGATGGGTGAACTTCGAGGATCTCGAAGGTGACGACTCGGACTTCGCTGAGATTGGGACGGCCTTCGCCGCCTCCGGCGCTGAGCGAGCAGGGCCGGTAGGAAGCGGAACGGCCCGTCTGATGGGGATGCGGGATCTGGTCGACTTCGGCGCAGCCTGGATGACCACCCACCGGGTCAAACCGTCGGACCATCGCTAGCCCCAACCGGACCTGCCCTTCCCCGACCGGCTCCTCGTAAACCGGGACCGAAGAAAAGCCCTCAAGGTCTCAGCGGGGTCTCCGATACCAAAGAAGGATGTGAAAGCATCCAGCCGAAGGGCTCCAATCCTTCCGCAACGCGGGGGGCGCGGTTGGTCATTCGTCGTATTTGGCCTTAGGCACGTTCAACGACCTAAGGTTTTAAAGGTAAGCCTCCCAGCCCGCCCCAACGACGAGGACCGACGGTCCCCCACCTCTTCGAGAGGCCCCCACCCAGGGGGCCTCTCTCTATTGTGGTTCGCAGTACCCGGGTAAGCTTGTGCCCACCAATCGGAAGCCTCGTTGCGCCCTGCCACCACCATCGTCATCATCGTGTTGTTGCTGCTGATCGCCGTGGCCGGAATCATCTTCGTCGTGCAACTGACCTCGATCTAGGTCGGAGACGCGAACGAAACTGCCGTCCCTTCGGACAGGCCGAACCACTGATCCGCTCTGCCCTCCCGAACGGCCAGCGCCAGAAGGCCGTATGAATCGACATGGAGGAGCGGCTTGCCCGGCTCAACCGCTCCGTAGGCAACCACCCAGGGCAGCGTGTGGTCCCGATTCTCGATCTTGAGAGAGACCTCCGAGCCGGGACGGAGACCGAGCACGTGCAGTTCCTCCGGGCCGATGTTGGTTTGGGCGTTGCCGAACCGATCGACCCACCAGGCTTGGCCGGTGATGACGCCTCCTTCGGTTTGCGATAGCGGAAGGATGAGCGGCATCACGGCGGCCGGGTCAACTTCGCCCCCGAGATCGGAAAGTTGCGCCTCACCGGTGGCAAGAACGCCGGCCGCCGGGCCAAACCGATCCCGGCCGTCGAAGGTCGCACCTTCACTGGGAATCAGCAGTTCGGGGTTCTCGATCGCAACGATGCGCGTGGCGCCGCCAACCATGGCGACCGCGGGAGAAAGCAACCCGTTGTCGGGGCCTACAAAGAAACCCCACGGGGTCTCCGCGGCAATGGGAATCCGGGCGGTGCCAACCCCGGGATCGACAACGGCCAGCGCAACTCCCTGCGGCAGGTACTGAATCGCCCGCATCAACGTGAGGGCCCCGGCACGGACATCCCCCGGGGTCACCCCGTGCGTAACGTCGATCACCCGGCTCTCGGGGGCAATACGGGCCAGGACTCCGTGCACAACACCGACGAACTCGTCCTGATACCCGAAATCGGAAAGAAAAGAGATGGGAAGGCTCATGACAGAAGAGGTTATCGGAATCGAGTCGATCTCACTGCGCGCAGAACTCGTTGCCCTCCGGGTCGCGGAGGACTACCCAGTATTCCCCGCGCTGTTCCATGGGACCGACCACGGTCGCTCCGACCCCTTCCAATCTCGCCACCTCGGCATCGACGCGCGCTCTCCGCTCGTCGACGGGCGTTCCGTACCCGCCCCCAACATTGAGATCGAGATGAACCCGGTTCTTGACCGACTTCGGCTCTGGAACCCGTTGGAAGAAGACGCGGGGACCTCCTCCCTCAGGGTCGACCACCGCTGCAGCGCTGTTCCACTCGCTTTCCGGTATCCCCATCTCAGCGAGGAATGCTTCCCAGGAGACAAAGCCATCGGGAGGTGGTTGGACGACGTACCCGAGCGCGATGGACCAAAACCCGGCCAGGCGGGCAGGATCAGCACAATCGATAACGATCTGAACCGGCGTAGCCATACCTAGAAAGGCTCGATCGAAAACCGACAGGCGCCAATCGACGACGTCCCCTGCATCTCTACTCCCTCATGTTCAGGTCACCCGGCCGGATAGCCGCCCCGACTGCGCAACACCATCCGGCAGGAAGTTGTTCCGCGCCGACAATGTCCCACGACTCGGTACCATCGCGCTCGTGAACGATAACCCGCACGACGTACTCGTAGAACGCCTCGGCAAACACGCCGGTGTCATCATGCTCATCGGAGCTCCCGACACCGGAAAGACCACCTTGGCCCGCCAGCTGCTGAAAGCCGGCATCGAAGCCGGGTTGACCGCAGCGTATATCGATGCCGACGTGGGTCAGACAATGGTGGGACCACCGGCCTGTGTTGGTCTCAAATGGGTGAGGTCTCAGCAAGATATGGATGACTTCAGCGAAGCCGACGATTTGCGGTTCGTCGGGTCGATCTCGCCGGAACGGTTGGTGCTCCAGGAGGTCCTGGCAACAGCGACGCTCGTTGCCGTGGCCCGCGAACAGGCAGAACTCATCATCATCGATACCACCGGGTCCGTATCGGGTGTTACGGGACAAACCCTCAAGTATCACAAGATGGAGATGTGCCGGCCGGACGTCGTGGTCGCCCTCCAGCGTGGCAGCGAAATGGAGCCGATGGTTGGTCTCCTCAGGCGTTTCTTCTCGGCCACGGTCGAACTCACGAGCGTCCACCCGGACGTCAATCCCGTGTCACCGGAAGAACGCCGTGAGCACCGCACCAAATGGTTCGCCGATACGCTGGCACCACCCCTCAACCGGTGGCGGGTACGGCCGACCGTCTTTGCTCCCGCGCTACCCACCGGTCTCGACCTGTCCCGGCTCGACGGCATGCTGGTTGGAGTCCACGACGGGACGGGCCGCTGTCTGGGCCTCGGCGTGCTCGAGTATGAGGACGAAACGCTGCGAGTTCTCACCAACGTCGGCGAAGGAATGAAGGGGCTACGGCTGGGATCCCTCAAGATCGACCTCGAAACCTTCGACACAACGGGCGCCAACCTGCGCGAAATCATGTTCGGGCTCGATTTGTAGAACTCTCCCTCAAGATCCGGCCGCCTTCCTGCCGATACTCATAGTGGGATAAATACCACTGTTAGTGAGGCAAGGAAGGGACCATGATTCGTCGGACCGCCACCATCATCACCGCGATCGTGCTGGCGATCGCCACCCTCGCTTCACCAGTCCTGGCTTCGTCCGGAGACGAAGTCGGCTTTGTCAGCCTCATCAACTCCGAACGCGCCAACCGCGGCCTCACCTCTCTCGATGTCTACTGGGACCTCGTCGACGACGCCCGGGCCCATGCGGGCGTCATGGCGGAGGCCGACAACATCTTTCACTCTTCGAATCTGGCCAATGCCACGACCGGCTGGGCTGCGCTGGGTGAGAACGTGGGGGTTGGCCCAACGGTCGGCGAGCTCCACACTGCATTCATGAACTCGGCAGGCCACCGTGACAACATCCTGGGCGACTGGGATTCCGTCGGGGTGGGAGTTGCAGAGACCGACAAGGGCTACATGTTCGTCACCGTTGTCTTCATGAAGGCGGCGGTATCGCAACCCGCTCCGGCTCCGACTCCGACTCCAGCCCAAGCCACGGCCGCCGTCGCCCCGGCGCCCGCAGTCACCCCTCCACCGGCAGCCACCCCGGCAGTTTCTTCCGCACCAACTCCGCCGGCCCCGGCCCCGGCCCCGGCCCCGGCACCCTGAGCCGATCGTTCGCATGATCGACGAGCTTCTGTCCGGCGGCGACTTCGCCTTCTGCATCTGCTGATCGGCGCCCTCGCCCAACCGGGCGCGGAAAGGCCCAAGGAACCTCTGCGAACTGCCTCCCGCACTTCCCCGAACAGGGGGCGGTTTCGCTTCAGCACCTTGGGCTTTGCTATAGCGGACACTACGAGTGGGTCACGAGCGAGTCAAGGACCCTGTTCGAACGAAATGTGGGCACGCTCATTTGTGCCAATCGATGCTACTTATGGTTAAACGGGAGCCATCTGGAGGGTTTTGCCAACGGTTGTCCACTTTTCCACAGGAATCCACAGGAAGTTGTGCACAACCGCTGTAGACAAGTATTTCAGGGGAAATTTTCGCGCTCAAAACGGATCCTACGCAGCACCGCACTGCTCACGGCACGGCCCGGGATATTCCGCCGTACAACTCGAGCAGCCGATCGGCCGCCACCTTCCAGGAGAACCTCGTAGCGAATTCGACCGCCCCTCTGGACAGGCGGGAGGCCAGGTCCTCATCGAGCAGGATCTTGGTGGCAGCCGCTGCAAATGCGTCCGGTTTCCACCCGTCAATGAGAAATCCCGAAATGCCGTCCTCGATCGTATAGGCCAACCCACCGACACGCGCAGCCACCACAGGCAAACCGCAGGCCTGTGCCTCGGCGGCCACCAGCCCGAACGACTCGCTGCGTGACGGCACGAACAGCACGTCGGCCGCCCGGTAGTACGTGGCGATCTCCTGGTGCGGTCGAGATGGAACAAACTCAACGGACCCTCCGAGACCCAGGACATCGACCCGGGTTCTGGACCCACTCCAGCTCGGCGGAGCCTTGCGCACCGCTGGGACCACCAACGACGACGAACCGGGTACCCGGGATCTCCTTCTGAATCCGGGCGAACGCCTCGAACGCAACGTCGAGACCCTTGAGCGGCTGGATTCTCCCCACGAAGAGCACCACCGGGCCGTCATCCCATCCGAGCTCCCGGCGGGCGACCGGTCGTGGACCCGGAGCGAACAGATCGTGATTCACCCCGGGATGGGTGACACACAATCGGGCCGGTTCGGCTTGATAACGGCCGGCCAGATCATCGGCTTCGAACGAGGTCGAGGCGATGACACAATCTGAACCCGCAATGACTTCATGTTCCGCGGCGATCCGAACCAGGCTCTCGGCGGGCTCTCCTACCCGGCGCGTGGCATCTTTGACTCGCCCCAGGGTATGAAACGAATTGACGAGGGGTATCCCGGTCGCCCGCTTGACGACAAGACCTGCCCAACCGGACAACCAGTAATGGCTGTGCACAATGTCGAATTGCTCATCCTGGATGCGCTCGATCACGCCGTCTGCAAAAGGCTGGACGGTGGCCGGCAAGTCCTTCATCGGAAGAACGGACGGGTCTCCGGCCGGCACCTGGACAACGCGGTAGCCGGGCGTCAGCGTCCACGTCGGGAGGCTGCGGGTACTCGGTGGCCCGTGTGAAGACATCGACCTGCACACCGCGTTCCACCATCGTCCTGGCCAGCTCGTCGATGTAGACGTTCATGCCCCCGGCGTCCCCGGATCCCGGCTGGATGAGCGGTGACGTATGCAGCGACAGAAAGGCGACTCGCCGGATCATGTCGTGCCTTCGAAAGCGAAGAGAGGCCGCGGCGTGGCTCCCAACCGGAACTTGTACGGCTCATCACCCTTGAGGAAGTCGAACGTGTGTCCGGCTCGCTCCGATCTCTCGCTCGATCAGCATGCTCAACAGGACGATGCCGGGAGATGCCGCCGAGGCGCGGTCGTAGCCGGAGTTGTACAGGTAGAAACCGTCGGCATCTGCGTAGGAAAAGGTCGCTGCCACGGGCCGACCGTCTTCGCCAGCACAGGAGATCGACCTGCCAGCCGGGCTGGTCGGCCAGCGATGCGAAAACAAACCCTCCATCGCGGACGTCATGAACCCGCCCTTGGCCCCCGCCGAGCTGCGATGCAGTTCGACGAACTGATGGAAACCCCCACCGGATCCCCGGGCCGTGACGAGCGCGGGCGGGCCGTGCACCTCTTGGAATCGGCGCCGTTTCCGCCTGATCTCGTGACGCTCCTTCTTACCGATCTGCTGCAGATACGTCCTCGTAGTCCTCGGGGAGCAGCAGCCGCGCCGTCACTGCGTGTTGCCTCCGGCGGAACGTCACATCCGGCTCTCTGCAGCCCCCGGCCCACCACGTCGGCGGCTTCGGCCGGAAGTGAATCGAACCGGTAGCGGAGTGCCGGGACTCGTCGCCATCACTTCCGGCTATCAGGTCGGCACCACCATCGCCGAGCGGACACCGGTAGTCCACCAGATCACGATGTCCGACCCAACCGAGAGCCCGGTCTCGTCCAGCACGAGCGGCACCAGCGCCGAGCGGGATTCGGCCAGGCGAAGCTCACCGTTCGGCGCGCAATCCCCAGATTGCCTCGAGGAACCCGCGCAGAGCGAAGGGGCCGGTGTTCGGAGCAACCGGGGCGAGATCGAATGCCGGGGTCAACCAATCGGTGTGCAGAGTCACCATTGCAGCTGCACGATCGGCTCGATGGCGCCTTGTGGCTTCCCCCCGCCCAGGACAATTGGATGGGAGATGCCCTGTAAGGCCTCCCGGGCCGTCGGGGAGATGAGGCCCAACTGATCGAGAGCTGCAACCATGCCGACTCCAACGGCTCTCGGCGATCCGTCCCACACCTTGATGGCCACTCCCAGTTGATCACGAACTGCCACCCCGAGGCATGCTTCCGCCCCATGCTTGGCAGCAGCCTCGACCCAGGTGGCGATGTGAGCAGCCGGCTGACTCTGGTCGCTGGTCAGCGCCGGCATTCCATGCAGGGCCTGCCAGGCCGGCGCAAAACGGGCGTGACCGGCCAGCCGGGAAAAGGACCTCGCCATAGCGCGCACGTTGGCCCGAAAAGCCGGCACCCCGCAGCCGTCGATTCCAACGGGACCGAAGTCCGCTCCAAGCACATCGTGCATCGTCCGGGCAATGCGTTCTTGTAGCGGGTGATCAGGGTCGAGGTACGGTATCGATCGGCCATCCGGCCGCTACACAGGCCCGCAACATGGCCGCGTGCTTCCCCGAACAGTTGTGCCAGATCGCACGCGGGGCGCGGTGCCCGGCGGCAACCAGCTGGTCCTGGGCGCCCTCACCAAACGGCCAGGCCGCCGGGCACCGCAGCGCCGACTCATCAAGCCCGACTTCCTCGAGCATGACCCGCACGATGGCCACGTGCACCGGTTGGCCACCGTGGCTGGCGCAGGCCAGAGCCATGTGCAGTGAGGACAGGTCGGCGCCCGACTCCTGGGAGACGATCGCCTGAAAGGGTTTGGCAGCAGACCGCAGGAAGAAGACCCGATCCAGGTCACCGGTTGCGGCCAGCAAACGGCCATCGAGATCGACGGCTGCCACGGCACCGTCGTGGACCGCCTCGACGAGTCCGCTGCGAACGACCCGAGCCAGCACCGGGCCGACTCAGCCGACCGGGAGCTCGTCGGGGTCGACCTGCCCCTCCTTGTACCGGCGCATGATCTCAACCTGGATGGAATCGAACACGTGCTGCACGGCCTTGCGGCCCGTCGAGATCTCTTGCTCGGTTTCAGCCAGGACCACCTGGATGTCGGAGAGTTCCTGAGTTTCGCATTCCGGCAGGCGTGAAAGGAAGTCATCCTCCAACACCCGATCGATGTGCCTGCGCCGCGACTCCGGTAGGTCGGGAGCCAGCATCTGCGGGACCCGCTGCTGCTGGCCGCCGGCGCGTTCACCGGCACCGAGGATCTCAGGAAGCGCTTCGATCAAGGACCGGGTCTCCTCACCGCTTCGGCGATTCAGCTCGAATGCCAGTAAATCCATTCGACCGTGCAGCAACCGGCGATAGAAGGACAACTCGGTCTCGACCTCGTCGGCCATCCGGCGGCGATCACGGAGTTCGGCAACCGGGACCGTCTCGAGATCCACGAGGAACTCCGGATCGAGGAGGATGTCAATGCGCCGGCGTTGTTCCATAGTCATGGTGTTACCCGCACGCAGCTTTGAGAGTGAAATACGGGTTCATGGGTGATCCGCCTCCCGGATGAATCTGGAAATGAACATGCGGCGCCCCTCCGTAGGCGTTGCCGGAGTTCCCGTTATAGCCGATCACGTCGCCTTTCGATACATAGGCACCCGTTGAGATGCCCGGAGCCCAGCCACTCAAGTGAGCGTAGTAGTAGCCCGTACGGTTATCGGAGGTGAGCCATACGGAGTTGCCGCCCAGCGAGTTTGTGTACGCTCGCACCGTGCCGCTCACCACCGCATACACGGGCTGGCCCATAGGTGCGAACACGTCGGTGCCCTTATGGCTCCGACCGCCGGAGCGGGGGAAACCCCAATCGTTGATGAATTGCGTAGCACCAGGGCTCATGGGACAGATGAACCCCGAGGTCACGGACGAAGGCACACCACCGGACGCTCCCTTGGCCCGGGCCGCCGCGGCTGCAGCTGCGGCCGCCAGCTGTGCGTCGTATTCGGACCGGAGCTTCCTACAGTCATCGCTCAGCGTTCGGTAGGCCGCCTCTTTCTTGTTCATCGAATCTTCCATGAGTTCGGCGACGTCGAGAGCTTCCTGGTTGAGAACCACCAAGCGCTCCTGATCGACCTTCAGCTCCTCTTGCCACCTCTCCATATCGTTCTTGAGAGCGGCCAGGTGGTCGAGGGAAGAAATGTCTTCTTCGGTCACAACCTGGAGAAACTCCTGACCGGTCAGTACTTCGTCCACCGATGAAGACGACAAGACGAATTCGGCGACCTGGCTTCCGCCGTCCATGTACATCTCGACCGCTCGGCCGACCACCCGCTCGCGAATATCGGCAACATCGGTTTGCTTCTCTTCGATGCGGTCGCGTAGTTGCAAGACTCGCAGGCTCACACTCTCGAGTTCCTCGTTGACTTCGTTGTACCGGGCGAGGGCATCGGCGGCGCGGGCCGCTGCAGCATCCCATTCGTCGAGCGCCGCTTTCGAGTTCACGCAGGCGGCATCGACCTGCGCCTTGGTGACAGATGACGCAGGCAGCGCGGAACCAAACACCCACAGCAGGACGAGGGGAAAGACAAAAAGGACGCGGCGCGCCAGAAAACCAATGCATAACGCCCTTCAGCGTAGTGAGATATCGAACTCTTGAGAAGTCACAGCCCGCCGCGCTACAGCAACAACGTGACGAAAGGCGGGTACATCAGTGCGGCAAGCACCGGCCCGTCGAGGGCGACGAAGGAACCCTCTACGGCATCGGTCAGGTACACCTCGCCGACTCTGATGAGACTGCCCATGGAGATCCCGGCCACCAACCCGACGGCGACGAACATCCCGACCAGGAACATGCCGACGAAGTTGAGATCCCAGACGAACGAAGCTGCAACAGCGGTCACAACGGTGGCCAGAACGGCTCCCGTTAGCGGATCAAGCGACGGCCTCCTCGCGCGAGCCAACAGGCCGGCGGTGGCCTTGCCAATGATGACCATGGCCAGGAATACCCAGATGAGGTCCTGCCCGATCACCGTCTGGATGCGCACCAACACCAGAGATCCGACCGACAGGGCCGCGGCCAGCGCCACCGTCGCGGTCGAAACCAGTGAGACCAGGCTGCGGTGCCGCACAGAGAAGACCCCGGAGATGAGAGTGATCATGACGGCCAGGCCGGCCGCCACTCCCAGGCCGATCCCGGAACCCGCAGGGGACAGTTCCGCCACCTCGAATCCGTACGTCGCTAAACCACCGGCCAGCACGGCCAGCAATACGGGAACCCGGTAAGGACGCCATGGGTCATCGTCGCCGCTGATGTCCCATACCCAGAGTGCTGCGACCCCGACCAGAACAGCAACAAACCAGGCCGGCTCGGCGAAGGCGTTGGCGATCAACAGTGCCAGGGTGGCCACGGTCACCTGGATACCGGCGACCGTCAACGTGGCTGCCGCCCCACCGGACACAGGAGGTATCAGCGCCACCTCGTCGAGCGGGCCGACCGGGTCTTGGGGATCGGCTGGTTCCCCATTGAGCCAGACCCGCGGCATGGTCGAGGCTTTGCTGGAACTGGCGGCCATAACGATCGGCGGCCTGGTCGAGTACCGCACCGACGGTCTCGCCTGAGATTTCAACTGAGGACGAACCGGCCAGTTCTCTGAGATTGGCGAAGAGGCGAAGGTGTGCCATGACCACAGAGGTTAACGCCAAGATTTGCGAAGGTACATTGTGATGGTGAGATTCCTCATAGACCAGACGGCCGCCGCCGCCCCGTACGTCCAGGTGCGGGACCAGATCCAGGCGGCGATCCGGTCCGGTGAGCTACCGGTGGGAGCCCGACTTCCGGCCATCCGCAGCCTCGCAGACAACGGCGAGTGTCGCTCCCGGCACGGTCGCCCGTGCCTATCGGGAGCTCGAAACGCAGGGCCTGCTCGAAACCCGCGGGCGCCATGGAACCTTCGTGTCCGACCCGGCCGAAGCCCGCAATCTCCACCGACGGGAACTGTCGGATCTCGCCGAGTCGTACGCCAGGACCGCCGCCCGGCACGGCGTTCGACCGGCCGTTGCGCTCGATCTCATCGACCAGGCGTTGCGCAACCAGGAATGACCTCAGGCTGAAGTTTCCTCCGCGGCTTCAACAACGACCGCCGTCTCCGCCTTCTGCTTGGCTCCCAGACCGCTCAGGATGTTGATCCCCGTGGCCGTCTCAATCTGTTCGGTCAGCTTGATCACCGCCGCCGGGAGCTGGCTCATGACCTCGGGAATCCCCTGCGATCCGTTCCCGGAGTCGATCACGGTCACCTTGTCGATGGCGACACCCTTGACCGTATCGACGATCTGACCGAGCAGGTCGGGGAGCATATTGAGCACGAAGATCTGCTGAGCGTCGTCGCCGGCTGCCTGGTACTGCTCGATGAGCCGCCTGAACACCTCGATCTGGGCGGCCCCGTCCTCGATGATCTTGGCGGCTTCGCCCTTGGCCCGCAGTTCCTTGGCTTCCTTCTCGGCCCGGGCCGGAGTGATCACGTCGGCTTCGAGACGGCGCTTCTGCAACTCGATCCGTTCGGTTTCGAGGGACTGCTCGGCGACGGCCTTCGCCTTCTCGCCGGCTACCTCTGCCTCCCGCTCCTTGGCGATCCCCAACGCGTCGAGTTCGGCTTGTCGAACCCGCAGGGCGTTGGTCTTCTCAACAATGTCGAGGTTGGCGTTGATCTGGGCGATCTCCGCCCGACGGCGGGCCCCCGCCTCGGCTTCCTGTGCCTCGGTCTGGCGTTCCGCCTCGGCGACCCGCGCCTCCATGATGACCTGCGCCGTCCGCCTGCGACCCACCGAGTCGAGGTAATCGACTTCATCGGTGACGTTCTGGATCTTGAGCACGTCCAGGTCGAGCCCGAGGGTGCGCATGTCGTCGTCGGCTTCATCGATCAGCGTCTGAGCGAATTTGAGGCGGTCCTCGTTGACTTCCTCCGGGGTAAGGGTGGCCAGCACGCCGCGCAAGTTGGCTTCGAGGGTCTCCTTGGCGATCTTCTGCACGTACTCGGTTGGACGGTCCAGGAACCGCTCGATGGCGTTGTCGAGCACGCCTTCACGACTGGAGATCTTGATGTTGCCGACTGCCTGGACCGACAGCGGGATGGCGCCCTTGGAGTAAGCGTTTTGCACGTTGACGTCGATGGCGATGGTGTTGAGCTCCATCCAATCGACTTTCTCCAGCAGGGGAATGCGAAGCGTCCGGCCACCGCGCAAGACGCGATATCCGGGTTGCCCTTCCTTGCCGCGTCCGGAAATAACCGCCACCAGGTTCGGCGGACAGATCACGATGAAGGACCGAACACTGATGAGCACCAGCGCAATGGCCAGAACAACAATCACCGCAACGGTGATAACTACGTCCATGTTTCAACCTCTCTACGAAAGCTCTCGAAACGACGACACCCGGGCAGTGCCCTTCGATTGACTTCTACGACCACGACCGATTCACCGACCCCGAATTCGCCGTCTTCGGAAGGGTCGAAGGGACGGCGGTCAGATTGATGGTCTGACCTTCGACCTCGCAGGTGATCCGACCTTTCGAAGTCACGGAGATCGGCACGGTCACCCGGCCGACGGCGCCACTCAGCTTGCGGTCGCTCACGTCGGTGCCGACCGACGAGGTCTTGAGGTAGCGGAACACACGGTTGTTCAGACTGGCGGCAAACAGCCCCAGGGCGATCGCCACGATCAGAGCGATTACCAAGTTCGTCGACAGAGCGGTCAGGATCAAACCCGTTGCGCCGAAGAACGCCAGGAAGAACACGATCGAACGAAAGGACAACAGCGAAAGGGCCGCAGCCGCGATCCCCCCTCCGGCATCACCGACCGAATCGAAGTCGACGTCGATATCCGCGTCGACGTCGACCTCGCCGCCCTCTCCACCGAAGAAGACGAAGAAGAGCAGGAAAGGCCACCCGACGATCGCAGCGAAGGCAAATACAGCCGTCATACGTTCAACGATACTCGGTAGTCGGCACCAACCCGACCGAACAGATCCCCGTGACAGGGCAGTCCGCCACCATCAATAGGCCATCCGGCCCTCCGTTCGAAGCAGTCCCGGGCGGTATCTTTCGACAAAGAACCCCCCGGACTGGTTGCGCGAGCACCATCGACGATCGGAGGCAGTATGTCGGACAAGCAAGCCGATCTGGCCGGACCCGGAATCGGCAACTACGAGGACCTCGCCAAAGTCCTGCCCGACGACTACCTATCGTTCCTCAACCCGCAGGAGACCATGCAGGCGGTGTTCGCCGCCAAGCAGTACATCGAAGAGCACCTGGCCGAAGAGCTCAACCTGATGATGGTGCAGGTGCCGCTCATCGTCGACGTTCACAGCGGTGTCAACGACGACCTCGATAGGGACGGTTCGCGAACCCCGATCGGATTCCACATCTCCAACGATCATGACCGACACCCGGTTGATGCGCAGATCGTCCAGGCCGCCACCAAGTGGAAGCGCGTCGCCCTCAAGCAGTTCGGCATGCAACCGGGCGAGGGTCTGCTGACCGACATGAAGGCGGTCCGCAAGGATTACTTCCTGGACCATGACCACAGCGCCTACGTGGATCAATGGGATTGGGAAAAGGCAATCACGGCCGATCAGCGCAACCTGGACTACCTGACCGAGACGGTGCGCAAGATATGGAAGAGTCATCAAAGGCGCCGAGCAGCACGTCATGGAGTTGTTCCCGGCGCTTCGCACGGACCAGTACCCGGACCTCCCCGACGAACTCGACGTTCCTTCACGCCGAGGACATACTGGGGATGTACCCGGACCTGCCCCGCAAGCAACGAGAAACCGAGGTGTTGCAGAAGTTCCCCGGTGTGTTCATCTACGGCATCGGCTGGACCCTCGAAGACGGGTACCCACACGAGATGCGCGCGGCAGACTACGACGACTGGATCACGCCGACCGTCTCGGATGACGGGTGGCCGATGCACGGTCTCAACGGTGACATCCTGGTGTGGAATCCGGTTACTAAACGGCGCCACGAGCTGACCTCGATGGGCGTGCGGGTCACCAAAGAAACCCTCGTCAAACAGCTCGAGCTCACCGGCCAGATGGACTTCCTGAAACTGCCGTATCACCAGGCGATCATGAACGACGAGATCCCGCTCTCGATCGGGGGTGGCATCGGCCAGTCCCGGACCTACATGGCGCTGTTGAAGAAGGCCCACCTTGGTGAGGTGAGCGTCACCGTCTGGCCGCAGATCCTCAAGGATCTCTGCGCAGAGCGAAATATCTTCGTCCTCGAGTAGCCGGCAGGGAGGGTGGGAGCAAGGCGAGGGGAACCTCGACGGACCTGCCAACGTCGCAACTCCATGAACAGGGTTGTTCTCGCAACGTTGATCGCTGCGCTGCTGTTTGGTTGTTCGCCGTCCGCTGATCCCATCACGACGATCGCCGGCCTCAACGATGCCGCCCTGCCAGCCGGCACCTACCGGGTGGTCGGATACCTGGTTTTCCTCGACGACTGCGGTTTCTGTCCTCCCGGTGCAGCCTGTGAGCCGTGCGCCGGCCCTGCCTTCTCGGTTCTCGCCGACGACCAGGAGCGAAGCATCGAATGGTCCGGCTCAACAATGGAGAGCGCCGAGCAGTTGGGGATCGACCATCTCCTCCTGAGCATCAACCTCGACAACGAGGACAGGCTCGAACAGTCCGTGCGATATGAGATGACCATCGAGTTGACCGACAGCACTCCGTACGGGGGAAGCAACCGGCTGGCCACTCTGCTGGCGTTTTCCAAACATCGTTGAGAACCAGGGGCCCTGAGTTCGCGAGTCATCCAAATTTCTGTCGGCTTCGTACTACATGCACAAGCCTGCTCCGCAGGAAACGAAGCTCAACAGGAGACATGACATGAAGATCCGAGTAATCGCTCTGGCATCCGTGCTGGCCATCGTGGGAGCAGCATGCTCATCCGCTGATACCACCGAAGAAACCACCACCACAACCGTGGCTGAAGAGATGATGGAAGAGACCATCGTCGACGTGGCCGTCGGTGCAGGATTCAACACCCTGGTCACCGCCGTCCAGGCCGCCGGCCTGGTGGACACCCTCAACGGCGAAGGACCGTTCACGGTGTTTGCTCCGACCGATGAGGCCTTCGCTGCCCTCCCCGAAGGCGTGCTCGACGGTCTGCTGGCCGACCCGGCAGCCCTGGCCGAAGTCCTGAAGTACCACGTTGTGTCCGGCGAGGTGCTGGCAGCCGACGTTGTCGGGCTCGACTCTGCCACCACGGTGCAAGGTGAGAACATAGCCATTGCCGTGGTTGACGGAACCGTCGTTCTCAACGGCACGGCCAATGTCGTCACGACCGACGTGATGGCTTCGAACGGCGTCATCCACGTGATCGACGCTGTCATCCTCCCGCCGTCGTCGTAGTCACCACAACCACCACAAGCGGGCGAGACCCGCTGCTCAGGGCCCCCGATCAGATTCGGGGGCCCTTCTCATGGCCGAACCAGCATCGAGGGCAAACTCTCGCTTCAGGACCCTCCGGCGACCCTGAGGATCGCCAGGGCGATCTCCTTGGGGACTTCTTCCTGGAGGAAGTGCCCGGCCCCGGTTCGGGTGACCCGGGCCTCGGGCAGCATCCGCGCGATGTGATTGCGAGCCCCGCCCAGGACCGGGTCGCGGTCCCCCCAGACGATTTCCGCCGGGCCGGGATAGGTGCGAACGAATTCGCCGACTCGCCGCAGAGCCTGGATGGAAGGGTGGTCCATGGAATCGGGGACCATGCGGGTCAGCGCCAGCGGCGCCTGGTTGTGGCGCCGGTCTCGCAGCGGATACCGGTACGCCCGGGCGACCGCTCCCCGGATGCTGGATCGGTCACCTTGCGCGGCCGCCAAAGCAATCTGGGGGAAACCGACCAGGCGGTAGGCCAGGTCACTGACGACCGGCCACCGCCCGAAGCGGTGGAAGGCGGTCGCCGTGAAGTCCGGTTTCGGTTCGCTCAAGGCAGTGTTGAGAACAACGAGACCGCCCAGACGATCGGGACGGGTTGCCATGGCCCCCACTCCGATGGCGCCTCCCCAGTCCTGTACCACCAGGACCAGGTCGTCGAGGGCTAGCTCGTCGACCAAACCTCCGAACCATTCGATATGGTGCTCGAGGGTATGAGCGGCCGCCGCGGGCTTGTCGGAGAAACCCAGGCCGACCAGGTCGGGCATGATCACCCGCACCGGTTGACCGATCAGCGCCATGGCTACCTTGCGATACAGGAACCCCCAACTCGGGTTGCCGTGCACGCACAACACCGGCCTTCCCTCGCCGATCTCCATCACATGGTTGCGATGATCACCCACCTCGATCAAGTAGCGGCGGAAGGGCACCATCTTTTCGAGCCAGACAGGTAGCGGCGGAGCAGGCGACGTCATGAGGGTTCTAGATCACTCCCATGGCTTGGCCGATTCTGGTGAAGGCTGCGGTGCCGTATTCAAGATCGTCTTCGGAGTGCGCGGCGGAGATCATGACCCGGATCCGGGCGGTACCCAGTTGCACGGTCGGGAAGGCAATCGCCTGCGCGAAGACCGCTTCTTCGTCGAACAGTCGCCGCGAGAACTCCTGAGCAACCTTCTCATCCCCCAGCATCACCGGGGTGATGGGCGTCTCGCTGTGGCCGATGTCGAAGCCGGCGGCGCTCATCGCATCCTTGAACCATCGGGCGTTCGCCCAGAGACGGTCAACGAGTTCGGTGGATTCCTCCAGGATCTCGACCGAAGCGATACAGGCCGCCACGTCCGGTGGGGTCACCGCCGACGAGAACAGGAACGGGCGAGCCCGCTGCATCAACCAGTCGATCAGTGCCTGCGGCCCGGCCACATAGCCTCCCATCACGCCGAAAGCCTTCGACATCGTGCCGACTTCGACCTCGACCCTTCCATGCAAACCGAAGTGGTCGACAATTCCCCGGCCGCCGCGGCCGAGCACGCCCTCACCGTGGGCGTCGTCGACCATGACCATCGCCTCGAACTCATCGGCGGCGTCGACGATGCGGTCCAGCGGAGCGATGTCGCCGTCCATCGAGAAGACCCCGTCGGTGATGATGAGAATGTTGCGAGCACCTTCCGCTCGCGCCTCGCCAAGCTTGACTCGCAGATCGAAGACATCGGCGTGGGCGTAGATCTTGCGGCCCGCTTTGGCCAGTCGCACACCGTCGATGATCGACGCATGGTTGAGGGCGTCGGTGATGATGACGTCTTCCTTGTCGACCAGAGCCGGGATCACGCCGACGTTGGCGACGAAACCGGACTGGAGCGAGATCGTTGCTTCGACGCCTTTGAAAGCAGCCAGCTTGGCTTCGAGCTCATCATGGAGGGTCATCGTGCCGGCGATGGTTCGCACCGCCCCGGGACCGATCCCGTAACGATCGAGCGCGGATCTTGGCCGCTGCGACCAGACGCGGGTGATTGGCCAAGCCGAGGTAGTTGTTCGAGCAGAAGTTGAGAACCCGCTTGCCATCGACCTGCAGCCAGGATCCCTGCGGGCCTTCGATGTGCCGGATGGTGTTGTAGAGGCCACCGGCCCGCAGTACTTGGACCTGCTCGGTGAGGAATCCGGTCTTGTCCATGTTCAACTCCCCGCCCGTCAGCTCAACGGCCCGTCGGCGTCGGCCGCGTCCGGGAACATCACCACCTTGCCGCAGTCCCCGGTGGCCATCAATTCGAACGCTTTCTCGAAGTCATCCAGGACGAATCGGTGGGTGACCAGGGGCGCAAGATCGATCGCACCCGAGCGGAGCAAACCGCGCATCTTGTACCAGGTGTCCCACAGCTTGCGTCCGACGATCCCGTAGACGCTCGCTCCTTTGAAGATGATGTGATCGTCGAGATTGAAGCTGAGATCGGCCGAGGTCAAACCCAGCAGCGCTGCCTCCCCGCCCGGCTTGAGACAACGGAAACCTTCGTCGATCGCACTTGGGGCTCCCGACATCTCCAGCAGCACATCGACGCCTTCGCCCTCCGTTGCATCCATTACCGCCGAGAACACGTCCTGCTTCTTCGGGTTGATGGTGAGATCGGCCCCCATGGTCCACGCCATCGAGAGTCGGTAGTCACTGACATCGGTCGCGTAGACCGACCTGGCTCCGAGGGCCCGGGCGGCGGCAATCGCCATGACGCCGACGGGCCCGCAGCCGGTGACCAGCACCTTGCGACCGGCCACCAGGGGAACGGAAGCGGTATGGACGGCATTCCCGAAGTTCTCCTGCAGCGACGCGATCGAGTACGGCATATCGGGAGGGTCGGCCCAGGCGTTGATCGCAGGAACGGCTACGTATTCGGCGTACGCACCATCGCGATGCACACCCAGGATCTCCGTGTTTTCGCACAGGTGTCCCTTGCCGGTCCGGCAGAAACTGCACTTGTTGCAGACGACGTGTGACTCGACGGAGACCAGCTGGCCGACGTCCGGTCCGTCGGCGTTGGCGCCCTTCTCGACGACGACCCCGCAGAGCTCGTGGCCGACGGTGAGGGGAAGCTTGACGTGATCCTGGGCCCAGGGGTTCCACTCATAGATGTGCAGATCGGTCCCGCAGATCGACGTCGCTTTCACCTGGATCAGGACGTCCTCGTCACCTACTTCTGGCGTCGGTAGGTCGACCATTTCGAACCCGGAGCCGGGTTTGTTCTTCTGAATGGCTCGCATGGTTGCTCAGGTTAGCGGTGCGTTCAGACCGGTTGCCTACCGGCTGGAGGGCCGGCCATGCGTACGAACCCGGGGAAGCGAACCTCGTAGACTTCCCCGATGCTGCGTGTGCTGGTGATCGGGGGGACGAGGTTCATCGGGTTGCATACGATCCGGGCGCTCGTCGCAGCGGGTTGCGAAGTGGCGGTGTTCCATCGGGGGACCACCGAAACGGCCGGGCTCCCCCACGTGCAGCATCTCCATGGTGACCGTCGCGATTTGTTGTCCTCCGTTCGAGATTTCGAGCGATTCGCTCCCGACGTCGTCCTGGACATGATCCCCCTCACCCGGGCCGATGCCGTGGACACCATGTTGGCCTTCACCGGCCTCGCCGGTCGATTGGTGGCCATCTCCAGCCAGGACGTCTACCTCGCCTACGACATCCTTCGGAATCGGGCCGACGAACCACCAGTCCCCCAACCCATGACGGAGGATGCCCCCCTCCGCACTCAGTTGTACCCCTATCGGGACCTCTTCCCACCAGACAACCGGATGTTCACCTACGACAAGATCCCCGTCGAGCAGACGTATCTCGGCGAGGTCGGGCTGCCCGGAACCATCCTCCGACTCCCGGCGGTCTACGGACCCGATGACTACCAGCACCGGTTGTTCCCCTATCTGAAACGCATGGTCGATGGACGCCGGTGGATCCTGCTGGACGAGCAGGCATCCCAGTGGCGATGGAGCCGGATCTACGTACAGAACGCCGCGGAAGCGATTGCGATGGCCGTCGTGAGCGACGCAGCCTCCGGACGGACGTACAACGTTGCGGCACCGCAGGCGCGCACGGAGACCGAATGGGTCAAAGCGATCGGAGCTTCGTTTGGATGGTCGGGGGAGGTTGTGACCCTCCCAACCGAGCAGGTCCCCGACCATCTTCGTGATGAGGACTTGAACTTCGCACAAGATCTCGTGGCGGACACAACCAGGATTCGTGACGAACTCGGCTTCCGCGAGTCTGTGGAACCTGAAGAGGCGATGGCCAGAACCATCGCCTGGGAAGTGGCCAACCTGCCAGATGAGCTACCGCCCAACCGTTTCGATTACGACGCGGAGGACGCCGCACTTCCCGACCTGACGCTGGGGATCTAGCGCTCCCGGCAGTTCTCCTGGTCAGATAGCGTAGACCCCCACCATCATCCTGAGCACCTCACCGTCTGCGAGGGTGGCTTCCTCATACCGGCCTTCGAACCCGACTTCGTTGAGGATGCGGAACCACTCGTCTCGGGAGAACAGACCGCATAGATGGCGGTCGTAGAGGACCGACGTGCTGGTCCCAAGCCGCAGCAGGTAGGCGAAATCCGTGACGTAGGTCGTGTCGTCCGGATCCGGATCGTGGGTCCATTGCAGATACCGCATGCCCCGACCCTCACCGTCGTGTCGCGACCAACAGTGAGCTATCAGCTAGGGGTGATCTCACGTTTTCAACCGGCAGCCGGGAGCGAAGCGGTCTGGAAGCTGGGTACCTTCTTCGGTTTTCGCGCTTCCTCTCCGGCGCCTAGTCTGAGCACGCCAACTTCCCCCACTTCCCTGGGTGCGCGACAAAAAACGCGAAAAATGGTCACCGAATACCATTGACGTAATTACGTCGCAGTGATTATGGTGACCAAGCTACACACCAGATGTCGTGGATGGCTTCCCCCTCGACCACAACATCTAGTGGTATCGACGAAAGCTTCTGGTAGGAACCGGGCTGGGTGGAATGAGCCCGGAACGTGGAGGGATACGTATGTTTGAGACAGGGACCAAGGGTCTGACGATCGACCGACGCTTCACCAAAGCCGGCGAAGACCCCTACGCATCGATCGAATGGACCCAGCGGGACTCGAAGATCGCCAATCCGGACGGATCGGTGGTTTTTGAGATGAAAGACGCCCAGATACCGGCCGCCTGGTCGCAGGTCGCTACCGACATCATGGTTTCGAAGTACTTCCGGAAAGCCGGCATACCTCAGTACGACGAAGACGGCCGCCAACTCTTCGACGAAGACGGGGAACCCGTCCTCGGACCGGAACGCTCGGCCCGCCAGGTCTTCAACCGGCTCACCGAAACGTGGCGTTGGTGGGGTGAGCAGAACGGCTACTTCGCCTCATCGGAGGACGCCCAGGCATTCGAAGACGAACTGAAGTACATGCTGGCCAATCAGATGGCGGCCCCCAACAGTCCGCAGTGGTTCAACACCGGACTCAACAACGCTTACGGCTTGACCGGCCCACCCCAGGGTTTCTGGTACGTCGATCCCGAAACGGAGGAATTGATCCCGGGACCCGACTCGTACAGTCGACCCGCTCCTCACGCTTGCTTCATCCAGGCCGTCGGCGACGACCTCGTCAATGACGGCGGCATCATGGACCTCTGGACCAAAGAAGCGCGCCTGTTCAAGTTCGGATCCGGTACCGGAACGAACTTCTCAACGATCCGGGCCGAAGGTGAGCCCCTGTCGGGAGGCGGACGATCCTCAGGTGTCATGTCGTTCCTGAAGATAGGCGACCGGGCGGCCGGCGCCATCAAGTCCGGTGGCACCACTCGCCGGGCAGCCAAGATGGTGATCCTCGACGTCGACCACCCGGACATCGAAGCGTTCATCAGCTGGAAGAAGGTCGAGGAAGAGAAGGCCAAGATCCTCATAGCCAACGGATTCCCGGCCGATTTCAACGGCGAGGCCTATCAAACCGTTTCGGGGCAGAACTCGAACAACTCCGTGCGGGTTACCCAGCAGTTCCTGCAAAGGGTCATCGAAGACGGTGACTGGGACCTGGTCGAACGCTCGACCGGAGCGGTGCGTCGGTCGGTCAAGGCTCGCCACATCTGGCGGACGATTGCCGATGCCGCCTGGGCTTGTGCCGACCCCGGCATGCAGTTCGACACAACGATCAACGAATGGCACACGTGCCCGGAGGGTGGACGGATCCGCGCCTCCAACCCGTGCTCGGAGTACATGTTCCTGGACAACACGGCCTGCAATCTGGCCAGCCTCAATCTGGTCAAGTTCTACAACGACGACACCGGGGCCTTCAATGTCGAAGCCTACGAACACGCCATCCGCATCTGGACGATGGTCCTGGAGATCTCCGTCACCATGGCCCAGTTCCCTTCCCGGGACATTGCCCTTGGTTCCTACGAGTACCGGACGCTCGGCCTCGGGTACGCCAACATCGGTTCGCTCTTGATGCGGTCGGGGATTCCCTACGACTCGGACGAGGGACGCGCCATCGCCGGAGCCCTCACCTCCATCCTCACCGGACGTGCCTACGCAACGTCGGCGGAGATGGCAGGTGCGATCGGTCCTTTCCCGCGTTTCTGGGAGAACCGGGACCACATGCTGCGGGTGATCCGCAACCACCGGCGGGCGGCCCACGACGCACCCATCGAGGAGTACGAAGGCATCACCCACTACGTGATGCCCCTCGACCCCACGATGGCACCAGGACCGCTGGTCGAAGCAGCCCGCCGCGCCTGGGATGCGGCCCTTGAGTCTGGTGAGACCAACGGCTTCCGCAATGCCCAAGCCAGCGTCCTCGCTCCGACCGGAACCATCGGCCTCCTGATGGATTGCGATACCACCGGCGTCGAACCCGACTTCGCCCTCGTGAAGTTCAAGAAACTGGCCGGGGGTGGCTATTTCAAGATCGCCAACCAGTCGATCGCCTCGGCTCTGCGTCGGCTCGGGTATGGCGAGGATCAGATCGAACGAATCGTGCGGTACGTCGTCGGGACCATGACGCTCGATGGCACGCCTCATGTGAACCGGGCAAGTTTGTCTGAGCATGGACTGCCCGACGATGCGATCGACAAGATCGAAGCGGCGCTCCCCAGCGTCTTCGACCTCCGGCACGCCTTCAACGCCTATGTGCTCGGGGAAGCGACCATGGACGCGATTGGTATTCCGCCCGATCGCTACCTGGCCTCCGGGTTTGACTTGCTGGCCTCCCTCGGTTTCTCCAGGAACCAGGTGATCGAGGCCAACGACGTGATCTGCGGCCGCCAGACCATCGAAGGCGCCCCGGAGTTGGACCCCGAACACCTCCCGGTTTTCGATACGGCCAACAAGAACGGCAAGAACGGGAAGCGGTTCATCCATCACAACGGTCACATCAAAATGATGGCGGCGACGCAACCGTTCATCTCGGGAGCCATCTCGAAGACCATCAACATGCCCCATGAGGTCACGACCGAGGAGATCGAAGGCGCCTACATGCTGTCGGCCGATCTCGGCCTGAAAGCCATGGCCCTCTACCGGGACGGCTCAAAAGCCTCCCAGCCGCTGTCGTCGACGTCCGACGAGGGCGACGATCAGGAGGAGGCCCAGGAGATCAACGCGGCCCTGATTGAGGAGAAGGCGTATGCCTGGGGTCGTATCCCCGCAGGGGTCTCACCGACGGAGGCCTACGACCGGGGCATGCAACCGCCTCGCTTCCTACTGCCTGCCCGGCGTGCCGGGTTCACGCAGGAAGCTCGCATCGGGGGCCACAAGGTGTTCCTCCGTACCGGCGAATACGAGGACGGGACGCTCGGCGAACTCTTCATCGATCTCGCCAAAGAGGGCGCGACCTTGCGCGGGATCCTCTCCTGCTTCGCCATTGCGGTGTCCAAGGGACTCCAGTACGGCGTGCCCCTCGAGGAGTTCGTCGATACGTTCACGTTCCAGACGTTCGAACCTCGCGGCATGGTCGAGGGCCATCCCAACATCAAGATGGCCAACTCGATCGTCGACTACGTGTTCCGGGCGTTGGGCGTTGAGTACCTCGAGCGCGACGAGCTGGCCCAGGTGCCTCCGGTCCGGGAGATGGAATTGCCGGAGCCGGCCAAAGGGCTCGCCGTTGAAGCCGGCGTCCAGCTCGACCTGACCGATGCGGCCATGGAAAAGGACATCGACGTCCAGGTGGCTGCTGCCAATTTCGCCGATACGCAGCATGCGCCAAATGGATCGAACGGCGGCACCACTCGACAGCCGGCCCGGGCGGCAACGGTCACGGTCTCCGACGCGGGGACAGCCTCGGTGCAATCGGCTCTGGCGGCCATGATGGGAGATGCTCCCCTCTGCGAGACCTGCGGCCACATCACCATCCGCTCGGGCAGCTGCTACAAGTGCCTCAACTGCGGCGGTACGACGGGATGCAGCTGAGTTCGGCACCAGCAACGAGGTGAGAGGAGAGGGCCTGCGGGCCCTTTTCTCATCCCCGGCCGGTTGGACAGAATGAACTGGTAGCGGCGCCGGCCGCCGTCGACCACATTCCCAGCTCGGCCCGATCGGCCTTCGAACCGGCCCACCCGGTGGCGAAAGCCTCCCGGTCGGCAGGGCTTCCGAGGTCGGCGCCACACACCTCGCGGGCGAAGGCCAGCAATTCGTCATTCGTGATGTCGTGGTTGGCCAGGGTGGCCGCCTCTCGACTGACGGCCAGGTACGAATTTCTGATGATGTTTGGTGCACCGTCGACTCCCCACGTTGCCGGCGAAGCTGTGGCAGATGAGCAGGCGCCAACTGCCAGCGCGACGACCAGGACCAAGGCAGAGAGACGGGAATTCATGTCCTCATTATCGGCCGGTTCGACCTGATGGTTGAGGGGCGGGTGGAGCGCTGCTAACCGAACCCGCGATCATCCTGTTTGAGAGCCGTGTCGATCGAAAGGGCTGAGGCCACAACCAGCGACAGCAACGGCTGCGCGAGGCGCCCGTGGATCTGCAGCACGTAGTTGTCGGCGGTCGTGAACATGGTCTTGGCGAGGCCTTCCCAGGTTTTGGTGATCCTGGCCACCTCGGCACCCGTCGCATCCTCGATGCGGAAGTTCCAGGCCCGCCAGTTCTCGGCTTTGATGGCGCCGAGTTCCTGCCCGCCGGATTCGAGCGCGAAGTTGATCTTCCCGATCATGTTCTTCTGGACGACCCTGCCCAGTTCGGTCCCGTTGCCGTCCTCAACAACGACCGTCGATTTGAAGATCTTGGCCGGTCGGGTCAGGCGCAGAACAACGGTCCCGGACCGATCGGTGATTTCCATCCGGTGAGTGAGGAACTGATCGACCGAGGTGAGCAACCGGAGGGCCTTCTTGAGCGTCGATTGGCCGACCTGGTTGACTGCGCCCAACTGGTTGCCGTTCTGATCGAATACGCCGTACTGGTTCGACAATTCGATGATCTTGGCCTTCTGATTGACCACCAGCACCGGTTCGGTGAAGAGGGTGCCGCCTCCGGAGGCGTGTGCGTCGAGTCTGGCCCCGGTCAAGCCCTCACCGGTTACCTGGTCGCGAATCTTGGCGGCATCGTTCGCCTGGTCGACAACCATGGCCGCGTCGAACTTGTCCAACGAGTCAACCGGATCGGTCGATTGCTGCCCGTCGTTGCCGACCTGTTCGGTCCAGGCCGAGCCGTCCCAATAGCGAACCTGGTGGCGGCGGTAGGGGTCGGCGTACCAGCCCGGATCGGTGTTCATCTACGGACAGAGCCCCTCGGCGGTCAACCCCCGGGCGCACAGGGCGGTACTTTCGACCGTCTTGAGCGTGAAGCTCTCGCCTCCGGAGTCGGGCGTTCCGAAGATGACCAACCGCAGCCCGAAGACCGCGTCGTCGCCGATTCCGATGACGTCGTAGGTGACCTCGCCGAGGTCGGTGACGGTTGGCGACTTGGCGACTCGGATCCTCGATTCCGGTTCTTCTACCGATTGCGACAGCGCCACCGTCAATCCGAGATCGAGCATGGTCTCGGCTGAGGGCGTCTCACCGAGCTCCGCGACGACGGCCGCGCTCGATGTCGGTGGTTTCGCCGATCCAGGCGAGGTAGGCGCTGCTGGCCCACCCGGTTACCCCGTCGGCGGTGATCTCGTACCAGATCGTATCCGGCGTCTGGCGCTCCTCGCCGGTCGCGACCACGTCGTCGGTCAGCGGTTGGAGCCGGGCCACAACATCCTGATCCGTCCCGGGAGCCGCCCGCACGTTGAGCTCGCTGTCGAACGAGATGCCGACAACGGCCAGGATGTCACCGGGTTCCGGGAACAGGTCGATCGCTTCTCCTGGCAGGGTGGTCGTCGTCGTGGTTGCAACGGTTGTGGTTGTCGTAGAGGTAGACGTCGACGAGGTCGTCGTGATAACGGCCGCGTCGCCTGCGCAGGAAACCAGGGTCAGGCTCATCGCCATCGCCATCATTCCCCAGAAAAGCTCCCGGTGGCGGGGAGAAAGGTTCATCGTGCACGACCCTTCCGTCGATGACCCCATATTTGCAGACTGTGATGCCCTCGGCGGTCAACCTTCGTTTAACCGGCGCAGCACCTCTTCGAGAGCAGCTTCCAGAGCAGCGACCCGCTCCTCGAGTTCGTTCGTCTGCGGCAGCGGTTCGGGCGAAACAGACGGGGCGGCGGGTTCGGTCAACAGGCACCGGTATCTCCGCTCTTTCTGGCCGGGTTCCCGCTCCAGATGTTCGACAAGGGGTTCATCGCGTCCGATGAGATCGTTGAGCCGCTCCTCGGCGTTCTGGACGGATCCGAACGCGACGTACCGATCGGTGCGGGTCCGTAGTTCGGCGGCCGTTTGGGGGCCGCGGAGCAACAGCACTCCGAGCAGGGCCAGTTGCTCGTTGTCGACCCGGAGGGCCTCCCCGGCGTGGTGGGCGTACTTCAACGCCCGGCCGCCCGACACCCGCGTTATCCCGATCATGCTGCGCCGGTCCAAGGACGCCAGGGCATCGGCGACAGTCGCCGCGTCGAACTCGACGACCGGCTCGCGGTTGTTCTTCTGATTGCAGGCCGCGACCAGCGCGTTGACCGTCATCGGGTAGTACTCGGGGGTGGTCATCGATTTTTCGATGAGACAGCCGAGCACCCGGGCTTCTTCGAAATGGAGCACAGACAGATCGTAGAACTCCGGACCCGTTGGTTCTAGCTGCCTGGTCGAATCTGCAGCGTGCGGGGCATCCCCCCGGCGACGAACGGGCACCCTGGCATGCCAGAACAGGAGGTGCCGCACGAACCGCTCCGGCAGGCGACTGCGGCCGCGCCGTCGGTCCACTCGGTGAGCAGCCCCTTGCGGACCAGCAATTCGAGCATCGGCTCGAGGGCGGACCGCTCAACCTGGAGCCGTTTGCTCAGGTCGTCGAAGCTGACCGGTCCGTTGTTCGCCCGGATGCTCGCGAGGAGTCGTTCCAACATCCGACTACCCCCAACCCAGCACGAGGCCGGCTTGGAACACCAGCACCGCCATACCCCAGGCCAGCGCCGTCTGACCGAAGATGCTGACCCACATCCACCGGGCACCCAGCTCGTGCCTTTCGGCGGCGACGGCGGCCATGCAGGGTGTGTAGAGGAGCACGAACACCATGAAGGCCAGGGCGGCCAGGGCACCGTGACCGGCGCTGGATTCTTCAAATCCGGCCCGGACGGCCTGCAAGAGCGCCCCCTGGTCGGCTTCCCCGCCGTCGTCGAGGAGGTCGACGCCGACGATGGCCGGAATTGCCTTCACGGTGTCGACCGAGGCCCGCAGGAAGCTCGAACCGATCTCCCGCACATCCCCGGCGAAGGTGCCCGGCGAGGCCGTCTCATTGGTGCCTGCCACCCCGTACACCTGCGACATCGAGGACACCACCACTTCCTTGGCGACGAACCCGGCGATCAGGGCACCGGTGGCTTCCCAGCTTCCGAACCCGGCCGGACCCAGGGCGGGAGCGATGGCGGAGCTCACTGCGCCGAAGGCACTGTCGTCGACTTCGACGTCGGAGAAGCTTCCCCCGCCGGTGGGGATGGCCATCAGCAGCCAGACGACCAGGCTGGTGCCGAGGATGATGGTGCCTGCGTCACGAATGAACGCCGAGGTACGGCGCCACATCTGCAGCCAGACCGAGCGCAGGGTCGGGAGGCGGTAGGGCGGCAGTTCCATGAGCAGCGGGGTGGCAGCCTCGTTGCGGAACACGGTCCGGTTGATGAGGAACCCCAGTGCCAGGGCGACCACGATGCCGAGCAGGTACATGGCAAAAACCACGGTTCCCCGCGAGCGGGGGAAGAACACTGCGGCCATCAGCACGTAGACGGGTAACCGGGCCCCGCAGCTCATGAACGGAACCAGCAGACCGGTAAGCACCCGGTCGCGCCGCCGTTCGAGCGTCCGGGTGGCGTACATCGCCGGGACGGTGCACCCGAACCCGACCAGCATCGGCAGGAAGCTCTTGCCCTGCAGCCCGAGTCTGCGCATCATCCGGTCCATCACGAACGCCGCCCGGGCCATGTATCCGGAGTCCTCCAGCAACCCGAGGGCCAGGTAGAGCGCCATCAGCACCGGAATGAAGACCAGGATGCCACCCACCCCGGCCACTACCCCGTCGACGACCAGGCTCTCGACCCAGGTGTTGCCCAGGCCGACGGCTTGCACGCAGGGCGGCCATCCACCGGGCGATCGGACCGCCCATCACCCCGTCGACCCAGTCGAGGAACACAGCCGAAATGTCGACGGTCAGCTTGAAGACCACCCACATCGACGCCAGGAAGATCGGCAGTCCCAGCCATCGGTGCGTGGCGATCTTGTCGATCCGGTCGGTGAGGAGTATCCGGTCGGGAGCGTCGAGCGAAACGGATGCGCGCACGAGCGTGTTGATCCAGTCGTACCGGCCGTTGGGTACGAGCACCGCGGCGGTTGCACCGAACTTCTCCTCGAGGCGGGCCCGACTCGCGTCGGCGGCGGCGAGCACCCGATCTCCGCCTGGCAGCGCAGCCAGCCTGACCCGGAGGTCGTCGCCGTCTTCGAGCAGCTCCAGGGCGAGCCAGCGGCCGGGAAACCGATCCCGGATCGGCGGATGGGCCTCGATGACCCCGGCGATGTCGCGGATCTCGGCCTCGAGATCCGCTCCGTAGTCGATGACCAATGGCCCGCTCATGCGGCCCGCTCCCCGGCGACGGACAGCACGGCCTCGAGGAGATCGTCGACTCCCTCGCCGCGGCGAGCCACCGTCCGGATGACCGGAATCCCCAACCGCTCTTCGAGGAGAGCATGATCGATACGCAGCCCGCGCGCTTCGGCGGTGTCGGACATGTTGAGCGCAACCACACAGGGAATCCCGAGTTCCAGGACCTGGACCGTCAGGTAGAGGTTCCGTTCCGGGTTGGCCGCGTCGACAACCAGGATCACCACGTCGGGGGTTTCGTCCAGGAGGAAGTCACGGGCCACTGCTTCCTCGGGTGAGACGGCGGCCAGGCTGTACGTGCCGGGCAGGTCGACGACGTCGAAGCGGGCGCCCCGGGTCGTGAAGCTCCCGGACCGCTTCTCGACGGTCTTGCCCGGCCAGTTCCCCACGTGCTGGCTGGAACCCGTCAGCACGTTGAACAGGGTGGTCTTGCCCGAGTTGGGGTTCCCGGCCAGAGCCATGGAAAGGCTTCTCATGCGCGGGGTCCCGCTCCGTCGGGGGTCACCCGCATCGCGCCCGCCATCGTCTGGCCGACCGCCACCCGCGCTCCCCGCACCGCTACCAGGATCGGCCCTTTCGAGGTCTGCAGCACGGTCACCACCACTCCGGGGGTCAGGCCCATTTCGGCCAACCGGCGGACCGTGCGGCGATCGGAATCGACGCCGGCCAGCCGTACCGTCTCGCCTCTGCGCCACGTCGCACAGGGTCCGGTTCATCGCGGGCTCACCACAATGTCCCCGGCCAACCGGCCGGCCAGGTGCACCTCGGCTGCGCCAACCTGGACCAGGCAGTCACCGTCCCCGGCCAAGGCCAGGATTTTGACGGTGGCCCCCGGGACCAGGCCCTCTTTGGTGAGAAACGACCGGGCGGCGCTCGATCCCTCCACGCCCGCCACGATTCCCTGGCCACCAACCGGGAGTTCGGACAGCAGCACCTGAACCGGAACCGGACCGGGACGCCCGGAAGGCGGAATCGGCCTGCCCTCGGGACCGGTCACCGGGTCGCCCAGCAGATCGGCCAGGCGATCGGCCAGGTCGGGAGGGGTGATGTGTTCGAGATCACAGGCGATGGCATCGGCCCGGGCCGGCGTGAGGCCCAACTGGTCGGCCAGGAACAGCGCCCACAGCCGCCGTCTCCGCAACACCTGGTCGGCTATCTCCCGCCCGGGCCCGGTTAGCTCGACCCCTTTGTACGGGAGGTACACCACCAGTCCGCGCCCGACCAGTTTCTTGACCATCTGGTTGACCGAGATCGGTGAGAGCGAGAGCATCTCGGCCAGCCGGGACAACCCGACCGGACCCTGCACCCCATCTTCGCCCGCCATGGCGATATGAATGAGGTACATCTCCTCGCTCTCGCTGGTGACAGGTTCCGTCTCGGCAACCATGTTAAGTCCGACCTAGTGATTCTCGACCAGATTGTTAAGGCAAGACATAACTGTAACGACCCGGTTCCGTCCCCACTAAGGCCGAAAGACCCATATTTCCCCCTCTCGCCGGCGGGTGGGGGCGAGGGGGAGGGTGGAAGGCTATTCGTCGAGGGTCAGGGCGTACTGCTGCCAGCGCCAGGTGTCGGCGCACATCTCGTCGATGGTCCGCCCGGCTCGCCACCCCAGCTCTCGTTCCGCTTTCGAAACATCGGCCCAGGTCTCGGCCACGTCGCCCGTCCGCCGGTCGACCAACCGGTACGGGATGTCCTGGCCGGTTGTCTCGCTGAAAGCGGCGATGACTTCGAGGACGCTGGTGCCGTGCCCGGTGCCGAGGTTCCAGATGTGAAGGCCCGGTTCGGTTGCCAGCCGGTTGAGGGCGGCCAGATGGCCAACGGCGAGGTCGACCACGTGGATGTAGTCGCGCACACCCGAGCCGTCCCGGGTCGGGTAGTCGGTTCCGTAGACCTTGACTTCGGGAAGTTTCCCGGCGGCCACCTGCGCAACGATGGGCATCAGGTTGTTGGGGATGTCGTTGGGATCCTCCCCGATCAGGCCGCTCTGCGTGGGCCCCGACCGGGTTGAAGTAGCGGAGCAGGGCAACGTTCCAGCGCGGGTCCGAGATGTGCAGGTCGGTGAGGATCTGTTCGATGACCTGCTTGGTTCCCGCCGTAGGGATTGGTGGCCGGTTTGGTCGGCATGTCTTCGGTGACCGGGACCACATCCGGATCGCCGTACACCGTGGCCGAAGAGCTGAAGACGACGGTTCGCACGTCGTGGCGGTCGAGTACCCGGAACAGCGTGGTCGAGCCGCCCACGTTGGCGTCCCAGTAGTCGAGCGGGCGTTCCACGCTCACCCCGACCGCTTTCAACCCGGCGAAGTGGATGACCGCCTCGAACCCGCCCCCTCCCACGATGCGGTCCAAGGCCGCCTCGTCCCGGATGTCCGCCTCGTGGAATTCGAGTGCCCTGCCTGCGATCTGCGCGACCCGATCGAGGACCGACCGTTTCGAGTTGACGAGATTGTCGACGATCACGACATCGTGACCGGCCTCGATCAGCTCGACGACGGTGTGGCTGCCGATGAACCCGGTTCCCCCGGTGACCAGAACTCGCATGCGGCGAGAGGATACGGCATCGGGAGAGCGGCCGCCGGTAGGCGTATCGCTCTCCGGCCAACCGGTGAAAGGCGATCGCCGCGGCGTGGCCGACATTCAGCGAATCGAAGCCGGCCGCAATCGGAATCCTCACCAGCCGGTCGGCCTGCGCCAGCGTGGCCGGACGCAGGCCGGCGCCTTCCGCACCCAGCAGCAAGGCTCGACGGGATTCCTCGTCGACCGGGAGATCGTTGATGGAGACCGCCTCACGATCCGGGGTGAGCGCCACGAGTTCAAACCCGGCCCGGCGCACGACTTCGAGATCTTCTGGCCAGCCGGCCAGCCGCAGGAAGGGAAGCTGGAACACCGCCCCCATCGATACCCGCACGGTCCGGCGGTAGTACGGATCGGCACAGGTCGGGTCGAGCAAGACCGCGTCGACACCAAGCGCCCGGGCGCTCCGGAAGATGGCTCCGAGGTTCTCCGAATCGTTGAGGCCTTCCAGAACGACCAGCGTCCTGGCCGTCTTCACGACGTCGTCCAGGGCCGGCTCGGGCAGCCGCTCCGCCGCCGCAACCACCCCGCGATGCAGTTTGAACCCGGCCACCTGGTTCATGACGGCCGGCCCGACGACGAAGACCGGGACGTCGAGGGGCGCCAGGTCATCGGCGAGTTGCGGGTAGCGGGCCGGGGTGATGAGCACACTGCGAACCGGGTGGGAACCGGCCAGCAATCGCCTGACCACCTCGAGACTCTCGGCAATGAAGTAGCCGCCCGCCCGTCGCAGCTCCGCATCGGTCAGGTGGAGGTAGTCGCCAACGCGCGGATCGGCCGGGTCGTGGATCTCGATCATGGTGGCCACGTCATCATCATGCCAGCAGGCTCCTAAGATTCCCGGCTCTCCCCAGGAACCCTCCATAACCACCGACGCTCCAACATCAACCAGCAACCGGCTCATGATTGTTCTGGCGCAGCTGGCGGTCTACGTGATCTGGGGCTCCACCTACCTCGCCCTCCGCTACATGGTCGAGGGCTTTCCACCCTTCCTCGGTAACGCCATCCGGATGCTGATGGCCGGGGCCATCCTGTATGTGTGGCTGCATGTCCGGGGGAAGGCCGCCCCCACGATGCGCCAGTGGCGGAACGGGTTCTTCGTCGGTTCGCTGCTCTTTGTTGGCGGACTCGGGTTGGTCACCACGGCGGAAGGGATGGGGGTCGGGTCGGGGCTGGCCGCCACGGCCGTCGGTATGACCCCGGTCTGGGCGGCCGTCGTCTCCGGCTTCTTCGACAGGTGGCCGACCAGGATCGAATGGGTCGGTCTGATCATCGGCATCGTCGGGGTGGTGATCCTGTCACAGGAGGGCGACTTCGATGCCCTGCCCCTCGGGCTCTTCCTCCTGATCCTGGCCCCGCTGCTGTGGGCCATTGCTTCGGTGTGGTCCAACCACATCAATCTGCCGACCGGTTCGATGTCGACCGCGGTGCAGATGCTGGGTGGTGGTCTGGCCCTTGTGCCTGGCCGGCGCAGTGGCCGGTGAAAGCATCACGGCCGCCCCCAGCGCGAGAGCCTGGTGGGCCCTCGTCTACCTGATCGGGCCAGGATCACTGATCGCTTTCAGTGCCTATGCCTACCTGTTGCGGACGGTGCGCCCGGTGCTGGCCACCAGCTACGCCTACGTCAACCCGGTGGTAGCGGTGGCGCTGGGCGTGACGCTTGGGCAAGGAAACGCTCACCGGCGAAACCTGGATCGCCCTCCCGCTCATCCTGGGAGCGGTAGCGCTGATCGCCCGCGGCCGCAGCTGACCTGCCAGATTCTACCTTCACAAATGCCGCGGATTGCGGTAAAGTACCCACTACCAGTGGTGGCTTGGGAGGCCCGACTGAGAGCGAGCCCGCCTGATGCAGACTGCCCTGGACTCCAACCACGACCTCACCGGTTCGGCTTCTGCCATCGCCCTCCAGCGCGACCTCGGCTTGCAGATGCGTCTCTTCCCCCGTCACTCCACCGAGGGTGATCAGACCGAAGTCGACCTCCGGGTCGCCGACGACCTGGCCGGGATGTACTACATCGGCTAGTGGTCTGTCGTTGAAATGGTGCCGCGGTGTCGGCGAGCCATTCGGCTTCCTGGCAAGGACGCAGGACGACGGCGCACCCGGTGCGGTGCGTCGAGGACGAGGACGCAGCCAGGGGCGGCGAGGGCCGTCGAGACTGTCAGCCATTTCTGCGACGGGCCGCTAGGCGGTCGTCTCGCCGTTCTGGGACTCGACCAGCAAACCGGACACAATCACCACCTGCGCAAACAACGCAGCCGCCCCGGCCAGCGACAGGCCGACCGTCTTGGAAATTGTGAACGCGACGGGTAGCAGGGCACCCAGTACCCAGAGCAGCTGAAAGATGGTTTCTGCCCTGGTGAAGGCCGCCCCTCGTTGTTCGCGGGTGGCGCTTTTCTGCAGCAGCGCGTCGAATCCGAACTTGGCGGTGCCCCAGGCCAGCCCGGCCGAAGCCGCCAGTACGACTGCCGCCGTCAACCCGAAGATCTGCGCGGTGATGAAAGCCGCCGCCGCTTCGATGGCCAGCGCCGCCATGACCGTCGGCTCCTCGCGCAGACGCCGGGCGAGGAACGGGGACACGTAGGACGCCACGCCGTAGCCCAATCCGGCCGCCACCAGCAACGCGCCGAAATCGGCCAGGGGTGCGTCGATGTCCTTGAACACAAACGCCAGCAACGCCAGGAGGAACCCGTTGATGAATCGCACGACTCCCGTGGCGATCATCGGGAGCCTGGTCACCCGCGGCACCGGACGACGCCGGTACCGTCTCGAAACTTGTTGGTCCGGCACATCCGGGGACGGCACCTGTCCGGCGCACAGGGCCGCCAGGACGAAGAACATCGCGGCTACTACCAGGGCGGGCCAGGACCCGATCCAGCGCACCGAGGCAGCTCCGATCGGGATGGCCACCGCTCCGCCGACAATGCCGACCCTGGCCAGCAACCCGTTGGCGGCCACCAGCGCTTCCGGTCCGGGTACCGCCACCGGGACCAGCGAACCTTTGGCGATGGTGTGGAGCCTCGAGAAGACGAGCAGGGTGAACGCCAGCGGGTACAGCCAGAAGGTATTGACCCCGACGGCCAGGAGCAGGGCAATGGCGGCCCGACCGGCGGAGCTGCCCGCCAGGCTGGCACGGTACGAACCCGGAAAGCGAGCAAAATACCGGGGCAGCAACGGGGCGATGACCGAAAACGGAGCGAGGGTCAACAGGAGATACAGGGCAACTTTGTCCCGGGCCTCGGCGCTCGGCACCGCAAAGAACAATGTGCCGGCCAGCCCCAAAGCGATGAGCGTGTCCCCGGCGACGCTGGCCCCGAACTCGGCGGACAGCCACCGGAACGGCGTCCCGTATCCGGCAAAGATCCGCTCGTAGACCCGCCGGGGCGCCCTGAGAGCCCCCCGGTACGTGCGCTCCGAGAGGTCCTTCACCTTCCCCACGGCCCCCTCGGTCTTCATATCGTGGAGATTACCGAGCGGTGCAACCCGGTTCGTTGATTACCCGGTTTAGGTCACAAACGACTTGTAGACGGCCCAGGTTGGATCGGTCTTGGCGATCACGTGGACCTGGTGGGTGGTCACGGAAGCCTGCATCGCCTCGTGAAAGGCCTCCGAGCCACGCACTCGAATGGCTGTACAGCACGAACTCCCGCATCCCGCCGGTCGTGATCACTCCGGCCAGAACGCTCCGCTTGTCGGCCTTCCGCAGGACCGTCGCCTCGATCTTCCCGAGCTGTTCATCTTCGTCGGGCGTCGGGAACCCTTCCGGAGTGGGATCGTTCAGGTGGATCGCCACCCCAACCTGTATCGAGTACCGCCCAATCAGCTGCTCGGCACTGGTATCAAACCGGGCAATCAGCGGCTTCTCGTCATACGTCCCGGAAACAATCATCCAAGACCCCTCGAACGTCACCTCCCGATGCGCCCTTCTCCGAAAAAAGGCCATACCCAAAGGATAAACGGTCGAGCCTCAGCCTCTCCCGCCGGGCATCCTGCCTCCCCTGCTTGCGGGGGAGGCGCGACGCCGCCAAAGGCGGCGGCGCGGAGGGGGAGGAGCGAAGCGAGCAGGCGTGGCAGCCACCACGCGACAGAGCCCTTCCACCCTCCTCCTAACCCCCCTCCCGCCAGCAGGAGGGGGAAAGGAAAAGCCCCCCATTCTTGCCTCGCCCGCTGGCGGGAGAGGCGCGGCGCCGCCAAAGGCGGCGACGCGGAGAGGGTGGAGCGAAGCGACAGGGAGGAAGCCACCGCCACGAGCAAAGCGAGCGAAGAGGCCGGGCCCAACCGCGCCAGCAGACCGATCAAGGGTCTTGAACCCGGCCGGGTCCTGCGATACGACAGTCACCATGGCAACCGACCGAGACCCCTGGCTGATCGTCCGGGCGAAGCAACTGCGCACCAACCAAACCAGTGCCGAGACCGTCTTGTGACATCAGGTGCGAGCCCGGCGCTTGGCCGGGTTTCGCTTCCGGCGGCAACACCCGATCGGTCGCGTACGTGGTCGATTTCGTCTGCCTCGAAGCCCGCCTGGTGATCGAGGTGGACGGCCCCACCCACGAAGACCCGCAGCCGGGACGAACGACGAGACCAGAACCTCGCCTCCCGTGGCTACGCGACCCTCCGCTTCTGGAACGAAGACGTCTACGACAACCTCGACGGAGTCATCGAAACCATCCTCAACACCCTCGTTCCACCCTCCCCCTAACCCCCTCCCGCCAGCAGGAGGGGGAAAGCAACGCACCCCGTCCCAGCCTTTCCCGCAGCCATTCTTGCCTCTCCTGCTCGCGGGGGAGGCGCGCGGCACCACCGGCGGCGGCGCGGAGGGGGAGGAGCGAAGCGAGAGGCGCGTAGCCGCCGAAGGCGGCGAAGCGGAGAGGGTGGCAGCGACCACGGGACAGGGCCCTTCCACCCTCCCCCTAACCCCCTCCCGCCAGCAGGAGGGGGAAAAAGACGCTCAACCGCCTTGCGCCTCGAACATCGCCCGTAGCGTGTCGACCGTGTCGGCCTCTTCGGCGGTCTTGTCGTCCCGGTACCCCTTGACCCGGGCGAAGCGGAGCGCCATGCCGCCCGGGTAGCGGGACGAGGCCTGGATACCGTCGAAGGCGATCTCCACCACCTGCTCGGGTCGCACGAAGACCACGTGCCCTTCCCGGTGGGTCTCCAGTTCCAGGAACCGCTCCGTCTGCCACTCGAGCACCTTGTCGGTCAGGCCCTTGAAGGTCTTGCCGAGCATCACGAACCCCCCGGTGGCAGGATCACGGGCCCCGAGGTGGAGGTTGCTCAACCAGCCCCGGCGTCGCCCGCTCCCCCACTCGACGGCCAGCACCACCAGGTCGAGGGTGTGGACGGGTTTCACCTTCAGCCATCCCGATCCCCGCCGGCCCGCCTCGTAGGGGGCGGTGAGGCTCTTGACCATCACCCCTTCGTGACCGTGCTGCCAGGGCTTCCCGGAAGAAGGCCTCGCCGGTCCCGGCATCGTCGACGACCAGGCGCGGCACTCGCATCGACGGCGGGCACGGCCTGTCTCCAATGCGATCACCCGTTCGGTGGCGGGAAGGTCGATCAGGTCGGCACCGTCCAGGTGCAGACAATCGAAGAAGAACGGGCTCAGCGGGAGCCCGGCGGCCATCTCGGCCGGGTTCACCTTGGTCCCGAACCGGCTCATCGTCACCTGGAACGGGTGGGGTCGTCCGTCCTCTCGCAGGGCGATCACCTCGCCGTCCAGCACGATCGAGTCCACCGCGAGGTTCTCCAACTCGGCCACCACCTCGGGAAGACGATCGGTGATGTCGGCCAGGTTGCGGGTGAAGATCCGTACCACACTCCCGTGCCGGTGCGCCTGGATGCGGGCCCCGTCGATCTTCCACTCGACGGCCGCCGGCGAGAACGACTCCAATGCGGCCGTGACGCTTTCCGCCGTTTGCGCCAGCATGGGGAGCAGGGGCCGCAGCACCTCCAGACCGACTGCCTCAAGCGCGGCACTGCCTCCGGTCAGGGCGCGGTGCGCGACCACCCGCAGATCACCGCGGAACAACGCGGCCCGGCGCACCAGGGCGGATGGGACACCCGCTGCCCGGGCAATCGCCTCGACCATGATGCCTTCCGAGGCGCCTTGCCGGAGGTCCCCGAGGATGAGCCGAACGAGGAACTGCTGTTCGGACTCTGAAACCGCTCCGAACAGCTCGTCGAGCAGGCGGCGCCGCTCAGCTTGCGAGCCGGGCCCGGCGGTAGAACCGATCTCCGTGAGGAGCCGATCGGCGGCCAGGAGCGACAGGTCCCCCTCCGCAACCGGTGGGGCCAGTTCCCGCAGCGACGCGTACCCGACGCCGATGGTGCCCTGACGGAGCACACCGGTCAGGAAGCCGACCCCAACTTCGATCTCATCGTGGTCGAGCTTGCCGAGCAAACCTGCCAGCAGTTCGATCTTGGCCAGGCGCTTGGAGGTTGCGGCGACCTGTTCTGAGGTGATGACGACTTCTCGGAGGAGCACGGTTGGATCTTGCCCGAATCAGGCGGGTCGAGTGTCGATTACTTCTTGGCGGCGCGGACGACCCCGATGAAGCCGCCGCCGAAGCCGCCGGTGAGCAGCGACGGCCAGACCGAGATGGCCACGGCCTCACCAAGACCCACGTCGAGCATCAACCACACGGCGAGCGTGATCAGCACAAACGCAACCGGGATTCCGATCGCGGCACCCAGGGCCACGCTGCGGCCGAACGTACTGTCATCGGTGCTTGGTTCGGTTGACACTTCTGCCGACATGTCTCACTTCTCCGTGGTGGAACCATCCATTATGGGTCTATTTCGGGCCGGCGCGTCGCCCTCGACCGGTTCGGGTTTGATGCCGAGCGCCTCCAGGACCGGCATGAGCGCTTCGATCGGCAGGCCGGCCACGTTGCTCCGGGAGCCGTCGACGGCGGTGATGAACCGGCTCGCTTCTCCCTGGATTCCGTAGCCGCCGGCCTTGTCGAGCGGTTCGCCGGTGGCGCTGTAGGCGGCCGCTTCCGCCTCCGTTATCGGTCTCATCGTCACCCGGGATTCCTCGATCCCGGTGTGTTCGCTTCCCCGGCCAACCAGGGCGTATCCCGAATAGACCAGGTGGGTGCGCTCGGACAGCAGCAACAGCATCTCGACGGCCCCGGCTTCATCGGCCGGTTTGCCGAGGATCCGATCATCGACGGCGACGACGGTATCGACGCCCAGCACCACCCGGTCCCGGCCGACCCGGCCCGCCACCTCCCGCGCTTTCTCCATGGCCAGGCGGACCGCCATCTGCCGGGGACCTTCCCCCGCCTGTTCGATCTCCTCGATGTCGGACGGGATGACCTCCAGGGCATACCCGGCGCCGGTCAGCATCTGGTCGCCGGCGGGGCGATCCGCTGGCCAGAACGAGGGTCGGGGTCATAGTCACCGGGACATTATGGCGTTGGGTCACTACGATTCCGCCGCCGGGAAACCGGATCCAGGGACATCGAGAGGACATCAGCATGAAATGGCGCGGACGCCGTCAGAGTTCCAACGTCGACGATCGCCGGCGGCAGGGTGGTGGGAGTTCGATGGCCCGGATCCCCACCAGCGGCAAGATCGGGATACCGGCCATCCTGGCGATCCTGGCCGCCGTTTTCCTCGGCGGGAACCTGGGCGGGGGGAGCGGCCTGGACGACATCCTCGGGCAGTTGAACGGCGTCCAGCCGCAGGCTCCCGTCCAGAACGATCCTGCGCTCGAGGACGCCCCCGACCCCGACGCCGACCTGGCCGCCTTCATGGGGGTCGTGCTGGCTTCGACCGAGGACCTCTGGGCCAATATCTTCGGAAACGCCGAACGGCAGTACCGTCCCGCTCCCCTCGTGATGTTCTCCGGATCGACCCAGTCCGCCTGTGGCGGCGCCAACTCGCAAATCGGACCGCACTACTGCCCGGTCGACCAGACCATCTACATCGATCTCGACTTCTTCAGGGAGATGGCTACCCGGTTCGATGCTCCCGGCGACTTCGCCCAGGCGTACGTGGTTGCCCACGAGGTCGGCCACCACGTCCAGAACCTGTTCGGGATCAGCGACGAGGTCCGCCAGTTGCAGCAGTCCCGTCCCAACGATGCCAATGAGCTTTCCATCCGGCTCGAGCTGCAGGCCGACTGCTTCGCCGGCGTGTGGGCGTACAGCGAGTTCACCCAGGACTTCCTCGAACAGGGCGACTTCGAAGAGGCGCTCGGGGCCGCTTCGGCGGTCGGGGACGACCGCATCCAGGAAATGTCGACCGGGATGATCAATCCCGAGACCTGGACCCACGGTTCGTCCGAACAACGGGTCGAGTGGTTTCGGGCCGGATATCAGTCGGGCGACCCGAACGTGTGCGACACATTCGGGAACGACTTCTGAGAGTCCGACATCAAACGCCTGTTAGCCCGGCAACTACGGTTGAATCTGAGACGTGACCAATTCGGAGAAAACCCGGTGAAGAAGCTGACCCTCATCCTGGCCATGGCCCTGCTGGCGAGCGCCTGTTCGTTGTTCGTCGTCGAAGACGGAAGCTCGGACTTCCCGAACACCACCGAAGCTTCCACCACGACCACCACCCTGGCGCCCACCACCACCGTGCGTGGCCGGGCTGCCGGTCGAGCTGACCGACTGCAGCAACCCGCCGGAGGGTTTCGACGCCCTGTGCGACGCCTACCGCCTGCTGGAGGACCACTACGTCGACCCCCTCGACGATGCCGCCCTGGCCGCCGGAGCCGCCCGGGGAATGGAAGAGTTCGAGTCGGAGACCCCCGGAACGGCCGTCACCGCGATGGGGTGTCCTGTGCGCTCCCGACCGCCGCCTTTGAGGACACCTGCACGGGTCTACGCCGAGGTCCAGGCGGAGACCCCCGCCCCGCCCGTCGATCTGGTCGAAGCGGCCGTCCGGGGCATGATCCAGTACGGCCTCGAGGATCCGCACACCGTGTACCTGTCGCCCGAGGCGCTGGTCAACGTCACCGCGGACATGTCCGGTGAAGTGTCTGGCATCGGGGCCCTGGTACGGGGCGAAGACCAGACCACCGAGGACGCCGAGAACTGTTCGGTCCTGTCGGACACCTGCATCCTCACCATCGTCGACACCCTCGCCGACAGCCCCGCCAAGGCCGCCGGCGTGCAAGCCGGCGACGGCATCGTGACGGTGGACGGACAAGACGTCGACGGCCTCACGGTCGACGAGGTGGTCGCCATCGTGCGCGGCCCCGAGGGCACCGACGTGGCGCTCGGGCTGCTCCGGGACGGCCAGGTCATCGCGGTCGTGATCACCCGGGCCGCGGTGGTGGTGCCGGTGGTGGCCTCGGAGATGATCGAACCCGGCATCGGCTACGTGGCGCTCAGCCAGTTCACCAACAACAGCGCCGAACAGGTCCACGAAGCCCTGGTGACCCTCATCGCCGACGGAGCCGACCGCCTCATCTTCGACCTGCGCAACGACCCGGGCGGGTCGCTGACCGCCTCGGTCCGGATCGCCAGCGAGTTCCTCGCCGACGGGATGGTGCTCCGTACGCAGTCGCCCGTCCGACACCCGCGAGTATTCGGTCGAGCCGGGCGGGGCTGCCACCGATCCGAACCTCGAGATCGTGGTGCTGGTCAACCGGGGCAGCGCCTCGGCGTCCGAACTGGTTTCGGCGGTGCTGCAGGAGCGGGGCCGGGCCACCATTATCGGCGAACCGACCTTCGGCAAGAACACCGTGCAGCAGCGGTTCGAGATGTCCAACGGCGGAGCCCTCAACGTCTCGATCGCCCGGTGGGTCACTCCGGAAGGCCGCGACTCGGGGACGTTCGGAGTCCAACCGGACATCGAACCCGAAATCCCCGAAGACGCAACCACCGACGTGGTCCTCGAGTTCGCGGTTGAGTTTCTGCGGGGCGGAACCGCCACCTAGCGGGAACCTTCTCCTCCGGCCGCACGTCTGATCGGGATGATTCCTGATGTCGAGCGGCGCCGGACCTTCGCGACAGTCGTCGATGAGGTCTATGAGCCGCTGCAGCGCTACCTGCGCCGGCGCGCCACCATCGACGACGCCGACGAGCTGCTCGACGACGTCCTGCTGACCGTCTGGCGCCGCCTGCCGGACGTTCCCGAAGGGGCCGCCCTCCCCTGGTGTTACGGGGTGGCCCGCCGGGCGCTCGCCAACCAGCGCCGCGGTCAGCATCGGCGGCTCAATCTGGTCGCCCGCCTGGCCGCCCAGCCGCTCGCCGCCCGTTGACGAAACGGGGCCGGCGAATACCCGGAGCTGGCCGCCGCTTTGAGCCAACTGCCCGAGGCGGACCGCGAGGTGTTGCGGTTGTGGGCGTGGGAGCAGCTGGAACCCCGCGAGATGGCGGTGGTGCTGAATTCCACCCCCAACGCCGTCAGCCTGCGCCTCTCCCGGGCGAAGAAGAAAGCTGGCGCACCATCTGCGAACGACAGGATCCGGTCGATGCCGGACACAAGGGGAGCAGAGACACCGGAGAGCACCGATCATGAACGACGATTTGCGCACCAACCTGAGCCGACTGGACCCGATGCACTCCGGCGTCCCGACCGAATCCCCGACGACTCCGTCGTCCCGAAACAGATTGGAGCGTGTCATGTCCACCAACCTTCGTGAACAGCAGTCCCGGGAGCGGCCCCGCCGCCAGCCCTGGATCATCGCGGCTGCGTCGGTCGCCGCCGCCTCGCTGGCCATCGTCGGTGTCCTGTCCCTGACCGGCAACCCCGGCCCTTCCGGACCTCCGCTGACCTTGTCGCTCGGCGAGGGCGACGCCATGTCGTCGTGCCTACCCTTCGAGGTCGGCATCCTCGCCGGTATGCCGATGGCGTTCGAGGGGACGGCCACGGCCGTCGACGGCGACCGGGTCACCCTGACCGTCGACCACTGGTACACGGGCGGCGACGCCGCAGAGGTTTCCC
The DNA here is from genome assembly GCA_963715305.1 of uncultured Actinomycetota bacterium. Classification (GTDB taxonomy): domain Bacteria; phylum Actinomycetota; class Acidimicrobiia; order Spongiisociales; family UBA4744; genus UBA4744. The sequence goes on from CAVQSB010000019.1 coordinate 81,397, forward strand.
TCACCGGCCCGGCCGGTCTGGAAGCCCTGATCGGCGGCATCACCTTCGAAGCCGGGCGGCCAGTACCTGATCACCGCCGAGAGCGGCAACGTCAACTACTGCGGCTACAGCGGAGAGGCCACCGCCGACATGCGGGCCGCCTTCGACCAGGCATTCGGAGGCTGAAATGTGCGCCCGGCCGGGGCTGGTTGTGTGCCGACCAGCCCGGCCGGCACACAACTAGCCTCTGGTGTGTACTCGAGGAGACGCTATGGACTTCGCACCTTTGCCCGAACACGAAGCCTTTCGCAGGGTCGTCCGGGAGTTTGCCGAAGCGGAGATAGCACCTCACGCCGCGGAGTGGGACCGGACCCGCACGTTCCCGCTCGAGGCCGTCCGCAAGATGGGCGACCTGGGCCTGTTCGGTCTGCCCTTCCCGGAGGAATTCGGGGGATCGGGCGCCGACTTCATGACCCTGTGCATCGCCATCGAGGAACTGGCCCGGGTCGATCAGTCCGTGGCGCTCACCCTGGAGGCCGGGGTCGGCCTCGGCGCCAACCCGATCTACCAGTTCGGCACCGACGAGCAACGCCAACGGTGGCTGCCCGATCTGGCCGCCGGACGGACCCTGGCCGGGTTCGGACTCACCGAGGCGGAGGCCGGCTCCGACGCCGGCGCGACCCGCACCAGAGCCGAATTGGACGGGGACTCCTGGGTCATCAACGGTTCCAAGGCGTTCATCACCAACTCGGGGACGCCCATCACGTCGCTGGTCATCGTCACCGCCCGTACCGGGACCCGACGAGATCAGCGCCATCATCGTCCCGGCCGGCACGGACGGGTTCACGGTCGAACCGGCCTACCGGAAGATGGGTTGGCACGCTTCGGACACCCACGGGTTGGTGTTCGAGGACTGCCGGGTGCCGGCCGACCATCTCCTCGGCGAGCGCGGCCAGGGGTTCCGCCAGTTCCTGTCCATCCTCGACGACGGCCGGGTCGCGATCGCCGCCCTGGCCGTCGGGGTGGCCCAGGCGTGCCTCGACCACAGCGTGGCCTATGCGACCGAGCGGGCCACGTTCGGCCGTCCCGATCGGCAGCAACCAGGCGATCGCCTTCAAGTGCGCGGACATGGAGGTGGCCGTCAACGCGGCCCGCCTGCTCACCTACCGGGCAGCCTGGCTCAAGGACCAGGACCAGCCCTTCAAACAGGCCGCCGCCATCGCCAAGGTCTACGCCACCGAAGCCGCCGTCACCGCCACCCGCGAAGCCGTCCAGATCTTCGGCGGCGCCGGCTTCCTCGACGAGACCCCGGTGGCCCGCCACTACCGCGACGCCAAAGTCCTCGAAATCGGCGAAGGCACCTCCGAAATCCAACGCCTCGTCATCAGCCGCGGCCTGGGGTTACCGATCTAGACCGTTCTTGCGTGACTTTCCTGCACTATGGCCCGGTTTCTCACGCAAGTTCAGGAGAGATCCGAACCATCGAGCCAGTCGGTTGATTTCTCGAGGATGAACTCGCTCACCTGGTGACAGCGGTCCATGACTTCGCAGGGGATCTGGCCGCCCATGAACGCTTCGGCCAGGGGGACCTGGACGCCGGCGACGATCGAGAGACTGCGGCGGGGGGCGTCGGTCACGGACGCGAACGAATCAATTGCCGACACTTCCAGCGGGAGTTCTGCCCCGCCCACTCCGGCGAGTTCGGTGGCCAGGACCAGCAGGTCGGGTGGGTGGGTGAGCGGTGGAAGCGCCCAGTTGAAGTAGATAGGAAGGAGAAAGGGTTCTTTCAGGTCGGCGACTTCACCGTCGCGCTCGACGATCTCGTCCTCGAAGGACAGCAACACCCGGGGGTCGATCTCGAGGGTCATGTGGAGGTCGAGCGGACCACCGCAGGCTTCCTCCGGGTGGAGCTCCACCTCCCAGGTCTGACCGAGCGAGTAGGTCTCGACGAAGTGGCGCTCGGCGTGAATGTGAAACCCGTGCTCGACGGCGTGGGCTTTCAGGTCGGTGACGAAACCGGGGATGTCGACGGCTGGCACGGGTGGCCTTCCTGGCGGGGTCTTGCCGCAAGGCTGCCACAACCCGGCTTCGAGCACAACGGGGCTATTCCGATCGTGCCCATCTACCATTGCCGCATGCAGGACCGCCCGGAACTCATCGACACCATCCGCAACGCGGTGATCGGCGACGACGATGTCGTGGCCGGGCCGTTCGGGCCGCGCCGGGTCACCTATGCCGACTACACGGCCTCGGGTCGGTCGCTGGCGTTCATCGAGGATTTCATTCGCGAATCGGTCCTGCCGCTCTACGCCAACACCCATACGGAGAGTTCGGGAACCGGCCTGCAAACCAGCCGGTTCCGGGAAGAAGCCCGCAGCATCATCAGGGAAGCCGTCGGCGCGACGGACGACCACGCGGTGATCTTCTGCGGGTCGGGGACTACCGGAGCGATCGACCGGCTCATCGGGGTGCTGGGTTTGCGGATCCCGGCCAACCTCGATGACGACTACAACCTCACCGGGTTCATCCCGGCCGACGAACGTCCTGTGGTGTTCATCGGACCCTACGAGCATCACTCCAACGAACTGCCCTGGCGTGAGTCGATCGCCGACGTGGTGGTGATCGCCGAGGACGAGGACGGTCATGTCGACCTCGCCGACCTCGAACGCCGGCTCGAGTCCCACGCCGACCGACCCCTGAAGATCGGCAGCTTCTCGGCGGCATCCAACGTCACCGGCATCATCACCGATGTCCGCAGCGTGTCCGTCATGCTCCACAAACACGGGGCGCTCTCGTTCTGGGATTTCGCCGCAGCCGCCCCCTACGTTGGCATCGACATGGGACCAACCGACGACGGGCCAGACGATGCGTTCGCCTACAAAGACGCCATCTTCCTATCGCCCCACAAACTGATCGGCGGTCCGGGGACTCCCGGCTTGCTGGTGGCCCGCAAAGCGCTGTTCCGCAACCGGGTCCCGGCCGTGCCGGGCGGGGGAACGGTTGCCTACGTGAACCCGACCGGGCACAAGTACCTGGATGACGTCGAAACCCGCGAGGAGGGCGGCACCCCGGCCATCATCGAATCGATCCGGGCCGGACTGGTCTTCCAGCTCAAACAGACCGTCGGAACGGACACTATCCGCAAGCGCGAGGAGAGCTTCATCAAACGGGCCATCGCCTCGTGGTGCGCCGACCCCAACCTGGACGTGCTCGGCAACCATGAATCCGAACGCCTCTCGATCGTCTCATTCGTCGTCAAGTTCGGCGACCGGTACCTACACCACAATTACGTCGTAGCTCTCCTCAACGACCTGTTCGGGATCCAGTCGCGAGGTGGATGCTCGTGTGCGGGACCGTACGGACATCGTTTGCTCGGCATCGACCTCGACACCTCCCATGAGTTCGCCCGGGAGGTGGCCCGCGGTTGCGAGGGCATCAAACCCGGCTGGGTGCGGGTCAACTTCAACTACTTCATCTCGGAAGCCGTGTTCGACTACATACTGCAGGCCGTCCACCTGATCGCCGGGCAAGGCTGGAAGCTGCTCCCCCAATACCACTTCGACCCGGGCGCCGGGCGCTGGCGCCACAGGGACAAACCGGCGGCGGCCCCGATGAGCCTGCACAACATCTCCTACCAGGACGGTGATATGAGCTATCCCTCGCACCGGGTACACGAACCGGAAGCGGCCCTGGCCGGATATCTCGAGGAAGCCAGGAGGATCCTGGCGGCGGTCCCCGTCGCCTGCGCCGAACCGGCCCTCGAACTCACCGACGACTTCGAACACCTGCGCTGGTTCCCGCTGCCCTCCGATATCCCGGTGAGCTGACTGGTGCCCTTCCCCCTCCTCGCGGTGACTTCGAGTTCCGGGGTCCTGTCTGATCCGAGTGTGCTGTTCGCCGGGATCGTGGTGCTGGCCGTCGGGCTCAACTGGCTGGCGGTCCGCACCGGCATCCCCTCCATCCTCGCCTACCTGCTGACCGGGTTTCTGGCCGGCCCGGTGCTGGGCATCCTCAACCCCGACGAACTGCTTGGGCGATCTCTTGCTCCCGCTGGTCTCGCTGGCGGTCGGCGTCATCCTGTTCGAAGGCGGCCTCAGCTTGCGGCTGCGCGAAATCAAGGGGCACGCCCGGGTCATCTGGCTCCTGGTCACGGTCGGCGTGCTGGTCACCTGGGCTGTGGGATATGTGGCAGCGTTGATCTTCACCGACCTTCCGGCCGGTCTGGCTCTGCTGCTGGGGGCCATCCTGGTGGTCTCCGGACCCACGGTGATCGGACCGTTGCTTTCGCACGTGCGTCCCGATCGTCCGGTCGGCCCCATCCTCAAATGGGAAAGCATCCTCGTCGACCCGATCGGGGTGCTGCTGGCGGTCGTCACCTTTGACGTGTTGTTGATCGGGGCCGATACCTCGGCGGGGTCCGTGGCCGGCGAAGTCGGCTTGTTCCTGCTGGTCGGCGTGGCCGTCGGCCTGATCCTCGGCTTCGGCCTGATCGGGGCGCTCCGCCGCCACTGGGTGCCCGAGCAACTGCTCTCCCTCGTCGGGGTCGGCACCGCGCTGATTGGGTTCGTCGTCGCCAACAGCCTGGTTACCGAAGCCGGTCTGCTGGCCACGCCGACGATCGGCATGGTTCTGGCCAACCACCGCCGGGTCAGCACCGAACAGATCCTCCACTTCTCGGAGACGATTCGAGTTCTCCTGATCGGGGTCCTCTTCATCGTCCTTAGCGCCCGCATCGGCGGCGACCAGCTGGGCTTGATCGGGCTCGGGGCGGTGGGGATCCTGGCGGCGCTGGTCCTGGTTGCCCGACCGATCGCCTCGATGGTGTCGACCCTCGGAACGACCCTTTCGTGGCGCCACCGGGTCCTCATCGGCACGGTAGCGCCGCGCGGGATCGTGGCTGCGTCGATCGCCTCGGTCTTCGCCCTCGAACTCGAAGCCCAGGGCCTGGCCGGAGCGGAACAACTCACTCCCCTGGTCTTTGCGGTGATCGTCGGCACGGTGGTCATCTACGGGCTGGGCATGGCACCCATTGCCCGAACGCTCGGCCTGGCCAAGAAGCGTCAGGAGGGCGTGCTGATCATCGGAGCCGGACGTCTCGAACGGGTCGTTGGAGCAGCTCTGGTGGAGCAGGAATTTCCGGTGCTGCTCGCCACCACCAATCGGCGGGATGAATACCGGGCCCGTATGGCCGGGCTGGAAACCCACTACGGCAACGTGCTCATCGAGGACATCGACCTGGAACTCGACCTGTCGGGGTTGGGCCGGGTTCTGTCACTGACGCCCAACGACGACGTCAACACCCTGGCCGTCACCCGGTTCGCCGGGGTCTTCGGGCGGGCCCAGACCTATCAGCTGGCCCCCGGCCGGGTTCCCGCCGGGATCGACAGCAGCGCCACCACCCACCTGGCCGGCCGGCTCCTCTTCGGTGATGAAGTCAGCTACGAGCGTCTCTCGAAAATGGTGCGGACCGGAGCGACCATCCGCAGCACGTCGATCACCTCCGAGTTCACGGTCGCCGACTTCCGGGCGACCAATGCCGAGGCCGTCCCGCTCTTCGTGGTCAAGCCCAACCGGCGGCTGGTCGTCATCACCGCCGGTGACGGGGATCCCTTCCGCACCATCTCCGAAGGCGACACGATCCTCGCCCTGATGACGTAGGACGGGCCGGGCACCGCCGCCACTCCTCCGGTACGCTCGGAAACACCATGAGCCAAACCGAGACGACCTTCCGAACCTGTCCCCTGTGCGAGGCAACCTGCGGGCTGGAGGTCACCGTCAAGGATGGGGTCGCCACCAGGATCCGCGGCGATCGGGAGGACGTGTTCAGCCGCGGGTTCCTCTGCCCGAAGGGCTCCACCCTGCGCCAGCTGCACGACGATCCGGACCGGCTGCGGGCGCCGGTGATCCGCCGGGGCGGCGAATGGGAGCAGGTCTCGTGGGACGAGGCCTTCGAGATGATCGAGGCCGGGCTGCGCCCCATCATCGAACGGCACGGTGGCGATGCTGTGGCCGCCTATCTCGGCAACCCCAACGTGCACACCATGGCGGGACCGTTGTATATCAAGCCGCTACTGAAAGCGATCGGCACCAAGAATATCTTCTCGGCCAGCACCGTCGATCAGATGCCCAAGCACGTCTCGAGCGGCCTGATGTTCGGCCACCCGGACTCCATCCCGGTCCCCGATATCGATCGGACCGATTATCTGCTGATGCTGGGGGCCAATCCGTTCATTTCGAACGGGAGCCTGGCCACCGCCCCGGACTGGTCGGGCCGCATCAAGGCCTTGCAGGAACGGGCCGGAAAGCTGGTGGTGGTCGACCCGATCCGCACCCGGACCGCCCGGGCGGCCGACGAGCACTTGTTCATTCGGCCCGGTACCGACCCCCTGCTGCTCTTCGCCATCGCGGCCGTGCTGTTCGAGGAAGGGCTCTCCAAGCCGGGCCGCTTGGCGGAGCTGACCGATGGCGTCGCCCCAGTCGCCGCACTGGCCGAGCGTTTCTCCCCGGAGGTGGTAGCAGGCCGGTGCGGTATCCCGGCCGCAACGATCCGCCGGATCGCCCGGGAGCTGGCGGCCGCCCCGACGGCCGTGGTGTACGGGAGAGTCGGCACCCACACCGTCGAGTTTGGGACCGTTGCGTCGTGGTTGACCGATGTCATCAACGTGCTGATCGGGGCGTTGGACGCACCCGGCGGGGCCATGTTCCCCATGGCCGCCCACGCCCGGCCGCCCGCAACCGGGCGGCCCTTCCGGACCGGACGCTGGAGCAGCCGGGTCAAGGGCTACCCCGAAGTGCGCGGCGAACTGCCGGTCGCCACCCTGGCCGAGGAGATCGAAACACCGGGCGACGGGCAAGTGCGGGCGATGGTCACGGTGGCCGGCAACCCGGTCCTCTCCACCCCGGACGGGACCCGCCTCGACCGGGCGCTGGCCTCCCTCGACTTCATGGTCAGCGTCGACTTCTACATCAACGAGACCACCCGCCATGCCGACGTCATCCTGCCGCCGCCCCCTCCCCTTTCCCGCGCTCACTACGACTTCGCCTTCTACTCGCTGTCCGTGCGGAACATCGCCAACTTCTCACCGCCGACGCTGAGCCGCAACGGTGAGATGGAGGAGTGGGAGATCCTCACCAGGCTGGCGCTGATCGCCTCCGGGCAGGGCGCCGGGGCCGACCCGGCCATGGCCGACGGGTGGGGCATCGCCGCCACGGTCAACCAGGCGGTGACCAGTTTGGGCTCGCCGATCTCGGGTCGGGACCCGGAGGAGATCCTCGGCCACCTCAACGAGTATCAAGGCCCGACCCGGATCCTCGACTATCTCCTGCGGACCGGCCCCTACGGTGACCGGTTCGGTGAAGATCCGGACGGTCTGTCGGTAGCCAGGCTGGTGGACCATCCCCACGGGATTGATCTAGGGCCATTGCAGCCGCGCCTGCCCGCGTTGCTGACCACGACCTCGGGCAAGATCGAACTGGCTCCGCCGCCGATCATGGAAGACGCCGCCCGGTTGGCAGACACCCTGGACGGGACACCCGGTAACGGCCTGTTAATGGTTGGCCGCCGCCACCTCCGCTCGAACAACTCATGGATGCACAACCTCGAGGTCCTCGTCAAGGGGAAGGAGCGGTGCACCATGTTGATGCATCCCGATGATGCCCGGGCAGTCGGAGTCGACGACGGGGAAACAGCCACCGTGTCGAACGAGACCGGGACGGTGACGGCCCGAGTCGAGATCACCGAAGACATTATGCCGGGAACGGTCAGCCTCCCCCACGGCTGGGGCCACGATGTGGAAGGAACCCGGCTGGCGGTGGCCGCCCGCCGACCGGGAGTCAACTCCAACCTGCTGACGTCGTCGGCAACCCTCGACGCCCTCTCCGGCAACGCCATCCTCAACGCCATCCCGGTGAAGGTCACCAGGGATTGCTAGGCCAGGGGGAGGGTGGAACCTTCCCCGTTGTCCCACCCCCTCCGCACCACCGTCAGTTCTTGTACCCCCTCCCGGGAACGGGAGGCGGCCAGGGGGAGAGTGGAAGACCTCTCGCGCCAAGCCGACCACCCCTCCGCATCGCCGCCTCCCCCGCCAGCAGGGGAGGCAAGAACGCCGGCGGCGAGGCACAGAAGCGTGTTCACCCTCCCGGGAGCGGGAGGCAGTGTGCGAATCGGCCGGTTTCCGTGATACCCCCGAACCCGGCATGCCCACCCGCTAGTGTCGAGGGACGGTCCCAACCTCAAAGGTTCGCCATGGTCACTAAGAAAGAAAGCCTGGAACGACTCGGCTCGGTCCGGTTGTTCGACGGCCTGAGCCGAGCAGACATCAGAATCTTGTACGAAATAACCAAGATCGTCCAGCATGACGAGGGCCACACGATCATCAGCGAAGGTGACCAGGGTGCTGGTTTTCAACTCATACTGGAGGGTGAGGCCCGGGTCGCGCGCGGTGGGCGCACCGTCGCCCGCCTCGGGCCGGGCGAGTTCTACGGTGAAATGGCTCTGATTGACCAGGGTGCCCGTACAGCCACCGTCATCGCTGTCACACCTCTGACCGTGCTTGCTATTGCGGCGTGGGACTTTCGACCGCTGGTGAAGCGCCGGCCGGAGATGGCCTGGAAGCTGCTGGTACATCTGACCGGCCGGTTGCGAGAGGCCCAGAAGCAACAGGACGCGCTTCGGGCCTGAGGGCTCGACCGACGAGCCATGGTGTCTAACACCGGGGCCCGGGTACGTCGTCAAGGGACGCTCCACGTAAGATCCGCCTATGGACACAACCCCATCTGCTGCCAACCCGCCGGAAGTTGAAGAAGACCCCTTCGAAGCGTCCCGACAACTCGCCCATCACGCCCGACCACGCCCGATTCGCGAGATCCTGCTCGAACTCGCCGAGGCCACCGACCCCGACGTGAAACCCGATGACTACGGAGAAGGCGAGGTGGTCGAACGGCTCGAAGCGCGCATCGCGGGGTTGTTGGGTAAGGAAGCGGCCGCGTTCATGCCGAGCGGCACCATGGCCCAGCAGATTGCCTTACGAATCTGGTGCGACCGGGCGGGCACCAACCATGTGGCCTTCCACCCCCTCTGCCACCTGGAAATCCACGAGCAGAACGGCTACCGGCGGTTGCACGGGCTGCACTCCACCCTGCTGGGTACGTCCGATCGCATGTTCACGATGGAGGATCTCGAAAAACTGGTCGAACCGGTGGGTGCGATCCTTTTCGAGTTGCCGCAGCGAGAAATCGGCGGGCAACTGCCCGCCTGGGATGATCTCGTGGCCATGGTCGGCTGGGCGCGGGAACGGGGTATCACTACCCACCTCGACGGTGCTCGTTTGTGGGAGACCAGGCCCTTCTACGGCAAGGAGTACTCCGAGATTGCCGCCCTGTTCGACTCGGTCTACGTGTCGTTCTACAAGATCCTGGGTGGCATCGCCGGGGCCGCCCTGGCCGGGCGGGCCGATCTGATCAAAGAAGCCAGGGTCTGGCAACGCCGCCACGGCGGCAACCTCATCCATCTTTATCCGATGACCCTTTCCGCCGAACTCGGCCTCGACCTGCGGCTCGGCAAGGTCGATGAGTACCACCGGAAGGCCGTCGAGGTGGCTGCAGCGCTGACTACCTTGCCGGGGGTGCGCGTGGTCCCCGATCCGCCCCACACCAACATGATGCACGTGTTCCTGTCGGGCGATGCGGAACGCCTCCTGGCAGCTTCGCAGCGGGTCGCCCAGGAGCATGACGTTGTGCTGTTCAGCAGCTTGGCCGCAACGATCCTGCCCGATGCGAACCGGTTTGAGTTGACCGTCGGGGACGCCGCCCTGGTTTTCAGCTCCGATGAGCTCAAGAGCCTCTTCGAGGCGTTGTTCGCCTTCGCCGCTGAGTAACGCGGTCGACGGGTCTTCCCCCTCCCGGGAGAGAGAGGGGGCTAGGGAGGAGGCTCAGAAACGACCCGCCGCGCCTATCAGAACCCTCGCGCTCCCACCCCCTCCGCCCGGCCACCTCCGGCGGCGCCGCGCCTCCCCCGCCAGCGGGAGAGGCAAGACCACCACACCCCCGTCGGCACCCTTTTTCTTCCAGCTCCCGGGAGCGGGAGGGGGTTAGGGGGAGGGTGGAGGCGAGGGAACGGTTAGTTCTTCTTGGCTGCACGGGCAGCTTGGAGGGCCTCTTCGGCCCAGGACAGCAGCTGCTCGTCGTCAATCAGGATCTGATGAGGAACCCGGCCGTAGGGCATCTTGCCGTGACGGTCCTGGTACCGGCCCTCATTGGAAGCGCCCAGGCGAAGAAATGCCGAACCTTCCGAATCGACGAGCGCGAACATCAAGCCTTCTTCGAAGATCCCGAAACCGCCGAACATCTTCTTCGATGTGACTTCGCCGAGCGACACCAGGTCTTCGACCAAGCCTCGTGCCGTCTCCGCCGCCTGGTCGCTCTGCCTGGCACCTTTCTCACCCATCCGTCCCTCCCGGTTGTAGCGGACCTCGCAACGTCGCGAGGGTATGGCACGGTAGCCTCAGCCGACGACCCACCCGAAGGAATCCCATGGCGCCAACCGGCATCGAGGCCAAGCTAGAAGATGCGTTTGCCGGCTTCATGAAGGGGCGCAACCTCTTCGGAGGTACGGTCCGCCTGGAAGCCCACGACGGGTCTCTTCTCTGGGAATCTGCCGCCGGCGACCTGGCCATCGGCGACCCGTACTTCATCGCCAGTACGACCAAGCTCTATGTCACCGCGATGCTGCTGGCGCTGCGGTCGCAGGGAAAACTAAGCCTCGATGACCTGCTCATCAACCATCTACCCATCGGCCTTGTGGTCGGGATCCACAACTTCCCTACCGACGCCACGGCCTCGCTCACCATCCGTCAGTTGATGTCGCACACGTCGGGTCTGCCCGACTACTTCCAGCAGAAACGCCCGCAAGGATCGAGCCTCCAAAAGGAGGTTATGTCCGGCCGGGACCAGGCCTGGACATTCGACGATGTCCTCGCAGCCTCCCGTCGCATGAAGCCGCCGTTCGCTCCCGGCACCCCCGGCAAGGCCTTCTACTCGGACACGAACTACCAACTGCTCGGCAAGATCATCGAGACGATCACCGAGTCCACACTCGACCAGGTTTTGCGAACGATGATCTTCGATCCCCTGTCACTGACCGACACCTACCTCTACACCGACCCGTCCGATGAGCGACCCCGCCACCTCTACTACAAGGACAAGGCCTTATTGATACCGAGAGCGATGGCTTCGTTCGGCCCGGACGGCGGAATCGTCTCCACGGCTGCCGAGTCGATGACCTTCCTGAGGGCGTTCTTCGAGGGGACCTTCTTCCCCACTTCCTGGTTGACGGAGTTGTATCACTGGAACAAGATCTTCTTCCCCCTGCAATACGGGGTGGGGATCATGCGTTTCCAACTCCCCCGCTACCTCTCGCCATTCGGTCCGGCCCCGGAACTGGTCGGCCACTCAGGCTTGTCCGGAGCTTTCACGTTCAACGTTCCCGAACAACGCGTCTACTGCACAGGTACCGTGAACCAGATCGCCCAGCCGGGGCGGTCGTTTCGACTGCTCCTCCGGTTGCTCAACCAACTGTGACCGGTCAGCGGCCAATCCTTCTCCCCCTCCCGAGAGCGGAAGGGCCAGCGGGAGGGTGGAAACAGCCCCTCGCGCACTCACCCCACACAACCGCCACCCGCAACAACCCACCCCACACGCTCCCACCCCCTCCGCCCCGCTGCCTCCGGCAGCGACGGCGCCTCCCCAGCAAGCAGGGGAGGCAAAACGCCAGCGGGAGAGACCAAACCAAGCCGCCAGCGGGGGAGGCGCGAATGTGAATCTCGGGGAAGTCCCCTATACAGAAAGGGCGGGTTTGGTGCGATATTTACGGTGACACAGAGAGAGGACCCATGACCGCACCGCCACCCGCTCGGAGTTTGTTGGGATCGGCTCGTGCCGCCGCTCAACAGACCCCGGCGGACCGCAACCGGTACGTGGACTTCCTGCGGGCCGTTTCGATCGTGGCCGTGGTCATCGGCCACTGGCTGGTCATCACCCCGTGGGTTTCGGCCGACGGTGTCTTTCACGGTGATCACCTGCTCACCCGTTCGGTGCTCGCCCAGTGGCTGACGTGGATCTTCCAGGTGATGCCGGTGTTCTTTGCGGTGGGCGGCTACGCCAATGCCGTTTCGTGGGAATCGGCAACCAAACGTGGAACGCCCTACGGGGACTGGTTGGTGGCCCGGTTGCGCCGGTTGGTCCTGCCTGCCCTGCCGCTCCTGGCGTTGTGGGCTGGATTCGCTATCGCGACCTGGGCCGGGGTGATGAGCCCGACGCTGGTCGAGTTGACCTCGCTTGGTGCGCTGTCCCCGCTGTGGTTCCTGGCCGTATATGTCGGCGTGGTCGCGTTTGTCCCCCTGACTCGCCGGGCGTGGCGGCGGTTCGGTGTTTGGTCCTTCTGGGCGCCCGTCCTGGCAGCCGTCGCGGTCGACATCCTGGCGTTCGGTTTTGGTGTGACCTGGCTGGGCTGGATCAACTACGTGTTTGTGTGGCTGGCCGTCCACCAACTGGGTTACCTGTGGCGGGACGGCCGGTTGGGAGGCGCCCGCTCATCCTTCCCGTATGCCATCGGCGGCGTCGGCGTCGCCCTCCTGGCGGTGCTGGCGTTCGACTATCCCGTGGCGATGATCGGCGTTCCGGGGGCGGCCGTTTCCAACACCGCTCCCCCCACCGTGGCTCTGCTGGCACTGGGGATCGGCCAATTCGGCATCCTGCTCGCCGCTGAAAAGCCCATGCGCCGCTGGCTGGACAAGATCGGACCGTGGACTGCAACGGTGCTGGTCAACGGCATGATCATGACCCTATTTGTCTGGCATTACACGGTGATGGTGGTCCCGGTCATCGCCAACGCCACCTGGTTCAACGGCTTCGGAATGCGACTGGAACCCGACACCGGCTTGTGGTGGGTTACCCGACCGTTGTGGATCGGCGTTCTCGTGATTCTGATGGCGCTCTTCGCCCCGCTGGTCAGCCGGTTCGAGCGACCCCGGGGTCGGGACCCGGCCGGTATCGGCACGGCCAGGCCGATCGCCGGAACGGTGGTGGCGTGCGCAGGTTTTGCCGGGGTGGCTCTGGTCGGCGTCTCGGCTGCACCGAACCTCTCGTGGCTGGCGTTGGCCATGCCCGCACTCGGCATGCTGGTAGCCGGTGCTATCGGCCCAAGGCGCCCCGAGTGAGCACCTGGACCCGCGCCCTCGATGTGGCTCACCGGACGCCGGAGTCGCGTAATCGCTACATCGATTTCCTGCGGGCTGTCTCGATTCTGGTCGTCGTCTTTGGACACTGGCTGATGGCCGCCCCCCAGATGATCGACGGTGAGCTAGTCGTCGAGCACCTCCTGGTGGCTGCGCCATGGACCCAGTTCGCCACCTGGGTACTGCAAGTCATGCCGGTGTTCTTCGTCGTTGGTGGATACGCCAACGCTGCGTCGTGGGAATCGGCCACTGCGGCGGGTGTCGGATACGCGGCCTGGCTGCGCTCGCGGATGGGCCGGCTCGTCATCCCGGTCCTGCCGCTGGTTGCGTTCTGGGTCATCATCGGCGCCGCAGCCGGACAGGTCGGCGTTGACCCGTATCTAATCCGGGTCGGGTCGGTCAATGCCCTGATCGCACTGTGGTTCCTGGCCGTGTACGTCCTGGCCGTTGCCCTGGTACCCGTCACCCAGGCGGCATGGCGCCGCTTCGGTCTCTGGTCATTCTGGGGGCTGGTGGCCATGGCCGGGATCGTCGATTGGGCCGCCCTGAGCGGACGGATACCGGACGCCGGGTGGGCCAACTACGTGTTCATCTGGGTAGCCGTCCACCAGTTGGGCTACCTGTGGCGCGATGGCGGGTTGCGAGGAGCCGGGAGGGCGTTGGGGTGGGCGGCGCTCGGGGCCGTCGCGCTTGTCCTGTTGCTCAACTTGGGCCCCTACCCGGCCTCCATGGTCGACGTGCCGGGCTCCGAGGCATCCAATTCGGCACCGCCGACCGTGGTCTTGCTGGCTCTCGGGATGGTGCAAACCGGGCTCCTGGCAGCCCTGGAACCGGTGATTAACCGATGGCTCAAACGGGACCGGCCCTGGGCCGCCACTGTGCTGATCAACGGGATGATCATGACGCTCTTCATCTGGCACCTCACTGCCATGATCCTGATGATCGGACTCGCCGTGCTCCTCGGTGGCGTCGGGCTTTCCATCGAACCAGCCGGGGCGGTCTGGTGGCTCATCCGCCCGCTGTGGATAGCCGTGTATGCAGGTGCCCTGGCGGCCGCCGCCATCCCATTTGGTCGCTTCGAGAGATTGCGTATCTCCGGTGAGGACCGGCCCGTTCCCGTGTGGGCAGCCGTCCTGGGCGCGGTGGCGGTGTGCGCCGGGTTGGGCATGCTCGCCTACGGGGGAATCTGGAGTGAAACCTGGCCGGGCGTGAATCTGCTTGCGGCAGGTTTGCCGTTTGCGGGCGCGGCCGTGCTGGGCGTGCTCGGGCGCAGGAAGCGCACGTCGGTTAGCTGACTTTGGGGTGCGCCGGGCAGGTCTAGAGTTCGGCAGCTATGCGCTCAATCGCGGCCACTCGACGCGTCTGGATCCTCGTCATCGGCACCGGTGTTGCCTGGGGCACGGGCGGCTTGATGTCCAAGTGGCTCATCCTCGACGGCATCGATCCGTTCGCGGTAACGGCGCTGCCGTTCGCGGTCGCAGCCATCCTCGCTTCGATCGAGGCCTTGCGACGTTCACGACCAAGCCGGGCTGCCCTGATCACCGGGGCACAATTGGGAGTACTGAACGTGGCTATTCCACCCCTCCTCTTCAACCTCGGGTATGAAACGCTGCCCGCCGGAGTTGTCACGCTATTGCTGTCGGTCGGACCGATGCTCACAGCCGTTGCCGCCAACTTCGCGTTCAGCGACGAACGGCTCTCGTTCGCCAAGGGGGCCGGCCTGGTGCTGGCTATCGCCGGGGTGGCCGCCCTTTCGGCCGACCCGTCCACGATCCCGGCCGGAGGCGGGATCGGCGTGACCCTCGTGCTGACCGGTGTCCTCGTTGCCTCGGCAACGGCAGTGTGGGTTCGGAGGGCTACCGTCAAACACGGCGCACTGAACCTCTTGGCACCTGAGCTCCTCGTTGCTGCGCCCGTTCCAATCTTGCTGGCTCCCCTGTTCGGTCGCGCCATCGTCCCGGCGGGGGGCTTCACCGGCGGTCAGTTCGTGGCCATCGTGGTGATCGGCCTCATCGGTGGGTACGGGGGATTCCGGATGATCCTGAAAGCCAACCAGATCGGGACCACCGGCCAAGCATCGATGGTCGCCTACGTCCTCCCGGTGATGGGCGTTGTCGGCGGCCGAATCCTGTTCGACGAGCCGTTCACAACCGGCATTCTGATCGGGGGCGTCCTGATCCTCAGCGGGATCGCGGTAGCCGGCCGGGCCTCGGCCAGCACGGGAGCAGGCGGGCAGGCGGCGGAAGCTTCAGTTAGTTGACCCGGCGGGCGTAGTCCAGCCAGCGGCGGCGGAGCCGGCGGCGCTCCCGGGTGGTTGCCCCGCCCCAGATGCCGACGGTCTGGCGGCTCTCGACTGCGTAGGCGAGGCAAAGGTCCTTGACGGGGCACATTGCGCAGACTTTCCGGGCCATCGACAACTGCACCTGATCATCCTCGGTAGCGGGAAAGAAGAGGTCGGTGTCAAGGCCATTACAGGCCGCTTCTTCTCGCCAACCGGTGCGGGATTCCTGCAGGTCAACGGGTTCAGGGATGCTCATCTGAATCTCACCATAAATACGAACGTTTGTTCTGCCGGGCCACCGTAACACAGCCCCCCGTGACCGCGAAAAACGAGGACCCTTCCAGGTCTTGCCACGGATACTCGGACCCCGTCGTCGATGCCTGGAAAAGGTACGGTCACCGCTCCCGCCTGATAGTTTCCGGTCCATGCGTGCACCCGACTACGAAGGCGGCGGACTCGTCAATCTGATCGCCGAAGTGGAGCACCGGTTGAGCGGGACTGCCGCTGCTCCCCGCCTGCGCGCCGACCTGGCTGCGCAGATTCCGGCCGCCGCCAGCTATGTCTTCGTTCTCATCGACGGACTCGGCGACCACCAGCTCAGCCATCCGGCCGCTGCTCCGCTGGCGCACGCCCGGGTTGGAGCGATCGACTCCTCGTTCTCGACCCAGACCACCGTCAACACTTCCACCCTGGCAACGGGACTGCCGCCGTCCCAGCATGGACTGATCGCCTACCTGCTCCGGCTCGGCGACCGGGTGGTCAACACGATCTTCTGGTTCGACTCGCTCGGGCAGCCCGTGGCGACCAACCATCAGGCTTTCCTGCCCGCGCCGAACCTGTCCGAACGGTTGGCCGCGGCCGGAGCCGAGACGGTCGTTGTCGAACCGGTCGCCTTCATCGACAGCCCCCTGGAACAGCTCCTCTATCGGGGAGCCACCATCGTTCCCGCTGCCGACAATGCGGCCACGGTCCGGATTGCGCTGGAGCAGGCCGCCCGCCCGGGCAAGCTGGTGGCCGTCTACGTACCCCATGTCGACGCGGCCGCCCACGCCGCCGGACAAGAATCTGAGCTCTACCGGGACGCTCTTCTCGATGCCGCCGCCATCTGGGAAACGATCGCCACCCGGCTCCCGCCCGGGGCCGTCGCGGTCGGCACCGCCGATCATGGCCACGTGGATGTGGCCCTCGATCACTACCTTCCGCTGCCCGAGATCCCCAGCGTGACGTTCTACGGCGACTCCCGGGTCGTCTACGTTTCAGGAGATCTAGAAGCAGCGGCGGCATTGGCTTCAGAGCTTCCTGCGACCTGGGTGTCACGATCGGACATGGACGGATGGTGGGGACCGCCTCCCTATCACCCGGAATTCGAACAGCGCCGCCCCGGCGGGGCGCTGGTGGCAGACGAGGGTTTTGCCCTGCTCTTTTCGGGCAACGACGGAATCATGGTCGGCCAACACGGAGGCCTGACCGAGGCCGAGTTGCGGATCCCGATCCTGGTGGCCGGTCCGGGCGCCTGATCTTCAGCCCGGCCCCGTCCTGATACCCTCCGGGCATGGAACACCAGGATCTGCACACAGCCGTCGAGCAGCTCTTCTCTTCTGCCAAACATGATCTCGAACAGCTGATCCGCATCCCCTCGGTCAGCGCAACCGGGTTTGACCCGGCCCGGGTGCGCGAGTCGGCAGAAGCCATCGCCGACCTCTACCGGCGCGCCGGGTTTCCCGAGGTGCGGCTGCTCGAAATCGAGGGCGCTCACCCGGCAGTCTTCGCCGAATATCCTGCCCCACCGGGAGCCCCGACCGTGCTGCTGTACGCGCACCACGACGTGCAACCGCCCGGCGCATCCCACGAGTGGGACCTGGCCCCCTTCGACCCGGTCGAACGAGACGGCCGCCTCTACGGACGCGGCTCGGCGGACGACAAGGCGAACGTCCTCGTGCACGCCCTTGCCTTTCAGGCACACGGGGGCACGCCGCCGGTCGGGGTCAAGGTGATCGTCGAGGGTGAGGAGGAAGTCGGCTCGACCCACCTGGGCGATTTCATCACCGAGTATCGCGATCTCCTCGCAGCAGACGTGATCGTCATCGCCGACTCGGCCAACTGGCGACTCGGCCAGCCGGCCCTCACCACGTCGTTGCGGGGTCTCGTGGATTGCACCGTCGAGGTCCGCACCCTGAAACAGGCCCTCCACAGCGGCATGTACGGCGGCGCTGTGCCGGACGCCCTCACCACCCTCGGCCGTCTCCTGGCCACGCTTCACGACCAACACGGCAACGTGGCCATCCCGGGTCTCGTGTCCGGCGAGGCACCACAGCTCGACCTGACAGAAGCAGAGCTCCGCGAGCAAGCCGGAATGATTGAAGGGGTTGACCTGCTCGGACAGGGCACCCTCACTTCCCGGTTGTGGACGCGGCCGGCCGTTTCGGTGATCGGGATCGACGCTCCCAGCGTTGCCGAGTCCATCAACCAGCTGATCCCCGTCGCCCGGGCCAAGGTCAGTGTGCGCATCGCGCCGGGTGACGACCCCGACCGGGCCATGGAGGCTCTCGTGTCGCACCTGGAGGGCAATGCTCCCTGGGGTGCTCAGGTAGTCGTGACCCGGGGAGCCCGGGGGGAGGCCTTCTCCCTGGAGGCCGAGGGACCGGCGGCCGATGCCTTCCGGCACGGCTTCAGGGAAGCCTGGGGAACCGAGGGCGTGTCGATCGGCGTCGGCGGCTCCATACCTTTTGTGGCCGCCTTCAACGAGGCCTACCCGGAAGCGAGCATCCTCCTGACGGGGGTCCTCGATCCGGCCTCGTCCATCCATGCCCCCAACGAGAGCGTCGACCTCGGCGAGTTCCAAAAGGCCGCCCTCGCCGAAGCAGTAGCCCTCCGCCTTTTAAGAGGTTTTGGCGTCGAAATACCACCAGCGGCGGGGACAAATTGACGCCAAAACGGGGAGGTGAGCATGGTTGAGCGATCACGCCGGGTGGAGACCCGCTCGATTCCTGCCAGCCGGCGGTTTGTGACCGGGGCCCTCCGGGCCGGACGTCGCATGACGCCAACGCACGCGTTGATCCAATGCGACGTCACCGAGACCCGCTCCTTCCTCGAGGCGGCCGATCCACCGCTCTCGTGGACGGCCTTCATCGTTGCGGCCGTAGCCCGCGCCGCAGCCGCTCATCCCGAGGTGCATGCCTACGTGAACTGGGCAGGCAGATTGGTACTGCACCACCACGTCGATGTTTCGACGCTCGTTGAGGTAGCCGCACCGGCGGGCTCATTTCCCCTGGCCCACCTCATCCGGGACGCAGATGTCCGTTCCCCTGCTGATCTGAGCGCCGAGCTCCGGCGGGTGAAGCGGGAACCGTCGGCCGGCACGTCGGGCCGCCTCTTCACGAATACGGCACCCTGGGTGAGCAGGATCCCGGGGGCTGTGGCCCTCTTTTTCTGGCTGGCCGCCCGGTCGGTGCGCATGCGCCGGCTCACCGGCACCGTCTCGGTGACGGCCGTTGGGATGTTCGGCCGGGGCGGTGGCCTCGGCATCGGACATCCAACGGTGCAGACGCTGACGGTGCTGGTTGGCGGCAGGAGTGTCCAACCGTGGGTCAGAGATGGCGAGGTCGTCCCCCGGGAGATACTCGACCTCACCGTTTCAGTCGATCACAACGTGGTGGACGGCGCTCCGGCAGCCCGCTTCGTGGCCGACCTCCGCGAGACGATCGAGCATCCGGACGGTTTTGGCGTCGAAATACCACCACCGGCGGGGACAGATTGACGCCAAAACGGGAATATGTCGCTCAGCGAGGAGCGAGACGTCTTCGTATCTCAGTTGGGTAGTCGGGGAAGTATCGGGCGATCACGGGTAGCTCGAAGCGCGGCAGGATGGCCTCTTTTGGCTCACGTTCGAGAAGGAAACGGAACGACTCCTCGAGCAACCGGGGTGCATCCCGGCCCTGCCCAAAGTTGGTGAGATCGGCGGGCGCCACCGTCACGTCGTGCACGGTAGTGGCCCCGACGTCCTTCACCTCGATCCGATAGACATCGGATCCCAACAAGGTAACGAGGATCTCGGTCATGATCCGACGCTACTCCCTCAGGCACCGGCCCGCCGCCGTCACACGCCGCCCGGGAACCCCTGTTGCCTCCACGCCTCGTACACGACGATGGCGATGGCGTTGGCCAGGTTGAGACTGCGAGCGCGAGGCAGCATGGGGATCCGGAGGAGATCGTCGATGCTTTCCCACGCCAGTACCTCGTCGGGTAGCCCGTCGGATTCCGGTCCGAAGAGAAGAGCATCGCCGGGGCCGTAGTCCACCTCGGTGTACGACCGCGACCCGTGCTGGGAGAACGCCCGGATCCGATCCGGAGCAACGGCCGCCACGAACTCATCCAAACTGTCGTGGTTGCGGACGTCGGCCCAGTGGCGGTAGTCGAGTCCGGCCCGCTTGAGGCGGGCTTCGTCCAGCGAGAAGCCGAGCGGATGGATGAGGTGCAGCGTGGTCCCCGTGTTGGCACACAAGCGCATAGCGTTGCCCGTATTGGGTGGGATCTCGGGCCGGTACAGGACGACGTGCATCAGAGGCTCAGAAAAGACGCAGGTTGTTGGATTCGATGCCCCGTAACTCGTCGTAATCGACCTCGATGGTTTCGATCCCTCTGGCCTCGGCCAGCACCTTCGCCTGCGGTTTGATCGACTGGGCGGCGAAGATCCCCCGGACGGGCGCCAGCCGCGCATCGAGGTTGAGCCGCTCGAGATACCGGGCCAGTTGCTCGACACCGTCGATGTCGCCGCGGCGTTTGATCTCGACCGCCACCGTCACCCCAGCTCCGTCGTGACAGAGCAGATCGACCGCACCGATGTCCGTCGGGTACTCACGGCGAATGAGCGTCAGGCCCTCCTCGAGTGCACCGGGTTGTCCGGCCAGGAGCACCTGGAGGTGGGCTTCCACCCCGTCCTTTTCGAGGCCCGGGTCGGCACCCAGCTCGAGCGACGTGTCGTGCAGAACGTCATCGATGGTGATGACCAGGCGCTCACCACGAGGATTCGTGACCACCCACTCACCTTCCCGCTCTTCGAGGTAGTTGGGTGCGTTCATCCAATTGAGTGGTTTGTAGGCGCCGCCGTCGGCGTGGATGGCGACGCATCCATCCGCCTTGACCATGATGAGCCGCGTCGCCATCGGGAGGTGTGCCGTGAGACGGCCTTCGTAGTCGACGCTGCACCGGGCGATCATCAGCCGCATGGCCCGGGAGCGTACCAGCGCGGACCCGGCTAAGTTCCCGGCATGCGCGATCGCACCGCCAAGACCCTGTCGACCGTCCACTCAGCAGCGTACCGACTGACCAAGGGCCGGATCGGCCGCCGGTTGGTAGACAACGACATGTTGCTGCTCACCACGCTGGGCAGAAAGACCGGCAAGCCGCACACCGTCCCGTTGTTGTACCTGCGAGACGGCGACGACCTCATCGTCATCGCCTCCTGGGGAGGGCGTCCGGAGCATCCGCAGTGGTACACCAACCTCGAGGCGAATCCGGAGGCCAGCGTGCAGGTGGTGGAGTGCCGCTGGAATGTCATCGCCGAACCCATGCTCGAAGACGAACGACGGCAATGGTGGCCGAGGGTTGTCGAGGCGTACGAGGGCTACGCCGTGTACCAGACTCGTACCGACCGCCCGATCCCGATTGTCAGGCTCCGCCCAACTCGGTGACCCATTGGTTCTTCAGTCGGACCGCTCGAAACCAAGCTGTTGCAGCCGGGTTGCCACCAATCGATCGATCAGGGCGGGGGGCAGCGGCTCACCGGGCGGAAACCTGAGCGTCCCACCGTCCCAGTCGTACGATTCCAACTCCCCGGCAACGGCAGGGAGGACCGCGCCTGAGTGCGGGAAGTAACTGCAGTGGTTCTTGAAGGCGGCGTACCCGGCGATGGCCTTGCCGTTCAGCTTGAAAGCCGGCATGCCGTAGGAAATGGTTTCCGTTGCGTCCGGCAGGCTCGATCGCAGCGCCTCGCGAAGCGCAGACAGCGTGCTCCGGTGAGGTTCCGGGGCGCCCTCCAGATATTCGTCAACCGTCACCACCGCTCCCTTCCTCCGATGTCGCCGGTCACACCCGAACGATCGTTTCCTCTTCGAACATATTGCCCACTGCAAACCCGAACGCCGCGTAGACCGGGGGTGGAACCGAGATATCGGCCAGCCACAACTCCCCCACCTGGGGGGCATCGAGCAGTCCGACCTTGGGAAGCGCCAGCGTCATCGTGGCCGTGGCCTGCACACAAGGCCGTGCCGCCTCCCCGGTCGTGACGTTGAGCCCGCTCGGCGTGTCGAGTGACAGCACCGGCGCCGCCGCCCCGTTCGCCCCATCAATCAGGTCTCTGGTGTCCCCGCGCGGGTTGCCCCGCAGGCTGTATCCGATCAGGGCATCAACAATCAGATCTGCCTCAGGCAACGCCCCCTCCATCACCGGGACATGCATGTTCTCCAGGACGGCCAGTTGATGGGCGGGTACTCCGGCAAAATCGGCAGCCGGCCGTGACAACGACACGTGAACCTGGACGCCCCGATTGGCCAGATGGCGAGCCGCCACCAGCCCACCTCCACCGTTGCCGCCGGGTCCGGCCAGCACCAGCACGCCGGCCGGGCGAAATCGTCGTATCGCCAGCTCGGCCAGGTTGCGGCCGGCGTTTTCCATCATCTGCACCAGCGAAACACCGAGGTCCTCGATCATGATCCGGTCGACCTCGCGCATCTGTTCCCCGGTGAGCGCCGGAATGGGCCTTTTCATGCCACCTCCAGGCCTGCAAAGGCCACCATAGCCAGGCCCCCCAGGTACCATCACCGGGTGCGGTGCTGCCGACACCGTGGGTAATGACCGGAGCCCTGTCATGAGTATTCGTGTGCTGATTGTGGACGACCAGATCCTGGTTCGAACGGGATTTCGACGGATTCTGGAGGAAGAAGCCGACATCGAGGTCGTCGGCGAAGCCGCCACGGGCGAAGAAGCGGTTGACCTGACCATCGAACTCGCCCCGGACGTGGTGATCATGGATATTCGCATGCCACGCATGGACGGTATCGAGGCAACGGCCCGTTTGCTCACCTCCGAGGAAGCCCCCGAAACCAACGTTCTCATGCTGACTACCTTCGACCTCGAGGAGTATGTCTACGACGCCCTCCAGGCCGGGGTAAGCGGGTTCCTCCTCAAGGACGCTCCCCCTGAAGAACTGGCCGCGGCCGTCCGGATCATTGCTCGCGGAGACGCCGTTCTGTCGCCGACCATCACGAAACGCCTCATGGAAGAATTGAGGCGACGCCCCCACCGCGTCCAAACGGCCCGTTTTGATGATCTCACCGCCCGCGAGCGAGAGGTGTTGCGGCTCATCGCGCAGGGCTATGCCAACGCAGAAATCGCCGAGCAGCTCTTTGTCTCCGAGGCAACGGTCAAGACGCATGCTTCCCGTGTGTTCGCCAAGCTCCAGGTGCGCGACCGGTCCCAAGCGATCGTCCTTGCCTATGAGTCGGGGCTCGTCGAGCCCGGTTCAATGGAGATCTGATCTTCACCCCGGCTTTTTGATGTGGCGGATTC
Source organism: uncultured Actinomycetota bacterium (assembly GCA_963715305.1). GTDB lineage: Bacteria > Actinomycetota > Acidimicrobiia > Spongiisociales > UBA4744 > UBA4744. The sequence goes on from CAVQSB010000019.1 coordinate 104,455, forward strand.
ATCCACCCGATCAGGGAAGGCCGAACTCACCGTCCCAGCCAGGGCTGTCTCGCACAACAAGGCCAGGGGTCCGTTCGAGGGCCATCGATAACCGCCAGGACCTGCCAGCATCAGGCTGAAATCGCCATAAGGATGTCCAGATGACCCGCACTGAAACCGCCGCTCGTGCCGCCGGCGCCGTCAAGATCTACGGCGATGGAGACGCTCAGGTTCGAGCCTTGAACGGCATCGACGTCGAGTTCGGCGCCCGCGAGTTCACGGCAATCATGGGTCCCTCTGGTTCCGGCAAGTCGACGCTGCTCCACTGTTTGGCAGGCCTCGACTCACTCAGCGACGGTCGCGTGTTCCTCGGGGAAACCGACCTCAGTTCGCTGGACGACGACGACCTGACCCGCCTGCGACGCGACCAGGTCGGTTTCGTGTTCCAGGCGTACAACCTGGTCCCGACTCTCAACGCCCTGGAGAACATCACGCTGCCCATGGCTATCGCCGGTCGCAAGCCTGACCAGGAATGGGTGGATCGCATCGTCGACACGATCGGCATCCGCGACCGCCTCCATCACCGGCCCACCGAGCTGTCCGGCGGGGAGCAACAGCGGGTGGCGGCCGCCCGGGCGTTGGCCAGTCGACCCGACATCATCTTCGCCGATGAACCGTCCGGCAACCTGGACTCCACATCCGGTGCCGAGCTCCTCGGATTCATGCGCGACGCCGTCAAGCAACTGGGGCAAACCATCGTGATGGTGACCCACGACCCGGCCGCGGCCGGGTACGCCGACCGGGTGGTCTTCCTGGCCGACGGGGTAGTCGTGGGCGAGATGCTCGAGCCCACCCGGGAGCGCATCCTCGACTACATCAAGCAGTTGGAGGCCTAGGAAGTGTGGCGGGCAACCGTTAAGGGCCTGCTGGGCCACAAGCTCCGCATGGCGCTGACCGTCCTGGCCATCACCATCGGGGTGGGGTTCGTGGCCGGTTCGTTTGTGTTCACCGACACCCTGAGCAGCGTGTTCGATGATCTGTTCTCCGGCACCACCGCGGGAACCGATGTCATCGTCAAGCCGATCATCGAGTCGGGAAACGACTTCGGCTTCTCCCTGCCGGAGAAGCTCCCCGCTGCCGTTCTCGACGACGTCCGGTCCGTGGAAGGTGTCGAAGAGGCCACGGGGTCCCTGTTCTGGTTTGTGCAGCTGCTCGATCAGGACGGTGAGATTGCCGCGACGACCGGTCCCCCGACGTTCGGGGCCTCCTGGGCCGACACGGACCGCCCCGGAGTTTTCTCACTGCGAGAGGGAGCCCGTCCCGATGCGGACGGAGAAGTGGCACTCGACCGCAAGACAGCGGAGCGGCTCGGCTTCGCGATTGGCGACACGGTGCAGATCGTCATCTTCGGTCCTCCCGAGTCCTTCACGCTGGTCGGCCTGGCCGGTTTTGGTGAAGCCGACAACCTCGGCGGCGCCGGGTTTGCGTTGTTTGACATCCCCACGGCCCAGCGGGTCTTCAACGCCGGCGACGCGTACGACACCATCGACATTGCGGCTACTCCCGGGCTATCGCCGGAGACCCTGGTCGATCGCATCCAGCCGATCCTCCCCGACAAGGTGGAGGCGGTCACCGCGCAGAGCGTGGCCGAGGAACAAGCCGCCGCCCTCAAAGAAGGCCTCGGATTCTTCAACACCTTCCTCCTGGTGTTTGCCGGCATCGCCCTCTTTGTCGGGACATTCATCATTCAGAACACGTTCCGGATCATCGTCGCGCAACGAACCCGGGAGCTGGCGCTGTTCCGGGCCCTGGGAGCCACCAGCCGCCAGGTAACCGGCATGGTGCTCACCGAGGCGGCCATCGTCGGCGTCATCGCCTCGGGACTCGGGCTGCTCTTCGGCATCGTCCTGGCCAACGTGCTCGCCGTTGCCTACGAGTTCTTCGGGGGCGATCTTCCCGAAGCTGCCCTGGAGGTGCGCCTCCGGACCGTGCTGGTCGCCGTGGCGGTCGGCGTGATCGTCACCCTGATCTCGGCGCTGCTCCCGGCCAGAAAGGCGGCGTCGGTGCCGCCCGTCGCGGCCATGCGCGATCTCGATACTCCGGCCCGCCGCTCAATGCGACCCCGGGTCATAGCCGGTGTCGCCATCACGGGATTTGGGGTCCTACTCGGGGCGCTCGGCTTGTTCGTAGAACTACCGGTCGATTGGATCGAACCCATCGCCCTGGTGGGGGCGGCAGCCGCCATCGTGTTTATCGGCGTCGCCGTGATCAGCCCGGTCTTCACCCGGACGATTGCCGGAATCATCGGCGCGCCGTTCCCCCGGCTCCTGGCCATGCCGGGAACCCTGGCCCGCGAGAACTCCATGCGGAAACCGCGCCGCACCGCCGCCACCGCCGCGGCTCTGATGATCGGCCTGGCCCTGGTAAGCCTGGCCACCATTCTCGCCGCCTCGTTCCGGGGGACGGTACGCGAGGTGATCGATGAGAGCTTCCGTGCAGATCTGGTTGTGAGTGAACTCGGTTTTCGAGGTATCGGGTTCAGTACCTCGATCGCCGACGAGATGGAGACCCTCCCGGAGATCGACAAGCTTGCCAGGACCCGGTTTGGTCAAGCGTCGTTCGGTGAGAACCCGGCGTTCGTGTCCGCAGTTCAGGCGGATACGTTCCTCAACCTTTTCTCGGTCGATCTGATCGAGGGCAGCTTCGACGAGCTCGCCTCCCCCAGCGTGGCACTGCGCGCATCCCGGGCTGAGTCGCTTGGTGTGCAGGTTGGCGACACGGTGACATTGACGTTCGCCCGCACGGGCGCGGCAGGCGCTGCCCGTGGTGGCTATTTGGGACGGCCAGGGCATCCAGGCGTCGGTTCTGCTCTCGCTCGAGACGTACGAGGCCAATTTCGCCGAGCAACTCGACGCGCAGGTTCTGGTTGCCTTGAACGAAGGGGTCACCACAGAGGAGGGCCGGGCCGCGGTCGAGACCATCGTGGCCGCCTTTCCGAATGTGCAGATCCAGGACCAGGCGGATTTCAAGAAGCAGACGGAGAGTCAGATCAACCTGATCCTCAGCCTGATCTTCGTGTTGTTGCTTTTATCCGTTTTCATTGCCCTGCTGGGCATCACCAACACGCTCTCGCTGTCGATCATCGAACGGACCCGAGAGATCGGTCTCTTGCGGGCGGTCGGCATGAGTCGCAAGCAGGTGCGCCGCATGATCCGCTGGGAGTCCGTCATCATCTCCGTCTTCGGCGCGGTGCTCGGCGTGGGGCTCGGCATTCTCTTCGGATGGGCCGTCGTTCAGGCGTTGTCGGACCAGGGCCTCATATTCGTCCTGCCGACCGGACAGCTGATCGGGGCGCTCTTCGCCGCCGGCATTGCCGGGGTCGTGGCCGCCATCTTGCCTGCCTGGCGTGCCTCACGCCTCAACGTGCTCGAAGCGATCGCGTACGAATGAGTCCGGTCGTCAGACCAGCTTCTTCATGGCGACAATCAACGCCCGGGTTTCGGGTTTGGTCAGCCGTTCGGCGAAGTGCTCTTCGACACCGGCGAGGTGGACCGGAGACGCATCCCTTAAGGTTTCCCGCCCGTTGTCGGTCAGCACGACGTGAGTCCCCCGGCGGTCCTCGGGACAGGCCCGGCGTTCGATCAGATCACGCTGTTCCAGCCGCTCGACGAACCGAGTCGTGGCGCTGCGGCTGAGGAGCAACCGGTCGGCCAATTCGTGCATCCGCAAACTGCCACCTGCCTCGTGCAGCTGAACCATCACGTCGTACCAGGTCAACGGCAGATGACGATCCTGCATCAACTCGCGCTCGAGTGTGCGCGTCAACGAGGCGTGCGCTTCGAGGAAGAGACGCCACGCCTCCAGCTGCTCTTGGTTCAGAGACTGCGCCACCGAACTACCTCTCGTGGAATTGCGATCTCACAGTTAATTGCATTCTGCAACTATTGTAGATCGCAACCATATCGTACATTGGAGCATTTCATGAGCGAAGCAACCACCCGCACCATCGACAACCGGTTGGTCCCAGCTGCCGGTACCTGGACGATCGATCCGACCCATACCACCATCGCCGCCGTCGCCCGCCACCTGATGGTTACCAAGGTGAGAGGTCACTTCGCCTCCTTCTCAGGCACGATCAATGTCACGGATACGCCGGAGGACTCGACCGTCGAAATCACGATGGACGCCGCGTCGATCACGACGGGGACCGAGGACCGGGACACCCACCTCCGCTCCGCCGACTTCCTCGACGCCGAGACCTACCCCGCGCTCACCTTCCGCAGCACCTCGGTTGCGCCCGACGGGAACAGGTGGAAGCTGACCGGCGACCTGACGATCCGTGAAACCACCAAGCCGATCACGCTCGACCTGAACTTCCTCGGTGTCACCAATGACCCCTGGGGAAACGCCAAGGCCGCGTTCGAAGCCTCGGCCGAGTTGGAGCGCAAGAACTGGGACCTCACCTGGAACGTTCCGTTGGCCCAGGGCGGCGTGCTCGTCAGCGACAAGTTCAAAATCGAGATCGAAGCCCAGGCCACCGCTCTCCTAACCCGTTCTTGCGTGAGTTTCCGGGACATACCCGCGGCTTTCTCACGCAAGAACGGAAATCCGCGGAATCGGACCTCACTCTCCGTACACTTTCCACCAGGAAGAGTGATCCCCGGGCTGGGACCCAGAGGGAGAGAGCGTGTCACCGATGAAGTCGTTGCACTGCCGGGTAACTGGACACCGCCACCACACCGATCGCATCGGTGCCAACCTGTTCCGAATCGTCTGCAGCAACTGTTCGATGGTGAGCTTCGTTGCCGCTCCGCGAGGGCGAGAGCGGAAAGCCAACAAGGTGTTACTCGCGGTACGTTAAACCCAACCTACCGAGCGGTACCGGGCCCTTCACCGGGCCCGGTACCTTTTTGTCCCACAGAACGCTTGGAGGTTTGCCTCTCCCGCCGGCGGCAGAGGCGGGGTGGGACCGGCAATCCGCGACTCTTCTAGAGCTTGATCACCGTCGCCGTGAGCGGACCTACCTCGGTCACGATCACGGATCCCGTGGACGGACGGGCCCGGCCCGGGCCCCACAGCGTTTCGGGGCGGGCGGACCGGATCGGTAGGTCGATCGAGCCGAGCGCTGCCCCGCGATTGATGATCACCAACAGGCTCTCCTCGCCGAGGGTGCGCGTATACGCAAACGCATTGTCAGACCTCCACACGAACTTCATGTCGCCGTACCGGAGCGCCCGGTACCGGCGCCGCATCCACGTCAGCGTGGTCACCGTCTCGAGCAGATTCCGGTTCCACAGATCCCCGTCGTGCCACGGGAACCCACCTCGCGAGGCAGGCTCCTTCCCGCCGGTCATCCCCACCTCGTCGCCGTAGTACAACCCGGGCGCTCCCTGGGCGAGCAGCTGAAAGGCCGTCGCCAGCCGGGCCTTGATCGGGTCGCCCCCGGCTGCGTGCAGGAGACGTTCGGTGTCATGGGATGACAGCAGGTTCTGATTGACCTCGGTCACGTGCGGTGCGTACATGGCCTGCATCCGGGTGTAGCCGTCGACGAACTCCTCCGTCGTCGATCGGCCGGTCGCGAAGTAGTCGAGGCACAACTCGCGGAAGGTGTAGTTCATGGTGGCGTCGAATCGGTCGCCCTGCAGCCAGGGAGCCGCGTCCCCCATGACCTCGGCGATCAAGTAGGCGTCGGGACGGGCCTCCTTGCACCGCGGAACGGAAATCCGGCCAGAAGTCGGAGTCGACGTAGCGGGCCACGTCCATGCGCCAGCCGTCGATGCCGTACTCGGTGATCCAGTGGGTGGCCACGTCGAGGAAGTAGCGGCGAGCCTCCGGATTGGCCAGGTTGATCCGCGGCATCGACGGCACCCCGTACCAGCACTCGTAGCTGGTCTCGACGGGCGGACCATCGTCGTCAACCTCCTCAACGACCATGCCCGTGTCCGCTCGGAGTTGCCGCAGATGCTCGAGGTAGGCAGCCGGGTTCGACCAGTTGTGTGCGACCAATTGACGGGGTCGCACCTTCACCGTCACCGGGTAATCGCCGACCACGAACCAGTCCCGATACTCCGAGTCAGCGCCGTTGGCGATCACGTCGGCAAAGGCGAAGAAGCTCGGGTGGCAGTGATTAAACGAGGCGTCGAGGATCACCTTGATGTCGCGGTGATGCAGCCTGGCGACCAGACGCTCCAGGGCTTGGTTACCCCCGAAGTGGTCGTCCACCCGGTAGTAGTCGACCGTGTCGTACTTGTGGGTCGATGGCGACGCGAAGATGGGATTCAGGTAGACGGCATCGACCCCCAGGTCGGCCAGGTAGTCGGCCTTCTCGGCGATGCCGATCAGGTCACCGCCCTGATGGCGCAGCCAGTGGGGTGGAGCTCCCCAGGGATCAACCCCCGCAGGGTCGAGCGAGGGATCGCCGTTGTGGAACCGTTCGGGGAAGATCTGATAGATCACCGCCCCTCGAGCCCACTCGGGAACAACAAACGGAACCAGGGCGTCGGGATCGAGCGTCCACCGGTCGAGGCGTTCTACTGCATTGCTCACCCCGGCCGGTACCAGATAGATGGGTTGTGAAGAACCACTCCGGAAGGCGAAGGAATAGGAGAAAGGCTCCGTCTGAGGCTCGACTGCCACCTGCCAGACGTCGAAACGGGATCCCTGCACGGCCTTGTCCATCTTCCGGCCCGACCCGTCCGCCATGACGAGATGCCCGGACGTGAAACCCGACTCGGCCATCACCCGGAACTGAATCCGTCCATCCGCAAGCAGATGGAGATGGGCCCGGTTCTCAGGGTCGTACCGGAGGTCGTACGGGAACAGATGTCCATTTTCGTTGAAGAACCGGGCGTCCGGAAAATGCTTAGTCACTGATCCTCGGGATCGGGTTCGGAAATGCTACCGGGACCGTAGGGAGGCCGCCCACTCGAGGAAACGGTCGGCCGGCCACGTGTTGACCACCCGGCTCTTCTCGACCCAGCCGCGCTGCGCGTCGAGCACCCCCCACTGCATTTGTTCGAGTTCGACGATCCGGTGAGCGTCGGTGCTGATCACGAGGTGGGCGCCGGCGGCGCTTGCCCGGCGGGCGACCTCGGGGGCGACGTCGAGGCGGCGCAGATGGCAGTTCACCTCGAGAGCCGTACCGGTCTGCACGGCCGCCTCGATCACGGCGTCGATATCCAACTCGATGCCGGGTCGGGAACCGATCTGTCGTCCGGTGAGGTGGCCGATGGCGCTCACCGCCGGATTCTGCATGGCGGCGACAACCCGCCTCGTCTGGGCTTGGCGATCGAGATCGAAGAGAGAATGAACGCTGGCGACGCACCAATCGAACCCCATGAGGAAGTCCTGGTCGTAATCGAGCCCGCCGTCCCGGTCGATGTTCAGCTCACATCCGTGCAGGATCTGCAAGGGGGCATACCGACCGGCCAGTTCGGCGATCCGGTGCCGCTGGGCCAGCATCTGCTCGCGAGATGCCCCGTTGATACGCAGGTCTTCGCCGTGATCGGTGATCGCCACATATGCCATGCCTCGGGCGACGATCGCGTCGAGCATGTCCTCGAGGGTTTCGTGCCCGTCACCCGACAGATTGGTGTGGACGTGAAGATCACCTTTGATGTCCTCGAGATACACCAGATCGGGCAAGCGAACCGTCCCGGGCCGCTTCGATCTCCCCGGTGTCCTCCCGCAGCGGCGGTTCGATGAACGCCAACCCCAGGGCGTCGTAGATCTCGCGCTCGGTCTTCGAGGCAACCACCTCCTCGGTTTCCAGATCCGACAGCGAGTACTCATTGAGCGTCCACCCGCGATCGAGAGCCAGCTGGCGCAGCCGGATGTTGTGCGCTTTCGACCCCGTGAAGTAGAGCAACGCGGCCCCGTACTGGTGGGGCTCCACCACCCGGAGGTCGATCTGCATGCCGGCCCCGGTGAGTACCGACGACTTGGTATCGCCCGCTCCCAGGACCTCGCTCGACGATGGGCAATTCGAGAAAACAGGCCATCACCGCCGTGGGTTCCGTGGCCGACACGAGGATGTCGACGTCGCCGATGGTCTCACGGAAACGGCGCAGGCTCCCGGCGTACTCGATGGCGTCGACGCCATCGACCTCCGAGAGCGCCGCGACGACTTCTCTCGCAACGGGAAGCGCGAGTTCGATCGGCGTCCGCCGCTCCTTGCCGGACAGGCCCAGACGCTCGATGGCCTGGATCAGCTTCTCCTCGCTCTTCGGCCCGAACCCGGCCAGACCGCGCAGTGCCTGCTGATCGATGGCGCCCGCGGAGTCGGCGACACTGCCGATGCCCAGCTCTTCGTGCAGCATCGCCACGCGCTTCGGACCCAGCCCCGGGATGCGGGTCAGCTCGACATACTCGGGCGGGAACAATCCGCGCAGTCTTTCGAGCTTGGCGATCTGACCGGTCTCGAGGTACTCGCCGATCTTCTGCGCGGTGCTCTTCCCGATTCCTTTGGCCGCAACGAGCTGGCTCTCGGTCATGGTCTCGACATCCGTGGCCAGGCCGTCGACGGCTCGAGCCGCGTTGTCGTAGGCGCGGCACACCGGAAGGCTTGGGGCGACCCTTCATCCAGTTCGGTGAGCAAAGCCAGTTCACTCAGCACCCGGGCAACTTCACGATTGCGAGACATGGCGCAAAGCATACGTTTCTTGCGTCACACCATCACCGCATGGGGTGCCTTTTTGACGCCAAAACGGGGATTGGGTCGGTAGTGTCGCCGCCGAGGAGGTTGATCATGGCTGTGACACTGGCGGTCGGCACGGAGAAGGGTGCCTATCTCTTGCGTTCGGGTGACGAACGAAGCGAGTGGGACCTCGAGGGCCCGCTCTTCAAGGGATGGAAGGTCACGGCCTTCGGCCAGACGGGTTCCGGCGACTACCTCCTCGCCACCGGGAGCAACTGGTTCGGGGCCGCCCTGCACCGATCACCCGACCTGAAGGAGTGGACCCAGATCGTCGACGGCCCGGCCTGGCCCGAGGGTGGCGACCGCAAGCTCACCCAGATCTGGACTCTTACCCGGGCCGGCAACCACCTCTTTGCCGGCGTCGATGAGGCCGGGCTGTTCCGAAGCCTCGACCACGGCGAGACCTGGCAACCGGTGGACGGGCTCAACGAGCATCCCACTCGCCCCGGGTGGGAACCGGGCCTGGGAGGTTTGACGGCGCACCGGGTGATCGTGGACCGCAAGAACCCGGACCGTCTTTGGGTAGCCATCAGCGCGGTCGGTGTGTTCCGTAGCGACGACGGCGGTGCAACCTGGAACACCAAGAACGTGGGCATGCCACATGCGGCGGAGGCTCAGGAATTCGGCGACATCGGGCACTGCGTGCACGGCATCGTTCAGGATCCAACCGACGCAGACCGCCTCTACCGCCAGGAGCATGTCGGTGTCTTTCGGACCGACAACGGGGGCGACAGTTGGGATCGTATCGAGCACGGGTTGCCTGCCGGGTTTGGTTTCCCGATCGTCCACGATCAGGAAACCAAACGTTTGTTCATCGTGCCTCTCGAGAGTGACGAAAACCGTCTTCCGGTCGATGGGGCATTCCGGGTGTACCGCAGCGACAACGGCGGCGACACCTGGAGTATCTCCGGGACGGGCCACCCCGAAACGGCAACGTTCACGACAGTCCTCCGGGGGGCGATGGATGGGGACCAGCGCCAGGGTGTTTATCTCGGGACGACGGCCGGCAAAGTGATGACAACCGCAGATGCCGGGGATTCGTGGACCACCCTGCCGTGGACCTTGCCCCGGATCTTGGCGGTTCGCGTCCTGCAGAGCTGAGTGATATGGCGACGGTTCAGGTCCGCCTGCCGGGTCTTCTCGCCGAGCTACTAGGCGGTGTAAGACTGTTCGAGGTCCAGGCCGAAAGCTTGCAGGGAGCGATCGGCCAGATTCTCACGGATTACCCGGCGCTCAAGGTGCACCTCTACGACGAGTCGGGGCAGTTGCGTCCCCACGTGAACCTCTTCCATAACGACACCAACACTCGATGGCTGCCCTCATTGGACGGGCATCTACAGGACGGCGACACCGTCACAGTCATGCAGGCTGTTTCAGGAGGATAAAGACCCGGACCGCTATGTGAGGCTCAAACCGTTTCAGCCCGCTTGGTCGGCAGCCACATGATGTAGGCACTGATCGCCATCGCCAACAGAATCAGCCCGATGCGCACGCCGGTGGTTTCGACCATCCAGACAACGGTGATTGTGAAGGTCACCGCGATCGCGAGGATGGCGATCGATTTCGCCCGGGCGCTGAATCCTGCTCCGGACCGCCAGTCCCGTATCAGCGGTCCAAACAGTTTGTGGTTCAGCATCCATTTATCGAAACGCGGTGATGATTTTGAGAAGAAGAAGGCGGCCAGGATGATCGGCATGGTCGTCGGGATCCCGGGGAGGACGGTTCCGATAACACCGATTACGAGCAGCACGAAACCCAGCACTACGTAAACACTTCGCAGCCACCGGTTCTGTACGACTTGCGCCATGGCGGGCAGCATATCGTCCCGACGAGGCAACGCCGAGTCGGAATCTATCCGACGTACTGCCGGTTCGTCAACCAGGACGGACCTCATATTCCGACACCCCATCCAGCTGGGCATCTGGGTCGCCTTTTGTTAGCCTCCCTCCGCATGCCCGAACAAGAACTGCACCGCACCTGGCTCCACTCCGAGCGTTTCATCCCGAGACGGTTCGTTCGGCCCGCCCTGCGATTCACCCGGGTCGAAGCTGCGTCGGGCATCGTGCTGCTGGTGGCCGCCGTCATCGCGGTCATTTGGGCTAATTCCTCGTTCGGGGACACCTACACGGAGCTGTGGGAAACGGTCTTCAAGATCGAGATGGGATCGTTTCACCTCGAGGAAACCCTCCGCGATCTCGTCAACGACGGCTTGATGGCGATTTTCTTCTTCGTGGTTGGTTTGGAGATCAAGCGCGAACTGGTCGTCGGTGAGTTACGCGACCCGAAGGCCGCGGCGCTGCCCGTCATCGCCGCCTTCGGGGGCATGGTGGTACCGGCTTTGATATTCCTGGCGTTCGTTTCGGGCGAGGGTGGAGAAGCCACTCGCGGGCTGGGGAATTCCCATGGCCACCGACATCGCCTTTTCGATCGGGGTGGTTGCTCTGCTCGGAAGCCGGGTCCCGGTTGGAGCCAAGCTCTTCCTTCTTGCATTGGCCATCGTCGACGACATCGGCGCGATTGCCGTCATCGCAGTGTTCTACACGGAGGAACTGTCCCTGACGTGGCTGGCCGCCGCGGTCGGAGCCCTGCTTGTGGTCTGGGCCGCCCAGAAGGGGGGAATCCGGGCTGCGGCGTTCTACTGGCCGATGGGCATCCTGGTGTGGTTCTTTGTGCTCGAATCGGGGGTCCATGCAACCTTGGCCGGGGTAGCTCTGGGTTTGATGACTCCGGCCCGGCCGATGTACTCGGACGAGGAGTATCACCGCAAGGCAACCTACGTGCTCGATACGTACACGCCGGAACCAGCGTCTCCCCACGGACATGACCGGATCGACCACGAGGCGCGCCAGTTGACCTCCATTGCCTACGAATCGATCGCTCCGCTCAACCGCCTCGAGCACCAGCTGCACCCGTGGAGTTCTTTCCTGATCGTCCCGCTGTTCGCCCTCGCCAACGCCGGTGTGAAATTCGGCGGCATTGACCTCTTCGACGCCCTGACGAGCCCGGTGGCGCTCGGAGTTGCGGTCGGTTTGCTGGTCGGCAAGATCGTCGGCATCTCGTCCTTCACCGCCCTGGCCGTTCGCTTCGGATTGGGACGGCTCCCCCGACATACCACCTGGACCCACATATTCGGGCTGGCGGGGCTGGCCGGCATCGGTTTCACGGTTTCGTTGTTCGTCACCGGACTGGCCTTCACGGACCCGGCCCTCACCGACCTGGCCAAAATCGGGATCTTTGCGGGCTCCGGCACGGCCGGTTTGATCGGGTACCTCATCCTGCGGTTCACGGGGTCGTCCCGGACCCCTGCCTCGTCCTGAAGCCCACGGTCTGGGGAGGCTTCACCCCATCCGTGATCGTTACAAATCTGAGTCTCTTATTGTCAGATAAGTTTGATATACTTTGTTTAAGTACTTCGCACTGGCTAAGAAAGGAGTAGCGATGGTGCTGCGATTTATGGACCCATTCCAGGAGCTGGATCAGTTCCTCGGATCCTCCGGAAACACGTGGCGGGGCGGCCTTATGCCCATGGACGCCTTTGAGAAGGACGGGTTGTACACCCTGAGATTTGACCTTCCTGGCGTTGATCCCGAGCATGTAGACCTCCTGGTCGAGAACAATGTGCTGACGGTGACCGCCGAACGCAAGATCGAAGACACCGAAGGTGCCAACTGGCTGATGCGGGAACGTCCAACCGGAACCCACAGTCGCCAGATTCGCATCGGCGACCGACTCGATACGAGTACTGTCCAGGCCTCGTACGATCACGGCGTACTCACGGTCACGATCCCGATCCGGGAAGACGCCAAACCGCACCGAGTCGAGATCAGGCCCGGATCGCATCCGGCCATCACGGTCAACTCTGGTTCCGACCAATAGCGCTTCGTATCTCCACGCCGGTTGAGGCGGTCGGGCCACTCCTCCCGAGGGTCCGGCCAAACCTCAACCGGCGCCCTCGTATGGGGGGTAAGGTGAAGGTATGGAGCTCATCAAGGAAATCATCTGCGTCGATTGCGGCGGACGGGCCCATCTGATCACTCCGGTGCCGGAAGAAGAAGAGCTCGTACCAGGAGATGTCCTGGTCTACCGGTGCGAGGACTGTATGGACCGCTGGGATATCGTCTTCGAACGAGACGATATCGAAGAGACGCTCTAGGAGACCTGCCGCCAGCCGGTGATCGACAGGACGTTCCCGTCCGGGTCGCGGAAGTCGGCGGCCAGCAGCTCACGACCGTCACTGCTCATGACCACCGCCAGGTCGACTCTGAACTGAAGGCCGGCGGCAGCCAGCTTCTCATAGGCGGCGGACACGTCGTCGACTTCGAAGACCACCTCGACCAAACCCGGCGGGTTGGCCTCCATCGCGGATCCAATCGCGTTGAGTGCCAGGGTCACCCCGCCACCGTCCAGGAAAGCGAATGTCTCACTGGATTCCAGAACGGTCATGCCGAGCCGATCGCGGTAGAAGTCCAGTGAGCGAGAAAGGACTTCGACCCGAAGGATGATGTTGGAGATCTTCAAAGGGGTCATGTGACTCCCGATTGCCGCTGCATTCGGGGCAGCTCAATGGCCGGACAACGGTCCATGATGACGTCGAGCCCGGCGGCGCCCGCCCGGGTGGCCGCGGCCTCGTCGACAACATCGAGCTGCAGCCAGACCGCCCTCGCACCGACCGCGATCGCCTCGTCGACGTGCACTCCGGCCAGCGACGACCTCCGGAAGATGTCGACCACGTCAACCGGCTCCGGTATCGAGGCTAGGTCGGGGTATGCGGTTTCGCCGAGAATCTGCTCGGCAACCGGATTCACCGGAATGATGCGGAACCCGCGAGCCTGCAGGAACGCAGCTACGCGATGACTGGCTCGTCCCGGATTTTCGCTCAAACCAACGACGGCCCACGTCCGGTAATCGGTGAGCACTCGCTCGATGGTTGCCTGGTCTCCGTACAGATTCATACCGCTCCTTGAAACCATCGCATGGTTGCCTGCATTCCTCCACAGAGGCAAATCCCGAAGAGTGAGGTCGGTAGCGACGGTAGGCTCGGGGTCGAAAGGGGTGGAATGCGAAGAATCCTCATGGTCGGAGTGCTCATGCTGCTCACTGTGGCGGCACCGGCCCTCGCGCAGACGATTGAATGTCCGGAGTTTGAAGGCATCACCTGTGACGGGTGGGTGACCGACGCAGCCGACGTCGTCGTTGACGACCAGCGCCTCGAAGATGCGGTCGGGCGCGTGGTGGCCCTATACGGCAACCAGATCGCGGTGGTCGTGGTCAACAGCACCGGTATCCGGGACACGAACGAGTTCGCCCAGGATCTGGGCAACGCCTGGGGAGTCGGCGATCCGGACCTGAACGACGGCATCGTCGTGGTGATCAATCTCGGAGATCGACGGACGGCCATCGAAACCGGTCCGGGGATTGCCATACCAACCGACCAGCTCGATTTCGTGGCCGGACTCGGCAATAGCTTTTTTGGCGCGGAGGACTATGACGGCGGTCTGGCGGCCATCGTCGGTGGCCTCGAGCAGACTCTCGCCGGAATGGCTCCGACCGATCCGACTACCCCAACGGGATCCACGACGACCCAACCGGGGCAGCCGGAAACGACCCAGCCAACCCCTCAGGATGAAGACTCGGGCATCGGGGGGTGGATATTTGCCGCGCTCATGCTGACCGTGGGTGCGGGTTTGGTTGGTTCTGGAGCGGCGAACAGTCGCCTGGACAAAGTGCGCGCCGTCCGCAAGGAACGGCAAGAACAGGTGGACGGCGAACTGGCCCGCCTGAAGCCGGCGGGTCACGAACTGACCCTCGCGGAGGAGCTCATGCTGAGCAGACCCACCGACGTGCCAGAGGTAACGACGGCGGCGGGCCTGGATGCCCTCACCGCGTTGGCCGAGGATCGGCCCGCCAGCGACCGCAAGTCGCTCGAGGCTCTCTGGGCTCTGAGCGCCATCGACGTCGTTGATCAGGCCCGGCTCGACGCCGAGGTGGAAATCCCGTTAGAGCTGCGGGTTACCGGGGAGCAAGACGTCCTCGAGGAAACCGTCCAACAGACGGCAACCGAGGCGGTGAAGGTACCGACCGGTGACGACACTGCATTCCAGGTCAAGCTGGATGAGGTACGCAGACTGGTCGAGTCGCTCCGCCCCTACCGCATCGCAGAAGCCAAGCAACGGCTGGCTCGCGATGTTGCCGGGCAGGTCGGGCAGACGCCCATCGGGCCGGCGGTTCTGTCCGACTTAGGCGTGCGGCTGACCCAGGCGGCACCCGTCCTTGACGACGCCGCGCCTCTCGCTGATTCGGTTAGGAACCTGGAAACGACCTACGACGTTGCCCGAACGAAGACCGACCGGCTCGAGAGCATTTACAACCGACTGCCCAGCTCGATCGCCCGCCCGGCGGTGTCCGCTGCCCTGGCCGACCTCGACGAAGACCCCGACGCCTCACTCGAACGATACGAATTGATTCGCACGGCGTTGGAAACCCGCGGACGTGACCTGCAACAGGACGGGATCGAATTGTCGGCCCTGGCCGCCTTCCTCCTGCTGAACAACGACGAGGGCAGCCTCACCGAGTTCCTCGACGCTTATCACGAGGCACGCAGACTCGGCCACGAGCCGGTGGTTGCGGTCGAGCTGGCCATTGCCGGCCTGCAGACCAAGGCGGAGATCGAACACGTACGGGAGGAAGCGTCCCGACTGGGGCTCCCCATCTCGATCACGGCCGCCCTGTTGAGAGCGGGCGACCGTTCGATCGTCACCTTCGGAAGCCTTGACCACGAGCTGGCGGGCCTGGGGGTGAAAGGGGAAACCAAGCGAACGATTGCGGCGCTCCTGGCCATCTCGCTCGAACCCGCCCAGGCGATGCGACGATGGGTTGACGCCCGGCAAGCCCTCGCCGATCTCGGCTTGTCCGGCTCGTACGCCGACGTCGCCGCGGCCTTCGGTGCCTCGGACCCGCGCGGTCCCAAGGCTTTCGCTCTTGCCTATGCAGCCCAGAGGCAGGCGCTCGCTCGCTCCACGATCGAAGATGCCGATCGGTTCGCCCCGGAACTTGCCCACGAGGGGACGAAGCGGCAGGAAGACACCTGGACGGGTCAGCCTCTCCCCTCCGATCTCCGGGTTTTCGATCCGTTCACGCTCCTCTACTACCACTGGATCATCACCCGTGGTGTTGATGTGGCGCTCGGCTGGCAGCCCATCTACCGGGATAATTCCTGGTCGGGCAACCGCGACTCCTGGTTCGGTGGCTTCGGTGGAGGCGGGGGCTTCGGTGGCAGCGGCAGCCGGGGCGGTGGCTCCTCGTGGGGATCCGGCGGAGGAATCGGTGGCGGGTTCGGTGGATTCGGGGGTGGCGGAGGTTTTGGCGGCGGCGGGGGTTTCGGCGGCGGAGGCGGGGGCAGCGGCTGGTAGTGGTGTAGTGCGTCACTTCGGGCATACTCCGGTTCGAAACTTCGTGGATGGAGAATTGTGATTTTCAAGAGAAACAAACGCGTGCGGGCTACGCGAGTCGAATCCCTGGAAGAGATTGAAGCGCTGGCGGCCAGTGGACGGCCGGTGTTGATCGACTTCTGGCAGACCGGATGTCAGCCTTGCCGCACCATGGACGGCATTGTCGACGAACTGGCCGACGAGTACCGCGACACGGCACACGTGACCAAAGTCGACGTACGGTCGGTGCCCGGGGCCGCTGAGCAGTTTGCCATCCGCTCCACCCCGACGTTCGTCCTCCTCGCCACCTCGCCGCGTGCCAAGAAGAAGGCGAAGGCAGAGGAAGGACCCGCCAAGGTAACCCAGCGCTGGCGCGCCTCCGGCCTGGTCAAGAAGGATGCCATGGCCCGGCTCCTCGAGAGCAACGGCGCCGAACGCTACCTCGCCGGGTAGGAGCCGACAGGGCTATTCCGCCGTGGGCCTCCCGGCCCGACCCTGTCTAGGTCGCGATCGGAACCCGTTTCGGCCGCCGATCCCACAGCAAGCTGAATAGTGAGAACGTCAAGAGCGAGATCGGCATCACCAGACCGCGTCCACTCGACGAGATCGCCCGCCACAACAACTCAAAGATCAGGAGTCGGCGTTCCACCCTCCCCCCAACCCCCTCCCGCTCCCGGGAGGGGGAAAAACAATGCTGAGCCGCACCCGCCAGCAGGCGGGAGAGGCGCGAGCAAAGCAAGCGGAGAGTGTGGGAACAGACAAGGTGCGAACGGAGAGGGTGCGAGCGGGGAGGGGCTAGAACCAGAACTGGCCTTGGCCGGCGGGGTCGGAGCTGAGGCCCCAGGCTTCAGTAATCAATCCGTCCTCACTGGTGCAGAAGACGTGAACTTCGTCTGCGGTGTAGATCCGATCATCTCGTTTGACGGTCGTGTGGGCGAGCACGACCGTGTGGTGGTCGTTGGCGATGATGTCGTGGACCTCGATCATGAAGGACTCGTGGGTGTCGCGGGTGAGGCGACGCAAAAATTCGACGATGGCCTCACAACCGGAGTGGTCGCCGGCCAGGGGCGTGTCGCCGCGCACGTGCCACACCGCGTCTTCAGAAAAGAGCTTGGCCAACCCCCGGAAGTCGCCTTCGGCAAAGGCTTGATACTCCTGCGTGATGCGCTCGACGTTGGGGTGCGGTTGCATGTGACTTTCTCCCCGGGTCAGGTCAATCACGAATCTAGTGGCCCGCCACCCGATCCGTTCGCGACAACGGGAACCGGTGAGATCGGTCCCCGTTGATTCGCGTCGTTTAGAAGATCAGGAAGAGGGCGGCCGTGACCGCGCCGGCGAGCGCCAGCAGCGAGACCACCGCTCCGGCGATCACCCGGGCCGACCACCTTCCCTCCTCGAGATAGCTTTCGTTGGCATGCACTCCCAGGCCGGTCATCACCAGCACACCACCGATGATGAAGGCACCCAGGTGCCAGGCATCGGCCAGGTCGCCGAGCCACCAATCCTCGAGAGCGAAAAGCAGATACGCGCCTGCCCCCAGGCACAGGAAGCCCAGGATGGCCAGAGTGAACTCAATCGCTCTCGAACGGGTTGGAGGGGCTGTCGGGACTCTGATCGATTGCTCCTGTTCGAGGATCTCAGGCATGACACCTCCTTTCGAACATCCGCCGTTGCACCCTGATTGTCTCGCTCCGGTGCCGGTGGCCATAGAGGCAAAAGACCAGCTGGGTGGTCAGTCGCGGCAAGCGCCGGATGTCGATCCGTTTGATACGCCGCTGCTCGATCACATCGACCCGGAATTGAAACCCGTCGGCCTCCACTTCATCGCCGGCCGCCGGAACTTCACCCGCCAGGCCCATCACCATCCCGGCCACGGTGGTCCACTCGCCTTCAGGTAGATCAACATCGAGGATCTCGCCTAGTTCGTCGACCAGCATGGCTCCGTCCACCGACCAGTGGCCGGCGCTCATCCGGGTGATGATCGCGGCCGGGACCTGTCCTTCGTCTGCCACGGCGCCGAGGAGCTCCTCGGCAATGTCCTCGATGGTCACGATGCCGGCCGTGCCGCCGAACTCGTCGACGACAACGGCCAGGTGGGTGCCCTGTGCCTGCATATCGCGAAGCAGCTCGACCACCCTCTTCCACTCGGATACGACCAGGGCGGGTCGGGTCAACGCCATGACCGACTCGGGAGCCGTTGGGCCGGTAGCTCGCACCAGGTCCCGCAGATTCACGACCCCGATGATCTGATCGAGATCGTCCTCGTAGACAATGAGCCGCCGGTGGCCGGCTTCCAGAGCGATAGCAACGGCATCGTCGATCGATGCATTGGCATGGACCGCCACGATGTCGGTGCGCGGCACCATCACTTCTTCGGTGGTGCGGTCACCCAAACGAAAAGCTCGCTCAATGAGAAGGCGATCGATCGGAGTGATCTCGCCCTCCTGCTCGGCGTCGGCCGCCAGGCTCAACAGCTCCCGTTCCGTGATGGTCGGAGCCATCGACACTCCTTTGCCGGGAGCATGGAGGTCGGCAAACCACACGAGCCCTTTGACGACGGGCCGCAGCAGGAGCTCCAGGGCTGCCACCGGGTAGGTCAACGCCAGAGCGACCTGGATGGGGTGCCGGAAGGCGTACGTCTTGGGAATCGCCTCCGTGTACACAAACAGCACGATCGTCAACACGACGGAGGCGATGACGATGCCAATACTGGAAAACCACCGTTCTGCCAGCAACCCGGTGATGGTGGCCGCACCGATCTGGACGAGGAGCACCACCAGGAGGATCGAATTGATGACCTGGGGCAGCGCGTCCAGCAGCAACACCAGACGCCGGGCGCGCCGGCGCCCCTCCTCGGCCATCGTCCGCACCCTGACGTCCGACACGCGAGCCAGCGCCATCTCGGCAGCTGCGAAGACGATCGCCATGATGAAGAACAGGACGAGTAGACCAATCAACAGCCCGTCGCGTTTGATGTCCATGGCCTCAGTATGCCGTGTCAGCCACACCCACACGCCGTCATTCCCGCTGGCGCTGGGGAAATGGCTCGGCTCGAAAGAGACGAGCCACAGGGGGCCGGGGCCGCGAGATCTTCACTGCGGGCTGTCTGCCCCCTCAGCCCTCGCTTCGCTCAGACAGCTCCCCCGTCTGCGCCGGGCGAGCACGTTGCTGAGCAGCAAAGGAGGTATCGAACACCGCCAGCGCAACCACAAGAAGGCGAACAAGCCACCTCCCCACGTCCTCCCCCGCCAAAGGTGGGGGAAATGGCTCGGCTCGAAAGAGACGAGCCACAGGGGGCCGGGACCGCGAGATCCTGCCAGATCAGGGAAGCAGCGGGATCTCGACGGTGAAGGTCGCTCCCCTGCCCGGACCTTCCGAGGAGGCGGTCACATCACCACCGTGCGACCGGGCGATGCTCCGAGCAATCGTCAATCCGATTCCTGATCCTGTGGAATGGGGATCCTGCTCAGCCCGATAGAACCGATCGAAGACCCGGCCCAGGTCCTCGGCGGAAATCCCATGTCCAGAATCGGAAACGGTCACCCGGGCAAGATCGCCCGCTTCGCGAGAGGCGACCACCACCGACCCCCCGGTGGGAGTGTGGCCGAGAGCGTTTCCGATCAGGTTTGTAAAGACCTGGGCCAGCCGATCCGGATCACCCGAAACTGCCAGCATTGTGTCGAGTTGCAGTTCGAGGGCGACCCCCTGGTCCAGGTATTGCTGACCAAGCCGGTTTGCCACCTTCTCTGCCACCATCGACAGATCGACCGTCTTAAATGTGAACGCAACGGCTCCCTCTTCGATCCGACTCAGCAGGCTCAAGTCGGCCGCCACCCTCTGGAGCCGGGCAGCTTCGTCTGCGACAGACGCATACACCTCGTCATCGGGCTCGATAACGCCATCGATGAGACCTTCCATATAGCCCTGAATGGTCGTCAAGGGTGTGCGCAATTCGTGAGCTACCTCCGAAACCAGCTGCATGCGGCGCACCTCCGTTTCCTGCAAGGCCGCTGCCAATTCATTGAAGTCCCCTGCCAACTCGGCGAGTTCAACGTCTGCGGGCAACGGGATCCTTTCCTCGTAGTGCCCGGCTGCCAACCTCCTCGCTCCCGATCTGATCCGGGCAATCGGTTTCATGATGCGTCCCGACACGAGCGCGGCCAGCAGGACCGCGATCAGCACGCTGACCAATAACCCGATCAGCAAGGCCCGATCGAGCGCATCGAGGAATGCCCGCTCGATATCCTCGTCGGCGTCCGCGACAGCGGGTTCGGTCTGAAATAGCACGCCCGCAGCGTTCGGGCCATCCGAGTTCCCGGCATCGCTGCCCAACCCACCGCTGCTTCCCGAACCGCCCTGGCCATTGCCGCCGCTGCCGTCGTTACCCCCGGGGCCGCCAGGGGAACCCTCGCCGCCGGGGGAACCCGAACCGCCAGATCCCCCAGGACCTATCGTGCTGCCGGTTCCGCCTGGTCCGCCACCGTTACCCGGACCGGGCGACTCGGTTTGACCCTGCCTGATCCGGGCACGTTCCAGTTCGTCCGTCAGAATGGTTGGCGCTAGAAGTCGGGCGGTCAGGAACACCGCCAGCCCGCCGACGATGATGACGGCCACATAAGACAGAAAGAGCCGCACATTGAGGCGCCTGAAGAACGTCATCTGCGGTCCGCGACCAGTTTGTAACCCACGCCCCGGACCGTCCCGATGACCTCCGGATCGGTCGCGTCGTCGCCGAGGGCTTTGCGGAGGTTGCGAATATGAACATCCACCACGCGCTCATCACCAAAGAAATCCCAGCCCCACACCCTCTCCACCAACTGTCTGCGACTGAAGACTCGACCGGGAGCCGACGCCATGGCCGCCAGGAGATCGAACTCGAGGGCAGTCAAGTCACATGTGGCCCTGCCCCGGGTGACTTCCCGTTTGGACAGATCGACGGTGAGATTCTCGAACCGGAGGAGCTCTTCATCGGCCATCGTCCGTTCGCGACCCCTCCGAAGGATGGCTTTGGCCCGGGCGACCAGCTCACGGGGGCTGAACGGCTTGGTGAGATAGTCGTCTGCGCCGACCGAGAGCCCGATCAGCTTGTCGGTTTCTTCCGCGCGAGCCGTGAGCATCATCACGAAGACGTCGGATGTCTTGCGAAGCTCTCGCAAGACCTCGATCCCGTCCATTCCCGGCATCATGACGTCCAGAATCACAAGATCCGGTTCCGTCTTCCTCGCTCGCGCCAAAGCCTCAACACCGTCGCTCGCCTCGGCAACCTCGAAGCCATCGGCGCGTAGATAGGCAGTGAGAAGGTCACGAATCTTCTTCTCGTCGTCCACGACCAGAACACGCTGCTGTCTCATAGGTTTCAATCATAGGAAGGAGCCCCGGTCACCCTGGGCCGGGCTCGCGTCCTCCCTGGCGCCGGCTACTTGCCGTTGCCTCCGCCGTTGCCTCCGCCGTTGCCTCCGCCGTTGCCTCCGCCGTTACCGTTGCCACCCTGCTGGCTGTTGGCGCTGGGCGATCCGTCGGCCGTACGGTCACGGGCCTGGTCGCCGGATCCGTCACAGTCGCTCGCCGGATCCATCGTCCGGATGCGCTCCTGAGCCATATCACCGGCTTGAGCCTGCGCACCGGCTTCCGTCCGGGTCCTGGTCGCTACCTGGTCACCGGATGGTTCATGGACCTGCGCACGGGTCTGGACCTGCTTCATCGCTTGATCGCCGGTCCCGTCCTGGAGCTGAGTCTGCACCCGCGCTTGGACTTGCAGCTCGTCGCCGGTGTTCGCCACGTTCTCGTGCTGGTTCAACTGAACCTGCGGTCCGGTGCAATCACCGGTGCAGTCCGGGTTCGAGCCGGGTCCGTTCCCGCCCCCGGCCGCCATCGCCGCCGTTGCGGTCCCGAGCACGAGGGCTGCGGAGACTCCAATCACTGCCAATCGCTTCCTCATCATCGTCTGCCTCCTTTGGCTTGTGTCTCAAGCATCGGTCACGGGAATGAAGCAACGACGACGCCCAGGATGAAGATCCGATGAAGCCCCTCTTTCCCCTCCCGCCGGCGGGAGGGGGTTTGGGGGAGGGTGGAAACAACCTGAGGGCGCCCCACCCCCTCCGCAACGCCGCCTCCGGCAGCGCCGCGCCTCCCCGCCAACAGGGGAGACAAAACAGCAGCCGGGACGCACGCTGAGAGGAGGATGAACCCCCGCCAGCGGGAGAGATAGGAACCGGGGGCTAGGCCGCTTCTGGCTCTTCTTCTTCTTTGGTGCGGCCGACGCCGATCATGAGCATCCAGGCCATGACGACGCCCAGGACAACTGCAGGGATGACCTGGTTCTTCATCGTCTCAACGGCCGAGCCGAACGCGACCAGCAGGCCTTCCCGGGGCGTCAGATGGGCGCCGAGCGGATCGGGCGTGCCGACGCGTGGCTTGAGAGCGGTCGCCACGAGTGTGTCGGTCCCGCCGATTCCGAAGGCTTGATGGGTCAGCTCAGGAGGCCGTCCGAGGCGCAAATCGACGATAGGCCGCGAGAGGCCCGAGGTCACGGTTGTCAGTCCGTCGGTGACGGAGACGATCATCGAGAACGAACCAAGCGCATCATCAGGGACCCCGCCGCTGCTGATCGTGGCGGTACCGTCGCCGTGGTCGGTGAGCGTTGCCCAGGCAGGCAGTCCGGACGCAGAGATGGACAATGGATCGCCGTCGGGGTCCGAGGCGGCTACCGCAAACGAGAACGAGCCGTCATCATCGACCCCGCTGAAGGTGATCGGACGAATCAGAGGCGCCCGGTTGACGTCGATCACCTCGATCGTGACGGTGAACCTGGCCGTCACCGTCCCATCCGAGGCGCTGATCGTGATCTCGCTCGACGGATCGGCATCGAACCCGGGGGTTCCCGAGATGGTCGCCCGTCCGTCCCCGTGATCAACGAGGCCGGCCCAGTCCGGAAGACCGTTCGCCGAGATCCTGACCTCATCGCCATCCGGGTCGGTGGTACTGATCTCGAGCATGAGCGGATCGTCCTCCGCGACCGACGTATCGCCCGTCACAGAAATGGTCGGCGGCCGGTTGACGTTTCCTACGTAGACGACCACCGTCGCCGTATCGCTGCCTCCGTGGCCATCGGTGATCGTGTACGTGAAGGAGTCGGTGCCCGTCCAGCCCGGAGAAGGCGAGTAGCGAACGGTCGAACCGTCGGTGGTGGTCACGCCGCGGCTTCCCTGGGTGATGGTCGCCACTGCCAGCGGGTCGCCATCGACATCGGAATCGTTGGCCAGAACTGCAATCTCCACGTCGGTCGATGTCCGGGGTGCTCGTGCTGTCGTCTCTGGCCGTCGGGGGGTCGTTGACGGGTTTGACGCTTATGACGACCGCCGCCGTGGCGGTTCCGCCGCGACCGTCGGTGATCGAATAGCTGAACGAGTCGATGCCCGTCCAGTCTTTGTCGGGGGTATAGGTGACGTTGGTGGCCGTCTTGGTGACCGAACCGTGCGCTCCCTGATTGACGGCGCTCACCGTCACCACATCCCCGTCAGGATCTGAGTCGTTGGCCAGCACGCCGATGGCTCCCGGAGTGTCTTCGTTGATCGTCTTGGCGTCGTCTTTGGCGACGGGCGGCCGGTTGGGCCCGACGGTGACGGTTACCGTCACGGTCGCCGTATCGAACCCACCGCTGCCGTCGGAAACGGTGTAGGTGAAGGTATCGGTCCCGGTCCAACCCGGGGCGGGCGTGTAGGTCACCTTGATGCTGTTGTTGACCACTGAGCCGTTGGCACCGTTGGTGAAACCGGAAACGGCCAGCGTGTCTGGATCAACATCGGTGTCGTTGTCCAGCACCCAGATGTACACCGCAGTGTCCCTGGGAGTGGTTGCGACGTCGTCGACAGCGATCGGATCGTCGTTGACAGGGCGCACGAGCACGGTGACGGTGGTTTCGCACCAGGCTCCCGAGATCATCCGAGACCCGGTACGTGAACGTGTCGGTCCCAAACCAGTCGGGGTCGGGGGTGTAGGCGACCGTGACTCCGTCCGTCGTGACCGTGCCGTTGCTGCCGTCGGCGACCGCCGTAACCGTCAGGGCAGAGCTATCGATATCGGTGTCGTTGGCAAGGACTTCGACCCCGACGGGAGTGTCTTCAAATGTGGTTGCCGAGTCGGGTATGCCCTGCGGATCGTCGTTCAGCGGGTCGACCGTCACCGTGACGAACGCTGAGGCAGTGCCCCCATTTCCGTCGGAGATCGTGTACATGAACGTGTCGACGCCGCTCCAATCGGGATTCGGGAGATAGGTCACACTGGTGCCGTTGTTCACGACCGACCCGTTGGTTCCGTCGATGACGCCCGAGATGGTCAACGAGTCTCCTTCGAGGTCGGAGTCGTTGTCCAGTACCAGGATCGTTTCCGATGAATCCTCGTCAACCGTCTTCGTGTCGGCCACAGCGGCCGGATCGTCGTTGACCTGACCGACCGTGACGGCCACCTGAGCGGTGGAGAACCCCCCGTTGCCGTCCGTGATCGTGTAGGTGAAGGAATCGCTTCCATACCAATCCGCATCCGGGGTGTACGTCACATCCGACCCGTTGTTGACCACCGAACCGTTAGCCCCCTGGGTCACCGAATCAACGGCCAGAGCATCAAGATCAGGATCCGTGTCGTTGGCCAACACGTCCACGGTCACGGCCGTGTCCTCCGACGGTTCCGTCGGTGTCGTCGACAGCCAGCGGATCGTCATTCACGGAGCCCACGGTGACCGTGACCGTGGCCGTGTCGAATCCGCCGTTCCCGTCGCTCACCGTGTAGGTGAAACTGTCGACACCAAACCATCCGGGACCCGGTGAGTAGGTCACATCCGAGCCGCTATTGGCCACAGTCCCATTCAAACCCTGGGTAACCGAATCCACCGAGAGGAGATCGAGGTCAGGATCGGTGTCGTTCCCCAGCACATCGATCGTGACCGGCGTGTCTTCAGGTGTGGAGTCGGCATCGTCGGCAGCGACCGGGTCGTCGTTTAAGGGTGTCACCGTCACGGTCACGGTGGCCGTGTCAAACCCACCATTCCCGTCCGTCACCGTATAGGTGAACGTGTCGATCCCGTTCCAATCAGGATCAGGGTTGAAGGTCACATCCGACCCGTTGTTCACCACCGACCCGTTCGCCCCTTGGGTAACGGAATCCACCGACAGCAGATCCAGATCGACATCACTGTCGTTGGCCAGCACATCCAGAGTGACCGGGACATCTTCTGGTGTTGAGTCGGTGTCGTCCATCGCGGTTGGAGAGGAGTTGGATGTACTGAAGGTCAACTGTGTGAGGTTGTTGGCGGGTTCCGGATCTACATCGTCCGAATCGAGGGTGGCCGTCACCGTGTGCGGCCCGGATGAGGAGGCGATAACGGTGACCGTGGCCACCCGCAGTGCGCTTGGCGCCGGGGGGTTTCCGTGTGTACAGACGACAGTGCCCGAACCGGGTGGTATTTCGGAACATGCACCGTTGTCGGCAATTCCCGAAACATAGGTCAACATGGGCGCCAGTTGAATTGTGATTTGCGCGTTGGTGGCGGCGTCGGAACCCAGGTTCGTGGAGGCCACCACGAGATCGAACGGCCAACCTCGCGACGGCACGACCGGATCGGTGGCGATGGACTCGACCGACAAATCCGCCAGCTTGTCGACTACGACGACATCGACCGAACCGATGGCGGTGCCACCATTCCCGTCGGAAATCGTGTAGGTGAAGGTGTCGGGGCCTACGTAGAAGGGACCGGGCGCTGCGTAGCTCACCGAGAGGCCATCGCCCGCCACTGTCACCGTGCCGCCGTTGGAGCCCGGGCCGGCTGAAACGATGGTCAAGGGGTCGGCCTCAGGGTCGGTGTCATTGACCAACACGTCCAACGACCTCGACGAATCCTTTCTCACCATGTAATAGACCGGATCGACGGCGACATCCGGATCGTCCACGGCAACCGGGTCGAGGTTGGTCGTGCTGGCGGTGATCTCGACATTGTCGAGGTAGAACCTTCCTCCTCCGATGTCCCCTTCTATTGAAAACCGCACAGTGGTGGTGGCCGACCTGTGAAGGGAAATGTCGTGGTCACCTGATCCGATATATCCGGCATCGTCACCTGATGCGATGCTGAAGATCTCTGAGAACGGTCCGGCCGGCCCGGTGGACGACGCCCACACTTTGAAGGTGGCAGTTGCCGGAAAGCTGTTTCTCCTGAAATCGAAGGAAAGAACTGCGATGTCGTAGGCCGACAGGTCGGCGGTTCGCTCTACGTAATCTCCCGGAACCGTGTTGTCGAATTGAAGAACGAATTGCTCTCCCCCATCGTCCACCATCTTCATGTTGTCTTGGTCCGGATCCTGGGGAGTCTCGCTCTCCCACCAGGCGCCGGCCCACGACCCTCCGACCCCATCGTCGCCGCTGTAGCTGACGTTGTTGAACTCGTCGCGGAAGGTGTCGGTGGTGGCGGCACCCAGCGGCGGTGGAGAGGAGACCATCAACGCCGGTGAGCAGCACCAACGCGACGAATCGCACCAGAGCGCAGCGACCTCATCGGCCACTCCAGGGATCCCCTGCCGCCAGGGCGTCGCTCCCTTCTGCTCCCCTTTCGTTTCCTCGTTCCTTTTCGCCGTTGCCGGCAAAACTGGCCGCTACACCACCGAACCGGTCGGGCCTCGATGCGACCAGCGGACGGGCGGCCTGGACGAACTCCGGTCGCGGGGCCAAGCCCTCGGTTGCTCGAAGGAGGCTCAGCACGAAGTGCGTTTCTCCGTCCACCCGCTCGTAGGTCAATTCGCCTTCCATCTCGTCGGTCAGCATCCTGGCGATGGCCAGGCCGAGACCGACGCTTCCCGTCAACAGCGGTTGTGCAGCCTTCGTGGATGAACCGTTCGAAGATGCGATCCTCGATGTCCTCTGGAACACCGGATCCGTTATCTGCAACGGTCAAGACAGGAATCGCGGCCCGTCTGAGTGACCAGAGATAGCGACGTGCTCACCGCCGTGCTTTACGGCATTGGAGACGAGGTTCCGGACCACTTGACGGAACCGCATCTGATCCGCCCAGATCATCACCTGGGGGAGATCAATCTGCATGTCCGCTCCGCCACGAATCATGGGGGCCGTTACGGTGCGCGACCTCATCGGACAACCGAGACCGCCTCGAACTTAAAGTTGAGCACGTTGGCGTCCAGGCGAGCGGCAGTCAACAGATCCTCGACCATCCTGGAAAGCTCAGCGCTCTCCCCGTTGATGAGGTTGATCAACTCCATCGCCATGTCGGGATCGACGAGACCCTCCTCGATGAGCACCTCGGAAAACCCGTAGATGCTGGTGAGCGGAGTGCGGATCTCATGAGAGATGTTGGCGATGAACTCGTCCCGGGCCTTGCGAAGCTTCTGCTCGGCTTCGAGCTTGACCTGAAGAGCGAGGTTGGTGCGGACGGCCTGGCGGTGGACGAGCCACCGATAGATGACGATCGTTCCGACCGGTATCAGCAGCGTGACCAGGAAACGGGTGATCGCAGCCACCAGGCCTGCAAGGGCCTCAGTGTTGTCGATCTCGTCGGTGATGTCTTGCTGGGCACTATCGAGCGCAATCGAGAGGGTGGCGTAGAGCTTCTCGGCTTGACCGTTGCTGAGCCCCAATGCCTCGCTCACCTGTCCGGCATCGAGCCATGCCAGGATCTGGTTGCTGGTTGCCGCATAATCATCGAGCAAACCCACGGTGTCGGACTCGGAGAACGCGTCGTCCCATCCCCCGATCCAGGTCTGCAGATTGGCGATGTTGGTCCGCGCTTCGTCGCGAGCTCGAGTCGCTGCATCTGCATCTGCGACGCCGAGCTGCTCATCGACGGAGAACACAATGGCCTGAGCATTCGAAGCGCGGGCGATGGAGGCCGACCCCAGCGTGGCGTTGGTCCAGTGCAGCGTGCGGGCATTGGCGGCTACCTGTTGAGAACCGTAGGAATTAGTGAAGATCAGGGCCAGAGCGAGAAACACGACGGCGGCGACTGCGCCGCCGGCTATTGCGACAACACGCTTACTGCCAGGGTCTTGCCCCGTAAAGGCCGAAAGCCGTTTCATCCCCTGTGGTTTCGGCACTTTCGGGCCGAAAACTGAGGAATAAGACGACCGGCTACGACACTGCGCCCGTTCCGCTAGCCGTCTTGCCTTCCCGCCTTACGGGGGAGGCGCGAGCAAAGCGAGCGGAGAGGGTGAAAACACAGTGGTCGCCCACCCTCCCCCTAGCCCCCTCCCGCCGGCGGGAGGGGGAAAGCTACTCCGCCCACCTATGGGGGCGGTTTCTCACATCGTTGAAACCAAGTTCGTCGCACAGGTCGACAAAGGCGTCCCGGTTGGCGCCTTTCCATTCGAGATCCGCCAGGCTCTCCTCGAGCGGGACATCTAGCCGCAGGGTGGCCAGGTGCCGGAACAGGTCTGCTTCCTTGCGATGCTGCCTCAGATTCAGGGCCAGCCGTTCCGCACCCCGGACTTTGACATCCCAGTCAAAAGCGTCGGCGGGGATGCGGTCCAGATGAACGTATCGGGCGAGCAGTGTCGAAGCCGATTTCGCTCCCCACGAAGGCACTCCGGGGAAACCATCGGCGGTATCGCCCACCAATCCGAGGTAGTCCGGAATCGATTCGGGGCCGACCCCCCACTTCTCCCACACGCCAGCCTCATCGATCACAATCTCCCGCCGCCGGTCGAACATGACCACCCGGTCGCCCACCACGCACTGAGCGAGGTCCTTGTCCGGGGTGAGGATCACGACTTGCTCGACATCATCGGAGAATCGCCACGCGGCCGTGGCCAGCGCATCATCCGCCTCGAATTCCTCCATCTTCCACACCACTACTCCGAGGGCTTCGAGGGCCCGCTCGGCCAACGGAAACTGGGCCAGAATGGCCGGGTCCAGGCCGTCACCGGTCTTGTATCCGTCGTACAGATCGTTACGAAAGGACCGGATCACCATGTCGGTCGCTGCCCCTACGTGCGTGACGTCCGCTTGCCGGAGCAGGGACAGCGTCGATTCGATGAGGCCAACCACCCCCTTGACGTCGCGGCCGTCGGGCGCCTGGCGATCCGGGCCTCCACCGAAGAACGCCCGGAACAGTTCGTAGGTAGCATCAAGCAGGTGCAGTCGCATTGGTCCCGATAGTAAAGGAGCGACCATGGGTGACGTCGAGTCGGCGTGGAAGGAAGTTGGAGAGAAGTTCCAGGAGCTTGGCTACAAGTTCCGTGATCACTACCGCAAGCTGGAAGCGGAACGAACCGATGGCGAGGGAACAACCGAGGAGTCCGAGAAGGCGTTCAAGAAGGTGACCGATGAGCTCGACACCGCTTTCTCATCGGTTGGCAACGCCTTCCGGGACGCAGAGGTGAAGGATGACGCCAAGACGGCCGCGAACTCCTTGCTGTCCGCGTTCGGGGCAACCTTCCAGGAGATCGGCGATGCTTTCCAACGAGCCGTCGGTCGCACTGCGTCAGATCTGGAAACGGGCGCAGACGAGGCAGGCACCGAACCGGGGCCCGAAGCCCCGTCCGATGAATCGCCTGTGGAAGAACCACCCTCCTAGAAGGCGAACACATGGCCGAACGAACCCCCACCCGGATCGTTCCCTTCAGCGGGATCGGGGAGATGCGCAGCAGCTTCTTCTCGCGCACCTGGGAGCTACGCAAAGACAGTGGACTGATCGCCATCGGCCATCGGCGGCCCTGGCAACGCACTTCCGAGGTTGAGCTGAACGATGGACGGCGATGGCTCATCAGCCCGGCAGGTTGGGGAACGGTCCAGCTAACCCATAGCGACGAGGTCTTGGCCAGTGCCGAACGACAGAATTGGCTCGGTAGGTCCTGGGACCTGAAGGGGGAAAGCTTCGGCTACGAGCTGCGGGCTCGATCGATGACGCTCCGCAAGTGGTCGATCGAACTCGGCGGTGGTGAGATCGCCCGCCTGGGCGGCGGGCCGGCATCATTCAATCGTTTCCGAATCGAAGCCGACCTTCCCCTGCCCCTCGAAGCGATCATGCTCAGCTGGCACATCATCGTCCGAGCCTGGGAAGCCGCCGCATCGTCCGCAGGCGGCGGCGCATAGTCCTTCTCTCTAGGCCGTTGCCTCTCCCGCTGGGGTTGCATTGCGCGATGGGTGCGACGGTTCATGGTTGGTTTCCTGTGTTGGGTTGGATGATGTTGGTGGGTGGTTGCCCGTTGTTCCATCTTCCGCTGTGGGGTCGGAGGGGGTTGTACCAGGTGAGGTAGTCGGCGAGGCCTTGGCGTAGTCCGGTGAGGGAGGGTTCGGTGTATCCAACCAGGGTGGGGTGCCAGAATGAACCGCCCTGGGTTCATCGGAGGCTCGGTTTGTTGAGTTCGGCCTCGGTTGCTGGGCTCGTCTGACGGTAGTGGTTTTCCTCCTTTTCGGCTGGTGGGATGTTCCCGATGGGTTCGAGGAGTCGACGGTGGTTGAACCAGTCGACGTACTCCAAGGTGGCGTACTCGACATCGTCGAGACCCCGCCAGGGTCCGCGACGGCGGATGAGTTCGGTCTTGTAGAGGCCGATGATCGACTCGGCCAGGGCGTTGTCGTAGGAATCTCCGACCGACCCGACGGAGGGGTCGATGCCGGCCTGGGCGAGACGGTCGGTGTAGCGGATCGACAGGTATTGAGAGCCGTGATCGGAGTGGTGCACTAGCGGCCCGTCGAGGTCACGAGCCCACAGTGCTTGTTCGAGGGCGTCCAGGGCCAGGTCGGTGCGCAGCGACGTCGAGACTCGCCACCCGACGATGAACCTTGAGTAGGTAGCGATGACCAACGCCACATACACGAACCCGGACCAGGTGGCCACGTAGGTGATATCGGCGACCCACAGCCGGTTAGGTGCCGCCACAGTGAACTGACGGTCGACCAGATCCAGGGGACGAGCGGTTGTGTCGTCTCGGATGGTGGTACGGGTGGTCTTGCCTCGTACTGCTCCCTGCAGCCCCATACGACGCATCAGCCGCTCCACGGTGCAGCGCGCCACCCCAATGTCCTCGCGGTGTAACTGCCGCCACACCTTGCGGGCCCCGTACACCCCGAAGTTGTCGTCGAAGACCCGCCGGATCTCACCCTCCAGGTCGATGTCCCGCCGCTGCCGCTCCGATCCCCGGTTGGTCTTAGCGGCGTAATAGGTGGATGGGGCGATCGGCAACTGAACGCAGATCGGCTCGACCCCGAAACGGTCACGGTGCCCGTCGATATAGGTGATCATCGTCTCGGTCGGCGGTCGAGCTCCGCCCCGAAAAAAGCTGCAGCCGATTTCAGAATCTCATTAGCCCGACGCAGCTCAAGGTTCTCCCGCTCCAACGCCTTGAGCCGCTCACGCTCCCCGCTGGTCAACCCCGGCCGGCGACCCTCATCCGTCTCGGATTGCCGAACCCACTTCCGTAACGTCTCCGACGAACAACCCACCATCTCAGAAATCGCCCGGATCGCCGCCCACTGCGACTCGTAATCGGCTTCGTGTTCGAACACCATCCGAACGGCCCGCTCCCGAACCTCCGGCGCATACCTGCTTGGTCTTGACATGACCCCATCCTCTCAAAGAACCGGAGCCTCCAGGAAACCCGGGGCGGTTCAGATCAGCTCGCACAGTGGCGCCTCCTCACGGGCCTACACACCCACAGGATGCGCCACTGGCGGCGCCACCACACAACCGTCGCACAAAAACCGCGATAGATCAGCCCCAGCGGGAGAGGCGAGGAGCCACCGGAGGCGGTGGAGCGGAGAAGAGGGTGGACGACCCGAAGCTCCACACTCCCCCTGCTCCGTCCCGGCAGCCGGAGGGGAGACTCTGAGCGCCGCATTCCCTATCTTTCGCATATGATCGTCCAAACGACCAACCGGAGAAGACGATGAAGGACATGCTCACCTCCTACGATCCGCGCACTGGACTGCCCGTCGGCGAGGTGCCGATCACCAGACCCGAAGAGGTTTCCGCCGTTGTGAAGCGCTCGCGCAAAGCGTTCGCAGAGTGGAAACGCCTCAGCGGTAAAGAGCGGCAAGCCATCCTGAAACGGTTCAAGCATGTGGTGCTCGCCGAAGGCCAGCACATCGCCGAGGTCGTCCGTTCCGAAGCTGGCAAGCCGCTTACCGAGGCCTACTCCCTCGACGTGTTGACCGCTCTGACCGTCATGGACTACTACATCCGTAACGCCGAGAAGCTACTTCGTCCCCACAAGGGAAGGTCCTGGCCGTTCGTGAGCACAGGCGGATGGACCGAATACCATCCACGCGGTGTGGCCGGGGTGATAACCCCGTGGAACTATCCGTTCTTCCTGGCCATGATTCCCACGATCACAGCTCTGTCGGCCGGATGTTCGGTTGTGCTCAAACCGTCGGAAGCCACCCCTCTGACCGGGCAGCTCTTCGTTGAGCTGGCAGACAACGCGGGACTCCCGGCCGACCTGATCCAGGTGATCCATGGTGACGGATCGCTAGGTGCAGCATTAGCTGCAAGCTCGGTCGACGTGCTCTCGTTCACAGGATCGACCCGGGTCGGCAAGCTGGTGGCAGCCGAAGCCGCCAAACGGCTCACACCGATCGTGCTCGAGTTGGGCGGCAACGACGCCATGGTGGTGCTCGACGATGCCGACCTCAAGCAGGCCGCCCGGGCGGCCGTCTGGGGCGGGATGGTCAACGCCGGGCAGACCTGCATTTCCGTGGAACGGCTGTACGTGGTCGACGCCGTCTACAACGAGTTCCTCCAAGAACTGGACAAGGCGTTCGACGCTGTAGCGGTCGCAACGGAGGACAAGCGAGATATCGGACCAATCATCCATCCTCCCCAGCTCGCCATCGTCGAGTCACACGTGCAGGACGCTATCGACAAAGGTGCGCGAGTGTTGCGCGGCGGCAAGCGGGCCTTGACCGAAACCGGGATCTATTTCGAGCCGACCCTGCTGGTGGACGTCGACCAGACGATGACCCTCGTTCGGGATGAGACGTTCGGTCCGGTGATCCCCGTCATTCGCGTTGCAGACGAGAGCGCCGCTCTCGAAATGGCCAACGACACCCGGTTCGGTTTGCACGGGTCGGTATGGTCGAAGAGCCGGAGCCGGGCCACCCAATTTGCCTCGCAGATGAAATCGGGAACGGTGGCCATCAACGACGTCGGGATCAACTTCATCGTTCCCACCGTGGCGTTTGGTGGGATCGGAGACTCCGGGTACGGGTCCAACTTCGGCGCAGAAGGTATTCGCACCACCTACTGCTACGCCAAGAGC
Source organism: uncultured Actinomycetota bacterium (assembly GCA_963715305.1). Classification (GTDB taxonomy): domain Bacteria; phylum Actinomycetota; class Acidimicrobiia; order Spongiisociales; family UBA4744; genus UBA4744. The sequence goes on from CAVQSB010000019.1 coordinate 137,808, forward strand.
ATCACCGCCGCCCGGCTCCCCATGCCAACCTCGAGAGTCCTCGGCGCCTGGTACCCGCGCCGACGAGGGATGCGGTACTGGAAGACTCTGGCCAAGCTCCTCTTCCGCTGGTAGGCGACCAGGCCCGCCCACGGGTTGACACCCTCTCCGCTCCGCCGCCCCCGGCGGCTACCGCCTCTCCTGCTGGGCGGGAGAGGCGCGAGCGAAGCGAGCGGAGAGGGCGGGATCTGATAGCCGATAGCTGTGGCGAAGCCGCCTACTCCGCCAGGGCGATTCCGGCGATGGTGAGCTTGTTCTTGCGGTATTAGAAGAGCAGCCACCAGGTCCCCTCAGCGTTGCTGGACGTGTACCGGTGGAAGTTCCTGACCTCAGCGGGGACGAGCAACGTGGCCACTTTGCCCGGCTCTTCTGGCTGGTTTCCTGCCCAGTAGGAGCTCAGGAAAGGCTCGGCCAGTCTCTCCGCGAAGAGAGCTTCCATCGCTGTGAGTGGATCGGCTCGCCACCAACCGGGTTCCTTTTCGGTCGAGAGCAGCGCCTTGAGCCGGTGCAGCGGGACCACCACTGGTTGGCCAAAGCGAACCGCAGCCGGGCCCCGGGCAGAGACCATTTTCTGCAACGCCCGGTCGTTTCCGGCCGTGAGGGCTGCAACGAGTTTCGATGCCAGATCGGCAGGTCGCTTGTCGTCGGCGAACGTCTCGTCGTCAACTTCCTGCGTGAGGTCGCTGTCGATATTGAGGCCGATTGCATGATGTCGGCGATGGTCGGTATTTGGGCTGCGAGGATTGTGCCTAGGGCATACGTGACCGAGATCCAGGTGGACAGGTTGAGGCGCTCGTCGAGCGTATGTCCCAGTTCCGGGAGCAGAGCGAAGAACGGCGTCACGTACACGGTAAGGGAGACATAGAAGAGAGCTTGAACAACAACCAGCCAGACGATGTTCCACCCCGACACTCCTTGCACCGGTGGGAGAAACATCAGCACCAGAGAATAGGACGGCCGGAGGGCACCGACGGCCAGGAACGGAATCTGCCGGCCGCGCCGGTTGGTGGTGCGGTCGATCCAACTGGCGATCAGAGGATCTGTCACAGCATCGAGAACCTGCCGGAAGCGGCGTTAAGCGTGAGCACGTTCAAAACGCCGAGGAAGGTCACGGTGGTGGTGAGCGGCGGCAGGCCGGCGCTGTCCGGGGGGAGATAGAAGTACACCAGCGCCAGCCCGACCACGTGATCAGCGTCGACCACCCCAGTTGGCCGACTGCGAAGGCTATTTGTTTCGAAAACGGGAGTTTTGGTTTCATGCAGCCTCCAGGGTTCGGGCGGCTTCACTGCGCAACCAGGTACCATTTGCCCAGGCTCGGTTTTCGGATCTCATCGACCGAAACTAACTATCCACATACTGTCCCTATGGATGTCCCCGTGCCACGTGAAACGCGAAAAACGGCACTATCGCGCGTAATCGTGAGCAGTGGGAAACGACTCTGGGATACTGGATGCCATGACCAATCCCCTGATCAGCATTGAAGAACTAGCCGGCCAACTCACCGACGACATCTGCGGGTCGTCGATACTCGCTGGTATCTGGCCGATCCCATGGAGGGCCGCGCAGAGTACGCACGGCACCACATTCCGGGGGCAATCTTCCTGGATCTGGAGAGTGATCTCTGCGCTGGGGAAGGATCCGGCCGCCATCCCCTCCCCGATATTGACGAATTCTCTCGAAGGCTGTCCTCGGTGGGTATCGGCAACCACCATCGGGTGGTCGTGTACGACGATTCGTCCGGGTCGGTCGCAGCCCGTCTGTGGTGGATGCTCCGCCACCTCGGTCACGATGAGGTCCAGGTCCTCGACGGCGGTTACACCGCCTGGTGGAGGGCGGGGCTACCGACCACCGCCGAGGTCCCGGCGTGGCCGGCCGAGATAGTTCACGGCTCAGGAACGCACCGATGACATGATCACGCCGCCAGGAACTCGCCAAGAGGTTGGGATCCGTCGTGTTGCTCGATGCCCGAGCCCCCGAGCGCTACGCGGGCCATGAGGACCCGGTCGACCCGGTGGCCGGGCACATCCCGTCCGCCATCTCCGCTCCCTATGCCGAAAACACCGCCCTGGATGGGCGTTTCCGCCCGCCTTCGCGAACTGAAGGCCCGCTTGGTGGCGCTGGGTGTCGGAGGCGATCGACCGGTCGTCACCTATTGCGGGAGCGGAGTCACCGCGTGTAGCAACGTGCTGGCGGCCGTCGTGGCCGGGTTACCCGCTCCCCTGCTCTATCCGGGTTCGTGGAGCGATTGGTGCACCACCCCCGGCATGCCCGATTGCCGTCGGCCCGGAACCGGAAGTGTGAGCATCTGTAAACGGTCGAGGTGGGGCAACACCGCCTCATTGGCCAGCAGCTGCCCCCTCCGGCTGGCCCCTTACGAGCCTACCCACCTCCCCCGCCGTCGGCGAGGGAGGTGGGTAGGGAGATCTGCTCCGCCGCTACTCTCCCGGGCGGAAGCAAGGAGTCCGAGCATCGCCGATCTGCAAGTCCTGGCCGAAGCTGTTGAGGAAGGCGATCCAGCCAAGCTGTTGAAGCTCGTCGATGGCTTGTGCAAGGGTCGTGACTGGGAGGGTTTGGTCGACCTCAAGGCGCGCTGTCGCCACGCCGTCAGATCGCGGCAAGCAACTCTGGGCCGTCGCCGACCACATCGAGTACCGGTTGGCACTGGAAGCGCCGGGCGAATGGGCCGGGCCGATGGTCTTCGAAGGAGCCGGGCGGTTCACGCTCGGTCCCCTGCCGGAGGTTGCCGCGTCCCGCCATACATGGGAGGACCTGGCTCCCCACCTTCCGCCCGGGCCGGCCCGCACGGTGACAGCCTACGAACGTGTTGTCCGAGGAGAGGACCTCACCGGGGCAGATGGGATCGATCCGTTGATGCTCGAACTCCCTCTGAACCTGATGGATTGGGAGCCGACCTACCCCGTTGCGACGTACCACTCCGACAAGACCGAGTTCCCGGCCCCAGAGCGTCCGCGCATGGAGCAAGTAGCCCTCCCGGAGAGTTCTCCCCCGGCAGCCAACGAGCCCGAATCCATTGACGCTCTCCTGAGTCTGGTCCGGCCATGGGCGGAAGAATCCAACGGGCGAGCGGAAGCATCCGTCGTCCATGGGGACAGTATGGGGTCAATCCGCGCGCTGGGCCCATCCCGTGCCCGGCTGGCCCCGATCGCTCCCGGTCTGGCTCTCGCCATGATGGCGTGGGCGGGTGCAAGCGGCGGAGCCCACGGACGCCGACCGGGAGCGCGCGGCCGGCAGGTACGGAGCTTGGTGGACCGCCGCAGCGCTGACCGGTCTGCTCGAGGACTGGCCGGTGCAACCCGATCACCTGGGCGAAGCGATCAACGAGCTCAATTGGTATGCGTGGTCCGATCTCGTAGCACCTACCGGTTGGACCTTCCACCTGGCGGTCGAAGACCCCATGCACGGGCTCGCCTGGGCGGTCGCGGCAGTTGATGCGACCTGAGTACTCGGTAACTCAGTACTCCGTACTCAGTATCCCCAGGCTGTCCACATTTCATCCATGACTTGGTGGGAAACGGGGAACTGTGCTCGCCTACAGATCCAACTCCAGCAATTGAGAAACCAGTTCGGAGCGTGACATGCCGATCTCAGCGGCGGAACCGTCGATAACGGCGATCTCCGGAGCGGCAAGATAGAGCATGTGGGTAACACGTCCGGTCGCCGCCTTGCGGCGCCGGGGACGGAACGGCAGGTCGGCATCCCCTTGCTCGGCGACAAACCGCTCGCGCATCTCGGCGAAGTGGTCGCGGTAGGCATCGAGCACCATGTCGGTCAGGTAACGGTCTTCCTGCGCTGCCTTTTCGGTGAATCGCTGGCTGAGCTCGACGGGAATAGACACGTTGACCCGCTTCTTGCGCCCGGTCTTGGCCCTGGCCGGGGCTTTCGGACGTACCGCCGGTTTTGGCGTTTGGACCGGAAGCGGGATCTGAAACCGGCGGTTCCGGTGGTGGTGCCACCGGCACAATCTCTTCGCTGGAAGCCTTCTTCTTCTTGCCCTTGCTGCCCTTCTTGCCCTTCTTGGCAACCGGTTTCGCCTCGGCAGGAGGAGGGGTTGGCTGCTTGGGCGGCGGGGGCACGTCGACCTTGCGCTCCGCCTGGAACCCACTGAAATCGAGGTCCTGGTCTTTCACGAGCCGCTCCTCTCCGCAAAGGCCGCCAGGATCTCCTTGGTGAGGCTTTGGTAGTCCTCTGCGAGGCCAGAGGCGGTCTTCGAGAAACCGTTCGATGACGGTTGGTAGGGGCGCTCCCAGACACGTTCGGCCACACGCTGGCTCAGCGCCGAGGCGGCAGCGGCCTCATACTCGAAAGAAAGCAGGCCATCCCGGCGCATGTCGTTTGATGCCTTGCGAGCGTTGCGGATAACCGTCTCGAAGACCGGGGCGGCGCCGGCGAGGTTGCGAACCAGGCGCTCCCTCGTATCGGCCAGGATCCTGGTGTCCTGGCGGGCAAAGTCAAAGAGAGCTACCCCGAGAACGTCGAGGAGTGGGTTCTCGTGCGATCGCACCGTGGCGAACGACCTGGCGACCCGGACCAAGCCGTGCAGCGAACCGAGGTCTCGCTTGGTCGGAATGACCAGAAAGCGGGTGGCGATCAGGATGGCCTCCAGCAACACGCCCCCGGCCGGTGGACAGTCGAGAAGGACGAGGTCGTAGTCCTCTGCGAGGGGAGCCAGCGCGTCGGCAATGGCGGTGGCCGGAGCCGATTCATCCAGCAAGCGCGGCGCCAGCACGGTCATGAGACCGTCCATATGGTCTCCACCGGGGACGGCATCCAACCCGGGACGAACATTCCTCAGCGGCGTCAGTGGGGAACCATCCCGAATAGCCGCCATCAGACCGGCCCCCTGGTCGGAGTCACCCGCCTGGGTGTACCCGAGGTCGGTGCCAAGGTTTCCCTGCGGATCGAGGTCCACCGTCAGGACGCTCCAACCGCTCAACGCCGCGATCCCGGCAACGTTGGCAGTGACGCTGGTCTTCCCGACGCCGCCCTTACCGTTGGCGAACGCGATCGTGTTGGTCAGAGAGGTCATTGGTTTTTCCACTATGCCACATTATCTTACCCATAGTACATACCTGCGTTATCTATGTGGTCACCATGTGGATATCATAGGGTAACCCAGTCAAGAGCGGTCAGGACGGGTCGATGACTAGTCATCACAAGGAGTCGGCGAACTACCCCCAGGGACAGGCATTCGAAAACGTCAAGCCGGCCCTGAGGGACCGAAAACATATCCGTAGGTGACAGGTGCTGGTCCTTACCGACATCGAACGGCACGGAGCGAACGAGAGAGACTCGAGAAACCTCAATGGGTTGGGTAGGGAAACGACCGGCGGAAACCGCCGCAAGCTGACTTCGACGATCACCGCACTGCTGCTGTCGTGCGCGTGATCGCCCTGACCGTCGTGCCGTCGGAGTGGTGAGCGAGCCCGGCCGACCCCGCCGCTCGCCGTTGATCTCCCCCCCGTCGGTTCGCCGCTCTTCCTCCAGACCAGCGGACCAAACGCAGGAATCGGAATCGGTGACTGGTACTCCAGCCCGCCCCCGGGGGCGGCACCGATCACCTCTTCGAACTCGACGTTCCGCAACTCTGGCCGGCCGGTACTCCGTTGACGGTTGCCCTCTTCGACCCTGAACTCCAGGTGCCGGATCCGGTCTCGCCGACTGCCATCGACGAGATTCGCGGCAGCGGCCCCGACAACGCAACCTTCACCCTCGAGTCTCCGGGCGGGACGGTCCTGGCGAGCGTCACCTACACGCCAAACGGCGGCACCAACGGCCAATGGACTGAACTCCTCACGTTCGACCCGGATGTCCACGGGACCGGCACCTATCTGCTGCGAACCACCGTCTCCAACAACGACGACAACTCGTGGCGGCTCGCCTTCGATCACGACCCTGACTGCGCCGTGACCGGAACGCCGCAGACGCTGCGCACCGGCGTTGCTGTCCAACGGCGACGAGGTCGACAATCCGGATGGCTCTCCGGGAACGGGTGACGAGCTCACCATCGGCATCCATCGGGCCAGCTACCAGCACGGCGGCGCCGGGCAGAGCTGCAAAACGTTCTACTTCTTCGTCGCCCCCGGCACCACCTCCATCATGCCTGCACAACTTCGACATGGACAACAACGGGTCGGTCAACTATCACAGTCCGTCGGGCTCCAGCTACCCGGGAACCGTCTCTGCGAACGCCAGGTGGAACAACTCACCGAATGCCACCCGGGTCGGAGACACCCTGGCCGTCGGAGCGCAGACGAAGGATGGTGGTCGGCCGACCTGTGTATCAGCAGCGGGAACCAGTACATCTTCGAGGGCGTCAACGGCGAGTCCGTGTTTCTCGATCTCATCCCGGCCGTTCCGCGGATGACGTCTCTCCAAAAACGACGGAGTCGGCGCCGTCGATCCCGGCGAGACCATCACCTACGTCCTCACCTACGCCAACACTTCCGACAGCACACCCAACCCGGGGCTGGCCACCAATGTGACCATCTCCGACACCATCCCCGGTGCAACGACCTACCAGAGTTGCGCGATCGACGGGCCCCAGACCGGCACCTGTTCCGAGAGTGGCGGCGTCGTCACGTTCGACTCTCGACAATCCGGTTCTCCCGGGCGAGGAGCGGGACTGTGCAGATCACCGTCGATATCGACGGGGGTGCGGCCGGATCCATCGCCAACTCCGCCACGCTGACCTACACCGACCCGCTCGGAAATATCTATTCACCCGTCGTGGCAACCGATGTCGATACCGTCCGAGCACCCCAGCTGACCGTCACCAAGTCGGCAGCACCGGGCTCGGTCGAACCGGGCGACGTCATCACCTACACCGTCGATCTCGCCAACACCGGCGGAGGCACCCAAACCGGTGTCCTGGTCACCGACGATCTGCCACCGGGCTACGTCGGTGGTGCCGGGCAGCACCGTCATTTCGCAGACTTCGATAGCGAGCGACGACTTCCAATCGAACAACTACACCGGCGGGTCGGGATGGACCGGACCGTGGGTCGAGTTCGTCGATGACGGCGTCGCAACTACCGGCGACATCCGCATCGGAACCGACCTCGACGCCTCGCTGCGGCTCGGGGTGGGAGGACAGCACCGGTGGTCCCAACCAGTCCCGCTGGATAGAGCGCCCGTTCGCGGACGGTGGAGCAACAAGCGCCACGTTGTCGTTCGACTATCGGAGCGACAATCTCGAGGTCGGCGACTTCGTGTACGTGGAGATCTACGACGGCGCTACCTACCATCAGGTGGCGGCGCTCGGCAATGGAGTCAACCACGGAACGACCCAGGCATTCGGGCCGGTCGACATCAGCAGCTTTGTGTCGGCCTCCAGTGCGATTCGCATCATCACGACGCCCCTTAGCGCCGACAATGATCGGGTCTGGTTCGACAACGTCGCCATCTCATTGACGTCGACAACGGCGGGTGGCGATCCGCCGACATTGCTGAACGGCTACAGCCTGAACGACGGAGAATCTCTCACGGTCACCTATGACGTCCTGTCGACAACCCCGCGACCGTCAGCGATGCAATCAACAACGTGATCGCCCGCAGCGACCAATCCGCACCTGTATCGGACTCAACGACAACCACCGTCGTTTCAGCCTCGATCGGTGATCTGGTCTGGAACGACCTCGATGCAGACGGCGTCGTCGACGCAGGCGAACCAGGTCTGGCAGGGATCACGGTCGACCTGACCTGGGCGGGGCCTAACGGCACCCTTGGAGACGGCGACGATGTCTCCTACCCACCGCTCGTCACCGACGGATCCGGCGCGTACGACTTCACCGGCCGGCCCTCCGGTCTCTTCCGGATCGACATCGATGACGCAACGGTGCCCCTGGGCGCAACGCCCACTACGGCCGCCGATCCGCTCGATGTCACCGTTGTCGACCGGAGAGGACTACAACACGGCCGACTTCGGCTACCGCTTCCCCGCTATCGGTGATGTGGTGTGGGTGGATGGGGATGGGGATGGGATCCAAGATGTCGGCGAGCCGGGGTTGGAGGGGGTGACGGTCTCGTTGTTCACCGGGGCGGGTGGTCTGGTGGGTTCGACGGTGACCGTTTCGGATGGTTCGTACGGGTTCTCGGGGTTGGCGTTGGGTGACTACTACCTGGTGTTCGACCTTTCCACCGTCCCCGGGGGCGGATACCTGTTCACTACCCAAAACGCCGGTAGTGACCCGACCGTGGACTCGGATCCCGACCCGGGCACCGGCCAAACCGCCAACTTCACGCTGGTAGCCGGAGCAACCCGCACCGACCTCGACGCCGGCGCCTACCTGCCGGTCACCATTGGTGACACCGTCTACAACGACCTCAACGGCAACGGCACCCAGGACGGCGGCGAACCCGGCCTCCCCGGAGTGACCGTCGACCTCTCCGACGGGCAAACCACCCTCACCAACGCCACCGGCACCTACACCTTCACCGCCCCACCCGGCACCTACACCGTCACCGTCAACGAAACCACCCTCGGGCTCACCACCCCCATCCAAACCCAAGGCACCAACCCCCAAACCGTCACCCTCACCTCCGGACAAACCAACACCACCACCGACTACGGCTACTACCAACCCGCCACCCTCGGCGACCGGGTCTGGGCGGATGTCGATGAAGACGGGATCCAAGATGGTGGAGAACCGGGAGCGACCGGGATCACCGTCCGGCTCCTCGACGCCGCCGGGGTCACCGAACTGGCCACCACCGTCACCGCCGGGGACGGCACCTACAGTTTCTCGGGTCTGGCCCCCGGCGATTATGTGGTCGAGTTCGTCACCCCCGGATGGACTATCACCACCGCCGATCAGGGCGGTGACGATGCCCTCGACTCCGACGCCGATCCGGTCACCGGCCGGGCATCGGTGACGCTCATCTCCGCACAGGACGAAACCGACCTCGACGCCGGACTCGAACCGGCCACCCTCGGCGACCAGGTCTGGATCGACGCCAACGGCAACGGGATCTTCAACGCCGGTGAAACCGGTCTGGCCGGGATCACCGTCAACCTGCTCGACGCCACCGGCACCGCCACCCTCGCCACCACCGTCACCGCCGGCGACGGCACCTACACCTTCGCCGGGGTCGCCCCCGGCACCTACCAGATCGAGTTCATCCCCACCGGATCCAACGAAATCTCACCAGCCGACCAGGGCAGCGACGACACCAAAGACTCCGACCCCGACCCGGGCACCGGCCGGGTGACCGTCACCGTCACCAACGGCACCGACAACCTCACCATCGACGCCGGCATGTTCACCCCACCAACCCTCGGTGATGTGGTGTGGGTGGATGGGGATGGGGATGGGATCCAAGATGTCGGCGAGCCGGGGTTGGAGGGGGTGACGGTCTCGTTGTTCACCGGGGCGGGTGGTCTGGTGGGTTCGACGGTGACCGTTTCGGATGGTTCGTACGGGTTCTCGGGGTTGGCGTTGGGTGACTACTACCTGGTGTTCGACCTTTCCACCGTCCCCGGGGGCGGATACCTGTTCACTACCCAAAACGCCGGTAGTGACCCGACCGTGGACTCGGATCCCGACCCGGGCACCGGCCAAACCGCCACCTTCACGCTGGTAGCCGGAGCAACCCGCACCGACCTCGACGCCGGCGCCTACCTGCCGGTCACCATTGGTGACACCGTCTACAACGACCTCAACGGCAACGGCACCCAGGACGGCGGCGAACCCGGCCTCCCCGGAGTGACCGTCGACCTCTCCGACGGGCAAACCACCCTCACCAACGCCACCGGCACCTACACCTTCACCGCCCCACCCGGCACCTACAACGTCACCGTCAACGAAACCACCCTCGGGCTCACCACCCCCATCCAAACCCAAGGCACCAACCCCCAAACCGTCACCCTCACCTCCGGACAAACCACCACCACCACCGACTACGGCTACTACCAACCCGCCACCCTCGGCGACCGGGTCTGGGCGGATGTCGATGAAGACGGGATCCAAGATGGTGGAGAACCGGGAGCGGCCGGGATCACCGTCCGGCTCCTCGACGCCGCCGGGGTCACCGAACTGGCCACCACCGTCACCGCCGGGGACGGCACCTACAGTTTCTCGGGTCTGGCCCCCGGCAATTATGTGGTCGAGTTCGTCACCCCCGGATGGACTATCACCACCGCCGATCAGGGCGGTAACGATGCCCTCGACTCCGACCCCGATCCGGTCACCGGCCGGGCATCGGTGACGCTCATCTCCGCACAGGACGAAACCGACCTCGACGCCGGACTCGAACCGGCCACCCTCGGCGACCAGGTCTGGATCGACGCCAACGGCAACGGGATCTTCAACGCCGGTGAAACCGGCCTGGCCGGGATCACCGTCAACCTCCTCGACGCCACCGGCACCGCCACCCTCGCCACCACCGTCACCGCCGGCGACGGCACCTACACCTTCTCCGGGGTCACCCCCGGCACCTACCAGATCGAGTTCATCCCCACCGGATCCAACGAAATCTCACCAGCCGACCAGGGCAGCGACGACACCAAAGACTCCGACCCCGACCCGGGCACCGGCCGGGTGACCGTCACCGTCACCAACGGCACCGACAACCTCACCATCGACGCCGGCATGTTCACCCCACCAACCCTCGGTGATGTGGTGTGGGTGGATGGGGATGGGGATGGGATCCAAGATGTCGGCGAGCCGGGGTTGGAGGGGGTGGCGGTCTCGTTGTTCACCGGGGCGGGTGGTCTGGTGGGTTCGACGGTGACCGTTTCGGATGGTTCGTACGGGTTCTCGGGGTTGGCGTTGGGTGACTACTACCTGGTGTTCGACCTTTCCACCGTCCCCGGGGGCGGATACCTGTTCACTACCCAAAACGCCGGTAGTGACCCGACCGTGGACTCGGATCCCGACCCGGGCACCGGCCAAACCGCCACCTTCACGCTGGTAGCCGGAGCAACCCGCACCGACCTCGACGCCGGCGCCTACCTGCCGGTCACCATTGGTGACACCGTCTACAACGACCTCAACGGCAACGGCACCCAGGACGGCGGCGAACCCGGCCTCCCCGGAGTGACCGTCGACCTCTCCGACGGGCAAACCACCCTCACCAACGCCACCGGCACCTACACCTTCACCGCCCCACCCGGCACCTACAACGTCACCGTCAACGAAACCACCCTCGGGCTCACCACCCCCATCCAAACCCAAGGCACCAACCCCCAAACCGTCACCCTCACCTCCGGACAAACCACCACCACCACCGACTACGGCTACTACCAACCCGCCACCCTCGGCGACCGGGTCTGGGACGACCTGAACGGCAACGGAATCCAGGACTCCGGCGAACCCGGGATCGAAGGCGTGACCGTCACGCTATTGCAGGGCGGAGTCCCGGTGAGCGCTACCCCCACCGACGCCACGGGCGGATTCGGGTTCAGCGGACTGGCCCCCGGTAGCTACCAGCTCGAATTCGACCTGACGACCAACACCGCCG
>CAVQSB010000020.1:0-149845 GCA_963715305.1 uncultured Actinomycetota bacterium
TTTGTTAAAAAGTATTCTCGAGACTATCGGTATCCTAGAACATTTATTTTTAGTAAAAAATTATTATAACAGAATGTATGATAATTAAATGAGGGTTACACCTACGCCCTTGGCTTTGGCAAGTTCATATACCTTGCTCGCAGTGCCAACGTCCTGAATGGCTAGACCTGTTGCCTTGAACATGGTGATCTCGTCTGGAGACTCACGTCCCTTCTTCTTCTTACCTGCAACGATCTCACCCATCTCGGCGTAGATGTCCTCCTCCTTGATGACTCCTTCCTCCTTAGGGACCTTGAAGTCACCGACGACGAATGCCTGTGGGATAAAGTCAACGACGCGTTTGTCACATTTCTCGATGACGCTGGTCATGAGCTCACGCTTTGCTCCTGTGTCTGCTCCAATGGCGGATACGTGGCTCCCTTCTTCAGCCAAGCCCCATCAATGAACGCCTTGGGACTTGGAGTGCATGTGATAACGATATCGCTTCCCTCGGCTGCCTCCTGAGCACTTTAGCTGTTACGAAGTCGACCTTAGGGAACATTGCCTTCATTTCTTTGGCGAAGGCCTTCATTGCCTCGGGGATGATGTCGAAGACCTTGACCTTCTTGATGTTTGGTCGAACTTCCATTAGTCCCATGACTTGGCTTCTTCCTTGGACGCCTGTTCCGCATACGCCAGCGACCTTGCTGTCCTTCTTGCTCAGGTACTTGATGCCTGTTGCACCTGCTGCGCCTGTCCTTAGTGCTGTGATGTATGTACCGTCCATGATGGCGAGTGGTACGCCGTTCTCTGGGCTGTTGAGTATAATCCTGTGCGATGACCGCTGGTAGTCCATGATGCTTGTCTTGTTGCCTGGGTGAACTGTTACGATCTTTGTTCCCGCAGCGTTTAAGCCTGGCATGTATGCTGGCATGGCGATTAGAACGCCTTTATCGAAGTGAAGATATACTCTTGGGGGCATCTCGATGTTATCGTTTCCCATCTCCCTGAAACCGCCCTCGACGGCTTCAAGGGTGCTTTTCATGTCAAGAACATCCTTGACCTCGTCCTGTGTTAGGTAGAGTGTCATATTGAATCAACCAATTTGAAGGGCATGCTGTGCTTTTAATTATTTCGAGAATAAGAAAACTAGTGATCCTTGATAGTGTTTATTGAGTTCAATCAATAAGTGCAGATTTTCTCATGATCTTTGTCCCAGGATTGTCTCAGTTACAATAAGATGAGATAAAAAATAGTTGTTTACTGTGAACCTACTCTTATTTCTGATATTTACTCTACATGCGTAAACATTATCTATTATAAGCACTATATCATAGCTAGACGGATACAGGTGTATAATACTGTCGCCAAAACTAGTCAACTATTAATTTCCTCACATAACCCTGATAACCCCCTCTAAGCCGTGGTGAAAATTCTGTGATAGCGACACTGTGGATAATGGATATGTTTTCGATAATAGTGTTTTTCAACTCATTCCAGGAGGTGCAGTGTTACAGGTACCTCAAATCACATAGGAATTCCCCCGGAGAAAAATGCATATGGAGTTCAGGCTCGGGAATAACCACTTTGACTTCTTCCCGTTGAAAACGGGTGTTCTGGGAGCACCATCCCATTAACCTCAAACTGGGAAAAGACATCTACAAGTATGGAAAACAGAGAAGACACATACTGGATAAACACGGTTACGAGCATATTCCCCTCATCGTGTCGGATCATCATGTTCGAGGATCTACCAGATATGTGCCAAAAGATGAGTGAGCACGAGATAGACTTCAGAAACGGGAAAGTCCACAGATACAGGCATCTATTATCTAAGAGACTATTGAACCCATTATCCTGAAATAGGATATGAGGTACTTTCAGAGACAATCCACTTCATTTAGCTCTATAGGGGTGAATTTTCCGCCATCTGTGAAGGTCAGCATCAGCTGAGCGTAGAGGTCACTGAAACCATCGTTTGTTACGCTGCTGACTGGGATGGGGTCAAACTCCATCCCTATCCTGCCGATGATCTCCATCATATCTTGACTCATGGTCCGGTTCAACCCAGTCAGGCGTGCATCGACCGCCTCCTCAAGAGCGTACTGTCCTCGCTCCAGCTAACTATCTCTTCTACCTCGTGTTCTCTCCAGTGCATCTATCTTGCTGATGAGGTGATACTGGGGTAGGAAGAACTTGGTGTTGATGGCTGATGCGAGGAACATGTTCATCACATAGTTCAATGGGTCCCTGCACTGGATGCCATCAAAGATGTAGATGACGCCCTTCTCTGCATCTGTGAGGCTCTGAGCGATCTGGGCACCTATCTCCCTGAACGCGAATAGCTCCATCTGCCCTGGAGTATCCACGATGCAGATATCCGGTGTAAAGTCCTCGATATCATTGCTCAGGTCCTCGACTATTCCAGCCATCATGTCATGGGCGAGCATCAATCCACCGTTGGGTCCAAGACCGTACTCCTCCATGATCTCCTCTACCTTGATGTACTCACGGACATCAACGTTGGCAGCGTATGGGAGGATCATTGAACCGGGGTCGAGGTTTACCGCCATTACGTCTTCTCTGTGAAACTCGAGAAACCTTGTGAACTTTGCTGTAAAGCTGCTCTTACCGCTTCCAGCTGTGCCAAGAACAAATATCAGGTTCAAGAAGTAAACTCCTTGAACAATCTGTAGGCTTCGGGCATCTTATACCTTCTCGGTGGACGCTTGAATCCATAGCTACAGACTGCATCCACTGGTCCACCTATTCCCTTGTCTTTGGCGATCATCATTCCCCTTATTACGTCCACGAGAACTGCTCCCGCGTTGGGTGAGTCCTCTGTGCTCGAGCTTCATGTCCAAGCGTGAACTCGGCTCCACCGAAATAGCTTCCCTTTACGTAGAAGAAGCTGTCACGTCCGTTCACTAGAAAGTCCACGAAGTCTGCTGAGCCTGATACTAGTTCAAAGTCGTATGGGATATGCTTCTTCACTGCCTCGGTCTTGATTGTTCGCTTGATGTCTCGGGTCTTCTCAAGGGTGTTGATTGACTCGCTACCACCACCAACATCAAGCTGATAACTCTCCTCAATATGCACGCCACGGCTATCAAGGAACTCCAGTAAGCCGATGTGGACCGCTGTTGCTCCCATCTGGCTCATCAAGATCGTCTCCAGCAAGTGGTAGACCAGCCTTCTTGTAAGCAGATGAGATGGAAATATCATTAACTATACCGCTTGGAGTAGCGTTTATGAATCCACATCCTGCCTCCCGTGCTGCCTCTGCGTATAATCTGCTTGCCTTATCTGCACCCCCTGAGATGAGGTTCAGCACAAGATCTGTCTTGGCTTCCTTGAGAACCTTCACCACATCAACAGGTTGGATCTTGGCGAGCTCAATCTGGCTCATAGTACTGGCCTCAAGAGAGTCAGGATGAGGTCCCATCTGGACCATTGACTCCCTGTTTTTTTTAGTTCAACTATCTTAGGTGCCTTATTTGGATCCGCATAGATTGCCTCTGAGACATCTTTTCCTATCTTGTTCTTGTCAATATCAAAGGCAGCTACCACCTTGATGTCTCCTGACAGTGTACTTTCCTAGTTTCTCATGAAGGAGTCCAAGGCTGTTACCATTATCTGGCAATAGTATTGAATCCCCTGTAGAAGAGATGAGGCGCTGTTCCCTACACCAGCGATGGCTATACGTATCTCGGCCAACATTGATCACCGTAATACCTAGAATCACCGGATACAAGTATAAAGGCTAACGGGTAAGCCGCTTGGTCATTATAAAGCCATCTTCGTCCCCATAGTAGTACTTGGCGGTTCTAACGTACTCGTAGTCTCTATGCTTGTAGACGCTCTGGGCGTTCGTATTAGATTCACGGACCTCAAGGTACACTAAATTGGCTCCACGTTTTACGAACCGTCTCTCTATCTCATCCAGAAGCATGGTATCCCACACCTCTTCCCTGATACTCGGCTCTTACAGCTATGTTCAACACGTGCCCAGCTTTCCTTGGAGAGCTAACCTTGCCCACTATCTCTATCTCGCCAACGGTGTACCCGATTATCGTTTTGTCTTCCTCGGCGACGATGAAGAGTCCTTCATTCATGTGGAAGATGATGCGGAAAAAGTTGAATGTCCATGGGATGGGGTAGACCTCGGTCTCGATGATATGAATAGTTGGTAGGTCCTCTTCCAGAGGCTTCACGCAGGGTTATTTTGGGCAAGTTATTTTATCACTTTCTGGCTCAGTGACCGCACCATCTGGTATAGTCCACCGAATGTGAACGCAATACCACGTAATATATCCAGCGCCGGGTACAGGATTATCTTCCATAACTTGCGCGTATGGATGCTCACCGGGAGATAATAGAGTGTGTTGAATGCAAAGTAGATGCCCAGTACGCCAAACGCCAGATTCATCGGCAAAGGATGATGCACTTTGAAGCCTATGTATATTAGAAAACTCAGGACCGATAACATGGCGGAGCTGCTTATGAGATACGCGGCGTACCAACTGGCTAGTATGCTTGCCCGTTTATGTATTATCAGCAGCGTTCCTCCTCGCCCATAGTTGAAGTGTTGTCGCAGCAGGTCTCTCAACGTGCTTCTATGCTGATGCAGTATATTGACTTCCGGGTCCAATACTATTCGGAACCCCTTGAGCCCCATCGCCTCCACTGGCTGCAGGTCATCAAACCCATACGTAATACGTTCATCAAAGAACTTGACCTTCGCCAAGGATTTCCGTCGGAACGCCATGTTTGCCCCAGCTGGAAACTGCATTAAATGCAGATCAGTTGTCTCGATGCGTATCCTAAACCCGGGCTTGGACTGGAATAGGCTCTCATCCATATAGTTGCTCAATAGGCTTGTCCGATCATAGCCTTCCATGGTTCCTCCGACGAAGCCTATGCTTGGTTCGAGGAAGTTATGGGCGATGCGTTGAGCCCAATCAGAGGGTACGATACAGTCCCCGTCCGTGAAGGCTATAATCTCCCCTACACTACACTTGATACCGGTGTTTCTTGCAGCGTTAAGTCCACTGCCTTCTTGATCAACTAGTTTAACGGGAAACTCCTGAACTATCTTTCTTGTACTGTCCCTGCTTTTTCCGTCAACTACGATGATCTCTAAATTACTCTCAGGGTACTCTAGTTTAACTAAGGACTCCAGTGTAGACCTGATGGTCTTGGCCATGTTCAGGACTGGGACGATTATGCTGAGTGAAGGGTATTCACTCTCCGGAATCATGTGTGGTTCTTGTTCCTTCTGGATATAAAACCCACTATTAGACTTCGATAAACTTGACGTGATTTTTTAGCGAGTACTCCCAGACGCCCCTGTTTTTATGGTACATGTTTCCGAAGAGGGTTACTGGTTTACCGAGTATCTGTGATAAAATTGCTACGTGAAGCCTATCAGTATAGACGTATGCTGCGTGATATACGGCGGATACGAAATCAGTCAACGTTTTCTGCATGGATATATCAGCGATCACTGGGTTTTCAGATAGCTCCATAACCTCATCACGAACAGATTTTTCGATCGCAGATTCCTTGTCATTTCTCAGTAGCTATCAACTCGTAACTGCCTTCGCGGGGTTCAATGAATTGCCTCAAGTCGTCGAGTGTTAAATACAGCGCCAGTTCAGGGGAGAGAGAGATAGCAACGTTGCTTGGTAGCCCCTTTTTTCTTAGATGCTCAAGGCTGTATGGTTCTCGGCAGAACAGATGGACTGGGCGCCCGTCCTCGAAGTATTGATGAAACCTCGTATGGGTGAATAAGTAGCTCTGGGGACCCACTGCCACGGGGGCTTTGTCTCGCTTCATAACCTGTCTGAGGAGCGTGGGGCCGTACCAGATGTCACTCATGTAGCCTCCGCCCTCAAAGAGTATTAGCTCGGTTTCTCTTGGCAACTCAAGCAGACGAAAGCCTAAGTCTGATCCCAGTTTCCAGAGCCCGATGTTCAGGAGATACTTGGCGCCCAGAAGCAGGTTTTCACGGTAGAGAGCCTCTATGTTGAAGGCAGCTGTAATTGATGTCATGTTCGCGTTCGAGTTTCTTCACCAAGCCCATATGTATCAGGGTGTCGCCGTGATTGCCACCGGGAGTGATGACGCTCATATGCAGGTGCCGGTTCTCGCTACGAGAAATTCCTCGAAGGATCCATCAATGTATCTTGAGTGGATTTCCGATTATTTGTTTGCCCCCCATGTTTTTTATTCCAGTGACCGGATTTTGTTTGGGAGACAATATGAAGATGAACAACTGGGGAACTCTATTCATTGCCGCTGGCGTGCTCCTCTTCGTCGCCTATATTGTCTACTCTAACCCATTCGCGGTTTGATGGAGGTGGGAAGGTTTGATTCATGGATGTTCTCGGCAGCTGTAGGGGTCAACTATCTGGGGCTCGTGTTTCTATCAGCCTCATGGCACATCATGTTAAAGAGTCTGGGCTTCAAGAACAGTCTCTGGGAGCAGTTCAGATCTCATTCGTTGGGCTCTTCGTTGTCTGGATGCTGCCTTTTCCTTCAGGGTTCGAGCTGGTACGAGCTTACCTGATTAGGGATAAGGAGGGAGGAAATATCGGTAAGGCTGTCTCTTCGGTTATTGTCAGTAAGGTCTATTATTTCATTAGCTTCGGTTTGATGATATCCCTTGCAGCGATTAATAGTGCAGATTTGTAAACGGCTCTGATATACCGATTCAGATACGGGTTCATCTGGTTTGCAGTCTTATTCGCTACTCTCCAATATGATGATGTTTGCCATTATTCTTACCCCGACGAATAATGATGTGGCTCAATGAGAGGAGCCCAGAATGGTTGAAGACACGGATGCAGAAGAGTTATACAGTGCAAGCTTCGGGTTAAAAGGTTCAAAGAGTTTGTATACGAGATTCAGGACTCGCTGAATACACTGCGGAAAGAAACCTTTGGAGAACTATTCGTCACTCTTCTTGTGGGCTTTCACTGGAGCACAGGGGCTATTACTGCTTACATGGTGGCAAGATCACTGAATCAGCCCATTAACTTCTGGGTCATTGTGCTCATCTACGCTGTTATCGAGTTCATTCAGCAGCTGAACTTCATCATACCCGGTGGGTTGGGGATAGTGGACGCTGGGCTCGCGGGGGCACTTATTGTAGTGGGGGTTCCATTAGAGGTGGCTGGTGCTATTAGTTTGCTTACCCGGTTGGCTACATACTGGTTTGAGCTTATTTTATGCGGCTTGGTGAGTTTCCAGTTTGGGTACAGGGAGACTCTCAGCAAATATTTGGGTTGAGTTAAGCTTTTATTCAACCATGACTCTGTGTATCGCTAGTGATATAAATGGAGTTTACAGTCCAAACTGCAACTCAGATATTACTCGCAATAGCCACATACCTAATTGGAATGGCATTCGCAGGGCAGCTTCCTCGGAAGAGCCTGGATGGGAAACGTAGATGTATTCCTCCACAAAGTACTCAAAATGGAGATAACTGTTGGGAAATTCTTCTACTGGAAATATTTCTGCAACATCAGGAACCCACCCAAGCCAAAGAACCTGGAACAGCCCAAAGGACTTACAGATCAACTCTTCTGTAAATTCTTAGACCTTTAGGTCTAGGAATATTTTATCAACTCATGTTACTAGTGAGAACCACATGCTTCGCCTCGGGATAATTGGGTGTGGAAGGGTCACATCCATGTTTCACTTGAAAGCCATAGATCAGGTCGGATGAGATTAGTGTTACTGCGGTATCCGATATCAATCGAGGAAAGGATGAACGTAAGGTGAAAACTGAGTGCCTTGCATCTGAGTACGTATCTAGATTATAAACGAGCTGTTAGCGGATGCAGAATGTCGAGGCTGTGGCTGTAAATACGCCTCCAAGATTCCATGAAACCATCGTTTGGATGCTCTGGAGCTGGGAAACATGTCTTTGCGAGAAACCCCTCGCAGAATCAGTTGAAGGCTGCTATGAAGATCAAGGAGCTTCAGAGGGAAAAAGAGTTTGATGGTTCTTACCTGCCCACAATTACGCTTTCACTCCGAGTCTTGTTCAGATGGAGTCAAATACTGAGAGATGGCTCAATCGGGGAGATAACCAGCATCGACATAGCTTTCGAGAATCTGTTGAAGTCATATCGTAGCCAGACCGACTTCAGGGAACACACAGAGAACGGGATACGTTGAGGATGTCTTGCCCCATATACTGTCTGTGTGTACAGCCTCTTGTTGGTCATATTAGTGATGTGAAGCTCGGTCAAGTGGTGGTGCAAAGACTACGATGTCTGTGATAATATGGAAGCCGATGCTTAAATCAGAGAACGGTGTCTCTATTAATGCAAGCCTGAGCTGGACCAAGCTTAGACCGAGGTTCAGTGTCTCTGTAAACGGTGAGAGGGGAAGGCTGTACACGGATTTGATGATGAACCCATTCAAGCTTGAGGCGACCATCGATAGTGAGACCACCATAGATTGAAAGACAAGGGCGTCAAATGGTACCTTGACCTCGTCCGGTTTAAACATCCCAGCTTCAAGAACCAGTACAACATTTCTATCAGCTCAGTTAAAGGAGAAAGCTGTCTCCCCAATGATCACCATAGATGACGAGATCAATATGCTTGCAGACCATAGAGCAAGTCTCAAGGCAAATGGAGCAGTGAAATAAGTTGGAGAAGGTCTCGCTCGTTGAGGCAGTTGATATTGAGAACGCTGTGAGAGAGAGCGTTGATCTCATAGGTGGGTCTGCAGATTGGACCCGAGTAATCGCGTTGTGATAAAGCCCAATGTGTGTAACGCGAAGAACCCGGAGGGAATTGTATTGACTGATTTCCGGGTCATCAAGGCTGTTGTGGATATTGTTCGTGAGAATGGCAACGATTTGGTGATCGTTGAGTCTGATAATATATCGGGTTCTGCTGAGAGCCGGATGGAGAAATCCGGTTTAATGAGGCTTCTTGATGAGTGGGGCGTGGACTTTCTGAACCTCAGCCACGATGACTACCATGAATACGAGGTAGCTGATACGGTACTGAGGCTGCCACGACAGTGTTGGATGCTGACTATTTCATCAATTTGCCCAAGATCAAGACATGTGCCCATACCCTGGTCACACTTAGGGATCAAGAATCTCTACGGGTATTCCAGAGAAAACAGAAGGGAAAACTCCACAAACACCTCGATGAGATATCTGCCGTTTCTAGCCGAGACCATAAGGAACGACTTGGTGATTGTGGATGGGATCAACTGCATGGAGGGCAATGGACCAGTGGTATGGGAACCCGGTTTGCATGAATCTTGTTTTAGCTGGGCGTAACGTTGTCTCGGTTGACGCGGTATGCAGTTGGTTGATGGGATATGATCCAGACTGAAAATATCCTCATATCGCTCTGAGTTCAGTAAGCGAGGGATTGGTCCTGTTGGACGCTGATGAAATTGAGGTAGTGGTGATGACTGGAAACAGTATGTACAGAACTTCGAGCCACCCTATAGTCTTAAAGGCTACCTCAAGTCCCTGAAAGCAATTAGAGACATCTACTTAGGCTAATTTAGTCGTCTTTTGTCGTCACTGGCTACGCTAGATGTCGAGTATCTTAAATACCATCCTTGCAGTCTTTTCGATAAATTCATAGGATGATCAATTTGAAGACTGTAAGACAAGTTGGGATCATAGGCTACGGCGCATACGTGCCAATGTACCGACTGCAAGCCTCAGAGATCAACCGAGTCTGGGGAGGATTCGGAGCCCCTGTTGAGGAGAAAAGCGTCGTCGCCATTAGACGAAGACACCATCACTATCAGTGTTGAGGCAGCGAAACAAGCAGTACGACGAGCAAAGATCAATCCCAGCGAGATCGGCGCAGTATATGTTGGAACCGAATCCAAGCCATACGCTGTGAAGCCAAGCGGAACCATAGTAGCAGAGGTAATAGGCGCAACCCCAAGCTGTCTCTACAGCAGACTATGAGTTCGCTTGCAAGGCTGGAACCGAGGCTATGCAGACATGTATTGGCTTGGTGGGTAGTGGCATGCAAAAGTACTGCGATGGCTATTGGTGCTGATACTGCGCAGGGAAAACCACAATGATGCGTTGGAGTACACCGCAGCATGTGGTGGAGCAGCCTATATCTTCGCTGAGAGAAGCGCCGAGACAATCGCATATCTTGAGGCATCATACAGCTTCGTCACGGATACACCAGACTTCTGGAGAAGAGCCAAGGAAATGTATCCCCGCCACGGAAACAGGTTCACAGGAGAGCCAGCTTACTTCAAACACATTACGGGAGCGGGTAAAGCACTCCTCGAGGAGACTGGTTACAAACCAGAGGACTTCAAGTGGGCGGTCTTCCATCAGCCAAACGCAAAGTTCCCAATAAACGCGGCTAGGATGCTGGGCTTCTCAATGGATCAGATTAGAGCCCGGTCTGGTATCACCCAAAATTGGTAACACCTATGCTGGTAGCACACCTGTTGGCTTAGCAGCTACTCTGGATGTGGCTGAGCCTGAGGACAAGATCTTCGCGGTCAGCTATGGCTCAGGTAGTGGAAGTGATGCATTCATATTCACAGTACAGGACGCTATCACTGGATAAACGTGAGGGACCGAAGGTTGCCAGCTTTATCGACCATAAGAAGTACGTGGATTACTCCACGTATCTGAGACACAGGGGGCAGATTATCCAATGAGAAAAGTAAAGATAGCCGGAGTCGGTTTAATCAAAATTCAAGGAGTACTGGGATCGATCTATTCAGGACTTGTTCGCTGAAGCCATCATTGAAGGCAATAAAAGACTCTGGAGTCGATGAACTAGACAAGGTCTATGTCAGTAACATGAGCGCAGCATTGATGCAGGATCAGCTTAACCTTGCAGCCATAATGACGGATACGCTTGGGAAAACCCGGTCTTCCAGCAACCAGAATTGAGGCAGGCTCAGCTAGTGGAGGTGTAGCTTTCCATGAGGCAGTTCAAGCAGTTGCCAGTGGATACAGTGACGCTGTGCTGGTTACTGGTGTTGAGAAGATGAGTGACATTCTGCCCGAGGTTGTAACCACGAGCCTGGCCATGGCTGAGGAGCAGGAATATACCTCATACACAGGTGTGACAAAGACGGGTATAGCGGCGATGATTCACAGGCTCTACATGGATCTTTACGCCTCACCGAGGAGATCGGTATGATGGCTGTAAAGAGCCATGATCATGCGGTTGGCTGCAAACACGCACAGTATCCATTCAAGATGAGCATCGAGAGAGCCATGGCAAGCCCGATGGAGGCTGATCCAATTCACATGATGGAGTGCTCAGGCATCGGGGATGGAGCAGCTGCTATTGTACTCGTTCCAGCAGACAATGACGGGGTTGAGGTTGCTGGGACTGCGATAAGCACTGATTACACCAGCATCGCCCAGAGACCAGACCCACTGGAAATGAGTGCGATAAAGACAGCAGCAGAGAAAGCATACAAGATGGCTGGAATCAAGGCAAAAGATGTAAACCTTGCCGAGGTGCAGGATGACTTCACCATAAACGGTGTCCTCGGGATCGAGGGACTTGGACTTGCCAAGACTGGTGAGGGAGCCAAGCTGGTAATCATGCGTGAGGTGGATAAGGATGGAAAGATCCCTGTAAACACCTTTGGTGGATTGAAGGCAAGGGGAAACCCACTAGGCGCGACAGGCATCTATCAGCTGGCAGAGATAGCTTTGCAGCTGCGCGGAGACGCGGGAGACCATCAGGTTGAGGACGCAAAGATCGGTGTTGCCCAGAATATGGGTGGAATGGCATCGATTTGCGCTGTAAACGTACTGAGGAGGGTAGGTAAATGAGCGTCCCAAGATACTGGAGAAACGAGGTTCCACGATACAGACTTCAAGGTGAGGAGTGCTGCGCTTGTGGAGCAAAGTATTTCCCAGCCAGACCAATATGCAAGTGTGGCTGCAACCGATTTCAAGGAATACAAGCTGCATGAACGGGGAGAGGTAATCACATGGACCGTGATCAGCAGCGCCCCAATCGGGTTCGAGAAATATGCGCCCTATGTGGTCGCGTTGATCGAGCTTGAGGATGGCTGCAAGTTGCTCAGTCAGGTGGTTGATATAACCCCTGAGGAGGTATGTGCTGGTTTGAAGGTTGAGGCTGTGTTCCGTAAAGTCAAGGAAGATGGCAATGATGGCATCATCCATTACGGGTACAAGTTCAGGCCAATCATCGAATAATCCCCAACTTTTTATAACTTGTTTCAACATCCATGGTTCTGATAACCATGGCTCCAAAGACCAAATACGATACTATCGCAGAGATAGCGAAACGAAGGGGCTTCTTCTGGCCAAGCTTCGAGATATATGGCGGCATGAGTGGATTCATGGATATGGTGACTCTGGGAACCAAGCTCAAACGAAACATCGAGCAGCTCTGGAAAGAATACTTTGTTCGCAGGCAGGGATTCCAAGAACTTGAGGCTCCTGTGATTAATCCAGCAGAGGGTCTTTGAGGCATCTGGGCACCTTGAGAACTTTAAGGAGTACTCGGCTGAGTGCAGTCAGTGTGGTAACAGCTTCAGGGCAGACCACCTGATAGAGGACAAGACTGGGCATGGAGAACGTGGAAGCCATGGGAGGAGAAGCCATCAAACGCATGATGGTGGAAAACAAGATAAAGTGCCCACGCTGCGGCGGAGAACTCAAGGAACCCGAGCTCTTCCTCACCATGTTCAAGACCGAGATAGGAGCAACCGGAGGAGAGATAGGCTACCTAAGACCAGAGACAGCCCAAGCCGATGTTCATCAACTATAAACGGGGCTATTATACACGCCCGTGAGAAGCTGCCCTTTGCACTGGTTCAGAGCAGTAAGGTCGCCCGAAACGAGATCAGCCCACGAAGGGGTATGCTGAGGCTCAGAGAGTTCACGATAATGGAGCTTGAGTTGTTCTTTGACCCAGAGGACCCGGCTTGCCCATGGTATGATGAGGTCAAGGATACAGTGATCCGTTTCTATACCGAGGAGATGGAGGCCCAGGATGTAAAGGAGCCCAAGATGCTCAGCAGTCGATGGAGGCAGTGAAGCAGGGCTTGATTCTTACTGAGTGGCAGGGATACTTCATGGGTCTGAGCCAGAAATTCATGTCAGCACTGGGCGTACCCAGAGGAGCATCAGAGGTTCAGGGCGCATCTACCTGATGAACGAGCCCATTACAGCGCCCAGACCTATGATCATGAGGTCAAACTGGATACTTGGGGATGGACAGAGGTATCTGGCTGCGCATACAGGACGGACTTTGATCTCAAGAAACCATCAGGAGGCTTCAGGTCAGAACATGGATGTTCTCAGGGAGGATGGCACAAGGTTTGTTCCTCATGTGGTGGAGCCAAGCTATGGGCTTAGATCGGCTGGTCTACATCGTGATGGAGAACAGTTATGAGCGAAAGAGAGGCTGAAAAGCGCAACATATTCCACTTCCCAAGGACGCTTGCACCATATCAGGTAGCGGTATTCCCACTTGTAACCAAGGATGGTATCGAGGAGAAAGCGGATGAGGTAAGAGACCTTCTTCTGAAGAAGGGTTTCTGGGTCGTCTATGATACAGGTGGAAGCATCGGTAGAAGGTATGCACGTGTGGATGAGATCGGTGTACCCTCTGGCTGTGGCTGTGGATTACAGCCACAAAGGACGAAGACATCCTGACCATCCGTGACAGGGATACTGGGAACAGGTGAGCCTACACCTAGCCGAGTTACCTGCAGCTTTAGAAGCCTACTTCAAGGGTGAGAAAGAGTTCAATGAACTCGGCGAGAAAGTGGTTAGAGAAGAAGCCTAACCAGTCTCGTACTTCGCCTTCAAGATAGCCTCAACGAAGTCTTTCTGTGTGGCTCCCAAAACCATCAATCCAATGGACCCATAGGCTTCCTTCATCCTAGCAGACAACGCCTCTTTCTCTAAGGGTGCTCCTTTGAGGGCTATCTCTAGTTTCTCTATGGCTCCAGTGTAGGGTTGTGTGAAGAAGTCTCCGCTGATGCTGATGTTCTCGATAGATCTTCTCGTTTGAAACTAGTAGTATCCTGAATCATCTTGCCAGCCTTGTGAACAGACTCAGAGACCACCAAGCCACCATGGACCTTTGGTTCCAACTGACTCTCTGTTTGGTCTTCATCAACATATCATTGTCCTTGCTGAATATCCATTCCTCTGTCTTCCGCTCCTCAACGAGCCTCTTAAGGGTCTTTTTCTCATTTGAGTCATCTCCCCCGGCTCCAGCTCGATTCCGAGTTCCTCCTTGAAGCCCTCTACTATTAGCTGTTTAACATATTCACGCGGAGTCTCTTCACCGGTCTGGGACTCTGATACTGGTGATCCACTCAGACATGGATGTGGCGAGTTTATCCTTGAATTTCTCGCTGGGCGCATTGATTATCTCTGACATAAGATGCGTAGGGGCATCCAGCAACAGGTCACCGGCTAAGAACATTTGCCTTCTCGATGCCTATTGCGCCGTTACCGCTGATCTTCTTACCATCCACAAGTATATCGTTGGGCTGACGGATTGATGCCTCCAATCCAAGCTTCTTCAACGCATATAGTCGGGGGCTTCATGAAGGTCGCGTAGAACTCCGGGATACTCTTGGGGCACTCAGGACTAGCGCGGTTGACTATAACGAAATAGTCCTGCTCCCATGGACCATCCAGTATTGCGCCACCCCCGATGGTGCGTCCTAACAAGGCTAAATCCCTGTTTTTTGGCGTACTCAACATTGATCTCCTTATCCATCAACTGATGATACCCGATGTTCACGAAAGGACTCTCAGGGTGATTCAAAATAACGGTATTAGGCACCTCACCGGCTGCTCACAGCGTGACCAGACTGCCTCGTAGAGGTTCGTCATGGTGTAGCCATTGATGGCACCTAGATCTAAGAAGTCTCCACATATGCTCATTCTCTCACTCCGGTATAAGAGCGTTGAGGCTTAATATAATTTGCTTAACTAGTCGTTGATTAGATCCATTCTCCGCCGCCAACACTCATCGATCCGCTTATAGTAGTCCGCTAGGAATTCAGCCATCTTCTTCGACTGCCTCCTCATGGGTCGCGGCCTCCAGGACAAAGTCAACCTTGATGGTATGCATCTTTTCCCTGTCTTCACCCTCAACAGGTGGCGTAGCTGCGTTCTTGATGTAGATATCAGGATAGTCTATCTGCATCTGCCTGTACAGGGGGAAGAAGTCTTTCCAGATCATGCTGATGTTATATGTCTTTGCCAGGAATACACTGGTTGACTCTGACTCGATCATGGGGGCCACATGGGCGTCAAACATCCCCTTCATCTCAGCTGGTACACCGGGAAGAGTGCAGACAGTCTTCCCGCCGACATCAACAGCCATACCAACAGCGAACCCCACAGGGTTCTGGATCGGCTTGCTTCCTTCGAGTACTCTTGCCATCCTGCGTCCACGGTTTATCTGAGCTGAGTCGGTTATCCCACGTTTCCTGTAGACTGCCTCGATCTTGGCTGCGCCTTCCTCATCGATGATTGATTCTTGTCCAAGAGCCATCCCGATGCTGTCCACTGTTAGATCGTCTTCGCTGGGTCCAAGCCCACCGGTTAGGATTATGAAGTGTGCATCACGTAGCAAGAGCCTCGTTGAGGGTCGAGGCGATTAATTCGGGTTCATCACCTATCATGGTTACTCTGCGGAGCCTTGCGCCCATCTCTGCTACTCTCTTTGCTATCCAGTGGCTGTTGGTGTCCAGAATTCGCCCATAGATTAGCTCATCCCCCGTCGCTATGATCTCTATGTTGACGCTTCCCGTGGGTTTCATACGCTACCTTGGCTTGCTAGTTGCTTATACGTCTTTTCTAGAGTTGAGTCAGTTTTATATGGCTCCGCTAGTAGATGTTCATTGATAATTATGGATATCGAGAACTGGACCATCGAGAAAGCCCTAGAGATGGGTGCAGAGATGGAGCTAGAGAGCTATACATTATACACCAAGACCGCCAATGAAGGCTAAATATCCGGGAGCAAAGAAGCTGCTTACTGAGATCGCTGAGGATGAGAAGACGCCACAGGGAGTACTTCCTCAAGGGTCTTGAAGACCCCAAGAGCCTCAAGATGAGGACACTAAAGGAGGACATTCCTGATCTGAAGATCACAGATCAGTTGGTCAAGGTACCCCTTGACCCAAAGGCAGATTATCCCCAGATACTGATATTCGCAGCTCAGAGAGAGAAGGCAACTCATGACTTCTATGTTCAAGTAGCACGAAAGTTCAAGGACACTGAAATGGGGAAGATGTTCAACAACTTCGCCACTGAGGAGCTACGTCACAAGTATCTGATTGAAAAAGAGTACGATGATGTCGTTCTCGCTGAGATGTAATCTCAGTTTATTTATTTTTTAATTGTTTTAGCCTAGTCCAAGAACCATTCCAGCCATCAGGACAACGAGCACAAAGCCCGTTATAGCTGCAAACGTCCAATCACGCTCATAGACATAAGCGATAACGCTCGCACCGACTCTACATAGCGGAGTCAGCACAAGGACAACGAAGCCTAAGAATATAATATGACTTGGCTGAAAGAAGGGCGCTCCCCAGATCATCCAATCCAGTGAAGATACGCCAAAGGGGCAGCTATTATCCCCTGTCCAGAGGAATAAACCCAGACCGATCACAATTAAAATGCCGCTGAGAACGACTCCTATCCGCAGGATGTTTGATACGAATAGCTCAAGCCGTATCACATTCAAAATAACCCAGCCCCCGAGACCAACATCCTGACACCTAGAATCAAAAGGATCACAATGAAGATCTTCTTCAAGATGACCCCTCGAACACGGATAGCAACTAATGCCCCTATGAAGCTCCCCGCTAGGGTACCCAGAACAACTGGGGCAGTGACAAAACCATCGCAGAAACCGTTCTTGATATAAACGAGGGCGCTGGCTGCTGCGGTAACGCCGATCATGAAGTTGCTCGTAGCTACGGCTGCTTTCATGGGTACGCTGCTCACCACGTTCATCGCGGGAACCTTGATCCCGCCCCCACCGATACCCAGCAACCCAGAGACTATTCCAGCGATGTAGCTGATTAAGAAGGTTGGAAGGGATCTGCCTACTCCATAGTTTATGGTCTCGGCTCTGGCTGTGTCATAGTAGCTTGCACCCAGATTGAGCTTGTTTGCTAGCCAATCGTTCTTCACGGGGAACCCAGCTGCGTCCTGTGCTTCTCATCTGGAGCCACATGACCAAAGCAGCGTATAGTAGGCTTAATCCAAAGATTGTCTCAAGAATTGATTCACTGATTCCCACCATTATGCTTGCGCCAGTAACGGCGCCGAGGGTAGTCGCCATCTCAAGGAACATGCCTAGTCTCATGTTGGTTATCTCATCGCGGACATAGACACTTGCTGAGACACTGCTTGTAGCCACGACTGCTACTATGCTTGCACCAGCGGCGATGTGGATCGGGATATCCAGCACGAATACCAGCAGGGGAACCATGATTACTCCACCGCCTAGTCCAAGAAGTGCTCCCAGAAAACCTGATCCGAGTGCGACGAGTAGTGCGGTTACTACAAAAGTGGGAGTCATGGTGCTAAGGTTACTACGCAGCGATTTATACCCTTGTATAATAAGCTCAAAAA
The DNA here is from genome assembly GCA_963715305.1 of uncultured Actinomycetota bacterium. Lineage (GTDB taxonomy): Bacteria > Actinomycetota > Acidimicrobiia > Spongiisociales > UBA4744 > UBA4744. The sequence continues at coordinate 17,615 of CAVQSB010000020.1, forward strand.
ACGCCTATTTTCTTGAAAGGGGTTATAATTTGGTTCTATACCAACAATGAGCCAATACTGAGTCCAAAACAAGCCAATACCCAGCCAATAGGTCTATCAAGAAAAAAGGGTTTAGCAGTGACCTAGCAGGTGCTCGGCTTCTCTGCTACGCTTGAAGACGATATAGTCCTTGTAGCCTAGGGCTTCTGCCTTGGTCTGTCTCCCGTTCGCGGTCTGGACGATCATATCGTAGATCCGTTTGCCTACGCTGTTGAGGCTCTCGCTGCCATCCAGTATGGTCCCCGCGTTGATATCCATGTTATCAGGCATATTCTCAAAGGTCGCTGGGTTTCCGGTGATCTTGATGACTGGAGCTATTGCGTGCCCAGTTGTGCTGCCTCTTCCACTGGTGAAGCAGACTATCTGAGCTCCTGCAGCGACCATGTGGGTTACGCTTGGCACATCCCAGCCCGGTCCATCCATCAGGTATAGTCCGGGTTTTGTGGGTATATCGAATCTCTCCCAGTTATTGTAGAGCACTCCTTGTATGGGCTTGGTGCCTCCCTTGACAACAGCGCCGAGGCTTTTCTCCTCGATGGTAGTTAATCCTCCATCGATGTTGCCCTTGCTCATCCACCTGCTGCTGACACCCATGGCTTTCTGTCGAGCCTCCTGGTTCTCGATGATATCATAGATAGCGTCAGCTAGTCTCTTTGTTGACCGCCCTCTGGGCGAGAAGATGCTGGGTGCCACACATCTCCTGTGTCTCACCGAACATCACGGTTCCCCCCTCCTCGATGAGCATGTCTGCCGCTGCCCCAACCGCTGGGTTAGCTGCGAGTCCGCTTGTGGCGTCGCTTCCCCCGCACTCTACTGCGAGTGTTAGTTTGCTTAGGGGGAATGATTCGCGTTCCAGCATCGTTGATTTCCTGTTTCATATTCTGGAGTATTCGTACACCCTTCTCGTGGGTCTTGAGGGTTCCTCCTTCTTCTTGGATTGTGAGGTTGTACACTGGTTTGCCGCTGGGCTCGATCTTCTCCATGAGGATATCACCTGTTAGGGTCTCACAGCCCAACCCAACTATGAGCACACCAGCTACATTAGGGTTCAATGCTGTACCAGCTAGATTGTGAACCAGCATACGGTCGTTTCTACACCCATAGGTCTGGGTAATCGCTACTGCGCCCTCTACCTGTTCAGCTATCTTCTTGGCTGGCTCATAGCTGCAGTCCATTGGAGCAATACCAGTAGGTGGTTTCTTACACCTATTGTGCCATCTGGTCTCTCGTATCCGTAGAACTGTGTCATGAGGTTATCCCCTTACCTCTTCACCGGCTGTGTGCATGCGTGCGCTGTTGACGTTATGAGTGTGAACCCATTCACCGACCTTGATGGGCTTGGACGCGACGCCGATGACCTCTCCATACTTGATGATAGGTTCAGTCTAGTATTAAGCTCCTTCAAGGCTATCTTGTGTCCGAAGATTATCCTCTCGACTGGTTTACGTCTTGAGTAATACCTCCCCATTGGGGCTAAGTACCTCGAATTTTTCCCCAGCCTCAACGATGCTCGTGGTGGTAGCCACGTTATCTTTTGCATCAATCTGTATGGCTTTTTTCGACATGTTAAGAAATAGGGGCATAGGGTATTATTAAAGGGCTTTAGAAAGGAGTTTTAGGGGGGATTTAGCCAGAGACCTGTTTCTCTGGGATGCAGCTCGTACCATCGGGTATTACTGATACCCTGCTGCCTGCTCCGTGGTAGTTCTTACATTAAACTACAAGCAATGAGACTGGCCGGGGTGGCGGTCTCGATGGCCAGCAGCCTCATTCGACTATCTCCTTCAGGGAACGGGTCAGCCAGGCTCCGTGCGGCACGAGTCGCAGGACCCGCTCGTTGGGTCCGGCGACCTCGATTTCAACGCTCAGGTGATCGACCGGCATGGCCGAAACCACGGAATTGCCCCACTCGACAATGAGCACCCCATCGCGTGATGCCTCGAAGAGGTCGAGATCATCCAGTTCGTTGAGCGATTCGACCCGGTAGACGTCGGCATGGGTGAGGGGCGTGAACCCACCCGCATAGCGGCGTACCAGCATGAAGCTGGGACTGATCACCGGCTCTTCGATACCGAGCCCCTCGGCCAACCCGCCGGCAAAGGCCGTCTTGCCCGCCCCCAGCTCGCCGGCCAGGAGCAGGATGTCACCGGGCCCCAAGAAACTGGCGAGACGGCGACCGATCGCACGGGTCTCGACCTCGCTGGTCGAGCGTAGTTCGATCGTCATCTGAAAAGCCCCAGTTGCTCAGAAGCATCGTCCGGGACCGACCCGGACGGGGACACCAATGACGATCCGGCGCGACTCTTCCAGGGTGGCTTTCACCAGAGCAAAGTCCTCCTGCATCGAGGCGAGAATGGAGGCTGAACCCCGTAGCGCGGCCGCCGGATGAAAGGTAGGTATCACCGTGCGGTTCCACCACGGATAGGCCCCTCCCCGAAGCCGGGTGATTCCCCGCTCCTCTTTGAGCAGCAGCTTGGTCGCGAAGTTGCCGAGCGTCACGACCACGGCCGGGTCGATCAGTCGAATCTGGCCGGCGAGATAGTCCTTGCATGCGGCTATCTCATCCGGTCGGGGATCACGGTTGCCGGGTGGACGGCACTTGACAACATTGGCGATGTACACATCGGATCGCTCCAATCCGATCTCGGCCAGGAGTCGGTTGAGGAGTCGGCCCGCCGCGCCAACGAACGGGATTCCCTCGAGGTCTTCGTTGCGGCCGGGCCCCTCACCGACAAACATCACGCCGGCGTTGGCGCTCCCGTCTCCAAAGACGACATTGGTGCGAGTCGCGGCCAGCCCGCACGCCGTGCAGGTCGCGGCCTGGCCGGCCAAAACCTTGAGTTCTCGAGCCGCTGTTGTTTCTGACATTCTCTTACCCGGAGTCCGAACCTGCCGCCTCCTGCAACGCTGCCTCGATGGCACGACCCGTTGCGACAAATGCAGCTTCGCCGATGAGATCGACCGAAGCTACCACGTCGCCGCAGGAGACTGCAAAAGCGGCATCGCCATCATATCGAGTGTGACCGGGACGGAGGCAAACGGCCAGAGCGTCCTGGGCTCGTACCGCGACCCGGAGCAGGTCGTTGCGGACGAGTCGGGCGTTGGTAGCGACGACCACCAGGGTGGTGTTGGTGGCGGGATCCGGCAGCAGAGCCGGTGGTCCGGGAATGAGGGAACCTCCCGTCAGGGGCTTCTCCTTCCAAAGTGAAGACGTCTCCTACGGCATTGACCACGGCCAGCGCACCAACCAGGGCCCCGTCGACTTCCACTGGCGGCGGACCCCAGTCCCCCTTTGCTGATCTCCCCAGGACCCCGCCATCCACCAACGATGGCGCCCGTGCCGGCACCGATACTGCCCATCGGAACCGGGTCGCTCGATGCAGCTCGCACCGCAGCCGCTCCCTCGGCGGGCCCCGGTCTGACGGAGGGATCCCCGACAAACAGATCGAAGATGACCGCCGCCGGAACGATCGGAACCGGCCCGACGGGTGTCGGATGTCCCCGACCGGCGGCTTCCATTTCAGCGACTACGCCGTCGGCGGCTGCCAGACCCGAAAGCGCTCCCACCGGTCAAGAGGATCGCCTGAATCGTCTCTACGCGCATGCCGGGCGCCAGGAGAGCAGTCTCTCGGGTGCCGGGAGCCGCCCCTCGAATCTCGATTGCGGCGACGTTCGGTTCCGGGAAGATGACGACGGTGCAACCGGTCATGGCGACCGGATCGGTCCAATGGCCGACCTCGATTCCCGGGATCGAGGTGATCGTCACGGCAGGTACCGTCGCGGGAGCCGTGGGCCGATCTGACAGACAATCTCGTAGGAGATGGTGTCGAGATGCTCGGCCCATTGGTCGGCGGTCACGGTTTCGGCTCCCCTGCGAACCAAGCAAGCACCACTTCGTCGCCTACCTCGACCGGATCGTCGCCGACATCGACCATCACCTGGTCCATGGTGACGGTGCCCGCCAGAGGGTGACGTTTACCCCTGATCAGGACATCACCGCCGAGTGCGCCGAGTGCCCGCGGGAGGCCGTCGGCGTACCCGACCGGCACCGTTGCGACATGTGCGTCCGCCGGGAGAGCTTTGCGACGCCCGTACGATGGCCGGCTTCCGGCCGGGAGGCGCCGCACCATGGAGACGTGGGAAACCACTCGCATGGCAGGTCGCAGGTCGAGTTCGGGGACCATGCCGGGAGCCGGACGTTGTCCGTAGATGCCAATTCCCACACGTACAAGATCGAGGCACGCTTCGGGGTAGAGCAGTGTTGCGGCCGTGTTGGCTGCGTGACGAATCGGAACGTCAACGCCAACCTTGTGGAGTTGTTCAACGAAACCATTGAAGGTTTCCAGCTGCTTCCTGGTGAACGAGACGTCGTCCTCGGCCACGGCGAAGTGGGTCCAAACGCCGTCGAGCTGCAAATGCGGATCGGCCACGATGGCTGCCACGAGGTCCTTGGCATCGGCGATCGTCGCCCCTACCCGATGCATTCCCGTGTCCACCTTCAAATGGGTGGCCAACGGTTGGCGGGCTGCCTCGCTCAGTGCCTTGACGAATCCGGACGTATACACGGTGGGGATGAGATCCCAAGTGATCACCTCCCCTGCCGACCGGTCCGGCGGCTCAGACAGGAGGAGAATTGGTGCTTCGATCCCTGCCTCCCGCAGCCGGATCGCCTCCTCGACCAAAGCCACGGCCAGCATGGGTGCTCCCGCCTCGAGGGCAGCTTCAGCGACCGGGACATCTCCGTGCCCGTAGGCATCGGCCTTGACCACCGCACAGAGCCGGGCAGGAGCGGCGATACCGGCCAACAATCGAACGTTGTGCGCTAATCGCGTCGAGGTCGATCTCAACCCAGGATGGTCTCACCATGCGAATCTCCCGATCTCGATTGCCAGAGTATCGGCCGTAACCGTGGCGCGGCGCGCCAGGGCGGCACCCGCCCGGCCATGCCAGTAGGCAGCCGACCTGCCTGCAGTCTTCGGGCTCGAGGCCGCGCGCCCACAGAGCGGCGGCGAGTCCGGTGAGTACGTCGCCGGTACCGATCGTTGCGAGTTCCGGGCCGCCGCTGGCTATCGCCCACAGTTGCTCACCGGCCACGAAGGTCGGCGATCCTTTCAGGAGCACCACCGCACCGGTCTGAGCGGCCAGTTCCCGGGCGTTCTGATACGTCGCGTCCCGACCCGGTGAGCCGGTGAAATTCGCCCGCATGGGGAGTGATGAGGGTCGGGGAAGATCTCCTGGCCAAGGCTTCAGGTCCCTCGATGGCGTTGAGACCGTCGGCGTCGATGATCAGCGGACCCTCCCAAGCTTCCATGAGCCCGGCAACCAGGCCCTCCTGGCCCGATCCCAAGCCCGGGCCGACTGCGATCACGTCGTAGCGGGAGGCAGCCTCCAGAACGGCCGGCACATCGTCGGGAGCGAACCGGGTGCCGGTGCCGATGCCGGCGGTCATGATTTCCGCGGCCATACCGGCTAGATCGGTTGGAGAGCGACGGGACAGGCAATCGTGACTGCACCGGCCCCGCCGACCAGGGCGCTGCGAGCCGGCGAGATGAGCGGCCCCGCTCAGCCCGGCCGAGCCGCCGACAACAACGACAGAACCGCTCGACCACTTATGAGCGTGGATGGTTCGCGGCCGGGTCGGCGAGCATCGGCTTCTTCACACAGAAGGAACTCGCCCACTCCCCCGACCAGGCCGATGTCGGCGATTTCGATTCGGCCGCACAATTCGGGCCCGCGACCGATCAGGTGGCCGACCTTCAGGGCGTGGAAGGTGACGGTGTGATCGGCTCGAACGCCGGACCGGTGGCCTGGCCGGTGGTCGCATCCAGTCCGCTGGGATATCGACCGCCAGCACCGGTGCACCGTCTGGCGTCCAGCGGAACCAGGGACTCGGGGACAGGACACCTCGAAAACCGGCACCAAAGACGGCATCGATCACCAGAGTCGGCCCCCGCCGCGCCCTCGATGCTTTTGCACCCTCACGCCGGCCCCCGACCGCCGATCTATGTGCCCGGATCGCAACCCTCGATTGCGGAGGTGCCAGGGCGTGGACCTCGACAGCGATCCCCCGCTCTTTGAGATACCGGGCGGCAACGTAGCCGTCTCCTCCGTTGTTGCCGGGCCCGGCCAGCACCACGACCCGCGAACCGTAGGAGGCGCCCATCGAAACCGCGGCCAGCGCCACTGCCAGCCCGGCCCGCTCCATCAGCGTCTCGACCGGATCAGCAGCAGTTGCGTCTAGCCGCGCGATTCCTCTGGTGTGATGACGGGTTTCATGGGGCGATCACTGCAGGAATGCTACTTGCGGAAGCCCCCCGGTTTCGATTCTCTCGATCCGATGGCCCGGCGGCCCGGCCCAAGGACTGAGGACTAGTTTGATCCCATGGAGTGGTGGGAAGACTTCTTCAGGGGTGATTGGGTCGACATCCACGCTTCCTTCTGGACCGACGAGGAGAGCACCGCACAAGCCGACAGTATCGAACGGCTTCTTGCCCTCGAGCCGGGCAGCAGCGTTCTCGACGTTCCCTGCGGTGAGGGACGGATTGCTCGTCAACTGGCGGGCCGCGGCTACCGGGTGACCGGTGTCGACCGGTCACCAGCCCTGCTTGACCTCGCAACGGAGGCTGCCACGGCGGCCGGTCTCGACATCAACTGGGAACAGCGGGATATGCGTGACCTGCCGTGGGACGGCACGTTTGACGCAGTGGTCTGCTGGTGGGGCAGCTTCGGGTACTTCGACGAGGCGGGCAATGCCTCATTCCTGGAGGCAACGGCCCGCGTTCTGAAACCGGGTGGACGTTTGATCCTCGAAAATCACGTCGTGGAGACGGTGCTGCCGCATTTCCAGGTTCGCGGGTGGGAACAAGCCGGCAACGGGTTCACGCTCACGGAGAACCGGTGGGACCACACCACCGGCCACATTGAGGGAACCTGGACGCTCATCGTTGATGGCAACCAGACCGTCAAGCACGCTTCCATCCGGCTGTACACCTATGCGGAGCTGGCCAGACTCGTCACAGGAGCTGGGTTCTCCAAAGTCCGGGGCGTCGACCCGACCACCGACGTTGAGTTTCAACTGGGTTCACGCAAGCTGGTGTTGATCGCCGAGAAGTAGGAAAAGGGACGCAGCTGCGTAGTCTGCGAGCTGCAACCTCTGCTACGCGTCGTGCTCGCCGACGGCGATGGCGAACACCATCGCCGTTACATCTGTGTGGGTGATGGTGACGAGCACCTCGGTCACACCAAGCTGATCGGCCCTCGCCCTGGCCGTCCCGAAGAGATTGACCCTGGGGGCGCCCCCGCCGGTTATCTCGATGTCCTGCCAGCGGATCCGCCGCCACCCGGTCCCCATGCTCTTCATGACCGCCTCCTTGCCGGCAAACCTGGCGGCGTAGCGGCGGGCCGGGTGGGAAAACCGGGAGGCGTAAGCGCGTTCGTGATCGGTGAACACCCGTTCAGGAAAACGTTCGTATTTTTCGAGCAGAGCCTGAACCCGATCGATCTCGGCCAGGTCGACGCCCAATCCAATGATCCGCATGGAGTGACGCTACCTCCTTGGACCCATCGCTGTTCGCCGGGGACGGACAAGCTCCCCACTCGACTCACACCGGATTCACGAGCACATCCCCGACGGACCAAAGTTGACACAAGAGCCTTGACGTCGTCGTCCGAAAGGCCTCAGTGCTTCCGGCTCGGAGGATGATCCATGCCCATGTATACGCCACCCTGAGTCAACTCGCCGAGCATCTGCTCGATCCGTTTACGCCGGGTTTCCAGCTTTGCGGCCCGACCAATCCAGGCGAGGTAATCGTTCCGTTGGTAGAAGGGGCGCTCCTCGTAGAGGTCGAGCAGGTCTCGCTCCTCGAGTTCTGCCCGCACGTCGTTGGGCATCGGTTGCACCGGCCGGCCTGCCATGGCCCCATCGTAGGAGTGGCTGCCTCCGGCAGCGCTATTCCACCGTCACGCTCTTCGCCAGATTGCGGGGCATATCGATATCGTGTCCCAGTTCCTTGGCCACGTGGTAGGCGAGCAACTGGAGCGGGATGATCGACAAGACCGGGCTGAGGAAGTCGGCGGTGCGGGGAATGCGCAGCACGTGTTCGGCGTACTTGGCGACTTCTGTGTCGTCTTCGTAGGCGACGGCCACCACGCTGGCGCCCCGCGTGCCTTGACTTCCTGCAAACCGGAGATCGTCTTGTCGTAGAGATGCGACTGCGTCAGCACGACGACCACCGGCGTCCCTTCTGTGATCAAGGCGAGCGTCCCGTGCTTCAGCTCCCCGGCGGGCATCGCCTCCGAGTGCATGTAGGAGATTTCCTTCAGCTTCAATGAGCCCTCGGTCGCAACGGCATAGTCGAGGCCCCGCCCGATGAAGTAGATGTCGTCGATTCCGGCAATCCGGCGGGCGATGTCGGCGATGTCGGCGTCCATGTCCAGCACCCGGGTTGCCTTGCCGGGCAGAGCACGGAGCTCGGCGGCGAGGTCTTCCGCTCGTTGCGAGGCAAGAGTCCCCCGCTCGACGCCCAAACGAAGCGCGAGCAGGTACGTTCCGATCAACATCGCCGTGTAGGCCTTGGTGGACGCCACCGCGATCTCCGGACCGGCCCGGGTGTAGAGGATGTCTGCCGGCGTCCCGGCTGAGGGTGCTGCCCACCACGTTGGTGATGGCCAGCATCCGCGACCCGAGGTCGGTTGCGAGACGGGCGGCGGCCAGCGTGTCGGCCGTCTCGCCCGACTGACTGATGGCGATGGTCATGGTCCCCGGATGAATCAACGGATCCCGGTAGCGCAACTCGTGTGCGTAATCGATCTCGATGGGGATCCGCAGCGCCTTCTCCAACACATCGCGGCCGACCAAACCGGCGTGGTAGGCCGTCCCACACGCCGTGATCCAGATCTTCTCGAGATTCGACACAAACCCGTCGGGGAAATCGACTCCTTCGAGAACTACGGAGCCGTCCGGCTGCAAACGACCTCGCAGCGTCTCTTCGATGACGTCGGGCTGCTCGTAGATTTCTTTGAGCATGAAGTGCGGGTATCCGCCCTTCTCGGCCTGGCCCGCGATCCCAGGTGACCTCCATGGGAGCCCGATCGACGGGTCTGCCGTCGATCGTCTGGACCGTGGCACCGTCCACGGTGATGTCGACCATCTCCCCGTCGTTCGATCACCAGCACGGAGCGGGTGTAGGGCAGGATGGCCGGGATGTCGGAGGCCAGGAACGTCTCCCCTTCGCCGAAGCCAACGACCAGAGGGCTGATCATCCGTGCCGCCACAATCCGGCCCGGCTCACGGGCGCTCATGACGACCACCGCATATGCGCCCTTCGCTCGTCCGATCGCCCGGCGAACCGCTTCGAGGAGATCGCCGTCGTACTCGTCGGCAACGAGGTGCACCAGCACCTCGGTATCGGTCTCGGACAGGAATTGGTGACCCTCTTCGATCAGGGCTTCCTTGAGCGGGAGGAAGTTCTCAATGATCCCGTTGTGGACGAGCACGAACTCACCGGACGCATCTGTGTGCGGGTGAGCGTTCACATCGTTCGGCACCCCGTGGGTAGCCCAACGGGTGTGTCCAATGCCGGAGGTTCCGGTGATCGGTTGATCCTCGCAGCAGATCGTCGAGACGCTGCATCTTCCCCGCCGCCTTACGCACCTCGACACGGCCGTGGTTCGTGATCGCGATTCCCGCCGAGTCGTATCCTCGATACTCGAGTCGCCGCAGAGATGAAACGAGTAGGTCCTGGGCGTCGCGCGAACCAACGTAACCCACTATGCCGCACATGGCAGTCTCCTTTGCTTCGTGTGGAGACCGGAAGGAACTACGGGTCCGCGTTCGGTCCCGTCCACTCCGATGTGGCCTCTGGCACCGGGGTCACCCCCGGGATTTGCTCCACACCGTCACGACCGTGGTCGCCGAGAGGGCATCCGCCGAAACTCGATACTCCCTCTTCCTCGTCACCCTCACCGCCTGTGGAGCGCGAGGGCCGGGCGCTGCTGATTGTGTCCGTTCCCGGTCACTTTGTCTGTGGGCAGACTAGCGCCCCGGCGGATGATTCCTACCGGGAATCTTCCCGGGCCCATATCCGGCCACCGATCGCCCAGCTACTCGTCGACGATGACACCAAGCTCACCGCGACTGATCTCAACCAGTTCGTCGGCGATCGCGGCGGCTTCCGTTCCGGAGGAAGCCTCAACCATCACTCGCACCAGCGATTCGGTGCCGGACGCTCGCACCAGGATGCGCCCGTCGTCTTGTCGAGGCGGGCTTCGGCATCACGCACTGCCGCCCAGAGAAGCTCCGCACCTTCGAGCTTGTGCTTGTCGGCGACATGGACGTTGCGCAACACCTGCGGGTACTCGGTGATGGTTTCCTTCCGCAGCTCACGGAGCTCCTTGCCGCTCGATGCCATGACTTCGAGCAACCGGACCGCGGTGAGCAGTCCGTCCCCGGTGCTGGCCGCGATCAGCGAGAATGACGTGCCCGGATTGCTCGCCCCCGAGGATCGCCTTGTGCTCGCGCATAGCCTCGAGCACGTACCGGTCCCCAACCTGGGTCTCGATGACATCGATTTCGAGGCGCTCCATGGCCCGGCGGAATCCCAGATTGGCCATCACGGTCGAAACAACGACGTTGTTCTTGAGTCGGCCCGCTTCCTTCATGTGCCGGGCGATAACGGCCATGATCACGTCACCGTTGGCGACGGCGCCGTCCTCATCGACCGCGATCAGGCGATCAGCGTCACCATCGAAAGCAAACCCGAGCCGCCCTTTGGCTTGTTCGGACAGGTAGCGCGGGTGGGTAGCACCGCACCCGGAGTTGATGTTGGTCCCGTCCGGCTCGGCCGCGAATACCTCGACCTCGGCTTTGAGCCGACGGAAGAGCTCGGGCGCGGTCCGGTAGGCTGCCCCGTTCGCACAATCCAGGGCGATGGATATCCCCCGCAATGTGTACGGCATCGACTCCCTGAGGTGCGCCAGATAACGGTCGTCGGCTTCTGCCATCCTGAAGGCGGTACCGATGCCGTCATCGATGGCAACTTTCCAGGGCGGTCCGCGCCGGATGCGCTGCTCGATCCGGTCTTCCTCATCATCGGAGAGCTTCGATCCGTTCCGTCCGAGAAGCTTGATGCCGTTGTCCGCCGCCGGGTTGTGCGAGGCCGAAACCACGACCCCCATCGCGGAGCGGGTATCGGAAGTGAGGAAAGCAATCCCACCGGAAGGCAGTACACCGACATCGATCGTATCGATACCAACCGAATGAAAGCCTGCCTGAAGTGCACTCGAGAGCATCTCGCCGGATCGTCTCGTATCTCGACCAACGAGCATCTGACCGCCCGGAATGAATTCGCCGGCGGCCCGACCGACCGCCATGGCCAGGTCGGCCGTCAATTCGACGTTGGCGCGACCACGGATCCCATCGGTCCCGAAGAGTCTGCGGCCCTCTGCCGGAAGCATGCCTAGCGCTTGGTGTACTGCGGCGCCCGGCGGGCTTTGCGGAGCCCGTACTTCTTACGTTCCACCCGCCGTGCGTCACGCCGCAAGAAGCCGGAGCGCTTGAGCAACGGGCGAAGCTCGGGGTCGATCGTGATGAGGGCTCTGGCAATACCAAGGCGAAGAGCATCCGATTGGCCGGTGGTGCCGCCGCCATGCAGGGTGGCATGAACGTCGTAACGACCCTCGAGAGAGGCAACCCGGAGCGGTTCGAGCGCACGAAGTCGCTGGGCCATTGCGGGGAAGTAGCCCTCGAGCGACTTACCGTTGAGAACGACACTGCCGGTTCCGTCGTACAGGCGGACACGGGCCACCGACTCCTTGCGGCGACCGGTTGCCTGAACGAGCGGGGCAGTCATTGCTTCTCCACCTTTCGGATCTTGAATTCGAGGGGTTGGGGCGATTGAGCCCGATGGGGATGTTCGGATCCGGCGTGGACCTTCAGCTTGCGGAGCATCTGCCGGCCCAGACGGTTCTTCGGCAGCATGCCGCGGACCGCCCGTTCGATGATGGCTTCCGGTCGGCGCTCCCGCAACGACTCAAAGCTCTCAGCGCGCAGGCCGCCCGGGTAGCCGGAGTGCCGGTAGTAAATCTTGCCCTGACTCTTATCAGACGTAACGGCAACCTTCTCGGCGTTGACCACGATGATGAAGTCACCGGTATCGACGTGAGGTGCAACGATCGGCTTGTGTTTGCCCTTCAGGATCTGGGCAATTTCAGAAGCGAGGCGACCGAGCGGAAGGTCGGTGGCGTCGACCACGAACCATGCCCGCTGGATATCATCCGCTTTGGGCGAAAACGTCTTTTGCAGCCTCATCTGAACCTCGCGAAAAAGGAACCCCGGGATGCCGGAGCGGCCCATATGGTAGGCACGAACCCGTCCTAGTCGCAATTCCGTTTGCTATTGAGCGCTCATCACGGGCCGGCAGGCCCTCTCCCCCGGAAGTACTGCCTTTTAGCCCTGGCACAGGAGCCCTCATCTGTTCCAATGGAAGCACCGCCTCACGAACGGCCATCAGCGCCGACGTAAGGAAGTCTGGTGTTCTCAGATAGAAAGGTCGCGATTCGGGTGGGTGTTCTGTACACCATCGCGACGGTTGCGCCGGTCTCGACCCTGGGTGCCCGGGGGACCCTGGTCGATGGTCCCGGCATCCTCACCAACGCCGCCTCGAACGAGAGCCGGCTGATCATGGTGGCGTTGCTGAACCTGGCCATGGCCGTCGCCGTTGCCGGCGTTGCCTTCATGATCCATCCGGTCCTGAAACGAGTTGCCAATACAGGAGTTAGAGAGGGGGCTGGCCGGATGGTACGTAGGCACCAGAGTCACCGAAGGTACAACGTTCATCGTCGCGGTACTCGCCACGCTTGCCTTCCTGCCATTGAGCCGGGAGTTCCTTGCCGCTGGAGCGCCGGATGCTTCCCACTTCCAGACCGGTGGCGTCGTGTTGCAGTCGACCGTTGATCTGGCGTATGCGCTTGGGCAAACGGTGTTCGCCATTGGTGCTGCGATGCTGTAGCACCTGCTGTATCAGTCGAGGATCGTTCCTCGATGGCTGTCACTCTGGGGTCTCATTGCATCCCCCCTATTCGTCGGGGCGAGTCTCTCACTCGAATGGACCGGAGATCCGAACTCGACGTTGTCCACAATCCTGTATGTACCGATGGGCCTGCAGGAGATGGTTCTTGCGGTATGGCTCATCGCCAAGGGATTCGATTCGGCCGCGCTCAGTCCGCGACTGGCCGAGAGGCCATAGACCCGGCACAGGATCCACAGCTCACCATGGACCGGCCGGGCGCGGTCCCTGTGAACCGCGTGTTACAGATCGTTGCTGATCACGGCCGCCAAGCTAGCCGGCTTCGGCGGGGGGCGATCGTGTCGGGAGCAATCCGGACAACTCTGCGATCCTTCGCACCGACCGTTGACCCGGCGGGCCCAACCCCAAGCGGGTCGATCAGAACCGCGGCGGCCAGTCCGGCGGCTCGGGCACCACCGATATCGTGAAAGTGAGAGTCGCCCACGTACCAGGTACGACCCGGTGATACACCCAGTTCCCCAAGAGCCAGATGAAAAATGGCAGGGTCGGGTTTCGACATGCCGACGGTGGCTGAGTCAATGACGGTCTCGAACAAGCCGCCAAAGCCGGCCAGGTCGAGCTCCTCGGCAACGGTCCCGTCGGAATTGGAGACAACCGCCACTCGATACCCTCCCGCCAGCAAGTCGAGAACGGTCTCCCGCGCCCCGGGGATGGGGTGGTTCCACATATGCCTGCCACTGCCAAACGCCTCGGCCATCTCGGCGTTGAGGGAAACGCCGACCAGTTCAAAGAAGCGATGCACCCACCAGCGGAACTCCGAACCCTCGCCCGCCTCCAACCGGTCGGCGTAGTCCGACATTGCCCGAAAGTGGGCGTCAGCGAGCCGCCCCGGTTGCACGGCCGCTAGATCCCAATCGGCCAGGAATCGATTGAACCGGTCGGGGTCGAAGAGCACCAGCGTTCCGCCTGCATCGAACAGAACCAGTTCGGGCCGGGCATCAGGACTCGGGGGTTGAGGACTCAATACTCCACCTCCCAGAGGGTGAGACCTTGCGGTGGTGCTGCTCCGCACGATTGATTGCGATCCCGAACGGAGATGATGGCAGGGACTGCGTCGGGATCCAGCCTCCCTCGCCCTGCCTCGACACACAGGGCCACCAGCGACCGCACCATGTGGCGACAGAACGACGACGCAGTGATCTCACATACCAGATGGCCGTCTTCGAGGTCCCGCTCCCAGTTGACGCCCCGAACGTTGCGTTCCGTCGACCGCCCCTCAGCCCGCCGGCAGAACGACGCGAAATCGTGCAGACCAACGAAGTGCCCGGCGGCTGCGTTCATCGGAGCGAGGTCGAGCTGGTAGCCGACGTGCCAAACCATGTGGCGGATCATCGGATCAAGGACCCGAACGTTCGCCACGCGGTAGCGGTAGGTGCGCGAGATCGCCGAGAATCGAGCGTTGAAGTCGTCCGGTACCTTCGTGCATCCCCATATCCCTATTTCGTCTCGAACCATCTTGTTGAGAGACCTGGCCGTACGGGTTGCGTCCAGATCCTCTGTGGCTACAAAGCTCACGACCTGGCCGCGCGCATGAACCCCGGCGTCCGTCCTTCCGGCAACGGTCGTCACGACCGGCCCGGTGATCCGGAAGAGGGCCTCTTCGAGGACCTCTTGAACCGTCCGCACCCCCTTTTGGGTGGCGTACCCGGAAAAACCGGAACCGTCGTAGCCAAGGTCCAGGCGGTAGGTCGGCACAGGACTAGAAGAACCGGAAGATCTGGGCGAGATCCCCGCCGATCCCGATCAACTGCAATACCCACCAGAGGGCAATGGCCAGCAAAGCCGAAAGGGCGGACTGGCGCAGGTCCAGGTCGAACATGGCTTGGGCGGCGACGGCCAGGGTGGCTCCAAACCACACCAGGGCGACGAGGATGACCACCTGCACGAAGGCGGATTCGCTGGGAACGAAGAAGACCGCAACCAGCGTCAAGAGAGGCGTGTGAGAGAAGCCGGTCAGCCGAACCGCGGTCGCACCCGTGCCATGGCCGTTAAACACTTTGGTGCCTGCCAGCCACAACCCGCCGCCAACAACCAACCAACCGATTAGTCCCGTCAGTATGTACCTAAGGAAATCGATGAGATCAAAACCCGCGCTTGTGCCGACAAACCGTCCCAAGTAGACGACCCCGTACACGAAACCGACGGCCAGGACTGCGTTTCCGGTTGCATAGCTGTCGAAAAACAGCTCGGTGTAGAGCTTCTTGTCGAGCCGGGCGGCTCGCAACATCTGGTTGAAGAGCATGGGGTTCCTCCGAAAATGGAGGGTAGTCGGAAACCAGAACCCGGCAGCCGGTAGCCACACCATCCTCGCGACGTTGTAACTGGAAACTCGAAACCTAGTTGCGAGGAACGAGCAGCTTGACCGCCGGCCGACTCAGGCTCGGCCGATCCTCCCATGCGGCTACTTCTCCCAAAGCGAACCATCCGACCCTGGTCGTTCCCTCACCGGCCGATGCGTCCAACGAGCCGGCGACAAACCCGAAACGCACGTCGAAGTGGTTGTGGGCAGGACCGTCAACTCGTTCCGGAAAACGGTGCACGTCGAGATCCAGGAGACCGAACGCCTCCAGTTCCTCCAGACCGGTTTCCTCGACCACTTCCCGACGGGCCGCCATCTCCAGATCCGTGTCGTCCGGTTCGACATGCCCGCCCGGTTGCAGCCATGTTCCCAGCTTGGTGTGGTGCACCAGCAGGACAGCCGAACGATCGGGCGAGACCACGAAGCCGCTGGCCGTGAAGTGCCCGGGAACGAAATGGTGGCGGGACATTGCAGTTTCGGATGCTCTGAGTAACGCCACCATCGAGGCGAGATAGCCGGCTTCCCGCTCATCAAGGGGCTCGTAGGAAGCCAGCAGGCCTCGGAGGCCGGCGAGGCGGGCATCAGTCATCAGTCGTCAGTCATCAGTTTCTAGCATCGCAGGCCGACGATCGAGACTGAGAACTGAAAGGGTGCCCAAAGGCCTTCCGACTGACAACACCTTGCGCAGCAAGCTCAGACGAGTTCGATCAAGGCCATTTCGGCGTTGTCGCCCCTGCGGGGGCCGATGCGCACGATCCGGGTAAAACCGCCCGGGCGATCGGTGTAGCGGGGAGCGATGTCATCGAAGAGCTTCGTGACGATCTCGGTGTCCTCGATCACTTTCAGGATCTCGCGCCGGGAGTGCAGATCGCCTTTGCGAGCCTTCGTAATGAGCTTCTCTGCCAGGGGCCGAACCGACTTTGCCCGGGTAATCGTGGTCGTCACCTTCTCTTCCCAGAAGAGCGACCCGGCCAGGTTGGCCATCATGGCCTTTTCCTGGGAAGGTCCCCCACCCAGGCGGGTGCCTTTGCGAGGTCGGGGCATTAATCAATCTCCTCGTCTTGCACGGCGTGGAGGCTGAGCCCGAGTTCGTCGAGCTTGGCCGTTACCTCTTCCAGGCTTTTCTGGCCGAAGTTGGTGATGTTCAGGAGATCATCAGGGCTCTTGATGACCAGCTCGCCGACCGTCTTGATCTGGGCGCGCCGCAGGCAGTTGCGGGGACGTTCGGACAAATCAAGCGCCTCGATGGGAAGGTCGAGGTCGGGAGAAGATGACTCGGCAACGGCCACGTCACCCAATTCCAGTCCGACCCCCTCGCCCATGTCCGCAAAGAGGCCGAGCAGTTCGCGGAGGGTCTTGCCGGCCGAGGAGACCGCTTCAGCCGGTTCCAGAGCACCATTGGTGTCGACGTCCAGCACCAGACGGTCGAAGTTGGTCATCTGTCCCACCTGGGTGCTCTCCACCCGGTAGGCGACCTTCCGGACCGGCGAAAAGATCGAGTCAATCGGAAGTACCCCGATCACGTCGCCGGCCTTGTTCTTCTCCGCGGTTCGGTAACCGACCCCACGCTCGACCGTCATCTCGACTTCGAGCTGACCGCCGGCCGACAACGTCGCAAGGTGCATGCCAGGGTTGACGATCTCAACACCTGCCGGAGTCTTGATGTCACCGGCCTTGACCTCTCCTGAGCCTTTGGCAGACAGGTACAAGGTCTGGGGTTCCAATTCCTCGGTTCTGACCACGACCTGCTTCATGTTGAGAATGATGTCGACCACATCCTCAACAACGCCGTCGATGGTCGTGAACTCATGCTGCACGCCTTCGATCTGCAAAGAGGTTATGGCGGCACCGGGAATCCGCGCTAGCAACGTACGACGCAGCGTGTTGCCAAGGGTATAACCGAAACCTGGCTCGAGCGGTTCGACGACGAACCTCGAACGATTCGCGGCTACTGGCTGTTCTTCAATCTGTGGGCGTTGGACGATCAACACTCTGGGTTTCCCCTTCTTCTTTTGTGGGAGCTACTTCGAGTAAAGCTCGACGATGAGCTGTTCTTGAATCGGGGTGTCGATCTGAGCTCGGTTCGGCAACTCAACCACGGCGATCCTGCGATCGTCGGAGTTGACTTCGAGCCATTCCGGCAGGGCATGATCGAGCGTGTCTATCGAGTGCTGCACGATGATCAGATCCCGGCTGCGCTCTTTCAGCGTGACCACGTCACCGCCCCGTACTTGATATGACGGAATATCAACCTTCTTGCCGTTGACCTTGAAATGGCCATGGTTGACCAATTGGCGGGCCTGCGGCCGCGTCTGGGCAAGACCCGCGCGATAGACAACGTTATCGAGACGGCTTTCGAGAATCCGGAGGAGGTTGTCGCCGGTGATCCCCACTTGCTGGGCCGCCTGCTTGTAATAGCGTCGAAACTGTCGCTCGAGAACCCCGTACATCGCACGGAGTTTTTGCTTCTCGCGAAGCTGGATGAGGTAATCGCTCTCCCGAACACGGCCGCGGCCGTGTTCGCCGGGTGGGTAGGGCCGCTTGTCGGCAGCGCACTTCTTCGACTGGCAGAGCGGTTGTCGTGCCCGACGGCACTGCTTGTGTGTTGGTCCTGTGTAGCGTGCCATCCTCAGCCCCTCCGGCGTTTCTTGAGACGAACGCCGTTGTGTGGGATCGGAGTGATGTCCCGAATCCCGGAAATCTCCATACCCATGTTCTGCAGGGTCCGAACCGCCGTCTCGCGTCCGCCCCCGTTGCCGGAGACAATCACGTCGAGCTTGCGGACGCCGTGCTCGCCGGCCCGGCGAGCAGCCTCTTCGGCTGCGACCTGAGCGGCATACGGCGTCGACTTGCGGGAACCCTTGAAGCCGACCGACCCGCCGGAGGTCCACACGATGGTGTTACCTCCGACATCAGTGATATTGATGATGGTGTTATTGAAGCTGGCTGTGATGTGCGCCTGCCCATGACCGATGTTTTTACGCTCGCGGCGGCGGACCCGCTTCTGTTGCTGTTCTGCCAACTTCAACCCCTACTTCGTGACCTTTTTCTTGCCGGCAATAGCCGTCCGGCGACCCTTACGGGTCCGGGCATTGGTATGGGTGCGCTGGCCGCGCACGGGAAGCCCGCGGCGATGGCGCATACCCTGATAGGAACCGATCTCCACTTTGCGCTTGATGTTCTGGGCGACTTCGCGACGGAGGTCACCTTCGATCTGGAAGTGCTGCTCGAGAAACCGTCGAATACGAACCACTTCATCGTCGGTGAGGTCCCGCACCTTGGTTCCACGATCGATGTCGATGTTGTCGCAAACCTGGTGGGCCCGGGTCAGTCCGATTCCGAATATGTAGGTAAGCGCGATTTCGAGTCTCTTCTCCCGGGGAAGATCCACACCTGCGATACGAGCCATCCAATTACCCCTGACGCTGCTTGTGCCGCGGATTCGAACAGATCACCCACACGCGACCATGTCGCCGGATGATCCGGCACTTCTCACACATCTTTTTTGTCGAAGGACGCACCTTCATGACCTTCTCCAACTCATGCTCTACCGATCTCACCGAACGCCCTTTTTCCGGGGCCTCCGGTCCGGCATCCAAGCCGCCCAGAACCGTTTCTCGAACAGCAATGAGATGACGGATACCCACACCTCGACCACGCAAGCGCTCTTCGACACGGGCACCCTGAGATCGGCCCAAGCGGACCGAGTACACAAGATTAGCCATGCGGGGGCGCTACGGCCAAATCGTCGTCTGTCGAGCCCAGGAGGGTCATGATCCGGGGCCCCTGATCGGTAATCGCGATGGTGTGCTCGAAATGGGCCGAGAAGCTTCCATCTGCTGTGACAACCGTCCAGCCGTCCGGTTCTACGGTTGTTTCGTGACCGCCGAGATTGAACATTGGCTCGATACAGATGGCCATCCCTTTCTTGAGCTTCGCACCGGTTCCAGGCTTCCCATAGTTGGGTACCTGGGGGTCTTCGTGCATCTGCCTGCCGATGCCGTGCCCCACATACTCCCGCACAACACCGAAACCGTGCCGGGCTGCTTCGCTCTCCACAGCATGGCCGATATCGCCCAAACGGGCGCCGGCTTTCACCTGAGCGATGCCGGCGGCGAGGGCTCGTTCCGTTGTATCGATGAGCAGCTGAATCTCGGACGGTACTTCGCCGATCGGAAACGTGATGGCCGCGTCCCCATGAAAACCCTCGAAGATGGCGCCCGCGTCAATGGATAGGACGTCACCCTCAACCAGTCGGTAGTCGGAAGGAATGCCATGCACGATCACATTATTTGGTGAGGTGCAGATGTTGGCCGGATAGCCGTGATAGCCAAGGAAGGAAGGAATGCAGCCCCGCGATCGAATCACCTCGGCAGCTATGGCATCCAGCTCCCGCAACGAGACCCCCGGCACTGCAACCTGTTTGACCGTGTCGAGGACCACCGCCACCGTTCGGCCGGCTACCGCCATCTTCTCAAACTCTTTACGGCTCTTGATGGTGATCATGCGTGGAGGGCTTCCAGAATCTGCTCGGTGATGTGCTCGACCGATCCCAGGGCCTTGATCTCAACGATGAGGCCTCGACCATCGTAGAAGTCGATCAAGGGTTCGGTTTCGCGACGGTAGACCGCCAGCCGGTTCCGGATGACTTCTTCCGAATCGTCGGGACGCTGCTCGAGTGGTTCGCCGTCGACATCACAGATACCGGGCCGGCCCGACGGACGGTCGTCCACGTGGTACGTGTGGCCTTTCGAACATCCCCGCCGGCCACCGATGCGCCTGACAATCTCATGCTTCGTCCACGATGAAAAGCACGACCCGATCGATCGTCCCGACCGGCGACGTCTCGAGGGCGCGGGCCTGAGCGAGGTTGCGAGGGAATCCGTCCAGGATGAAACCTGCGGCAGCATCTTCCCGCGATACGCTCGGTCAGCATGGCGATGACGAGGTCGTCAGGGACGAGATTGCCGGCGTCCATGCAACGTGGCGGCTCTCCGTCCAAGTTCTGTACCCGAAGCGATGTGCGCACGCAACATGTCGCCGGTGGAGATGTGAGGAACTTCGAGGGCGCCGGCGACACGTTTCGCCTGCGTACCTTTGCCGGCTCCTGGTGGCCCAAGAAAGATGAGTCTCATGAGCGTTGGCCAGTGGTCGGCTACCAGTTCCCAGCCAAGCAGACGCCCTTCGCAACTGGCGACTGGTGACCGGTTACCGGCATGTGAGCGAAGCTCACGTGAGGAACCCTTCGTAGTTCCGCATGGTCAGCTGACTCTCGATCTGTTTCATCGTCTCGAGGGCCACGCCAACGACGATCAGAATCGACACTCCACCGAAACCAACACTGACGTTCCAGATGGCCCCGGCGATGGAAGGCAGGATGGCCACGATTCCCAGGAACAGCGAACCGGGCAGAGTGATGCGGTTGAGGATGTGCTCCAGGTGCCGGGCCGTCTGACTGCCGGGACGCACACCGGGCACGAACCCCCCCTGGCGTTGGATCATCTCGGCCTGGCGGACCGGATCGAACTGGATGGCCGTGTAGAAGTACGTGAAGAAAATGATCAACGTGAACAGCAGGAAGATGTAGAACGTGCTGACACCCTGGCTGTTGCCGATATTGATGTCGATCCAGTTCCGAACACTGGTCATGAAGCCGCCACCATCGGACGGGATGGCGGTCGCAACCAACACCGGGAAATACATCATGCTGGTTGCGAAGATGACCGGAATCACGCCGGCCGTGTTGACCTTCAGCGGGATGTAGGTGCTCTGACCTCCCATCACCCGACGGCCGCGCACCCGCTTGGCGAACTGGATCGGGATTCGCCGCTGTCCCTGTTCCACGTAGATGATGCCGGCGATCATCGCCAGGAACATCACGATGAAGACGAGGAAGATGGCCACGGCACCGGGCCGGCCGGCGGTGATCGTCCCGGCATAGATGAGGGCGAAACTGTTTGGCAGCTGGCTGACAATCGAGACAAAGATGACCAACGACATGCCGTTCCCGACACCTCGCTGCGTGATCAGTTCACCGATCCACATGATGAACGCAGTCCCGGCCGTCATCGTCAGGACGATGAGAGCGACCCGGGCAGTCGTGTAATCCTCCGGAGCGATGAGGAGAATCCCACCCGTGAGAGAGCCCCGGCTGAACAAGTAGGTGATCCCCGTCGACTGCAGCAGAGCCAGGACCACCGTCAGGTAGCGGGTCCACTGGGTAATGACCTTCCGGCCCGATTCACCCTCATCTTGCAGACGCTGGAGCCTCGGGATAACGACGGCCAGGAGCTGCATGATGATGCTCGACGTGATGTACGGCATGATTCCCAGGCTGAAGACAGAGAATCTCTCGAGCGCTCCACCGGAGAAAAGGTTCAGGAGCCCGACGATCCCTGCAGATTCCCCCTGGGCCGCCAGTTCCTGAACCTTGCCCAGGTCGACGCCGGGGACCGGGATGGCGGTTCCGAGCCGGTACACGGCAAACATGGCCAGGGTGAACAGGATCTTCCGGCGAAGATCCGGGATCTTGAACATGTAGCGATAGATGGAAAGCATGGAGAGTTCTCAGTCCTCGGTTGTCAATTTTTCGGTTGCCGGGCTCTCAGATCTCAGTTGTCGATGCTCAGTTCTCGGCACAAGGCCCCTCACATTACCGATGACAGACGACTGATTCCTGATGGCTCACTTCTGGATGACCTCTGCCGTCCCACCGGCTGCTTCGATTTTGGCGATGGCCTCTCTGCTGAAGGCGTGCGCCTGCACGGTGAGGGCTTTGCTCAGGCTGCCCTCGGCGAGCACCTTGACCCGACCGCGTTTCTTGATCAGGCCGTGATCCCGGAGGACCTCGGGTGTAACCGTGGATTTGGCCCTGAACTCATTCAACCGGTCGACATTGACGACGGCGAAATACTCCTTGTTCGGGTTGGTGAATCCTCGCAACTTTGGCAGCGGCGCGCCAGCGGCGTTTGCCCGCCTTCGAACCCGGGACGAAGTTTGCTGCGGGCATTCAAACCCTTGGTGCCCCGCCCGGCCGTCTTCCCGCGCCTGCCACCTTCACCCCGCCCAACCCGGATCTTGGCCTTCCTCGAGCCGGGAGCCGGTTTGAGGTGGTGAAGCTGCAATTTGTTGGTCTTCTCTTGATCAGCCATTTCGTTCCCTCAGTTTCCAGTTTCCAGTTCCCAGCCGTCAGGTCTCGCCGGCAACCGGCTACTGGTGACTGGCTACTTCTTGTCTTCTACCGTGACCAGGTGGGCCACCTTGTGGAGCATGCCTCGCACGTCGGGGGTGTCCTGGTGCTCGACCGTCTGGTGCATCCTGCGCAAGCCAAGACTGCGCACAGTCGCCCGGTTCTTGGGCTTCTGGCCAATGATGCTCTTGATGAGCGTTACGGTGATTGTCTTGTCCGCCATGGTTATCTCTCTTCGCCAACCTGGGTGCGCAACAACTCCGTCGAGCGGTAGGCAGCCAGCAATCCGGGCGGGGTCACCTCTTCGGGACGCTTGCCCCGCAGCTTGGCAACCTCTTCAGGACGCCGTTGGGCCATCAGTCCCTGCATCGTTGCACGCGCCACGTTGAGATGGGTAGGCGATCCGAGCGACTTGGCCAAAGCATCGCGGACCCCGGCCGCCTCGAGGATCTGGCGGACGGCACCGCCGGCAATGACGCCGGTACCGGGAGCAGCCGGCTTCATGAGGACCCGGGATGCCCCGTGGATTCCAACCACCTCATGGATAAGGGTGGTCCCCGCCATGGGAACCGGCGCCATCGCTTTGCGGGCAGCTTCCATACCCTTCTGGATCGCGGCCGGCACTTCCTTCGCCTTGCCGTATCCGATCCCGACGTTGCCACGACCGTCACCGACGACTACCAACGCGGTGAACGAGAACCTTCGGCCACCTTTGACAACCTTGGCGACCCGGTTGATTTGTACGACTCGTTCATCCAGTTGTTGCATCTCGGCCATCGATAACTCCTAAAACTTCAGACCGGATGCACGCGCGGACTCCGCCAGCGCCTTCACCCGGCCATGGAACGGGTATCCGCCCCGATCGAATACCACTTCAGTGATCCCGGCGGTTGCGGCGCGTTCGCCCAGCAGCTTCCCCACCTCGGTTGCCGTTGCAACGGTGAGGGTCTTGACGCGCATGGCCGCCTCCTGTGAGGACGCGGCCGCCAATGTGCGACCGGCGTCGTCGTCGATGATCTGCGCGGAGATGTATCGATTGCTGCGAAACACCGCCAAACGGGGACGCGCTGACGTTCCGTACAGCTTCTTGCGGACCCGAACGTGCCGGCGACGCCGGGCTTGTGTGCGTGACCCCTTCATCTGGCCACCCCTGCCTTTCCTGCCTTGCGCCGTACGTGCTCATCCACATATCGGATCCCCTTGCCCTTGTAGGGCTCAGGCGGCCGTACTTTCCTGATATTCGCAGCTACCTGGCCGACCAGTTCCTTGTCGATCCCGCTCACGATGATGCGGGTCTGTTCGGGAATCTCAAAAGTGATGCCCTCGGGTGCCACGATCGTCAACAGGGTGACTGAACCCAACCAACAGTTCGATGTCCTTCCCTTTCAGCGAAGCCCGGTAGCCGACACCGACAATGCTCAGCTCCTTGCGAAAACCGTCCGAGACGCCTTCAACCATGTTGGCGAGCAAGGGCTCGGGACAAACCGTGCAGAGCCCTGGTCTGGCGGTCATCGTCGTTGCGCTCAACGCGCGCTACGCCTTCTTCAACCACGATGGTGACACGATCATGGAAAGTCCGTTCGAGCGTTCCCTTGGGGCCTTTCACCGTGACCCCGTGTCCGGCGACCTTGACGTCGACACCGGAGGCGATCGGAACGGGGCTCTTACCAATTCGGCTCATGTCACCACACCTCGCAGATGATCTCGCCGCCGAGACGGCGCCGGCGGGCCTCCCGGTCGGGCAGGAGACCTTGTGACGTGGAGACCACGATGACTCCGAGGCCACCCTGGGATCGGGGCAGATCCGACGCTCCCCGATAGACACGATGGCCGGGGGATGAAACCCGGCGGATTCCCTGGATGACTCTGGTCCGTCCGGGCGCGTACTTCATCTTGACGGTCAGCTCGTGCGCGGGCCCTTTTGGCTTGACCTCAAAACCTTCGATGAAGCCTTCCGAGGCAAGGATCTTGGCAACTTCGGCTTTCACTTTTGACGAGGGCATCGCCACGGTCTTCTTCACGGCCTGATTGCCGTTTCGGATTCTCGTCAACATGTCCGCAATGGGATCAGTGTTCATTACCAGGACGCCTTTCTGATCCCGGGAAGCTCACCACGAGATGCCAACTGCCGCACGCAAATACGGCACATACCGAACTTGCGAAGGTAGGCACGCGACCGACCACAACGCTTGCAGCGGTTGTACGCGCGCACCTGGAACTTCGGCTTTCGTTGTGACTTCGCAATCAAGACTCTTCTTTGCCATACCAACCCTCGTTTCACGCCCTGGTTTCAGTTCTGCGGAACGGAAAACCGAACGCCTCGAGCAGCGCCTTGGCGTGCTCGTCAGAGTCGGCAGTCGTGCAGATGGTGATGTCCATCCCCCGCACCGCGGTGACTTTGTCGTAATCGATCTCCGGGAAGATCAGTTGTTCCGTGACGCCGAAGCTGTAGTTGCCACGGCCGTCGAACGACTTGGGATTGAGACCACGAAAGTCGCGGACACGAGGGATAGCAACCGCAACCAGGCGATCGAAGAACTCCCACATGCGGTCGCCGCGCATCGTCACCGAAACCCCAACGGGATTCCCCTGCCGAAGCTTGAAGTTGGCGATCGACTTCCTGGACCGATTCAGACGTGGCTTCTGGCCGGTGATAATGGCGAGTTCTTCCATAGCCGCTTCGATTTGTTTCGGCTCGGAGATCCCTTCGCCAATTCCCATGTTGACCACGATCTTGTCCATGCGCGGGATCTGCATCGCATTGTCGAGGTTCAGCTGCTCCTTGAGGCGCCGAAGCTACCTCGGTGCTGTACTTCTCCTTGAGGCGAGGTATCACAGATCACCTCCACACTTCACGCACGTACGGTGCTTGACGCCGTCAGCGTCGATCCGGTGCCCGACCCGGGTGGGCCCGCACTCGGAGCAGACGATCATCACATTGGAGGAATGGATCGGCATGTCCTTGTCGATGATTCCACCCTGCATCGTTTGGCCGCGAGGAGCCTGATGCTTCTTGGCGGTATTGACACCTTCGACGATCAGTTTGTTGGTCTTCGGCATGACCCGAACCACGCGCGACTTCTTTCCCGGCGTCCTTGCCGGCAATGACCTTTACTTTGTCTCCTTCGCGCAAGCGCATCAGATGACCTCCGGGGCAAGCGAGACGATCCGCATGAACTTCTTGTCTCGCAGTTCTCGAGCCACGGGACCAAAAATGCGGGTACCGCGCGGCTGCTGGTTCTGGTCGATGATCACGCAAGCGTTGTCATCGAATCGGATGTAGGTGCCGTCCGGGCGCCGGTACTCCTTGGCGGTCCGCACGACGACGGCCTTGACGACCTCACCGCGTTTTACGGTGCCGCCGGGAATTGCGTCCTTGACGGTGCCGACGATGATATCGCCCAAGCCCGCGTAGCGGCGGCGCGATCCACCCAAAACCCTGATGCACAGCAGTTCACGGGCTCCGCTGTTGTCGGCGACCTTGAGCCGGGACTCCTGCTGGATCATCGGGCACGCTCCGTGACCTCAACGACGCGCCAGCGCTTCGTCTTGGAAATCGGCCGCACCTCGGCGATCCGAACGGTATCGCCGATCTTGGCGTCGTTGGATTCGTCGTGGACGTGGAATCGTTTCCTGCTTCGTACGACCTTGTCGTACCGCGGGTGACGCATCGACTGCATGATCTCGACGGTAACCGTCTTGTCACGGGCGTCGGAAACCACCACGCCGACTCTCGTCTTGCGTGTGGCACGCTCCTCGACCATCACTTACCTTCCTTTTCCGTGGCCTGCTGTTGAGCAGCCCAAGCCTCGAGTTCCTGTTCCCGGATCAGCGTCGCGAGCCGGGCGATGTCCTTGCGCACCTCACCGAGGCGGGCGGTGTTGTCCAGCTGGTTGGTAGCGAGCTGAAAACGCAGATTGAAGAGTTCTTCCTTGGACTCTTCAAATCGCTCCTGCAGTTCTTGCGTCGGTGAGCTCACGCAGATCTTCGGCTTTCACGTGTCCTCCCGCGTCACAAACTTGGTCTTGATCGGGAGCTTGTGCCCGGCACGACGCATGGCTTCGCGAGCCATGTCTTCGGGAACTCCCGACAATTCGAACATGACCCGGCCCGGCTTCACCACCGCGACCCAGAACTCCGGGTTGCCTTTGCCGGAACCCATCCGGGTCTCGGCCGGTTTCTGGGTGACCGGTTTGTCGGGAAAGATCGTTATCCAAACCTTCCCGCCACGTTTGACGGTCCTCGTAATCGCCACACGGGCAGACTCGATCTGTCGAGCCGTGATCCACGCTTCTTCGAGCGCTTTGATCCCGTACTCGCCGAAAGAGACCTTGGTTCCGCCTTTGGCATTGCCGCGCCGACGACCACGGTGCATCTTCCTGTACTTGGTCCGTTTTGGCATCAACATCAGGCGTCACCGCCCTTACCGTTCGAGGCATCAGCCTCGCCGTCCTCGACCGGCACTTCGGCGGCGGCTTCCTCGGCCGGCGTCGGCAACCGGCTCCTCGAGAATCTCGGCGCCGGTCTCCTCGGCGGCCTGCTCGACCGCAGCCTCTTCGACGAGCTACTTCGGTCTCGGCCGTTGCCTGCTCGACGGACTCTTCGGGGGCTTCCACGGCGGGTGCAGTATCTGCCATCACTTCGAAATCTTCGAACTCTGCGTCGGGACCGACCGGTTCTTCGACCGCGACGGTCTCGACCTCGTCCTCGTAGTCGCTCTTTGCCACTTCGGGAGCGATCCGCTTGCCGCCACCGGCCTCGATGAGGCGCTTGCCGTCCCGCTTGCCGCCGCCCGCTTCAATGAGGCGTTTGCCGCCGCCGGCTTCGATGACCTTGGAACCGCGTCCGCCACCGACGGCGTGCTCGGCCCTGGATTTGGCCGGTGCAACCCGACCGGGAGAACCCGAGGCCAGAGCAGCTTCGGCGGCCACCTTCTCACGGGTTGCCTTGAGAGATGTGACCACGTCGCCCTTGTAGACCCATACCTTGATCCCGATGGCGCCCACGGTGGTTCGGGCGGTGGACGTCCCGAAATCGATGTCGGCACGCAATCGTATGCAACGGCACCCGACCTTCGCGGTACCACTCACGGCGGCCCATATCGGAACCGCCCAGGCGGCCGTTGGACTCGACCCGGACACCTTCCGCTCCGGCTTTCATGGCCGTGGCAACTGCCCGTTTCATGGCCCGACGGAACGAGACACGGTTTTCGAGTTGATCGGCGATCCCACGCGCCAGGAGTTGGGCGTCGGTCTCGGGGTCGCGAACTTCGATGATGTTGAGCTTGACCCGCCGGCCGGTGAGCTTCTCCAGCCCGGCCCGGAGGCGGTCGGCCTCGGAGCCTTTGCGCCCGATGACAACACCGGGACGGGCGGTGTGAATCTCGACGACGACTTTGTCGCGGGTCCGCTCGATCTCGATGCGCGATACGGCACCGCGGGTCAGTTCACCGTTGAGGTAATCGCGGATCTGCCAGTCCTCGTTGACGAGCTCCGTGTATTCCTTGTCGCTATACCAACGTGACTTCCAGTCCGTGACCACGCCGAGGCGGAACACGTACGGGTGTACTTTCTGGCCCATTACGCCTCATCCTCCTCGGAAACCACAATCGTGATGTGGCAGGTTCGTTTACGAATACGCGTCGCCCGGCCCCGTGCACGCGGTCGCCACCGCTTCAGGGTGGGACCCTCGTCGGCAAAGGCCTCGGCGACGACGAGCTCGTCTGCGTCGAGCGCGAAGTTGTGCTCCGCGTTGGCGACGGCCGAATTGAGGACCTTGGTCACCGGGTCGGCTGCCCGACGATCGGTGAACGCCAGCACGTGACGAGCCTCCTCGACCGGGAGACCCCGGACCAGGTCGAGCACCCGCCGCACCTTGTACGGCGATTGTCGAATGTGTTTTGCGTGGGCGCGCACCTTCATCCTCGCCTCGCTGCCTTATCTCTTGCTCCCGCATGCCCGCGGAAGGTTCTCGTCGGAGCAAACTCACCGAGTTTGTGACCGACCATTGATTCTGTGATGTACACGGGGACGTGCTTGCGCCCATCGTGGACTGCGATGGTGTGCCCAACCATCTCGGGGATGATCGTCGACCGCCGACTCCAGGTCTTGATGACCCGCTTCTCGCCCTTGCGGTTGAGCTCTTCGACCTTCTTGACGAGATGATCGTCGATGAAGGGTCCCTTTTTCAAACTGCGAGCCATCGACTACCTCCGACCCTTCTTCGATCGCCGACGGACAATGTCTTTGTCGCTGGCTTTGTTCTTCTTCCTGGTCCGGCCTTCCGGCTTACCCCACGGGCTCGCCGGGTGGCGACCACCGGACGATTTGCCTTCTCCTCCACCGAGCGGATGGTCAACCGGGTTCATCGCCACACCCCTGGTCTGGGGACGCACGCCCTTCCACCGGGATCGCCCGGCCTTGCCCGTCTTCACCAACTCCGACTCCGGATTACCGACCTCACCGACGGTCGCCCTGCAGTCGAGCTCGACGTTGCGCATCTCACCGGAAGGCAACCGCAGCAAGGCTTTGTTGCCTTCCTTGCTCATCAGCTGCACCGCGGCTCCGGCCGAACGAGCCATCTTGGCACCGCCACCGGGTCGCATCTCGATGGCATGGACCGTCGTCCCGGCCGGGATGTTCCGCAGGGGGAGCGCATTGCCGGGTCGAATCTCGGCACCTGAACCGGACTCCAGAACGGCCCCCGGTTTGATCCCGAGCGGTGCAAGGATATAGGCCTTTTCACCGTCGGCATAATGCAGAAGAGCCAAGCGAGCATTTCGATTCGGGTCGTATTCAATGGCAGCGACCTTGGCGGGTATCCCATCCTTAGTGCGGCGGAAATCGACGATGCGGTAGCGCTGCTTGTGGCCACCGCCGCGATGCCGGGAGGTAATCCGACCGTGCACGTTGCGGCCGCCGGTTGAGCTCTTCTTGTCGATCAGGCTCTTCTCCGGTTTCTTCTTGGTGATTTCCGAATAGTCGGAAATCGTTTGGAAGCGCCGGCCCGGCGACGTGGGTTTGAGTTTCCTTACAGCCATAACAGGTCCTCAGTTATCAGTTCACAGTTCTCAGTGCCGGCCATGCCGTCAACGGACGGCTGATGACTGAAAACTGATAACTCGCGATACGTCTTCATGCTCACACACCAAATATGTCGATCGAGTCGCCGGGGGCAAGCGTAACGAGAGCCCGTTTGGTGTCGCCACGTTTGCCGACGACCCATCCGGTTCTCTTTTGCTTGCCGCGGCGATTCATCGTGTTCACCTTCACAACCTCCACGTCGAATACGCGCGAGACGGCCTGACGGATCTCGGTCTTGTTCGACCGCCGATCGACTACGAAGGTGTACGTGTTGAGATCCTCGATCAGGTCGTAGGACTTCTCCGAGACGACCGGGGCAAGAATGACGTCACGAGGATCTTTCATGACTTCTCCCCTTCCTCTTGCAAAGTCGACTGCGGACTCGATCGCAGCCTGTCCCGCTGACGGCGTCGTCGCCTTCAGCCGGTTCCTGAACGAAGTCACGGTCCGACACGTCGTAGGACCCTGCGGCAACCGATCCGAGCGTGTCGGTCGTGAACAACGACGGTGTCCGCCCAGAGCACGTCGTAAGCCGACAACTGCCCGGAATGCGTCAGCATCACATGCGGAAGGTTGCGGAACGAGCGGTCGGCGACCCGATCGGCTGGTCCGAGCACAATCAACGCCTTGCGGGTGGCACCGACGGCTGCAAGCAACGCACTGGCCGTCTTCGTCTTGGGCTCGCGCCCAATCAAGCGTTTCCACAACTTTGACGCTGCCCTCAGACGCCCTTGCCGAAAGCGCACTCCGGAGAGCCAGCTTCTTCATCTTCTTGGGGGTCCGCTGGCTGTAGTCACGAGGATGCGGGCCAAACACAACGCCACCGCCAACCCATTGGGGGGATCGTATGGAACCATGGCGGGCCCGACCAAGTCCCTTCTGGCGCCACGGCTTCCGACCGCCACCCCGGACTTCGCTGCGGGTCTTGGTGCTGGCGGTTCCGGACCGGGCCGCGGCCCGCTGCGCGGTCACGACCTGGTGCATGACCGGGATATTCGGTTCGATCCCGAAGACGGCCGGATCCAACTTGACGTCGCCTTTGGGAGTGCCGTCGCTGGCAAACAGCGGAGCTTGGATTACTTCAGGCATTGGCCTTCACCGCCTCTCGAACCAAAACGACCGAACCGGAAGGCCCGGGGACGGATCCTCCCAGCATCAGGATCCCGCGTTCGGCATCGACATCGACGATCTCGACATTGAGAGTGGTCACCCGTTCGCCACCCATCCGGCCCGGCATCTTCTTGCCTTTGAAGACACGGGCAGGCGTTGCACAGGCGCCGATCGAACCGGGCGCCCGGTGCACTTTGTGCACGCCGTGACTGGCTCCCTGTCCGGAGAAATTGTGGCGTTTCATGACGCCCTGGAACCCTTTGCCCTTGGAGATGCCGGCCACATCGGCCTTCCCGCCCTTGACCAGCACGTCGGCAACCTTGATTTCCTGGCCGACCTTGTAGTCACCCGGATTGTCGACCCGAATCTCAACCAGGTGGCGGCTCGGAGCGACACCCGCAGCGGCATAGTGGCCGGTCATCGGCTTGTTCACCTTGCGAGCCGGCAACTCCCGGAAGGAGATTTGAATGGCCGAGTAGCCGTCGACCTTTTCGGTCTTGATCTGCGTAACGAAGCACGGACCGGCCTTGATGACCGTCACGGGGATGGCCCTGGCTTCGTCGTCGAACACCTGGGTCATTCCGAGCTTCTCGCCGAGAATCGCCTTCACAGCTTGATCTCCACTTCTACACCGGCAGGAAGATCGAGACGCATGAGCGAGTCAACCGTCTTGGGAGTCGGCTCGAGTATGTCGATGAGTCGCTTGTGGATCCGCATCTCGAAGTGTTCTCTCGAGTCCTTGTCGACGTGGGGAGAACGGATGACGCAATAGCGGTGAATCTCCGTGGGAAGCGGCACCGGGCCCTTGATCTTCGCCTGGGTGCGCACCACCGTCTCGGCAATCTTCCGCGCAGACTCATCGACCACTTCGTGGTCGTAGGCCTTCAGCCTGATGCGGATTTTCTGTCCTTGCTCTGCCATTTAGCTCACTCGCTTCGCTCGTTCGAAGTCTTCAGTTCTCTATCTCGGGCTTAGGCGATGATTTTGGTTACGGTTCCGGCGCCGACGGTACGGCCCCCCTCACGAATCGCGAACTTCTGACCCTCATCCATCGCGATCGTCGTAATCAACTCAACCGTCATCGTCGTGTTATCACCCGGCATCACCATCTCGGTGCCCTCCGGCAACGTCACCGACCCAGTCACATCCGTCGTCCGGAAATAAAACTGCGGGCGATACCCCGGGAAAAACGGGTTATGACGACCACCCTCCTCCCGAGTCAACACATACACCGTTGCCTCAAACGTCGTATGCGGAGTAATCGAACCAGGCTTCGCCAACACCTGCCCCCGCTCCACATCATCCTTACCAACCCCCCGCAACAACACCCCAACATTGTCACCCGCACGACCCTCATCCAACAACTTGCGGAACATCTCCACACCCGTCGCTACCGTCTTACGAGTCGGACGGATCCCCACAATCTCAACCTCTTCACCAACCTTCACAACCCCCTGCTCAACCCGACCCGTCACCACCGTCCCCCGACCCGTAATCGAGAACACATCCTCAATCGGCATCTGGAACGGACGATCCAAAGGACGCTCCGGCGTCGGCACATACTCATCAACCGCCGCCATCAACTCCAAAATCGAAGCAACCGCCTCCGGATCATCACCCGTCAACGCCGCCAAAGCCGAACCCCGCACCACCGGAATCTCATCCCCCGGGAACTCATACTCCGTCAACAAATCCCGAACCTCCAACTCAACCAAATCCAAAAGCTCCGGATCGTCAACCTGATCCGTCTTATTCAAATACACCACGATATAAGGCACCCCAACCTGACGCGCCAACAACACATGCTCCCGCGTCTGCGGCATCGGACCATCCGCCGCCGACACCACCAAAATCGCCCCATCAATCTGCGCAGCACCCGTAATCATGTTCTTGATGTAATCCGCATGACCCGGCATATCCACATGCGCGTAATGACGAGCATCCGTCTCATACTCAACATGAGCAATCTGAATCGTGATCCCCCGCTCACGCTCCTCCGGCGCCTTATCAATCTCATCAAACGACGTAAACGCCACCGAAGCATTCGCATCATGCAAAACCTTCGTAATCGCCGCCGTCAACGTCGTCTTCCCATGATCAATATGACCCATCGTCCCAACATTCACATGCGGCTTCGTCCGCTCAAACTTCGCCTTGCCCATGGGATAGCCTCCTGTTTATTCGCCGCGGACCCGGGCAACGATCTCTTGTGAGATCGAATCGGGCACGTCCTGGTAGGAATGGAATTGCATTGTGTAGGTCGCTCTTCCCTGAGTACGTGACCTCAGGTCGGTGGCATACCCGAACATCTCGGCCAGCGGTACCTGGGCGGTGACCACCCGGGCGTTGCCCCGCTGCCCCATCTCGTCGATCTTGCCGCGCCGGGAAGACAAGTCCCCGATCACATCACCCATGTACTCGTCCGGCACGACGACTTCAACCGCCATCACCGGTTCGAGCAGCTTCACGCCGGCCCGCTTGGCTGCTTCCTGCAAGGCCATGGATCCGGCAATCCGGAACGCCATCTCCGAGGAGTCGACATCGTGGTACGACCCGTCGGTGAGAATGGCCCGAACGTCCACCAGCGGATATCCGGCCAGGATGCCCTGATCGAGGGCCTCCTCGATACCGGAGTCAACCGATGGGATGTACTCGCGGGGGACGTTGCCGCCCTTGATCTGATCGACAAACTCATAACCACCGCCGGGACCCGTCGGCTCGAGGTCGATGACCACGTGCCCGTACTGTCCACGGCCGCCCGACTGGCGGACATATTTGGCGACCACCTTGCTCACCGGGCCTTTGATGGTCTCCCGGTAGGCAACCTGCGGCCGGCCGACATTGGCTCCGACCTTGAACTCGCGGATCAACCGGTCGACGAGCACATCGAGGTGCAGCTCGCCCATCCCGGCAATGATGGTCTGACCCGTCTCTTCATCGGACCGAACGAGGAAGGTCGGGTCTTCCTCGGAGAGGCGGTGGAGGGCGTCGCCCAGTTTGTCCTGATCCGATTTGGTCTTCGGTTCGATCGCAACGGAGATGACCGGGGCGCGGGAAAGGTCATCGATTCCAGCTGGATCGGATGGGCGGCATCGCAAAGCGTGTCTCCGGTGGTCGTCATCTTCAATCCGATCGTCGCCACGATGTCGCCGGTGTGGATCGTGTCGAGATCCTCACGGTGATTGGCGTGCATGCGCAGGAGCCGGCCGATGCGCTCCTTCTTGGCCGAGGTCACGTTATAAATCTGATCGCCCTTGGCAGCCTGACCGGAATACACACGGAAGTAGGTGAGCTTGCCGACGTGCGGATCGCTCATGATCTTGAAAGCCAGGGCCGTGAACGGCTCGGTGTCATCGGCGGCACGCTCGAGGACGATGTCTTCCTCACCGGGTTTGAACCCGGTGACGGGCGGAAGGTCGGCCGGACTGGGCAGGTAGTGAATGACCGCGTCGAGCAGTGGCTGCACACCTTTGTTCTTGAAGGCCGAGCCGCAGAAGACGGGCGTGAAGTAGCCGTTGGAGGGTGGCGGTCCGAACGGCGGCATGCACCTCGGAGGGGGAGATTTCGACTTCCTCGAGGAACTTCTCGAGCAGCTTCTCATCTACGTCGGCGCACGCCTCGAGGAGTTTGCCTTCCCATTCGCGGGCTTGCTTTTGGTATTTCGCCGGGATTTCGGTTGTCTCCCAGTGCTTCCCATCGTCACCGCTCCAGATGTGAGCTTTCATCTCAACCAGGTCGATGACCCCTTGAAACTCCGCTTCGGACCCGATGGGGATCTGCACCGGTACCGGGTTGCCCTCGAGCCGCTCCCGGATGCTCTCCACCGCCGAGAAGTAGTCGGCTCCGATCCGGTCCATCTTGTTGATGAAGCAGATTCGGGGGACCTTGTACCGGTCGGCCTGGCGCCATACGGTCTCTGACTGAGGCTCGACGCCGGCGACCGCGTCGAAAACGGCGACGGCACCGTCGAGCACCCGCAGGCTGCGCTCGACTTCAACGGTGAAGTCGACGTGGCCGGGGGTGTCGATGATGTTGATCCAGTGGTCTCGCCATCCGGCGGTGGTAGCGGCTGAGGTGATGGTGATGCCACGCTCTTGCTCCTGCGCCATCCAGTCCATCACGGCGGCGCCCTCATGGACTTCGCCGAGCTTGTAGGTCTTGCCGGTGTAGTACAGGATGCGTTCGGTGAGCGTTGTTTTGCCCGCGTCGATGTGCGCCATGATCCCGATATTTCGGGTCCGGCTGAGCGGGTACTGACGCAGGTGCGTCAGTGCATCGTTGCTCTTTCCGTTGCTCATGTCTTCCTCAGTCGCTATGCGGTTGTCAGGCGGTGTGATTACCAGCGGTAGTGGGCAAATGCCTTGTTTGATTCGGCCATCTTGTGGATGTCCTCGCGGCGCTTCACCGCAGAACCGGTGTTGTTGCTCGCATCGAGAATCTCATTGGCCAGCCGGTCGGCCATGGCGTTTTCCTTGCGCTTGCGAGCGAAGTTGACCAACCAGCGGATCGCGAGCGAGTTGGCCCGGCGGGGTCGAACGTCGACCGGCACCTGGTACGACGAGCCGCCGACCCGACGAGAACGAACCTCGACCTGCGGCCGGATGTTGTCGATCGCCCGCTTCAAAACGGTCAGGGGATCCTGGCCGACGCGGCGTTCCACAATCTCGAGGGCACCGTACACGATCGAGCGAGCGGTTTCCTTCTTGCCGTCGAGCAGGACCTTGTTGATGATCTGGCTGACCAGCAGGCTCCGGTAAACCGGATCCGGGTCAATGTGGCGCTTCGGCGCCGGTCCTCGCCGCATTAGGACTCCCTCTTCGTTCCGTAGCGAGAACGTGCTTGCCGGCGGCCCGATACCGCAGCAGCGTCGAGCGTGCCACGAATGACCTTGTAGCGGACTCCCGGTAGGTCCTTGACGCGGCCACCACGGACCAGGACGATCGAGTGCTCCTGGAGATTGTGGCCCTCGCCGGGAATGTAGGCGGTGACCTCGACCCCTGAGGAAAGGCGGATACGAGCCACCTTGCGCAACGCCGAATTAGGCTTCTTGGGCGTCACCGTATACACGCGGGTACAAACCCCGCGGCGCTGCGGCGCACCTGCCAAACCAGGCGTCTTCTCTTTCTTGGGCTTCGGCTTCCGACCCTGACGGATCAGCTGCTGAACGGTCGGCACAGACCCTTCTCTCTTCTCTTCGGCACACCCCGACCCAACTTTGGGAACGGGTATTTTCAGACGGAACAGCGCGTTCGCCGGGGCAAAAGCACCGATCCAGCCACTTCATCGGCCCAGAGAAATCGCCGTAGCGACTTCAGGACACGCGGAAACGTGGCGGGAAAACCGAGGCGGAAGTATATGCGCGACCGGGAGATGATGCAAAAGGCGCAAAACGGTCAGCGGTCAGCGGTCAGCGGTCAGCGGTCAGCGGTCAGCGGTCAGCGGTCAGCGGTCAGCGGTCAGCGGTCAGCGGTCAGCGGTCAGCGGTCAGCGGTCAGCGGTCAGCGGTCAGCGAAAGCAAACCACCGTTCTGGCTGAAAGCTGAAAGCTGGGAGCGAAGCGGTCTGAGAGCTGGGATCTAGGAACTACGCTCGCTTCCATGTTCATCTCAGTATCCCGTGCCGAGTTGCGCCGCCGGCTCCCGCAGCTGTTGTTTGGCCTTGTTGTCGTCGGACTCGGCTTTGCCTTGATGGTCGAATCCAACCTCGGTCTCGGCCCGTGGGAGGTCCTCCACCAGGGGATCTCGAACCGAATCGGCATCCCTATCGGAACGGTCGGCATCTTCGTCGGGTTGCTGGTCCTGGGCGCCTGGATTCCCCTGCGACAGCGACTGGGGATCGGCACCGTGCTCAACGTCATAACCATCGGCATCGTGATCGATCTCACGATGCTGGCCATTCCTGACCTGGGCTCCCTATTGATCCGCTGGCCGGCTCTCCTCGGCGGACTGCTCCTGGTCGGGGTGGGCGGCGGCCTCTATATAGGGGCAGGCCTGGGACCCGGCCCCCGCGACGGGTTGATGACGGGAATGGCGGCCCGGGGTTGGTTTTCGATCCGGGTCGCGCGCACCCTCCTCGAGATAACTGCGTTGACCGCCGGGTGGTTGCTCGGCGGAACCGTCGGCATTGGCACGCTGCTCTTCGCCGGAGGGATCGGCCCGCTCGTCCAGATGTTCCTGGGAAGGCTGACGATCGGGACACCCGGTCACCACTCGCCGCCGCCAGTCGCAGGCAAACACGCCGCAGGCTTTCGAATCGATGGCGGGACCACGCTGGAAGCTCGAACACCGGGAACTGAAAATGGCGATCGTGGCGGGCACTAACATCCCGGAGGGACGACGCCGGTCAGGGTCTTCCCCAATGCCTTGAAGGAGGAATTCAGTATGCGCAAACGGAACGGAGTATCGGTTATTCTCATCGTCCTCCTGGCCTTCTCGCTCGTGGCTGCAGCCTGTGCCGAAGAGACCAGTGAAACGACTGAGGCTACAACCACCACAGCTGGCGGCGGTGAAGACACCACCACAACAGCTGCCGGTGAAACCACAACGACGGTAGAGGCCGCGGATCCGCTGAAATTCGGGATGATCCTCGTTGGACCGAGCAACGACCGGGGCTGGAGCCAGGCCCATTTCGAGGCAGGTCAGTACCTCGAGGAGCAGCTCGGTGCGGAGATGATTTTCCTCGACAAGGTCAACGTGGCCGACCTCCCCGACAAGACCGTCGACCAGGTTGCCCAGGACATGGTCAACCAGGGTGCCCAATTGATCTTTCTGACCTCGGACGACATGCGTGACGGAGCATTGCTGGCGGCCGAACTCAACCCGGATGTACCCATGATCTGGTCCTCCGGCGACAGTGCGTGGCAAGACGGCGAAGCTTTCGCACCGTTCGATAACCTGGGCAACGTGATGGGCCGGATGTACTACGGCAAGTTCATTGCCGGTTGTGCGGCCGGACTCACGACCCAGACCGGGTCCATTGCCTACCTAGGTCCCCTGATCAACGACGAAACCCGCCGGTTGGTCAACTCGGCGTTCTTGGGCGCCAAGTACTGCTGGGAGAACTACCGGGGCGAAACGGAGCCTCTCGACTTCACCGTCAACTGGATCGGGTTCTGGTTCAACATTCCCGGCTTCACGCTCGACCCCACCCAGGTAGCCAACGGTTTCCTCGACGGGGGTGCCGATGTGATCATCTCCGGTATTGACACCACGGAGGCACTTGATGTGGCCGGCCAAGCAGCCGACGCAGGCGAAGCGGTCTGGGCGGTGCCATATGACTACGTCGGCGCCTGTGAGTTGAAGCCCGAGATTTGTCTCGGCGTTCCGTATTTCAACTGGGGACCTGCCTACCTGACGATCGCTCAGTCGGTCATCGACGGCACCTTCGCCGCCGAGTGGAACTGGAATGCCCCGGACTGGACCGATCTCAACAACAACCAGACGACCGCCGTTGGATTCATCAAGGGTGACGGACTCTCGGCGGAGAATGAAGCCACCATCGACGAGTTCATTGCCGGCCTGGCGGATGGTTCCATCGATCCGTTCGTCGGTCCGCTGAACTATCAGGACGGTTCTGTGTACCTCGCCGACGGCGAGAACGCCACCGACCAGCAGCTGTGGTACACCAAGCAGCTGCTCGAAGGAGTCACCGGCCCGAGCGAGTAACCATCCCCACGACCGATTCGACACTGCGAGGGAAGGGCCCGGTGCCCTTCCCTCGCCTGGTTTCGTCTCGTGTTCCTTCGTCTGCCACAAGGCGCCCGACTTCCGCGCCGACCGACGCAAACCTCTAGCCTATTCCCACGATGAGCCTCGAACTCCGGGACATCCACAAGCACTTCAGGTCCGTCCGGGCTAATGACGGCATCAACTTGACCGTCGAGGCCGGCACCATGCACGGCCTCCTCGGAGAGAACGGCGCCGGCAAGTCAACATTGATGAAGGTCCTGTCCGGATTCCACGCTCCGGATTCCGGCGAGATCATCCTGGACGGCAAACAGATCCGGGCTTCATCTCCACAAGATGCGATCGGACACGGCATCGGGATGCTGCACCAGGACCCGTTGGTTTTTCTACCTTTCTCGGTCATCGACAACTTCCTGATGCAAAGCCCTGGAGGTCTCCGGCTCAACCGCCGCTCGGCACGCCGGCAGTTCGAGGAGGTATGCGAGCGCTTCCAATTCAGCCTTGATCCGTCAGCCGCCGTCCGAACTCTGACGGTGGGCGAACGTCAACAGCTCGAGATTGCTCGCCTTCTATGGCTCGGCGCCCGCGTGTTGATTCTGGACGAGCCAACTACCGGGATCTCAGCACCGCAGCGACTGAAGCTCTTCGCAACCCTCAGAGCTCTTGCCGAAGAAGGGATGAGCGTCATCTTTGTGTCCCACAAGCTCGAGGAAGTTGAAGAGCTTTGCCAGCGGGTGACGGTGATGCGACAGGGCAAGGTAGTCGGACATGCTGAAATGCCAACCCCGACCGCTCAACTGGTCGAAATGATGTTCGGGGCGCCGGTGGAAGTCGAGACCGCTCAACCGATCGAACTGGGCGAAACCGTGCTCCGGGTCAAAGAACTCAGCGTCAAAGAGCGGCTGCTCGCCATCGATTCCCTC
Source organism: uncultured Actinomycetota bacterium (assembly GCA_963715305.1). Lineage (GTDB taxonomy): Bacteria > Actinomycetota > Acidimicrobiia > Spongiisociales > UBA4744 > UBA4744. The sequence goes on from CAVQSB010000020.1 coordinate 57,026, forward strand.
TCCGTTGAGATACGCGCTGGAGAGGTGATCGGCCTGGCCGGATTGGGGGGAAGCGGGCAGAACACCTTTATGCGAGCCGTTGCCGGTCTGGTCTCGCCGACAGGCGGGGAGATAGACCTCGATGGGAAACGGATCGGGGGGATGCCCTACCGGGATCTTCTCGAAGTCGGCATCCAATACCTTCCGGCCGGACGCCTCGAGGAAGGCCTCGTCCAGGGACTCAGCATCACCGAGCATTTCGTCCTATCCGATCCCAACACCCCGTTCTTCGTCGATTGGGACACCGCCGCCGAACACGCTGAGGCGGCCGTAACCGCCAATTTCATCAAAGGGCGTCCGGACAGCAACGCCGAAGAGCTGTCGGGTGGGAACATGCAACGGCTGCTGCTGGCGATGCTCCGACCAGGGCTTCGGTTGCTGATGATGGAACACCCCACCCGCGGGCTGGACATCGAATCGGCCAACTGGGTATGGAGCCAGTTGTTGAGTCGACGCACGGACGGCACAGCCATTATCTTCGCCTCGGTCGACCTCGACGAACTGTTGCGTTACAGCAACCGGATTCTCGTCTTCTTCTCGGGTCGGGTTATCGCCGAGGTCAACGCCGACGAAACCGATGTTGAAGCGCTGGGCTTCCTCATCGGTGGGAAGGTTCGGGAGCCGACATGAAGTGGATGCGGCCGCTGGGGCGGGCCTTGGTACCCGTCGTTGGGGCGTTGGCTTTCTCCATTGTTCTGCTGCTTCTGGTCGGAGCGAACCCCATCGAAGCTCTTGGGTTGCTGGTCGAAGGATCGGTCGGGTCGGCCACGAACCTCTCCGACACGCTCACGGCCTGGGTCACGATGGTCCTCGCTGCGGCCGGCCTGGTGGTGACCTTCCGGGCTGGTTTGTGGAACATCGGGGTCGAGGGACAGGTCATTGCCGGCTCGATCGCCGCGGCGTTTGTCGCCCGCTCCGTTGAAGGGCCCGTCGCCGTGATGATCATCCTCAGCCTGCTGGCCGGAATCATCGGCGGCGGCCTCTGGGCCCTCTTGGCCGGGGTGCTACGAGTTTACGGAAAGGTGAACGAGATCTTTGGCGGCTTGGGTTTGACGTTCGTAGCCAGCAGCCTCACAACCTACTTGATCATCGGACCCTGGAAAAGGGCCGGCGTAGCCTCCACCGGAGGCACCGACCCGTTCCCCCGGGACGCCTGGCTGCCGACCATTGGCACCTTGCGGGTGTCGATCGTGTCTGTGATCGTTGCGGCGCTGGCCGTGGTAGCCGTGTACTACATGATGCGCGGCACCCGTTTTGGACTCCGCCTCAAAGCAGTCGGTCAGAACCTCAGAAGCGCCGCACTCTTCGGGATCCCCAACAAGCGTTATCTCCTCCTGGCGTTCATCATCGGAGGGGCGCTGGCCGGCCTGGCCGGAACGATTCGAGTAACGGGCTTCCACCACAAGCTTGTACCTACGCCCTCCGGCGCACACGGGTATCTGGGCATCTTGATCGTCTTGTTGGCCGGATTCCAGGCGAAGTGGATCGCACCCATCGCTTTCTTCTTTGCGGCTATTGCCGTCGGAGCCTCCCAGCTACCTCTCCAGATGCAGGTCGATTCATCGCTGGGTGGAATCCTCCGAGGAGTGCTCGTGCTCTTCGTGTTGCTATTCGGAGGTTGGCAAGCACGGCGAGCAGGCGCCCGACTGGCCGTGGACGACGCACCGCCGGCGGCTCCAGCGATAGCGGATGGTGCAGGATGAACGAGCTCAACACCCTTATCTTCACTGCTACCCCGCTCGTATTTGCCGTCGTCGGTGAGACCATCGGCGAAAAGGCCGGGGTCATCAACCTCTCCATGGAGGGCAGCCTCATGTTGTCAGCCATGGCGGGATTCGTTATCGCTTTTGAGACCAACAGTCTCTTGCTCGGCTTCCTGGCGGGAGCAATTGTTGGCATGTTGGTCGCGCTGCTGATTGCCTTTTCAAGCATTCGCCTCAAGCTCAATCAGGTTGCGGTCGGGTTCGTCCTCTTCCAGCTGTGTGTGGATCTGAGCACCTTCCTTGGCAACGGGCATGTCCGCATCCCGGGACCCACGGTGCAGGCCTGGTCAATACCCCTGTTGTCCGACATACCGGTGATCGGCCCGATCTTCTTTGAACAGAACTTGCTGGTCTATGCCAGCTATGGGGTCGTGTGCGGCGCCTGGTGGTTCATCTTCCGCACTCGTCCCGGTCTCGGCTTGCAGGGCATTGGCGAGCGCCCCGAGGCAGCCCATTCCCGCGGAATCCGGGTGAACCGACTTCGCTACGGTTACACCGCCCTTGGCGGAGCTTTGGTCGGCATCGGCGGTGCTTCGTACTCGCTCTCCGTGAAGATCGGTTGGTCGTTCCAACACACCCGCAACCTCGGGTGGATCGCTTTGGCCATCGTCATATTCGGCGGATGGCAACCCATACGGGCAGCAATGGGCGCCTATATCTTTGCCGGTCTCTTGACGGCCGCCCAATTGCTGCAGGAACCGCTCCCGGATCTGTCCCAGGTGTTGCCGACCATTCCGTTCCCGCTGATGATTCTGACGCTGGTCGTCATCTACAGCGACTGGTTGAGGAGGTTGACGGACCGGTTCCCAACCTTGAGAGCCATGTTCGCCGGCGAACCACCCACGGCCATGGGCACCGTGTTCGAGACGGACTAGGCGCATCCGAAGTTCGCCCCCTCCCCAAGCGAACGAAGTGAGCAGGGTGGGGCGAGGTGTCGTGACCGAAAGGGCTCGACGGAGGGGGGTCCGTACCCAATAAGCCCAGCCGGCAGCATGGTGGTGGGAGCCATCCCCCTCCCCGCCTTCGGCGGTACTCCCCCTCCCTACTCGCTTCGCTCGCCAGGGGGAGACGAGCTTCCCTACCGTCTCTCCCGATCGTAGGGAGTAGCCAGGGCGGCGGGGGCACCGAAGAGCCGGGCCCGTTTTCCGCTGGTGGTGACGATCAGAATGATGATGGTGGCTACAAAAGGAATCATCGACAGGAACTGGGCGGGGACCTCGAGTCCCAGCACCTGCAGGGTAAAGCCCAGCTTGACCATGCCACCGAATAGGTAACCGGCCAGCAGCGCCCGCCAGGGCCGCCAGGCGGCGATGATGACCAGCGCAATGGCGATCCATCCCAGGTTGGTTGCGTCGTCCGCCCAGGATGGGTTCAGGGCCAAGGGGATATAGGCCCCGGCTACCCCGGACAGCCCCCCGCCGATCAGCACATGGATGTAGCGGATTCGGTTGACGTTGAGGCCTGCCGAGTCGGCCCCGGCCGGGTTCTCACCAACACTCCGCAGTGACAACCCCGCCCGGGTGTGGAACAGGTAGTAGCTGGCTGCCGCCACAACGATCCAGGAGACGTACACCATGGCGTCGTGTCCGAAGATCAGCGGTCCAACGATGGGCAGGTCCGAAAGTTCACTGCCGAAAAGCTGTTTGAACTGTGCCTTGGACGGCTCACCGACCAGTGGTGGTGAGGTGGTCCGCCCGATGAAGTTGGCCAAGCCCCGCCCAAAGATCGCCAGGGCAAGACCTGAGACGATCTGGTTGACCCGCAGGGTCACCGACGTGAACGCGTGGATCGTCGAGAAAACGGCTCCAGCTACCAGTCCCGCCAGCACCCCCAACGTGAGGCTGCTGGTCGCGAACGTGGCCCAGAATCCGGAAATCGCCCCAACCAGCATCATCCCGTTGACGCCCAGGTTGAGCACGCCCGATCTCTCGGTGAGCAGTTCACCAACCGAGGCGAATACGAGCGGAGTGCCGGCCAGCATCGCCGCCTGAATGATCTGGATGATCTGAGCGTCGTTCACGCTGGCTGGCCTTCCGCTCGTGTTTCGTCCACTCGCCCGACGAGGAACTGGTTGCGGAGCAACCACTCACCGGATACTGCAAAGATGAAGATTGCGCCCTGCAGGATGATCACCGTCGAGTCCGGTACCCCGGCGATCTGCAATGCCGACCGGGAGTTGGTGAGAGCCCCGATGAACAGCGCCACCGGTATCACGGCGGCTGCGTTGAGCCGGGCTAGAGCTGCGACGATGATGCCGGTGAATCCAAGCCCCAACTGCAGCGACCGCGGCTCCATAGCCCCGACGACTCCGTCGACCAGGACCGCGCCGGCCAGACCGGCCATCGCACCTGAGAGAAGGAACACCGACAGGATCTTTCTCTTCACCTTGATGCCGCCGTACTCAGCGACTCGTGACGAGTCGCCTGCCACCCGAACTTCGTAACCCCAGCGGGTCGATTTCACCAGCCACCAAACCACCAAAGCTACGGCGATGGCAACGAACAGCCCGATATCGAGGCGTCCCCAAATCTCCGGAAGCCTCAAGTCTCCGGCCAACGGCCTGCCCTGGGGGAACTGGGTCGCCGCCGGATCACGCCAGGGGCTGAAGCTACCGAAAATGAGGTAGTTCATGATCTCGAGCGCGATGAAGTTGAGCATCAACGTGGTCAGAATCTCGTTCGTGCCCAGAAACACGCGGGGCACCGCAGACAGCGAAGCCCACAAAGCACCACCGAGCGCTCCGGCCAGCAGGACGAGGGGGATGCCGATCCATCCGGGAAAGCTGTCACCGAGCGCTATGCCGGCTCCTGCCGCGACGATGGCCCCCGCCAGCAACTGGCCTTCGCCGCCGATATTCCAGATCAGCATTTTGAAGGCGATTGCCGCCGCCAGACCAACCAGAATCAACGGGCCGGCTGCGAGCAGTGTCTCCGAAATAGCCCGGCTGCCGCCGAGGGCCGAGTCGGCCATTTCGGCATATACCTCGAACGGGGCGAAGCCCGTGACGGCCAGAAACACGGCGCCGACGAGAAGGGCGCCGATCACGGCGATGAAGAAGACCACCAGCGAGTTGAGTCCCGTGGGATTGGGTCGAGGGGAGATCGTGAACCGACGGCTACCGAGGGTGAAACTCTTCATGCGGGCGCCTCCGACAGGGTGCCACCCATCATCAACCCGATCTGTTCGACCTTTGCGTCATCACCGGATACCTCACCAACAACACGGCCGTCGAACATCACCAGGATCCGGTCGGACAGGGCCATGACCTCGTCGAGATCCTCGGAGATCATGAGGACTCCGACCCCCGAGTCGCGCTGCGCCAGCAGAAGGTTCCTGACCGCTTCGGTGGCCCCCACATCGAGTCCGCGAGTCGGCGAAGCGGCGATGAGCACCTTAGGGTTGCGGGCCACTTCGCGAGCTACGAGGGCCTTCTGGAGGTTGCCACCCGAGAGCAAACGAATGGGCAGACCATCCCGGACGCCACGAATGTCGAACCGTTCGATCAGGTCTTTGGCGTGCTCACTGAACGCCTGGGTGGACAGAATCGGCCCCTTCGAAAAGGGCGGATACCGGTAGTCCTTCAGCGCGCTGTTCTCTTCGATCGTCAAACCCGGCGCCAACCCTCGCCCGAGTCGGTCTCCCGGCACGTAGCTCAAACCGCTCCCGATGCGCTCCAAGACGCCGACGACCATGGGGACTCCCCCGATTTCGACCGATCCCTTTTTGATGACTCGCAGTCCGGCGAGGGCTTCCGCCAGTTCTCGCTGGCCGTTCCCGGAAACGCCGGCGATTCCAACGATCTCGCCCTCTCGCACCTCGAAACTGACGTCGGCTACGGCTTCGTCGGTCCGGTCTCCCGCCACCGTGACCCCGCTGGCCTTCAGCACCACGTTCCCCGTTTGCGACGCAGAATGCCGCTTGGGGAGCTCCAGGTCCCGTCCGACCATCATCTTGGCTAGGCCCTTTTGGTCGGTATCCGCAGTGTTGACGGTGCCTACGCTCTTGCCGTCCCGAAGGACCGTTACCCGGTCGGTCACCGCCTGGATCTCATTCAGTTTATGGGAAACGATGATGATCGACTTGCCTTCGGCGGCGAGGAGCCGAACCGTATCGAACAAAGCTTCGGATTCTTGGGGAGTGAGCACCGCGGTCGGCTCGTCGAGGATGAGAATCCGGGCCCGCCGGTAGAGCATTTTGAGGATCTCGACCCGCTGTTGTTCTCCGACGGAGAGCTGCCAGATACGAGCCGAAGGATCCACCGGCAGGTTGTAACGCTTTGCGAGTTCTGCCGCCTGGGTCTCGATCTCCCCTTTGGAAAGCACAAAGCCTTGCTCGGGATGTCCGAGCGCCAGGTTCTCAGCCACCGTGAGGTTTTCGACCAACCGGAAGTGCTGGTAGACCATGCCAACGCCGGCTGCCAGCGCATCGCTTGGTGATCGGAAGGAAACCGGCTCACCGTCGAGAATTAATTCGCCTGCATCGGGGTGGTAGAGACCGGCAAACACCGAGCACAGCGTCGATTTCCCTGCGCCGTTTTCGCCCAGGAGGGCGTGGACCTCGCCCCATCGCAATTCGAAATCGACCGATTCGTTGGCCTTGACGCCGTAAAACTCCTTGTCGATCCCGCGCGCCTCGAGAGCGAGATGGACGGCTGGAGGAGGCGGGGCGTCCGATTGGACGTCCCGCTCCTCGCCGTGACGATCGTCGGTATTAGCCGCCAGTTGGACTTCCAATCACGTTATCGACCAAGTAGTCCGTTCCCAGGAGTTCGCCGAGCGGGGCGAGAACACCTTCCGCGTATCGTTCGGTGCCGGCCTGATCAACGATCGGGCCTGCGAACACCTCGAAGGTACCGTCGATGATCTCCGCTTTCCTCTCCAGAATCAGATCTTGAACGTCCTGGGGCACTGATGCGCCGAAGGGGGCAATGTCGACCATCCCACCGGCCATGTCACCGTAGAACTGCTCGGACACCCACGTCCCATTGCGCACCTGCTCGGCGGTCATGACGTAGAGGGGTCCCCAGTTCCAGACCGGCGCGGTCAACCACGCCTCTGGAGCGAACCTTTCACCGTCTGAGTTGTAGCCGACCCATTTCGCACCGACGCCTTCGGCCGCCTGGCCGGTGGCAGGGGTGTCCTGGTGCATGGCCAGAACATCGGCGCCTGCATCGAGCAGGGCTTCAGCTGCTTGCCGTTCAAGGTTGGGATCGAGCCACGTGTTCGACCAAACGACCTGTACTTTGGCATCGGGGTTGACTGCTTTCACGCCGAGTGCGAAGGCGTTGATGCCGCGCAGCACCTCGGGGATCGGAAAGGCTGCGACGTAGCCGACCAGGTCGGATTCGGTGACACTACCCGCTGCCATTCCGGTCAGGTACCGGCCCTCTTCCGCAGCGCCGAAGTAGGTTCCCATGTTCGCTGAGGTCTTGTATCCCGTTGCGTGCATGAACACGGTGTCCGGGTATTTCTCTGCCGCGGCCAGCATCGGATCCATGTACCCGAAAGAGGTGCCGAGGATCAGATCGAATCCGTCTGCCGCCAGCTCTTCGAACACACGTTGCGACTCAGACCCCTCCGGAATGCTCTCCAAGAACTTCGTCTCGACGTTGGGAACGTTGGCTTCGAGATAGAGCCGACCCTGATCATGGGCCCAGGTCCACCCGGCATCACCGACCGGACCAACGTAGACAAACGCCACCCGGAGCGGCTCCTCCGATGAGGATGTCGTCCCGGTGTCTCCGTCCGCAGTAGTCGTCGTTTCGTCCGCCGTGCCGCCGCACGCAGCTGCCACCAGCGCCAACAGCAGCACGATGGCCAGCCAAGCCCATTTCCGTGTCATCATCGCTCCTCTTGTCAAACTGCCAATTCTGCCGTAACTCTTGCAGACGCTCCAGCATCTTGCGTAGGGTCGAAGGCCCTTTGCCGCCGGGTCGACAGGGTGAACTATAGGGGAACGAGGAGAGCCCCAGGCATCCGCCCGGGGCTCTCCTGCAATGGTGCCGATAGTCGGTCGTTAACTCTCGTCTGCGGGAGCTTCCGCCAGGTCGATGGCCACCTCTTCCTGCTTGCCGAGTGAGGCGAGCCACTCGGCCGGGTTGGCCGGAAGAGCATCCTCCTGGCGCTCGGGGCTGGCCTCGCCAAAAATCCCCAAGGCTGAGATAGCGGCAGCACCGGGCAATACCGGCTGGAGGACCTGGTACGTCTTCGCTCCAGTCCCGGCCGGGATCAGCTTGCCGATGATGACGTTCTCCTTGAGCCCGACCATGAAGTCGGACTTGCCCTGGATCGAAGCTTCGGTAAGTACCCGGGTGGTCTCCTGGAAGGAGGCAGCCGACAACCAGGAGTCCGTTGCCAGCGAGGCTTTGGTGATACCCATGAGCTCCGGTCGACCTTCGGCCGGGGTCTTGCCATCGGCGACGAGCGCCTTGTTGCTTTCCCGGAACCGCTTTTCATCGACCAATTCGGCAGGCAGAAAGGCCGAATCATGCGCATTGACGATCCGCACGCGGCGCAACATCTGCCGCACGATCAGCTCGATGTGCTTGTCGTGAATGTCAACGCCCTGGGAGCGGTACACCTCCTGGACCTGATCAACCAGGTATTGCTGGGCAGCCCGAACGCCCTGGTATTCGAGGACTTCCTTGGGGTCGAGCGGACCCTCGGTCAGTGCAGTACCCGGATCGATGGTCTCGCCCGCACGGACGCGGAGGCGCGCCCGACGGGAGATCTTGTAGTCCGCCTCGACATCCTTGTCAGAAACGACGACCTTTCGTCCGGTTTCGTCCTCTTCGAGGCGGATGGTTCCACCGGCCTCGGAGAGCACGGCTTTGCCCTTGGGAGCGCGAGCTTCGAAGAGCTCGACCACTCGCGGCAGGCCGTGGGTGATGTCCTCACCGGCAACACCCCCCGTGTGGAAGGTACGCATGGTCAGCTGGGTTCCAGGTTCACCGATCGACTGCGCGGCCATGATGCCGACGGCTTCGCCCATCTCGACCGGCTTACCGGTCGCCAGGCTCAACCCGTAACACATGGCACATACCCCAATGGGTGCGTCACAGGTCAGCACCGAGCGCACCCGGACGGTTTCAACCTCGACGGCTTGGTCCAGCGCCTGCTGTTCTGATCGACGGATCAGCGTCCCGGCCCTGAGTTTCACGCCCTCATAGGTCTCGACCAGCTTGCGCTCGATCTTCACGTCGTCGGCCAGGACCCGGCCGAACACCCGGTTCCGCAGGTTGCGGATGGTCCGTCCGTCGGTACGAATCGCAAGGCGGATACCCCGGTCGGTTTCGCAGTCGTGCTGTTTGATGATCACTTCCTGGCTCACGTCAACGAGACGCCGGGTCAGATACCCAGAGTCGGCAGTCCGGAGCGCCGTATCGGCAAGGCCTTTCCGAGCGCCGTGCGTCGAGATGAAGTACTCGAGGACCGACAAACCTTCGCGGAAGTTCGAGATGATCGGCCTCGGGATGATGTCACCCTTCGGGTTCGCGACCAACCCGCGCATACCAGCGATCTGACGAGCCTGCATGATGTTCCCGCGAGCACCCGAACGAATCATCATGTCGATCGGGTTGAACTTCTCCGCCTTGAGCGTCAACTCCATCGCGTCTTTGACCTGGTCGGTGGCTTCGGTCCAGATTTCGATGAGTTCCTGGCGACGTTCGTCGTCGGTGATGATGCCCTTCTGGTACTGCTCCTGGACCTTGTCGGCCCGTGCTTCAAACTCCTCGAGGATCTCAGCTTTGTTGGCCGGGGTCTTGACGTCCTCCAGACCGATGGTCAACCCGGCCACGGTGGCGTAATGGAAACCCATCGTCTTGATGGCGTCGAGCACCCCCTGGACCTCGGCCTTGTTGTAACGCTCGATGATGTCCTCGATCAGACGACGAACGTCCGCCTTGAAGATCACGGCCTCGACGTAGGGGAAGTCACTGGGGAAGGCCTGGTTGAGCAAGGCGCGACCAATCGTGGTCTCGAACGGCTTGGTACCATCGACCGGCTCCTCGGTGATCAACCCGTGCAGCGAACGGGCCAGGTTCTCATGCATCTCGGCAGATCCAGCCAGATCGCCTACCCGAATCTTCACCGGGGCATGCAACGACAGGTCTCCCGCTTCATAGGCCATGAATGCCTCGTCAACATCGGCGAAATAGCGTCCGGCTCCCTTGGCGTCCTCAACTAGTTCAGACAGGTAGTAGACACCGATCACCATGTCCTGGCTCGGCGTGACGATCGGTCGACCGCTGGCCGGCGACAACACGTTGTTCGCCGACAGCATCAAGATGCGCGCTTCAGCCTGGGCTTCCGCCGACAGGGGCAGGTGGACGGCCATCTGATCTCCGTCGAAGTCCGCATTGAATGCCTCGCAAACCAACGGGTGAATCTGAATAGCCTTGCCCTCGACCAGGACGGGCTCGAAGGCCTGGATGCCGAGTCGGTGCAACGTCGGCGCCCGGTTGAGCAGCACGGCGTGCTCCTGGATGACATCGGCGAGGATGTCCCAAACCTGCGGACGCTGTCGTTCGACCATGCGCTTCGCCGATTTGATGTTCTGAGCTACGTCCTTGTCGACCAGCCGCTTCATGACGAAAGGTTTGAACAGTTCCAGCGCCATGACCTTCGGAAGGCCGCACTGATACAGCTTCAGTTGGGGACCGACAACGATCACGGAACGGCCCGAGTAATCGACCCGCTTACCAAGCAGGTTCTGGCGAAAACGCCCCTGCTTGCCCTTCAGCATGTCGGACAGCGACTTCAAGGGGCGGTTGCCCGGTCCGGTCACTGCCCGGCCACGGCGCCCGTTGTCGAAGAGAGCATCGACTGCTTCCTGCAACATGCGCTTCTCGTTGTTGACGATGATTTCCGGTGCACCCAGATCGAGCAGTCGCTTGAGGCGGTTATTCCGGTTGATCACCCGGCGATAGAGATCATTCAGGTCGGAGGTTGCAAAACGTCCACCGTCGAGCTGAACCATGGGACGTAATTCCGGCGGGATCACCGGTACCGTCTCGAGAATCATCGCCGTAGGAGAGTTATTACCCTCCCAGAACGGCTTGACGACCTTGAGCCGTTGCGTGGCACGCTGACGCTTCTGCGCCGAGTTGGCACTGAGGTCTTCCTGAAGGCGCTCCATCTCCGCATCGAGGTCAAGACGGGCCAGCAGATCCTTAATGGACTCGGCTCCCATACCGCCGGAGTAGAAGCCGTCATAACGGTCAACGATCTGACGCCACAGAGGCTCCGACTCGATCAGTTTCTTGGGGGCCATCGTACGGAAAGTGTCGAAAGCTTCCTCGACGAGATCGGCCTCGCGCTCGGCCCGATCCTCACGCTCCCGGATCTCCTTTTCGACTTCCCGCCGACGAGCGGAGATCTCCTGTGCCTTGGCACCGCCCTCTTCCATCTGGGTCAGTTCTTGCTCCAGCCGCTCCAGGCGACCGGACTTCCACTCGTCGAATTCTTCGCGAATGACCTGGATCTCCGCGTGCAGGTTCTCTTCGAGTTCTGGCAACTCTTTCTGGCGCTTCTCGTCGTCGACGTGCGTAACCAGATAAGCGGCGAAATAAATGACCTTCTCGAGCTCCTTCGGGGACATATCGAGCAGATACCCGAGGCGGCTCGGAACACCCTTGAAGAACCAAATGTGTGTGACGGGAGCGGCGAGTTCGATGTGGCCCATTCGCTCACGACGAACCTTGGACCTGGTTACCTCGACACCACAACGCTCACAGACAATGCCGCGATAGCGGATTCGCTTGTACTTGCCGCAATAGCACTCCCAGTCCTTCTGGGGACCAAAGATGCGCTCATCGAACAGACCGTCCTTTTCCGGCTTCAGGGTCCGGTAGTTGATGGTCTCGGGCTTCTTCACTTCGCCATACGACCAGGCACGAATCTGATCGGATGTTGCGAGGCTGATCTTCAGTTCATCGAAGAGCTGATGCACGGCGCTCCTTCCAGGTGGTAGGTGTCTGCTGAGAAATGCGGTCGCGAAGATCGGCGGCCGGGCGCACCAGGGGCAAGGCCGCAGGTTTCGCCGGTACTGGAGAAGTACTGGCGAAACCGAGAACGAAGCACTTGGTGATGACTGGTCGTCGAGACACGTGACATGTATTGGTCAGCGGGCTCCTAGGGCCGTTGTTTACTTTGGTTATACGTCGATTTCGGATTCGCGGCGTTCCGGCCGGGAAAGATCGATTCCGAGGGATTCCGCAGTGCGGAACACATCCTCGTCGAGCTCGCGCAGTTCGATTTCCTCGCCCGCCGAGAGCATCTCGACGTTGAGGCAAAGACTCTGCATTTCCTTGACCAGGACCTTGAACGATTCGGGGATACCGGGTTCGGGGATGTTTTCGCCCTTGACGATGGCCTCATAGACCTTCACACGGCCGGCCACGTCGTCGGACTTGATCGTCAGGAGCTCCTGCAGCGCATAGGCAGCGCCGTAAGCCTCGAGAGCCCAGACTTCCATTTCTCCGAAGCGCTGGCCACCGAACTGAGCTTTCCCGCCGAGGGGCTGCTGCGTGATCATTGAGTAAGGGCCGGTGGACCGGGCGTGAATCTTGTCGTCAACCAGGTGGACGAGTTTCAAGATATAGATCTGCCCGATCGTGATCCGACGGTCGTACCGGCGGCCGCTGCGCCCGTCGGTGAGATAGGCCTTACCCGTCCCATCGACCAGTTGCTGGCCGTCCCGGTTCGGGAAACTGTTCGCCAGGACGTCGGCGATCTCCCCTTCACGGGCACCGTCGAACACAGGGGTTGCCACTCTGGTCCACGGCTTGACTCCAACCGCCGCCGGGCTGTCGGACTCGAAAGGAGCCCATCCCTGGCCGGCTGCCCAGCCCAAGTGGGTCTCGAGCACCTGACCGAGGTTCATGCGAGAGGGAACACCCTAGCGGCGAAAGGATGATGTCGACCGGGGTCCCGTCCTCCATGAAGGGCATATCCTCTTCAGGCAGGATCTTGGCGATGACACCCTTGTTGCCGTGGCGTCCGGCCAGTTTGTCGCCCTCAGAGATCTTCCGCTGTTGAGCGACATGGACCCGCACAAGCTCATTGACACCTGGTTTGAGGTCGTAGCCCTCGGAACGCCGCAGCACCTTCACGTCGGTGACCTTGCCGGCCTCGCCGTGAGGAACTTTGAGTGACGTGTCGCGAACCTCCCGGGCTTTCTCTCCGAAGATAGCGCGCAGCAGGCGTTCTTCGGGGGTCAACTCAGTCTCACCCTTCGGGGTCACTTTGCCGACCAGGTAGTCACCCGGTCCGACTTCAGCTCCGATGCGGATGATGCCGTTTTCGTCGAGGTCGTGGAGTACTTCTTCGGCAACATTCGGAATGTCGCGGGTGATCTCCTCCGCTCCAAGTTTGGTGTCCCGTGCCTCGATTTCGTGCTCTTCGATGTGAATCGAAGTCAGGACGTCATCTTTGACGAGACGTTCGGAGATGATGATGGCGTCTTCGTAGTTGTGGCCTTCCCACGGCATGAACGCAACCAGAAGGTTGCGCCCGAGCGCCAACTCTCCCTGATCGGTGCTGTGCCCGTCGGCCAGGACATCCCCGACCTTGACCTTGTCGCCGACCCGCACCAATGCCTTCTGGTTCATGCAGGTTCCCTGGTTGGAGCGGATGAACTTCAGAACGGGGAAGGTGTGCTTGGCGTTGGTGCCCGTCTCTTTGACGACGATGCTGGTGCCATCGACATCGACGACTTCGCCGGCAACCGTGCTGATGACCATGTCACCCGAATCCTTGGCGGCACGGGCTTCCACTCCGGTCCCGACCAGCGGCGCTTCGGCGCGAAGGAGCGGTACAGCTTGACGCTGCATATTGGATCCCATGAGCGCCCGGTTCGCATCGTCGTGCTCGAGGAATGGGATGAGGGCGGTGGCGACCGATACGATCTGTTTCGGCGACACATCCATGTAGTCGACTTCTTTGGGTGGGACCTGATCGATCTCGCCGCCGCCACCGGCCTTACGCACGAGCACCCGGTCGTTGAGGAACGCCCCGTTTTCCTTCAGCGGCGCATTGGCCTGGGCAATCACGAATCGCTCTTCCTCGCTCGCCGTCAGGAAATCGATCTTCTTCGTGACCGTTCCTCCTTCAACCTTGCGATAGGGCGTCTCGATGAATCCGTACCGGTTAACCCGGGCGAACGTCGCGAGTGACCCGATAAGACCGATGTTGGGACCTTCAGGGGTTTCGATCGGACACATCCTCCCGTAGTGGGAAGGATGAACGTCGCGTACCTCGAATCCGGCCCGTTCCCGCGAAAGGCCGCCGGGACCGAGCGCCGAAAGACGACGTCGGTGGGTCAGGCCGGCGAGAGGGTTGGGCTGATCCATGAACTGGCTCAGCTGGCTGGAGCCGAAGAACTCGTTGATGGCGGAAACCACCGGACGAATATTGATCAGGCTTTGCGGAGTGATCGACTCAGGATCTTGCGTAGTCATCCGCTCGCGAACAACCCGCTCGAGTCGGGTGAGACCCACGCGTACCTGGTTCTGGATCAGTTCGCCGACCGTCCGGATGCGCCGGTTGCCGAAGTGATCGATATCGTCGGTCTGGACGGGCACCTCGGTACCGGCGGACGTCAGGAAGGTCTTCGCACCGGCGTGCAAGTGCACGAGGTAACGAATCGAGTCGAGGATGTCGTCGTTGGTGAGCAGACCCTGGGATTCGGGGTCGTAGTCCGTGGGAATCGGCCATCCGAACTTCTGATTCATCTTGTAGCGGCCGACTCGCGTCAGGTCGTACCGCTTCGGGTTCTTGAAAAGCGTTTGGATGAGACCACGCGCCGACTCAACCGTGGTTGGCTCGCCGGGCCGCAACTTCCGGTACAAGTCCAGCAGCGCCTCGTCCTTGTCGGCCGCCGTGTCACGCGCCAGGGTGTTGCGGATCGACTCGGCACCGTTGAACAACTCGAGGATCTCTTCATCAGAATCGGCAATCCCCAGGGCGCGCAGGAAGGCGCTGACGTACTGGCGGCGCTTGCGATCCACGCGAACACCGATCGTGTCGCGCTTGTCGGTGTCGAACTCCAACCAGGCACCCCGACCGGGAATCAGCTTGGTTGTGAAAATCTCGCGATCAGATGTCTTGTCGGGAGTGCTGTCGAAGTACACACCCGGCGAACGAACCAGCTGGCTGACGACCACCCGCTCGGTGCCGTTGATGATGAACACGCCGTTTTCGGTCATGATCGGAAAGTCGCCCAGAAATACCTGCTGCTCCTTGATCTCACCGGTCTTGCGGTTCACGAACCGAGCGGTCACGAACAACGGTCGCGAGAAGTGAGCGTCCCGTTCCTTGCATTCCTCCAACGTCCGCGGCGGGTCGCCGAAGCGATGGTCGGTCAGTTCCAACGCAAGCTCACCCGTGAAATCCTCAATGGGCGAGATGCCAACGAAGATCTCTTTGAGACCTTCTTCGATGAACCACTGAAACGATTCATATTGCACCGCCAACAGGTCGGGGAGGGGTAGTACTTCGGGGATTTTGCCAAAAGAGAAGCGGTCAGCGACGCGCGAAGTCAAGTGTTGCTCCTTGGGCCCTGGGATGGCTGCAGACGACGAAACGCCAGGTTAGCACGCGACTAACGAGGCGACAACTTGAGATTTGCATCCGCAAACAGCTGCCCATCTGCGGGGCTTGTGAAGTAGAACCTACCGCATCCGGGAGGGCAAGGTCAAGGGTTGAAGCCGGAACTTCATCCGGGCTCCCCCGGTACTTACGTCCCGTGCGTGAGACCTCGCGATCGGAAAGCCTGAATCGTGGTACGAGATACAAGGTGCCAAATACGAAAGGCCCCGGCCGAAACCGGGGGCTTTCCTCTGTCTGCTACTACTTCAGTTCGACCGAAGCGCCTGCGCCCTCGAGTTGGGCCTTGGCCTTTTCGGCAGTCTCTTTGTCCACGCCTTCGAGCACCGCGCTCGGGGCGTTGTCGACCAGGTCCTTGGCTTCTTTCAGACCAAGGCTGGTCAAAGACCGAACCTCTTTGATGGTTTGGATCTTCTTGTCGCCTGCGGCGATGAGCATGACGTCGAATTCGTCCTGCTCTTCCTCCACAGGGGCGGCAGCTCCGGCCGCGGCGGGCATGGCCATGGCCATCGGGGCAGCCGCCGTGACATCGAACCGCTCCTCGAACGAGTCCAGGAATTCCTTGAGCTCGAGCACGGTCATCTCTTCGAAGACCGCAAGGAGCTCGTCTGTCTTCATCTTTGCCATGGTGTCTATACCTCCTTGGCGGTGTCGTCGGATCGGTCAGTTGATGCCGTGTCGGCATCTCCTGTTGCCGTACTCTTTTCGGCCTTAGCCTTGGGAGCGGCCTTCTTCTTTGGTGCCGGTTTCTTTGGTGCCGGTTTCTTCGTTGCTTCGGTCACAGCGGCAGGAGCCTCCTCAGCCACAACCTCGGCAACCTCCTCAACCACAGCGGCAGGAGCCTCCTCAGCCACAACCTCGGCAACCTCCTCAACCACAGCGGCAGGAGCCTCCTCAGCCACAACCTCGGCAACCTCCTCAACCACAGCGGCAGGAGCCTCCTCAGCCACAACCTCGGCAACCTCCTCAACCACAGCGGCAGGAGCCTCCTCAGCCACAACCTCGGCAACCTCCTCAACCACAGCGGCAGGAGCCTCCTCAGCCACAACCTCGGCAACCTCCTCAACCACAGCGGCAGGAGCCTCCTCAGCCACAACCTCGGCAACCTCCTCAACCACAGCGGCAGGAGCCTCCTCAGCCACAACCTCGGCAACCTCCTCAACCACAGCGGCAGGAGCCTCCTCAGCCACTACGTCGGTTGGTACGGCAACCGCGACGGGAGCCTCTTCAACCTCCGGCGCTTCTGCTTCCTTCTTTTCCAGCAGTTGAGAGAACATCGATGCAGCGTCGCGTATCTTGGCGCCGAGCAATCCGGCCATCTTGGACATCGGTGCCTTGAAACCGCCTGCGATCTTGGACAGCAAGACGTCTCGCGGCTCAATGTCGGCCAATCGAGAGATCTGCTCGGGCGGCATAAAGGCGTCACCGAGGATTCCTCCCTTGATGATCAGCTTGTCGTGCTCGGATGCAAAATCCCGAAGGACTTTCGCGACCGAAACCGCGTCGTGGTTGGCGAAGGCAAGGGCGGTTGGTCCGACGAGCAGTTCCGGCAGGCCTTCGAGGGACATGTCCTCGACAGCTCTGCGCGCCAGGGACATTTTGAGAACCTGGTACTCGCCCTGAGCCTTCCGCACGCTCCGGCGCAACTCTTGCTGCTCGCCGACCGTCAGACCTCGATACTCGGTCACGAAGGTAGCCCGGGCTTCGCCGAACTGCTCACGTATCTTTTCAACTGCCTGGACCTTCTCAGGTCTTGGCATTACTCCTCCTCATCAGAACGGGGGCCCTCGCCGAAGACGAATGGCCCCTTGTGAGGTCCAGCCTGCGCAGGCGGGGATTTCCCTTTGAGCCCTGAGGCACCGGCGGTCTTCGGCCGAGGTATTGGAGTTGTGAACCAAACAGTACCAATCAGAACCGAGCTACGCCAAGTCGATGCCTCGCCCCCCTCCCTCCGGCGAACGAAGTCAGCAACACGGGGGGAGGTGCCGAGCGCAGCAAGGCGGAGAGGCGATGGTTCCCACCAACCAAGGACCCGCCAAAGGCTTCAACACCAAAACGAGTAGACACGGCGCTTCGCTTCCGCGACACTCCGGTTGACAACTCAACGTTTTGCTTTGGGGGTCCTTGTCCAAGGGTGGTTGTCAACCGCCCCCACCCAAGACCGAGGCACGAACGGGCACCGGTGTCACTCCGGCGATACGACAGCCCCTACCCTGTCGTCGCCGTTGAAGAGCGGCAGCGGGACGGCCTTCGCACCGCCGTCAGTCCAGGTTCCCACCAAGGAACCACCGTGCCCTCGCTCGAGAACGAGGACCCCCAAGCCCTCTCTCCCCAATTCCTCCCCCCTGCGAACGAAGTGAGTAGGAAGGGGGGAGGTGTCGACCCAAGGGGTCGACGGAGGGGGGGCCGGCACACCACCAACAAAGGTTGGGCGGCCCCGGAGGGCCGCCCAATGAACTCCAGCTGCGGCAGCAGCCGCCTTACAGCATCTTGCCGACGTCGACCCGTACTCCCGGACCCATCGTCGACGCGACCGAGAGGTTGCGAACGAACCGCCCCTTGGCCGACGCCGGACGCGCTCGGATGACTTCGATGGTGAGGGCCGCCAGATTCTCGTCCAGTTGCTCGTCGGTGAATGAGACCTTGCCGATCGGAGCATGCACGTTGCCGTACCGATCGTTGCGATACTCGATACGGCCGGCCTTGAACTCTTCGACCGCCTTGCCCACGTCGAATGTGACGGTGCCGGCCTTGGGATTCGGCATCAAGCCGCGGGGGCCTAACACGCGCCCGAGCTTGCCGACCTCGGCCATGAGATCAGGAGTCGCGATGGCGACTTCGAATTCAAGAGCCCGGCCGCCCTGGAGTTCTGCGATCAGTTCGGCGCCGCCGACGAGGTCGGCTCCAGCCGCTTCGGCTTCGCGAGCTTTGTCGCCTTGAGCGAAGACAGCGACCCGGACATCTTTGCCGGTGCCGTGTGGCAGGCTGACGGTGCCACGCACCAGCTGATCAGCCTTGCGGGGATCGATACTGAGCTTGAAAACCGCTTCGACAGTTTCGTCGAACTTGACGAAGGACATGGACTTGACCAGCTGAATTGCGGCAGCGGCCGGATAGGTAGCCGTTGGGTCGAAGAGTTTCGACGCGTCGTTGTATTTCTTGCCGTGCTTCGGCATCTTTCCTCCTGTGGTTCAAACGGCCCGGACCTGGTGCCCGCAGCCTCCCATTCCTCAATTCCGTTCCTGCGCTAGCAGGAACACTCCCTCTCCCTTCAGGGGGAGGGTGCCGGCGAAGCCGGCGGGAGGGGTGGTTCACCCTCTCCCAAGCTCTGTTCAGCCCTTGACAACAATCCCCATCGAACGGGCGGTTCCGGCGATGATCTTCATCGCCCCTTCGATGTCGTTGGCGTTCAGGTCGACCATCTTCGTTTCGGCGATCTGACGGACCTGATCGCTGGTGACCGACCCGACTTTTTCCTTCTGGGGTTCCGGCGAACCTTTCTCCAACCGGGCGGCCTGACGAAGCAAGACCGCCGCCGGGGGGGTCTTGGTGATGAAGGTGAAACTGCGATCCTCGTAGATCGAGATCTCGACGGGAACGATCGTGCCCGTCTGGCTCTCCGTGGCAGCGTTGTAAGCCTTCACGAAGTCCATGATGTTCACCCCGTGCTGGCCGAGCGCGGGACCGACCGGCGGCGCCGGGCTGGCCTGACCGGCCGGGATTTGAAGCTTCAAGATGGCTACTAGTCGTTTTCGTCCCATGATTTCAGTCCTCAGTATTTCAGTCTTCAGTCGGCCGGCCTGCGGCCGCCCTCTCAGTTCTCAGTCATCAGTTTGTTCGGACGACCGATAACTCCTATTGCTTCTGTATGTCGCCAAATCCCAGCTCGACCGGGGTATCCCGACCGAAGATATTCACCAGCACAGTCACCTTCTGCTGATCGATGTTCATGTCTTCGATCACGCCATTGAAATCAGCGAACGGGCCGGTTACCACCCGCACGCTTTCCCCGATCTCCCACGCCGGCTTGAACCGTGGGGCCTTCTTGGTCTCTTCCTCTTCCTGGACTCCCAGGAATCGCTCAACTTCGCGCCTGGCCAGAGGTGTCGGCTTGATGCCGGATCCGACGAAACCGGTCACACCGGGAGTGTTGCGCACCGCATACCAGGAGTCATCGTCGAGGTACATCCTGACGAGGATGTACCCGGGGAATACCTTCTTCGGGGTGGTGACCTTCTTGCCACCCTTGAACTCGACAACATCTTCCATCGGGATCGCAACCTCGAAGATACGGTCCTCCATGTGCATCGATCGGGTTCGCGTCTCGAGGTTGACCTTCACCTTGTTCTCGTACCCGGAATACGAATGGATCACATACCAGTCGCCGGGCAGATCGAATGGACTGACCGGACGGGGGGCTTCTTCAACCTTCTCCTCGTCCGCTCCGGTCGCTTCTTCTTGCTGTTCCTCAACCACTTTGGCCATGTCGATCAATTCCTCGCCAGGAGTAAGAGAATGCCCTCTTTGAAGAGGAAGTCCAATCCGAATACGAACACCGTCACGGCGGCACTGGTGATGATCGTCACGGCCGTGAAAGCAACCATCTGCTCACGCGACGGCCACGAAACTCGCTTCAGCTCGACCCGGACTTCCTTAAGGAACTTCCGCACACGGGCAAAGAAGCTCAGCTGCTCCTGACCCTTTTGGGGTCGTTTCTGGGGTCGCCGCTTTCCCTGCTTCTTTTGCAGGCGCTCCTCGCGCTCCTGGAGGCGGCGCATCTCTCGATTCATGCCAACACCTTTTCGTATCGATCAGCAGGGGTGGAGGGACTCGAACCCACAACCTCCGGTTTTGGAGACCGGCGCTCTAACCAACTTCGAGCTACACCCCTAGGAGGGGTCCAACGTGACGGGCAAGTATACGGTCCCGTGAAATCGGCTGTAAAACTCCGGTCAACTAGCCGGCCGTAGCCGGTGACGACCCAATAATGCCATAGCCGCGGCAACAACCACGACTGAAGCCACCACAACGACCCGATCGGGCCCCCGATGGGCTTCGGTCAGCGGCCTGCTGAGGTTGGCCATGACTCGCATCACGAGCCCAGGCGGGGCGGACTCTTCGGGGTCCCGCATCGAACGCAATGCTCTGGCGATGGCACGGAAATTGGCAGCCTCGGCCTGACAACGCAAGCAGGCATCCACATGTTGTTGATCGGTAGCCCCGAAGGGTCGGCCACCCATCACATGTTCGGGGATGCGCCAGCGGACGAGTGAATGGTGCAGACGGGTGTTCACCTCGACTCCTCGACGTCGCGTAGCTGCTCGCGCAGCTTGAGGTGGGCTCGATGCAGGCGGACTTTCGCGGCCGTCACGGTGATCCCCAGGGACTCGGCCACCTCATGGTGGGTCCACCCGTAGACGTCCTTGAGAACCACAACCGACCGCTGAGGCGGGTTGGAGATCATTGAGGGCCGCCGGCCAGTTTCGCTCTGAGTTCTGTGTTCTCGCCGGAGTGTTCCGGATCGGAGCTCCGCCGGAGATCGGCCGGCTCCGGTGACTCGTCGAGGGGCAGAGCGGCATGACGCGCCTTCCGCTTCTTCAAGGTCCACGCGGCGTTGACGGTGATCCGGTGAAGCCAGGTGGAAAAGGCGGCATCACCCCGGAAATTGGGGAGGGCACGCCATGCCCTGATGAACGCCTCCTGAGAGACGTCGGCGGCAAGTTCACGGTCGACGACCAGTCGCAGGGCCAAACCAAACACCTCGTGTTGGTGAGTTTCTACCAGTTTCTCGAAGGCCTCGCTGCTGCCCGCTCGGGCTCTGCGCAACGAGTTCTTCCATGTCATCGCTTTCGACCCTTTGCGGCTTCATTGCGTTACGCCTTTCGCAAGACCATCGTGGATCCGACCCGCTCGATCTGATCCGCAACGACCTGGACCTTGAGCCCGACCGTCTGCCCGTCGTCGCTTTCGACGACACCGATGACGGCGGCCGGTTCGCCCGGACGTAGTGGAGTTCGGAACCGGAACCGGGCTTCGGCAAGTGGCAGGGGATGGTCGACCATCCGGGTGCCGGCCTGCGTAGCCCACGCCGCCATCAGCAATCCGTGCACGACCATACCGGGAAGTCCGGCGCCACGGGCGGCATTGTGGTCAAAGTGGATCGGGTTCCAATCCCGGGTCGCTCCGGCGTAACGCACGAGATCTGCCCGACTGGCCGACTTTTCGAGAGCCGGAAGGGACTCACCGATCGCCGGGAGGGGCATCCGACCCGGAGGTGTGTCGAGGGACTTGCTTCGGACCGGTGGCTCCGGTTCGTCCGCCGGGGCTGAGTCCGGGGTCTGCGAGGACATCAGGAACGTTGATCGCGAGTCGAGGACTCGCTCGCCTGCGTCGTTGTCAACCGTCATAGCGAAGGAGACGAAGCTCCCGGGGCGGCGCGTCCGTACCTGTTCGACGCTTCCCCGCACCGACATGAGATCCTCGACGGACCAGGGCAGATGCCAGCGAAACGTCTGGTCTGTGTGGACGAGTACCCGCTTGTAAGGCACGACATCCTCATCGTCGAGAAAAGCGGGGGCGACCGCGAACAGAGCAACCGCTGCGAAAGGCAGGCGGGGCGAAGCGAGTCCAACGTTTCGGATCGTCTCCGGTAGCCACCACGAATTCGGTGACCTTGTCGGAAGAGACCCGGAAGGGATGGGGACCGAAAGCTCTCCCCACCAAAGACTCGAGCGGCATCAGTTCCTTCCTCAAAGCTTCAGGGTGGGCAACGCCCACCCTGAAGTCAAAGGTCCGCTACTCCACCCGCAGGAACTTCGAAGCTGCACGCTAGCAGCCCGACAGGGCCCTTCCGCCGGAGACGTCAGCGAGTCTCCCTGTGCTTGGTGTGCGATCGGCACCAGGGACAGAACTTGTTCAGTTCCAGCCGGTCTCTGGTGTTCGACTTGCTCTTGGTTGTCACGTAGTTGCGCCGCTTGCACTCTTCACAAGCAAGAGTCAAAGGCGGTCGTTTGTCAGAAGCCATAAGGTTCGCTCGCTTCGCTCGTTCACATATCTTGTACTTCGTACCTGGTACTTCGATCCGTACGAAGTACGCCCCGCCGCCCGGCGGCGGGGCCTAGGCGATGATTTTGGTTACGGTTCCGGCGCCGACGGTACGGCCCCCCTCACGAATCGCGAACTTCTGACCCTCATCCATCGCGATAGTCGTAATCAACTCAACCGTCATCGTCGTGTTATCACCCGGCATCACCATCTCGGTGCCCTCCGGTAACGTCACCGACCCAGTCACATCCGTCGTCCGGAAATAAAACTGCGGGCGATACCCCGGGAAAAACGGGTTATGACGACCACCCTCCTCCCGAGTCAACACATACACCGTTGCCTCAAACGTCGTATGCGGAGTAATCGAACCAGGCTTCGCCAACACCTGACCCCGCTCCACATCATCCTTCCCAACCCCCCGCAACAACACCCCAACATTGTCACCCGCACGACCCTCATCCAACAACTTACGGAACATCTCCACACCCGTCGCTACCGTCTTACGAGTCGGCCGGATCCCCACAATCTCAACCTCTTCACCAACCTTCACAACCCCCTGCTCAATCCGACCCGTCACCACCGTCCCCCGACCCGTAATCGAGAACACATCCTCAATCGGCATCTGGAACGGACGATCCAAAGGACGCTCCGGCGTCGGCACATAATCATCAACCGCCGCCATCAACTCCATAATCGAAGCAACCGCCGCGTCATCGCCACCCGTCAACGCCGCCAAAGCCGAACCCCGCACCACCGGAATCTCATCCCCCGGGAACTCATACTCCGTCAACAAATCCCGAACCTCCAACTCAACCAAATCCAAAAGCTCCGGATCGTCAACCTGATCGACCTTATTCAAAAACACCACGATATAAGGCACCCCAACCTGACGGGCCAACAACACATGCTCCCGCGTCTGAGGCATCGGACCATCCGCCGCCGACACCACCAAAATCGCCCCATCAATCTGCGCAGCACCCGTAATCATGTTCTTGATGTAATCAGCATGACCCGGCATATCCACATGCGCGTAATGACGAGCATCCGTCTCATACTCAACATGAGCAATCTGAATCGTGATCCCCCGCTCACGCTCCTCCGGCGCCTTATCAATCTCATCAAACGACGTAAACGCAACCGAAGCATTCGACTCATGCAAAACCTTCGTAATCGCCGCCGTCAACGTCGTCTTCCCATGATCAATATGACCCATCGTCCCAACATTCACATGCGGCTTCGTCCGCTCAAACTTCGCCTTGCCCATGGGGGTTCCTTCCTTCTTCCGTTCCCGTCTGTTCCTGTCGTAGCGGCGGGCAGACTTGAACTGCCGACCTCTCGATTATGAGTCGAGCGCTCTTACCAACTGAGCTACGCCGCCGCTTGAAGCTCCGCTTCAAGTTAGACGAACCGTCTTCGACGCTTCGTCACCCAAGCGATGCCTCTGTCTTTCGACGAGCCCCTGCTCGCGTTAGCGGATCGCCGCTTCGAGCCCCCTTCCGGAATTGAACCGGAGACCTCCGCCTTACCATGGCGGCGCTCTGCCAGCTGAGCTAAGGGGGCCTAGGTTGGCCGATGCCCCATAGGGCGTCGGCTGGTGCCGGGAGAAGGATTTGAACCTCCGAAGGCATTGCCGGCAGATTTACAGTCTGCTCCCTTTGGCCGCTCGGGCATCCCGGCATGCCCGAAGCGCACTTCAGGCGGCAGGTAGATTAGCGGCACCGGCGCTCTCCCCAAATGCAGACCACCTCCGCCGTGTTCCGCTGCGTCCTTTCCACCGCTTTCGATATATCAGGGTACTCCCCGATGGTTGGACACGTCTCGTGGTGGAACCATGAGGAGAGAAAGACCACCACATCGGAGGGCTCCCGTGAAAGATCTTGCTACCAGCCTTCGCGAGTGGGTCGCAGCTGGACTGATCGACCAAGACCAGGCAACGGCGATCCGTTCTCACGAGGCGGCACCGACCCACGAACGTCGGGTCCCTTTGATCGCAGAGGTACTCGGATACCTGGGCGGTTCCCTGGCCCTGATCGCCGCCTTCATTCTGGCCGGCGAGTTCTGGCCGGACCTCGAGGCCTGGGCCCGTTTGTTGTTGGTCGGAGCCGGCACCATCGCGTTTCTCGCGGCCGGTTGGTTCGTCAAGGACACCGAGAACGAAGCCATCCACCGCCTGGCGAGCTTCTCGTGGGCCCTGGCAACGGTTGGCGTAGCGTTCTTCTTTGGCTTGCTGGCCAACGACGTTCTCGACATGAAGGAAGAGACCACCGCGCTCTTTGCATCGGCGTCCGGCCTGGCGATCGGCTACGTCCTCTACCGCCTGTCCCCTCGCAGCCTGCAGCAGATCCTCCTGGGCGGGGCGACGTTGGCGACCTCGCTGACGTTGCTGGCCCACCTCAACCAACCGCCTCAGGAGTTCTACGGCCTGGCCGTCTGGGGAATCGGTGTCGCCTGGCTGTTCCTGGCCTGGGGCAATCACCTGAAGCCGCAGATCACCGCCTATGCGCTCGGGTCGTTTGCTGTGGTGATCGGCCCGCAGGTCATGCGTTCCGGTGACAACGCCTGGTCGTTGTTGCTGGGTCTGGCGACGGCCGGCGCCCTTCTTGCCTTGAGCGTCGGTTTGCGGAACACCGTCCTGCTGGGGTTCGGCGCCGGTAGCCTCTTCATCTTCGTACCCCAGATCATCTTCGAGTACTTCGGCGACACGATCGGGGTTCCTCTGGCGCTCTTCTTGACCGGTGTCGTGCTGCTGGGTGCGGCCCTCCTGGTCGCCCGGTTGCGGACCGAAGTCGTTGCTGAACCCGACCTGGAGGAACAGTCATGAAACCGGAGCGACGGGCCATCGTTTCGATCGTGGGGGCCGTGTCGGTGTTGGCCGTAGTGACGGCGGTCATCTTCGTGTTCGGCGTCATCCCGCTGCCCGACTTCCCGCCCCTGGCGGACCAACCCGACCCGTCGATTCCCGGCACCGTCGCGTATGTGGAATTTGGCGACACTCAGTGTTTGACCACTGTGCCCGCTTCCGGGGGCGACCCCCGGGAGGTCTGGTGCAGCATGAACTACGTTGAGTACCCCTCCTGGACCGCCGACGGCCTGCTCGTAGTCCTCGACTACAACGCAGAACCCACGTACCTCCTGATCGATCCGAGCACGGGAACAGAGGTCGACCGGGTTCCCCAGGGCAATCAACCCGACCCGACGGTACCCCTCCCCTATCCATCGGATACGAGGACAGAACGCCCCGACGGCGCCCGGGTTCGCATCGAAGGCAGCCGGGATGGAGCAACGTCGGTCATCGTACGCGTCGACGGTTCCGATCAGACCATTCTCTCCGTCGAGGGAGCTCCATCCGACTACAGCTTCGTCGAGGCGCAATGGTCGCCCGACGGTGCCTGGGTGTTGGCCTCCGACACCGAGGGCCGGCTGCTCGTCGTCGGAGCCGACGGATCGCCCGGGGCACGGGTTCTGGTCGACGGACTCCGCCAATACGGCGCCCAAGCAGCCTGGTACATCCCCGGCAACGCCACCTACACCATCGAAGTCCCGGGACGGTAAGAGGGCTTGTGGCGCAAAGCACAAACGTCCTCCCCCGCCAACGGTGTCGCATTTCGCGATTGTGCGACGGGTGGGGGTCATGGTGTGAGTCCTGTTTTGGGTTGGATGATGTTGGCGGGTGGTTGTCCTTGGTTCCATTTTCCTCGGTGTGCTCGTTTCCAGTTGTACCAGGTGAGGTAGTTGGTGAGGTCTTGGCGGAGTCCGGTGATGGATGGTTCCACATATCCGATCAGGGCCGGCTGGTAGCACTCTTCGAGGATGGTGCCTTGGACCCGTTCGACTTTCCCGTTCGATTGGGGTCGCCCAGCCCGAATGAACCGGTGTTCGATCCCCAATGATTCGAGGGTGTCGCCGAATAGTTGAGAACGGAACTCGTTGCCGTTGTCGGTGGAGATCGCCTTGGGGGTCCATCCCCACCCGGTCAAGTCGGCGGCCACCCGATGAGCCAGAGCGGAGGTGATTGCCGGGGAGGGGTTGTGGGCGGTGGCGTGCAGCTCAGCCCAGGTCCACGACGAGGCCACATCGATAGCCGTGTACTGCCAGATCACCCCCCGCTGGGTTTGCCGGCTTTGAGGCGGGTTTCTTTGAACGAACCGACATGGAAACAGTCCATCTGGATCACATCGCCCGGCAGGGTGGCGTCTAGTTCTCCTACCCAACCTTGCACGGGACGGGACCAGGCGCCCACCTGGTCCCAGTGGTGGGCTCGTAACAGCCCATAGCGGAGTTGACGGGTGTTGAGCCGATGCCGCACCAACGTCCGCCACACCATCGACGCCGACACTCTTATCCCCTGGTCGGCTAGCTCATCGGAGATCCGCAACGGACCCAACGCCGGGTAAGCCAACGCGGCGGCCACCACCCGCTGTTCCACATAGCGGGTCCGCCACGACCTCCCCGTATACGGCGTTTCCGGCGTTTGGCGGGCCAACTGGCGACGCCACCGATAGTAGGTGGAGTGATGGATCCCCACCTCCCGACACGCCGCCCGCCGGTTCGGTGACCGATCAATCATTGCCACAAGTCGCTCACGTTGCACCAACACGGCATCATGAACACGCATCCACAAACAACCCGTCGCACCATAGCGCGACAGGACACCGCAGGCAGACGGGGGAGGTGGGTCTCGCCGAAAGGCGAGAGCCGGAGGGGGCAAGGCCCGGGAACAGTCCCCCTGGAAGGGGGAAAGCACCGCAGCGGCAAAGCCGCTGGGGTAGGGGGTTGAGGCGAACCGGAGTCCTACTCCCCCTCGCCCTGACCCGCCAGCTCTTCTCCCTGTTTCTTGATCCGGAACGCCGGCACCAGGAGGGCCGCGGCCAGGATGAGGTCGAACGCGGCCGGCCAGCCCCGCCAGGTGTAGTCGACGATAGCTACCACCACGATGGCGGCCCCGCCGATGAGCAACCACCGGGCTGCCCGAAGGAGGATGGCCGCCTGACGATCGGCCGGAATCGGCTCAAACGCGCCGGCGGCCCGCACCCTTGCCAAGCTCCTGGAAACACTGCGGGCCATCCAGGCAATGATCCCGGTGACATAGACCAGGCTGACCCCGACCCAACCGGGCGAAACCAGGAACATCACCGCGACGCTGACCACGACGAGGGCAAGCAGGATCGGATTCCATTTCTTGAGGTGATCGAGAGCCCACTGCGGTCCACGGGTTGCGGCCCGCACACTGATCAGTCCTCCCCAGAGGCCGCCCAGCACACCGGCGAACGCGGCGATCACCGCTCCGGTTTCGAGAGAGACCTCAACAGCTGCCATGCCCCGAGACCCTAATGGAGGCCCTAGATGTTGTACTGCATCTCTTCGAGACGCCGTACCCGATCCTCGATCGGCGGGTGGGTGGCGAACATGCGACCCAATCCCCCACCGCCGCCGCGCTTGCCCAAGGATTTGAGCGGGTCGGCGATGAACAGCTGGCTCACCGCCGGGTTGACGTTCATGGGGATCCGCGACGTACCGATTTCCAGTTTTCGCAAAGCGCTGGCCAGGTTCAGTGGCTGTCCGGTGATGGCTACCCCGGAGGCATCGGCCTGGTACTCGCGGGCCCGGGAGATGGCCAACCTGATCAACATGGCGGCGAGCGGAGCGAGGATCAGGCTGAGGATGGTCACGATGCCGCTGAGCGCGTCATTACCCCGCCGCCGTCCCATCCCACCCCAGAAGGCCATCCGGGCGAAGATCGACAGGGCCGCGGCGAGCATCGCGGCGATCGACGAGATGAGGATGTCCCGGTTGCGCACATGGGCCAGTTCGTGGGCGAGCACGCCTTCCAGTTCCTCGTAGGTCATCAGCTGCAGGATGCCGGAGGTGACGGCCACGGCGGCGTTCTTGGGATTGCGGCCGGTGGCGAAGGCGTTCGGCTGCGGGGAGTCGATCACGTAGATCTTCGGCATCGGCATGTTGGTCTGGGTGGCCAGGTTCCGGACGATGGCGTACACCTGGGGCAGTTCGTGCTCTTCGACCGGTTTGGCCCGGCTGGCGGCCAGTGCCATCTTGGCCGAGAAGAAGTAGACGAAGAAGTTGAGGACGCCGGCAAAGGCAAGCCCGATCCACCACGTTGCCCCAAAAGCCTGGGCAACGAGCACCACCAGGGCGCTCATGAAGGCGAGTAATCCAAAGGTTTTCAGGTTGTTCATCGTGGGAATAATGGTAATGAGATCGCAGGATTGTGCGACGGGATATAGCATGCGCCATTGTGCATGGGTGGTCGCGAAAACGCAGACTGCGGCCACCGATTTGCTGGACTAGGGTGCAAAATGTGGGCCTGGGAGGGCCCCCCGAAAGCGGGGAAGAGATACGAGGAGGGCATCTCGTGAAACGTTTCGTTGTACTCATCGTCGCGCTCTTGACGATGTTGGCACTGGCTGTGCCGACGGGAGCGCAAGAGGCAGCACCTGATCGATTCGACCGGCCGTTGCCAGATTCGATCGAGAATCTGAAACTCGACTCGCCGATCACCGCCGATGTGTCGAAACTCGATCGTGACCTCAGCCGCGCCACAGGTGAGCAAACCGTGATTGTGAGGCTGGTCGGCGATTCAGTAGCCGAGTCGGCTGCAGCGTCCAAGGCCGCGAAAAAGGCCCAGAAGAAGAAGGTGGAGGCCGAGCAGGAGAGCTTCCTCTCCCGTATCCAGAGAGTGGCCCCCAGTGCACGCGTCGTGGCCGAAACCCAGACCGTGTTGAACGCAGTCTTCCTCGAAGTGGATGCGGCCGATCTGCCTGCTCTGGCGGCCGACGCGGGCGTGCTGCGCATCAACCGGGTAGTCGACTACCAGTTGGATTTGGCAGAGACGGTGCCGTACATCGGTGCTACTGCCGTGCAGGACGCCGGCTACGACGGCGGCGGGGTCCGCGTCGCGGTGCTCGACTCCGGGATCGACTACACCCATGTCGCCCTGGGCGGTAGTGGGAGCCCGGCCGACTACGCGGCCAATGACCCCGACATCATCGAACCCGGCACCTTCCCAACCGCCAGGGTCGTCGGAGGGCACGACTTCGTCGGTTCGGCATGGTTTGGAAGCGGAGGACCCGCGGAGGTTCCCGACCCTGATCCGATCGATGACGGGCCCGGCGCCGGGCACGGCACCCATGTGGCCGACATCATCGGCGGCGAGTTCGGTGTCGCCCCCGGGGTCGATCTGTATGCCGTCAAGGTGTGCTCCTCTATCTCGACGAGTTGCTCGGGCATCGCGCTCATCCAGGGCATGGACTTTGCGGTGGATCCCAACGGTGACGGCGACACCTCGGACGCAATGGATGTCATCAACATGTCACTCGGCTCGAACTACGGCCAGTCGTTTGACGACGATCTGTCCGCCGCCGTAGACAATGCCAGCGGCCTTGGGGTGCTGACCGTCGCCTCGGCCGGCAACAGTTCCGACAAGCCGTTCATCACCGGCACGCCGGGTGCAACTTCAACGGCCCTGTCGGTAGCCCAGACCCAGGTGCCCTCGGCGGCGCTGCAACTGATCGAAGTTGACGAAGGTAGCTACCCGGCAGTGTTCCAGCCGTGGTCCGTTCCGGTGGGCGGCATCCTCAGGAGCCCGGTGCAGTACGGCGATGGCGCTGGGGGCAATCTCAACGGCTGCGCCTCATTTGCTGCCGGGTCGCTTGCCGAGAGGATCGTCTTGGTCGATCGCGGGGCGTGCAACTTCACGCTCAAGATCAAGAACATCGGCGATGCCGATGGCATCGTTGGGATCATCGGACTCGTCGCCCCCGGGGCACCATTCTCCGGCGGTGACGGTGGAGAATCACCAATCACAATCCCCGGCTTCATGATCAGCCAAGCCGATTCCAACGCGATCAAGGCCCAGATTGGCAACCAGGGTATCGGAACAGTCGACCCGGCCAACCAGCTCCCGCTGGTCGGTCAAATGGTTGGATCGTCGTCTCGGGGACCGAACTTCCAGACGTTCATCGTCAAGCCTGAGATCGGCGCCCCCGGTGCCTCGGTCTCGGCGATCGCCGGTACCGGCACAGGCACGGGCCCGTTCGGTGGCACTTCGGGAGCCGCTCCGATGGTGACCGGGTCGGCAGCCTTGCTGCTGCAGGTGGAACCCGGGCTAAGTCCGGCCGAGGTGAAGGCCCGGCTGGTGGGAACCGGCGAGAGCGATATCGACACCGACCCGTTCACGGGCCTGGCCCCGATTAGCCGGATCGGCGGAGGCGAGGTACGTGTCGATGACGCCGTCAACACCAAGCTGGCGGCCTGGGACGACGCCACCTTGTTGCCCACCCTGAGTTTCGGTCACGTCGAGGTGGCTGACGGCAAGGTGACGGTGAAGAAGAAGGTCCGGGTGCAGAACTACGGCACCTCCGACATGACGCTGACCATCACCCCGACCTTCCGTTATGCCGACGATGCGAATAGCGGGGCGATTGAGCCCACGATCAAGGGTGGGAACCCGATCAAGGTGAAGGCAGGGAAGTCGAAGACGTTTGAGGTCGAATTGACCATCAACGGTGCGCTGCTGCCGGGTAACTTCATGAGCTCTGGTTCCCAAGGCGCCAACGGCGAGGCTCTCACAGCCAACGAGTTCGACGGCTACGTTGTGCTCGAGGTTGGAGACGGCACGTCGATCCACGTGCCGTGGCACATTTTGCCGCGCCAGGCCGCGGAGCTCAAGACCGACAAGGAGCTGAAGTTCAAGAGCGGTATCGACGAGGTCAAGCTCGACAACAAGGGTGTGGGAATCGCCCAAAACGACTCCTACTCGCTGCTCGGTGTCAGCCCCAATCTGGCGGAAGGGACACGCGGTGGCCAAAGCCCGGTGCCCGACCTGCGGGCAGTCGGCGTGAACACCTTCCCGGTGCCCGCTGGCTTCTGCTCGAACGAGGAGTCTTTCATCTGGGCGTTCGCAGTGAACACCTGGGAGCGGCAAACCATGTCGATCGTACCCGGCTATTACTGGTGGGACCTGGACACCAATCAGGACGGCGTCTTGGACTATGCGGTGTTCAACTGGGATCTATCGGATCCGCTGAACACGATCTCAGATGGCCGGAACCTGGTGTGGTCGGCAGCGTACGACCCGACCGGCGCGTTCCTGGTTAGCGCAGGGGCATCGTTCTTCACGGAGCAGGCCACGGTGACGGGCAACACAGCGATGTATATCTGTGGCGAGGACGTGGGCCTCACCGGCACGGACATGCTTAAGACCAACGTCGATGTGAACGTGTATGTGTACGACAACTACTTCACCGGCATGGAAACCGACATGTTGGGACCATTCACCATCACGCCGCTCGGTGAGCAGTACTACGGCGAGCCGGTCGATGTGCCAGGAAATACCAAGAACTCGATGACCGTCACCGACTTCGGGCTCTTCCCGGGGAACACGCCGGAGTTGGGACTTCTGTTGTTCACCAACGGTGATCGCGGGTTCGGCGCCTACGGAGGCGCCACGGCAGATACCGAGGCCCTGGTGATCCCCACGAAGGACAGCAAGAAGTCTGTTGGCAAGATTCTGAAGATGGATTTCGGTAGCTAACAGAACCGATTCGACAAGACGCACAGAGGGGACCCATCAGGGTCCCCTCTGTTGCATGGATTCGCTGCCCTCACATCATCGTCAAGAGGTATTGCTGACGGCGCCAAAGCTCCCGTCACCCGGACGGTGGTTGACCGGGGAGGCCGGCACCTTCACACAGGACCCAGTAGCCATTGGTATTCGCCCGGTAGTCGTAGTCAGCGCCGCCTGCCGCGAGGACGACCCAATAACCATCAACAAGCGCCTGCGTGTACATCTGGCCCGGCTGCGCGCACCCCAGCGAACCGTCGTTCCAGATAGCAAACTCGTCCCGAATGACCGTCACGTCTGAGTCGGCCACTCCTGACCGGTTTACGGCATCGGCGATGATCTGAGCCAGCAGATCCGCGGGAGTCTCACCGGTTACCGGCGGAGTGGTATCGCCTGGCACGCGCTCGGGTTCCTTGGTCGAGCGCGTGGTGGTCGTCGGCCCGTCGGAGGGCTCGGCAGGATCCGAAGATTTGCTTTGATCGTCGGACTCGTCACCTCCGACCAAGGTGGTTGAAGTTTCCTCAGTTGTCGGGTCGGTTAACTGGGCCGCAGTTGTGTTCGTGGACGCGGTCCCGTCCTGGTTGACTCCGGCCTCATCACCGACATCCCCAGCACATGCCGAATCCATCAGCGCAAGCACGGCCATCACGATCAACAGTCGGCTCTTCATCGCAATCCCCTCATCGCTCAGGCTCCCAGCCCACCCTCATTCTGGTCTCTCCAGTGAGACGTGTCACGCGCGGTGATCGGTTCCCTACTTTCGGACCACCAGGACACGGAAGTCGCCGAGACCGCGGGGGTGGAGCAATGTCTCGGCTTCGGTTCTGGTGGACCGCACCTTCAACCGCTCCATCGGGTCGCCGTCACGGGCCAGGTCCAGTTCCTGGTAACGGAGTTTGCTGAGACGGGACCGCAACCCAAACTGGTCTAGGAACTCGTCCTGGCGGTGGTACTCGATGCTCGCTCCCAATTGCACGACTCGATCGATCAGCGCCGTGAAGTTGACGTCGGCGGTGATGTCTGTCTCTCCCGGTTCGTCGAGGGGGTGGGGGCCAAGGTGATGGGCACGGTAGGTGCGGAGGGTTCCCTCCACCCGGCGCTTCTCCAGGTTCTCGGCAGTGTCGCCGTAGTCGATCAACAGGATCGTTCCCGAGTCGAGACGGGTCGAGAATCGATTGCAGCCATTCCCCTGCGGCCAGCTGCACCTCGACCAGGCCTCGTTCGGGGGCGGGGAGGCCGAATTGCTCGGCCCATGCGGCGACCTCGGGGCGGGCGCTCGACGGGGACCAGCACGAGGTCATCGTCCTGGACTCCGACCCAGCGTTCGGTCCAGCCGTTGCCCGGTGCGGACCGCGAGAGCTACCGGGAGGTTGTCGAGGAGTTCGTTGGCGAACACGACGCCGAAGAAGTGGTCGGGCAGCTCGTCGAGGGTGGGGACGATGTGGTCGGGAGCGACCAGGCCCTCCAGAGCTTCGCGTGCGGCCGGGGATGCCTCTACGGCCCATGGCTCGACGGCGGTTTCGAGGGTGGCAAGGAGGGGTTTGAGGAGGGACCCGGAACCGGCTCCGACCTCGACGAGGAGCGGGGTTCCACCCTCTCCCCAACCCTCTCCCGCCAGCGGGAGGAGTCCGCATCCCCGGCTGGATCGCCCTGCCGAACCTCTCCATTCCGACCTCTCCGGCGGGGAGCCCTGCCACCCTCTCGCCTCCGGCCCCTGGGCCGGGCCACCTCCCCGGCTCGGGCAGCGGGGGTCGGAGTTCTTTCTTCCCCCTCCCGCCGGCGGGAGGGGGCTATCGGGGAGGGTGGACAGCTCCTCGTCTACGAACTTGGCCAACGTCTCGCCGAAGAGGGGGCTTACTTCGGGGCTGGTGAGGAAATCGCCGCCTTTGACGGACCGCAAGGACTTGGAGGTGAAAAAGCCGCCCTCGGGGTCGTAAAGGGCGGCCGCCATGAATTGCTCGAACGGGATCGGGACCGCTCGGCCCGGATCCGCTCGATCAGACGTTGTTTCAAAGAAGTCATCAGGCGTCAGTCATCAGTCAACAGTTCCCGGTCTTGCCGAACCCATTCTGGCAACTGGCTACGGGGAACCCAGCTCTTGAGAACTTCTCAAGAACACTGCCCCCAGTGGAGGCAGCGTCAGGTTGACCGAGAACGGGCGGCCGTGGGCGCCGGTTTTGTGAGCGTCGACTCCGCCGAGATTGCCCAAACCGCTGCCGCCGTAGTCGGCGGCGTCGGTGTTGAGGATCTCTTCCCAGTGCCCCTCGCGCGGCACGCCCATCCGGTAGTTGTACCGGGCCACCGGGGTGAAGTTGAAGATGGCCAGGATGATGTCGTCGGTCGATCCACCGCGTCGCAACCACGAGAGGGTGCTCGCCTGCCAATCGTTGGCCTCCACCCATTCGAAACCGCGGTCGTCGGTGTCCCACTCGTAGAGCGCCGGTTCATCCCGGTACACGCGGCCGAGGTCGCCGACCAGTTTGAGGATGCCGCGATGCGGCTCCCACTCCAGAAGATCCCAGGCCAGCGAACCGTCGTGGTTCCACTCGGCCCACTGGGCGATCTCCCCGCCCATGAACAGCAGCTTCTTGCCCGGCTGGGCGAACATGTCGGCGTAGAGCAGGCGGAGATTGGCGAACTTCTGCCAGTCGTCGCCCGGCATCTTGGCGGCCAGCGAACCCTTGCCGTGCACCACCTCGTCGTGGGAAAGCGGCAACGTGTAGCTCTCCGCAAAGGCGTACAGGCCCCGGAACGTCAGGTCGTTGTGGTGGTACTGACGAAACAGCGGATCGAGTTGCATGAAGGCCAGGGTGTCGTGCATCCATCCCATGTCCCATTTGAACCCAAAACCGAGCCCTCCGATGTAGGTGG
This sequence comes from uncultured Actinomycetota bacterium, assembly GCA_963715305.1. Classification (GTDB taxonomy): domain Bacteria; phylum Actinomycetota; class Acidimicrobiia; order Spongiisociales; family UBA4744; genus UBA4744. The sequence goes on from CAVQSB010000020.1 coordinate 91,930, forward strand.
GTCGGGACACTGACGGCCAGGCCGTCGACTCCTCGGCGAAGGTCTGCACATCCGGGAACTGGCGGTAGACCTCCTCGTTGAACCGCCGCAGCAACGTGATGGCCTCGATGTTCTCGTTACCGCCGTACTCGTTGGGGATCCACTCGCCGTCCTCGCGGGAGTAGTCGAGATACAGCATCGAGGCGACCGCATCAACCCGGATCCCGTCGATGTGATAGCGGTCGAGCCACGAGATGGCGCTGGAGATGAGAAAGCTGCGCACCTCGTTGCGGCCGTAGTTGAAGATCCAGCTCCCCCAGTCGGGATGGAAGCCCTTCCGCTCGTCCGAATGCTCGTACAGGTGCGTGCCGTCGAAATAGCCGAGACCGTGCTCGTCGGTGGCGAAGTGCGAAGGTACCCAGTCAACGATGACGCCGATCCCCGCCTGATGCAAGCTGTCGACGAGGAACATGAAGTCTTGCGGGGTACCGAACCGGGACGTCGGACCGAAGTAGCCGGTCGACTGGTAGCCCCACGAACCACCGAAGGGATACTCCATCACAGGCAGGAACTCCACATGCGTGAAGCTCATCTTCTGGAGGTGTTCGACCAGCAGAGGAGCCGTCTCCCGGTACGTGAGCGACCGGTTGCCGTCCTCGGGAACCCGCCGCCACGAGCCCAGGTGCATCTCGTAGATCGATATGGGGGCGTTGTGGGCGTTATGGACCTCTCTGACCTTCATCCAATCAGCGTCACCCCACTCGTAGGCGAGGTCCCAGACGCGAGAGGCCGTCTTGGGCGGCACCTCGGAGTAGGTCGCAAAGGGGTCTGCTTTGTCCACCCGGTACCCGTTGAAGCGTGAGCCAATATGGAATTTGTACGTCTCGCCTTGTTCGATTCCCGGGGATGAACCCCTCCCAGATCCCCGAGGCTCCCTTCGGCTTGAGAGGGTGCTCGCCCGGGTTGTAGAAGTTGAATTCCCCGATCACCGACACGTACTCGGCGTCCGGCGCCCACACGGCGAAATAGGCCCCGGCCACGCCCCCGACATCGACGAGATGACAGCCCAACTTCTCGTAGAGCCGGAAGTGCGAACCTTCGTTGAACAGGAACAGGTCGTCTTCGGTGAGCAGGCTGAAATAGGGCTGAGCGGCGGAGGCTGCCTTCGCAAGCGGTTTGGTGGCCGGTGTTCCAGCGGTTGGTTTCGCCGGAGAGGAGGGCGGCGCCGCCGGTTTCTTGGAGGCGGGTTTCTTAACGGCCTTGCGTTGCGGGGACTTGTCTTCGTCTGCCGGCATGGATCAACCGTTCCTCGGGGATACAGCCGAGGCTAGCTGCCTGGACCAACCCCCCGGCGGGTTGGGACCACCTCATTTCCACCTGGGTCGGGCCTACCCGACCCAGGCCACCCACTCTTCGGGCAGGTCCTTGCCGAGGGCCCGCAAATAGCAGTCGAGCTTGCCGAACTGGATCAGCATGGCCTCCCGGTACGTGTGGAACTGAACCAACGCCGGCATGTGCCATCCACCCCGATCGATGGTCTTGGCGAGGTCTTTGTCATTCAGTGCGGCCAGGGCAGCCTTGAGTTCGCCGTCCAAGCCGTGCAGCCAGGCGACCGCCGCCTCGCCCGAAGAAATGTCGTCGCGCCCGGGTGCTTGTGCGGTGAAATCCATCTTCATCGTCTGGAAGGAACGGGTGTACATCGTTTCGATATCGCCCATGTCCTGCAGCACCTCGCCCAGCGACTTGCAGCCCTCGATCCTGAAGGCGAGATCGGCGCCGCCGATGAGGCCAACGGCGCTGTCGCGTATCCCATGAGTCATGTCCAGCAGCCCGAAGAACTCTGTCTCGATCTGGTTCATCTCTCCCCTCCGCTTGCCTGACCAGGAGACTACGCCTCCGGAGCATCGCCCGGGCTAACCGCCGATGAGCACCTTGGTGGCATCGGAGAAGAACGTGACGAGGGAAGGAAAGAAACCGGCCGCCACCACCACCGCCACCGACAGTCCGAGAACCAGGCTAAGAGAACCCGCCACCGGGCCGGTCCGCACCTCTTCGTCCGGGGCCGTGGCCGGGACCGGGTCCATCCAGATCGTCTTGACGACCCGGGCGTAGTAGAAGAGGGCGATCACCGCGTTCACTGCGGCGATCGCGGCCAGGGCGACCATCCAGGCCGATCCGGCCCCCATGGCCGCACTGAACATGACCAGTTTGGCGATCCAGCCCGCCAGGGGCGGGATGCCGGCCAGGGAGAAGAAGAAGGCCGCGGCCAGAAGACCGATACCCGGGGCGTACGAACCGAGCCCACCCCAGCCTTCGATATCACCTGTGCCGGTCTTGCGGGCACCCGCAATGACCACCGCAAAGGCGCCCAGGTTCATGAAGGCGTAGATCACGATGTAGGTGACGGTGGCGGCAAAAGCCTCCCCCAGCCCGATCTGATCCGTGGTGGCGGCCGCCGCGAACGGCACCAGTATGAACCCCGCCTGGGCGACCGACGAGTAGGCCAGCAGCCGGACGATGTTGGTTTGCCGCAAGGCCGTCAGGTTGGCCAGCGTCATCGAGAGGGCCGCCAGGATCCAGACGGCCGGGCCCCACACCCCGGCCGCGTCCGGGAACGCCGAGTAGAGCACCACCAGCAAAGCCACGAACCCCGCCGCCTTCGACGATACCGACAGGTAGGCGGTCACCGGTGTCGGGGCGCCTTCATACGTATCCGGCGCCCAGAAGTGGAACGGCACGGCCGATACCTTGAAGCCGAACCCGGCGATCATGAAGAGGATCGCCATGATGAATCCCGGATCACCGGCCATTCCTGCTCCGGCCGCGGCAATACCCGCGAATGTCAGTTCGCCCGTCAAGCCGTACACGAACGACATGCCGTACAGCATCAGAGCCGAGGCCAGAACACCGAGCAGGAAGTACTTGAGCGACGCCTCGTTGGAACGCAGGTCACCCTTGCGCCATCCGGCCAGCATGTACATCGGCTGGGACACCAATTCGATGGCGATGAACAGGGTGATCAGATCGCGGGACGAGGCCAGTACCACCGTGCCGAGAATCGACAAGAGCATCAGGAAGTAGTACTCGCCCTGGTAGTAACGGTCGGACTCGATATAGCTGACCGACATGAGCAGCACCAGGTAACCGGCCACGACGAACAACCCCTTGAGCACGAGGGCGAAGTCGTCGACGACGAAGCTGCCGCCGAGCATGCTCCGGGTCCCGACGTCGCTGACGGCCAGGGCGATCAGCGGAAGAGCGGCAAAGCTGACTCCCAGTACTGCGACGATTGCCGTCCAGTACTTCTGGCTCCTGGGCAGGAAGAGGTCGAGCGACAGGACGACCATGGCCGTCACCGCCAGAGTGATCTCCGGCGCCAGCGCGAGGTAGTCGATATCCGGTGCCAACTCAGCCCCCAAACGCTTTCGTCATCATCGAAACCACGGCATCGTTGGTGGCGCCCAGCACCAGGCGGGGGAACACCCCGATCGCCACGATCACGACCACCAACGGCACCCAGGCCGTCAGTTCGTACGCGTCGACGTCGTGGAAGGATCTGCCGTCCCATTCAGCGGACGGTTCTCCCAGATTGACCTTCTGGAGCATCCACAGCATGTAACCGGCCGTCAGCACGGTGCCGATCGCTCCGATCACCATGGCAGTCCTGAACAGAGTCGTATTGAGGCCGGCCAGCGGGCTGTATGCACCGAAGAGGGCCATGAATTCGCCCCAGAACCCGGCCAGGCCGGGTAAGCCGAGGGACGCCACAGCGGTAAACGCCAGGATGCCGCCCATGATCGGCATGACTTTCATGTTGCCGCCCAGACGGCGCCATGTCGCGGGTGTGGTAGCGGTGCGACATCGAACCGGCGACAAAGAACAAGAGGCCGGTGATGGCACCATGGGCGACCATCCCGATAATGGCGGCGTTGATCCCGACCGGGGTCATCGAGGCGATGCCGAGCATCACAAAACCCATGTGACCGACCGATGAGAAAGCGATCAGCCGTTTCATGTCGGTCTGGGCGAGACACGCCAGCGACCCGTAGATGATGCCGATCACCGCCAGGATGGCGATGGCCGGGGCCCACTGGCGCGCCATCTCGGGCAGGATCGGGATGCTGATCCTGATGAAACCGTATGAACCGAGCTTCAGGAGAATGGCGGCCAGCAGCACGGAACCGACGGTCGGCGCGGCGGTATGGGCGTCGGGCAGCCAGGTGTGGAACGGCCACATCGGCACCTTCACTGCGAATCCCAGGAACAACGCCCCGAACACCAGGAACCCGAAGGTTCCGGTGAAGTTCGGCGCCAGTTCGATCAGGGCCGGGATGTCGAAAGTCCTGGTCCCGAACTCGCCCGACTTGTAGTAGAGCGCCAGGAATCCCAAGCAGCATGAAGGCCGACCCGAACAGGGTGAAGAGGAAGAACTTGATCGAGGCGTACAAGCGGGTCTCCACTTCCCGGTTGAAGCCCGGGATCTTCATCACGGCCTTGTCGCCCCAGATCCCGATCATGAAGTACATCGGGAGCAGCACGAGTTCGAAGAACACGAAGAAGAGCACCAGATCCAGCGCCACGAACGTCCCGTTCATACCGGTGGCCAGGAGCAGCGTCAACGCCATGAACCCTTTCGGGTTGTGCGGTTCCGGCCAGTGATTGAACGAGTAGATCACGGCCAGCACGGTGACGAGCGCGGACAGCACCAGGAGGGGTAGTGATATCCCGTCGATACCGATGTGATAGCCGGAGTTGATCGACTCGATCCAGGTGAGACTTGTTCCGAACTGGAACATGTCGGCGTTTCCGAAATCGAACCGGATGGCCATGAGGGTGGCCAGCACCAGGGTCACCACGGTGAAACCCGAGCGAGAGCGCCTTGATGGCCGCTTCGTTTTTCTTGGGGGTGAAAAGCACGGCGACCGTGCCTACCAGGGGCAGGAACACGATCAGGCTCAAGCCCCACCCGTTATCGAACCACCCCATGCTCTCGTCCCTCCTATCTGAAAATTACGAAGCCGATGACCAGCAATGCTGCGCCGACCACCGTGGCGCCCGCGTACTGCTGCACCTTGCCGGTTTGAAGAAGCCGCGTCTTGCCGCCGGCACCGTCGGTGGTAAAGGCCAGGCCGTTGAGCGCCAGGTCGATGCCCCGCTGATCGAACACGCCGTACACGACCCCCGCCAAAGCCCTGGCGAGGAACCCGGTCCCGTTGACGATCCCGTCGAAAATGTACGAGTTGGTCCAGTTGACGAACCTGGCAATCGGTCCCTTGATCGGGTTGACGATGCCACCCATGTAGAGGTCATCCAGGTAGTACTTGTGTTCGAGCAGCGGATACAGCACCGGGATCCGGAAGGTGTCGCGCTCTTTGCTGGGTCCGCTTGTCCTTGAAGAAGAGCAAGTAGCCGAGGCCGATGCCGAGGAGGCCGGCGGTCAGGCCCATCGCCAAGACCGGCCAGTCGAAGCTCTCGGCATGGTGCTCCTCGAACACGTGCGCCCTGGTACCGACCCAGGTGGTGAAACCGGTGTAGATCCCGGGGATGTTGACCCAACCACCTACCACAGCCAGACCGGCCAGGATCACCATCGGCACGGTCATCAGCCGTGGCGATTCGTGGGGCTCGCCGTGACCCTTGTACGTGCCGTAGAACGTCAGAAACACGGTCCGGGCCATATAGAAAGCGGTGATGAAGGCACCGATGATCCCGATGGCCAGCACCGCCGTGTACCCCTCGTGGTTGAAGGCAGCGAGGACCTCATCTTTGGAGAAGAACCCGGCGAAGGGGAAGATGCCGGCCAGCGCCAGGGTGCCCGACCACGAAGGTGCCGAAGGTAACCGGCATCTTCGTGCGGAGGCCGCCCATGTCACTCATGTTGTTGGAGTGAACACTGTGGATCACCGACCCGGCCCCGAGGAACAGCAAACCCTTGAAGAATGCATGCGTCCACAGATGGAAGAGTCCGGCGGTGTAGGCACCCGCCCCCATGGCCGCCACCATGTAACCCAGTTGGCTCACCGTTGAGTAGGCCAGCACCTTCTTGATGTCGTCCTGCACCAGCGCCAGCAACCCGGCGATGATCAGGGTGATCGTCCCGATGACCAGTACCAGGACACGGGCATCGGCCGCCATCTCCGCGTACAGCGGGAACATCCGGCCCAGCAGGTAGACGCCGGCCGTGACCATGGTGGCGGCGTGCATCAGCGCTGAGACCGGAGTTGGGCCAGCCATCGCGTCGGGCAACCACACGTGGAAGGGGAACTGGGCGCTCTTGCCCATCGCGCCGACGAACAGCAATACCGCCCCGGCAATGGCCACAGTCTTCATCGATTCGGAGTCCCCGACCACTGCGTCGAGGATGACGGAGATCTTGAACGATCCGACCGGGATGGCCAGCACGAAAGCGCCGATGATCAGCCCGATGTCCGGCGACTTTGTTGACGTAGAAGGCCTTCATGCCGGCCGAGGAGTTCTCTTTCTGTTCCCAGTAGTGGCCGATCAACAGGTAGGAGGAAAGCCCGACCCCTTCCCAGCCGACGATCAGCTGGATCAGGTTGGGGGCGGAAACGAGCAGCAGCATCGACCCGGCAAAGAGGCTAAACGCGGCGAAGAACCAGGTGACCCGGACATCGCCCTCCATATATCCAAGGGCATAGGTGAAGATCAGGACGGACATGACCCCGACCACCAGGTACATCATCGAGGAGAGGCCGTCGACGACCCACCCCCACTCGACGGCGAAGGTGCCGAACCGGGCCACCTCGATCGAGTGCTCGAAAACCACGCCCTGGGTTGCGTTGATGATGAACAGGGCGGCCGCGTAGACGGCAACGAATGCCATGGCGCCGACCGCGATTTCGCCGCCCTGACGTGGAAGTCGTTTGCCGAAGAACACGATCGCCAGGAACGCCACGAACGGCGCAATCACCACCAGCCAGGCCCACTCGGCCAGGACCCCGCCATCGCCGTACTCGGCGGCATGGCCGGTTTCTTCTGCGGCGGCGATGGCGAAGTTGGTGAGTGAGATCATGCGGTTACCACTTCATCAGATCGAGTTCGTCGATATTGGCAGAGGTCCGGTTGCGGAAAATCATCAAGATGATGGCCAGGCCGACCCCTACTTCCGCCGCCGCCACCGTGATGACGAAGATGGCGAAGACCTGCCCGCCTACATCGACGTTCTGCAGGAAAGCCTCGAAAGCGACCAGGTTGATATTGACCGCGTTGAGCATCAGCTCGATGGATAACAACACCATCACCGCGTTGCGGCGGACCAGCAGACCGTAGATGCCGAGCGAGAACAGAAGAGCGCTGAGGATGAGGAACTGGTTCAGGTACATCAGTTCGCTCCCTTCGGGAGTTGACCGTCGCGCGGCCCGGTACCTCGAGCCTCCGCAGCTTCTTCTTCCGCGGGAGAAGCGTCTTTGCGGGCCAGGGTTATGCCGCCGATCAGGGCGGCCAGCAGCACGAACGACACGACCTCGAAGGGAATCACGAAACGCAGCACCAACTGTTCCCCGACTACTTCCGTCGAGGTTCCGCCGCCGAGATTGGCGATCTGTTGGTCACCGAACGCCGTCACCGCCGATCCGGCGGTGACGATGAACATGAGGAAGGCGGCCATGGCCGCCGGCGCACGCCGGCCGTCGACCTCGACATTCGGGCCGGTAGGGGCGCGGGTGATCATGATCCCGAACAGGAACAGCACGATCACCGCGCCGATGTTCACGAGCACCAGCACCCAGCCAACAAAATCGGCCGAGAGCAGCAGGAAGAGACCGGCCGTGCCAGCGAGGGCAAGCACCAGAAACAGGGCAGAGTGCACAACGTTGGTGCTCGTCACCACCCGCACGGCAGACCCGGCAATCACCAACGCCAGAACCAGGAACACCCAGTTCGTCGGTTCGGCAATCCAGTCGGCGAGCGTCATGAGTGCTCCGTCCAGTGGCGTTGGTGATGTTGAGGGCGAAGGAGAGGGGTCGCGGGGCCGGACGCAGGACGAACGCGCACGTGATGTGCGTCGAGGACGGGGACGCACTCAGCGGCATCTCTGATCGTCCTCAACGCGGCGAATGCTGCTGGTCGGTGCACTAGGCCTCCAACTCCGGCGGTTCCGGCACCGTTTGCAGCCAGTCCTGCAAACGGTCCATGTCGTGCATCATTTCGCCCATCTCATACTCGGAGTACTCATACTCGGGGGTCCAGAAGAGGGCATCGAACGGGCACACCTCAACGCAGATGCCGCAGTACATGCAGAGGGCGTAATCGATGTCGAAACGGTCCAGTTCGGCTCGTACCTTGACCCGGCCGCCCGGCTTGTCCGGTACCTGCTCTTCCTTGTGACCCTCTATGTAGATGCACCAGTCGGGACAGTTGCGGGCGCACAACATGCAAACCGTGCAGGCCTCCTGGTCGAGGGCGATAACGCCGCGGGCCCGGGGCACCGGGGTTTCCTTGACCTTGGGATAGTTGATGGTGACCGGCTTCTTGAAGAGGGTCTTCAAGGTGACCCACATGCCTCTGGCCAGCCCGGGGATGCGGAGTTCCATTAGAACACCACCTTCAGAACCGCCGTGACGAGGATGTTGGCCAGAGCGAGCGGGATGAGCCATTTCCATGCCAGTGTCTGCAGTTGGTCCTCACGGAAACGCGGGAAGGTCCAGCGCAGCCAGATGATGACGAAGCCGATCATCAGGACCTTTCCAACAAAGAAAATCGGCCCAGTCCAGGCCGCCGAAACGCCCCAGAAGGCATAGCCACCAAGGAACAACGTGGTTGCAATGGCAGCAACGGCGAACATGCTGGCGTACTCGGCCAGGTAGAAGAAGAGGAACCGGAAACCGGAATATTCGGTCAGATAGCCGGAGATCAGCTCGGATTCGGCGAGAGGCATATCAAACGGTGTTCGACTGAGTTCGGCCAGTCCGGCAATGAGGAAGATGAAGAACCCGAGGAATTGTGTGAACACATACGGCCACCCCTGGGCGATCTGCGCATCGACGATGCCCTGCAACGACATGGTGCCCGCCTGGATCACCACGCCGACGACGGCCAGCACGAGCGGCAACTCGTAGGCGATCAACTGGCCCGCCGCTCGGAGACCACCCATGAGGGAGTATTTATTCCCGGACGACCACCCGGCCATCAGGACTCCGACAGTCCCGACCGAGGAAATCGCCAGCGCATAGAAAATGCCGAGGTTGAGGTCACGGACGATGAACCCGTCACCCGGACCGAAGGGGAGAACGACGAAGAGCGTGGCAGTCGAGATCATCACGAGCACCGGGGCGACCTTGAAGACCGGCCGGTCGGCATTGTCCGGGATGATGTCTTCTTTCTGAATGAACTTCACACCATCGGCCAGGAGCTGCGCCCAACCCCATCGCCCGCCGGCGAAATATGGGCCGATCCGGGACTGCATGTGAGCCGAGATCTTCAACTCCCCGTAGCCGAGCACCAAGGCCGTCAGCGGGATCATCGCCCCGATCACGACCAGCTTGATCGCCAGCTCGAGCCAGAAGTTCATGCGCTCACCTCCTGCGACGGCGAGCAGTTGCCAGTAGCCAGTCGACAGTCATCAGTCAGAAATCGACAAAGGCCTTCTTGCTGATAACTGATAACTGATAACTGATAACTGGCCGAGCGCAGCGAGCGACGAACGAAGTTCGTCAACCCGCGGCCGTAGGTCGCAGGCGGCATCACCGGTCCACCTCGCCGAGGACGAAGTCGAAACTGCCCATAATGGCAACGATGTCGGGGATCAGAGCACCTTCCATGAGTTCGGACAACACGGAGATGTTGGAAAACGAGGCGGTGCGGATCTTCAAGCGGTACGGTCCGGTGCCGCCCTCGGAGACGATGTAGTAGCCCATCTCACCCTTGGGGTTCTCTGCCCGCATATAGGTCTCGCCCTTTGGCACCTTGATGATCTTCGGCACCTTCGCCTGCAAAGGTCCTGAAGGAATCGAGTCGATGGCCTGGATGATCATCTTGGCCGACTCCCGGACCTCGTCGACCCGCACGGCGTAGCGGGCGTAGCAATCGCCCTCAGGGCGGGTTATCACGTTGAAATCCAACTGGTCGTACGGCAGGTAGTGCTCGACTTTGCGGAGGTCGAAAGCAACTCCCGACCCGCGCAAATTGGGACCGGAGACCCCGTAGGCGGCCGCCTGCTCTGGTGTCATGACCCCGACACCTTTGGTACGCGGCAAAGAGGATCTCGTTGCCGCTGATGAGCTGGTCGAGTTCGTCGCACACGCCGAGCACACGGCCCATGGCAGCCCGGGCACCCTCGTAGAACCCCTTGGGAAGGTCCTGGATTTGCTTGCGAGTACTCGAACCGGCCCCGGCTGCCGGTTTGACACCGCCCAGGCGGTTGAAGTTGAGGTGGAAACGACCGCCCGTGACCGCCTCCATGAGATCGAGCACCCGTTCCCGTTCTCGCAGCGCGAAGAACATGGGGGTCCCGGCCCCCAACTCGAGCGGGTAGGAACCACAAAAGATGAGATGAGAAGAGATCCGGGCCATCTCGGTGAGGATCAGCCGGATGTACTGGGCGCGCGGCGGAACTTCCAGTTCCATCAACCGCTCGGCGCCGACGATGAAGGGGATCTCATTTGCGTACCCGGCGACCCAGTCGAGGCGATTGATCAGGGCGGTGATCTGCGGGTATGTTCGAACTTCCGAGATCTTCTCGTACCCGCGATGCATGTACCCGATGACCGGCTTGATGTCACGGACCCGTTCGCCGTCGACCTGGGCAACCAGGCGCAGGACCCCGTGCGTTGACGGGTGCTGTGGTCCGATGTTCAGCGTCATCTCCGGGGTTTCAAGTTCGATGGAGGCGGACACCTCCGAGAGCGCCATGGCCGCTTCGTGGTCCATCACGCCTCCGGGTTTTCGGTCGACGGCATCGCCTCGACATCCACCGTGCCGGGCCACGGTTTCACTTCGCGGCTCAGCAGCGGGAACGACTTACGGAGCGGATTCCCCTCGAAATCTTCCACCAGGTAGAGCTTCTTCAGGTCGGGGTGACCGGTGAAGTCGATCCCGAACATCTCGAAGGTCTCCCGTTCGTGCCAGTTGGCGCCCCGGTACACCCCGGTGGCCGTCGGCATCGTCGGGTCGTCCTTGGAAACCTCCGTGGAAATGGTGACCCGCTTGCCCTCGGACAGGTCGCTGATCGTGCACAGAAGTTCCAGACGTTCGTCGACTTCCTCAGCCGGGGGATCCCCGACCTCGACCTGATTCGACCAGTCGATAGCGGACAACCACGAGAAGAAGACCAGACCGAGGTCGTCCCGGGCCTTGGTGAGCGCGTCGATCCAGCGCTCCTTCGGAACGTGCGCCTTGACCGTTCCATGACGAGCTACCACCGGTTCGGCGTCGAGAACGTCGGCGACGTGCTCCGCATAGGCGAAGAGCACCTCTTGAGAATCCGCGGTATCAAACGGGTTGCTCGGCACGCTCTTTCCACTTCTCCTGGAGATTCTCGTTTTGGATCTTCTTCTGGAGCAGAACGATCCCTTCCATCAAAGCTTCCGGTCGGGGCGGGCAACCGGGCACGTAAACGTCAACGGGGATGATCTGATCTACCCCTTTCGTCACCGAGTACGAGTCCCAGTACGGACCGCCGCAGTTGGCGCACGATCCCATCGAGATCACATACTTGGGATCGGGCATCTGTTCGTACAGGCGGCGCACGGCCGGTGCCATCTTGTCGGTCACGGTGCCGGCGACGATCATCAGGTCGGCCTGACGGGGAGAAGCGGGGAGAGGGATGATCCCGAATCTCATCATGTCGTAGCGGGGACCGGCGGCAGCGATCATTTCGATGGCACAGCAGGCCAAACCGAACTGATACATCCACAGCGAATACTTGCGACCCCAGTTGAGCAGCCAGGACACCGGTTTTGGCATCCCGAATCGTTCGATCACTCCCACTTGAGCACTCCCTTGCGGATTGCATAGATCAGGCCCAGGAGCAGGATGAAGATGAAGATCACCATCTCAACCAGGCCGAACACACCGAGTCGCTCGAGGATGATGGCCCACGGAAAAATGAACACTGCTTCGACGTCGAAGATGACGAACAGCAGGCCAAAGATGTAGTACCTGACCTGCGACTGGCTCCAATCCGTCCCGACCGGATCGACTCCACACTCGTAGGTGAGGAGCTTGGCGGGGTGCGGATGAGAAGGCCGAAAGATGGAAGCTATCCCCAGCAGAGCGAGCACCAATACGATGCCCAACGCTCCAAACGCTGCCACCGTCACGTAGTCCTGAAAGTACGGACTCACCCGACCAACCCCTCGTGCCTCGAAGCCGGGACGCCTGCGCCCCGCAGTGCCGGAAGTATAGGAAGTCGGGAGGGCGCCCCAAAGTTCCTGCGTTTTTCACGGGAGGGCGGGGTAGCGTGCTGGGAAAGCGATTGGGGAGACGGGATGGGATACGACAAGAAGAGGGTCGAGGTGCTCGGCCACTCGATGGCCTATGTCGAGGCGGGCCGGGGCGACCCCATTGTGTTCCTGCACGGCAACCCGACCTCTTCGTATGTGTGGCGCAACGTGATCCCCCACCTCCAGAAGCGCGGCCGCTGTATCGCCCCGGATCTCCTTGGCATGGGCGACTCGCAGAAGCAAGTCCCGAGCGGCGCCGGCACCTACCGCTTTCTGGAACACAGCTCCTACCTCGATGCTCTGCTCGACGTGCTCGGCGTCGATGCGAACGTCACCCTGGTCCTCCACGATTGGGGGTCGGGACTCGGCTTCGATTGGGCCAACCGTCACCGGGATTCCGTGAAAGGGATCGCGTACATGGAGGCCATCGTCCGACCGGTGACGTGGGAAGAGTGGCCTGAGTCTGCCCGCCATTTCTTCGAGGGGCTCCGGTCCGAGGCGGGTGAAGATATGATCCTCGCCAGCAATCTCTTCATCGAGCGGGTGCTGCCCGGCTCCATCATGCGCGATCTGACGGAGGCGGAGATGAACGAATACCGCAAGCCCTATCTCGAGGCGGGCGAAGCCCGGCGGCCGATGCTGACCTGGCCCCGGGAGATCCCCATCAACGGCTCGCCGGCCGACGTGCACCGCATCGTCGACGGGTACTCGCAATGGCTGGCAACCAGCCACCTACCCAAGCTGTTCATCAATGCGGACCCCGGCTCGATTCTGATCGGCCCCCAGCGGGAGTTCTGCCGTACGTGGCCGAACCAGACCGAAGTGACCGTCCCCGGAATCCACTTCATTCAGGAAGATTCCCCCGACGAGATCGGCCGAGCCATTGCCGGGTGGCACCGAGAGCTCTAGAGAGTTCACCCTCTCCGCTCCGCTGCCTAGCGGCAGTTGCGCGCTCATGACGCGAGGCCAACCGTCACATTGAGACGAATCCCCGGTTCGGTCATTCGGTATCTCGCGCAAGGCGAGAGTGCTTGACTGGCAACTGGCAACTCATGACTGATAACTGATAACTCATGACCGAATACTCCATTCCCGACTACGCCGGGGGCAGCCTGCTCAACCTCATGGCGGAACTCGAGCATCGCCTGACCAGGTCGGCCCCGGCCCAGCGGCTACACGCTCACCTCGCCGGGCACCTCCCCGAGGCCACCACCTACGTGCTCGTTCTTTTTGACGGCTTGGGCGATGCCCAGCTCCAGCACCCGGGGGCGGCTTCCCTCCGCAACGCCAGGACCGCAGCTCTCGACGCGGTCTTCCCAACCACGACCAGCGCCAACCTGGCGACCATCGCGACCGGACTGGCGCCGGGGAGCCACGGTCTGATCGGGCACCAACTGTATGTTCCCGCCGCCGGTCAGGTCGTGAACACCTTGAAGTGGACCACGCCGTGGGGTGAAGCCGTACACCTCGACCACGATTCCTTTTTGCCGGGTCCCAACCTGTGGGAACGCTTGCGAACCCATGACATTGAGCCGATCACCGTGCAACCCGGCAACTTCCAGGACAGCTTGCTCAGCCGGGTTCTCTATCGAGGCTGTCGCTACGAAGCCGTGTGGACTATCAACGAGATCATCGACGCCACGGCCCAATTGGCCGCGGTACCCGGTCGGTTCATCTTCACGTACTTCCCGAATGTCGACGTAGCCGCCCACGTGGGTGGTCAGGGCTCTGATGAGTACGCCGCAGCCATCTCGACGGCGGCCACCGTCTGGGACCGCATTGCCTCAGCCCTCCCGGCTCACGCGGTGATGGTGGGAACTGCTGATCACGGGCACATCGACTACGCCGACGGCGACAAGGCCTTTATCCCGCACCGGATGGGATCAGAATTCTACGGCGACCCTCGAGCGGTGCTGGTGCGCCGGTTCGACGCCGAGCTCTCGAAGGCACTCGTCGGCCTACCCTGCCGGGCCGTTGAGACGTCGGAGTATCGGACCTGGTTGGGCCCCGGCCGGGACCATCCGGACCTGGCCGGACGACTGCCGGACAAGGTCCTGCTTGCCGATCCGGGGTGCCTGTTGATCCCCCGCTTCATGGACAAGCGGCTGACCGGCTATCACGGCGGGATGGCAAACGAGGAGCTTCAGATTCCGCTTCTGGTTGCCGGTCGCTGACCCGCTCAAGTACTGAGCGCGACTCGCCGAAAAACGAAGGGATCGTTCAGGGAGCTCCCATGAAACCGTGCCCGCATTGCAGCGCAGACGTCGGTGACGCATCACCCGCGTATTGCCCGACCTGCCGGGGTCCGCTGCTCGGTCAGCGAAGGGACCTCCCCCCGCCGCCCCCCGGCGTCGAGTTCGACCGGGAGGTTGACCAGTACAGCCTCGAAGGCCAGGATGCGGAAACGTATGTGGCCGCTCAGGAGATACCACCTCCACCCGTCACCACACCTTCCGGGCGCGGCTTTCCCCTCAAGAATGTACTGCGGGGCGGCTTCCTGCTGCTCGTCCTCGCCCCGACCGCGTGGGGCTTGATCGATGGGGCCCTCAACGGCGCCGACCGGACAGACGCCGGCATCATTGTGGAAGCCGGGGATCTCGAAGTGACGGAGCTGCGGGCCGGCGATTGTTTCGACATGCCGTCCGGAGCTGAGGATGCCGTCGAGATCACGGACGTCGACGCCATCCCCTGCAACGAGCCTCACGAAAACGAGGTCTACGTGACGACCAATTACACGCCCTCCGAGTCATTCCCGGGGGAAACAGCCATCTGGGATTTCGCCGATCAATTCTGCCTCACAGCCTTCGACACCTTCGTGTCGATCGCCTATGAAGACTCCATCCTCGAGTTCGGCTACTTCTATCCCAGTGAGGAAGGCTGGGGCGACGGGGACCACACCATCACCTGCGTCCTCTACGATCTCAACGCGTCGCTTCTGACCGGTTCGATGCGAGGGGCTGCCCGCTAGCGGTCAGGCTCTTTCAGGAGACCGTGCAGGAGCAGGCTGCTGAGCGTCGCGTAGATCCCGGCAGGCGTCAGTCCGCGCGACGACAGCACCGGGCTCTCCGGGAGGGTCATCACGACCTCCCAAAACAAGGCCTCAACCACGTCCTTGTCAAGACCAGATCGAAGTCTGCCCTCGCTCTGCGCCAGGGCGTAGAGCTGATCGAATATCGCGTGGAGAAGCCTGCGTGTGCCTTTGCGCAGATCGCCGTGAATGCCGGGATGGAGCGTTTCCAGTTCTGCCATTCCTGATATGAATCCGAGCGGCACCGAAGTCAGCTCGGCCGCCATTCGGTTCAGGTAACCGTCGAGGTCCGGTTCGTCTTCGAGAGCCGCCCGGATCCGGTCGAACGTTGCGTTGACCAGACGGAACGACTCTCCAATCAGCTGTTGCCGATCAGAGAAGTACCGGTACACCGTGACCCTCGCTACCCCCGCCCGATCGGCAACGTCGTCGACCGACGTCTTGCGGATCCCCTGGAGGATGAACAGCTCGAGAGCCGCCTCGAGGATCCGTTCACGAGTTGTGGTGGTGTTAGCTCCTCGTACCAGGTTCTATCGGGCGGCGCCGGACGGTCGACCTAACCCCGCGCCGCCTCGGTCGGGGCCGTACGGGTCCCCGGTCCTGTTTTTCGCGTCATCGAAAGGAAGGCGCCCCCGATCGGAATCAGGTAGGCAAGGTATCCGACCACCACCAGCAGAGACGGGTCCGGCCGCCAGCCGAACAGGGACTTGGCGAACTGGCCGACCAGATTCGTGTCGGGATCGAGGATGTCCAGGCTCCACAGTGGGTCTACCACCGTGGGGAGGAGGCCAACGACCTGAAATTCATGAATACCTTTGGCGACGAGGCCGGCTGCGAACAGGATGATGAGCACTCCGGTAACCCGGAAGAAGGCGCGTATGTCGATCCTGGTGCCGCCGCGATAGATGAGGTAACCGATCACCGCCGCAGCTGCCAAGCCGAGCACCCCGCCGAGAAGCTGCAGCCCGTCGGCTTCCGTACCGACCGTGGTCGATATCAAGAACAAGGCCGACTCCAGTCCCTCACGGAGGACGGCGAAGAAAGCGATGGCGGCCAGCGCTCCCCCTCCGCCCGAAGCGATCGCGGTGTCGACCTCACCTTCGAGTCGCCCCCGAATGTGCCGGGCTTGAGAACCCATCCAAAAGATCATCCAGGTCAGGAGACCTGCCGCTACCCAGGCCACGATGCCTTCGGCTATCTCCTCGGCCCGATCGTCGAGAGCACCAATCGTTGAGAAGATCGCAATGCCGGCAATCACCGATAGCACGGACGCGGAGATCGTCCCTGCCCACACCCACTGCCATTCCCTCCGCCGTCCCAAGCGATTGACGTAAGCGAGCAGGATCCCGACGATCAACGCCGCCTCGACACCCTCGCGCAACATCACCAGAAATGCAGCCATGACCTCACCCGCAGGGACAGTGTTGCTGCAGCCTATTAGCACTACTGCGGTAGGACAAATAGGGACCGCGACGTTTCTCGGACGAAACCAATGGTGCGATCGCCGACTCGCTCCTCGCTTTGGGAGATAGCGCCCCCTGAACGCATCCGGTACTCTCTTGGCTCCGCACGAGCTGACCGGTGGACTTGAGCACGCCGTCCGACACGCAACCCCCTGATCCTGCTCGGTCGGAAGAGATAGGCGTTATGCGAACGAACGAACCAACGAAGACACCAGGGCTCTACGACCCTGCGCTTGACCACGATTCCTGTGGTATCGGCTTCGTCGCGGATATTCAGGGACGCAAGAGCCATCAAATCATCCGGCAAGGCCAAACCGTTCTGACCAACCTCACCCATCGCGGCGCGGTGGGAGCCGACCGCCTCGCCGGCGACGGAGCCGGAATGCTGATCCAGATACCCGATACTTTCTTCCGGGAGGAAACCGCTGGGCTCGGTTTCAGCCTCCCTCCGGCCGGACGATACGGCGTCGGCATGATCTTCCTGCCCGCCGACCGGCTCGGGCGGACCATGTGCGAAAACGTCGTGACTGAATTCATAATCCGGGAAGGACTCGAGCTCCTGGGTTGGCGTGACGTTCCCGTCGATTCCAGTTGCCTTGGCCCCAGCGTCAAGCCCCTCGAACCGCACATCCGCCAGGTCTTCGTTGGTTGGGGAGATCGGACCACCGACGCAGACGAGTTCGAACGCAAGCTGTTTGCCATCCGCAAGCAAGCCCACAACATGATCAAGCACCGCCTCCCCGAACTCATCGAGGGCGGGTACTACTACATCCCCTCGATGTCGGGACGGACTATCACCTACAAGGGCATGATGCTCGCCGAGAACCTGTCGGTGTACTACCTCGACCTGTCTGATCCCCGGGTTGAATCGGCAATGGCCCTCATTCACCAGCGATTCTCGACCAATACGTTCCCCAGCTGGCGTCTCGCCCAGCCCTTCCGTTTCCTCTGTCACAACGGCGAGATCAATACCCTGCGCGGCAATGTCAACTGGATGGCCGCCCGGCGCCGGAACATGTCGTCGGACATCATCGGCGACGACCTCGCCAAGCTCTGGCCCCTCATCGGCGACGGTGCTTCAGACTCGGCCACATTCGACAATGCCCTGGAGTTGCTGATGGCCGGCGGGTACTCCCTCGGACACGCCATGATGCTCATGATCCCGGAAGCCTGGGAAGACAATCCGCTGATGGACACCAAACGGCGGGCTTTCTACGAGTATCACGCCGCCCTCATGGAACCATGGGACGGACCGGCGGCCGTGGCCTTCTCCGACGGTCGCCAGATCGGCGCCACCCTCGATCGCAACGGGCTGCGCCCCGCCCGCTACCTGATCACCGATCAGGATTTGGTCGTCATGGCATCCGAGATCGGAGTCCTGGACATTCCCGAAGAGTGCATCGTCAAGAAGTGGCGCCTGCAGCCGGGCAAGATGCTGTTGATCGACCTCGAGCAGGGTCGCATCATCAGCGACGAGGAGCTCAAATCTGATCTGGCAGCGGCTCACCCGTACCAGCAGTGGCTCGATGAGACGCAGATCCGGCTCCGTGAGTTGCCGCACGAAGTGGCTTCCATGCCGCCGGATCCCCAGACGCTCCTCGAAGCCCAGCAAGCGTTTGGGTACACCCGGGAGGACATCGAGTTCTTCATCAAACCGATGGCAGCCACCGGCCAGGATCCGATCGGATCGATGGGCAGAGATATCCCCCCGGCAGTGCTCTCGGACCGCTCCAAGATGCTCTACGACTATTTCAAGCAGAATTTCGCACAAGTCACCAACCCTCCCATCGACCCCATCAGGGAGGAACTAGTCATGTCGTTGGTTTCACTGATCGGGCCCCGGCCCAACCTCCTCGACCTCAATACGGGCGGAACTCACAAGCGTCTCGAGGTCGAGCACCCCATCTTGACCAACGTTGCGTTAGAACAGTTGCGCAGGATCGAGAACCACGTCGACCATGCATTTCGCACCAAGCGGCTCAGCTTCTGTTACCCGGTTGAAGAGGGAGCCGCAGGCATGCAACCGGCGCTCGATCGGCTGTGCCGGAGGGCCACCGAAGGCGTCCGGGCGGGGTACAACATCCTGATCCTGTCCGACCGTTGCCTCGATAGCTCCAGGGTCGCAATACCTGCGTTACTTGCCACCTCCGCGGTGCACCATCACCTCATTCGCGAAGGACTCAGGACGGAGGTCGGCCTGGTGGTCGAGACCGGCGAGGCCAGGCAGGTCCACGATTTTTGCCTGCTGGGCGGCTACGGCGCCGAAGCCATCAACCCGTACCTCGCCCTCGATACCATCGCCTTGCTCGATAACACGCCCGAGTCGCAGCGCCGGCAGGCGCAGGAGCGGTACGTCGATGCCGTCAAGAAGGGCATGAAGAAGGTCATGTCCAAGATGGGCATCTCGACCTTCCAGTCCTATTGCGGTGCTCAGATCTTCGATGCCATTGGATTGTCCCGGCAATTCGTCGAGCAGTATTTCACCGGCACCCACACCGTCATCGAAGGGATCGGCCTCGAAGAAGTGGCCGAGGAGACCGTCCGCCGGCACCGGCAGGCGTACGGCGGTTCGCATAACTTCCGCGATGCCCTCGACCCCGGCGGCGAGTTGGCCTTCCGTCTGCGGGGTGAGGAGCATATCTGGACACCGGACACGGTCACCACCCTGCAGCACGCCGTCCGGGAAGCCGACTTCGAGAAGTTCCAGAAGTACACGGCTGCCGTCAACGACCAGACCACCAAACTCAAGAACCTGCGGGGCCTGTTCGAACTCCGGCTTGCCGATGAGCCACTGCCACTGGAAGAAGTCGAGCCGGCCCGGGAGATCGTCAAACGGTTCGCCACCGGCGCTATGTCGTTCGGGTCCATTTCATCGGAAGCCCACACGACGCTGGCGATCGCCATGAACCGGTTGGGGGCGAAGTCCAACACGGGCGAAGGCGGCGAGGAAGCGACCCGGTATCAGCCACTGCCCAACGGGGACTCAGCTCGATCGGCCGTTAAGCAGGTTGCCTCCGGCCGCTTCGGAGTGACCACCGAGTATCTGGTCAACGCTTCCGACATTCAGATCAAAATGGCCCAGGGAGCCAAACCCGGCGAAGGCGGCCAGCTCCCCGGCCACAAAGTCGATGCCCGCATCGCTGCGGTCCGCCACTCGACCCCCGGGGTCGGCTTGATATCCCCTCCCCCGCACCACGACATTTACTCGATCGAAGACCTCAAGCAGCTGATCTTCGATCTGAAGAACGTCAACCCCGCCGCCCGGATCAGCGTCAAGCTGGTTTCCGAAGCCGGAGTCGGCACCATTGCCGCCGGCGTCGCCAAGGCCCACGCAGACCATGTGCTGATTTCGGGGAACGAAGGTGGGACCGGAGCCAGTCCGCTGACATCGATCATGCAGGCGGGCTCGCATTGGGAAATTGGCCTGGCGGACACACATCAGACGCTGGTCGCCAACCGATTGCGAGGCCGCATTGCGGTTCAGGCCGACGGTGGCATGCGAACCGGCCGGGACGTGGTCATTGCCGCTCTACTCGGTGCGGACGAAGTGGGCTTCGGGACCGCCGCCCTGATCTCCGAAGGCTGCATCATGATGCGCAAGTGCCACCTCAACATCTGCCCGGTCGGCGTCGCCACCCAGGATCCTGAGCTTCGGAAACTTTTCCCCGGCAAGCCGGAACATGTCGTGAACTTCTTCATGTTCATCGCCGAGGAGACCCGCCAACTCATGGCCCGGCTCGGGTTCCGCACCTTCACCGAGATGATCGGCCAGAGCGACCGGATCGACATGCGCCCGGCCACCTCCCACTGGAAAGCTCGCGGTCTCGATTTCTCCCGCATCTTGTACAAACCCGAAGCAGCACCGGGCGTTGCGATCTTCAACAGCGAGACCCAGGACCACGGTCTCCAACAGGTCCTGGACACCATGCTGATAGGACGATCCCGGGCCGCCATCGAGCAAGGGGAACCGGTCGTCATCGAAACCGAGGTGTTCAACACCAACCGATCCGTCGGCGCGATGCTCTCCGGGGAGATCGCGAGAAGATACGGCCACGCCGGATTGGAGCCAGGAACCATCGACATCCGTCTGAAGGGGACGGCCGGGCAGAGCTTCGGTGCATGGCTGACCGGGGGAATCACCCTCCGGCTGGAAGGCGACGCCAACGACTACGTCGGCAAAGGGCTATCCGGAGGAAGCATCGTTATCGTCGCCCCGCCGTACGGCCCGATCGTGCCTTACCAGAACGTCATCATCGGCAACACCGCCTTGTACGGCGCCATCTCGGGCGAGTGCTACTTCAACGGCGGGGCCGGAGAACGTTTCGCGGTTCGTAACTCGGGAGCAATCGCGGTTGTGGAGCGGGTAGGCGACCACGGTTGCGAGTACATGACCGGGGGTTGTGTGGTGGTGCTCGGGAGGACCGGCCTCAACTTCGCCGCCGGAATGAGCGGCGGAATCGCCTACGTCATCGACGAAGAGGGCGACCTCCAACAGCGATGCAATACTTCGATGGTCGAACTCGAGACTATTGATCCGGTGGAAGGCACACCCGAGGGAGCGGGCCAAGTGCCGACCACTGCCGAGCTGATGGCCGATCCTCTCCGTTTCGATGCGTGGCGGCTCCGCTCCTTGATCGAACGCCACGCTGTGTTGGCCGACAGCTCGCGGGCAACGGAGATCCTCGAAAGTTTCGACGATTTCCTACCCCGATTCGTCAAGGTCGTACCGACGGAGTACCGCCGGGCGCTCCAACAACACCAGCAGACCTCGATGGAAGGTCGCTGATGGGATCGCCCAGAGGATTCCTTGACTTCGAATGGCAGGATCGGCCGTATGCCCCTGCCGAAGAGCGGCTCAAGAACTACGACGAGTTCGTTCTGCCGCTGAGTGGCCCGGAGCTGGCCCGCCAGGGAAGCCGCTGCATCGACTGCGGCACCCCGTACTGTCACCAGGGCTGTCCGGTCGACAACGTCATCCCCGACTGGAACGAACTCGTTTCGAATGACCGGTGGCGAGAAGCAATCAGAGTTCTTCATGCGACCAACAACTTTCCCGAGTTCACGGGACGGGTTTGCCCGGCACCCTGTGAAGAAGCCTGCACGCTCAACCTATTCGGGTCACCGGTAACCATCAAGACCATCGAACACGCCATCATCGAGCGAGCCTGGGAGGAGCGGTGGATCAGGCCGCAAATCCCGGTGACCCGCACTGGACGGGCAGTGGCCGTAGTTGGCTCGGGTCCGGCCGGGCTGGCCTGTGCGCAACAGCTTGCCCGGGCGGGCCACCAGGTCACCGTGTACGAGAAGAACTCCAAGATCGGTGGCCTGCTCCGCTACGGGATCCCGGACTTCAAGCTTTCGAAATCGGTCATCGACCGCCGCATGTCGCAAATGCAGACGGAAGGTGTCGATTTTCGTGTGAACAGCCACATCGGCATGGATATCCGCGTCGAGAGGTTGACCGACGAACATGACGCGATCGTTCTGGCAACCGGGTGCGAACAACCCAGAGAACTGACCGTCCCGGGCCGCGACCTGGATGGCGTTCACTTCGCCATGGATTTCCTCACCCAGCAGAACCGGCGTCTGGCGGGCGAACCTCTCAACGGAACCGCCCAGATCACCGCCCGGGGCAAACGGGTGATCGTGATCGGAGGAGGCGACACAGGATCCGATTGTGTGGGAACGGCAAACCGGCAAGGAGCCGAGTTCGTCACGCAGCTCGAACTGCTGCCGCGCCCGCCCGAGCAGCCCGACAACCTGCGGGTTTGGCCCAACTGGCCGAACCGCCTGAGGACGTCGTCTTCCCATGAAGAAGGATGTGAGCGCCGGTGGTCGGTTTCCACCACGGCCTTCACGGGAAACGATCGAGTGGAAAAACTCCACGGGGTTGAAGTCGATTGGACCAGCCAGAACGGATCGTGGAACATGCAGGTGGTCGAAGGATCGGGCTTCGAACTCGATGCCGACCTGGTGCTGCTGGCCATGGGCTTCGTTTCCCCGGTGCAGGACGGCTTGCTGCAATCACTGGGCGTCGGACTCGACGACCGGGGCAACGTCCTCGCCGACACCAAGGGTTACCAGACGAACGCTCCCGGTGTTTTCGCAGCGGGGGACAACCGGCGGGGCCAGTCGCTCGTGGTCTGGGCCATCCGCGAAGGCCGCCAATGCGCCCGGGCCGTTGACGAGTTTCTCATGGGATACTCCAACCTGGCCCGCTGAGTGTTGGGCGATGCATGGGGCTTTCTTACAGAAGTCCTGTTCCAGGGGACGAGCTGTTTCCGCCGCTTGCGCCTTTGTGCATCTCCGAGACGCAAAGCAACATATGCCACGAGATGAATACATCTTTCCATTGCCCGGCGCTTGTGGCATAGTGCTTGGCAATGTCCATTGCGCACGAACTCAACCAACTGCACGCCAGCGTCTGCAAGGGACTCGCTGATCCAAAACGCCTTCTGATCATCAATGTGCTTCGTAACGGCGAGATGTCGGTCGGTGAGATCTGTGAGCAGCTTGACCTTCCTCAGGCAAATGTCTCTCAGCACTTGGCCATCATGCGGGAACGCGGTCTGGTCAACGCCCGGAAAGACGGCCAGTTCGTGTTCTATTCCCTGACCACGATGAAGATAGTCGAAGCCGTAGATCTACTCCGCCAGGTCATGGCCATGCACTATGAGGATTCCCCGGTCTAGGAACCACTTATCAGGTTCAGCCGGCCGGAACGCCGTCTCTCCAATCGGGCACGCTCGGGGCGTCGGGTTCGAGTGACCGCAGGTACGTGGTGAGGGCGACGATCTGTTCTTGGGTGAACGGACCGCCGAAGTCCAGCGAGTACGGGCTCATCTGCGTTCCGGGGATTCCGGTGGCGATCAGAGACTCAATCTGCAAATCGACGGCCGACTGTAGGAATTCCTTGGAATGGAGCGTCGGAGCCGTTGCCCCGCCCTTTCCTTCCGGTCCGTGGCAGCCCGAACAGGTCAGCCCAAACAGCTCTTCACCCTGGGCGGCCAGTTCGGTCACCCGACCCTCGGCAGCATCGGCGCGGCGGTCCGGCTCGGCAATCCGGTACATGGGGAAGGCCAGCACCATGATGACCATCAGCACGAGGCCCCATTGCATCCATTTGTTGGTCGATCCCTCCAGGGCAGGATCCGGGGGCCGTTCGGGCATCAGTGGCTCCCGTCCTCGCAGGAGGGACCCCTGGCGGGCTCATCGATGGTTTCCGGGGTGCCGATCGGCTCGCCCTCAACCGGAACCCCGGTGTTGACGATGACCAGACCGTCGACGATCTCGACCGGATACTGGCTCATGGCTCGCGGAGTTGGCCCTTCTCTGACTTCTCCCTTGCGGTTGAAGATCGAGCCGTGACAGGGACATTCGAACTGTCCCGAAGACTCGCACCAGGGTACCCGGCAGCCGAGATGGGGACAGGTCTCCGAGATGGCAATGACCTCCCCGTCGACCTTGGTCAGGTAGGCCCGGGCGGCCGGGACCGCCACCACGTCCGTGTCGGGGACCGCCTCCGCCGCGATCGTGCGGACTTCTCCGCCGAACCCGGCGGTCTCGCCCGGCTGCAAGATATCCCAGGTCGTCCAGGCTCCGGCCACGCCGATCAAACCGGCGCCGGTCATCCAGCCTCGTTTCAGAAACTCTCTGCGTTCGATTTCTTCGCTCATAGCTCTCCGTACCACTCTTGCCAGGGCCACACCCAGCCCCAATTGGGGCCGCGGAACATGAAGCCGATCAACGTGAGGATGATCCACACCACCATGAATACTGTGAAGGTCGCGACCGCCACCTTGCGAAACCGCAGCGACAACTGTGGGTTCCTGTCCATGTAGGGCAGGGCCGCGAGGCCGATGATGATGGCGCCGGGTACGAGTACGCCGGCCACCATCGGATGGAAATGACTCAACAACTCCTGCAACGCTGCGAAGTACCACGGGGCCTTCTCCGGGTTGGGAGTAACCAACGGGTTGGCAATTTCGCGCAGAGGGGCGTTGAAGAACAAAGCCAGCACCAGCACAGTGACCATCACGACCAACGCGGCCACCCCGTGCCGGATCAGAAGGTGAGGCCACACCATTACCGGTTCCTGCTCATCGAGAACCTTGCGGTCACCACCCGGGGGTTTCCCGGGGACAACGCCGAGCACCCGCTTCCCGTCGACGATGACGGGTTCTTGATTACTCATCGTCGCCCCCTGTTCGTGTATCAAGCATGGCGTCTTTTCTCCACCGCCACAGGTGGATCGTGAGAAGCACAACAACCGCGACCGGAAGCACCGCGACATGGAGCACGTAAAAACGCAGCAGGGTGGCCGACCCGACGGTATCGCCGCCGAGGAGGATTCCCCGCACGGTCTCGCCGAGCAGCGGCACGAACCCGGCCATGGCTGCGCCAACGGTTACGGCCCAGTAGGCCAGCTGATCCCAAGGGAGCAGATAGCCGGTGAACGACAGCAGCAACGTGAGCACCAGCAGAATGACCCCGATCACCCAGTTGAACTCTTTCGGTGCCTTGTAGGAACCGCGATAGAAGACTCTCGCCATATGGGCGGCCACCACGAGCACCATGAGGTGGGCCGACCAGCGGTGCACGTTGCGCATGTATTGCCCGAAGGCCACCTGGGTTTGGAGGTTTTGAATGTTGCCGTAGGCAGAGGCCGGGGACGGCACGTAGAAGAACATCAAGTAGATCCCGGACACGACCAGCGATCCGAATAACACGACCGATGCCACCCCGAGGAACCAGGTGTAGCGGAAGGTCATTTCCTTGCGGCGCATCTTCACCGGGTAGATGTGCAGGAAGAAGTTGGCCCAGTGTCCGGCGGCCCGGTCTCGTTCCGTTGCCCGGTCGGGAGCCCGCCAGATCGACCGGCCGACGGTGGTCTCCCTCACTCGATCCATGACCTTCATACCGGCACTCCTACTCCTGTCCAGAGCCCCATCGACAGGGCGTCGGTGGGACAGCGCTCGATACAGAGCGCACAACGGATACAGCTTGTTTCGTCCAGCGTCAAAGCGGTCCCGATCGGGAGACCCGGCGCCACCTCCTCAGAGGGCACCAGATCGATCAGGTCCAGGGGGCAAACATCGGCACACAGAGCGCACAGCACACATATCGAGGTGTCCAGCAGAATGTTGGCGAAACAACGCAGACACCGTTTGGCTTCGCAGCGCGCCTGGTCCGGGGTAAAACCGGTCTCGACCTCGGCCAGGCCGATCCGACGATCGGTCGGCAGCGTCGGCACGTCCACCCGTCCGATCCGGTCGTAAATGTCGTCGAGGCGGTGGAATTGCTGGAGTTGCACCATCGTGCCCGGTTGGCGTTCCTCAAGGGCACCACCAAATGCCTGGTGGATCTCGGCGGCGGCCTTGCGCCCATCGGCAATGGCGTCGATGAGGGTGCGGGGCCCGCGAGCGGCGTCGCCGCCCGACCACACCATCGGCAGCGAGGTGGCCAGGCTGTCGGCACCAACCTGGATGGTCTTGCGCGGGCTGATCTCCGGTCCGTTCTCGCCGAGGGCTTCGACGTCGATGGCCTGGCCGATGGCCAGAATGATCGTGTCGGCCTCGACGGTTGCCCGATCATCTTGATCGAACGTGGGGCTGAACCGCCCTTCGTCGTCGAAAACCGACAGCACCTTGATGGTCTCGAGTCCGGTCACCTTGCCATTCTCCGTCACGATCCTGGCTGGACCGCGGCGGTTGAAGAACTCGATCCCCTCGTGCATCGCTTCCTCGACCTCGAACTCCGAGGCGGGCATTTCCTCCCGGGACTCGAGTGTCATGACCGTGATGTGCTGGGCTCCGGACCGGGCGGCGGTGCGGGCCACGTCCATCGCTTCGGTCATATGGGCCCGTTCCTCCGCCTCCACGTAGCCGCCCAGGGCGATCTCTTCGTACTCGGCGGCGCGCAGGGCCGTACGGGCTGCGTCCATGGCGACGTCGCCGCCGCCGATCACGACCACTCGTTCTCCGACGTCGACCTGAAATCCTTGATTGGCGTTTATGAGAAACTCGATGGCCCGCAGCACCCCGTCGGCCTCATGGCCTTCGATGTCGAGACCACGACCGAGGTTGGCACCAATCGCCACAAAAAGGGCGTCGTGTTCCTCCCGCAATTCGTCCAACGAGACGTCCGAGCCAAGTTTGGTGTTGAGGTGCACGTCGACGCCCAGATCCACGATGACCTTGATCTCGTTGGCCAGCAGGGTCCGATCGAGCCGGTATTCGGGAATGCCGAGCAACATCATCCCGCCCAGCTGCCGGGTGGCTTCGTACACCGTTACCTGATAGCCGAGACGGCGCAGGTCGTGCGCGGCCGCCAGGCCGGCCGGGCCGCCCCCGACGATCCCCACGCTTTCCGGTCGCTCGACCTCGGGCGGGAAGGCCACCTGTTTCCAAACGTCACTGCCTTTGGTCTCGGGTCCGAACTGCTCGGTGACGAAGCGCTTGAGAGCCCGAATGGCGATGGGGCGGTCAATCTCGCCGCGCCGGCAGGCGTCTTCACAAGGTGCTGCGCAGACCCGTCCGCATACCGAAGCGAAGGGATTCGGCAACCGGGCCGTCAAATAGGCCAGCTCGTCCTTCCCATCGGCGATGGCGGCCACGTACATCCCGGCGTTGGTATGGACCGGACAAGCGGCGAGGCAGGGAATATTCTCGTCGTAGAACTGCAGCTCCTGGCGGAACACGAGATCGCCTGCCATCAGATCCGTTCCGTCCTCTGCAGCCAGATCAGGCCGCCGATGCCGGCCGCCAGCATCACCATCCACAAGCCGGATCCGATCAGATCACCGACCAGTCGCGGCGCTCCGGCGATGATCTCCTGGGTCATCGTCCAGGAGGGAAGCCACGTGGTGGCCAGCGCAAAGAACAAGAAGATCAAGGCGGCCCGGCCGTAGGCGTTCCACCAGGTGAGCTCCTTCTTTCTGTGGGGCGAGGTGAGCAGGAAGACCAGGCCGACCACGAATACCGTCTGGGCCGAGCCGAGCATCACCAGGTTCCAGGGAAACGTGTCGCCTTCCTCGACGGGAGCACCGCCTTCGCCACCACCGGAAACGCCCAGCCGGTTTTGCACGTAATCAATGACGGCGGCAATTTCTTCATCGGAGAGCTGGCCGAAAGCCGGCATCACGCCGTCATAGGTGACGCCGTCTACCACCAGTTCGCCCTGCTTGCCGTTGCGAATGACCTCCTCGACATAGGCAGCGTCTTGAACGTTGGCGTTGCCGGCCAGGGGCGGGAAGTTCCCGGGCAGGCCTCCCCCGTTGGGTTGATGGCAGCCGACGCAGTTACGCCCGTAGACCTCCTCTCCGAGGTCCTCCTGGGCGGCCGCCATCGGAGCCATCAGCACGATCAGCAACCCGGCGACGATCAGCCCCGGTGCCGTTCGCATGAGCTTCCTCGAATTACCCGAAGTCACAACCCCTCCAGCATGAAGGCGGTCTCATCCTAAACCGACGCGCCGACGGCTCGATCCCTGGCGGTGCACATATTCGCTTTCCTTTTGACATTGCAGCAGCCCGATTCGTTTCCTAAGCTCGCCCGGAATCACACCGATTCGGTCCGAGCGTGCGGGCCACCGCCGAGGGGATACGAATGGCCGACGAGGCGCGAACCGAAATTGAAGAAGAGGAGTTTCAGCCGCGAGGTACGGTGGCGATCCTGGTGATGTTCGTGCTGGCGATCATCATCCTGTGGGGATCCGTCTATGTCATCCTGCTCTCGCGAGGTGTCACGGTATGAGCGAAACAGGCTCCACCAAGCCGAAGTTGCACATAGATCCGTACGAGAAGAACTGGATGCGGATCTCGATCATCCTCGTGATCGTCTTCGCCGCCGCCGTCACCGTCGCCGGTTTCGCCCTCGGGTTCCAGGTGCCATCGCCTGAGGAACGGGTCGACCCCAACAACCTCACCGGCCCCTGGGAAAACCCCGGCCTGCGGGAACTCTCCCCCGGTATCTATGAGCTCTACATCGTCGGCAATTCCGCCACCTGGCAATTCGAGCCACGGGAGGTGGAGATCCCGGTCGACTCGACGGTGACCTTCTACGTCACCAGCCGGGACATCCAGCACGGATTCAAACTCCAGAACACCAACATCAACATGCAGATCGTCCCCGGCCAGGTGTCCAAACTGACCCACACCTTCGACCGGGTCGGCGAATACCCCTACATCTGCACGGAGTATTGCGGCGTTGGACATGCCGCAATGTATGGCAGCCTCACCGTGGTGGAGAAGTAAATGGCAACGCGTGAAGAGACGGGAAGAAACGAGGCCACCTACCAGGTGACCAAGAAGGACAAGCGGTTCATCGGCGCCCACATTCTCGTGGCAATCATGGCGCTGTCGATCGGCACCTTCTTCGGCCCCTTGCAGGCCTTCCAGTTCTCCGGGGTCGATCTCTATCCGTATCTGCAACCCGTCTTCAAGACCTACTACCAGGGTCTCACGATTCACGGGGTGCTCAACGCCCTGATCTGGACGACCTTCTTCATCACCGGGTTCTTCACCCTGACCACGTTGATCGGGTTCAAGCGGGGGCTCCGCTTCCCCAGGCTCAACCGGGTCGGCTTCTGGACCATGGTGGTCGGTCTGGTCACGGCGGCCGTTCCGATCCTTCTGGACGAAGCATCGGTCCTCTACACCTTCTACCCGCCGCTCCAGGCCAACTGGGCGTTCTATGCCGGGCTGACGCTGGTGGTGGTCGGGAGCTGGATCGAGGGATACGGCTTCTTCTTCACCTACCGGGCGTGGCGCAAGGACAATCCGGACACCAGGACCCCCTTCATTGCTTTCGGCGGTCTGGTCACGATGGCCATGTGGCAGTTCGCCACCCTGGGGATCGCCGTGGAGATCCTCACCATGCTGCTGCCCTGGTCGCTGGGACTGATCGAAGGCACCGACCCGCAACTGGCCCGCACCTACTTCTGGTTCACCGGCCACCCGCTGGTCTACTTCTGGCTGCTCCCTGCCTACGTGTCCTGGTACGGGATGCTGCCGAAACAGGCGGGCGGAAAGCTGTTCTCCGATTCGCTGGCCCGCCTGGCCATGTGGCTCTTCCTGTTGCTGTCGGTACCACTCGGTTTCCACCATCAGTTCGCCGATCCGGGCGTCCCGGCCGCATGGAAATACATCCACGCCGTGCTCACCTACTCGGTGTTCCTGCCGTCGATGCTCACCGCCTTCACCGTGATTGCCTCACTCGAACGTGCGGCTCGCCGGCGAGGTGGGAAAGGTCTGCTGGGCTGGGTGCGCGCTCTCCGTGGAGCGACGGGTCGGTCACTGCCCAGCTCCTGGCCGGGATCCTGTTCATGTTCGGTGGGATCGGCGGACTCACCAACGCGTCGTACAACGTCAACCTCGTGATCCACAACACCACCTGGGTGCCCGGGCATTTTCACTTGACCGTTGCCACGGCCACCACCCTCTCCTTCATGGGCATCTCCTACTGGCTGGTGCCGTGGATCACCGGCAAACCGCTGTGGAAACCCCGGATGGCGGTCATCCAGGCCTGGACCTGGTTCATCGGCATGCTCATTTTCTCCAACGCCATGCATGTACTCGGATTGCTCGGCGCACCGCGCCGGACCCCGCTCGGGGTAGCCCCGTACGTTCCTGAGGAGTGGACCGGCCACCTCCTGCGGGTCGGTTTGGGCGGCACCATCCTCATGGTGTCCGCCATCATGTACTTCGTGATCATGGCCCGCACCGCCTGGGGCAAGGAGCGCCTCGGGTCGGGACAGGCGATCGAGATCCCCGTGGCCGAATCCGAGCAGGACCCCCAGCTCACCCCCCTGTGGCTGGACCGGTGGGTCCCGTGGATCGTGGCAACCGTGCTCCTGATCCTGGTCGCCTACGGCCCCCAACTGGTCGACCAGATCGCCAATATCGACCTCAGCTCCGGCCGGGCCCCCACCATCCGCCCCTGGTAGCCACCAGATAGTCCCCCCTCCGGGGGGAAAGTACCGCAGCGGCAACGCCGCTGGGGTAGGGGGGCTCGCTCCCAACAACCAAAGGTGGCGTCGCCGCTGCGGTCACGCCCAGATGTTGATGCCTCCGTCCAGGGCGAACCGGTCGATGGCGGCCAACTCCTCGTCACTGAAAGCCGGGTTTTCCAGGGCCTGGAGGAGATCTTCGATCTGTTTCCAACGGCTGGCGCCGATCAGGGCCGAGGTCACCCGTGAGTCACGCAGAACCCAGGCGATGGCCAGCTGAGCGAGGGTTTGTCCACGTTCGGCCGCGATCTCGTTGAGTCCTCTCACGTTGGCCAGGTTCTGGTCCGAGAGAAGATCGGTGCTGAACGAGTCACCGATGGCGGCCCGGGACCGTTTCGGTATGCCTTTGAGGTACTTGTCCGTCAGCAATCCCTGGGCGAGCGGCGAGAACGCAATGCAGCCGATGCCCTCCTCTTCGAGGACGTTGAGCAGTTCCCCTTCAACCCAGCGGTTGAGCAGGGAGTAGGACGGCTGATGGATCAGACACGGGGTGCCAAGAGACTTGAGAATGGCAGCAGCTTCCCTGGTCTGGTCCGGGCCGTAAGACGAGATGCCGGCATAGAGAGCCTTGCCCGACCGCACCGCCGAGTCGAGAGCCCCCATCGTTTCCTCGAGAGGCGTCGCCGGATCGAAACGATGCGAATAGAAAATGTCGACGTATTCGAGACCCATTCGTTTCAGGCTCTGATCGAGGCTCGAGATCAGGTATTTCCGCGATCCCCATTCGCCGTACGGTCCGTCCCACATGAGATAGCCGGCCTTGGTCGAGATGACCAGTTCGTCCCGGTACGGAGCCAGGTCGGAGGCCATGATCTTGCCGAAGTTCTGTTCAGCTGACCCCGGCGGCGGCCCGTAGTTGTTGGCCAGATCGAAGTGGGTGATGCCGTGATCGAACGAGTTGAGCAGCATGGTGCGAGCGTTTTTCGATAGTCCGTTACCACCGAAGTTGTGCCACAAACCAAGCGAGAGCCTCGGCAGGTCGAGGCCGCTACGGCCGCAGCGGGCAAAGGTCATACTGTCGTAACGGTTGTCGGAAGGCTGGTACACGGCGGACACCTCGCGATGGTCGGGCTACAACTATCGCGCATCTCTCGACGCCGGCAAAAAGAAGGGTTCAGCGCTCTCGACCGCGTGGTCGAGCTAAGTGATCACCATGATGATCAGCGCCAACACCGCGCTCCCGATACCACCGGCAATGGCCGCGTTGGTCGCGAAGAAGGGCGGCGGAAGCACACCCGTCCCGCTCTCGCTCTTGGCGGCGATCGCCAGGAACAGGGTCGCAACCCCTGCGAGAAGGAGCAGGAGGGCCAGCAAGTTGGGAGCGAGAAAGAAGAACAACACGAGACCGACCACACCGAGGCCGGCCAGCTTCGCGCGGGACCGGGATCCGGACCCACAGAGATGGTCCCTCTTCGGAGGGCGGAACGGCGCCGGGGGTCGACGGGGGTGGGGGCTCCGTCACGGCCACGGGAGCCGCAACTACGGAAGCGGGAGATGCGGCGGCCGGGTTTGGCTCGGCCTGATTGCGCTCCTTCCGCTTGATCTTGGGGGCCCTGAGCTTTCTCTGTCGACCTTCCTTCACTTTCGCTTCCTTGATCCCGAGGATCTCCGTGAAGCCGGCCGCGTCTTCGACCCCGACGACGAGCTCTTCGCCTTCTACCTTGATATGGAACTCACCGTTGCGGCGTTCCATCTTGAGCTCTCCGACGGCCCAGTTGCCGATTTCGTGTTCTCCCGCTTTCGCGATGAGTCGACCGGAGTCGACCGTCAGGATCGTCTCAAGACCGTCACCGTCGTCGAGTTGAATCGTCCCGTTGAAATGAGGCATGTGGATATATCGAAATCTCAGCGGCACACCTTTAGGGGGGAACGTCACCCAAATCCCGTTCTTGCGTGAGAAACCGCGACTATGCGCAGGAAACTCACGCAAGAACGGTTTGAAACCTACTGGTTCGGGAACGCCTCTTCCGTGCCGACCTGGTCGCTGCCAACCACAGTGCGGGTCCCGTACAGCTCGCCCGCTTCGGTCACTGTGTATTCGGCCGTTCCGAACGCCTCGGCGTTGAGACCATCGACCGTTCTCCACTCGACGAGAAGCTTGTTGCCGTCGAGGCCGGCGATCCCCTCCTGGACGCTGCCGGTGATGATCCACTGGAGGCGGAAGCGGTTGAGGCCCTCGCCTTCGGTGATGGTCAGGTGTCCGCCGTACTCGGTTCCGAGCGGATCGAAGCCGTTCACGACGTAGCTTCCGGGAAGATTCGGAATACTGCCGGGGATGGCGTCGGGGGCCAGATTGCTGCCTTCGTCCTCTCCGCAACCCGACAGGAACACCAGGGCAACAACCAGGGCGAGGAGTAGGCGACGCATGACGAATGGGCAGTGTAGCCCTGGTCGTTCAGTCACCGACCAGGCCCGAATCTGTTCGAGCAGAGCACCGCTACCATGAACCGGCTGATGACGATCTGCCTGGATTACGAGCTTCCACCGCTGGCACCGACCAGGACCCCCGCATGTTGAGCCGCGGTTGGAAAATCGGGCTTATCAGCTTTGCGGTCATTGTCTTCGCATCCGTGTTCGCTTTTGTCGTGTTCCAGCCGGTGCAAGTGTTACCCCGTATCCGGCTGGCGCCGGGATTCACCATGACCGATCAATCCGGTGAGCGCCTCACCAGTGAAGACCTCCGGGGCACGTTCGTGCTCTACAGCTTCACCTACACCAACTGTCCGCCCCCTTGTGGGGACGTCGACGCCACGATGCAAGCCGTGCAGAACCGGCTCCCGGAAGTCGAGTTGTACGGCAACCAGGTCGAATTTGTGACCATCTCGGTCGACCCGGAGCGCGACACTCCGGAGACCCTGGCCGCCCACGCTGCGGAACTCGGGGCAGGGCCGAACTGGCGGTTTGCCACAACCGACAACCAGGCGGCGCTCAAAGATATCGTCGGCGGAGGGTTTCGCACGTTCTATGAACAGCAGGACGACGGGACGTTCATCCTCGACCCGGGTTTTGTCCTCGTCGACGGGTACGGGATCATCCGCAACGAATACCGTTACAAGACGGCTTCGCCCGATGTCGATCGCATTGTTCGCCATCTCGGCGTCATCGCCGAGGAGGTCGAGAAGAGCACCGGCGCCACTACCCTCGCCTACGAGGCTGCCCACCTATTCCTCTGCTATTCACCATGAACGATCTCCAAGACACGCCTCGCACCAAATCTGTCGGTCTTCTCCTCCCGATCGTCCTCGGGGTCACGGTCGTCCTGGCTCTGTTCGCGTGGTTGGTCCTGCCCCGCTTGCGCCCCCACCAGTTCAGCGGGACCGTGCTCCAGTCGGAGATGCCTGCGGTTGATTTCACGCTCACCTCGGCGAACGGGCCAGTCAGCCTCAGCGACTATCGGGGCAAACTGGTTGTGCTCTACTTCGGTTACACATTCTGCCCGGACGTGTGCCCGACCACCCTCTCGGATGTCAACAAGGCCCTTGCTCAACTAGGGAAAGACGCCGAAGAGGTACAGCTGGTCATGATCTCGGTCGATCCCGCCCGCGATGACCCCGTCAAACTGGCTGAATACGTTGACTTTTTCAATCCCACGTTCGTCGGGGTGACCGGCACCGACGACGAGGTGCGCAGCGTCGCGACGCCCTACGGCATCTGGTACGAGGCGCACGAAGAAGAAGGCGCATCAAACTATCTCGTTGATCACGTCGCCACCCTCAATGTGATCGACAGGGAAGGGCGCCTCAAGCTGGTCATCGGCTACGGAACCGACGCCGATGCCATCGCCGCCGACCTCGAATACATGCTGCGGTGAACAAGGTCTGGGAGGGAGGACGGAAACGTCTACCCGGAGGAAAAAGTGAAACGGACAACGACATGTTTGGTCTTGGCCATGGTGGCCATGGTGGTGGTCACGACGACCGTGTCCTGTAGCGGCGACACCGGTATTGAGATCTCAGACGCGTGGGGACGGCCGTCGCCGACGGTTGCAACCACCGGAGCTTTCTTCATGACCATCAAGAACAACGGAGCTGAGGATGACGCCCTCATCAATGCCAGCTCCCCTGCCTGCGGGACGGTCGAACTCCACGAGTCGTACATGAACGACCAGGGAGCCATGGCCATGCGACCTGCGGAAGGCGGCAGAATCACAGTCCCGGCGGGAGAATCTGCGGTTCTCGAACAAGGCGGACTTCACGTGATGTGTATCGACAAGATCGAGGACTTCGTCGAGGGTGGCGAACTGGAACTCACCCTCCAGTTTCAGAACGCAGGCGACATGACCCTCAACGTCGAGATTCGGGAGCCGTAGGCCCAGGCGATCCAACCCGGTTTGCGAGACAGCTCCCCCGTCTACGCCGGAGAGCACGTTGTGGCCCAACAGAACAAAGTGCCGGTTGGCGGAACTACAACGGGACGGTTCGCAACGTCGGGCAACTAGCGTGATCGCATGAATCCTCTAGGTGTCATCCTGGCCGGCGGCGGCGCCTCGCGTATGGGACGCGACAAAGCACTGGTTAAGGTAGCGGGCCGGCCGATGGTCGAGTGGGTGGCCGAGGCGATGCGGCCTGTGACGAGCAAACTGGTGGTGCTGGGCAGGTCCGGGACCCTGGCCGGAATCGAGAGCGTACCCGACGACCATCCGGCCCGGCGGGGCCCGTTGGCCGGACTGGCCACCGCCCTACGCATTGCCGATGGTCAACCGGTTCTGGTGGTAGCGGTCGACCAACCATGGGTTCGCACGGCAACTCTCCGCAGTCTCCTCGAACAAGCCGGACCGCTGCACGCCGTCGTACCTATGGCCGGCCACGCCCGGCAGGTAACGTGCGCGGTCTACCCGAGTTCCTGGGCGGAGCGGGCGGCGGCCGAGGAAACCGCCGGCGGATCGATCCAGTCCCTCCTTGATGAGATGCTCCTCCTCCCCATCGACGCAGCCGAATGGCAAACGTGGGGCGAAGACGGTCGCTCGTGGTTCAGCGTCGATTCCGAAGCAGCGATTGAAGAGGGATTGGCCCGGTTCGGGGTACCCAGGGCTTGAAACCCCTTGGCCGGTACGCTCCGGGGCACCCGGACTTTCCTATACTCTCCGCCGACGGCGATGGGGCTCGCCATAACCGCTTTGCAGCTAATGGCTCCTGCGATCCCGAGTACGTGGAGAGAGCGATGTCACAGCCTGCATCCCGGCGAGCCCTGGCCCGTACCCCGGCCCGATGGCGAGGCCCGCTGGCCGTGCTGGGCGGAGGTCTTCTAGGATCGGCCGCCAGGGGGGCTATCGGCCTGGCCATCCCGGTGGCATCAGGGGGGTTCCCGATTTCCACGTTGATCGTCAATCTTTCCGGGTCGTTTCTGCTGGGGTTCTACCTGGTCCGCCACCAACGGGCCGTGTCGCCGGGATGGTCACTCCGGTTCTGGGCCATCGGCATGCTCGGATCTTTCACCACCTTTTCCACCTTCAGTCTGGAAGTGGTCCAGCTCATCGATATCGGCCACCTCGCCCCGGCACTGGGTTACGTCCTGGCCTCAACCCTTGGCGGCCTGGCACTGGCTCTCCTCGGCGACCGCCTCGGAGGAATCGCCCGATGACCCTGCTGATCACGGCCGTCACCGGCTCACTCGGTGCCCTGTGCAGATATCTCTTGTCCGGTTTCGTTCAGAGCAGGGTCGAGTCGCTGCTCCCGGTCGGCACGGCCGCCGTCAACCTGCTCGGCGCCCTGGCACTAGGAATGGTCGCCGGGACCGCCGATCTCAACGCCTCCGGACCGCTGGCCGTGGCCGGTTTCCTCGGTGGGTTCACCACCTTCTCGACCTGGATGGTGGAAACCGTCCGACTCGGGATAGCCCCCCGGCCACAACTCCGGTCCATTGCCAATCTGACGGGAACGCTGCTGGTCGGAGTGGCACTGGCTGCCATCGGTTTCTACATTACGAACTGAAACGAGGGCTTCCATGAACCAGACAGACAGCCGATTGCTCCGCATCTTCATCGGAGAATCGGACACCTACGAGGGCCGACCCCTATACGAGGCGATTGTGCTGGCGCTCCGCCGGGAGGGATTGGCCGGGGCCACCGTACTGCGCGGTATAGAAGGGTTTGGCAAGTCCAGCCGGGTCCACACCGCCCACATCCTCCGCCTGTCCGAGGACCTGCCCATCGTCATCGAATGCGTCGACACACTCGAGAAGATCGAAGCCATCCTCCCGACCCTCGACACCATGATCGGCGACGGTTTGGTGACCATGGAACGGGTTGACGTCCGGGTGTACCGCGCCGAAGGCGAGTAGTGGGCACCAACCCGGGCTGCAGGCTCCCTATTGCCCGATCGGTGGCGGTGCGGACCTGGTTCCGAGCCGCTCCCAGATGTCAACACCAGCCTGGTGCTCCAGGAATCCGTGGGGATAGAGGGGGATACCGGGGGCGCTTACCTCGGTGAGGATGTGCATTTCGTCCTCGGTCGGCTCCCAGGCGAGCGCACCGAGGTTGTCCTCGAGTTGTCCGACCGTCCTACATCCGAGGAGGACGGAACTGACGCCGGGCCGTTGTCGTACCCAGTTGAGAGCGACCTGGCTCATCGTCACTCCCCGCCTTTCGGCTATCAATGCAACCGAATCGAGGATGCGCCACGTGCGAGCTGTGTTGCGGAGATCGTAGGCTTCGATCCCCCGGTTCGGGTCCTCGCCCAGGCGGGTGTCGCCGCTGGGCCGCTTCATCGCGGGCGTACTTGCCTGCCAGCCACCCGCCACCCAACGGCGACCAGGGCAGCAGGCCAAGGTCTTCTTCCACACACAACGGCATGAGTTCGAGCTCTATCTCACGACCGAGCAGGTTGTATTGGGGCTGGAAGGAGATCAGGGGCGACCAGCCTTCGTGCCGGGCTATGAGCACAGCTCTTTGAAGCTGCCATCCGGTGTAATTGGAAACGCCGATCGCCCGCACTTGGCCTGCCACCACGAAGTCGTGCAAAGTTGCCAGCGTCTCTTCGATCGGAGTGGCGGGATCCCAGGCATGCATCTGATAGAGATCGATGACATCGACCTTCAGCCGTCGGAGGCTAGCTTCCAGTGCGCGGTGCAGGTACTTGCGACCGGCTCCTCGATCAGCCGGGTGATCGCTCATCGGGAAGCGAGCTTTGGTGGCAATGAGCACATCCCCGGGACCGCCTCGCTTCTGAAGCCACCGCCCGATGATTTCCTCTGCGGCACCCCGGGAGTACACGTCGGCAGTGTCGATGAAGCGACCACCCGCCTCGACATATCGATCGAGGATGCCGTGCGAGGCAGGCTCGTCCGACTCGGCGCCGAAGGTCATCGTGCCCAGCCCAAAGACGCTCGTCGCAAGATCCGATGTTCCCAGCCGGCGTTGTTCCATGGTGCCGAGTCTAGATGCTCTTCCTAGGCCCTTCCGGCGCCGACCGGTTCACGTTCGCTGCTCACCGGACGGTCACGCCGCAGCCACTTGACCAGCTGGAAGGGCCGGGTCAGGTACCGCAGCGGGAAAGTGATGATGTGCACCAGCCGCGAGAACGGGAAGACCACCAGCCATACGAAGAACAACGACGCATGAAACTGGAGGATGAACGGCAACGGCGCTATCAACTCGGGGCGGGGTTGCAGGACGAACAGTGACTGCATGTACGGCACAAACACCCCGGTGCCCCAGTAGGAACCGAACCGGTAGACCGTGGCGATCAGGATGCCGGTGATCACCTGCAGCAACAGCAAACCGAGTACCACCAGGTCCATCCGGGTGGTCACCGCCCGGATCTTGGCGACACTGACCCGCCGGTAGATCAACATCCCCAGCCCGAACAACGCCCATACAGCGAGGGCCAGGCCGGTGATTTCCAACAGGTACAACCGGATCGGAACCCGGTTCCAAAGGTTCACGCTTCCCGGCAGGACCAGCGCCACGACGTGGGCTACCAGGATCACCAGGATGCCCCAATGGAACGGCACAGACCCCCAGAACAACTGGCGGCTTTCCAACAGCTGCGATGACAGGGACGACACGGTGAAGGGTCGCCGGATCATCCGGTAGATCGTCCCGACGATCGCCAGCACGATGGCAACGTAGGGAAACACAACGAAGACGAGCAGGTTCCAATTCATCCGGCACCTCCCACCGGGACCTCGAGTCGCTCGGCCGCTTCCGCCGTAGCAGCCAGGACGTGGCGGTAGGCGTTATCTGATTCCGCCTCTTTCAACGTTTTTCTCATTTTCGACACTGCCAGGGGGAACACTTCGATCAAGCCCGGGAACGGCTCACCGGATACAGCCAGGTACCGCAGCACCGGTTCGAGGTGATCCGGCAGTTCTCCACGAGGGTCGATCCCGACGGCTTCCTGGGCGACCTTCACCGCGGCCATGAATTCGCCCCGCTGGTAGTTCTCACCCCACATCGTGAAACCGATATAAGGGGCGAAGATCGGGGCCAGATCCAGCGTCCGGGTATGCAACTCCTCCCATCCCGCCGGCGAGAGCTTCTCGATCTCGCCGAGGAACTTGATCAGATGTCGTCGAACCGGGCCACCCGGCATCGACTCCCAGGATTCCCTGAGCTCTTCGAGGCGCCCGGGGCCTGGGTATTGAAGTGCCATGGCAATCGCCTCGAAGTCGTTCATCATGCCCCCCTCTCGGGCGGTACGGAATAGCCGAGACCGGTCTCGCCTTTACGGGCCAACGGATCCCCGTAGATCGACTCTGCGGCCATTTCCCGGTGATAGGGCGGGAACACAAACCGATCGGCAATGGTCGGAATGGTGGTCAGCTTGTAAATCTCTTCGATTTCCTCGGGAGTGGTCCCGGCCGACCACACCATGTTCATGGTGGCCTCGTCGATCTCTCCCTCAACACTCTGGCGACGTTTGTAGATCCGCACGGCCAGCATCTTGCGCAGGATGCCCCGAATCAGTTCCTCGTTGCCGCCGGCAAACAGGTTGGCCAGGTATCTGATCGGCAACCGGGCCTTCTCCAGATTGTCGAACAGCTCGAAGTCGACCTGTTCGGGCGGAAGATCGAGTCTGATGAGGCCCTCTTCGATGGTCGACACGACCGGAGACAAGGGCGGAACGTAGAACATCATCGCCATCGTCCGATACTCGGCGTGAAGCGGCAGGGCCATCTTCCAGACCTTGACGAACTTGTAGGCGGGTGATTTCTGGGCGGCATCGATCCAGCCGTCGTCGAGTCCAGACTCCTTGGCCGCCGCAATCACTGCGGGATCGAAGGGGTCGAGGATCACCTCGAGTTGCCGGTCGATCAGATCCTGGTCGTCGCCTTCAGCGCCCCATTGGATCGAGTCGGCGTCGTAGAGCAGCACCCCCATGTAGCGGATCCGTCCGACGCAGGAGTGGGCACAGGCGGGAGCTTGACCGGTCTCCATGCGGGGGAAGCAGAGAATGCACTTCTCGGACTTGCCGGTCGACCAGTTGTAGTAGACCTTCTTATACGGGCAAGCCGATACGCACATCCGCCAGGCCCGGCATTTGTCCTCGTTGACGAGCACCACCCCGTCCTCACCCCGTTTGTAGATGGCGCCGCTCGGGCAGGCCGCCACGCAAGCAGGGTTGAGACAGTGGTTGCAGATGCGGGGCAGGTAGTTGAACACCACCCGTTCGATCTCCGCCATCTGCGCCTGAATCTCCGAGGGCACGTCCTTCCAATTGGGATCGTTGGCTGCATAGATGGCCGAACCGGAGAGATCGTCGTCCCAGTTGGGGCCGGATTCGATGTTCATCGGCTCGCCGGTGATCGCCGAGATGGGGATGGCGGTCGGTTGGTCGTCGCCTTCCGGAGCTGTAAACAGGTCCTCGTAGCGGAACGTGAACGGCTCGTAGTAATCCTGTAGATCCGGCAGCGCCGGGTTGTAGAACAGGTTGGCCAGGCCTTTGGGCCGGGAATGCAGTTTGAGCTCGACTCCCACCCATCCCTTTTTCCATCCGCCCCGGTAGTGGTCCTGGTCCTCCCATCCGGTCGGGTACCCGGACCCGGGCCGGGTCTCGACGTTGTTCCACCACATGTACTCGGCGCCTTTGCGGTCGGTCCACAGGTTCTTGCAGGCGACGCTGCACGTGTGACAGCCGATGCACTTGTCGAGGTGGAAGATCATGCTCATGTGGGCTCTAACGTCCATGTGATCCTCCTTTCAGTAGTTCGGCTGGTCGACACGGCGGACGTACACGAAGGTATCCCGGTTCACCCCGGTCGGCCCCCAGTAGTTGAAGGCGTAGGTGAACTGGGCGTATCCCCCGCTCATCAAGACCGGCTTGAGCCGGGTCCGGGTGAGCGAGTTGTTCATCCCCGCTCGTCGTTTCCGAAGCGGGGAGATGGGGATCCCGACCGTGCGTTCGGTGGCGTGGTAGACGAACACCGTGCCGCGCGGGATCCGGGACGAGACCACACAGCGCTGGACGAACACCCCGTTGTCGTTGAAGACCTCAGCCCAGTCGTTGTCGGCGATCCCCAGTTCGGCGGCGTCTTTCTCGTTGAGCCACACCGGGTACCCGCCCCGGGACAGGGTCTTCATGCGGATGTTCTCCGAATAGGTGGAATGGATGCTCCACTTGCCGTGCGGCGTCAGGTAATTGAGCAGCATCCCCTGTGCTTCGGCCTTGGACCGCTCCAACTCCGACATCATGGTGTGGTCGGGACGCGGTTTGTAGGTGGGCACATGCTCACCCCAGTTCAGGTAGTTCTCATGGTCCAGGTAGAAGTGCTGCCGACCGGTCAAGGTGCGCCACGGAACCAGCCGCTCGACGCTCAACGTGAACGGGCTGTAGGCCCGGCCGTGGTTGACGATCCCGCTCCAGGTTGGGGTGGTGAGCACCCGGCGCGGTTGGGCGACGATGTCGGAGAAATTGATACGGGTGGAGCGGCTCCCCTCCGCCAGGTCGGTCAGTGACAGCCCCGTCTTGGCTTCCTCGGCTTCGAACGCCCGGAAGGCCAGCTCACCGTTGGAGGCCGGGTCGAGGGCCAGAATCGCCTCGCACACCTCCCGGTCTCTCTCGAGCGACGGATAGGGCCGGCCGTTCAACCCGGCCACCCCGATCTGGCGGGGTTGGCGGGCAGCCAGCTCGGCATAGGCGTCGGCTGCCGGGATCTTGAGTCCGTGGGCAGACACCCCGTTCTTCTCGACTCCCCGTCCCAGCGTGACCATCCGCTCGTAGAGGCCGGGCAGGTCGCGCTCGATCACCTTGAAATGGGGCATGGTCTTGCCGGGGATGGCTTCCACTTCACCCTTGGTCCAGTCCCTCACCTCAGGTTGGGACAACTCGTCGGGCGTGTCGTGCGACAACGGCAGCATCACAACGTCCTTGACGGGCTCGGGGAAATGCGGACCCGAGAGCTCGGAAACCCGTTTGGCGACCGCCTTGAAGATCGCCCAGTCGGACTTCGATTCCCAGGCCGGCGGGACCGCCGCCTGCATCGGGTTGATGTACGAGTGCATGTCGGTGGTGTTCAGGTCGTCCTTCTCGTACCAGGTGGCTGCCGGGAGCACGATGTCCGAGTAGAGGGCAGAGGTGTCCATCCGGAAGTTGAGATCGACGACCAGGTCGAGTTTGCCGACCGGTGCGTCCGGGTGGAAGACGACTTCCTTGACCGTGTCGCCGGCCAGTTCCTCGGCGATGGCGTTGGAGTGCGTGCCGAGGTAGTGACGGAGGAAGTACTCGTGCCCTTTGGCGCTGGTGCCGATGGCGTTGCCCCGCCAGATGAACCAGGTACGCGGCCAGTTCTCCGGTGCGTCGGGATCGTCGATGGCGAACTCGACCTTTCGGCTCTTCAACCCTTCGACGACGTAGTCGATGATCTGCCCGTCGGTTGCGGCACCGCCGGCCTGGGCTTCCTTGACCAGTTCCAGCGGGTTCTGCTTGAACTGGGGATAGAAGGGCAGCCAGCCGCGGTGGACCGCCCGGATGTTGTGATCGATCGTGTGGTCGTCGAGTGAGGCGTTTTCCGGGACTACGTCGTAATCGGAATAGCCGCGTTCATACCGCCACTGGTCCGAGTGGATGTAGTGGAAC
This sequence comes from uncultured Actinomycetota bacterium, assembly GCA_963715305.1. GTDB lineage: Bacteria > Actinomycetota > Acidimicrobiia > Spongiisociales > UBA4744 > UBA4744. Next base: position 134,822 of record CAVQSB010000020.1, read on the forward strand.
GAAGGGGTGTTCTGCTGGCGGGAGGCCATCCCCCAGTCGCCTCCGAAGGCGATCGCGCCCCACGAGGCATGACTGACCAGCTTCTCCTGCCCGACGTAGTGGGCCAGACCGCCTCCGTTGACGCCAACCGAGCCGGTGAGCATGAGGGCGACGATCCCAGCCCGATACAGGAGGTTGTTGTGGTACCAGTGGTTGGCGCCCGCCCCGATGATGATCAGGTTCTTGCCGCCGGTCTTCTCGGCGTTGGCCACCCACTCGCGAGCAAAACGAATCACGGTGTCCCGGTGGATTCCGGTGTACTTCTCCTGCCAGGCCGGCGTGTAAGGGGCGTCCTCGTCGTCGTAACCGGCGGCCGTGTTCCCGCCCAGGCCAGATTCCACTCCGAACTGGGCCATGGTCAGATCGAAGACGGTGGCGACGGCTACCCGTCCCGTTGAGGTCTCGACGTAGCGGACCGGAACCCTCCGCACGATGGTGCTGCCCGCCGCAAAGTCGTCGAACTCGACCTCGACCGTTTCTTCGTGCTCCTGTGCAAACGTGAGCTCGGGGTCCAGATCTTCGCCGTTCTTTCCGTCGCGCAGTTCAAGGTTCCACTTGCCCTTGTCCTGTTCGGCCCACCGGTAGCCGATGGTCCCTTTCGGCATGCGGGGGCGGCCCGAGGTGTGGTCCCACCAGAGCAACTTCCAGTCCCCGTGCTCGGTGTCGGCGTACTCTTCGACCCGGTTGGCCCGCAACATCTTGCCCGGCCGTCCGTCGTTGATCTCAACCAGGAACGGCAGATCGGTGTATTGCCTGGTGTACTGCTGGAAGTAGGGGACCTGGCGGTCGATGTAGCTCTCTTTGAGGATCACGTGATCGACGGCCATCCAGAAGGCGGTGTCCTGGCCGGGATGAGCGGGTATCCACCAGTCTGCGTACTTGGCGACCTGCGAGAAGTCGGGGCTGAACACGGTCAGCTTGGCGCCGGCGTGGCGCACTTCGCTGATGAAGTGGCAGTCGGGCGTGCGGGTCATGTTGAGGTTGGCGCCAACCACCGCCACGAATCGGGAGTTGTACCAGTCGGCTGATTCGTGCACATCGGTCTGTTCTCCCCAGACCTCCGGCGAAGCGGGCGGGAGGTCGCAATACCAGTCGTAGAAGCTCATCACGACCCCGCCCAGCAGCGAAAGGAACCTGCTGCCTGCGGCGTAGGAGATTTGCGACATGGCCGGGATCGGTGAGAACCCGGCCACCCGGTCGGGTCCGTGCTGCTTGGTGGTGTGCACCACCGACGCGGCGGCTATCTCGAGGGCTTCGTCCCAACGAACCCGCCGGAACCCGCCTTTGCCGCGCGCCCGCTGGTAGCGGGACCGCTGGTCAGGATCGTTCTGGATGGAGGCCCAGGCGTCCACCGGATCCGGATGTTCGGCGAGAGCGTCACGCCACAGGTCGAGCAGCGCTCCCCGCACGTAGGGGAACTTGACCCGGATCGGGCTGTAGAGATACCACGAGAAGCTGATGCCGCGCTGGCAACCGCGCGGTTCGTAGGGGGGCAGGCCGTCTTCGAGCTGCGGATAGTCCGTGGCCTGGAGTTCCCAGGTGACGATGCCGTCTTTGACGAACACCTCCCACGAGCAAGATCCGGTGCAGTTGACCCCATGGGTGGTCCTGACTCGTTTGTCGTGCTGGAACCTGTTGCGGTAGAACTCCTCCCAGCGCCGCTCGGCGGGCGCCTCGGTGTCCTTGATCCAGTCACTCATGATCTGCTCCTCAGTTGACGGAGGTAGTTGATGCGATTGCGCTTCGGGAAAACGAACATCAGGCCGAGTAAGACTGCCGCTCCGACCAGGCCGATGATCCACAACAAGTCGACCTGGACCAGGGTGCGGGTCGTCAGAGAGCCAAAGAAGGCGGCGAGGTCGGCACGTTCCTGATCGGTCAGGGCTTTGTTCTCGAAGATCGGTTGCATGGTGGTCGAAGGCGGGTTGGCCAGCGCCGAGGCGACCGCTTCGGTCCCGCCGTACCGGGCCGCCAAGTCCGTCAGGTCGGGGCCGAGGGTCGGTCCGCCCAGGTTGGTGTAGGCGCCTGCGGAGTGGCAGGCATGACAGGCGGGGCCCCCGTTCTCTAGCCCGACCCGGCCGGTGAAGAGTTTCTCTCCAACTGCCGCTCCTCCCTCGCCGACCGGGGCGGTATCGGCTGGGATGAACACCCCGGCCTGGATGTAGGCGATCACCGCATCGATCTCGGCGTCACTGAGCTGCGCCTGGGCGGGCATCTGCCCGTCATACGTGACTCCGTTGACGTCGATCGGACCGGATTTCCCCTCACGGATGACGGTGCCGACATAGGCGGCATCCCCGATGTTCGGGTTGTCCGCCAAAGGAGGAAACGATCCCGGCACGCCGGTGCCGTTGCCCTGGTGACAGGCTGCGCAGTTGGCCAGGTAGACCTCCCGCCCGTCCGGACCCTCCTGGGCGCCGGCCGTGGGCGGCAGCAACAGAGCTACTGCTACCGCTCCCAGAACCAGCGCCAGATGCATCGACCGTTTCATGCGGTTTTCCCCTCCTCAGTTTCAAGAAATCGGTGTGGATGAGAATCCTTGTGTTCGGGGCATCCGGCCGGTTCACGGCTTGCCTGCATTGTCTGGTCGCCGGAGGCGAGGCGTGAGGATGCCGTGCGCAGGCGTGTTGGCCGGTACGACGTAGGTGCCGGCATCAATCTCGGCAGCGCTTTTCACCAGGTCGGCGAAGCTCGTGGCCGCCAGTTGCTCGGCCAGCGCGTTCTGGGCCCGGGCCCAGGGGATGTGCACCGGGCAGGTGTCCTCCCAGGTGCAAGGGCCGCTGCGGAGGACACATTGTTCGAGTTTGATGGGGCCTTCCGCCGCTTCAACCACCTCGAGCAGTGAGATGTCCTTGGGCGGCCGGGCCAGGGTGTACCCGCCGGTGGGGCCGGCGAAGGCATCGAGCAGGCCATGCTGGACGAGATTGGCAAGGATCTGGGTGAGGTACCGGGCGGGGATGTCCATCTCCCCGGCGATCTCGCGCGCTTTGCGCCGTTCATCGTGATGGCGGGCGAGATCAAGAACCGCTCGCACCGAGTAGTCACCCTTGCGTCCGAGAGACGGCTGCATAAACCTGCACCTTAGTACTTAACGTTCATCGTGCAACTTGACGTTAGGAGTTGGATCCACTATCAAACAAGTCGACAGGAGGGAACATGAGTCAGGACGACCGGTCGTCGCCCGCCGCTGAGACGCCGCCCAAGCTGCTCGATTTCAAGCAAGAGCGGATCCGGACTCTCCATTACACGTGGATCGCCTTCTTCATGACGTTCTATGTCTGGTTCAACATGGCCCCGATGGCAACCACCATCCTGGATTCGGTCGGATGGCTCACCGAGGAGCACATCAAGATTTTGTTGATCGCCAACGTGGCATTGACCATCCCGGCTCGCATCATCGTCGGCGCTCTCATCGACCGTTTCGGAGCGCGGGTCGTGTTTTCCGGACTGATGGTCATCATGGCGCTCCCGGCGGTGGCGTTTGTGCTGGCCGGTTCGTTCATGCAGATGTTGATTGCCCGCCTGGTACTCAGCTCCGTCGGCGCTGGTTTTGTCATCGGTATCAAGATGGTCGCCCAGTGGTTCCCACCCAAGTACATCGGCAGGGCCGAGGGGTTCTATGCCGGGTGGGGAAACTTCGGTTCGGCCTTCGCCGCCATGACGCTGCCCTGGTTCGCCATCACCGTTCTGGACGGCTGGCTGGGCCTGGGCGACAACGCCTGGCGCTGGGCGCTTGGGGTCAACGGTTTGGTCATGGGCGTCTACGGCGTGATGTACTACTTCCTGGTCAGGGATGTCCCTGAAGGCGAAACACTCCACAAGGCCAAGAAGACCGAGCCGATGATGGTCACCTCATACGGAGACCTCATCCAATATCTCGTGTGGTCCTTCCCGCTGATGGGCGCACTCGGCGTGCTGGCCTGGCGGATCGGCAACGTGGAGATCGACGGCGAAGCCGTCCTCTCCGACGGAGTGCTCTTCGCTATCTACGGCATCCTCCTGCTCGTCTACGTCGGGCACGTTGCCAAGACTCTGCAAATCAACATTCCCTACCTGCGAGCCGGTGTTCCCGAAGAGGAGAAGTACCACTGGGGCAGCGTTGCGGCCCTGAACAGCACCTACTTCGCCAACTTTGGAGCCGAACTGGCCGTTGTCTCGATGCTCCCCGCCTTCTATGAGAACACCTTCAAGCCCTTGCTCGGAAGCAACGGCACTCCCCTGGTAACGGCGACGGTGGCTGGAGTGGTAGCTGCTTCGTTTGCATTCGTGAACCTCGGAGCCCGCCCCCTCGGCGGCTACCTCTCGGACCGGATGTCCAATCGAAAACGCACCATGTTGATGTACATGGTCGGCATCGCCGTCGGTTTCTTCCTGATGGCGTTCATCGGCCGCTGGGGTGGGGGCGTCGATGCCGATGGCCTGCGCACCGTCGTTCCGATGTTCGGCGGCGTGTGGTGGCTGGTGGCCGCCGTAGCCATCACGGTCTTTGCCTCGGCCTTCGTGCAGGGAGCGGAAGGCGCCACTTTCGCCATCATTCCGATGATCAACAAACGGATGACCGGCCAGATCGCCGGGATGGCAGGCGCCTACGGCAACGTCGGGGCGGTCATCTACCTGGTGCTCTTCTCACTGGTCGATGCGAGGACGTTTTTCTTCGTTCTGGCCGGCGGAGCAACTCTGAGTTTCGTTGTGACCTTCTTCATGCTCCGGGAACCGGAAGGCGCTTTCGAGGACTCATTTGTCCACGACGCCGAGGGACGCCTGGAGGCGTAGCAGTGGACCAACGCGGCCGGCAGCAACCCACCTCGACCTTAGGAGTTCGGAATGGCTGACATCTACGAGTGGGACGTCGAAGACGAGGGTTTTTGGGAGACCACCGGCAAGAAAATCGCTACACGTAACCTGTGGATTTCGATCCCCAGCCTGCTGTGCGGGTTCGCCGTCTGGATCTACTGGAGCGTCATCACGGTCCAGATGCTCAATCTGGGGTTCCCGTTCAGCAACGCCGAACTCTTCACCCTCTCGGCGATCTCCGGCCTGGCCGGTGCCAGCCTGCGCATCCCGAGCAGTTTCTTGATTCGCATCGCCGGCGGACGGAACACCATCTTCTTCACCACCGCCCTGCTGATGATCCCGGCGGCGGGAACCGGCTTCGCGCTGCTCTCCCCCGACACCCCGCTGTGGGTTTTCCAGGTCCTTGCTTTCCTGTCCGGACTGGGTGGCGGGAACTTCGCATCTTCGATGTCGAACATCAGCTTCTTCTACCCCAAGCGCATGCAGGGCCTTTCCCTCGGCCTCAACGCCGGCCTGGGCAATGCGGGCGTCACCACCATGCAGGTGTTGATCCCGCTGGTGATGACGTTCGGCCTCTTCGGGGGTGGGTCGCTCATCCTCGAATCGAGCTCGGGGACCCTGATCGGCGAGATCGCCGCCGGCACGGAGACCTGGATCCACAATGCCGGTTTCGTATGGTTGCTGATCCTGGTCCCGCTGGCGTTCCTGAGCTGGTTCAAGATGGACAACATTCGGGCCGACCATGTGTCGCCAAATATCGGCTCGCCGCTCAACTCGTTCGTCAAGATCAGCGGCATGCTGGGGCTGGCCTTCATCCCCGCCGCCGCGGGCCTCTTCGTGATCTTGCCTTCGCCGACCGGTCTGGGCTGGACCTGGGCGAAGTACCCGATCATTGGCCTGGTGATCTGGGGAACCGTGTTGCTCCTGAAGCAGTTGCGCGGTGAGATCAAGCCCAATCTCGAACGCCAGTTCAAGATCTTCAAGAACAAGCACACGTGGATCATGAGTGTGATCTACACCATGACGTTCGGCAGCTTCATCGGCTACTCGGCGGGTTTCGCCCTGGCCATCAAGGTCATCTTCGGCTTCCAGCACGTGCTGGTCGATGGCGTGATGACCCACGACCTGGTCAACCCGAACGGCCCGTCTGCCTTGACCTTTGCCTGGATGGGGCCCTTCATCGGGGCCTTCATTCGACCGGTCGGTGGCTGGATCGCCGACAAGGTGGGCGGAGCCAAAGTGACCCAGTGGGTGTCGGTCACGATGGTCATCAGCGCCCTCGGTGTTGCCTACTTCATGAAACAGGCATACCAGTCGGCAACTCCGGAGGACTTCTTCGTGCCGTTCTTCCTGCTGTTCCTCGTGCTTTTCGCGGCGACCGGCGTCGGTAACGGGTCCACCTTCCGCACCATCGCGGTCGTCTTCGACCAGGAACAAGCCGGACCGGTGTTGGGTTGGACCTCGGCCGTTGCTGCCTACGGCGCTTTCGTGGTTCCGCAGGAGTTCGGCGAGCAAATCACGAAAACCACCCCGGAGATCGCTCTCTACGCCTTTGCGGCCTTCTACGTCATCTGCCTCGTGCTGAACTGGTGGTACTACCTCGGCCCCAAGGCGGAGTTCCAGAACCCTTAGAGCACCTTTGCCCCAGAGGCGCGAAGCGACAGGGGCACCACCTTGGGCGTGGCGTTTGGTGCTTGACTAGGTTCGCCCATCCACACACACTCCCGGCCATCGCCGCTTGACTAGCCTCTCGCCGGTGAGTGATCTGCCCGACTACGTCCTTCGGAATCGTGACTACTGGAACAAACACGCCGATTGGTGGGCGGAGCTCGGCGAGCGAGCGTGGAATCAGGAGCCCCGATGGGGTGCCTGGGGGCTCGCTGAGGAAGAACTGCGGCTGCTACCCGACGACATGACCGGGATGAAGGCCATCGACCTCGGTTGTGGGACCGGTTATGTGCTCGGGTGGATGCACAGGCGCGGCGCCGCGGTGGTCGGTATCGACAACTCCGAACGCCAATTGGCGACCGCCAGACGTTTGGCTGCCGAACACGGCGTTGACCTCGAGTTGCTGTTTGGCAACGCCGAGACCGTTCCCTACCCGGACGAGTCATTCGACTTCGCCATTTCCGAGTACGGCGCGGCCATCTGGGCCGATCCGTATGTGTGGATCCCGGAAGCGTGGCGGCTCTTGCGACCGGGCGGCAGCCTGGTGTTCCTCGGCCATCATCCGCTGCTCACAATTGCCCAGTACGTCGACAGCGAAGAACCTGTGACCCGGCGCCTTCTGCACCCGTATTTCGGTATGCACCGCATCGACTGGGATGACGGGGAGGATCGCGGCACCGAGTTCAATCTCCCGATCTCTGCCTGGTTCCAGCTGTTTCGCGACGTGGGTTTTGAAGTTGTCGACTACCTCGAATTGCAGGCCCCCCAAGCAGGCGACGAGATCCGTTTCTATGTCACCGCAGATTGGGCAACGGACTATCCCTCCGAACACGTCTGGAAGCTCCGCAAGCCCGGCGATGGGTCCTCCGCGATCGCGTGAACCTGCCGATACGATGATCAGGTCATGGATACCATCGTGAGGCTCTTCAAGCGGCTCACCGACCAATACGGCACCAAGCTCTTCCGGTTCGGTGCGGTGAGCGCGTTCAATGTTGTCTTCGGCCAGAGCCTCCTGTACGGCGCCCAGACGCTTCTGGAGTGGCCGGCCGTCGGATCGAATGTCTTCTCGATGACAGTCAGCGCCATCCCTGCCTATCTGCTGAGCAGATACTGGGTGTGGCAGAAACGCGGCAAGAACCATGTGATGAAGGAGGTCCTTCCGTTCTGGAGCCTGGCCGTCCTCGGGTTCGTTCTTTCGACGGCGTCCGTCTGGTTTGTCGAGCAACAATGGGATCCGCAGCCCATCTTCATTAATCTCACCAGCCTCGCCGCCTTCGGCGTGGTCTGGGTGTCCAAGTTCTTCATCCTCGACAAATACCTCTTCAAAGTCGACGAGTCGCTCGAGGATCCGGCTGAGGATCGTCCCCCGACTCCGTGAGCGGGCCACTCCTCGCGCCGCCCCGACCGCAACGCACCTACCCGGTCCTCAGCTGAGTGATCAGGTTGCCGGGTCGGCCCGCCACTCCTCCCGGCCGTCCATCCCGAACCGCCGTAGGAGCACCGCCCGCCGGGGCGCAATCTCGACAAAGCAGGTCGAGGGCGAGGCTTCGGGCCCGCCCGGCGAAAAGAGATTGAGGTCGTAGGAGAACACCCCTTCCCACAGCCGGCGTTTGTCGTCGAGCGATTCGAGCACCGTTGCCCTTCCCCAGATCATCAGCGAGTCCCACCCGGTGCCTTCGCTCACCTGATAGTGCAGCGAAACGGACGGGTTGGCCGCGATGTTGCGAGTCTTGAGAGCATCGGTCCCGACCATCACGTACAGCCTCCCGTCTTGCCAATCGGCATGCACAGGTGCCACGTGCGGATCGCCACCCTGTGTAACGGTGGCGAGGTGGACGATGGCGCCGAATCGTTTGTGTTCGGCAATGAGTTCTTCGAGATCCATGACCTGAGTTTACGAGTTCGACGTCCCCAGGTCCCGGTGACGCGACGAAGGAGCGGGCCGTAGCCCGCTCCTTCGCATCAGGTCGATGGTTACTAGTTGCGGGGGGTCAGGTACTTTGCCCACCATTTGCGGGCCGTCTCGATGCCACCGACTCCGAAGGCCACCGCAAAGGCCACCGCAAAGGCGCCGAAGGTGAACTCGAAGATGCGGTTGCTGACCGTTCCGATCCCGAGGATATTGAGCGCCGTCAAGGCACCGAAGATGATCACGGCGTAGCGAGCCACCATCGCGACCCAGGGAACGTTGCGGCTGTTGGCCCAGGGCTGGACCAGATCACCCAGGAAGTTCCCGATGGCGGCCGCGACCACCAGAATGACGATCGCCACGATCACCAACGGCAGGTATGCGATCAGACCGGACAGCAGCGTGACCAATTCCTGCACCTGCAGCGCCTGGGCGGCGAGCAAGAATACCGAAAGCAACAGGATGGCGTAGACGATGTTGGCTACGATCGAAGCTCCCGTATACCCGGCGCCACGCAGGGCGGGGCCGATCCCCGAGCGGTCGATCACCTTCGTGACGGCCGGACGATCGAGGATCTTCTGGATAATGTTGCGGATGAACTTGGCGATCCACCAACCCACCAAGAGGATGAGTAGGGCGCCAAAGAACCTCGGAGCGAAATCGGCGATGCCGCGCCCGATGTCGCCCAAACCCTCAACAAACTGGTCCCAAAAATTCATGGTTCCCTCCCAGGGAGTGATTCCGTGCAATTCTTAGACCAACCAACGGGCCGTTGGTTTCAGGAAATCTTCCGTGACTTGGGAACCGGGAGGGACTCCCCGAGGGCTAACCCCCGATGTAGCTCATCTCCACTTTGGGGAGATCGACAGTCTCCGACGAGCGAATCTCGGAGTAACGATCGTCCCGCGCTCCCCAGATCCCGGCCAGGGTCTCGATGATCTCTTCGTCGGTCGCAGTGCTGCGGAGCAGGGCTCGCAGATCTGTGCCTTTGGTGGCGAACAGACATGTGTAGAGCGCTCCGTCGGCGGAGATCCGACCCCGGGTGCAGTCACCGCAGAACGGCTGCGTGACCGAGGCGATCACTCCGATCTCCCCGCCCCCGTCCCTGAAGCGATACCGCCGGGCGACTTCACCCTGATAGTTGGGGTCGACCGACTCGAGCGGCATTTCGGCATTGATCATTGCCACGATGTCGGCGGCCGGTACCACGTCGTCAAGACGCCATCCGTTGGTATGGCCGACGTCCATGAACTCAATGAACCGGATGATGTGTCCGGTGTCTTTGAAGTATCGAGACATCTCGACGACGGTGTGATCGTTGACGCCCCGTTTTACGACTGCATTGATCTTGACCGGACCCAGCCCCACCTCATGGGCGACGTTGATGCCTTCGAGCACCTTGGCGACTGGGAAGTCGACGTCGTTCATAGCCCGAAATACCGTGTCGTCGAGCGAGTCGAGGCTCACCGAAATGCGGTCCAGTCCGGCGTCTTTGAGCACCTGAGCCTTGCGGGCCAGCAGCGCCCCGTTGGTAGTCATGGTCAGTTCGATGTCGCCGAGAGCTTTCAGGGAAGCAACGAGATGTTCGAGATCTCGCCGCAGCAGCGGCTCACCGCCGGTGATCCGCACCTTGTGCACGCCCAGTTCCTTGGAGAGCCGGACCAGTCGCTCGACTTCTTCGAACGAAAGCAGCAGGTCCCGGCCGAGGAACTCGAAATCGCGGGTGAAGATCTCCTTGGGCATGCAGTAGGTGCACCGGAAGTTGCACCGATCGGTGACCGAGATGCGAAGATCCCGCAGCGGGCGTTTGAGCGTGTCAGATACGGGAACCGTCATGAGCCACGATGCTACCGCCGGCCAGAGACTGCGTCACCGGTGCGGGTGCGTAAAGAGGACGAGGGCACCCCGCAGGCCGCCCCTGTGTCCTCTTCGCCGCGACGACCGTACCGACGGGTTAGCGCCGGGGTGGGTAGGAGGCCCGGCCGCCTGCTGCCCTCTTTGGACCCCAATCCGACCGGCAAGTTCCCCGGGAAGGCCCACTTCACCAAACACTCGTGGCGAGAAGTTGGGGACCGCCCCGGTACCCCGGGGGAAGAGGTCGGCACTGCCGGCGTCAGTCCGCTACTCGCCCAGCATCCCCTCGAAAGCGGCTACGAAGTCCTCGAATGGCTGGGCGCCTTCGATCACCGAGGCCCGGCCGTCGAAGAGGACCACAAAGGTGGGGGTCGACCCGAAGATCCGCGACAGGGCGTACAGGTCGTCGACGACTCGCCCGAGAGCCGACCGGCCGTCCAAACACAATGCGAACGCCTCACGATCGAGGCCCAACTCGCCGGCCAGGCCGGTTAGCGCCTCGTCCGCTGGTTCCACGGACCATTCGTCCACTCGTTCGAACAGCAGGTCGTGCATCTCCCAGAAGGCACCCTGCTCGCCGGCGCACTCGGCGGCTGCTGCCGCCGTGTATGTATTGGCTCCGAAGAATGCCCGTGTAGGCCGCAGTACCCGGCGGTCTCCCAATCCCGCCACCTCCTGGCGGGGAAAGACACCTTCACCGTCGGCACGCCATGATCCAGAGTCGTTCGCTGATGAACGCTGCCATCTCTTAACAACTACCAACCTCCTTTTTCTCTGTCACACCCTCCTGATAGTTTGATCGTGTGGAACACCCATTGACCGCCGCCACTACCGACGCTTTGGAGCTGCGACTCCTCCGCCTCGAATCGATCGTGGCAGCGGCCCGAACCGAACAGGCCGGCATCGTTGCCGAACTCGACACCCGCCAGATCCCCCTGGCCGACGGGTGCCGTTCGATGCGGGAATGGCTGGCCGGACGGCTGGGTGTGACCAACGACACCGCCGCCTCACTGAAACGCCTCGCTCACTCCGAACATCACGAGGTTCACAGCATGGCCGGGGGTGAGCTGTCGTTCGACCCGGCCGTCGAGGCGGACCGGTTGGCGGCGCTGGTAGGCGAGAACCGGGCCATCGATGCGGCGGTCACCCACGACATTGCCGGGATGCGCCGCCTCACCGCCCGCCACCGGCGCATCACCCACGGCGACGAACGGGACATCTTCGAGGGCAGGCATTTCGTGATGCAACCCAACCTCGACCGCACCGCCTACCGGGCGTGGGGTTCGCTGCCCGGCATCGACGGTTCGATCGTCGAGAAGGCATTGTTCGAACGGGCCGACGAGTTCCCGTCCCTACCGGACGGCACGCAGGGCACGATCGGGCAGCGCATGGCCGACGCCCTGGTGGCCGTCTGCCGGGACTCGCTGACCGGCGAAACCGAGACGTCCGGAGCCACGCTGATGGCGACGGTGTTCGTGGATGCCGGTCTGGCCTCGGCCACATCGGGCGAGGCGGGGGCGACGGTGGCAGCCGGCCCGAGAGTGGGACAGCTCACGCTGGAAGAGATCCTGTGCGGTGGAGCGGTCGAAGTGATAACCACCGACTACGGACGGCCCACCTGGTCGTCACACGCAACCAGAGCGATCCCGCCGGCAGTACGAAGGTTCGTGCTGCACCGTGACGGCGGCGCCTGCACCGCCGACGTTTGCTCCAGCCGCTACCGGCTCCAACCCCATCACGTGAGACGCCGGGCCGACGGCGGCACCCACGACCCGGCCAACCTCACCACCCTCTGCTTCTTCCACCACCACATCGTCATCCACCGAATGGGCTACCGCATCGAACCGGACTCACCACCCCAACGGAGGAGATTCCTTCGTCCGACCGGAGTCCGCGGCCCGCCGTAGGGGTGGTCCGCCGTACCGCCCAGACGCGCCGGCGTTATCGTGAAAGACCCGCGCGGCTTTCTCCGCGCCATTCCGGCACGGGGCGAGTCGCGATGGCTTCAGTTCTTGGTGGGTAGGCGCCGACACACGAATTGTCATGATCGCGAGCTCCGTGCAACCCATCACGACCAGACCGGCCCCCGGGACCGGGTCACATAAAACGAGACCGGTCGGGTCCCTGGTCCCGACCGGTCTCACCCGAAGATGGCAGAACGACAAATCGCTCGCCAACTCCGGACTGGTTCGCCCACAGATCAGAGCACGGCCTCGTGTGGCAGGGTGACTCCCGGTGCCCCTAGGCTGTTGGCGTCTACCGCATATTTGGACACGTCCCTTGCAGCAGAGTTCCCCAAAACCACCCCAGGAAATACCTGCGGAACCTGGCGCGCCCGTCGTGGGTCTAAGCCGCACATGGCCGGAGCGTCAGCGCTTGCCGCTTCTCGGTGAGTGCCGACACCCCCGTCCCTGTCTCTGCGCTGGGTTCTTCCAGGAGGAGATGAGAACACCCTCTCCGCATCGCCGCCTTCGGAGGCGCCGCGCCTCTCCCGCCGGCGGGAGAGGCCGGACGAGCTAGCTCATGCTGGAGTACGAGCCGTAGTGCTGGATGGCGAAGCCGGCGAACGCGGGGTTGGTGGCGAACGCTGCTTCGACCAGGTCGAGTTGTTCTTCCATGATCTGTTCACCCTCTTCGGCGAAGGTCACCTTGTCGAGACCCACGACTCCGGTTTCAACCCCGACCACGAATTCCCGGCCCATCGAGGCGGCCAGGGAAGCTTCGGTGGCCGAGAGATCGATGATCCCGTCGACACCAGCGGCGTGATCGCGGTAGGCCATCACCACGATGCCGTCGGTGGTGGCCAGGACCTTCTCAACCAGGGTGGTGCGCTTGACCCGGATCTCATCGAACCAGAAGGGAACTGCCGCCAGCTCCGGCAGGTTGCCGGCCCGTGCAACGGCCTCGTCCAGGCCGGCCAGATAGGACCGGATCAGGCGGTTCTGTTTCTTGGTGTTCCAGTCGGCGTGGAGATACGGCTCGACGTCGAAGACCACGCCGTCGAACCCGCCGTGGGACACGACCTCGTCGACCCAACCAGTCCACGGCCCCGACTGTTTGGCCCAGGCAGGTCCCGGTCATCGCGTGCACCTGAAGGCCTGCCACATGAGCCTCGGCGAGGAACGCCGGGTACCGGGCATCCGTGGAGAAACCGGGGAGGAGCGTGCAGATAGAGGTCGGTGACCGCCCTGGTGCCGGCAAACTCGATCACTCCATCAACCGGGCCGTCCCACACCCACATCGCCCGTTCACCTGCGGCGGCAGCCGGCAGGGCTCCTCCGACGACCAACAGCGCAGCCAACGCGGCGCTCACCAAGGTTCCCAGTCTGCGACCCATGCATACCTCCGACCGCAACCGTAGCTTGCCTTGATCGCAACGTAAAGAGGTATTACGACCACTATCCGTAGGAACTAGGTCTCTATTCAATAGAGAGCGGGTAGTGAGTCGCCGGTTTCGACGAAGGTCTTGAGGCCGAGAGGATGTACGGGGAATCCACCCATGAAGTCCTCGTAGGTCTTCGAACCAACCTCCACGTCGTGCATCTCGAGCGTCAGTTTGGTGGCGCCGTTGGCGTCCTCGAGCAACCAAACTTCCCGGGACGGTCCTTCGGCCTCCAGGGCGTCATCCCAGTGGGCGACCAACGTCATCTCCAGGCGACCCGGAGCATCGATGGCCAGCACCTCGCCGGAAGCAACCAGCGATCCGTCGCCTCCCAGGTACCGGATAGGGGCGCCGGGTACCCAGGTCGAGTCCACCCGGGTCCCGTAGTAGTACTTGACCGTCTGTTCCCCGTCGATGATCGCCTGCCACACCCGGGACGGTTCGGCGTTAATGAACATCTGGAAGACGTGCGTTGGTTCGGACATGGTTCCTCCCTCTAGGTGAGCCTTGAGGCCGGCCAGGCGGCCCACCGTCGGCTCGGTGTACTTGCTGATCCACCGATCGTGGACCAGTCGGATGGAACGGGGTTCAGGTAGTGCAGCTTGTGCCGGCCGGCCTTGCGGGTAGTGATCAAACCACCCGCCTCGAGCACCGCCAGGTGATTCATGACCCCGAAGCGGGTCATGTCCGGCAGGTAGGCGCACAATTCGGCCAGCGACCGGCCGTCCCGTGTGAACAACTCATCGAGCAAGCGTCGCCGGCTCGGATCGTTGAGGGCTTTGAACACCGCATCCATGTCTCGGGACAATAGGTGAGTTTCTACTCACCTGTCAAGGAAGAAATAGGAGATACGTCTAACCCGCAAGATAGGGAACGAAAAAGCTCGGCCGGATCAACCGCCGGGAGGGCGACTTCGTCTGCCCCTGTCCCAGCTGTTCGATTTCATCGAGGAGGCGCTGCGCCCCCATCATCTCGGAGTCGGAACGAGCTGTGGCCAGCTCTGCGGCCGCCTCGTCCGTGCGACCGAGAGCAAGCAGGCAGCGGCCCGCTCCGACCCGGGCCCCGGTCACCAAAGAATCTCTGTCCAAGCGGCTGCCCCGTGTCAATCATTGACCGGTGGAGAGCCAGCGCCGCTTCGTGCTCATCCCGGCTTTCGGCGACCAGCGCCAGCACTCCGGCCAACTCGGCGGCCATCCAATCTGAATTGGGTTTGGCGATCCGGGCCATTCGCTCCAACTGATCTCCCATGCCGAGGGAAATCATTGCGGCCGCCGCCCGGTGCAAATGCCAAGCCAGGAACACCGGGTTTTCGACGCCGATCTGGGCAAGCTCTTCGGCCATTCGCCGTGCTTCGGCCCTTTCCCCTGCTGCCTCCCAT
>CAVQSB010000021.1:0-106773 GCA_963715305.1 uncultured Actinomycetota bacterium
AACTGAGGAGTTCCTAGCTGTTCGGTGGGTTCGCGCAACCAACCCCCTACCCCCACCTTCGGCGGCGGTACCTTCCCCCTTCCAGGGGGACTCTGTGACAAACCCCAATGACCCTCGAGAACCTGTTCAACCCCAAATAGTCCCCATACGTCCCTCCGGGGGGAAAGTACCGCAGCAGCGTCAGCTGCTGGGGTAGGGGGGTCTTCCCGGGGGAAAGTACCGCAGCGGCGCAGCCGCTGGGTAGGGGGCCTCAACGGGTAGCAGGCGGCCCCCTCCGGCTCGGCTCTTCCGAGCCGACCCACCTTCCCCACCTTCGGCGAGGGAGAACGCGGGAAAACTCTTAGCGTGCTCCCCCGGCGCAGACGGGGGAGCTGTCCGAGCGAAGCGAGGACTAAGCGGGCAGACCCAACCATTGGGAGTGTCACCCACTCGCCGTCGCTCATATGTATATCCCACCATCGAGGAACTGCAAGCCAAACCTATCAGGTGCCCTTCTTCGTAGTGTTCATCGAGGTTTGACTCCGCCCGAGGAAGTTTTGCCTCGTGTTATCTCTCCCATGGTGTGGCCGTTGCCAAACCCCCGCCACGATGGCCACAGTCAATACGCCACAAGGAGATCCATCATGATCAAACGCATTTCGATCATCAGCGCCGCCGTGCTGGCAACCCTGCTCATCGCCGGGTTCGCGTGGGCGAGTCCGGGCGACTCGTCCACTTCGACGAGCTCGACAACGGGCGCGACCGACGTTTTTCAGACGTCAACCGACGACGCATCGTCCGGCGGGGAAGACGCCGTCGAAATCGTCGACCGCGAGCAGGGGATCGCCGAGAAAGCTGAGTTCGGAGACGACGCGGCCAGCACCAGTGTTGGGACCAGCAGTTCAACCGACGACGATTCCAACGACGACAGCTATGACGACTCCACGAACGACTCGAACGACGACAGCTATGACGACTCCACGAACGACTCGAGCGACGGCAGTTGGGACGACGATTCGTCCGACGACTCGAACGACGACAGCTATGACGACTCCTACGACGATGACGGCTCGGAAGATGACTCAGACGACGACGGTTCTGGTCACTCCGATGACAGTGATGACGACGATGGCTTCGATGACTGAAGCGGCACTGCGATGAAGAAAGAGACCCCGGCCATCCGGCCGGGGTCTTTCTCATGACCGGTCAGGTAAGAAGAAGGCGCAGCAGGGCCCCGGCCTCTTCGGTCTGTGCCTCTTCCGCCGGTCCATAGTTGAAAACCGCCAGGGCGATCAACAGCAGCACGATGCCGATGCCGACGGCGGCAAGGATGAACTCGTTCCGGGTGATGCGCAGACCCGGCTTGTACGCGGCAAGGAACGCGAAGATCAGGATGCCGGCCGAAGCGACGATCGCCAATGCTGTTGCGCCAGCGGGGAACTCCAAGAAGAGCAGGGCCAGCGGCAGGACGATGAGCGCCATGGCGGTCAATCCGGCCAGCGGGATCAAGATTGATCCGGTCAACCGCCGTTTCACAACGTTGGCTTCAGCCTCGATATCGGCGGGCAACACGGTCGGTTCGCCCAGCAGTTGGACGACGGCCGCGACCAGCGCTCCGAGTATCGCACCGCCAATCAGGAGAGCCAGGAAGGTCCCGCCCACGGACAGAACAACTGCCGTCGGCACGGTTTCGCCAGGGACGCCACCCGCTCCTGCCTCTACAGTTTCCCCAACCAGACCACTCGCCAGCGCAGCACCGATCGTGCCGAAGACGGCGCCGATGATGGCGCCCATCGGGGAGGTCGCCCGGACTGATCCTCGCAACATCATCTCCGGATGGAACCAGGCAGGCATCAAACGGGAAGCAGAGGCGATGAGTGCTCCAAAAACGGCCGAGGCGATCGCCGTCAAGATGATGAACCAGGTGAGCGTGACCTCAACGCCTGCTCGATAGGGATCTTCACCGATGACGGTCGCCCGGTCCACGACCAGGGGCGAAGCGGCGAGGGCCAGCACCACACCGAGGATCAGCCCCATCACCGCCCCAATGCCGGCCGCGAAGCGAACCCGATCGCCGAGCGGCGCAGGTTCGAGCGCAACAACAGGTTCGAGGACCTGCACGGCAGTTGCCACCGGCACCGGAGCGGCTTCCGCAGCGGGCTCAGCGGCTACAGGCGGGGCTACTGGTTCGGGCTCTGGAGTCGCGGCAACCTCGGCGGGAGCCGTCTCGACGGGGGCGGGAGCCGTCTCGACGGGGGCGGGCGCCGCCGCCGGCATCGGGGCTCCACCCGTCCACGATTGCAGGACCTCATCCAAACTGACACCTTGGACCTGAGCCCGCGCCTGTGCGGAGCGACGAAGCAGTTCAGCGGGGACTCCCCCGATGGCTTCAGTTGCGGCAGCAATCAATGCGTCAGACATATGAAGCGCAATCATAGAGCAGCGACGAGAACCTATCCACGAGAGCCGGCGACCGGCGACCAGCGACCAGCGCCCAGCAAAGCGTCTGTTTACGTCCTTCCCCGCCAAAGGTGGGGGAGGTGGAAAAGAGGCTGCCCCCTCCGACCTCGCTCCGCTCGGCCACCCTCCCCCGGCGGAGCCGGGGGGCGGCGGGTGATCGCCAGGTATCGGCTCAGAATGCCTTCATCATCTTGCGACGTCGGGACCGCTCTCGGCCCTTCGGCGGCAGTGAAGCCTCACCACTGTCCAGGAACCAGCCGGCGAAGTCCTCCTTGAACATGGCGTAGCGGGCAAAGGCAAGCGGATTGCGTACCCGGGCGACGACGCGGCCAGGGAGCATATCGTTGTCCCAGGTGCCGTAGGTGACGTCCATCAGGTCGCGGACAGGAATGTCGCCGAGTGGGTCATGCGGCGATGAGACCAACTCCAGTGTGCCGTTGCCGCTCATCAGATCGTCACGGGGACGGAAAAGCAAGGCCTCCCTCACCAGCCTCGGTACGAAGTCGAATCTCCGTCCCCCGGGGCTGCGCGAGAACTTGAATAGGAAGGAGACAACCTTCCGACAGGGTCGGCCTTCAAAGTCGCTCACCTCGGGCCCGACCGTGGCGAGCGCCGCCGGATTTACACGACCGGTCAGTTCAGCTTCGAGGTGCAGCACTTGCACCCCCCGAGCGCACGACCGCGCCGATCGCGTGGTCGCCGCGACGTTCCAAGGAAATCTCCTCGGCGATCTTCTTCGGGTATCCAAACTGCTCCCGGCCCCCGATCAAGGCCATATCGTTGTCCACCGGCATCGCCAAGCAATACCACCCCGGCTCGTCCTTGTAGACGGCCCTCAGGAACAGCGCTCCTTCGGAGTAGGAGATTCCAAAATTCGTCTCCGGGTAGCGAGCGATGAACGCCATCGCAACAGGCTCATCAGGGGCGTCGAGGGGAGCCGGCAGAATGGCTCGTACCACCTCGAGATCGGTACGAAAGCTCGCCGTCAGCATCTCTGCACCCCGGAATTCGTACACCGGCTCGCTTCGTCTTATCCGCTTCAGCTGTAAGCGATCCAGGGCATACAACACGGGAGCCTCCTCTCGTACACCAAGATCACTGTCGCGCCCATAGAACCGACGGAGTAGGGGCAATGGGCACCTTCCCAGGCACAGCCGGGCCTTCGGCGAGGCGCGCCCGGCGCTCGCGAACTCCGCAAGGTCCACGCGCCAGACCAGCCCCCTCCGCTTCTCGCCTCCGGCGAGAACCACCTCCCCCGCTGCCAAGTGGGGGAGGTGGCCGAGCGCAGCGAGGACGGAGGGGCAAGCCGGGTGTCAGCTGCCAGCTATCAGCCATCAGCCATCAGGGAGATACGACCCGATCTGGCCGGAGCAGGGCTTGGCGATCTAGGCGTGACGACGACCCCCTACCCCCGCCTTCGGCGGCGGTAGGCGGGTCTTCTGGGGGAAAGTACCGCAGCGGCGCCAGCCGCTGGGGTGGGGGGGGCACCCCCCGAACGCTTACTGGCCGGGGGTGTCCTGGTCGGAGGTGGCCTGGGCGGCTTCTTTGGCTTCGGCGTTGGCACGGGCGCGCTTTTCGGCCTTCCGCAACGCATAGAGGAGAGCCAGGGCGGGGACGGCCACGTACAGAGCTTCATCCCAGCCGCCCTGGTGGGCCAGAATCCAGGTGGGCTCCGTCATCCCGCTGCCAGGATCGTGAGACCAAGAGCCGTCAAAGCGACCATGAGCACCAGCATCGCATATTGGGAGCGGACGGCACGAACCGGCGGGAACTCGGCCAGCGCTCGATCGTGGGCGAGGATCACCCCGCTGACGTGGCCCGCAACGATGGCGACGACCTGGACGTACCAGACGACCCGGGGGGACATCCAGTAGTTGATAGCCCTCTCGGCGGTTCCGAACAGATCCCAGCCCTGGCCGAAGGGATCACTCGCCGTGGAGAGCAGCAACTGGCCTTCGAACAGAATCAGCGTGAAATAGTGGGCAAAGGCGTAGGCCAGGGCAATCGGAACGAGTGTGTGAGCGAACGAGGCGGCCACCTGTGCGGGGCTCCGGACGTCCTCGGCCAGCTTGACGGCCGCCCACGAAGCCGTCCAATAGGCGCCGCCGATCACCGCCGAGACGGCGACGAAACCGAGGGTCTCCCACAGCATCGTCCCGGCCTTCGTTCCCAGGAGATCACGCCACCCCTGGGTGCTCGACAGGCCGTCGTAGCTGACGGTTCCGATCATCAGCACCACGAACATAGTGAGACCCGGCCAGCGCGGCAGCACCGGAAGGGCCCGGATCCAACCCCGGCGCACCAAACGGCCCTCTGCGTCACGTCCCAGTGGGGAGATGGCGCTGATCAGCCGGTTGTAGGTCGTGAACGCGTCACCAATCTGCAACCCGGTGGAGCGACCGGCCCACACCATCAGACCGATCAGGTAGGCGGTATAGACGACGGCGGCGACGGCAACCGTGCCTGGTTGGCCACCCTCCGGTGCGATCAATTCCATCCAGGTGAAAAGCAACAGGGCGAACGCGGCGGGATAGACCCCCAGCCGTGCGAGCAGGGCCGGGCGTTCCTCGCTGCCAACCAGCGACCCCAGGGTCCGCCACGGGTTCAGGTAGGTGTACAGGTTGCCGACCAGAGCCCCCAGGAACGGGACCACCAGCCAGAAGACCACCCACACCAGTACCGGCGCCACATTGCGCGAGCTGTTCTGCACGCCGACGAGGCCGGCTGCGACGACCACCATCAACCCGACCACGCCCACCCCGGCCAGGACGCGGCCCGGCCATCCGATCGGCCCGGCGGTCACCACCTTTTCGAGCGGACCGCCCTGCAGCCGGGGTTCCGGCCAGAGCAGCGCCAGCGCGATGAACGAGACGATCAGCACGACGGCGGCGCCGTACAGGAAGAACTCGATCGGGACGGGCAGATCTGCCCGGCCTCCGATACCGTGGGCGAGCGCCGGGGTCGGAATGGCGGAGATGAGGGCGGCGATCATCGCCACAAAACCGGTCCGTCGAATCACGGAGCCACCTGCAGCTCGCCGATCAGCACGCCTGCGCCTTCAAGTTCGATCTCGAAGACACCGGGGATGGTGGCTTCAAACTCGAGGACCGCTTCCTGGCCGGGCGTGACATCGGCGTGAAGGTCGTACCCGTGCAGGTGGATCTCATCGGAGATGTCCCCCGTAACCACCAACCGAACGGCCCCATCGAGCGGCACCTCAAAGCGCTCTACCCGGCTAACCGTCCCGCCTGCCACCACGATCTCGACCACGGTGACGACCGGGCCGGCCGTCGTCGAGGTGGTGGATGCTGTGGTCGTCGGTGCCGCCGTGACGTCCGTCCCTTCGGGAAGCGTTGTAGTGGTGGATTCAGTGGTCGTCGTAACCTCCGCGATGGTCGTCGTGGTAGGGCCAACTCCGTTGTCCGTGCACGCGCCGACGAGCACCGACATCACCAGAAAAACGGACATCCATCTCGACATAGCCCGAGAGGGTAATCAGGCCACACGGTGTAACGCACCTCGCCCGGGTGTCGAAGACGGACTTTCGGGGCCGAGGTCGGCGTGCCGATCGTTCTAGCCTGAGGCTCATGGTCAAAGCGCTGTGTTACGGCTCGTTGGATCCGGACCTCATCCACCGCGTCACCATGGTCGAACGGGAGACTCAGGAATGATCGACCTCGACTCCATCGACCGGCTCGAATTGGCCGTCCTCCCGACGCCGGTCCAGTTCTGCCTGAGGCTCACGGGCCATCTCGGCGGCCCTCGTATCTTCGTGAAGCGGGACGATCTGACCGGCGCCGGCGGTGGCGGAAACAAGGTCCGCAAGCTCGAGTACGTGCTGGCCGAAGCCGTTTCCGCGGGAGCCGACTCGGTTGTTTCAATCGGCGTCACCCAGTCCAATGCGATGCGGCAACTCGCCGGGACCGCTGCATCCCTGGGGCTCGAGTGTCACTGTGCGGTCATCGTCGACCGCTTCGGCATCGACTCGCCCGACTACCGGGAGGGAGGCAACTACTTCCTCACCCGCCTGTTCGGCGCCACGGTCCACCCCTGCGCCGCCGCCGACGACCAGGCAGAGGTCATCGAAGGCATAGCGGCGGGCTTGCGAACCCAGGGAAAGCGGCCGCTCGTGATCCCCTACGGGATCTCCTCGGTGACCGGTGCGCTGGGTTACGTGCGGGCCGTACGCGAAGTCGCCGACCAGATGGAGGCCCCGACGGCGATCATCCACGCGAGCGGTTCGGCCGGAACGCAGGCAGGCACCGTGGCGGGCGCCGCCGCCTACCTTCCCGGAACCCAGATCCTCGGCATCGACGTTGACGCTGCGCCCGAACGGGTGGCCACCGATGTGCGGGAGTTGCTCGATCCGTTGACAGATCGCCTGGAACTCGAACAAACCGACCTGTGTGACAGGGTTGCGGTCGTGGGCGGCTACGCCGGCCCGTCCTACGGCGCCATCACCCCGGAGGTGCTGGAAGCGATTTCGATGTTCGGGAAACTCGAAGGGTTGATCCTCGACCCGGTGTACTCAGGTAAAGCAGCCGCCGGCCTGATCGGGTTGATCCGTTCAGGTCGGTTCACACCGGCCGACACCGTGTTATTGATCCACACGGGTGGTTGGCCGGGTCTGTTCGCCTATCGCTCCGAAGTGGCAGACAGCCTGATCTAGAAGGACCCCGAGTTCCCCCACCCCAGCTGCTTCGCCGTTGCGAAACCAAGGGGTCCGGAGGTAGGAACAGAACACCCCCCTACCCCAGCGGCTTCGCTGCTGCGGTACTTTCCCCCCAAAGGGGGGACTATTTGGGAGGGCGATGATATTGAGGCTCATCCCCGGTAACGAGTCGCTGACCTGAGATGCGGGGTGGTGGACTGCTCTTTGAGGCTCTAGCCTGCCGACCATGCAAGTTCTTCGATCGTTCTTCAAGGTCATCTTCGTCATCCTCTTGATCCTGGTCCTGGTTGTCGGGGCGGCCACGTTCACACTCAGCCGTTTGGCTTTTCCACGCACCAACGGAGAAACCATCCTCGAGAAGGCCGCGCTGGATGGACCGGTCGACGTCTACCGGGACGAGAACGGGATCCCGCATATCTACGCCGAAACCACCCACGATCTTTTCGTAGCGCAGGGTTATGTCCACGCTCAGGACCGTTTCTGGCAGATGGACTTCCAGAGAGCCATCGGGCACGGCCGCCTGGCTCAACTGTTCGGCGAATCAGAGATCGGCACCGACACGTTCCTCCGGACCCTCGGGTGGTCGCGCACCGCCGATGAAGAGTTTGCGGCGATGCCCCAGGAGGCTCAGGACGCCCTCACCGCCTATGCCGCCGGAGTCAACGCCTACCTGGATGAGCGGACCCCCATCCGCCTGGGTCTCGAATACTCGGTGCTCAAGCTCAACAATGCTTCCTACAAGCCGCTGCCCTGGGAACCGGCCGACACGCTGGTGTGGGCCAAAGCGATGGCCTGGGATCTCCGCAGCAACATGGACGTTGAGATCTCGCGGGCCGTGATCTCAAAAGCAGTGGGCGCCGATCGGGTCGACGACTTCTTCCCCGCCTATCCGGATGACCGACCGGTAACCGTCCGCGGTCGCGGCGGATTGAGCACGGCGGCCGATATCCAAACAATCGCCGGCGACGTCGCGGACTTGCTGGCCACCGTGGCCGAGAGAGCGGGAGACCTCGACGATCTGCTGGGTATCTCCGGTGCAGATATCGGATCCAACAACTGGGTCGTGTCCGGGGAACTCACCGACACCGGCCAGCCCATCCTGGCCAACGACCCCCATCTGGGCATCCAGATGCCGTCCAT
Organism: uncultured Actinomycetota bacterium; assembly: GCA_963715305.1. Lineage (GTDB taxonomy): Bacteria > Actinomycetota > Acidimicrobiia > Spongiisociales > UBA4744 > UBA4744. The sequence goes on from CAVQSB010000021.1 coordinate 8,252, forward strand.
CTGGTACGAAGTTGGTCTGCATTGCGCCCCGGTCGGTCCCGGCTGTGACCTCGAGGTTGCCGGGTTCTCGTTACTCGGCATCCCGGCGGTGGTCCTCGGACACAACGACCGGATTGCCTGGGGGGTCACCAACCTGGCGGCCGACGTCCAGGACCTCTACATCGAGAAGATCAATCCCGACAACCCCGACCAGTACGAGGTCAACGGGCGGTGGGTCGATATGGACATCTACACCGAGACGCTGATCTACAGCGGCAAGAAGACCGACATCGACGTGCGGGTCACCCGGCACGGACCGATCATCTCCGACTCGTACGGCGCCCTGGAAGATTTCGACGACGAGACCGTGCTTGACCTCCCCGACGACTATGCCATCGCCTTGAAGTGGACGGCCCTGGAGCCGACCCGGATGGTCGAAGCCATCCTCGGAATCAATCAGGCGGGGAACTGGGAGGAGTTCCGCCAGGCATTGAGCCTGTGGGACGTCCCATCGCAGAACTTCATCTACGCCGACATCGACGGCAACATCGGCTACCAGATGCCCGGGCGGATCCCCATCCGGGCCGACGGTGACGGGCGTATCCCGGTGCCCGGCTGGACCAACCAGTACGAATGGACCGGCTTCATCCCGTTCGACGAGCTCCCCAACCTGTACAACCCGCCGGAGGGCTACATCGTCACCGCCAACAATGCCGTGGTGGACGATTCCTATCCCTACTTACTGGCTCGCGAGTGGTCGTACGGCACCCGTGCCCAACGCATCGTCGACATGATCGAAGAATCCGACGGGCCGATCAGCGTCGCGATGGTCGAGGACATGCAGCGGGACAATTTCAACCTCATGGCCGAAGAGATCATCCCCTACCTGACCGCGGTGGAAAGTGCGCTGCCCGAGGTGCAGTCGGCCCAGGATTTGCTCGATGAGTGGGGATCGCAAGCCAAGCCTTTCCAGCAGGACGCCGACTCCTCGCACGGAGCGCTCTACGCGGCCGTCTGGAAACACCTCCTGGCGGTGACGTTCCACGATGACCTCCCGAAGGACTACTGGCCGGTTGGTCGCGACAACTTCTTCCAGGTGCTCCGACCGATCCTGGATAACCCCACCAGTGAATGGTGGGATAGCCGATCGACGAGCAACATCGAAGAACGCGACGCCATCCTCGAGACTGCCATGCTCCAAGCATGGAACGAGATGGTGGACACCCTGGGCAGCCAGCCGAGCGAATGGAGATGGGGCGACCTGCACACCGCCACCTTCCGCAATGCGAGTCTCGGCCAATCGGGAATAGCCCCCATCGAATGGCTTTTCAATCGGGGACCCTTTGAAGTATCGGGCAGCGGCGACCTCGTCAACGCCACAACCTGGAACGCCGTCGAAGGGTACGAGGTGATCGCGCTTCCGTCCATGCGGATGATCGTCGACCTCGATGACCTGTCCCGCTCGCGAGCGGTCCACACCACCGGCCAATCCGGGCATGCCTTTAACAACCACTACATCGACATGGCAGATCTGTGGGTCGTCAACGACACACAACCGCTCCTCTGGGAACGGCCGGCGATCGAGGCGAACGCCGACGGACACCTGCGCCTGCTGCCCTCCGGGTAAACACACAAAGGCCCCCGAAGCGCATAGGATTAACGGCGAACCCCTAGGAAGGCCACCATGAAGAAGCTTCTGCTCATTCTGCTCGTCGTTGGTATCGCTGTTTTCGCTGCCAAGCAAGCCGGGCTCATCAAGATCGACGGCGGACAGTCCCACTGACGCATCAGCGAAGCAACCCCCGCTCGCTACTGACTATTCGCTAGGGGTGCACCATGCAAGACCATGATCTCCTGGTGCACCCCGTTCCAGGATTCCCGCCGGCCGTCGGGACGGCCCTCTGGATGCTCGCCGACACTCGGCGTCGAACCCGCGAGGCCGTCGAAGATCTCACCGATGCCGACGTGGATCGGATCCCCAAGCGCCTCGACAACTCAATCGGTTCGCTGCTCTATCACGTCGCCGCCATCGAAGCCGATTGGTTGTACGCCGATATCCTCCAGGTCGCCTACCCGGACTGGATGCTCGACTGGTTCCCCCTGGACGTTCGAGAAGAGGACGGTCGCCTGACCCCCGTCCCCGGGTTCACCGTGGCCCAGCACCTGGAACGGCTCGCGATGGTCCGCCATCACCTCCTTGAGGACCTCTCCGACCTCACCGACGCCGACTACCGAACCGAGCGGGGAGTCGAGAGTGGGATCACCACCCCGGAGTGGGTGCTGCACCATCTCCGCCAGCACGAGGCGGAACATCGCGGCCAGATCCAATCCATCCGCACAGCCCTCGGAAACGGGTAGGCGCCAAGAGCTGCCCTTCGAAGAACGGCTGACAAAGAAAGCAGCCCCCTCCGCTTCTCGCCCCCGGCGAGAACCACCTCCCCGGCTCCGCCACGGGAGGACGCCACAGCAAGGTCGCGTGGTGAAACCGCCCCCTACCCCAGGACACACCCCTACCCCCGCCTCCGGCGGCGGTACTTTCCCCCCAAAACACCCCCCTACCCCCGCCTCCGGCGGCGGGACTTTCCCCCCAAAGGGGGGACTTCTGGGACTATTGGGACTATGGGACTATTGGGACTATTGGGACTGTTGGAGGTGAACAGCTTCGGGAGAAGCGGGGTCTTGGAATAGTCCCCCTGGAAGGGGGAAGGTACCGCCGGACCCGAAGGGTTCGGGGGTAGGGGGTTGTCTCGAGGCGAGGAGACTGTTAGGAACGACGCCTTCGGGACCGGAAGATCGATCGGATGACCAACAGCGCAACCACGGCCACGACCTCGGACATGATGATCACCCGTGTGGTGTCGGCCGCGGGAACCCAACTGACCTCGCCACCTTTGATCTGATAGGCGCCGACCGGGCGGGCGACAACCCCGTATCCGCCTCCTGCACCGGATCCGGTCTCGTCCCCACCTTCGCCTTCACCACCACCGCCACCACCCATAACGGAAGCGGCCGGGATGAAGGTCACCCCATCCTTTTCATACGGGTCGCCGTACACACGCCGCACGGTGATCGCATCGCGCCCGGCAGCTATCACTTCATCGAATTTCGACATCGGGATCACTCCTGTCGGGTCGGCATCGGTCGCAGCTCCAACAGTACGCCGCTCTCACCGACCGTCGCCATCGAGTTTCGACCGGGCGGAATCCGGGCCGGGGGACAGGGCGCCTATCTGAGTTGCGGCACGATCAAGGTCGCCCACTCCATGGCCAGAGCGGCCGAATTCCGGAACGGTGCCGGAGCGATGCCGTGACCGACGACCACATCCCGGGTCCCGGCAAGGACCGCACCGGCCTGACTGATGCCCCCGGCGTATGGAAGGTCCTCGACAACCCAGAGTTCATCGAAGCCGCCCTGGATGAGCCGGGCGTGGTCGACCACTTCGCCGGGTGGTACGTCGCGCCGGATCATGGCGCCGAGCCTGGTCATCGGTCGGTCACGATCATTCTCCGGGACTATCGGGCGATACCGATTCGAGAGGGAGGAAACGCTTGGCGCGGCGCATGCTGAACACGATGGCGGCGACCAGCATGGTGACGATGATCGCCAGCGAGAGGTAGGTGTTCATGTGGTACCAGTGCGACACGGCCATCTTGACGCCAACGAAGATCAGAATGCCGCCAAGCGCGTGTGACAGGAAGTGGAACCGCTCCTTGGCGTTGGCCAGCAAGAAATACATGGCCCTCAAACCCAGGATGGCAAAAGCGTTGGAGGCGAATACGAGGTACGGCTCGTTGGAGACGGCCAGGATGGCGGGGACCGAGTCGACGGCAAAGATGATGTCGGTGATCTCGACGACGAACAAAGCGGACAGGAGAGGGGTGGCGGCGCGCCTTCCGTTGAGTCTGGTGAAGAATTTCTGTCCGTCGAGCTGGTCGGTCACGGGCATGATCTTGTGTAACAACCCGAGGCCCCGGGTGGCTCCTTTCGTTCCCTCATCGGCTCGGTGGCGGATGATCTTGACGCCGGTGTAGATGAGGAAAACCCCGAATACGAGCAGCAGCCACCAGAACCTGCTGATGAGCGCGGTCCCCAGCAGGATGAAGATCGCTCGGAGGGTAAGAGCGCCGAAGATGCCCCAGAACAGCACGCGATGCTGATACTTCAACGGGATCGCCAGTGTGGCGAACAGCATCGACCAGACGAAGACGTTGTCGATGCTGAGGGACTTCTCGATCAAGTACCCGCTGATGTACTCACCGAACGCGTCGTAACCAAAAGTGAAAGCTATGAAGACTGAGAAGGTCAACCCGCACGCCACCCATACGAGCGATTCGTAGAGCGCCTCTTTGGGGGAGGGAGCGTGGGCGTCGCGGTGCCGGTACAGGTCGATCGCCAGCAGGGCAACGATCAACACCAGCAAGAGGATCCAGGCCCAGATGGGGACGTCGAGATCGACAAAACTCGAACGGTCGCTTTCGGCCGCGGCCATGATCAATTGAGCATCCTTTCGACCATCACTACACGGACAGTCGAAGGTCTCGCTCTCACCCGGATGGGTGAGCCGGGGAACCGGGCAGGTATCTGCCGGACTGACGGCCGATCCCGGGGGCTACTCCCCCTCGACCGTCATATTCTGCCGGATGCCCGGAACCTCCGCAACTATCCGCGTCTGTTTGCGGCACGTTCACCCGGCGCAACGAAGCAATGCGTCGACCGCCCGATCGACGTCGTCTTCGTCGGTTGCCCAGTCAGAAACGGAGATCCGCATGAGCCGCATGCCACCCCAGGTCGTGCCGCTGAAGAAGGCGGTCCCATCGGCCTGGATGGCTGCAATCACCCGGTCGTTGAACGCGTCGTGGTCCCCGTCGGGAGCGAGCCATCGAATCAGCACCTGGTTGAACGCCACCTCGTTCATCACCTCGGCCCGGCCGCTCGCAGACAAACGATCGGCAAACCGTCTCGCCAGGGAGCACGTGCGATCGACCATGTCGGCGACTCCCCGCCGGCCCAAAGAGCGCAGCGTGGCATAGACCGCCAGGCCCCGCGCCCGGCGGGAGAACTCCGGGTTCCAGTCCATTTGGTCGCGGGCGGCACCGTCGGATTGAATCAGATACGAGGCATGCACGCTCATCGCAGCCCGGTGGGCGGCCGGATGCCGGCTGATGGCGATTCCCGAGTCGTAGGACACGTTGAGCAGTTTGTGGGCATCGGTCGACCAGGAGTCGAGCCGCTCCAGACCGGCGGTGAGATCGTTGTGGCCGGCGGAGGCCCTGGCCCACAAACCGACTGCCCCGTCGACATGGACCCAGGTGGGGTTCCCCCGCTCCCGATGGTGTTCGACAAGATCGGCCACCACGTCGAATGGGTCGAACGATCCGGTGTTGACGTTGGCGGACTCCACGCACACGATGGTCGGCCCGGCCAGTTCGGCCAACCCCCGCTCCAACGCCTCGGGGTCGATCCGCGACTGGTCGTCGGAGGGAATCACCACCGCGGTCGAGTCGCCCAAACCGAGAAAGCGCATGGCTCGGGGAACGGTCGAGTGCCACTCAGATTTGACGACCACATTGACTTTTGGTGCACCTTGCAGTCCGTCGGCTTCGACATCCCATCCCACCTCCCGGAGTACGTGATGGCGTGCGGCCGCCAGACAGGTGAACGTGGCCATCTGGCCTCCGGTCACAAAACCGACCGCAGCTTCCCGGGGAAGGTCGAGGAGATCCAGCACCCATCCGGCCGCGACCTCTTCGGCAACAGCCACCCCGGGGGCGACTGCGTACAGGCCTGCGTTCTGATCCCACGTGGAAGCGAGCAACTCGGCGCCGTAGGAGGCGGGGTGCAGGCCTCCGATGACGAACCCGAAGTAGCGGCCGGAAGCATGAGCGACAACGAACGGTTCAAGGTCCCGGGCAAGGGCCGCAACTACCTCCTCAGGGCTGGTCCCCGTCTCCGGGAGGGGACCGCCGATGAGTGTCCGGATCTCGGCGGGGTCGGTGGGACGGTAGACCGGCCGGTCGGGCAGCGACCCGAGGTAGCTCGCGGCGGGACCCATGGCCGCTTCGATAACCCGCTCCCAATCCGACTGCCGCACGTTCTGTTCTCCTGTGTGGACAAGGCCGCGCCCCCGCCGACGAAGCGACCCTAGCGCCGGGCATCTGGATCTCCCGCTTCGCAACCCAGGTGTAGGGTCCAACGTTCTCTACCCGATCGGCTCAGCCTCAATCAAGAAGGAAGCGTCGGCGGTTCGGAGGATGAGGTTCCCCCGGCCGACGAACCAGCGTCCGACCTCTTCGAGCAGATCGACGAACTCCGCCTCTTGCTCCATGTAGTTGGACTCAGCGCAAGCCCTCTCCGTGATGCTGAGGGCACCGAAGCGGATTACCTGACCGTCGTTTTCGTCACGCTGGCCTTCTACAAACTCGTCGTAGGGACCCTCGACCTCGAACGTCGCACTGTATTCGTTGCACCCGGTCGAGCCCGAAACGGTTCCGTCATCGTTGAAACGCAACGTGAGTTCCGTTCCCGGCCAGGGGTTCGTCATGCTCCCGGGAATGCTGTATGTCACCACCCTCCAACTCGTGCCGATCAGTTCGGGCACAACCGCTCCAGGTTGGGTGGTGCCTCCGTCTGAATCGGCTGTCGTCGAAGTCGGTGTATCCGCCGTTGTGGTTGTGGCGTCGTCCGCCGCATCTCCGCCCCCACAAGCCGCCAGGACCAGGGTCGAAACAACGACAACTAGCCAGACTCGCCAGCGAGTGGCATCTCGTGGTTTCCGTCCGTTCATCCGCCCCAACCTACTCAAGACCGGCCACCCCATGCTGGGAAAACCGAGGTAAACGCACGGCGTCACTCAGCCGAGACCGATGCCGCCCAGCGGTTCGGTTTCGATCTGACTCTCAAAGCCGACGATCAGGTGCCGGCCTCGAGCGATCGCGGCCTGAACGACAGGCAGTTCGAGGGAAGCGGCATGCAACTCCTGACTGTCCCAAACCTCCGTCACCCACAGGGCGTCGGGATCGACAGCATCGGCGGCAACAACGTAACTCAAACAGCCCGGCATGGCATCCATACCGGTCAAGATGGACGCGAGCTCAGCCCGTTGGCCGGCAACCGTCACGATCTTTCCGATCAATCCATACACGTTCCATCTCCTTGAGCGCACCACGCGCCGCTAGCTCGAATCGACCTTGAAATCGGGGTGGACATTACCAACCGGGACATCGAGGCTCCGGCCCCTTCAGACCCAACCGATCAGGCGGCCCATGCGAGGGCGGGAAGACTGCCCGGAACACCTTCAGTAGGTGAGGCCCGTTTCGACCTGGAGCTTCTCCCGCCAGAGATCGTGCAGGGTCTCGAGGTCATCGCTCATGTCCTGGCTCGGATCGTCCGGCGGCGTGAGCCGATCGAGCACCTCGAACTCAAACGCGGCCTCTCCTGTCGGCATCCCAATCGCTCTGCAGCTGTCGATTGGGATGACGCTGCATGCCCAGCTGCGCTCGGATCCGGTTGAGCATGGCCGGTGCGTCGACGCTGGCTCCCAGCAGGGTTCGCCCGGTCGGGCGATGAACCACTCGGTAGATACCGGCGGGGCGAGGAGTCTCGCGGTATCGGCGCACGATCTCTTTCCGGTCCATCCTGCTCTCTTCTCCGGGTCGGTCCAGGACTCTCCGCGCAGAAACGGACGACTTTGCCAGCCCTGCCCATCGGGTGCGACGCCGGCCCACTCTATCGGCGGTTTGCCCACCTGCTCCACTTCCCCGACTCCGCCGGTCGCGGTCGTGTATTCTCGCTCAATGCCCGATACCTACACCGTTATCCGCGCAACGACCATCCAGGCTCCGGCCGAGCCCATCTACGGACGAATCGCCGACTTCCACGGATGGATCGCCTGGTCCCCGTGGGAGGGTCTCGACCCGGACATGCAGCGGACCTACTCGGGGCCGGACTCGGGCCCGGGGTCAACCTACGTCTGGTCGGGGAATCGCAAGGCCGGTGAGGGACGCATGGAGATCACCGACGCAGTCGAGCCCTCCCGGGTGACGATCGCGCTGGACTTCCTGAAGCCGTTCAAGTCCAGCAGCACGACGACATTCGACCTGGCCCCCGAGGGCGAGGCGACCCGCGTGACGTGGACGATGACCGGGCCGAAGACCCTGATGACCAGGGTGATGGGCATTTTCAAGAGCATGGACAAGATGATCGGCCCCGACTTCGAGAAAGGCCTCGCCCGGCTCAAGCAAGCAGCGGAGCAGTAGGCAGTCTGGTTCGCCCGAACAAGGTGGGTTACCGTCCGTCCGAGACGATACCGCCGGGACCAACATCACGAGGTTGGTGGGTGCATAGGGTTCGGGTTGGAGATGCCGCTCCTCGTTCCCAGTAGCGTGGCCCGATGGGTGTAGTTCTTGCGGCTCTGGCCGCGACGTTTGCGGGTACCGGAGACTTCCTCGGAGGGTTGGCGAGTCGGCGGGCCGACACGTGGGCTGTTGGTACGTGGAACACGTGGCCGGAGCCATCACCGTGCTGGCCATGGCACCTTTCCTCGACGGCGGTCTCAGCGGAGAAATCATCCTCTGGGGATCACTGGCCGGCTTCGGCGGCGCGATCGGTGTCATGGGCCTCTACACCGGATTCACGCGCAGCGACATCGCGGTGGTCTCTCCTATCGCCGCGGTGGGCGCCGCCACCTGGCCTGTGGTGTGGAGTGTCCTCTTCGGCGAAACCCCTGCGGGGCTGGTCGTCGCCGGGATCGTCACCGGGATTGCAGCCATCTGGTTGGTCAGCGGCGGGGGCAGACAAGTTCTTGCCGGGGATCGTGACGGACTTCGTTTCGGGCTGATCTCCGGGCTCGGCTTCGGAGCCCAGCTGATATTCCTCAGCTTCACCTCCGAAGGTTCCAGCATCTGGGCGCTGTTTCCGGCGAGGATCGCGGGAGGGATCTTGATCGCCGTTGTTGGGTCTCTGGCTCGGCAAGAGCCTTGTACTCCCTCGCGATGCCATGACGACCGGGAATCGCGGCCGGGTCGCTGACGGCCGTTGGGAACGGGTTCTTCGTCATCGCCGCTGGGCTCGAATCGCTCGCCGTGGCAACGGTGGTTGCGGCAATGTTCCCGGCAGCCACCGTGCTGCTCGCCAGACTTGTTTTCCACGAAATGCTTACGCCGCGCCGAATCACCGGCCTGGCGCTGGCCCTCGGGGCGGTAGCGCTCGTCTCAACGGGTTGAGGCGACCCGGTGGCTCTGTTCGGCTGGGGCCGGATCCCTCACGAACCCCCTGCCCGGCCTGAAGATCTCTGCAGGTTGCGCCCGCCACTCGTGGGCTCCGATCGCTACCGTCACCGCATCGTCTGATTGCATTGGAGGCAATCCCTTTTGAACCATTTCGATGTTGTCGTCATCGGCGGCGGACAGGCCGGTCTGGGTATCGGCTACTACCTACGAGCAGCCGGCAGGAAGTTCGTCATCTTCGAGCGCGGCCGGGTCGGTGAGACCTGGCGCAGTCAGCGCTGGGATTCGTTTGCCGTCAACACGCCGAACTGGGCGAATGGCCTGCCCGGCGACCCGTACGAAGGTGACGAACCCGACGGCTTCTATCACCGCGACGAACTCATCGACTACTTCGAGCACTATGCCGGCAAGTTCGAGCTTCCGGTGACGGAGGGAGTCACGGTGACCGGGGTCGACGCCAACGGCGACGGTTTCCGTGTCACCTACGAAGACGCTGCCGGCACGGTCGACACCGTCACCGCAACGAACATCGTCGTCGCATCCGGGATGATGCAGGCACCCAAGATCCCGAGGATTCGCGAACGGTTCCCCGAGTCGCTCCTCCAGCTCCACGCCTCCGACTATCGCTCACCGGAGAACCTGCCGCCGGGAGCGGTCGTTGTCATCGGCGCAGGACAGTCGGGATGTCAGATATCCGTGGACCTGGTCCACGCCGGCCGAGACGTCTACCTCTGCACCAGCAAGGTCGGACGTCTCCGCCGGAGGTATCGACAACGTGACGTCGTGGATTGGGGCGAAGACATGGGGTTCTGGGATGTTGCGGTCGAAGAGCTTCCGGATCCGGCGATGCAGTTCGCCGCACAGCCCCAGGTGTCCGGGGTGGGACGGTTCGGGAGCACCCTCAGCCTGCAGTCGATGGCCCGTGACGGAGTACATCTGATGGGCCACCTCAGCGACGTGGAAGACGGCGTGCTGACGACGGACGACTCCCTGGCGGAGCACATCGCCTTCGCCGACGAGCGCTCGGCGGAGTTCACCAAAATGATCGAGGATTGGATCTCCTCCAACGGCGTCAGCGCCGAGCCGATCGAGGATGATCCCAACGACGAGCCCGCCGGCCCGGAAGTCGCCGAGTCGGGGATCACGGAACTGGACCTCAGGGAAGCCGGTGTCGGATCGGTCATCTGGTGCACCGGATTCACCGCCGACTTCGGCTGGATCCATGCTCGGCGCAACGGACAACAACGGACGACCCATACACAAGAGAGGAATCTCCCCCGTTCCCGGGCTCTACTTCCTCGGTTTTCCGTGGCTGCACACGCGCAAATCGGGATCATCCACGGCATCGACGAGGACGCCCGGTTCATTGCTGAAACCATCGTGGGTCGGGCATGACCCCGGACGAAAGCGCACCGAGGGTTCCCGGCGCTGCCGTGCCCGTCTGATCGCCGGCATCACGGGTACGCTGCTGTAACCGGGCCCGACAAGGCACCTTCGGGATTCACCCTGGGGACCAGTCGGCGACACCGCGGAAGGAATGGGAATGCCCCTCTTCATGGACCGCCACGACACGCCGGGCGCGACCGCCGAGGACGTTGCCCAGGCACATGCTGCCGATCTGGCAGTGTCGGCCAAACACGGCGTGCAATTCCTCTCCTACTGGTTTGATGGGGAAGATGGGAACGTCTTTTGCTTTGCCAAGGCGTCCGGGCCGGAGGACCTGAGCGCCGTCCATCAGGAATCGCACGGCATGCTCCCCAACGAAATCATCAGCGTTTCCGAGGATGACGTTTTTCGATTCCTGGGCGGCGTCCACGATCCCGTAGACGAGACGGAACTCAAGAACCCGTTCCGTACGGTTCTTTTTACAGACCTGGAAGGCTCGACCTCGTTGCTCCAAGAGGTCGGCGAGGCGTCGTTCATGGTCCTTCTTACCGAGCACGACCTCATCATTCGGCGGGCACTGGTGGCGGCGCACGGTCGCGAGGTGAAACACACCGGTGACGGCATCATGGCTTCTTTCGAAGATGTGGACCGTGCTTTGGAGTGCTCAGTGGCAATCCAGGATGGTTTCGAGGCGAGGACCGCAGCCGGAGGAACGCCCGAACTCCGGGTTCGGATCGGTATCGCCGCAGGTGTGCCGGTCCGCGACCACGATGACATCTTCGGATCGTCGGTGAACCTGGCCAGCCGGATCTGTGATGCCTCTGAGGCCGGGCACATTCTGGTATCAGACGTCGTTCGCGATCTCGGCGTCGTTAAGGGTTTCGCCTTTTCCGAAGCCGACGAACGAGACCTGAAAGGGTTCCCGGGTCCCACCAGGGTCTTCGAGCTCGAACGACCGCGCCACTGATTCCAATCGCGCCTGATCCGAGCGAAGCCGGGCGATCGCGGCCGCGACATTCCTACCCGCTACCGTCCCGGGATGGGCGTTTTCCTTGCCGGCCTGGCGGCCACGTTTGCGGGCACCGGTGATTTCCTGGGAGGTCTCGCGGTCGTCGAGCCAATACCTGGGCGGTGGGCACGTGGAATCACGTGGCCGGAGCAGTCACCGTGCTCGCCATCGCTCCGTTCCTCGACGGCAGCCTCAGTGGAGACCTGATCCTGTGGGGATCACTGGCCGGCGTCGGCGGCGCCGTCGGGGTGATGGGCTTGTACACCGGATTCGCCCGCAGCGACATCGCGGTGGTCTCCCCGATTGCCGCAGTGGGCGCCGCAACCTGGCCGGTTGTGTGGAGCGTCCTCTTCGGCGAAACTCCAACGGGTCTGGTTGTAGCCGGAATCGTCACCGGGATGGTCGCCATCTGGCTGGTCAGCGGCGGCAGTAGCCGGGTCCTGGCCGGGGACCGCCACGGGCTCCGCTTCGGTCTGATCGCAGGGCTCGGATTCGGCGCCCAGCTCATCTTCTTCAGCTTCACATCCGATGGGTCGAGTATCTGGGCCTTGCTCCCGGCCCGGATTGCCGGGGGAGTCTTGATCGCAATCATCGGCCTCCGCCTCGGCAAGAACCTCATGCTCCCCCGCGAGGCCATGACACCCGGGGTCGCCGCCGGGACGCTGACCGCTATCGGCAACGGTTTCTTCATCATCGCCGCCGGGCTCGAATCACTGGCCGTGACGACGGTGGTAGCCGCAATGTTCCCAGCAGCAAGTGTCCTCCTAGCCAGGCTCGTTTTCAAAGAGATCCTCACCCCCCGGCGGCTCGCCGGCCTGGCGCTGGCACTGGTTGCGGTGGCGCTCGTCTCGGTGGGCTGATGCATCAATCGCGGACACTGGCGTATTCTTTGAGTAACCCCCAGTAACCAAGGCCGATGGTCCCCCCACCTACGCCCATGCTTGTCTGGCAGGAGGACGACGAAGGCGACAACGTGGGCCCCTTCATCGTCCGGCTGGAGGCGCCCGGTCGCTGGCAACTCAAGGCCAACAACCGGACCGCGGGCTCTATCCCACAAGGACCGCCGCCCGCAAAGCGGCAGCCGACCTGCATCGACGACGCGGCCTCAGGAGAAGACTCTTCGTCAGCCTCGCGGTGGCCGGTGTCTTCCTGCTCGGTTTGGCAGCGGCCCTGGCCGGTCGCACCGAGCCAAACCCGGCATATCCACCCGCCCGGGCAATCGCCGATCAAATCGACCAAGCCCGGCTGACGGTCGAAGCGGGAGAGCTGGCCATCGACCAGGTAGGCGAGCAGTTCCCTGGTATCGAAGGCGCCTCGTTCACCCATGGTGGCCGCATCAAGCTGGGGCTCGGCGGCGTCTTCGGCAGCGGCGGATCGCTACGGCATGGTGTGGCAACTCGGCCGGCAGGTGGGCGGGGTGGTGGTTCGCAGCGACTATGTGACCTGCCAACCCGATCCCAGCCTCATCGACCAGCCCGACCCACCCGGCCTGGTGGCGGAACCCTTGAGACCCGCCTGGAAATTCGCCCTTCCCGACGTCGACCGGCAGCGGGCGTGGTTCATACCGGTGTTCGCGATCTGCGCCGGGTTCTTCCTGACTGCGACTTTTCGAACCACTGTTCTCTTGTTTGCCCTGCGAAAATGACCCTCGAGGTAGGGATGGGGCCGATCACGGTTGCGCTGCGAAAATGGCCTTACCAGGCGCCGAGCATTTCCGGGTCGATGTCAAAGAGGTCGCCTGCACCGGCCGTGACGGACGGAGCGAGGGCGGTCGCACGAGGCAGCATCTGGGTGCAGTAGAAATGCGCCGTGGCGATCTTGGCGCGGAGAAATGGATCGTGGCTTCTTCTTCGAGCTTCCGGGCGGCGGCGAGAGCACCCTTCGCCAGCAGCCAGCCGCCGGTCACGGTCCCGAACAGCTCCAGGTAGGGAGTCGCTCCGGCGAGGGCATCGTTCGGGTCCTCACACACCAGAAGCCATTCGGTTGCACCGCGGAGCGCAACGAGCCCTTCCGTGAGGCCCGCCCGGATCAATGAGAAGCGATCGCCCGCTCCCTCGAGCTCGGCATCGAGCGCCTCCATGTCCGCGAAGAAGCTGCGGGCAACCTCACCCTTGTGCAGGGATATCTTCCGGAGAACCAGGTCGATGGCCTGAATTCCGTTGGTTCCTTCGTAGATCGGAGCAATCCTCGAGTCGCTGCCAGTGCTGAGCGGCTCCCGTTTCTTCGACGTAACCCATACCGCCATGAATCTGGATACCGAGGGAGGTCATTTCGACCCCTCGATCCGTCGGCCAGGCTTTGGCGACCGGAGTCAGCAGGGCCAGCAACTCGGCGTGCCGCCGCTGTTCTGCTTCGATGGGATGATGCCTCGACCGGTCGATCGAAGCTGCGGTCAGATAGAGAATCCCTCGCATTGCTTCGATGTTGGCCCTCATCGTCATGAGCATGCGGCGAATATCCGGGTGTTCGATGATCAATGAACTCTCCGTCTTGGCGGCGCCGATCGCTCGCCCTTGCCGGCGCACCTGGGCAAACTCGAGCGCCTGCTGGTAGGCACGCTCGGAAAGCGACAGTCCTTCGACACCAACGGAGAGACGGGCGTTGTTCATCATCGTGAACATGTAGGCCATACCACGGTGCTCTTCGCCGATCAGGTATCCAACGGCCCCTTCTCCCTCGTCGCCCATCGCCATGACGCAGGTCGGGCTGCCGTGAATCCCGATCTTGTGTTCGAGGGAAACAGCCCTGATGTCGTTGCGGTCCCCCAAGCTTCCATCGGCGTTGACGAGGTATTTGGGGACTATGAAGAGGGAAATCCCTCGAGTTCCGGGCGGTGCCCCCGGCGTCCGGGCGAGAACCATGTGGATGATGTTCTCGGCAACGTCGTGTTCCCCCCAGGTGATGAAGATCTTCGACCCGGTGACCCGCCACGTGCCGTCACCGGCCGGCACTGCTTTGGCCCGCAACGCTCCCACGTCTGATCCGGCCTCCGGCTCGGTCAAAAGCATCGTCCCGGTCCACGCTCCGGTGACCAGCTTCTCGAGATACGTTGCTTGTTGGTCCGGGCTCCCGTGATGAATCAAAGCGTCGATCGCGCTCTGGGTAAGCATCGGACAGAGCGACCAGGCCATGTTGGCCGACTTGATCATCTCCACGATCGCGATCCCCACCACCCACGGCAGATCCTGGCCACCGAAGGCGCTGGGGAACGGAAGCGTGCCCCAACCGGACTCGACAAAACTGGCGTAGGCCTCTTTGAAACCGGGCGCGGTGGTTACGGTGCCGTCTTCGTTGAGGGTGCTGCCGGTCTGATCGCCGGCCACGTTGGTAGGAGCGATGACCTCGGACACAAACCGGCCTGCTTCTTCGAGCGCTCCGAAGAGCGTCGCGGGATCGGCATGCGAGAACTGCTCCCAGGTGGCGAGTTCAGGCAGGCCGGCCAGATGTTCGAGCGTGAAGGCGATGTCGCGAACGGGGGCGCTATACGTGCTCATGTCCCACCAGGATAGAAGGATGGAGAGCCGATCGGGCCGGGGAAGCCTTTCGGGCGGCGGTTCCGCCGGGTTAGCGCATCTCGGGTGGGAGCCGGCCGATGAAAGGCAGGGTCCGGTAACGCTCGGCGTAGTCAAGGCCGTAACCAACCACCCAAACATCCGGGATGGTGAAGCCGAGAAAGTCCAGTGCAATCTCTTGTTCGGTGCGGTCCGGCTTGTGCAACAGCGTGCAGATCTTGAGGGAAGCCGGGCCACGCACCTCGAAGAGCCGGCGCAGGTAGGCCAGCGTATGACCCGTATCGACGATGTCTTCGACGATCAGAACGTGCTCACCGTCGATAGCATGGCGCACATCCATGATGAGACGCACCGGATCGGCTGCTTCGCTCTCCTTGGCGCCGTAGCTGGAAACAGCAATGAACTCGACCCGGTGGGGGATCGTGAGTTTTCTGGCCAGATCCGAGAGAAAGATGAACGAGCCCTTGAGTACCCCGATCAGCACCAACTGATCCGCACCTGCGTACACCGCGTCGATCTCGGCGGCGAGGTGACCGACCCGATCAGCGATCTCGTCCTGAGAGAGCAGCACGGGAGGCAAGTTCATCCCCTGACCGTAGCGGACCAACCAGCGCCGATCAGTCGGAAAGGGCCTCAATCATGCCTTCTGGCATCTTGACCAGAACGGCGTAGCCACGCGCCGTCACTTCGCCGTCAACCACGAATTCGGTAACAACAATGACTTTACGGTCCCGGACCTCGACAGCTTTTCCGATCAGCGTCACCCGATCGAGCGGAGTTGGTTCCAGGTAGTCGACTTCGAGGTGCGCGGTGAGAAATCGGGGGACGGTGCGCTCCCGACTTCCACGCCGGCATCCTGCATGGAGAAGATGGCAGCCGAACCGGTGGAATGGCAGTCGATGAGACTGGCGATGAGCCCACCGTACATGTACCCGGGTATGGCCGTGTGGAAACTCTCCGGAGCGAACTCGGTGAGGGTTCCCTCCCCGTGGGCCCGAGTCTGGATCCGGTAACCGTGCGCGTTGAGGCGGCCGCATCCGTAACAGTGCGCCACATCCTCCGGATACGTGTCCTGGATGGCCGGTGGAGCGGTCATGAGCCCATGATGGCAGGGCATGCCCCAACCTTGTGGGAACCAGTGATCAGGTACCAGTTGCCGCTCGACGGCAACTGCGCTCTAGGACGCTTCGACGACCCGCAGGTTTGGTCCGCCGATGAAGCGGTCCATCGCCGCAGCAATCCGATCCGCGTGAGTCCAGGGATGTTCATGGCCACCGTCGACCAGTTCGACGACTTCAGCGTCCATCAGTCTTCCCGCCAGGTCGTACTGCCAAGAGACGGGCATGAGCTGATCCTTCACCGAGATAATGACCAATGCAGGGATGTCCAGTCGCCCCACCCACTCGCGACTATCGAAGTTGATGACGGCAAAGGCCGCTTCGTAGTAGAGGTCGGCGTCCCGATCCAGGGTCTTTTCGCGATACCACCGGTCGTACCGGGCAGGGACCGCCCCCGTCAACATCATGTACCGGTAGGTGAAGAGGGAGAGCGACTTGCCGGTCAGACGCTCAAGAGCCCGACCAAACACGAAGCCGAACCATCTGACGACCTTGACCTTGTCGCTGTGATGGGAGGTTGTCCCCATCAGCACCATTCGTGACACCCGGTGCGGATGACGATGAGCCAGTTCCTGGGCAATCATGCCCCCCATCGAGAACCCGGCCACCGCCGCCCGATCGATGCCGACCGCGTCCATCATGCCTGCCACTTCGTCGGCCATCCGGCCTATCTCGAAACGTTCGCGCGGTTTGTCGCTCTTGCCGTGATTGCGCATATCGACGGAGACGATCCGGTAGCGATGCTGAAGCCGTTTGATCAACTCGTACCAGTTCTCCAGCGAGTTGTTCCCCAGTCCATGAATCAGGATCAGGATCGGGCCGTCCACGGGGCCCGTTTCCCGGAGAAAGAATTCCCGGTCTCCGACAAACACGGTGCGGCCGGGCGCCCGAAGCGGGTGCTCCTGCTTGGCGGTGTACCGGTGTCCCAGCTCGGGGCCGAAGAGCCTCCAAAAGGCAGCTGCTCCGAGCGTCCACTTCCAGAACTTGCTCATGACGATCTCCTCAATTCAGAAATCTATTCGGCCGGTCGCAAACACGTACTCGGCGACCGGTTCCCCACCGATGAGGTGCTCCGAGATGATGCGTTCCATCACATCGACGTCCACCGAGTGGTACCACACGCCGTCCGGATAGACGACCGCGATGGGGCCCTGCTCACAGACTCGAAAACAGTCCACCTTGCTCCTCAGCACGATGCCGTTCCCAACCGCCGTCGCCGGGGCTTCCATCGAAAAGTCCCCCCTCCAGCGGGGCGGAGGACTCGTGAGGTCAAGCTCCTTGAGCCGGTTCTTCAGGAAGGTCCAGACTGCGGCGCTTTGCACGGCCGTCGAGCAGCGCGGCGTCGACTGCTGGGCGCAGAGGAAAATGTGACGCGGGGCGACACCTATCGACAGGGCGGCGGCGATCTTGTCCAAACGGTCGCGGTCGGTCATTTGCCACGTACGGTACCCGCCCCTTGGCGGGTCTCGGGAATCCTCGAAACGACCAGCGCGGCAACACCAAGAAGGACACCACTCACAATGAATCCGCTCGAGAAGGCCCCGGCATCGGCAACGGCGCCCATGACCAGCGGCCCAACGATGAACCCCAGGTCGCCAGACGTTCGATAGAGGCCGACCGCCGACCCTTCCGCCCCGGATGGAGCCAGATCTCCCACCATGGTCGGAGGTGGGATCGACGCCAAGCCCGAGGCGAGCCCGAACACCGCCGAAACGGCCAGCAAAGATCCATAAGTATCGAAGAAGCCGTACGCGGCAGTGGTCAAACCAGCGAGGATCAAACCCCAGACGGCCACCGGTTTGCGCCCTACCCGGTCGACCAGCTGACCTCCCGGATTGACGATCAACAGGTTGGTGACGGCCGACAGCGACAAGACGTCGCCAATCTGCGCGGGAGTCAGGCCAACCACCTCGGCGCCGAACAGCGGGATGAGGGTGATCCTCGCTCCCCCTCTCATCACAAACAGAGAGAAAGCCACGAACAGCAGGACCCGGAACGACGGCATTTTGAGAATCTGACCCGTGGCGCGAAACGACTCTCCGACGGTCTTACCCGAAGGGGGCAGGTCGGTGATGAACAGGACCACCAGCACCGCAACCACGAGTCCCAGGACCGAATAGGCCCAGAAAGGGGTTCGGAAGTCCCCCGCCTCGGCGAGCCGACCGCCGATGAAGGGACCGATGGCTACCCCGATCAACAGGCCGGTCTGATAGAGGGCCATGGTCCGTCCCAGGCGCGCCTTCGGAGTCGTCTGCACGAGATATTGCGAGGCAGTCGTGGCGAGGATCGCCGATCCCATGCCCTCGACAAAGCGCGACGCCAGCAAGACGCCGTACGAAGGGGCGAGCGCCGCGGTCACGCTCGAAACGGTGAGCAGGAGGGCGCCCCCGACGGCTATCCGGCGAGCGCCGAACCGGTCACCGGCTACACCACCCAACAGGCTGAACATCAAACGCGCCATGGCGAACCCGGTGATCAGCGCTCCGGCGGCTGTGTAGCTGACGTTGAATTCGAGGGCGTACAGGGGAAGAATCGGGGCGACCAGGCTCACCCCGGTCATCACGAAGGCGATCGCCACGGTCAGTGCCCAGGTCTGTTTTCCAAACCCCTGTTTCGGTCCGGCGGCCATCCGTCGCCTAGTGGACGTCGATAGTGCCGGGTCGATCCTCGACGATCTCTCCGACGATGGCCGCGGCGCGGGTGTGCTCGGCCGCGAGTGCTTCAGCAAGTTCGACAGCCTTGCCGGCGGCAACCGCGATCAGCAAACCGCCACTCGTCTGCGCGTCGGCCAGGATGAGCCGATCGGCAGCATCGAGTCCGCCGAAGTCGGTGAACCGCTCGGCCGCAATCAGGTTTCGGCCCGTCCCTCCGGGCACGATGCCGGCCTCGGCAAGTTCCCGGGTACCTTCGATGAGCGGCACGGCGTGGTGCTCGACGACTGCGGCCACCCCACTCGCCATGAGCATCTCCCCGAGGTGGCCGAGGAGACCGAAGCCGGTCACATCGGTCGCCGCATGAACGCCGACGGCGGCCATGGCGCGAGCCGCACCAGCGTTGAGTTCTGCCATCACTTCGATGGCCTCGGCGATGACCGCCGGATCGGCCCGGCCGTTCTTGACGGCGGTCGAGATGATGCCCGTCCCGATCGGTTTGGTGAGGACCAACCGATCGCCGGGACAGGGCTCCACCGTTGGACGTGAGTTGGTCCGGAGCGACAAACCCGGTGACGGCAAACCCGTACGTCGGTTCGGGAGCGTCGATCGAGTGACCGCCGATCAACAGACAGCCGGCTTCTTCCAAGGTGCCGATCCCGCCCAGGATCACCTCGCCGAGCAGCTCGAAGGACAGCTTGCCGCGCGGCCAACCGATCAGCTGCAAAGCGGTGCTCGGGGTAGCGCCCATGGCGTAGATATCCGAAAGGGCATTGGCCGCAGCGATCCGGCCCCAATCGTCGGGATCGTCGACGACAGGAGTGAAATAGTCCACCGTCTGCACCATGAGACGTCCGTCGGGCAAGCGCAGGACCCCGGCGTCGTCGCCGGTGTTCAGGCCGACGACCAGGTCGGGGTGGACCGTCGTTGGATGGTTGTGCAAGGGGCGCAAGACCTGCGCCAGCTCGTCAGGGCCGAGCTTGCATGCTCAACCGCTGCCGTGCGAAAACTCGGTCAGTTTCACCGCCACCATGCACCTCCTTTCCGACCGGCAGTCTCCCACATTCCGGCATCCGAGACCGGCCGACTCATAGCGATGATCATCGATATGTGGGATCATCGGATCATGCAACCCGTCGTCGAATGCTGCGCTCCTTTGGTTGAAGAACCACTCGACAAGCGCCAGGCCACCCATTTGGCCGGGTGGTTCCGGGTCCTGGGGGACCCGGCTCGACTCCGTCTGCTCAGCGTCATCGCCAACCTGGGCGAAGCGTGCGCCGCGTGCGATCTGGTCGAACCGATCGGCGTCTCCCAACCGACGGTCAGCCACCATCTCAAGGTGCTCTTCGAGGCAGGTCTCGTCGAGCGGGAAAAACGGGGACGATGGGTCTACTACCGGGCCGTTCCCGAACGCCTGGCCGTGCTCAGCAGAGCACTGGGGGGACCTACTCCCGGCTAGCTTCCCGAAGGTCGAGGAACATGCGAACCCCCTGTTCGTCGACCGCCACCTCCCGGTAACCCAACCGCTCATACAAGCGCCGGGCCGAATTGGCCGGGGCGACACTCAAGCTGAGGGAACCAAACCCGACCCGGCGGACTTCCGTAGCGAGGCCGCTCAAGAGCGAGGTCCCGACCCCGCGACCGCGCCAATCCTCCTCGACGGCTACCGCCAACTCTGGAGTCGCATCATCGACATAGCCGTAGCCATGGTCGGCGGCCGTGAACAGCCGGCAGAAGGCGATCCCGGCGAAAACCCCATCGCCTTCCGCCACTACACCGATGTCGCCGGAGCGGCCCCAGCCTTCGTGATACCTGGCCAAGTCCCGACGGCTGAGAGCCACCTCAAAGGGTGGCAGCCGGCGCTGCGGATCCCAACCGATCGCGGCGTACAGGCCCCACGTTATGTGACCGTGCTCGTCGCCCGCCAAGGGACGAAGTTGGATCTGATCAACTGAAGTCACAGACCGAACCTACTGAAGCGGCTTTCACCGGACCGAGTCGAGAGGCACGACTTCGACCTCAGGCACGCCCCACCGTTGGACGACGGCGACGGCCGCGACGACCAGCAACCCGCCGGCGATCTGGACGGCCACCAGCGATTGGGCCAGGAGCAACCAGGCGGCGACCGCCGCAACAACCGGTTCGACCGAAGCGACCACCCCGACGGTTCCGGCCGAGGCCCGTCTCAGCGCGGCCATGGTGGCCAGGAACGGGATCAGGGTTCCCACCGACCCCGACCCAGAGCAATTCGATCCAGGCCTTCGGCGAGAGGTTCGTCGGAAAATCCCAGAGTGGCTGCGCTACCAACCAGAAGAGGGCCGCAACCAGAAACCCGTAGGTCAACAACGTCACCGGGGACAACCTCCGGGTGAGGTGTTCGCCGGTCAGGAGATATGCACCGAACGTGATCGCCGACGCCAGCCCGGCACCGACTCCGAGGAGATCCAGCGCGGCGAAATCCCACGCCCGGGTGACCATGACCGTGCCGGCCAGGGCCGCCAGCCCGGCCAGCCAGATGGGCCGGGGAACCGGCCGTTTCTGGACCGTAGTCATCCAGACCAGCACCAGGATCGGCCCCAGGAACTGGACGGTGACGCCGGGCCCCACCCCCAGTCGCTCCAACGCCCAGTAGTACGTGACGTGCACCGTGGCGAGAATCAACCCGAACCCAACCAGCTGCCGTCCGGTGCCATGGGTTCGCAACAAGCCCCGGCGCCACGCATAGGGAAGGAGGAAAGCGAGGGCTACCAACGACCGCACCTGCGCAACCCGGGTCGGAGCTACCTCCTCGAAAGCGTCGACCGCGACCGCTCCGCTCACTCCCCACAGAACGGCCGCGAAAACGGCCAGTCCGACTGCCGACCCCAATCGTTCGTTTGATTTCTCGCGCATAGAGCTATCCTGCCCGGTCATGACCGACGAGACCACCTGGCTCACGCCTACTGCTCACCAGAAACTGCAGGAAGAACTTGCCCACCTGCAGGGTGACGCCCGGCATGAGATATCTGAACGCATCGCGGAAGCCCGTTCGCACGGAGACATCCGCGAGAACGCAGACTACGACGCCGCCAAGAACGAGCAGGGCATGATGGAGGCGCGGATCAGACAGATCCGACACCTCCTCGACAGCGCAGAAGTTCGGGACGTGCAAGACACCGGCCGGGTAGAGATCGGCTCGATTGTCACCGTTACCGACCCCGACGGCGAAACCTCCGAATACTTCGTCGCCCCGGCCGAAAACAGGGTTCCCGACTTCCTTCTCGCCTCTCCAGGCGGACCTCTCGGAAAGGCACTGCTCGGAGCCCGCATCAACGACGAGGTGTCGTATGAGGCCCCGGGCGGAACCTTCTCGATGACCGTCACCGCCATTCGACCCTTCGAAGGCTGACCCGCACCCGGCCAAAGCCGTGAGGTAACGAACCGGCCAACCTGAAGTCATTAGCCTGAACCACGCCTCACGGCGCTTGTCGGGCAGGTGGAGGTTTCCGTGCTGAACATGTGGGCATCATGAAATTGCGACCGCCGACCGCGAGGTTGCCCAACTGCTGCGCCGTCGTGCCCGCCAGGCGCCGCGTGAGGTCGAGGAGTACCTGGATACCCACACCGAGGAGTGGACGGCCATCGCCGAGGCCGACCCGCACGACGCCGCCGACATCCTCGAAGAGCTGGGCGAGGACGCAGCAGCTGATCTCCTCGCCGGGCTGCACCCGGATCATGCCGCGGAAGTTCTCGAGGAAATGCAGGACGACCTGGCTGCGGACATCCTCGAAGAACTCGACCTGGAAACTGCTGCCGACTTTCTCGAAGGGATGCCGGCCGACGAAGCCGCAGACCTTGTCGCGGCCTTGGAACCGGAAGCGCGCGAAGAGATCCTCAATGCAATGGGCGACCCCGCGGAAGCCAACGTCCGCAGGTTGCTCGCCTATCCACCCGACTCGGCCGGTGGTCTGATGACCACCGAGGTTGCCAGACTCCCCGTCGGCATGACGGCCGGCGAGGCCATCGAGCGGGTCAGGCAGATGAACGAGGAACTCGAAGATCTCTCGTACGTCTACATCGTTGACGACGAGGACGGCCTGGTCGGGGTGTTGTCTTTCCGCGACCTGGTCTTCAAGCGCCCCGGAGTCGGACTGGAAGAAGCGATGATCGCCAACCCGGTTTCGGTCAATGCCTACGCGGATCGGGAAGAGGCTGCCGATCTCACCCAGCGTTACCACCTGTTCAGCATCCCCGTAGTCGACGCCCGCAACCGGCTGCTGGGCATGGTCACCAACGAAGAGCTGATCGAGGCCATCCAGGCTGAAGCCAGCGAAGACTTCGCCGTCGCCACCGGGGCAGGCGCCGGAGAGACGATCTTCACTCCGGTAGTGAGGTCGGTGCGGATGCGGCTCCCCTGGCTCAGCCTGAATCTCTTCATGGCGCTCCTCGTGGCCTTCGCGATCGAGCGGCAGACCGGGATCATCAGCGATGAGCCCGTCGTCGCCGCCTTGATGCCGGTCATCGCACTGCTCGGTGGGAACGGCGGATTCCAGAGTCTGGCCGTTGTCATCCGCTCGCTCGCAACGGACGACGTCCCGCGCAGTCAGGTCGCACAAGTGATCGGGCGGCAATTCTCCGTCGGCATTCTCAACGGTCTGGTCCTGGGAGTCCTGGCCGCCGGACTCGCAGCACTGCTCCTCGAGTCCGGCATCTTTTCGTCGGTATCCCCTCCGCTGAGAGTCGCCGCCGTCGTGGCACTCGCGGCCTTCGGGAACGTGTCGATAGCGGGCCTGGCCGGAGCAAGCATCCCGCTGATTCTCCGCGAAATCGGAGCCGACCCCGCTCAAGCCTCGAGCATCTTCCTCACGCTGATCACCGACCTGGTCGGCTTCGGCGGTTTCCTCCTCGTGGCCGCCGCCCTCCTCTAACCAGCCCGTTCTTGCGTGAGAAACCGCGAATATGCGCGGGAAACTCACGCAAGAACGGGTATTCGAATATCCCCAGCGCCTTGGCCACCTCGCGCACCACCTCCGCCGGGCGGGTGGTGAGATCCCACCACGTGTAGCGGAGCGTCCGCCATCCAAGTAGTTCGGTTCGGTTCTGGACGGACCGGTCTTTCCGGAAGGTTGGCCGGTCCATGTGATAGGCCTCGGAGTCGAGTTCGATCCGCAGCCTGGCGTGGGCAAACGCGAAATCTGCCCTGCAGACAATGCATCCCGGCCGAGTCCTTGATTCGGAACTGGGTCTCTGGTTCAGGACGTCCGGGCGCGCACCAAGCCTTCCTGAAAAGGTCCTCGAGCTCGCTTTCGGTGGCGGTGTCCCACCGCGCCCGCTGCTCCAAGAGGGGCCTGATTACCCCAACACCCCTACGACCGCGCTCGCCCCACCCGCGCCACGAACCATGCCACGTCGGCGAGCTGGAATGCTCCCTGCCGGATTCCCCGCTCGAGGGCCGTTTCGACCAGCCAGGGAGCGGTCGCCCCGAGGTCAACCACCGTTCGCACAGGAGACGTTACCGGTATGCCGTTCACCCGATCGAAGTCTTCGAGAGCCAGATCCTTGGATTCGTGAACCACACAGGCCCGGATTGACCGATCCCAGCGGGGCATCACAACTTCGATGTGATCCGGCCGGAAGCTGGTCAGATCCCAGAGGAAAGCGGCCGTCTGATGCGAGGCCAGCGCTGCCTCGCCGGCCGCGGCCACTGCCACCATGACGGTCCGTTCCCAGGTTGCCGGGCATCCTGCGAGCCAGAACGCCCCCCGTTCGGGCCGTACCAATCGACCACCATCGACGAGCCAACGGATCTGATTGTCCGTGAACCCGACGTTCGCGGGCTTGATCAAGCGAGACGACACCGTGCTGCGACTCGGCAACCGCTGCCAGCTTGCGATAGGTGCTCATCAGGGCACCATGCCAGGCGGGTCGGACAATCCCGAAAAATCCCCGTTCTTGCGTGAGAAACCGCGAACTATGCGCAGGAAAGTCACGCAAGAACGGTTTTGGTCAGCCGGCGTGGCCGCGGCGTGGGAATTCGAGCACGTTGGACGGTCCGCTGTTGGTCACATGGGTGGCGAGAACGTCAACGACTTCGGCGTCAAACTGTGTTCCGACGTTCCGGCGGAGTTCGGCGAGAGCGTCGGCGCGGGTGAGCGATCGTTGATATGACCTGGGCATCGTCATGGCATCGAAGGCATCGGCGACCAGCAAGATCCTCGCGAGCAGCGGGACTTCTCCACCGGCCAGGCCGCGTGGGTAGCCGGTCCCGTCCATCCGCTCATGGTGACAAAGCACCGCTTCTGCCACCTCAACGTGCACCGCATCGACGACCAGGTCGAAGCCGTTCTGGGGATGGTCGCGCACGACGTCCCACTCGGCGGGTTCCAGCGGCCCGGGCTTGACCAGGATCGAGTCCGGAACTCCCAACATACCGACGTCGTGGAGGAGAGCCGCCAGCCGCAGCCGCCCCAAGCGGGCGACGGACAGGCCAAGCCCCTCCCCGATTACGGGAGCCAGTTCGGCGACTCGCACCGAGTGTTCGGCCAGGTACGGCACTCGCATCCGCAGCGCCGCGAGGAGCGCGCCGACGACCGGGCCGGTGGTCGGCCGGGCCCTGGTGAGCTGCACCGTCATGGATGAACTGCCCGCCAGCCTCGAGCAGTTCTTGCCCTCATGCTTGGCCTGATACAAGGCCGTATCGGCCGACTCGAGAAGCTCATCTCGTTCTGTGGCGTGGTGGGGAAACACGGCCACTCCGAGGCTGACGGTGACGTTGCCGACCTCCGGAACGGTTGTGCGTCTCGACCGCCGTTCGGATCCGTTCGGCGGCCCGCATCCCGCCCTCTTCGTCGGTCTCGGGCAGAACAAACCCGAACTCCTCGCCGCCGATTCGACAGGCCAAATCGACCTCGCGTAGCTGGGTGCGAAAGACATCGCCCAAGCGTCCTGAGCACCGCGTCTCCGGCAGCATGCCCGTACGCGTCGTTGACCAGCTTGAAATTGTCAACATCCGCGATGATCACCGCAACCGGGCGCCCGTAACGCGCTCCCCGTTCGAGTTCCTCGGCCAGCCGATCGAAGAAGAAGCCATGGTTCTTGAGGCCGGTCAGGGAGTCGGTGACCGACAGGGCCTGCAGACGGGACACCATCTTCTCGAGTTCGACGTTCCGAACCCGTTCCCGATCGTAGAGGCGAGACACTTCTTCGAGCACCGGGCGACTGGCCTCAGCGGACAGCAATCCCCGAACCAACCGAAACCGATCGCACTGCCGCAATCAGTTCGGCCGGTTTCCCCTTGACGACATACGCAGCGGCACCTGCCGCGACCATGTCCCCGATCCGGCCGATGTTCTCGAACGAGGCGACAGCCACGATCTCCATCCGGCGGTCGGCTTCTTCGCGCAGCCGGCGGGCGGTGTTGGCCGGTCCGATTCCGGACAATCCGGCATCGATAACGGCCACGGTCGGATGCGTGGATCGCGCGAGTGCGAGCGCCTGTTCGCCGCTGGCAGCCTCACCGACTACCTCCACGCGGGCCGATGACAGGACGTTCGCGGTGACGGTCCTCGCAACAGGATCCGGGTCAACGAGCAATACACGTGGTTCCAGCACAAACCTCCACCTCGGGTCTTACCTGGTGTATCGACCGAAGAGGCGAAAAAATTGAGTTGGCTCAGGAGCCGATGTGGACAGGATCGAGATCTGAATACGGTCCGAGAAACTCGAGGGTTGTGCCGTCGACGATCCGGGCGAAATAGTGCGCGTCGAGGATGGCTTGCTCGGCTTCGGTCACCTCGTCCTGGAGCACCAAAGCTCGGGCATCTTCGGAATCGATCAGGTGGGCCGTGACGGGCGCATACTCGTCGACGATCCCTTCCATGAGGTTGCGAAGGTCCTGCTCGGTATATGACCCGGGGTCGATGAGAACGACATACTCGCCTTCCCCGGTGTCACCCGCAATGATCTCGTATTCCGGAGGCTCGGTGCCGGCGACCGTCGTGGTGGTCTCGCCGTCAGTTCCATTGCCGGACACGGTCGTAGAGGTGGTTTGCAGAACACCGCCGTCGGTGGTCGTGGTCAGTTCGGTGTCGTCGCCCTTACTGCAGGCGGCCACGACGAGGGCGAGAGCCAGGATCAGGATTACAGAACGTCGCATGGTTGTCACTCTACCTTTGTAGCTAATTCTCAAACGGATGCCGGGCAAGGAGAGTTCCCGGATTCTCCCCGGGTCAGGACGTCTCCGCTTCTACGCGAGCGGTGTAGGCGGCCGCCAGCTTGCCGGTGATGGGGCCGGCCTCAAACCGGGTTGACCCGACGCGGTCGACAGTCTTGACCTCCTTGAGGGTGGACAGGGCAAAGACCTCGTCCGCCTCCAGGACACGATCAAGATGGAAACGACCCTCGGTAACGTTCAGCCCCAGGTCGGCGGCCACCTCCAGGGTCACCATCCGGGTAATCGACGCCAGTATGCCGAGGTCGAGCGATGGCGTCTCGACCTTCCCGTTGATTGCCCAACCGATGGAGAAGGTGGGGCCTTCGAGCACGTAGTCGTCCCGAGAGATCAGCAACGCGTCGCTGAATCCTTCCGCTCGGGCCGTCCGCCAAGCGGACATGTTGGGGGCATAGGAGAGGGTTTTGGCCCCCATGAGTTCCCAGGGGATGCCCCCGGACTGCCAGGGCGCCGCAGTCGGCCGCATCGAGATAGCCTCAGGGATATCGGGAATCGGTTCCCACAACACCACAACGCGGCTGGGGCTCTCGACGTCCGGATCGGATCCGCCGCGGGTCACGAGAATCCGGATCGAGCAATCCTGGCCGTCCTCCCCGACCGCTTTCGCCCAGCGCGGTGATCTCCGAAAGCTCCGGCAGATCAAGGTTCATAAGGGCGGCACTTCGCTGGAGGCGGACGAGATGCGCGTCGAGTTGGAAGAGGCGGCCCCGGTAACGAGCGGATGGCCTCGAAGATGCCGTCACCGCGTAACAGTCCCCAGTCGAATACGGAGATCATTGCTTGTTGGGGGTCGACCGGACGGCCGTCGATCAGTACTCGCATCGGCAAGAGGATAGTGGCGAAGCCGTCATGAGCCCGGCACCTGGACCGGACCTCATCCCTCCCGATATCGATTGGTGATCGGGAGGCGGCGATCCTTGCCGAATGCTTTGCGAGTAATCCTGACCCCGGGAGCTGCCTGGCGGCGCTTGTATTCGTTGTGGTCGATCAATCCGGCGATGCGATGCACGAGATCTGTGTCGAAGCCGTCACCGATGATCTCCTCGACGGAACGATCCTGCTCAACGTACCGGACGAGGATTTCGTCGAGGAGATCGTACGAAGGAAGGCTGTCGCTGTCCCGCTGATCTGGTCGCAGCTCCGCCGACGGTGGCTTGTCGATGATTGATCGGGGAATGACTTCGGCTTCGGTGTTGCGCCACTCCGCCAGCCGGTAGACGAGCGTCTTGAAGACATCCTTGAGCACGGAGTATCCGCCCGCCATATCGCCGTAGAGGGTGGCGTACCCCACCGCTACTTCCGATTTGTTGCCGGTGGTCACCACCATGTGCCCGAACTTGTTCGACAGCGCCATGAGGATGGCTCCCCGAATGCGAGCCTGAACGTTCTCCTCGGCGACGCCAAATTCGGTGCCGGCGAAGGCCGGCTCCAGAGCGGTCAGGAACTCCGCGAACGTGTCGTCGATCGGGATGATCTCGAATCGAATTCCCAGACGTTCGGCCAGATCCCCGGCGTCGAGTACGGATCCCTCCGACGAGAACCGGGTCGGCATCGCAACTCCCCACACGGCTCCGGCGCCGAGGGCATCGACTGCGACCGCAGCCGAGAGGGCAGAGTCGATGCCGCCGGACAGGCCGATCACAACCTCGCTGAACCCGTTCTTGTGGATGTAGTCGCGCAGACCGGCGACAAGGGCCTGGTACACCTCCGCTTCCTCCGGCTCGAGGCGGGGAGCCGACTCAGGAATGGGCCGGGTGGGTCGATCGACCAGAGGTTCGTGGCGGACGGTCACGACGGCACCGCCGGGCGCACGCCCGCTGGCGAGGGGTGTGTCCACGACAAACCGCTCCTCGGCGAATTCGGCAGCTCGATACAGCAGCCCGCCGGAAGCGTCGAAGACCATGCTGTCTCCCTCGAAAACCAATTCGTCCTGGCCCCCGACGAGGTTGACGTACACCACCGGAACACCGGACCGCGAAGCCTGGCCGGCCAGCAGAACTGGCCCGTTCTTCTGCCTTGTCGGTGTGATAGGGCGACGCATTGATGTTGAGGAGCACTCGCGCACCGGCCTCCGCCTGACGACTGGGGGGGCCGTCCGGAATCCACATGTCCTCGCAAATCGAAACGCCGACCCGCACGCCGCCGACATCCCAGACCCGGGCCGGCTCGCGCCCAGGGACGAAGTACCGGTCCTCGTCGAACACTCCGTAGTTGGGCAGCAGCACCTTGTGGTACACCCCCCGGATCTCTCCTCGATAGAGAAGAGCCGCAGCGTTGGCCACGCTCCGCACGGCTGCATCGTCGAGCGGATCGACCACAGGGCCGACCCGGTCGGCGAACCCCACCACCGTCACCACGTTGCCGGAGACTTCCGCCAACCGCCGGAGCACGTCGAGGTTGGCCCGGACGAAAGCCGGGCGGATCAACAGGTCTTCGGGTGGGTATCCCGTGATCGCCAGTTCGGGAAGCAGGAGCACATCGGCGTGCTGTTGTTCGGCCCAGGCCATCGCCTCGGCGATTCGATCGTGATTGCCCTCGAGGTCCCCAACTACCAGGTTCAGCTGGGCTCCGGCCACGCGTAGGAAGTTCATGCCGAAAGCCTAGAAGGTCGGGGACACTCCAATCGGTTGCTGTATGCCCCAGGGACGCTCTGGCGCCGCCTGCCGAGTCCTGGTCGTCGTTGTCGACAGATGAAGCGCACAGCGTGGTGGCCTAGCCTGACCTAATGACCACCGACGCCTCGCCGACCCGGCTGGGGATCTCCGAACTGCTCCGCCCCCGCTTCGCGGCGGCCGGCTGGATCGGCGACGACGGCCTGGTCGATCAACCGGCCCTGGAATTGCTTCGAACGGTTCGCAGTGGACCGGAGCCCCTCCCGACCCTGGAACGGATCATCACCATCCTCGAGGCCGGGCCCGAGCTCGCCAAACGGGTCCTCTCGGACCTCAACGTCGGCCGGGCTCTGGTGGCTATCGCCGGCTCGAGCCGGGCGTTGTCGGCAACCATTCGAGCCAAACCCGATTGGTTCCGACCGTTCGAAGAGCCCATGCTCGAAGCCCTCCCAACAGACAGTTCACCATCCGATCGACTGATGTCGGTGCGGCGGTTTGTGCGGAGGCGGTTGTTGTGGATTGCGGTACGGGACCTGTTGGGTCACGTGTCCATGCCCGAAGTAGGTCGGGACCTGGCCGACACCGCCGACGCCGCCGCCGCCGCCGCCCTGGCCGCCGTCGACCAGGAAACCCGCCGCGCTCCTCTCTTCGCAGACCTACCCCCCATCCCCTTCACGGTGATCGCCATGGGCAAATGGGGCGGACAAGAACTCAACTACTCCTCCGACATCGACCTGCTCTTCGTCTACGACACACCCCCCAACGTCGACCCCGAACGGGCCCGCCAGTACGCCAACAAAATCGCAACCGAGTTCATGGCCGCCCTCGGCGAAGTCACCCCCGAAGGCGCCGCCTTCCGGGTCGATGCCGACCTCCGCCCCGAAGGCAAGAACGGTCCCCTGGCCCGGTCACTCGACGGATACGCCGGCTACTACGACAAGTGGGCCCAAACCTGGGAATTCCAATCGCTCATCAAAGCCCGACCCGCCGCCGGCGACCCCGACCTCGGAGAACGCTTCAGCCAGCTCATCTCCCCCCACGTCTACCCCGACACCCTCAACCCCGACGCCATCCGCTCCATCCGCACCATGAAAGCCCGCATCGAAGGTCGTGCCGAGGAGAGCGGGGTTTCGCATTCGGAGATCAAGCGGGGATTCGGTGGTATCCGGGACGTGGAGTTTGCCGTGCAGTTGCTGCAACTCGTGCACGGCCGATTCGACGACGGACTGCGATCACCCAATACGCTGGACGTGCTCGTGACGCTGGGAGAACACGACTACGTTCGCGACGACGATGCCCAGGATCTGGCCACGTCCTACCAGTGGTTGCGCAATCTCGAACACCGCATCCAGCTGTACGACCTGCAACAGACCCACACGCTGCCGGGCGATCAGGCTTCCCGAACCCGTCTGGCCAAGAGCATGGGATTCCGCGACGACGACCAGCAGAACGCCCTCGATCAATTCGAGAAGGAACTCGTTCACCATCGGGCAACCATTCGCACTATCCACGAACGACTCTTCTACCGACCCCTGCTCGAAGTGTTCGCGGCTTCGCCGGCGGTCAACCTTTCACCGGAAGGCGCGGCGAGACAACTCGCGGCGCTGGGTTTCCAGAACGCGGCTGCGGCACAACGGGCATTGGCCGAGCTGACCACAGGCTTGTCGAGACGCTCGCGACTCATGCAACAGATGTTGCCGCTGATGATGGACTGGCTGTCGGACGCTCCCCACCCGGATCTCGGGCTGGAGCAGTTGCGACTCCTGGTGACTTCCATTCCGGACAACGCCGCCCTGATCGGAACACTCCGTGATGTACCGGTTGCAGCGGAGCGTCTCTGCAGGTTGTTGGGAACGAGTCGTTTGCTCGGACAGATGCTCGACCGAATCCCCGAGTTCCTTTCCCGTTTGGGCGACGACCGGGCCCTCGCCGCTCTCCCGGACAAGGAAGCCCTCGTCGAAAGCGCCACCCAGTATGTGCTGCTCCGCTCCAGCTATGCCGAACAGTTCCGGGCGGTGCGGCGGTTTGTGCGGAGGCGGTTGTTGTGGATTGCGGTACGGGACCTGTTGGGTCACGTGTCCATGCCCGAAGTAGGTCGGGACCTGGCCGACACCGCCGACGCCGCCGCCGCCGCCGCCCTGGCCGCCGTCGACCAGGAAACCCGCCGCGCTCCTCTCTTCGCAGACCTACCCCCCATCCCCTTCACGGTGATCGCCATGGGCAAATGGGGCGGACAAGAACTCAACTACTCCTCCGACATCGACCTGCTCTTCGTCTACGACACACCCCCCAACGTCGACCCCGAACGGGCCCGCCAGTACGCCAACAAAATCGCAACCGAGTTCATGGCCGCCCTCGGCGAAGTCACCCCCGAAGGCGCCGCCTTCCGGGTCGATGCCGACCTCCGCCCCGAAGGCAAGAACGGTCCCCTGGCCCGGTCACTCGACGGATACGCCGGCTACTACGACAAGTGGGCCCAAACCTGGGAATTCCAATCGCTCATCAAAGCCCGACCCGCCGCCGGCGACCCCGACCTCGGAGAACGCTTCAGCCAGCTCATCTCCCCCCACGTCTACCCCGACACCCTCAACCCCGACGCCATCCGCTCCATCCGCACCATGAAAGCCCGCATCGAACGAGAGCGGCTCGGCCCCGGTGAGGACCCGGACTTCCACCTCAAGCTCGGTCGAGGAGCCATGAACGACATCGAGTTTCTCGTCCAGTTGCACCAGATGCGCTTCGGCGGCCGAACCCCCGGCCTGCAAACACCGGGGACCGAGGCAGCTCTCGCAGGCCTGATTGAGGCGGGACATCTATCGCCGGAGGCGGCCCGGGACCTCAGTGCGGCGTACCGGTCTTGCGGCATGCTGCGCAACCGATTGTTCCTTCAGTTCGGCCGCCCGGTCGATTCGCTTCCAACCGACCAGGACGAATTGACTCGCCTGGCCCTTTCCCTGGGCCGATTCGATGCTCCGCGTTCTTCGGTCCGCGAGGAGTACCGAAGGCTCACGAGACGGGCTCGAAGACTCGTCGAGCAGAGCTTCTACCAGGACTGAGCTGCTGGTCCACTACCGGCCATCTGCCCGACGAGATAGCATGCACCCAACCAAACACGCCCAGGAAGTACCCCTACCGATATGGAATTCGACCTCGATGACGTTCGCGCTGTCGCGACCCGGGTGTCACCCCGCGCCGTGGAGTTGCGTCGCGCCATTCACCGCCGCCCGGAACTCGGACGCCAGGAATTCGCGACCACCCAATTGGTCGTCCGGGCGCTGGCCGGGGCCGGTATCAAGAGCCAGGTCAGGCAGGCCGACACCGGCCTGATGGCCGAGCTTGGGGAGCGTGGTTCGCTGGTCGGGTTTCGCGCAGACCTGGACGCACTTCCAATTCATGAACAAACCGGCCTCCCCTTCGCTTCAGAGCTCCCCGGCCTCATGCATGCGTGCGGACATGATGCCCATACCGCTATTGCCGTCGGGATCGCCCTGGCCCTCAAGGAACTGGGTCCGCTCCCCGGCCGAGTGAGATTCCTCTTCCAGCCGGCCGAGGAGCTCTTCCCCGGCGGAGCCGACGAGCTATTGCGCGAAGGCGCCATTGACGGGGTTGAAGCGATCATCGCTTTCCATGTTGATCCAACGCTTCCCCCCGGCCAGATCGGATTCAAGACCGGCCCGATCACCAGCTCATCGGATCGGTTTCTCATCACGGTCGATGGCCCTGGTGGTCATACGGCCCGGCCCCACGACTCGGTCGACACGATCTTCGCCGCCGGCCAGGTCATCACCCAGCTCCCGGCCTTCCTGGACCGTCTCGTCGACGCCCGCCGGCCGCTCTCAGTGGTCTTCGGGCGTGTACAGGGCGGCATCGCCGGCAACGTGATCCCCGCCTCGGTCGAGTTGAGCGGAACGTGTAGATCGCTCGACCGCGACACCTGGGAACAGATGCCCAAACTCATCGAAAGGCTCGTCCACGAGATTGTCGCTCCGCTTGGAGCGACCGCCACAGTCAATTACGAAGTCGGAATCCCACCGGTGATCAACGATCAGTTCGTGGTCGCCGAAGTGGAGTATGCGGTGTCAAGCGTGCTGGGAACCCACGCCGTGGCGTTGACGCATGCCAGCCTCGGAGCCGAGGACTTCTCCTACTTCCTCCAGGAAATCCCGGGCGCCCTCTTCCGGCTCGGCACGCAACTGCCCGACCGCAAAACCGACCTGCACTCCGCCTGGTTCGACATCGACGAAGCTGCCATCGAGACGGGCATCGTGGCGGGGACCACGGCCATGCTGCGTTTGATGGCCTGCGACTGGATTTAGACGGCCTTCGCCTGGTCATTGGGTTCCGGGGGCGCCCTGCCCGGCGTCGACCACCTGGGGGATGCTCCAACCGATCTGCCTCAGTCGCACGCCGAGCAACAGACCTACAGGGACCGTCAGGAATCCGTTGGTTGCACGGTTCGAACCAGAAACGGGCACCCAGCGGCATCTCCGGCGGACTGCTCGATCCCTGAACAGATGCGCCGAAGCGCATAGGGTCGAAGTACCCCATTTGGATGTGCCTCATTCCCCCGCATCCGGGCCTTTCGGCGAAACCTCACCCCTGTATCATTGCGGGCGAGGGAGGTTGTGAATTGATTCACAAGGAGCAACCTGATGTACCGGAGAACCAAGTTCTTCAAACTGCTGGCGGTCCTGACCGTCCTCAGCTTGATCGTGCTCGCCGGATGTGCCGACGACGCGGCTGAAGAAACCACCACGACTGCGGTGGCCACAACCGAAGCCACCACCACAACCGAAGCCACCACCACCACCGCCGAAGCCACGACCACCACCGCCGTCATGGTCGATGAAGAGCTGGTGCTGGCCGAGCAGATCACCGCGCAATTCGCCGAATGGACACCAACCATCGCGGCGGATGCCCTGTATGAGAACCTGACCGACGGTGACGAGTCCAACGACCCGTTCATCGTCAGTGTTCGTGCTCCGGAGCACTATGCCCTGGGTCACATTGAAGGGGCCATCAACATCCCCTGGAAGAGCATCGTCGACGAGGCCAGCCTGGCCATGCTGCCAACCGATCAACCGATCGTTGTCTACTGCTACACCGGCCACACCGGCCAGGTGGCGGCAACGCTGCTCAGGGTCCTCGGCTATGACGTCAGCAACCTGAAGTTCGGAATGATGGGATGGACCAACGACCTCGATGTCGTGGCGACAACTCCGTTCACGACTTCGCCGGGTTATCCGACGGTCACCGAGGCAACCATTACCACCGAAACCTACGACTTGCCGGTACTGGCTACCGGGGAGACCGAGGCTTCGGGCATCGCTATCGCCGCTGCCCGGGCCATGCTGGCCGACTGGACGCCGGTGACGGCTGCGTCGGAGCTGTTCGACAATATGGCCGACGGTGACGACTCCAACGACTTCTTCGTTGTCAGCGTCCGGGCTCCTGATGTCTATGCCCTCGGGCATGTCGAAGGTGCGATCAACATCGGCTGGAAAGCGATTGCCGACCCGGCCAACCTGGCCATGCTCCCAACCGATCAGCCGATCATGGTGTACTGCTACACCGGCCACACCGGCCAGGCCGCCACCACGGCTCTGAAGCTGCTCGGCTACGACGCCATCAACATGAAGTTCGGGATGATGGGATGGAGCGACGACCCCGACGTGGTCGGCACCGCACCGTTCACCACGGCACCCGACTACCCGACGGTCACCGGATAAACCTCCGGTAGAGGGGCGCCGGAGAGTTTCCGGCGCCCCTCCTCCTTCGAAGGAGGTGAGATGAGAAAAGCAATCCCAACCATATTCGGAGTGATGCTCGTCGCCCTCCTGGCGGTCGGATGCACCAGTGGTGCCGATGACACGACGACATCGAGCGAGACAACCGCGCCGCCGACAACCACTACCACGGTGGCCGCGACGACGACCACGACCGACCCATCCGCAGCGGCGGATGCCAGTTGTGTGGCCTGTCACACGGACCAAGCCACATTGCAGGCCATGGCCGTCGAACCCGTTGCCACCGAAACCCTCAGCGAAGGTGAAGGCTGAGGAGGCTCGGTGCCTCAGTTAGAGGCATGGGAACAGGTCTTTGTCAGCGACGACGAGTTCTTTGAAACAACCCACGGGGCACTCGGCTGCATCGCCTGTCACGGCGGCGACGGCCAGGCCAACGGGATAGAAGCGGCGCACACCGGCATGGTGCGCGATCCGGACGCGATCGAGACTTGCTCGAGCTGCCACAACGACATCAGCACGACCAATGCAATGAGCTTGCACTCGACGCTCGACGGTTACATGACCGTATTCGCCGAAAGAACCGGCAGCGAAGAGCTCTCCCCGGGTTGGAGTTGGCCTTCGAGAATCATTGCGCCGACTGCCACACGTCGTGTGGACAGTGCCATGTGAGCCGGCCGACCAGCGCCGGAGGTGGATTGCTCGACGGACACTCGTTCAAGAACCCACCGCCGATGAACCTGACCTGCACGGGCTGTCATGGCAGTCGGGTCAATGACGAGTACAAGGGGAAGAACGCGATGGCGGACGGAACTCTGTACCCGGCCGATGTCCACTTCAACCCCGGCGGCATGGCTTGTTTCGATTGTCACGGTGACGCGGAAATGCACGGTGAGGGACCGGCCCAGACGCACCGCTACGACGAAACGGCCGTGGAGTGCATTGACTGCCACCCTGATGTCGAGGGCGGCGCAGACGGCAACCAGCAGCACTCGCTCCACTCGGAGAACCTGTCGTGTCAGGTCTGCCACTCGGTTGACTACAAGAACTGCTACAGCTGCCACGTGCAGACATCGGACGAAGGAACGCCCTACTTCAAGATCGAACCTTCGCAGATGGCGTTCTACATCGGCAAGAACGTCGAGCAAACCGAGCAACGGCCCTGGAGCTACACGGTGGTGCGCCATGTGCCGATCGATCCGGAAAGCTTCTCGTTCTACGGGACGAATCTGCTGCCTGAGTTCGATGCCCGGCCGACCTTTGCGCCTGCCACCCCCCACAACATCCAGAAGAACACCCCGCAGAACGCGTCGTGTGACTCCTGTCACGGCAACGCCTCGCTGTTTCTGACGGCCGACAAAGTGCTTCCTGAGGAGATCGCGGCCAACCAGGACGTGATCGTGGATGTGTTACCTGGCCCGTGAGGAAGTGGAAGCTTGAAGGCAGTAGTTCGTAGTTGGTAGCCGGCAACGAGCTAGGGGTTGAATTGCCCGGGGCGCATTGCGATGCGCCCCGGGCTCTCGTAATGGACGAGAAGACGGGATGGGCCCAACCTTCCACGTTCCACACTGGACCGGGAGGCGGAGCCGGCCTCACTCCTCGAGCTCGAACCCCTCCGCAGTGAGCGCCGCCCGGAGGGTTTCCGCCTCCCCGGATCGCACGGACAGGGTCAACACTCCGCCACCACCGTGGGGCCCATGACGAAGCTGGAGATCGCGTACATCCACACCGCTGGCGGCCAGCGATCGACCGACCGCCCCCAGCTCGCCAGGACGATCCTGCATGACCACCCCCACCGCAACAACCGGCGGTGCCATCGCTTGACGGACCCGACGTGCCTCCTGAAGGTCGGTGGCAAGCCGATCAACCGCACCTTCCACGAGAGCGGCAGACCAGCCGCGCAGCGCCTCGATGAGCGATGCCAACAACACGGCCGAGCTCGCCCTGGTTGATGACCAGTAGCTCCGCCCACCAGGCAGGGCTCGCTGAGCGCCACCCTGGTCAGATCACGAAAACTCCCGGCTGCCAGATCCAAAGCATGCGGGTCGTCGGCCGCTATCTGGACGAGGGCTGAGGCGAGCACCTGGGGAAGGTGGCTGATCGCGGCGACCGCCGCATCGTGTTCTCCAGCCGTCATCGTGACCGGCACGGCCCCGAGACTCATGACGACGTCCCGGGTTCGCTGCAGATCCATCGCGGAGGCGCCGTCTGAGCAGAGGATCCAGGTGGCACCCCGAAAGAGAGCTGCGGATGCGGCCCGGGGACCGGCATGCTCCCGACCGGCCATGGGATGACCTCCGACGAAATGGTCTCAAATGCCCGGCCGCCGCAACAACCGGCGCTTTGATGCCGGCCACGTCCGTTACGAGGGCGCCGGTAGCCAACCCGGCCAGCTCTCTAATGACGGCTGCCGGGCGGGCCGGCCAGCACAACGAGATCGGCCGACTGCATCGCCTCAGCAGAGCCGACCGCCTGCTCATCGATGGCTGCCAGCTCCAGAGCCACCTGAACGGCAGCCGGGTCGGGGTCCCACCCGGTCACCAGCCACCCCGACGCCCGCAAGCCGAGTCCAACGGAGGTTCCGATCAGCCCGGTTCCGATGATGGCGGCAGTCGGCACGAAATCAGATCTGCAGGTTGAGGGCAGCCGCGAGGCGTCTGATGTCATCCATCAGCGCAGCGAACTCGGAGGGAAGGATGGCCTGGGCGCCGTCGACCAGAGCCGTGTCGGGCGCGTGATGGACATCGACCATGAACCCGTCGGCGCCGACGGCTATGGCCGCCCGGGCCAGGGGCGCCACCAGATAGCGATGCCCGCCGGAGTGAGAAGGGTCGACCATCACCGGGAGGTGAGACAAACCCTTGACAACGGGTACGGCGCTGATGTCGAGGGTATTGCGGGTCGAGGTCTCGAAGGTCCTGATGCCTCGCTCAATCATGATGATCTGATGGTTGCCCTCTTTGTAGATGTATTCCGCAGCGTTCAGCCACTCCTCAACGGTCGCCGTGAAGCCTCGCTTGAGCTGCACGGGCCGGGCCTGCTTGCCGACCTCGGTCAGCAGCGTGAAGTTGGCCATATTGCGAGTGCCGACCCGGAGGATGTCGGCATAGGAAGCCACCAGCTCAACATCACGGGGATCCAGAACCTCAGCAACGAACGGCATGTCGAACTCTTCGCGAGCCTCGGCCAGGAGCTCCAGACCTTTTTCGCCCAAGCCCTGGAAGGCATACGGCGAGGTCCTCGGCTTGAACGCGTCTCCGCGCAAGATGTGGGCTCCCGCCTGTTGAACAGCCTCAGCGGCGCGGAACAGCTGGTCGCGACTCTCAACGGCACAGGGGCCGGCCACCACTGCAAATGAGCCGCCGCCGATCCGCGCCCGCCGAACCTCGATCACCGTGTCGGCGTCCTGAAAGTCCCGACTGACGAACTTGAACGGCTTCAGCACGGGTACGGCTCGTTCGACGCCGGACATCGCCTCCCATGGCAATTGCTGAATGCGATCGCGATCACCGATCACGCCAATCACCGTGTGTTTCTGCCCGACCGAAACGTGCGCCTCCGAGTTGATCGAGGCCAAACGCGCAAGGACCTGATCAACGTCCGCTTGCACCGCATCGGGTTTCATCACAATGATCATCGAACTCATCTCACCGTCTCGCGCCAGGCCATCATGTCGTCGTCCTCCACAGGTTCAGGAGAGTCCAGCCGGATTACCCGGATCAACCAGCGAAAGCCTCCGGATCCGAACCCCATCATCGGCGAAGCCGGCCAGTCCCGCCTCTACTTCGCCGATCGTCTCCACGTCCCAGATGGTAACCAGGACGACCCCCCTCTGATCCGAACCCATCAAGACAAGCCGGCAACGGGGATCTTCGACAAGCTCATCGGCCAGCTCCACCATCCACTGAGGAGCGGTGTCTCCACCAAACTCGAGCAAGAGCGCTTCCATGTGGCAGATGGTACCTACATGCAGCTTCCCCGAGCGCAGATCGAGCACGGGCTCTCCCCGGGACGAGTCCGCTACACCGACCTGGGCTGGCTCCGGCTCTCGCCGGAGGACGCCGATCACGCCCGGCCTACACTTCGTCCATGCACAGGATCCTGGTAACGGGAGCATCGTCGTGGGTCGGCGGGCGATTGATCCGGAGCCTCGAGTCCCGGACTGAAACCGAAGTGTTCGCAGTGGACGAAGTTGAACCCACGGTTGCGTTCTCGTCGGATTTTCACTTGTCCAGCCTTGATGTTCTCGAGCTGGCCGAGCACGTGCTTTCGGTCAAACCGACCACCGTTGTCCACCTGCAGACCCTCGACCGGTCGGCACTCCTCGGTCCCGAGCACTCCCGATCGAGTGTCGTCCTTGGCGCGCAGGCACTGTTCGGGGCCATAGGACGCCTTCCCGAGGTCAAGAATGTGATCGTCAAGTCCGACGCGGCCGTGTACGGATCGGGGCCTCGCAATCCGTCGGTTGTTCGCGAATCCACGTCGACGCCGGCAGCGCCTCACCAGCTACGAGCGCAGCCTGCGGGACGTCGAGTCGGCGGTTTCCCAACTCGCAGACGAGCTGCCGAAGATCACGTTCACGGTATTGCGTTTCAATCCCATTGTGGGACCGACGATCGGGAACCAGCTCAGTCTCTACCTCCGGCTCCCGGTCGTTCCAACGCTGCTGGGAAGTGATCCGCGACTGCAGTTCGTTCATGAAGATGACGCCGTGGCGGCGTTGGAACACTCGATCGACCATCCGACGGGCGGGACGTTCAATATCAGTAGCGACGGACAGCTCTACCTCAGTCGGGTTCTTCGGCTCGGAAACCGGATCAACCAACGGCTCCCGGCGCGCCAGTTCGACATGGCCATGAAGGTCCTGCGGCCGTTCGGTGCCTCTCTCCCGCGACATCTCAGGAACCTCATCAAGTACGGGCGGGTGATCGACACCCATCTCATGCACGAAACACTGGGGTTCACACCAAGTTTGAACTGCCGCCGCCTGGTGCTGGCCACCTACGGGCGTCTTCCCGCCCAGATGTCCGGATAGCGAAGATGGAAGAGATCCTCAACCGCCTCAGTGCGTCCGAACTCCGGGCCTTGGCGAGGGCATTGGACATCAGCGGCCGATCCTCGATGAACAAACCCGCACTGGTGCAATCGGTGGCAGCCGGACTCAAGGCAAGCGAGGATCTTCGCGGCGCTTCTTCGCAGGCGAGCGCTCGGCGAACCGGGCTGCGCGGCGAGGGACGCCGGCGGGAAACTCGCGCACGATTGGCATCCATGGTCGATCGGGATCGGACCTGCGAGTTCGCCACCATCGAAGGGTTCCTGTGCGGCCTCCCCCCGATTGTCAACCAGGACCGGTGCGCTCTCCACGGTGGGACCAACTTCTCCGATCTCGCCATCCCCGCCACGGGTGCCCTGGGATTCGACTCGTGGCCGGCGCTACTGCGCCACCTGCAGATGGCGAGCTACGACATCGACGCTCTCGGGTTGGACCCGGTGGTTGCCGAGATGTTGTGGCACCTGGGCAACTACGTCTACTTCGACTACTTCCGGGTCGAAACGACCGGGCTGGAGAACGTGCCCATGGATGGAGCTGCCGTTCTCGCCGCAAATCATGGTGGGGCTGCGATTCCCTATGACGCCCTCATGCTGCAAATGGCGGTCGCCAACGAGGCCCCGCTTCCCGCGGCGGGTCCGGGTGATCGGCACCGAGATCTTCAACATGATCCCTACGTACTCCCATCTCTATCGCAAATCGGGAGCCGCCTATGCCGCAAAGGAGGATGCAATGTGGGTGCTCGAGAACGGCCACCTCCTCGGGGTATTTCCCGAAGGTGTGCAGGGTTTCCAGAAATCCGGTTCAGATGCATACCGGCTGAAGCCATTTGGTCGCGGGGGATTCGTCAAACTGGCGATGCGGGCCGGAGCGCCAATCGTTCCCGTCGCCATCATGGGTTCGGAGGATGTGCACCCGGCGCTCTTCACATCCAAACGGCTGGCCCAGCTCGTGCGACTGGTATTTCCCCAACAGCGTGTCGATGAAATGGCCGTATGGCTCAACCCCATCCCTCTGCCGGTCCGATGGCACATTCGATTCCTCGAGCCGATTGAGGTGGGTCCGGCCACGGATCGCCCGGATCGACTTGCAGTGTTAGAGGTCTCAGAAGCCGTCCGCGCCCGGGTGCAGAAAACCCTCGACATCATGCTCAGCAAACGAACCAGCATCTTCTAGTTCGCATCGCGCGGGTGTGATCGGGCAGAATCTACCGAAGTGCCAATTGCCAATGATTGCCCACACTGCGCGGCCCGTGACACGGTGCGTCTCGAAAGCGGCGAACACTTCTGCCCATGGTGCCTGCACGCCTGGACGATATCGAGCGACCTCATCCTCGACCAGCACGCAGGTCAGGACCAGGATTTCCTCGCCGACCTGGCCCGGGCGTTCGACCAGGACTGATCTCTCCAACCCGTTCTTGCGTGACTTTATCGCGACTATGTGCCGGTTTCTCACGCAAGAACGGGTTCTCTGCTTGCAATAGTTAGCACTTCGCAATATACTGCTAAGGGTGGCCAAAGACGACAAGACATCTGAGAAGAAGGGTGCCGACCTCGGTGCGTTCATCAGGCAGCAAAGGGAGCGAGCCAACATCTCGCTCAGGAAGCTGGCCGACAAGGCGGGGATCTCAAATCCCTACCTGAGTCAGATCGAGCGAGGCTTACGCAAGCCGTCCGCCGAGATACTCAAGTCGATCGCCCGCGGCCTATCCATCCAGGCCGAGTCCCTCTACTCGAGGGCCGGACTACTGGAAGACGGATTTAGTCCGCCGACCGTCGTCGAGGCGGTCGAGACGGACCAGCAATTGAACCAAAGACAGAAGCAAGTGCTCCTCGATATCTACCGAACATTCGTTCAATCGGGAGCAAAGGAGGAAATGGAATGATCGTCGAAACGACTAAGAAGGTGCTCTACGCAGCCGTAGGCGTCCCCGTCGTGACCGCCCGCAAGCTTTCGGAGCGGGTCACCGAGATGAGCGGCAAGCTCAACAAGGACTATGACGTGTGGGCCGCCGAGGGCGAGAAGGTCGTCAACAAGGTCGCAGACCGCAAGGCGGTTGAGGATTTCGTCGAGGACCTCGGCGCGAAGATGGACTTCGACCAGATCCAGGAGCAGGTCGGAAAGCTTCGTGAGCAGCTCGACGACATGTTGAGCAACTGGCGTACTTCCTTCCGGCCCGCTACCGAGAAGCCGGTCCCTGCGAAGCCGATGGCCAAGCCCGCCGCCAAGCCTGTGGCGAAGACCGCAACGGCCGCCAGGAAACCGGCCGCCGAAGGCCACGACCACAGCCCGTAAGCCGGCCGCCAAGAAGCCGGCGGCTAAGAAGCCGTGGCCAAGAAGCCTACCACCACCACCGCCAGGAAACCGGCCGCCAAGAAGGTAACCACCACTCCTGAGCGGTCCGGACATCTAGGAAAAGCGAGGGGGCCCCGTCGGGGCCCCCTCGTCTTCTTCCCACAATGCTCTAGTACGTGATGATCGGGTCGAGTTGTGCGGCGTGAGCAACCCAGCGCTCCACCATCCCTTCGGTCGGGAGCCTCTGGACGAGTTTCTGCGACTCGTTGATCTGCATCATCTTCTTCGTCAGAGAGGCCGGGTTGCGCCTGCGCAGTTCCTTGATGGTGTCGACTCCGGCAGCCTCGAGAAGATCGGAGTACTCCGAGCCGATCCCCTTGACCCGCATGAGGTCGGCTCGGTTCAGCCACACGAGTATCTGCTTCTCGTCAAGTCTCGTGGCTACCGCAAGGTCCTTACGACCTCGCCTGGTTGCACCTCGCTTGAGGAGAGCTTCCGTCGTGCGCACCCTCGA
Organism: uncultured Actinomycetota bacterium; assembly: GCA_963715305.1. Taxonomy (GTDB): domain Bacteria; phylum Actinomycetota; class Acidimicrobiia; order Spongiisociales; family UBA4744; genus UBA4744. Next base: position 51,555 of record CAVQSB010000021.1, read on the forward strand.
TTTGCGGAACCTGGTGGCAGATTTGGGATCAAGTCCCGCAATCGTATCGATCGTGGCCATCGCAATCCTTCCCTGTACTCCGACAGCCTCCGCAGCACGGCCGGCCCATCGGTCAGCCTAGCCAGCGACCTCATCGGCATGCCAGGCGGAATAGCGAAGACCACCTGCCGTCATCGAGCCCAACGAAGGATGTCCCCCGGTTGACATTCGAGCGCCGCGCAGATCGACTCCAGAGTCGAGAAACGGATCGCTTTGGCCTTTCCCGTTTTGAGGATCGAAAGGTTCGCGAGGGTGATGCCGACCTCCTCGGACAACTGGGTCAGCGTCATCCCCCGTTGATCGAGGACCTCGTCGAGATGAACGGTGATCGTCATCTCAGATCGTGTCTTCCTCGAACCGGCGCAGTCGGGCCGCCTCCACAAAGACCTCGGCCAGGGCGAACATGCCTATCCCGACCAACAACAGCGCCCAGACGGGGCCGAGCGTTGATACCGATACGGGCAGATCGACATCCAGCGTTCGGTCGAGCAGCGCCGTACGAATCACGTCGATCGCCGGAACGCCAGTATGGCGCCCCCCAGCCTCGCAGCCGCCCGGGATTCTCATCGGCAAACGGTCGCCGCCGAGGGTTGATGCACGATCCGGCCAAGATTGATGAGCCCGACCCAGGCAGCCGCCAGCAGACCGGCCACAAAGGCGAGGAAGACGCCCTCGGCTGGCTACGTCGGTGCGCTTGATTTTCAGGAGGAGCTCGGATCACCGGGACGTCGGCCATCGACTCGGATTCCTGCCCGATTTCGAAGTCTCGAGTAGGAGCGGATACCGTCAGACACATCAACCCGTCGCCCGTCCGCGAACTCGATCCCGTAGGGATCATCCAGCGTCGCTGAGATGAACATGTCACCTCGGCCGGACAGGGCGAGGATCGCCAATGGAATGGTGATGCCGGTCACAACGATCAGAAGAAACCGGGCGACCTTGATACCAAGATCCAGCGCCCGCAGGCCTCTTCCGCTCAGAGATTGGTCGTGTGTGTTCATATCGAAGAACGATAATCTTACTCCTTATCGAAAGTCAATAAGAACCCCTGGTAAGGAGGCTATTTCTTTCCAGGGCACCGCGCGACCATCGAGACCACCAAGTTGTCCATCGTCCTGATGACTCAGATGACTGATGCCTACCCGCGCGGTTGCAGATCCGTCACGTCGTCCGTGGTATCGACGTCGCGAGGAGCCAGTTGCTCGAAGAAGACCTCTTCGACCCAGTCCGGATGGGCTTGCAGGAGGTTGCGTCGCCCCTTGGTCGCCTTCCAGGCTCATCAGGCGCGCCCACAAAGCCCGGGCGACCAGGACCGGGTGGCCGCGCACGTACCGGTACTTCGGAACAATGGCGAGGGCATCACTCGAACGGCGGTGATCGAGCAGGGCAGCTACCACGGCCGGATCGATCCCCGGTTGATCACCCATCACGATGAAGGCCGCTTCGGCAGATGGATCGCGACTGGCCGCGTCGAGACCGACACGCATCGAAGAAGCCATCCCTTCTTCCCATTCGGGGTTCTCAATGACACCGGCATCGCCGAAGTCGACCGTGTCCAGGATTTCCTCGTACCGGCTCCCCAGCACCACCCAGACGGAATCGACCGGCCAGGTCAACGTCTGGTGGACGACCTTCTCCAGAAGCGTCGGACCTCCCCACGGGAGGAGTTGTTTCGCTCGACCAAGACGAGTCGACGGGCCGGCGGCGAGAATCGAGGGCAGTTGTGCTCATGAATGGGTCGAGTGGTTGATGGCGCGGTCCACTATACGTCTCCGGAGTCATCCTTCCGTTGCGGATGGATCCTCCCCCGGGTGCCCTTCAATGAGTCGCCTCCACCGCTTCCGTACCGCAGCGTCGTCATCTCGGCCAGGATCGACACCGCAACTTCCGCCGGAGTCTCGGCGCCAATATCCAATCCGATCGGACCGTGAATCCGTTCCTGATCGGCCACCGACCATCCGTCCGTCTGCAATCGCGCCAGTCGGTCGGCATGGGTGCGCCTGCTCCCCATCACGCCGATGTACTCGATCGGCTCGGCGAGCGCTCTCCGGATCACGGGATCCTCGAGACGTTGGTTGTGGTTCAAGACAACCACAAAGCTCCCCTCCCAGGGTTGCGCATCCAGGACGGTCTCCGGCCAGGCGACGATCACCTCATGGGCATCGGGGAACAACTCCGGCCGGGCAAAGGCCGGGCGCGGGTCGATCAGGGTCACCTCATACCCGACCCGGGCCCCGAGGGCGCAAAGCGGCTCGGCAAAAGGCCCCGCCCCAAAGATCAACAACCGGGGCGGGGGGACGATCGAATCAATAAAGACATCGACTCCGTCGTAGGTGAGGGTCCGGCTCTGCTCGTCACCCATCAGTTGTTGTGCATCAGCAAGAACATCGTCGACCAGGGAACCAGGGATGGTGCCGGCCACCATGCCTTGCTTGGCGTCGATGACCGCCTTCCAGTCCCCGCCGGCCACCGCCCTTACCCGCGCCCCGAGGCGCCGGGCCACGATGAGCTGCTCCACTGCTTCGGTGATCTCATCAGCTTCAGCAGGCTCGATATAGACCTGGATGGTCCCTCCGCAGGCGAGACCGACCTCGAAAGGCATCCTCGTCGGCAATGCCATAGGTCACCAACCGCGGGACTCCGGCCTCGAGTACCTGGAGCGCATGCAGCGCCACGTCGTTCTCGACACAACCCCCGCTAACGGACCCGTCGAGCTCCTCCGCAGAGGACACCAGCAGACACGCCCCTTCTGGCCGTGGAGCCGACCCCTGGACGCGCACCACGGTGGCAATCGCCACATCCTTGCCGTCGAGTTTCCACTGCCTGAGTCGAGCCAGTTGGTCTGTCATGACCCCACGTTATCGGACGACGATTCCCTCGGCATGCACGGGCACCGGTTAGGTGAGACCGGCCGGCAGTTGGAACCGAAGCAACGCGCCGATCGCCTTCTGGTCGAGCGCGGAGGCAACCGACACCTGCAGCACCTCTCCGCTCTCGCCAATGGTCGCCTCGATGATCTCGTCCACGACGTCGTCGGTCGGTCGGGTTGCCGACCCGCAGACCGGGCAGCTGGTGCCGTTGCGAGAGAGCCAGCCGCACGATTCGCAGACGGCACCCGTCTTGGTGAAACTCCCCGAAACGATCAACCGATCGATGGCCTTGGCGTTGACGGCGGCGAGCACATCGGCGATGCCGAGCACCGCCGGGCCGCCCGCCCCTGCGGTATCGAGTAGTTCCTGGATGCGGGCGACCTCGTGTTCCGCAACGGCGGCCTCCTCGAGTCCGATCAGCTGTTCCTTGACCAGGGCCGGGGTCATGGTGTGGGTATCGATGACGAAAGCTCCCCCAACATGCGCCTTCACGTACGGATGGAGGAGTTTCGATCCCTCGTCGATCGATTCCTGATGCCCGCCGAGGAACAGGAAATCGAATCCTTCTGTCTGGAAGAGGCGAAACACCAGGTCGGCCGTCTCTTTGAATTGGCGCTGCACTACCGCGTCCGCATGGCTGCGAACTCCCCGCTCCTCGTAGCCCGCGAAGCCTCCGTAATTGGATTTCCTGAACGGCTTCTTCGACGACTTCTCCGTACTCTCGGAACTCATCGCCGTGTTTGACGAATACCACCGAGCGCCGGGGATCGAAGATGACCGCCGCCGATCGGACCTCGGCCTCGGCGGCTCGCAGGGGCCGAAGATATGCCCGGTTGCCGATTCGGGCTACATCCCAGACTGGCCGATTGACCGAAACGTAGTGAAACCAGTCTGCCCCGTGACACAGAAAGACGGCTGCCGAGGCAGGATCAGCGTCGATCCGATCGGCGAGACCTTGGACCGTCTTGACGTCCGCCCGTAACGACATCGCTGCATCATGACTCAGCCCGCCATGTTCTACCGCCTCGCGAACCGGTCGAAGCAACTCGGTGAGCCGGGCCCCGGTCGACGTCCTGTCGCGGGGGGTGCCGACCCGGTTGAGGTACACAGACAGCACCGGAAAGGTGGAGTTGGTGAATTGCCGGATCTGGTCGACCTGCATGAGTCTCCTTCCTCCGTCAGCCAGAGGCCGCGGATGACGATTGTGCACAGCAGAACATCAGGAAGATCACAGGGGAAGCGGCTCGCGTGCGCCGTGTCACAACGAGCGCAAGGCGGGAGGACCGCAGCCAAACATCAGTCTTCGTACAGTACCTCACTCAGTTCTGACACTACACGCGTCCGATCGCCGTGGTAGGGAAAACTTCGACCTCACCCTCAAGCGACGTCGTGGGTCCACTCGAAATGACCTCCGTCGGTGAAGCGCCAACCCGCTCCCCAGGCAAAACCCCACTTCCGGAAGATCTCGCCGATGCGCCGGTCCATACCGACCCGACCGCCGTAGGGGTTTTCGCTGGGGTTGATGTCGATGGCGATTCCCCAGGTATGCCGCGAAACTGCCCCGCCTTTGTCGCCGCCGCGAATGAGACGGGCGTTGTAGCAGCCGCCGGCGATTTGGAAGTCCTGGTAGTTGATCATCCAGGCCAGACCGTCCGCCTTGATCTCCGCAAGGGCGCCTTCGAGGAGGGGCACGACATCTTTGTGACAGCGAAAGGGACCCAGATAGGGGAGGTTGACCTCGACGATGTTGGTGCGCCGCCACTCCGAGTCGAGGATGATCTGGTCCCCGCTGGTCGGGCGATAGGAAAATTCGCCGAACCGTTCCTTGACCAATACGGTCGGCAAGACGGCATCCGGATCGTCAGGGTCGAAGTATGCATCGATCGATAGCAGAGCATCGGGCAGCTGGGACCACATGGCCAGCAGCAGCTCATCGGCGGGTTCGTAGTCCCATACGGCTACAAACGCAGCTCGGTCAAAGCCGATCTCGGCAGCCACTTTCTCGTCCAGCACCAGTTCCGCCCAGCCGATCAGCTCGTCCGGAACCACCGCTCCGATGTCGAATTGATACGGGCGGCCGTTCCAGCCAACCAGATTCACTCGATCCCCCGCGACGGCCCCGCGCAACCCGGCAGACGTTTCGCCCATTACCAGATCACCATTCCTGAGCACCGTGGCTGCAGCGTCCCCCAGCAACGGTGCAGCTCGGTTCGCATCCACGGCGGTTGTCGACATCGGGTAGAAGAAGCCGCCGGGTGCCTTCTGCACCGTCTCGTCACCCCGCTCAACAGAGGTGAGCCGCAGCGTGCCGCGATGGAAGGTCGCCCAGCGGGCGCCAAACCGCTCCGCGGCGGAGGTGATCGTCGCCTCGACCTCGGCAGACATCCCGCCCACTTCCCCAATCGTCAGAACCCTCCGGTCGGCTGAGCCGATCGCCGCTACCGGTTCGATCCCGGTAAAAGGAGTAATCAGCAGGGTGACAACCACCAGCAAGCCGGTCCGTCTCCTCACGGCCGGATGCCGGTGTGCTGGGACGATGGGGTGGCGGGTCAGGAAGGTCACCACCATGAGGTTACCGGGGAGTTGGGCCCGCCGGTGCCATCTCGCAGGACGACCGGTCAGGTGCACTCCCGGCTATCGTGCCCGACATGACAGACCTTTTTGGCGGGGTGCCCGAAACCAATCCGGAAGAAGCCGCCCGTCTCATCGCCGCCGGAGCCCTGATGGTGGATATCCGCGAAGCCGACGAATGGGAAGAAGTGCGGATTCCGGGAGCCGAGTTCAAGCCTCTCTCAGAGATCAACGATTGGTTCGAGGAGTTACCGCGCGACCGCCCCGTCATACTGCAGTGCCGGTCGGGCAACCGTTCGGCCATGGCCGTCGCCGCCCTGATTCGCGAGGCCGCCATGGACAACGTTTTCAACCTCGCCGGCGGCATCATCGCCTGGCATCAGGCTGGCCTCCCGATCGACCTGGAACCCCTGCCCCACTGAGTAACTCGGGCCAAATATCGATCCAGACCGTTACGGACCCGCCGTCGGCCGCTGCGTACGTGTGGAACGCCACCGGATTGCAGCCCGTACCGCAAATCAGTTTGCCCACCTTTGTGTGGGACCAAAACAAGTACATTGACGAGGGGCTGACCGTGTACAACCATGCCGACTGGGCACAATTCACCACCTGGTACAACGCCAACACGAACTCGCTGAAAGGCGCTCACTTTGTGAACAGCACCGCCGCGTACAACCTTGACATGGGCGGCACGAAGCTCAGCGGCGACTTCATCCTGGCGTTCAAGGGCGATCTGGAATTACAAGGGACCCCAAACGGGGTGACCAACCCGGCCCTGGCCCCGGTCACCGTGGTGATCGCCGGGGTCGAACCGACCAGCGACGTCACACTCAGCAACAGCTCCAACTCGATCGAAGGGCCAGGTCCACCATCTCATCTATGCAGGCGGAACTTTCAGCGCCAGCCAGCAAACGACGATCTACGGGGCCATGTACGGGAACAAGGACGCCTCCAGCAACCGGTTGGAGATCCACTTCCGGCCGCCCAGCACCTCGGCCGTCGCCGGATTTGCGTTCGACCCGGCCCTGGCCGACTCGTTCATCCCCAGACCCGGAACCTGGCGGGAGACCCACGGCCGACGCGCTCGGATGCACGTTGCCGTAGACGGCCTACTTGAGCTCGAACTCCGCCACGGTCTCGACGTGGAAGGTTTGGGGAAAGAGGTCTACGGGAGTCGCCCTGACCGAGGCGGTACCCGGCACTGTCGAGCAGCCGGGTATCCCGCGCCAGGCTGGCCGGATCGCACGAGACATAGGCGATACGGCGCGGCCCTCCCCGACTACCGGGACGAACGCCCGGTTGCCCGAGCCCGGTCCGGGGCGGATCGCACACGGCCAGACTCCACGACGTAGCGGGCGCAACTTCCTCAAACCGCCCTCGAACAACCTGCTGCTCCGCTACCCCGGCCTCCTCCAAGTTGTGGCGCAGATCGGCCAGGGCAACCCCACTCGACTCGACGGCGATCACCCGGCCGGCCGACTTACCGACCGTGGCAGCAAACAAGCCGACGCCGGCGTACGCATCGAGAAGGGTGTCTGAACCGGAAGGCTGCAGGGCAGCCTTGCACCAGTTCGACAAGCGATTCGGCGCCGGCCGTGTTGACCTGGAAGAAGGCAGGTCCGGTGATCCGGAAGCGAACGCCTGCCACTTCCTCGTGGATGAGAGGGCGGCCCGATCACGGGCTCGAATCTCCGCCCGGCCAGGCGAACAACCGAAGCTCCCCATTCGCCGGCGTGGTCGGGTGCTTTGCCCCCGAATCAACACGGCACGTTCTCCGGTCGTGACGCCCAGACGGAGGGTCACTTCATGGACTCCCGACAGGGCCCCGAGCCGCCCGTAGAGGTCTGCCAAATCCGGTGCCAGCAGCAGGCAGGCGGATACGGGAATCTGCTCCTTGCTCCGAAGCCGATACAGACCCGCCCGGCCGCCCACCACGTGAAAGGTCATCCGGTTGCGATACCCGTAGGGGGCGCCGGGCGCCACGATCGGGGCGATATCTCGGGCTCGGACGACTCCGCCGAGATGGCGGAGCTGACCCGCCACAATCGATGACTTCCATTTCAGCTGTTCGCTGTAAGCCATGTGCTGCCACTGGCACCCACCACACTCAGCGAAATGCGGACAAGGGGGCGTAACCCGGGTCGGCGCAGGGGTGATTACTTCTTCCAGCCGGGAGCGAGCCCAGGCGCTCTTCTCGGTCAATGATCGAAACCCGAACCCGTTCACCGGGGATGGCTCCCGCAACAAAGATGGCTTTCCCGTCGTGGCGGCCGACGGCCTCACCGCCGTGAGCCATATCGTGCACATCGATCTCCAGCCCTGGGTCAATCACGAGAGGTTGGCCTCGAGGGTCTCAGCCAATGATTGCTGGAGCCACCCCAGATAGTGAAGGAGCGCGACGGAGGGATCCTCCTCGGACAGATCGGTCCTCCCACCCATCGTTTGTGATCCCCAATCGCCCCGCCAGGACCAATCGAGCCTCGGCCAGGACGCGCAACCAGGCTTCCGCTTCGCCGACCGACATGCTCACCCCGTGCGGGGACTGCTCGACGGTGAGCGAGAAGGCAGAGCGATCTGCCGCCCGGGACTGCGCCATCTCTTCGGCCATCAACCGCTGGAACTCCATGGCTGCCTCGCGGTCGTCCGGATACGGCGTCTGATTGAGCCGTTCGGCCACCGGATCCGAGTCCGTGGCGCCGACCGATGCGAGCAGGTCGGGAACCACCAGCAGAGCATCGGCCTCCCGCGGATCCATGGTCAGCTGTATGTCGCCTGCGACAAGCCGGAAGGGGTCTGTTCATGCTCGTTCCATGGTGGCCCACAAACCGTGATGATGGAGCCGGAAGCAATCCATCTCCATTTTCTCGCGCGGACCGGTGGCGACGATCGCCCGCCCTTCGTTGTGGACTTGCAGCATCAGCGAGGTTCGCCTTTTCTTTGGGGAATCCGAACAGCTTCCGGAACACGTACACCACGTACGTCATGAGGTTCACCGGATCGTTCCAAACTACGACATTCCAGGGACGATCCAGATCGACCTGGGTGTCCCCGAGTTCGTCCTGGCGCGGCGTGGTGGTCATCGCGCCCACGTTACTCCCGGGATTCAGCGCTGAGGCTCCTCGACACTCACCGCACGAGCTCGCTCATCGTTGATCCAGACCTCGAAGTCTTTCCTGGCCACGCGCCATTCGCGGCCAAATTTCACTGCAGGCAGTCGACCGCTGCGCAGCACGCTGGTGACCACGAAGGTGGAGACGTCCATGTACTCACAGATGTCGGCCACGGACAGCCACTCTTTGGGAAGGTTGACTTCAATCCACTCCATGTGACCCCAGGCTATGAGAACCGTCGCTCGCGAGCAAGGGGTGTAGGACGCGAAACAAATGCGACGAGAGTCGGTTGTCCGATCGGTTGCCGTCCGCAATTATCGTTGTGTTTACGATATTCGACAATAGGCCAGGTACGATGGATCCTCTCAGACACCCCGACCTCATCGAGATTTCGCGCCGGCTCCGACTCCAGCTTTCCCAGGTGCTCGAAGCCGAACAAGAGGCGGCCGCCATCACCTTGCGAAGACGCAGCACCATCCGCGATCGATTGCTCGATGCCGAGGATCGGAACGAATCCGTGCTCATCACGTGTGTCGATGGCGGGACCGATCCGGAACCGTTGGCGCCGTCGGCGTGGATCATGTGGTGCTGGAGACAAGCGGCACGGCCGCTTACATTGCCCTGTTGCACATCGTCGCCATCCGGTCCGCCAACCCATGACCAGGACCCGGGTCGCCACGGTTCTCTCGGCCCACGAGTGGGAGTCGACCTTCGCACACCTGGCCCGGGCAACCAGTCTGGTGAGACTCGTTGCTCGCGCCTATCAACCTGCCGACCTCGACAGGCGTACCGGAGAGCTCGACGTGATTGTGGCGGGAGCAGAGACCGCCTGGGTCACTCCCACGGTGATCAGAGAGCTGGAGAAGTCGCGGGTTGGGCGTGCTGGGTCTGCATCCACCAAACGATCGACCGGCCCATCGACTTGCTCACCTTGGGCGGCGCCGACGAGGTCTTCCCCGACTCGACACCGCCGGAACGGCTCCTCCAGATCGTCCGGACCATGCAGCGACCGGCTGCCGGCCCCGGTTGAGACGGGGGCTTTGATCGCCGTTACCGGCAGTCGGGGCGCACCCGGCATCTCCGAGGTCGCACTCAGCCTCGGCCTGGGGACTCGCCGAGCAACGAACCACGTTGCTGATCGATCTGGACCGGCAGGGCCCTTCGCTCTCGGTCAGGCTGGGCGTGCTGCCCGCGCCGGACGTTGCGCACGCAGCGGATGAGGTCATGCAGTCCGGTGCCTTCCCACCCGACGTCCGCCGGATCGGACCGCTTTCGCTCCTGGCCGGTCCGCCCATCCGCCATTCCGGTCCCCTCAGCTCCGCCCTGGTGAACGAGGTGATCCAGGCAGCTGAGGCGAACGTTTGCTCGAGTCGTGGTCGACCTCGGCGTCGGTGAACCGGACGACCCGCTGCTGTATCGGGCCGCCTCACGAATCCTCACGTGCGAAGCAACTCCAAAAGGGCTGGTCAGAGCGGCCGTACCGTTGAGACCTGGGCGGCCCCCCTCCCTCATCTGGTCCTCAACCGGGTTCCGGCCGACGGTCGGGCAGACACCGTCCGCGCCGCCCGCCATTGGCTCGGCCTCGAACCGACCGTCTTGCTGCCCCACCTCCCCGAGATTCACGACGCCGCCCGGGTCGCCGGCCCTCCGTCTCCACAGGCTCGTCGAAGCTCCTCGAGCCGCTTCACCACTTGGCTCCGGTCGGCCTCGACTGAATCCTCGACGTGGACGCCCGATACGCAAGGGCGTGAGAGGGCCGTTGCTAGACCTCGGCCCGGTAGGTACCCAGGTGATGGAGTTCGGCCATCGAACCCGGCCGCGGGCTGAAGACCTCTGCGAATCCTTCCGGGCCCGGCCGGTGGATCAGGTCGACGAACATGCGGTATCTCCAGGGGGTGTCGGTCGGACGCGACTCTATGCGAGTCAGATTGGCCCCCCGCAAACCGAGCTCCGTCAGGGCGAGGGCCAGCGCGCCGGGACGGTGCTGGGTCTCGAATGCCATGCTCGACTTGTTGGCGTCTTCCGCAATGGTCGGCTCCCCACCGGCCAGGACAACGAACCTCGTCGTGTTGTGCGCTCGATCGACAACATCCGACATCAAGACCTCGAGGCTGTGCGGACGAGCCGCCTCGGGCGGTGCCAGAGCCGCTTCCGCCGGATTCTGGCGAGCAGCCGTCTCCCGAACTGCGCCTGCGGTGTCGTGCGTCGGGATCGGCTGCCATCCACGTGCCTGGATGATCGCCTCGGCCTGCGCGAGTGCCTCGGGGTGAGAACGGACCTGTTTGATGTCATCGAGCGAAGTGCCCGCCAATCCGAGCAGTGCATGGCGGACCTCGACCTGGTGTTCCGCGACGATCCGGGAGGGAGCATCCACCAATCGATCGAGTACGGGCAGGACGCTTCCGGTCGTCGAATTCTCGATCGGGAGCACCAGACGTTCGACGGCCCCATCCGCCAACGCCGCGAAGGCTGCCACAAAGCTTGGGTACCCGATCAGCTCCCCTTCAGGAAACATCTCCCGGGATGCCCGGTCGCTGTAGGAGTACTGCTCACCCTGAAAACCGATCAACATGGCGCGGACATTAGTAGCCGGTGCCCGTAGCCAGCGGCATGGTTGACCGCGACGGGCGAGGCGGGCGGCGAAGGGCATCCCACGCTCGTTGGCATCCGGAAGCTCGAATCCAGGCAACCCGGCGGGCGTTGCCCAATTCTTAGAGAATTCTCAGAAACCATTCACATGATTCTCACCGTCTCAGTGGACGATGAAGGCTCCGAAAGGATTCAGCATGAGCGACATCATGAAAGCCAGAAAGGCAGGGGGCTACGTCCGCAAACCCGGCACGTACCCGACCGGTCGGGTGTGCTCGCATGAGGACTGCGGAACACGGCTGTCCACGTATAACTCCCGGCCCACCTGCCGCCAACACACCCCGGTTCGTTTTCCGCGGGTCCGGGGACAGATTTCTCCGTCCGAGGCATGAGCAGCCGACCAAGACGCCGACCGTCGCCGAACGACTGACCTGACAACGGCGAACGGATAGAGTCTGGCCGGTGTCCGGTACCCGAACTGCATTCGATCGGCCGCCCGACTGGGTAGCTGATGCCGTCTTCTATCAGATCTTCCCCGATCGGTTCGCCCGTTCGCGCAAGGTCCCACAACCAACACATCTCGAGCCGTGGGATGCGCCTCCGACGAGTCACGGCTACAAGGGCGGTGACCTCCTCGGCGTTTTCGAGCGATTGGACTGGCTCACCGACCTCGGCATCAACGCCATCTACTTCAATCCGATCTTCCAATCCGCCTCCAACCACCGATACCACACTTACGACTACCTCCAGGTCGATCCCCTGCTCGGCGGAAACGAAGCCTTCCAAACGTTGCTGGACGGTTGTCACGAACGCGGGATCCGGGTCATCCTCGATGGAGTCTTCAACCATGCGAGCCGTGGCTTCTTCCCCTTCAATGACATCCTCGAAAACGGCCTCGACTCTCCCTGGATTGAGTGGTTCACGGTCACCGGTTCGCCCCTCAATCCATACCAGCCCGAGCTCCCCCCGAACTACCACGCCTGGTGGGACAACCCGGCTCTGCCCAAGTTGAACACCGACCATCCGGACGTTCGCGAGTACCTGATGGCCGTCGCCGAGCGGTGGACCGCCCAGGGCATCGATGGTTGGCGGCTGGATGTTCCCGCCGAGATCACGACCCCGGGTTTTTGGGAAGAGTTTCGGGCTCGCGTCCGTGCCTTGAATCCCGAGGCCTATCTCGTCGGCGAGATCTGGGATGATGCTTCAGGCTGGGTCGGCCGCGGGGATCGATTCGACGCTGCCATGAACTATGTCTTCACGGGCAAGACGCTGGCCTTCGTGGCCGGTGAGCGCGTTGACCCCGAACTGGCCGACGGAGTCGACTACCCGATAACGCCGGCCATCGACGCCGCCGGGTACGGCGATGCGATCGCAGAGCTCCTATCGCTCTATCCCGAGCACTTGACTCGTTCAACCTTCAATCTGCTTGGCTCGCACGACACGGCCCGCCCGTTGACGGTGGCAGACGGCGATGTGGACTCGGTCGTGTTGGCAGCATTGCTGATGTTCACCTACCCGGGTGCGCCATGCGTGTACTACGGCGATGAGATCGGCATGACGGGAGGCAAAGAACCGGCCTCGCGGGCGGCCTTCCCCTGGGACGATCCAGCTTCATGGAATCAATCGATTCTGCATGCCTTCCGGACGCTGATCGCACTGCGACATGCCCACCCCGCGCTGCGGCACGGTTCCTACCGACGATTGCCTTCCCAGGCCGGTTCCAACCTCTACCTCTTCTTCCGCGCAACCTCTGAGGAACAACTGCTCATTGGCGTCAACGCAGGCAAGGAGGCCGTCTCGGCTTCCTTCCATCAACCCAGCATCAACGACGGATTCAAAGCCCTCTGGGGAGCAGGTCGGATCAAGACCGAAGGTGAGTGGTTGCACCTGACCTTGCAGCCGAGATCTGGTGCAGTCTGGGGAACGGTTCCCTAACCCCCGGACGCCGCAGAGTCATTGAACCGTTACCTCCACGATTCCCGTTGCGCACGAACCGGTCGGGTCGCACACCTCATACTTGAAGGTATCAACGCCGGCAAACCCGGGCGCCGGTGTGTAGGTGACCGTGCCGGACGTGTTCACGACGGCCGACCCATTGGCTGGAGTCGAACGCGACCACGACCAGGGCCCCGGCCTCAGCGTCGCGATCGTTGGCCGTCACATCGATGTGCGCCCCGTTGCCCGGCGGCCCAGACGATCGTGGTGTCCTCCTCGACCGAAACTACCCGGTCGGCAAGTACCGGACGCCGATTCGGGGGCACCGGCGCCCGGGTAGTCACCACCGGTGGAGTGACCGCGGGCGGTGCGGTTGCGGGCGGTGCCGGGATCGTCGGGGTTGAAGACTCGGGAACGACGGGCGCCGCCGGAAGGTCTTCAGTGATCGAAGGCGGGATCACATCTTCTTCGGGCTGGGAACCATCAACCGGGGAAGTCGGGGACCCGGGCTGAACGCTGTCAACTGCCTGCGGAGCATACGATGGGTCGTCCTCCGTCACCACCGGGGCTGTCAAGACATTTGGGACGGCCTGAGGTGCAGCGAATACGCCGCCCACGAACATGGCCAAAAAGGCCAGCAGCGTGGCACTCAGCACTGCCGCATCGCGTCCCAGCCGCTCGATCCCGCCGACCAACGGAAGCTGGGCGAGCCAGGAGGCCGGCCCGATGACCCAGCGCAGCTTGCCGAGCGACACATTGAATAGCGCTCGTGCAACCCTGGGGTCAAAATGGAGGCCGGCTTGCTTCGCCAGCTCCCGGCGGGCCGTTTCGGCGCTCGACGGCTTCTTGTACGACCGGTAGGACGTAATCGTATCGTAGGCATCGGCCACCGCCACGATGCGAGCACCAACGGCTATCTCGTCCCCGGCCCATCCGTATGGATACCCGCTCCCGTCGTACCACTCATGGTGATGCTCCATCGTTGGCGCCCAGGACCCGAGCCAGGGAACCAGTGGGGCCGCGATCTCCATCCCGGCCTGCGGATGGGTACGGATGATCGCCCACTCCGCTTCCGTCGGTTTTCCTGCCTTGTTGAGGATCTCGGCGGGAACGGCCAGCTTCCCGACGTCGTCCAGCAGAGCTGCCCACCGCAATCGATCGCGATCGTGTTCCGGGAAACCGAGCTGCGCTGCAATCAGGTCCGCATAGGCCTGAACCCGTTCCGAGTGAGCGCGGGTCGTCCCGTCATGACTGTTGATGGCCGCGGCGAGAGCCATGATGGTCTGGGTAGCCTCGGCAAGATCCCCATCACCCTCTGTTCGAGCTTTCCCCAGGCGCTCTCGAAGCTCTCGTGCGATTCCCCTCTCCAGGACGACCCGCAACCTCGATGGCGTCTTGTCAGGGAATGCGAAGGGTCATGCGCAAGAGCCACGCCAGCGGGAGCAGCCGGCGGCCGATTCGATCGAACACTTTCATCGCCAGCACGATCCCCAGAACGAGCGCCACCCACCAACCGACCACGCCCGCTGCCGTTGTTGGAGAAGGAAGCATCCGGACGATGGCCAGTCCGGCAAGCAACGCCGCCAGGACGGGAATCAAGAAACTGACGCTCTGCAGCAGCCGGGATGCCAAAGGCCGGGACCGCCAGCGTTGGTCGGAATCCACCTCGATGGTCCGGCCCGGCGAGTTCGTGATCATCGTTCCTGCCTCGTTCGGCGAATCCTGCTACGCAACGGGCGACCCGTGAGGGTCGCCCGCCTCCCGTGTGGAACGTATGGCTCGCTAACCGGCCGCCCTCGCAGGCCGGCGCCGGCGGGCCGGTGCCTCCCCGAAGCTGCGAGCCGTCGAAATCGGGGCACTCCCCACCTTGGCCAACAGTGCCTCCACTTCGAACATCGACGCCAGCTTCGGCTGCGTGAAAAGCTCGGTGCTGTTCACCGCCGTGACCTCGCTGAGGTCGATCTGGACATGGCCGCAAACAGAACAACTGCGGCGGGCGATCCCGCCGCCCACTTTCCCGATCGGCGAGTAGTTGTGCAATCCCTTTTTACAGTTGACAAGACGAGCCACTGAGCCTCCCAGCTCCAATTGGATACCACCCTACAACCACTCTGAGCGTTCGACACGCTGCTCAGGGCATCAGAATGAGAAAGGCGCGGCAGGACTAGTCACCCCTGGAGGTATCACGACCGCAGGTAGTGGCGATGGCTCAGTCGGTCGAAAAGACCTGCTCGGCGAGGATCTCGGCAATATCTCGCACCGCGACATCGTCGCCCTGTCCGAGCTCTTTCACACCGTCGTCGATCATGATGTAACAGAACGGACAGGCGACGGCTACCTCGCTCGCACCCGTCCCAACAGCCTCGGTGGCTCGCTCGGTGCCGACTTTCCTACCGATCTGCTCTTCCATCCAGAACTGCGCTCCACCCGCTCCACAACAGAACGACTCGTTGCCGCATCGGTCCATCTCCACGAGGTCAACACCGCCAATCGAGGCGATGATCGACCGCGGGGCAACGAAGATGTCGTTGTGCCTGCCCAGGTAGCAGGGGTCGTGATACGTGATCTTTCTTCTCTCGCCGTTTCCGCCGGCCGAGAGCCGACCTTCGTTCACCAACGACATCAGCACCTGGCTGTGATGCAGGACCTCGTATTCTCCTCCGAGCTGCGGATACTCGTTCTTGAGCGTGTTGAAGCAATGCGGGCACTGGGTAATGACCTTCTTCACCCCGAGATCATTGAGCGTCTCGATGTTGGCAAGGGCCAGTTGCTGGAAGAGGTACTCATTGCCGGACCTGCGGGCCGGATCGCCTGTGCACTGCTCTTTCGGTCCGAGGATCGCGTAGTCGATGCCCGCTTCGGCCAGCAGCCGGGCGATCGATTGGGTGACCTTGACGTTGCGGTCGTCAAACGAGCCGGCACAGCCAACCCAGTAGAGGTACTCGGCCGAGTCAACGCCGTCCTCACCCAGGATCCGCACGTCAAGGTCGAGTGCTTTGGCCCAGTCGGCCCGCGCCGCCTGGCTCAGGCCCCAGGGATTGCCTTGGTTCTCCATGGCTACGTAGGATTTCCCGAGCTCGGCCGGGAAGTTGGATTCCATCAGGGACAGATACCGGCGCATATCCAGGATCTTGTCGAGGATCTCGATGTTGACCGGACAGATCTCATCACAAGCCCGGCAGGTCGTGCACGCCCACAGTTCTTCCGGCTGAATCCGTTCGAAGACCCGATCGGCCACAACGGTGATGGCGTCATCCATGCCGACCGGCGGTGACACCGCCGGAACTCCGGAGAGCGCCGCAACCTCTCCCAGCTTGAGGACGATTTCACGGGGATCGAGCGGCTTGCCGGTTAGGTTGGCGGGGCACACCGACGTGCACCGGCCGCAGATGGTGCAGGCGTCTGTGTCGAGCAACTGCTTCCAGGTGAACTCCCCGATGACCGAAGCCCCGATCGACTCGATGTCGGTCGCCTCCATGAGATTGGGAATGGCCTTCATAGCGCCCTTGGGCCGGTCCTTCGGGGCCAGGAACATGTTGGCCGGCGACGTGAACATGTGCCGAAGCTTGGTGGTGGGCAACAGCACCAGGAAGCCGACGAACGCTATCGCGTGGGAGATCCAGAAAGCCCGGTGCCATCCACTCGCCACGGACTGGGGAAACAAGAAGCTCAGCGGGTAGCCGACGAATGACCATGTTTCGTAGTCGGGCCGATCTTGCATCGAGATACGGGCTGCTTCGGTAGCGACGCCGGAAACGCCAATGAACCCGAGGGTCAGGAGGATCCACGCATCCTCGGCCTTGGTTTTCAACCGCAGTCGCCAGGGTTTCTGGCCGTACCGTCGGACAAAGGCCCAAACGATGCCAACCACGAAGACCACCGCCGCCAGATCGAGAATGGCCGAGTAGATCTTGTAGGTGTTTCCCTCCAGGAACTTCAAGCTCTCGGGGAGCAGATGGTCGATCTCCAGCGTCACCGTGCCCAGGAACAGGACGATGAACCCGTAGTACATCATGGCGTGCATGAGCCCGGCCGCCCGGTCGCGCAGCAACGTCTTCATCGCCAGGCCGGCTCCGGCGGACTTGAGGCGCTCAGCCCAACGACCGGAGCGGTCCTCACCGCTGCCCCGCTCCCAGTTTCTGGCGCGGAGCGAAAATAGGTACAGCGCCAGCGGGAGGAAGGCCGCAATACCGACGTAGAAGAGAGCCTGCAAGGCGGGAGATATGTTGCCGAACACTTCCCGGCCCACCTCGGGGATGAAGTGCCCCGGGAGCGAACCAAGCCACCAAAACAGCAGGGTCCCAAAAAAGGCTGTCACGGCTAGGCCAAAGAGAACTCCACTGGCGGTGAGGCGGCGACGAGGCTCCATCCTGGTTCCTTCCGGAAGTCCGACGAACCCGAGTCTAGATAGCGAGAGTGCTAGCTAAAAGCTACGACCTGCGCGCTGAGAGCAAGCAAGAAGAGTAACCGGTGGCCGGTTCCCAGTTACCCACGATGACCCGTCCGGAGAATCGCCGTCAAGCATCCAATGAGCATCGGGCGAAATCGAAGTTGTCCTCGAAGACAACCCGACTTTCAACACCGAAAGCCGCCAGGAAATCGGTCAGCACCGTCTGGAGCCGCGCCGCTGTCTGACATTCGATGCCTGCTTCCCTGACCCTCTGGGTAATCACGACGAGGGCTTCCTTGGTCAGGGCCGTCCACTCCTCATCCGAAATGCGAGCCCTCAGGATCGGCCTCGTCAGCTGCACCAGTTCCGAGCAGTCGGGGCAGGTCTCCGGGTCGCTGATGTGCACGGCACCCTTGGGAATCGTGATGGTCGCCCGCGGCTGGTCAGGATCCGAGTCGATTTCGATCCGGGCCCGATCGATGTCAACGCTGCCGGTGACGACTGCACTGATGTAGATGGCACCTTCGACGCTGCCTCGACCTACCTCCCCGCGATAGAACTCGGAGAGGTGGTACTCCACGGTCGATATGCGAGCGATGTTGCGAATCTGATCAACGGTCACCAACGAAGAAGACGTGTTGTCGTCGCGGGTGACGAAGAAGACCAGCGCGGCGGCCATCACGGCGATGGCCAACAGCGAGACAGCCTTCGACCATCCACTCGACCTCGTCACGATGACCTGCGGTCCGGACATGTCCTGCTTCCCATCGTCGGTTCGCTCGAACGGCCGGCCGTTGAACCTGAGGAGGTACCGGCCCCTTGCCGTTCACATTCTTGCCTGCGGAAGCGCCGAGCGATACCTGTATGTAGAAAAAGATGCGGGGCGGTCGCAACCGCCCCGCATGGGTTGGATGGGTGTGCCCTAGAGTCCCAGCTCGGCTTTCAGCTCTTCAAGCTTGGCATCGGCTTGCGCGACCGAGATGGCTTCGCGCAGCTCCGTCTCGGCACCTTCCGGGGTTGCTTCGCGTAACTCCGCCCGGGCTTTGGCATCTGCCAGACGTACGTCAATCTTGTCCTGGACCTTGTCCAGGCTGGGTGTTTCAAGCTCCATTGAGGCGCCGATCGACTCAACGGCTTTGTTGACGGCTTCCTGCATCTTGGCCTGCTCGAGGCGCCCGACCAGTTCCATGCGCTTAGCGGCCAATTCTTGCAGCCGCATCGCATTCTGCTCGACGGCGGTTTTGGCGCTCTCGGCCTGGGTTACGGCGATCCCGTACTGCTCCTTGAAGCCACTGAGGTTGTTTTCGGCCGCCTGCAGTTTCATGGCCAGGCTTTGTGCGGCCCTGGTCCACTTCTCCATGCCCTCCGTGTCGCCGGAGTTCTTGGAGCTTTCCGCTTTCATGAGCGACTGCTTGGCCATCTCCCGAGCTTCGCCGACGTCGTCCGCGGCCCGTTCGATCTTCGCCTCGATCTGGGTACGGTGGGCAATGATCTTTGCCGCCTGGTTACGCAGTTTTTGATCCTGAGAGCGCGCCTCCTGGATTGCCTGCTCGATCTCGATTTCGGGATCCATCGCTCGCTCTGCCGTAGTGCGAAAGAGCGTCTTGAGGTATCCCCATACGCGCTTGAAAAAACTCACCTGCTGTCCTCCACTGTTGATTACCCGGTATGGCCCCATCATACGGATTCTCGACACGTTCGGAGCCAGGATCGACGGACGGTTGCGTGCGCTAGCGCTTGCGGCGGGTCCGGCCCGCTCCTCGCGAAGAAGAACCACTCGACCGCGGGGTCGAACGGGAACTCGACCGCGAACCGGACCGGGTCCCCGAAGACGAACGGCGTGAGCTGCTCGAGGAAGGGAAGATCAAACCGCCGAGCCCGGATGATCGACGGGGCCGGCGCCCGAAGTCGTACGAAGAGCCTTGCGCCATACCGGAGAGAATGACGGCCACCGCCCCGATCCAGTCGAAGCCGCCACCGCCGTGCGATCGGGGCGCCATGGGAGCAGGCACCCGCCGACCACCCACCAGGATGTCGCGTGGTTTCGGCTGCTCTCCGCGACGCAGCTTTCCGGCGCATTCCGGGCAGACGCTCACCGTCTTGGTTCCGGCGGCCGTTTCGATCTTCGCTTCTTCGACGCCCGCCCGATGGGTGGGATCGAAGAAGCACGAGTTGGGACGATCGTCTGGCTCGGGGGGAATGGGACGCCCTTCGACGACGGCTTCGGCGGCCTCGAGCTGCCACCGGGTCGTGTCGAGCTGGTCGGACAGGCGCTCCAACTCCGCCAGACTTGTGACCTTTTCGAGCTGATCCTGTGCCTCCTGATAGGTGGCACTTGCGGTACGGAAGTACTCCTCAGCCCGGTCTTGCTCGGAAAGGGTGACCTTGTCGGCCAGGTCGAGGATCTCGTTGGCGATGACGTCCAGTTGCTCACGGATTTCTTGTTTCGCTTCTTCCAGTCGCCTACCGACTGCCTGTTTAGCCTGTTTGGCCGACCTGCGGGTCATGAAGAAGACAAGCGCAATCAGACCGACCACGACGGCCAGGAAGATGAAGATCCCGCCCCCACCACTGCCGGAGCTTCCTCCCGTCGAAGAGCCTGCCGTGGTCTGCGTTGACCCCGCAGTCGTGCCGGCGGAGACCGCCACCAGTGATTCGGCAAAAACACGGAAATCGGCTTCGAAGCTGCCCTGCGCGTCGCCAAGAGCCGCATCAACAGCCCGGTCGAGCTCGGAGCTCGAGAAGTCATCACTACGGGCACCAATTTCACCGGGTGAGATCACGACCACGGTTGCACCCTCATCCAGAAGCACGAGGACACTCTCCGCGAATTCGTCGGCGCCCTCGGTCGGATCGTCCGCCAGGGCTACGAAGTAGAACCTGGTTTCGGAGTTGGTTACCCGGGTGACCAGATCCTCCATGGCCTCGAAATCGACTCCGGAGCCCGGCTCGATGTAATAGCCGCGTGGATCGACCTCATCGGCAACGTCGACGGGATCGGCGGCTAAAGCGGGTGCGGCCGGCACCATCAGCGCGGTCAGCACAAACAAGAAGAGAACGATTAATCGGTGCATGCAACCAGCCTACCGGTCCGCATCGGGGCCGGAGATCGGCTCAACCAACCCCAATCCGGGTTACTCCTCGGGAACGACAATCCACATGATGATGTACACCAGCAGGCCGGGAAACCCGATCGAGGCGATCGACAGCAGGACGTAGCCGACTCGAACGAGTGCTACATCCCACCCCATGTACTTGGCGATGCCGGCGCAGACACCTGCAATGTGCGCGTCTTCGACCGATCTGGTGAGGCGGCGGGCTTGTTCCATGATGGGCGCCTTCGATTCATACCCGACGATACGCATCCCAGCAGGTCGAAGAGGCCCCATTGAGCACCGGGTCGGCGAAAATCAGTCGACTTCGAGGAGTTCGCGCACGACCCGGGCCACGTGCCCGGTGGCCCGAACATTGCGGTACGCCACCTCGAGATCCCCCTGCGGTCCAACGACGAAGGTCGAACGGATCAGACCTTCGTGCTCTTTGCCGTAGTTCTTCTTGATTCCCCACGCACCCAATGTCTCTGCCAACACGTGATCCTCGTCGGACAAGAGCGGGAACTTCAAACCCTCCTTCTCCTTGAAGCGGGCGTTGGCCGCGGGAGGGTCCGGGCTCACACCGACAACGGCGAACCCCGCCTCGAGGAAACCGTCGTAGTTGTCGCGAAAGTCACACGCTTCGGTTGTGCATCCCGGCGTCATCGCTTTCGGGTAAAAGAACATGATCAACCGCGAACCGGCAAAGCTGCTCAGAGAGACCGGCTTGCCGAAGTCGTCCGCAAGCGTGAAGTCCGGGATCTTGTCTCCAACATCGACGGCCATACAGCATCTCCTGGTTGCGTACTGGGATCATACGAAGCGCGAAGCGCACCGTACAGAAGGTAAGACCGAGAAGCACCAAGAAGGTCCCGACCTCATGGAACGAACCGGTTCCCGATGGTGTTACCCCTGTCAGGAGGTTCCTGCAATGTTCCGATCCAAAACTGAGATGGTTTCCCCGGAGAAAGCCCTTCCGGGCCGAAGCGAGTCGATGCCGAAGTCGGACCCGCACTTCGTGAACGGCACATCTATCTATCCGCCGTTCCCGGAGGGCACCGAGCAGGCCATCTTCGCCATGGGCTGCTTCTGGGGAGCTGAACGGATCTTCTGGCAGATTCCCGGCGTTCACACAACCGCAGTTGGCTATGCCGGCGGGTACACACCCAACCCCACTTACGAGGAGGCCTGCACCGGCCGGACCGGGCACACCGAAGCGGCGCTCGTCGTGTACGACCCGGGGCAGGTCACCTATGAGCGATTGCTCCAGGAGTTCTGGGAACAACACGACCCCACCCAATTCATGGGCCAGGGGAACGACCACGGCACTCAATACCGGTCGGCGATATACACGTTCAGCGACCAACAACTTGAGGTTGCCAAGCGATCACGCGATCACTACCAGGCGCTGCTCAACGAGCGTGGCTACGGATCGATCTCCACCGAGATCGAACCAGCGGCTGAGTTCTACTACGCGGAGAACTACCACCAGCAGTACCTCGCCAAGAACCCGGGCGGCTACTGCAACCACGGCTTCTGCCAGGTCTCGTACGCATAGTCATCAGTCAGTCAGTGATCAGTGTCAGTAGTCAGTGATCAGTGAAGGCATACAACCACGCTGAGAACTGAGAACTGAGAACTGACAACTGCGAGCTTCGAGCTACTTCCCCACCACGGCTCGCAAGAACAGGGCCAGGTTGGCGGGCCGCTCGGCCATCCGCCGGGTGAGATAGGGATACCACTGAGACCCGTAGGGGACGTAGACCCGAAGCCGGTGGCCCCGCTGGACGATCTCCTTCTGCAGAGCTGCTCGGACCCCGTACAGCATCTGAAACTCGAACGGCTCCCGGCGAACTCCCGCATGGATGTAGGTGTCATTGATCAGGGCGTCGTCATGGGTGGCGATGGCGGGATAGGTGGCGGGCTCGGCCATCAGCATCGCCAGCAGGTGGCGAAACCGGGCATCGACTTGTGCCTTCTCCTGGACGGCGACATCGGCAGGTTCAACATAGGCACCCTTGCACAGGCGGATGTGCCCGCCTAACGGCATGACCCTCACAAGATCGTCGACGGTCCGGTGCAGGTAGGCCTGAACGGCGATGCCCAGGTTGCCGAAACGTTGCTGGAGACCTCCATACAGCTCGATCGTTGCCTCGGTCCAGGTTGATTCCTCCATGTCAACCGTCACGGTGGTTCCCACCTCAGCCGCCCGCGTCGCCAGCGCCTCGAGGGCGCTCGAGGCGATCGCTGGATCGACCGCCAACCCGAGCTGGGTCAGCTTCACCGAAACGTTCGCTTCGAGTTGTTCTGACTCGATACGGTCGAGACAGGCCATGTAGTCCATGAGGGCGGCTTCCGCCGATCCGGCGTCGTGGACGTGTTCGCCCAGATGATCCATCGAGACCGAGATACCTTGCCCGTTCAGAGTCTGCGCCACGGATACAGCGTCGTCCAGGCCCTCTCCTGCTACGAACCGCGTGGCGAGCCGGCGACCGACCGGATGTTCGGTGAACAGGCGATTGACCCAGGTCCTTTCGGTGATTCCCAGCATGCCCCGGCGGTAGAGGGATGACACATCAGGCACTAACGGTCCCCGTTCTCTTCAGCACTGGCACCCATTTGCCGCGAACGCTCCCCGGCCGCCCGAACCGCATCCTCGACCAGGGCGCGAAACCCGCGTTCTTCGAGCACATGCACGGCCGCGGCCGTGGTGCCCCCCGGCGAGGTGACCTGCGCTCTCAGCTCAAAAGGGCTCAAGCCCGTCTCGACGAGTAGCGCACCCGCCCCCTTGATGGTCTGATGCACCAGCTTCTCAGCGATCTGCCGGGGCAGGCCCTCGCGCACGGCCGCTTCGGTCAAGGCTTCCGCCAGAAGGAACGCATAGGCAGGACCGGTACCCGAGACGGCGGTGACCGCATCGAGGAGGCTCTCCTCCATCCGCACCACCTGGCCGACCGCCGATAGCAACAATTCGGTTCGCGAAAGAGCCTCTTCTCCGGCAAACCGACCCGCAGACAGACCGGCGATTCCCTCATCAACCAACGCCGGCGTATTCGGCATGGCTCGCACCACCGGCGCCTCACCGAGCGCCGCTTCGTAGAGGCGCGTAGGTACCCCGGCCGCGAGCGAGAGAATGATCTGTCCTGGTCGGTACCGGCCCTGTATCTGGGAGAGCAACGGGGGCACGTCGCGCGGCTTGACGGCGACGACGACCACTTCCTTGCCATCCAAAGCATCGACTGGATTGAGATAGACGGCACATCCGGTCCGCTCGACGAGTTCGCGCCTGCGCTCTTCGCGTCGCACCGCCATCGAGATCTCGCCAGGCTCCCATCCGGCCCGGAGGAGTCCGGAAACCAGGGCTTCGCCCATTGCCCCTACGCCGAGCACTGCGACTGTTGAATGCATAGGTGCAGTATATGGAGATGGCTCGCGGCGCCGGGACTCAACCCTGTCGGAGATACTCGCGGACCATCGCCATGACCGTTGCCACCGCGCGCCGGTTGTAGCCCTCGGGAATGATGATGTCGGCGTACCGTTTGCTCGGCTCGACGAACTGCAGATGCATGGGCCGGACCGTGGACAGGTACTGGGCTATCACCGAATCGACGGTGCGCTGCCGCTCTTCGATGTCGCGCTGCAGACGCCGGAGGATCCGCAGGTCGGAGTCGGTGTCCACGTAGATCTTGAGGTCCATCAGCTGGCGGAGCTCCTTCTCGGTGAACACGAGGATGCCGTCGACCACGATGGTGGGTTTCGGCTCGACGGTGACCGTTTGAGCAAGCCGGGAATGGGTGGTGAAGTCGTAGACCGGCTTCTCGATGGGTTGGCCGTCGATGAGAGCGCGCAGATGCTCAATCAACAGTTCGGTTTCCAGGGAATCAGGATGATCGAAGTTGACCTTGGCCCGTTCCTCGAACGGAAGGGATCCGTACTCGCGGTAGTAAGCGTCATGCTCGATGAACGCGACCTGGTCCCTCCCGATTTGATCGACGATCGCACTCGAGATGGTGGTTTTTCCCGATCCCGAACCGCCCGCCACCCCGATGACCAGGGGGCCCCCGCCTTCCGGCAGCTCGAGGTGTTCGGGCCCATTGAACATGATGCACATCGTTTCGGTCGGCTACCGGCCACGTTATCGAGAGTCGACCTTGCGCGCCATCCGGACGGCATCCGGCTCCGTAGACAGTATGGCGCCGCTCCCGAAGCTTCGAGGTGCGCTAGAAAGAACCCATGTCTTCAGGATCATTGCGCCGGCGAGTCCGGACCATCCCCGCCTTCGCCGGTGGCCTGGTCCTCATGCTTGCCCTGGCTCCTCTGCTCCTTCCGGCTATTGCGATCGCCGACTTCTTCCGCTGGCTGGTCCGGCGCCGCCACTGGATGGGAGTGCGGCTGTATCTCTTCGGGGTCGTGTACCTGACGGCAGAAATCGGCGGCCTGATAGCTCTCGGGATGGCATGGATGGGAGCCGGCTTCGGGAAGCTGCGAAGCCCGTTGTTGAACATGACCTTCGCCATTCAGCAGGCATGGGCGGCAACGCTCTTCGCTGCGGTTCGGGGCATCTTCGGCATGCGGTTCGAAGTATCAGGCGGCGAGATGGTGGCTCCCGGACCGATCCTGCTGCTCGCCCGGCATACCTCGATTGTCGACAACCTCCTCCCGGCCAACCTGGTCAGCACCCCTCACGGCATTCGCCTTCGTTACGTGCTCAAACGAGAACTGCTCAGCGACCCCTGCCTGGATGTGGCCGGCAATCGCCTGCCCAACTACTTCGTAGAACGCGGCTCGAACGACACCGACCGTGAACTAGGGGCTATTCGCCGACTGGCTGAGGGACTCGGGCCGGAAGATGGCGTGTTGATCTACCCGGAAGGCACCCGATTCACCGAAGAGAAACGCAGCAGGGCCCTGGAGAAGCTGCGGCAAGGCGATCCGGCGATCTATGGCAGAGCAAAACGTCTGACCCACCTCCTCCCACCACGCCCCGGCGGAACCCTGGCACTGCTCGAGGCCACTCCCCCCGCCGATGTCGTCATCCTCGCCCACCACGGTTTGGACGGGTTTGCCCACCTGCGCGACATCTGGTCCGGCGCCATGGTCAATACGACCGTCAAGGTGAAATTCTGGAGGATCCCGCGCCGTGAACTGTCGGCCGAACGGAGCGATCAGATCACCTGGCTCTACGACATCTGGGACCGGATCGACATCTGGATCGAGCAGCAGAACCACCAGGAGCCTCTTCGATGAGTTCAGGTCTCGTGTGGTTTCGGAAGGATCTCCGGCTCACCGACAACCCGGCATGGGCGGCGGCAACCTCCGACCACGACACCGTCCTCGCCCTGTTTGTGATCGACCCCCGGCTCTGGGAGCGGGCGAAGGGCCATCGGCTGGCGCAACTCACAGCAAACCTGCAGGCGCTCGATCGCCAATTGATCGAGGCGGGAGGACGCTTGAAAGTCT
Organism: uncultured Actinomycetota bacterium; assembly: GCA_963715305.1. Taxonomy (GTDB): domain Bacteria; phylum Actinomycetota; class Acidimicrobiia; order Spongiisociales; family UBA4744; genus UBA4744. The sequence goes on from CAVQSB010000021.1 coordinate 77,611, forward strand.
TGACCGGGGACCCGGAGGCAATCGTCCCGGCCGAGGCCGCCGGTGCGGCCGGCGTCTACTGGAACGAGGACGTTTCGCCGTTCGCCCGCAGCCGGGACCTGGCGGTTGGTGAGAAGGTCGAAGCCGTCACCTACTGGGGCTCCCTGGTTCACTCGCCGGGAACCATCCTCACCGGCAAGGGTGATCCGTACCGTGTTTTCACGCCCTTCTGGCGCACCTGGTCGGCTACCGATCTGCACCCCTGGCCGCAACCGGGACACGCTGCTATCGCCAATGATCCGGGAGAAGGCATCCCGGAACTCACCCAGGACCCGTACCTCGAGCCCGGCGAGCAGGGCGCCCTGGACCGTCTCCAGGACTTCCAGGTGGAATCCTACGATGCGACCCGGGATCGACCAGACGTGGCGGGTACCTCGTATCTTTCCGTCGACCTGAAGTTCGGAACCATCAGCCCCCGCACCATCATGCGGTTGCTGGAAGGCCGCCGAGCCGAACCGTTCATTCGTCAGCTGGCGTGGCGAGACTTCTACGCACACCTGCTGATGGCTTACCCCGATATGGCAGATGCCAATCTCCGACCGGAATACGACGGCATCGAATGGCGAAACGATCCTGATGAGTTCGCCGCGTGGCAGTCGGGCCACACCGGGTATCCCCTGGTGGATGCCGGCATGCGCCAGCTGCTCGAAACCGGCTGGATGCACAACCGGGTACGGATGATCACGGCGTCGTTCCTCGTCAAGGATCTCCTGATCGATTGGCAATGGGGTGAGAAGCATTTCCGCAGATTGCTGCTCGACGCCGATCCGGCCCAGAACGCAGGTAACTGGCAATGGGTTGCGGGCACCGGCGCCGACGCTGCACCGTATTTCCGGGTCTTCAATCCCGTCACCCAGAGCCGCAAGTTCGACCCGGACGGCGCGTACATCAGGCATTTTGTTCCAGAATTGGCCCTGCTCCCGACCGGTCTGATCCACGCGCCGTGGGAAGCAGGCGGACTCGAGTTGGCCGAACACGGGATAACGCTCGGCGTCACCTACCCGGGTCCGTTGGTTGATCATGGTGTTTCCCGGCTGGAGACGATCGCCGCCTACGAGGCCGCCCGGGCACGAAACTCGAGATGATCTGAAACGCGCTGGGCTTCGTATACCTAACGAAGCATCACCTGGAGGTACCCCATGACCCGGCTGCACGAACAGATCATCACCAAGACCCCCATCGAGGCGGCATTCTCCTACACGGCCGATTTCGACAACATCGAGCAGTGGGACCCGGGAATCGCCGCCTCTGCCCGAATCGGGACCGACCCGATCGGGATCGGCACCCAGTTCAACGTGGTGGCCACTTTCGGCAGTCGCGAGATGCCGATGGTGTACACCATCACCGAATTCGATCCACCCAACCGGATTGTGCTGGTTGGCGAAGGGTCAACCCTCACGGCGGTCGACGAGGTCACATTCGCTGAAGTCCCTCAGGGTACGGCCATCACCTATACCGCCGACCTGACCTTCCGGGGAGTCATGCGTTTCGCTGCTCCCCTTCTCGGCGGAGTCCTCAAGAACGTTGGCCGGAACGCCGTCGCGGGCCTGGCCGAAGCGCTCACAGCGAACCAACCCTCGACCAGCTCCTAGACGGGCCGGCTACCAGTTCCACTCAAAGAGCGTGGTGCCCAGAACCAAGAGAGCGATCCCCGCTCCCGCAACGATCATTGCGATCACAAATCGTTTGCCGGGTTTCGTCCGCCGATAGCCGGTATGAAACTCCGGGTCGTCGGCCAAGGCGTCTCGCCGCAATATCTCAACCGCTCTGATGCTCAGGAACCGGTCAGACCGGGTGAGGGCTTGCCAGTCGGCCTTCCTCTCGGTCTTCAGCCTTTCGACAAACCGGCCGAACTCGGCTTGGCGCCGTATGTCCAGATAGAAGGCGAAGACGGTCGACACTGCAACGACGGTCACCAGGAACATGACCTGGATACTGGTTTCCATTCATGGTGAATCGGCAGGCCGGGGCGCGGCCTGAAATTCCATTAAGCCGGCTCCTCGCTGCGGTCAGCGTCCGGGTGCAGCATGTACCACCCGGTGAACGCTCTCCATCGGCCATACCCTTAGACATCGACCACTAAAAGATGTGCGGAGGTCCTACCGTCAATACATCGGGGTTGCCCCGGTGCCAATGGCCCGGTCACCATCGACAAGCAGGTGGCGATCGTGCGCATCCCAAGATCCAGGCTCGTCCGAATCCTTCAGCCAGTCGTCGACGATGGCCTCTCGCTCCCGCAACGGGCTACCGCCGGCCGGCTATCCGGCCGACCCGAAATCCCGATCGCCAAGCGGAACTGCGTACACCACCACGTTGCTGTCGTAGCTGCCGGATGACTCGCTGAAGCCGCCACCGCACGTAATCAGGGTCAATACCGGAGAACCCTCTCTGGCAAAGATCGTATCGAGCGGGAGTTCATCCTTCTGGTAGACGGTCCGGGCCTCGACCCGAAAGAACCTCACCGTCCCGTCGCTGAATGCAACCTCGACAACGTCCCCCTCGTCGACCTTACGCAGGTCGAAGAACACGCCGGGACCCTGGCTCTTCAGGTCAACATGCGCAGCCAGCACGGCTGAACCCCGTTCGCCGGGCACGGATCCGAACTGATACCAGGCAACGTCGCGCACGTTGCTGGGGACGGCCATCTGCCCGGTCCGCTGGTCGACGCCGGTAGGAACGACCGGAGCATCGACCCCGAGGGATCCAAGCTTGAGGCCAACGGGAATCACCGGATCACCGGCCGGGATGTCCGGGAGGAGCCCGGGTGAGACCGGCACCGACGGACCGGTGCCTTCGCCCTCGGGAGGCGACACCACGGTCGGTTGCGGATCAGGGGCAGACTTCGTCGGTAGTGAGGGCTCGCTCAGGGAAGCCTCGATCGACCCGACATCTCCGACGGTGGCCGACTCTGTGAAAATGAGGTAGGACGCGATGGCCGCGATCAGCGTGACAACACTGATCGCGAAGATGACTTTGAGGGTGTTACGGGACATATGGCGTCACATGGTAAGAACCCGGGGAAGCCAATCGGCCTCCCCGGGTTCGAGTGATAGACGGTCCTTGCTAGTTGCTGGAGCGACGGGACAGGGCCACGCCAGATCCGGCCATTCCGACCAGAGCCAGGGCCCCGGCGATCGCCAGGGCGATCGGGAAGCCGTCGGTGGCCAATCCGGCCGTCCCGGTGGGGACTCCGGCGGGGGCAGCGCCCAGGCCGGTGATGGTCTGAACAGCAACCGTGAAGTTGCCGTCGTCCAGCGAGCCGATCGCATAGACAATGGTCGACGTGCCTTCAGCCAGGGCGAGATCGGCCTCGAAGACTACGGGCTCAGTTGCGCCGGTCGGAACCACTTTGGCGTTGTAGGTGGCAGCGGGAACGTCACCACTGGCCTGATTCGGGTTGCTGAGTGCAGAGAACAGCACACCGTCGTTGGCCAGAACGTCCACCGTGGGGGCGGAAGCCGTGTGACGAACGGTCAGGCGAGTTTCGCCTGCTGCAATCTCCGAAATGTCATTGACGAAGACCGAAGCAGTCGCTGCGCCGGCCTCGTCGAGGTGAGCCTCGATGGTGGCGTTGGCGCCGGCCGGCAGGGTCACGGGCAGCGGGCCCAGGGCCGGATCGGTAGCGGCCGGGTCTGCACCCGCAGCGTAGATCTCAATTGAGTAGTCGGCGGCCGGCAGCGTGACCGGACCGGCGAACTCAGTGAAAGTCAGGCCGGGGATGAACGGAGCGGTGTAATCGCCGTTAACGTAGATGTCGACGGGGAATCCGCCGTCACCGGGAATGCCGTGCAACACGGTGACCGTGCCGTCGGTGCTCTGGGCAAGTACTGCGCCGGCCGGAAGGGCCAGCAGCATGACTGCCACCAGGAAGATGCGTCCGAGAGTTCGCATGTCGTTTTCTCCTTATCGAGGGGCCCGCTTCCGGGCTGCTTACGGACCCTCTACGGAGGTGCAGGTGGACTTGGATGGCATTTCTCGTTAAAAAGATGGCGGGACAGGTGGTTCCTGTCCGGAAGGGCAACTCGAAATGGGCTTAGAGGAATGGTCGACCATGGATGACGCCGCTCTCGTCGCGGCCGTCGCCGGGTCATCGCAAGAGGCACTCGCGGAGGCGTACAGCCGTCACTCCGGCGCCGTGCATGGTCTCGCCCGTCGCATCTTGCGCGACGAAACGCTGGCCGAGGAAATCACCCAGGAGGTCTTCCTGCGGCTGTGGAACAACCCGGAGAAATTCGATGCCGAGCGGGGGTCGTTACGTTCCTTTCTCCTGGCCCACACCCACGGGCGAAGCGTTGACTTCATCCGGTCTGAGTCCGCGCGCCGTACAAGAGAGGACAAAGACGCCCGACTCGCCGTCGGGGAGAGTCAAAACGTTGAAGACGAGGTTTGGGACATGGCGCTCGCCGAACAAATCAAACAGGCCCTGTCCTCACTCATCGAAGACGAGCGGAAAGCCATTGAGCTGGCCTACTTCGGAGGACACACGTACCGCGAGGTCGCCGACCTCTTAGGCGAGCCAGAAGGCACCGTGAAAAGCCGGATCCGATCTGGAATGAAACGCCTTCGTGTCGAATTGACCGCAGCCGGTGTCAGCCACGCATGATGCAAGAACAACCCCACGACACGATCGAAGAACTTCTCGGCGTCTACGCCCTCGACGCAGTCGATCCGAACGAGCGGCGGCTGATCGAGGACCACTTGTCCCGATGCTCCTTCTGCCGCAACGAGGTGGAAGAGCATCGCGAGGTAGCCGCCCTGCTAGCCGGAGAAGTCGTCGAGCCGCCACCGCAGGTCTGGGACGGCATCATCAGCATGATCAACGCAACCGGACCGCTTGAAGAATCAGCACCCGTCGTTTCGCTCGAGGAGAAGCGAAATGTTCCTTTCTTGACCGCGACCCGCCGGGTCTGCGCGGCGTAGCCGCGGCCGTCGTCATTGGGCTGAGTGCGGGCCTCATTACCCAATCGCAACGCATCGGCGATCTCACGATCCCAGATCACCGAACAAGACCGCCAGATCGCTGCGCTCGCCGCAACCCTCGCGGCTGATCCGCTCGAACAGGCTGTAGCGGCTGCCCTGGCCGATCCGGCGGCTCAAGTGGCCAGCCTGACCGCCGAAGGTTCGACCCAAACGATGCTGATCGTGGTGCTCCCCGACGGGACCGGATACGTCTACCAGAGCAACCTCGAAGCTCTCCAAACCGACGCCACCTACCAGCTGTGGGCGGTTGTCGACGACAAGGTCATCTCGGCGGGCGTGCTCGGCAATCGACCTGTGCTGGTGCCGTTCCATATCGACCCCAACGGGTTGCAGGGCTTCGTCATCACCCGGGAAGCAGCAGGTGGTGTGCCCCAGTCCGAGGCGGATCCGGTTGTTGCGTGGTTCAAGGCGTAGACGATGTCAACCTTTCTGACGGGTGCCCTGGACGACCTGCTCGATCGCACGGTGATCGGAAGCTTCACGAATTTCGGTCACAAAGTACGAAGCACGGGTTGGCACGTCGACCTGCCTTCACTGGACGGCAAGAACGTCATCGTCACCGGGGCCACCTCCGGCCTGGGACGCGCTGCAGCCGAGCGACTCGCCCGGATGGGGGCGGGCGTGCGACTCGTCGGGCGTTCGCCAGTCAAACTCGACAACACCCGGCGGGAGATCGCCGAGGCGACCGGCAATGACGACCTGAGCACCTATGTTGCCGACTTCTCGCAGCATGGAGCAGATCCGGACCGTCGCGGAAGCTCTCCTCGCCGGTGAGCCCCGGATCGATGTGCTGATCAACAATGCCGGTGCCTTGATCACGAAACGGCGCGAAACGGCGGACGGCCTCGAGTTGACGCTTGCTACCAATCTGCTCAGCCACTTCCTACTCACCAACCTCTTGATCCCCCGGCTGGCAGCATCGGCTCCGGCCCGCATCATCAATGTCTCCTCCGGCGGGATGTACACCCAGCGCATCCGGGTCCGGGATCTCCAGAGCACCCGCGGGGACTACAAAGGATCGATTGCGTACGCCCGCGCCAAACGCGGCCAGGTGATCCTCACCGAGCTATGGGCAGACCGGCTGGCCGACCAGGGAGTCGTGGTCCATGCCATGCACCCCGGCTGGGCAGACACACCAGGCGTCGAGAAATCACTCCCGCTGTTCCGCAAAGTCGTCGGGCCCTTCCTGCGCACACCGGAGCAAGGCGCCGACACCATCGTCTGGCTGGCCGCGTCCGACGAGGCGGCCCAAACGAGTGGCAAGTTCTGGCTCGACCGCCGTCCCCGGCCCACCCACCGCCTGAAGAGCACCGTCGAAGCTCCCGAGGACCGCCAGGGACTGTGGGACGCTCTCAACGAACTGGCCGGCTCCGCCTTCTAGATCCCGTTCTGGCGTGACCTTCCTGCACATAGTCGCGCTTTCTCACGCCAGAACGGGACTCCGGCGTAGGGTTCGAGGAATGGAGCACGTGCTCGGACGGGCATCGATTCGGCGAACCAGGCTGGTGGGTTTCCCGGCCTCCGTCTTCGCACTCGACGACGGCACCTCCCAAGACAAGGTCCTCGCCAGGTTGGGACGAGACGGCTGGTTCCGGCGTGTTCTTGGCCAGGGGCCAGAAGGTCGAGCTTCCCGACGGCACCAGGTGGCGGATAGCAGCCGTCGGAGCAGGTTCCTACATCGAACCGATCGTGACCAGCCCGACCGGGAAACTGGCCATCGGTTCACCCCACGGAAGACGGTCCTATCACATCAACGGTCGCGATTATGCCTACGACCTTGTACCCGTCGAGTGTTTCCGGGCGAGCAGGCGGTCATGGACACTCCGGGAGCACGAAACCGACCTCGCCACCTTCGGCAGGTTCTCCATGGTCGCCGACCACCCGATTCCTCTGGCGGCGGCGCTGCTGTGTTTCACCCTGATCAAGCACGGCGTACCGGGCGAAGCGCCCCTAGGAATCCCGGAGTTCCGCTGGGCGTGAGGTGCCTATCCCGTTCCGGCGTGAGTTTCCGGCACATAGTCGCACTTTCTCACGCAAGAACAGTCTGTGAGCCTTCCGGGGCTACGTGTGGCCCTTTTTCGCTTCTTTCGTCAGGCGCTTCTTCTCTCGGAGCACAAAGATGTCGTCCCACGCAGCCACGTCGGCGATGGATGGCCAGTCGGCGGCCACCGCCTCCCAACCTGCAGGCTCGATTCCCATCCGCTTACCGAGGATCCCCAGGAAGATTCTCGACTTCTCCGTGCCGTAGCCGGGAAGGTCCTGGAGACGTGCTGAGGACTTCGGCGGCATCCGCCCGGTCGGCCCAGATGCGGGCGAGCGTCGCCGTGGTACCGCTCAACTAAGAACGCGCACAGGGCCTGGGCACGCTTGGCCATCGAGCCCGGAAAGCCGATGGATGGCCGGAGGCCCCCGAAACACTTCGACCAAAGCATCGGGATCGACTCCGGCGATGTCGGCGGCTTCGAGGTGCCGGCCAAGGCGCTCTCGGAGCACATGGGGACCCAGGAAAGCCCGCTCCATCGGGAACTGCTGGTCGAGCATCATCCCGAGCAGCAAAGCCAGGGGATCCTCGGCCAGCAAGCGGTTGGCGTCCTCGCTCTCTGTCCAGGGAAGCGAGGCGGGTTTGGACATCGTGCTGGCCTCCATCGAGGAACCGACCACGCAACCGTAGCGATTCCGGCCAACCAACGGCTCGCCCGGGCCGGCGGACGTGGACCACCACCCTGGATCCTCTCCAAGCCGACGACCCGATGCAGACCGACACGATCGTCCGTATTCCCCACGGGGAGATCCGGCCCCTCCACAACCGTCGGAGAGTGGCCCCGATCAAGCCAACCCGCTACGAGCGGGACATTGGGACACACAGGACCGGGCGAACGGCTCCGGACTCCCCCGGGTCGGTTTCAGGGTGTTCACCGATGGCCACAGCCTCACCGATCGGGAAAGATGTCGAGATGGAACACGCATCGCCACGCACAGATTGTGCGGATCGCCAGAATCGTCGCTCAGACGCTGCTGATCCTGGCTGCGGGGGCAGTCGGGGCGGCGATGCTGGCCGTTGCGGTGACATTTGGCGACTGCGCCGGATGGAAGGGAACCGGAACCTGCCCCCGGGTCCCCTTCTGGGACTGGGAGACGTTTCGGATTGCCTTCGGCGGGGGAGCTGTCCCGGTTGTCCGTTTCTTGGTTCGTGATGAAGCCGAGCCGCCGACGGCTCGCCCATGCCGTCGTGGCGGGGCTGATGTCGGGCGTCGCCGTCGGCACCGTGGTGGTCCTCATCACCGCCACCTGAGCTACCGCGAGGGGGCTTTCTCCGATCACGTGAACAGCGCGATAGCCTGCGCTGATGAAGATCTTGATCAGCAACGATGACGGATACCGGGCACGCGGCATTGTGACTTTGGCACAAGGAACTCTCGGACATGGCCGAGATCACGATTGTTGCCCCGGAGCGCAACCGTAGCGGCGCCAGCAATTCGCTAACGCTCGACAATCCGATCCGAGCAACGAGGATCGACGGGGGCTACTTCGTCGACGGTACGCCGACCGACTGCGTACATCTCGCACTTACCGGACTCCTGGTTGAAGAACCCGATGTCGTCGTGGCCGGGCGTCAACGCCGGAGCCAACCTGGGCGACGACGTCATCTACTCGGGTACCGTCGCCGCCGCCATGGAGGGCCGCTTTCTCGGACTTCCCGCCCTGGCCATCTCCCTGGTGCTCGATCGGGGCCGCCATTTCGAGACCGCGGCGCGGGTCGCCCGCATTCTCCTGGGCGATATCGCCGGCAGCCCGATCCCGACCGACACCATCTTGAACGTCAACGTTCCCGACATCCCCTTCGAGGATCTGGACGGGATCGAGGTAACCCGCCTCGGCCACCGCCACAAGGCCGAGGGGGTCGTCCGCAGCAAAGACCCTCGCGGCCGGACCATCTTCTGGGTGGGACCGGCCGGACCGGAACAGGACGCCGGGCCGGGGACCGACTTCCACGCAATTGCCCAGCGGCGAGTTTCGGTGACTCCCATGCAGGTCGACCTCACCCGCCACGCGGCCCTGGCTGCCACCGCCGAATGGGTGGCCGGACTGCAGCTGAGCTAACCGCCAAACGCAACGGCAGGCGCGGACTCTGCGAGCCGACGGCCTACCAGCGCCGGGCTTTCCATTCGGGCATCGAGTCGCGTTCGTTCCCGATCGTGGTGAAGGCACCATGTCCGGGGTAGACGTTGGTGGTATCGGGGAGCGTGAAGAGGCGAGTTTCAAGGGACTCCATGATCTGATCGAAGTCCGAATAGGGAAATCGTGTGGCCCCCGGGCCGCCGGGAAAGAGGGTGTCCCCGCTGAAGAGGTGCGATCCGATCGCGAAGCAGGTCGACCCCGGCGTGTGACCCGGCGTGTGGATGGCTTCGAGCCGAAGAGCGCCGACGTCGATGACCTCGCCATCGGCGATGGGAACGGCATCCGTCAGCCCGGCGAGCGGGTGGTCGTCGGGATGGATGCGGATAGGCACGCCGAGGCGTGCGGTGATGTCGGCAACCGCCTGGATGTGGTCGGCATGGCCGTGGGTGGTGAGCACGGCAATCACGGCGAGGCCGGCAGACGGCGTCGAGGATCCTGGCGCTTTCATCAGCAGCATCGATGATCACCGCTGCACCGTCGGGATCGGCCACCAGGTACACGTTGTTTTCGAGCGGGCCGACCACCAGCCTGCCGATGCGAAGCTGGTCGTCTTCGAAGAACCACATGCCCTTGAGCTTACGGGTGCGAGGCGTCTGGGTTCGTCATGGAGGCATGAGGCTCGACCCGAGGCCGGGACGGGCGGAAGGCCGACGAGCGAATCGTTCCAACCTTCACATCGAAGCTTCCGCAAGAAATCCAATACCCCGGTTTGCCCTCGCCGCGCCTCCCGATGGGCGACCGAGAGAAAATCCCCTTGGATTGTCCCCTTTGTGTGCAAAAATGCCCCCACCAGAGAAAGGAGGTGGTCCGCATTGTCTGAAAGTTCTTGTAGGACTCTGGAGGTGGCCGGACGCTAAGGCGGCCATAGCGTCGCCTTTCCCGAACGGGATAGGTGGCGACTCGAATCCGGACCACCGAGACCTGGAGACCCGTGAGCTGGTCCTCTCACGGCATCGGAAACGATGAAGTGTCTCCGGGTCTTCTCGCGCCCTGACCACGATATGCTGAACACGTGGACGGTGGATCGGCCAGTTTTCGTGAGGTGCAGGGTTTTCGGCAATGGTGGCTCTGGACGCTGCTGTTGGTGAGCGCGCTCGGCACGGTCGGTCTGTTCGGATACGGCATCTACGTGCAGTTGATCGAAGGCACACCGTGGGGAGACAGACCCATGTCTGACGGCGGGCTGCTGGCCACCGGAATCGGTACGACCGTCCTGGTGGTCGGAATGGTCGCCTTCATACTGTCGGCCCGGTTGATCACTGAGGTCCGCTCGGACGGGCTCTACATCCGGTTTTTCCCCTTCCGGTGGAAACCTATCCCCTACGAAACCATCGCTTCGTATCAAACAAGGACGTATCGGGCCATCCGTGAGTACGGGGGACGAGGTATCCGCTGGGGACGGGAAGGCAAGGCCTACATCGTCGACGGCAACGAGGGCCTCCAGTTACTGCTCAACGATGGACGCAAGGTTCTGATCGGCTCGCAGCGACCGCAGGAACTGGAGGCTGCCGTCCGTACCTGGAAACGCTGACCGGCCCCGGTCTCAGAGCTCCCGAGCCGCCGCCCATCGAACGGCCAACCACAGAGAGAGTCCGATCAAGACCACCGTCACGGCGGCGGCGGGCAGGTAGGCATCGATGGCGGTACCACCCGGAATACCCGCGAGGGCCCCGACCAGATGGCTGGGAAGCCACTCACCGATGGCCTCGACGATCCCGATGATGGGCATCGCCAGCAGCACAACGATCGTGATCATGACGGCCCCGAGAACGTTCTTGGCGCGGCTCGCGACCACTGCGACGATGGCAACGACCAGCGCCAGGTACAGCAGCCCGTAGCCGATCCCGGCCAGCGTCCCCCCTACCGGAAGACTGCCGATCAGCACAACCGTCTCGTACCAGGCCGCCAGAGCCCCAAGCACAAACGAGCCGCCAATGGCCAGAAATGTGACCACCAGGCGAGGCACGAGGATGTCCCAAACCCGCGATACCCGGGTTCGCAGGAACACCCCCATCTCGGGTTTGGCGTCAAAGGCCAGAGCACCGGCGGCAACCACGACGGCCACCAGGAGGCCGATCTGAGAGACATTGGACACGTACTGGATCATTCCGTCGGCCGGGATCGGGGGTGGGAACGTCACCTGGACCCCACCACCGAAGCGTTCGACAATCTCACCCACGTAGCGCGCCGAGAGCGGCCCGAGCAGACCGAAGAAGACGTAGATCCCGACCAGCGCGATCCATCGCTTCGTTCGAACCAGCCGCAACCACTCCAGTCTCCACAGGTTCATGAGGTCAACTCCAGGAAGACCTGTTCGAGGGTGGCGGCCTCCGGACCAAACGACACGATCCGGACGCCGGTCCCGGCCAGGGAGGTGGCGAGGTTCTGCTCAGCGGCTTCGACCGTCTCGACCAGGATCCGCAGCTCGTCCGGACTCACCTCTTCTACGGACCGCACCCACGGAGCCCGGCGAAGCGCTTCAACGGCCCGATCGCCTGGCGGTCGCACACGAAGTCGATCCGCGGGGACCGCACTGCCGACGAGCAATTCGGTGAGCGGCCCCTGAAACAACAACTCCCCCGCTCGCAGAATGCCGACCGTGTCACATACCTCCTGCACGTCGCCGAGGATGTGGCTGCTGAAGATCACCGTTGCTTCGCCCCGTAGGCGGGCGACCAGGTCGAGCACTTCTCTCCGACCGGCCGGGTCGAGGGCCGAGGACGGCTCATCCAACATCAGCAACGCCGGGCGCCCCACGACCGTGGAAGCCACCCCCAGTCTCTGCAACATGCCGCGCGAGTAGCCCCCGACGACTCGGTGCGCCGCGTCGGCCAGACCCGCTTGTTCGAGCACTTCGTCGACCCGGTCGGAAGGCACGGATGGATCGGTCAAGGTACGGGCCAGGTCGACGACTTCTCGGCCGGTCAGCCACGAATCGAACTGCGGGGTGTCGGGTAGGACGGCCACCCTGGACCACTCCACGTGAACCTCGACGGATCCGGAGGTCGGCTTCCGCAGTCCCGCGAGGATGGCGAGCAATGTGGTCTTGCCAGCTCCGTTGGGACCGACCAGTCCGTACACCGAACCGGAGGGGACTTCCAGGCCAACGTTCCGGAGGGCAACCGTCGATCCGTAGTCTTTTCGCAGCTGGTGCGTACGAACGATCATGTGACGCGCGGCACCCGGCCAACCGTTAGATACAGGATGCCACCCACCGGCACCGAAATCACGCAGATCACTGCCCACGCCCACTTGGGGAGGTGCTGAACGTCAGATCGAGATAGATCGACCAGGCAATAGATGACAAATCCAGCCAGAAGCACCAACACCGGGGCGAGGGCAGCCCAGGGAATATCCTCCATCTCGAAAACCTCGCCCTCTTCTCGACTCCTGGGCAATGATAAGGCGTCAACCCCTCCCGGGTGGGCCATGTGCCGACCTGCTAGCCAGACAGGGTGAGTGCAACGCCACCGGTCAAAGGCACCGCCACGGTCACGGACGTGAGATCGTCAATGCGGGCGGCGGGCGCAAACGGCCAGACCTGACTGCCGACGGCGATCGGTATCGTGCCTGCCGACCGCGCAGCCATTCCCCCACTGGCCGAATCTTCGAACACAACGCACCGGCCCGGAGGGACTCCGAGCAGGTGTGCTGCGGTAAGAAACGGTTCGGGACTCGGCTTGCCCTTCTCGACGTCGTCCGCCGTTACGGTCACCGCGGGACTCGCGAGACCGGCACCACTCCAGCGGGCTTCCGCCAACCGGCGGCTGGCTGAGGTAACGATGGCCCAGGACGGTTCGGGGCAGACGAACGGTCAGTTCGCTTGCCCCGGCCTTGAGGGGCGTCTGGGCCGCCAGGTCAACCTCGATATCTTCCAGGCGGGCGACGGCTGCCCCGGCCTGCTCCGGGTCCAGGTGTCCGCCAAGGGTGTCGGCCGCCCGCACTCCGGCCAGTTCACCGAGGAGAACTTCAATCCGCAGATCGAATTCTTCGGCGAGGAGGCGCCAGGCCGCTTCGACCAGATCGTGCGAATCGACCAGGACACCGTCGTTGTCGAAGAGGATGGCTGCGACATCGAACTGCATCTTCCCAGCCTACGGGCGGCACCCGGAACCAGATTCGATCAGCCCGTCGGAGCCAGCGTCCCTCCAAATACCTGCCAGGCCAGAGCCGACTTGGCAAGCAGGCTGAGTAGGATGTAGGTCCGCTCGCCCGTCAGGTAGTTCTTCCACCGACGGACCTGCTTGTACTGCGCCCACTGGGTGAGAGCGAAGCTGTTGAAGAACACAAAGAGCGAGAAGAAGATGCCGTAAACGAAGCCGGGGGGCTGAGCCTCGCTACCGGGGGAAACCAGATACACACCGATGGCAACCCACGGTACGATACCGAGCACACTGCCCATCCAGAACGGCCATAGGGACCCACCAGGCTCTTCATAGCGCTCCTGCACCGAGCCGAAGAAGATCATCCCGGCGTTGACTCCGAACAGAGCAATCAACGCGGCGATGCTCGAAATACCCGTCAGCATGGCGATCAATACGATCATCACCGACGAGGAAATCGAATACTCAACCCAGCGGAAATGATTCTGTCCGCGAGAAAGCTGATCGCGGTACCGTCCGGCGCCCACACTGGCAATCAGGAAGTGGAAGAAGGCCGACAGGAAGAGGAAACCCGCCACTCCCCAGGCGATGGAGATCTCAAACAGCGTCGATACCTCCGCCGGGGTCCCGGGAGGGCCTTCGGGGAAGGCTGCGGTCACCGGAAGGGCGAAATCGGTGGCCAGAGCCACCACGGCCGCTCCCTGAATAGCGTGAAGCGCCCCCATCACCCAATTCCAGAGGCGCAGGCGCGAAAAGGTCGCGTCGGTTACTTCTACTGTCGATGCCATCTATTCCTCTCCCGATTGTCAAACACTCTACGGAGCCTCCGGCAATCTGGATGAAGCAGCATTTTTGCCTGAGTTCACACGGCCGCCGATCAAAGCCACCCGGTACAGTAGACGAACGTTATGAAACGCATCCTCGATTGGGTTTTCACTGTTCCATTCCTCATGGCCTTTGGTTTGACGCTGGCGGTTTTTGAGCCAATCGCCCGTCTGGCCAGGCTCTTCGGTCTCCGCCCCATGGAAATCACGATGGGGATCATGCAGTGGGTCCTGCTGGGGGTCTTTCGCATCTGCGGCACCCGGCTGAAGGTCGAACGGTCGCCGGCCATCAAGCCGCGGACCGGATATCTCATCGTTTCGAACCATCAAAGCCTATTCGATATCCCCCTGGTCGGAGGTTTGCTGTTCAGCAATTACCCCAAATACGTATCCAAGAAGGAACTCGGAAGGTGGATCCCCAGCATCTCCTTCAACCTGACCCATGGTGGTAACGCCCTGATCGACCGCAATGATCCTGGCCAGGCAAAACAGGCGATCCATGCACTGGCTGAGGACGCCCAACGGCGCAAGGTCGCGGTTGTCATCTACCCGGAGGGGACCCGATCGCGCGATGGCCGGCTCAAACGCTTCAAGTACGGCGGAGCGCTGGAACTCATGGAAGCCGCTCCTGATTTGGAAGTAATTCCTGCCACCGTCGACGGATCGTGGGAGCTGCTCCGCCACAAGGCGTACCCGGTGCCCTTCGGCACCACCGTGCGGATGCGTTTTGGTGACCCGATCCCCCGCAGCCCCGACGAGGATCGACGGGCGGTACTGCAGGCGGTGAAGAGCGAGATCGAGGCCACCCTCGAGAAATGGCGAGGGACCTAGCTGCTGCTCAGCCCGACCGGGGGCAATCAGGTCAGCTTTGCATCCGTGACGATGAGGCCATCCTGGTCGGCGTACACCCAGTCTCCCGGCCGGAACAGCACGCCGGCAAAGGTAACCGGGATGTCGCGTTGACCCCGGCCCGACTTGATACTCCGGCGCGGATAGGTACCGAGAGCCTTGATCCCGATGTCGATGGACTGCAACTCACCGAGGTCGCGCACCGATCCGTTCACAACCACCCCCGACCAATTGTGCTGGTACGCAAGAAACGCCAGCCGATCACCGAGGAGCGCGCAGTCGGAGACCGCCCCGCCGTCGATGACGAGCACCCTGCTTGCCCCGGTCTCGTCGAGGGCGGCAGCCACAAGGCTGTTGTCACAGGGTGCGAGCACCGTGGTCACCGGTCCGAAGAACGCTTTGCGAAAACCGAAATCGCGGAAGACCGGCTCGGCGACCCGCACGGCGTCTCCATATTGGTCGCAGAGGTCTGCCGTCGTAAAGAGCATGGTGGCATTGTGGCAGGTAGGAGATGTCGAACGAGATCGGAAAGCGTCTCGCTCAGTGACGCTATCCAACGGGCGTAAGCTGCTCCGGTGAGTTCTCGTCCGATCGGTGTGCTGTCCCGTCAGCTCTTACCTGCTTCGTTGGCCATCTTCACCACGACCGCCCTGGTGGCGTTTCAGGCGCTGGCAGTTACGGCCGCCATCCCGGAACTCGCCGCCGATCTGGGGCAAGTAGCTCTGCTGCCCTGGGTGATCACCGGATACATCGTGACCTCGAGTGTGTCGACGGTGATTGCAGGACCTCTCGTCGACGGGATCGGGGCGCGCATCATCTTCAGGTGGGCGGTCGCGATCTTCGTGGCCGCCAGCATCGGTGCCGCCGCGGCTTCGACGATGCCGCTGCTGATCATGGCCCGGATCGTGCAGGGGGCGGGGGCGGGCCTGATCTCGGCTGTCGGTCTGGCGGCCGTCGGTCTCGTCTATCCCGCCCGTTTGGTCGGCCGGGCCTTCGCCGCCAACGCCACGGTCTGGGGGGCGATGGGGGTGGCCGGCCCAGGAATCGCGGCCCTCCTGCTGACTGCTCTCAACTGGCGATGGATATTCCTCGTGAGTGTCCCGCTCGGCCTGGCGGCACTGGCAGCCGGGTGGAAGGTCCTGCCGGGACCAGCGGGCGAACGGCAGATCAAGGTCGACGGCCGGGGCGTACTCCTGCTGACCGTGTTTTCCATCGCCATGGTGGTCGGGGTCGACCGGCTCGACATCTGGTCGGCAGTAGCAGGGGCTCTGATGGCGGCGGTCGGATACCTCTATTGGCAGCATGCTCGCAGGACCGAGACGCCCGTACTACGCCTGGAACATTTGGCCCGGCAGCCCTACCTCGGTCTGGGGCTCGGGATCGGTCTGCTCCTGGCCGGTGCTATCGCCGCCGAAACCTACGTCCCCCTCTATGTGCGGGCAGCCCGCGGAGCCGGTCCCGGCCTTACCGCCTGGTCGGTGTTGTTCTTCACGGTGGGTTGGACCCTGGGTGCCAACGTGGCCGGACGGTTGTCGGACCGGGTGCCGGAAACATCGCTGACCCTGTCCGGCTTCATGGTGACGATCCCGAGTTTGCTCGGGTTGGCGGCCGCCGCCGCAGCCGCGGCTCCGCTGTGGGTGGTCTTCACCTTGTTGGTCCTCGCCGGCTCGGGAGTGGGAACGGCAACCAATGCAGGCCTGACGTTGTTGCGAGCGGCTACCCCGGACCAATCCTTCGGTCGCGCGACCGCCGCTCACCAGTTCGCCCGGAGTCAGGGGTTCGCGGTCGGACCGGCGCTGGGCGGCTCCCTCATTCTGCTGGTGGTAGCCCGCCGGGTAGGTAACGTCGACGAGGTCCAGCGTCTCTTGGCGGGGATGGGTGGCACCGCGGCGAGCGAAACCGCCCGGGCGGTCGGCGATGGATTCGCCATTGCTGCACTTCTGGGAGCAGGAATTGCCGCCTTGGGGATCGGGCCGATCGTCGGCCTGCGGAAATCGCTGGTGCAGCAGCGGACTGCCCGCCGGACCGACAGAAGCGGTTGAACCGGGAACGGATGAGGGACGGTATCGCCCCGGCCCGTCCCTACACTGCCGTTGAAACTCAATCCCCGGGATGATCGATGGCCGCCACCCCACCAACCCGCCTCACCGACCAACTGATCGAAGACATTGCCGATCGGATCGCCGGTGGCAGGCAAGTCCGCAGGACGCTGCCTCCCGGCGGACGGATCCACATCGACCGGCAACTCCCGTTTCTGTTCGTGTACCGCCCATCGGGCACGTCGATCGATCCGGTCATTGCCGGGCTCGTGGCCGGTGAAGCCTCTTACCTGATCGCTCCCGCTCGCGTGCGGGCGCGTGGTTGGACCAGCCGGTTGGTTGAGCGAATCTCCGAAGTGCTCAGCGGCGCCTTCGGCGGATTTCTGATCGTTGAGATCTGGGGTGCCGACGATGCGGGCGAGGCAACCCACCCGCAACCTGCATCGTTTCGGGTACTGGTCGACAAGAACTGGGCGGATTCGACGACCGTTGAGCGTCTCTCGTCCTCGCTCACCGGGGTCCGGATCATGAAACGCAATGCGAAGGTTTCGATCGAACCGGGCGGACGCCCGGCTCCACCCGGCTTGCCTCCGCTGCTTGCTCCGCAGCGGGCTCGCGAACTCTCGACCCGGTATGTGGGCATCGAGGTGGCACCGATCTATCGCGATGCCGCAACCGGCGAGCTATTCCCCCTTCTGCAAAGCTCGCTGGGCCGCAAGATGGACACCGTGTTCCGCCGCACCGCCTTCGAGTTCGCCCGGTCGGAAACCGCGCACCGGCCACTCCACTTCCAGGCGCTCGGCCGCCGTACCTTCGTGCGGGCCGTCGTTGACGTGGACAATGCGCTCAGCACGGTGGCGGAGTCGTTCGATCTGCTGATGACGGTTACCCCGGTCAATGCGCAGGAAGCGTTTGGAGCCCTGCAGAGATCCCGCTACACGAAGCCACCCCGATTCCGCTACCGGCCTCGATCGATCGACCCCGCCCTCCTCAAAAGGGCTATCTACAACGCCAAGATAGAACGGATCGAAGACCCCTCCCTCGAGTATGTCTTTCGGGAGAAACAGCGCGAACTGGACCTCAAGATCACGTTGATCGGAGAGCGGGAACGTCCCCGCTTCCTGCCGACCAGCATTGCCCTATATGGCGACGTTGACTCGCACCTGGTGGAACTGGCGGGTTCCATAACGGGGCTCCTGGACGGACGGTCATCGGGCAATCGCGGACGCAAGGTGAACGCAACTGCGTTCGCCGCGAGAGCCGAATCAGAATTCGAGGCATATCGAGCGATCTACCCGGCGATGACGGGCAGAGTGATCGTCCGCGACGACATCGTTTCTCTGATGGTTTCGTCCGGCGATCTGTTGGTCGGATCTGGAATGAGTTTTCCGGCGGGGCGGGTGGAGCCTCTCATCCAGCACGAGGCGGGAACCCACGTGGTCACCTACTGGAACGGTCGCGCTCAGCCTTTCCGATTGCTGGCCAGCGGTCTCGCCCACCACGACGAACTACAGGAGGGTTTGGCGGTTTTTGCGGAATACCTGGTCGGGGGGCTCACCCCCGCCCGCCTGAGAACGCTGGCGGGACGGGTACTGGCTGCTCGAACCGTCATCGACGGTGCCGCCTTCATGGACACCTTCTTCTTGCTGCGCGACGAACACGGTTTCTCGGCGCGCACGGCGTACATGATCTCGATCGCGCGTGCATCGTGGTGGCGGGTTCATCAAAGATGCGGTCTACCTCCGTGGCCTTCTCAAGGTGATGGACTACCTCAAGGGAGGGGGGCGCCTCGAAACCCTGTTCGTCGGCAAGATGGCCGCCGATCACGCTCCGATCATCGAAGAACTGCTCCGGCGGCACATTCTGACCCCGCCGCCCTTGCGGCCGTCGTATCTCGATCTACCCGATACGCACTATCGCATCGAGCAGGTACGGCAAGGCCTCAACCTGGCAGATTTGACCGATCACTGATCCCGATCAGGCGGATCCGCCCACCTCGTCCAACAAGCCGGGAATCGCGGCCCGCAGCACCTCGAGCATGCTCACCACCGCCGCCTCGTCTTCCTGACCGGTCCACTCGTCCATGAAGATCTTCTTGACCTCAATGGCGAGCGCACAACCCGAGGTCGGGTAATTCTCGTGAACCCAGCGGCTCAAATATCCGCCCTTGAATCGAACATTCTCCTGGACATCGAGATGCCCGCCTTCGAACGGCGTCCCGGCAACGTCCTTCATGAACCGGTCCACGAGTCCTCCCCATCGCTTCCGATCCAACGATCCGGTTCCCACGTTGACTTCAGGATTCTTGGCGGGGTTGTCGACCGGGGCATCCGGACCATTGCGGCGGTGGTTGTACGAGTGCAGATCCAGGACCACAAACCGCCCGTGGGCAGCTTCCAACTCATCGCACAGATTGCGAAATTCCGCATAGAAGTCGTCGTAAATGGCCAGGGACCCATCGACAACCGCGGCGGAGGGCGCTTCTTTCCACACCTTCAGATCGAACGCGTCTTCAGACTCCAGGTACACGGCCTTCTCGCGGGGTCGGTTGAGGTCGACTTCAAATCGCGACCTGTGCACCACCAACCGGTTGTCGACGATGGGAGTCCATCGATCTGTGAAGGGGTCCTCTTCCCGAAAACGGTCTGCCTCCGACACGGCGAGAAGGCCTGCCACCTCCGGCCGCGTCTCGTGCCCCGCATGGATGGCAGTAGCCACTATCGGCATCTCCCCACGCTCGGTAGTCCAAGCCGGGCGGGTTTCCATGGTTTCCTCCATTACAGTGTCGCCATTTCGTGATTGACGAAGGTACGGCGGTAGTACCTGGCGTATTCGGTCTTCTGTTCGAGGGCGTGAACCACCGCTTCCGTGAAGTTCACACCCTCCTGCTTCTGGGCACTACCCAGACCACCGGGGCTGAACACATTGATCTCCATCAGTTTGTCGCCGACGATGTCCAAACCGACCAGGAACATGCCGTCCTGGACCAATTTGGGACGAACAATTTCGGCGAGTCGGAGCGCATCGTCGTCAATCGTTGCCTTGCCGATGACCCCCCCGGCGTGCACGTTCGATCGCATGTCGCCACCGCGTCGGATCCGCCGGAAGGCCGCATAACGGCCCTTGTGGCGGAGGGGTTGACCGTTCATAACGAAGAGCCGAGTGTCGCCTTCCTCGGCGCGTGTCAAGTATTCCTGGGCAATCACATACCCGTCGCGGCTCACGGCTTCGATCATCTGATTGATGTTGGCCATGTCGTCGGGACGCACCAGAAAGACACCTTCGCCTCCGGAACCCTGCAAGGGCTTCAGCACGATGTGCCCGTCCATCTCCCGGGCAAACTCCTTGATCTCGTCGCGGTTGCGGGTGATAAGTGTCTTCGGTCGGACTTCTTCGGGAAAGCTCTGGAAGTACATCTTGTTCGCAGCTTTGGCCAGGCCGACCGGATCGTTGAGCACGATCACGCCGCGCCGCATGGCCATCCGCCCAAAATCAACCGCAGCGGTCTTGGCCCATTCCCTCCTGCCCTTTTCGGTTGAGGGATCGTTGCGAAGCATCAGCACATCGAGGTCGTCCACTGTGATGCGCTCGGTGCGAGCCTTCTTCGACTGGAGGTCGGTCAAATAGGCCTGAGGAGTGGTGTAACGACTCTTCGGGGGTCGGACGGCCCGGGCCCGGATACTCTCGTCGGGGTCGTAGGCGAGGTCGCCGACTCCCATCGTCCATGCTTCGTGGCCCTTGTTTACGAGGGCTTGACCGAGACGGGTGGTGGTATACACCGGTTCTTCGGTCTCGACATTGTTTACGGCAAACCCAACCTTCACATTCTCTCCTTGCTGCGCATGCGGATGCTAACGACCCCACGGGCGGGTCCGACCGTCAAGAGGGCCGGCGCCCGCAGGCACCGGCCCCATCGATGGCAGGTTCTCTAGTTGTCCGTTTGGCCGGTAATAACGGCCTTGACGCCGCCAACGCCGCTGGCAGCAACATCCCGAACGGCATGAACGGCAGACTCTCCGATCTTCTCGGCTGCTTCAAAGGCGCCGGTGGCCGCCGCCGAGGCGGCATCTTCAACACTCAGGCCGATTTCCTTGGCTCCGCCGACAGCTCCGGTGATGGCGCCTTTAACGACATCAACTACTTCGACACCCACTTCGCCGGCACCACTGACCAGTCCCTTGGCGGTGTTGCGAATGGCTGAGAGGACGTCTCCACCGATATCAGAAGCGCCAACTGCTGCACCGGATACGGTGGCCGATGCGGTGCCGATCACGTCGCCGCCGATGTCCTTGACGCCGGCGATGGTGGAGCGGCCCAGCGCCACAGCGCCTTCGGCCAGACCCACACCGGTGTCACGGGTCGCAACGATCAGGCCTTCGGCGATGCCGCGAGCGGTCTTGGTCACGTCGGCACCGACGTCGCCGGTGCCCTTGAGGGCGGCCCGTACGGTGTCGGAGAGAACCCCGACGGTGACGGTGGCAACTTCGCCGACGCCCTGGAGCACACCGACCACCAGGCCTTTAGCAGTACGGACCAGCCCCGTTCCAACATCGCCGACGGCTGTGAAGGCTCCGTTGGCTACTTGTGCAACCGTGCTGGTGAGGCCGGTCGCGATTTCACCGGCATTGGAGAACGTCGATACCGTTGCTTCTTTGACAACGCTTGCCGCCCCCTCAACGATGCTGCCGGTGCCTTTCAACAGCTTGGTTACGCCACCCTTGACCCGATCGCCAACACTTCTATCCGACATTGAGCACAACCTCCTGAGAGACTCCACGACCTACTGATCGATGGTAATTCGACCTCACCGAACCTGCGTGGTTACCTGGTTTCGACATCGCCCATTCGAGCCGCCGTCCGAGACAGACTCAAACCGGGGCCGAAATCGTCCCGCTTTCTTCACCCGGTTCCTCCGACCAGAGGCGCTGCAGTTCTTCACTGCTCTGCAACAACTCATCCAGCGTTCCCACCCCTTCAATCCGACCCTCGTTCATCACGATGATCTGGTCGGCTCTCCGCAGGGCCGGTCGGCGGTGCGAAACGACCAGGCTCGTAACCACGTCGTGGTCGGCAAACAGCCGTTCCCATAAAGCCTTTTCCGTTTCTACGTCAAGCGCACTCGAGAGGTCGTCGAAGACGTACAGTTCCGGGCGGCGGACGAACATTCGGGCGGCGGCGGTGCGTTGCACCTGACCTCCAGAAAGTCGAACGCCGAGCGGGCCGACCTTGGTGTCGAGACCTTCAGCCATGGCACCGAGATCTTGTTCCATAACGGCCGACGCAAGAGCAACGGTCAGCTCATCATCGCTCTTCTCCAATCCCATCAGCAAGTTCTCTCTCAATGACATGGAGAAGAGCCGCGGTATCTGTGGTGTGTACGCCGTCCGCGGAGGAACAAAGAACGAAGCCGCGTCCTCGACCATCCGGCCATTCCAGTGGACCTCGCCCCGGTCCGGATCGAGGAGCCCCAGCAACGCCCGCAAGAGGGTGGTCTTCCCGGAGCCGATCCGGCCGGTGACGACGGTGAAGCTGCCCCGCCGAATATGCAGGTCGACATCGGCAATGCCGGAGTCGGACCCCGGGTACAGATAGGAGAGTCCCCGCACCTCGAGCGACCTGAGCTCCTCACGTTCCGGTGGGGGCGGAACAGCCGACAACGTGCCGGTCAGTTCGAGCTCGCGTGGCACTACCAGTGTCTCCGGAGGAGCACCCTGCAACAATTCGGTCATCCGCTCGAAAGCAACCCCTGCCTGGCGGAATCGGGCGATGAAGATGCCGACAAAGTGAACGGCGTCGGTCGCAAACGTCAGGAAGTACACAAACAGGGCAAAATCGCCAACCGTGAATTCGGCCCCCACGCCGGTTGATCGCATGGCCCCGGCCGCCAAAACCAAAATGATGGCCGTGCCGATGTTGACCGTGTTCCAGAACACAGATTCGAGAATGGAGTTCAGAACCCGGTCGCGCACCATCACTGTGCGACGGGCCTCGTTCAGGACTCGAAAGTTGCCGATCATCTGGTCCTCGGCGCCGGCCACCTTGATCGACTGCACGGACCCGAACATCTCGCCGATGGCGCCGGTAACCCGGCCCGTAGCCTCCCGGGCCGCCTGGCGGTATTCGCGGATCCTGGTTCCGGCCCGCTCTGCAATCACAATGACCAGTACCAGAGGGGCGAACACGAACAGCGTAATCTGGGCGTTGATTGATGCAAGCACGACTACGGCCACGGTCGAGAACGCCACGGTGCCGACCATGTCGACCGTGAGATCGATCGCCTCTTCGACATGCTCGACCTCGTCCCGGAACCGGCTGATGGCCTCGCCGGGGGAATCGGGAACGGCGCGAGCACCAGGCAGTGAGAGGATCCGCCCGATCATGTTGCGACGCAGCAAGGAACCAATGCGGAACCGGAAGTTCACATCACTGAGCATCGCAACGGCCACCAGTCCCACCCGGGCCAATCCGTAGGCGCCCATGAACGCGATCAGGGTGTTGACATCGAAGGAAACCGAAGCTTCGCCGGTCAACCCGTCGAAGAACTCCTTGCTGATCAGGCCGGGAATCACGGGCATGACCCACACGAGGGTCCACAGAATGGCGTTGCCAGCGTACCGCCAGGGGGCGAACTTCACCATCCCCACCATGAGCTTGAACGTAGGCACCGTGGCGCGGGCTGAGGTCTTCATGCCAGCATCTCCTCGAGACCGACCCGCAGGAACTGAGAGAATCGCGAATCCGGATCGGCAGCCAATGCCACTCTCTCGCCAAACTCGATGACCCGGCCGGCGTCCAGAATCAAGACGTCGTCGGCCCTCGTCACGGTGGCCAGGCGATGGGCGATGATGATTCCGGTCCGATTCTCCAACAACCTGTCGACCGCCCGCTCGATCAGTTGTTCTGTGGCCGGATCCAGTCGCGATGATGCCTCGTCGAGAATGACCAGGCCAGGATCCTTGAGGAAGATCCGTGTGAACGCCAGCAGCTGAGCTTCGCCTGCCGATAGTCCACCGCTGCCGGATTCCAATGACGTGTCAAGACCATCGGGCAACGTACGAACCCATTCGGCCAACCCGAGATCGGTCAATACGCTCATGATCGCTTCATCGGATGCGTCGGGATCGAAGAAGGTCAGGTTGTCTCGAACACTGGCCCGAAACAACTGGACGTCCTGGGTAACCATTCCGACCTGCGTCCGCAGATCTTCCGTTGAGGAAGCCAGGGCCGGGACACCCCCGATCAACACCCGGCCGGTGATGGGGTCGTAGAGCCGGGTTAGCAAACGAGCGAGTGTGGTCTTGCCGCTCCCCGTGCGACCCAGGACTCCGACGACCCGGCCGGGAGCGACCCGGAACGTAACCTCGTCGAGCACCACTTCGCCCCGCTCCTCCGCGCCGTCCTGGTAGGCGAAGGTCACGGCATCGAACTCGACCATCAGGGGACCTCGCGGCAGCCGGGTCGTCCCGTCCGCTTCGAGCCGCGAGGTCAGAGCCAGAAGGTCTTCAACCCGGGACATGCCGGCTCCGGCCTTCTGCAGATCCTCCATCTGGTGCCGAATCCGATCAAGCGGCTGGCGCAGCAGTTCGGTGTAGGTGAACACCAGGTACACCGAACCGATGGTCAGCGTTCCTTCTCCGAACAAACGCGAGCCCAACCAGAAGACCAAGGCGGTGCCGACGGAAAACACCACGATGTTGGTGGACCACAGCACCGCCCAGCCCATGAAGCCACGCACGGCATCCGGCAGCCAGTTTCTCAAGTGCTCGGTAAACCGACGGAGGAAGAAACCGGTGGCCCCGTTGGAACGAATGTCCTCGGTGCCGCCGAGTTGCTCTCCCAGGAATCCGTAGAACTCGGCGCTGCGCTGACGCACCCGTTTCCACCATGGCAATGCAACGTTCTGAATACCGACCATGGCAACCAGTGCAACGGAGGCGAAGATGCTGATACCCAGTCCGACGAGGAGGTTCTCCCGGAAGAGCAGAACGACGATGCCGATCAGCAGAATCAGGTTGCCCACAACGTGGATCACGAATTGTCCAAAGAAGTTGGACAGGGCGGTTACATCTCCGTCGATGCGCTCGATCATTTCACCGGGCGTGCGGGTCTTGTGGAAGCCCATGTCCAGACGCAAACAGTGCTCGGCCAGATCCCCGCGCAGTTCATTGGTAGCCGCCCAACCGATGTTCTCGGCCAGATAGGTCGCGATCACCGACAAGCCCTGGTGGGCAACAGCCAGAGCGGCGAAGGTGAGTGCCAGGCGGACGAGCGTGGACTGTTCCGCCCCGGCGATGGCTTGGTCGATAAAGCTCCTGACGATTTGCGGATTGATCAGTTGGAAAGCAATCCCGGTCAGCAAGATCGCGGCCAGCAAGACCACCCGCCACCAGTGGGGGCGCAGGTAGTCCACCAGGAGACTCCAGTACTGCCGAATTGGGATCATTGATCGTTCCTCGAGGTCAAACCTAGGACACTGTCGGGCACGTGCGGTCACCGCCTAAGAAGGACCGATCCATTGCTCGACAGACCTCGTGGGAAGTTAGCGCGGAGCGCCGCCCGAAACCCGGGAATTACTTGCCCTCGCGCTCAGAAGTTTGCAATTGCAAGCAAAATGACCGAAAATGCAAACTGTGGCAAGCTACACACTTGTGTCCCATTGTGTCCCTGGAGACCGATCCGGGACACTGTTACGGGTGATGTCCGGCCACGTCGACAACCCCAACCACTTAAAAAAAGGAAGGGACCAATGATTGTCTACAGCCCCCCGCTCAAGGATTTGCGCTTCGTGCTGCGCCACCTGATCGGACTCGATGGACTAGCCGCCCTCCCCGGATATGAGCACGTGGAGCAGGAGTTCGTCGACGCCATCCTCGATGAGGCCGGAAAGTTCTTGACCGACGTGTGGTTCCCGCTCAATCGCAGCGGGGATATCGAGGGCTCGCACCTCCGCGACGGCGTCGTCAAGACCCCGGAGGGGTTCAAGGACGCATTTCAGAGAATGGCCCAAGCGGGTTGGCTGGGGATCCCCTTCCCCGAGCAGTACGGCGGTGGCAACATGCCCGCCACGATCGTGACCGCCTTGGGAGAGATCATCAACGCAACGAACACCAGCCTGGCCATGGCCCCCGGGCTCACCCAGGGAGCCGTGGATGCGCTGCTGGAGCACGGATCCGAAGAGATCAAAGAGACGTATATCCGACGCCTGGTCAGCGGCGAGTGGACGGGAACGATGTGTCTGACCGAGGCGCACGCCGGTTCAGACGTTGGCGCGTTGACGACCAAGGCAACCCCTGCCGGTGACGGGACATGGAGGGTCAAAGGGACCAAGGTTTTCATAAGCTTCGGAGACCACGATCTCACCGACAACATCATCCATCTGGTGCTGGCCCGCACCCCGGACTCTCCGCCCGGGACGAAAGGAATCAGCTTGTTCGTCGTACCCAAGTACGTGGTGAACGAGGACGGTTCGGTCGGACCCTTCAACGACGTGAAGACCGTGTCACTTGAACACAAGATGGGCATCAAAGCGAGCCCGACTGCCGTGCTGTCGTTCGGCGACGAGGGAGAAGGATCGATCGGCTACCTCGTCGGCGAAGAGCGACAGGGCATGCGGTACATGTTCACCATGATGAACAACGCTCGACTGGCAGTGGGACTGAGCGGAGTTGCCGTCGGCGAGATCTCCTACCAGAACGCTCTCGCCTACGCCCGGGAGCGGATTCAGGGCCGCCCGATTGGAGCACCGAAGGACGAAGTGACCCCGATCATCGGACATGCCAATGTGCGCCGAATGCTGATGACGATGAAGGCGCAGGTAGAAGCGATGCGGGCATTGGTGCTCGAGAATGCCTTCGCCATGGATATGGCCAGAGCTCACCCGGACGAAGAAGTCCGCAAGGAGTACGGGCTCTACGCGGACTTGCTCACCCCGGTCTCGAAAGCGTGGGCGACTGATCTCGGGATCGAGGTTGCGTCCATGGCGATCCAGGTCTTCGGTGGCATGGGCTACATCGAGGAAAGTGGCATGCCCCAGTTCTACAGGGATGCTCGCATTGGAGCGATCTATGAGGGCACCAACGGGATCCAGGCGCTTGACCTCATCGGACGCAAACTTCCCGCAGGCGGAGGCGCAGCCATCATGGGCTTCATCGGCAAGATGAAGGCGATCGACGGCGAGCTGGCCGCCGAAGGCGAACGGTTCAATTCGATGCGCAACCTGCTCGCCGACGGGGTCGCCGCTCTGGAACAGGCGACCGGTTGGCTGGCCATGAACGGCATGCAGGACCCCAACCAGGCCGCCGCAGGCGCTACCCCGTACCTGAACATGCTCGGCACGGTCGCGGGCGGCTACTTCCTGGCCAAGTCGGCGCTGACCGCGTCACGGCTCTTGGCGAAAGGCGACTCCGACAAGGAATTCCTGGAGGCCAAGATCGCTACCGCCCGGTTCTACGCCGAGCAGTTGCTGCCGCTCGGAACTGCCTTGCTGGGGCCGATCACGGCCGGCAAGGAGAACCTGTTCGCCATCGACCCGGAACAGATGTAGGAATCAAGCAAGCCGGCCGGTTGCCGGTCGCCTGGTAGCTCACGCCTCGCTGCTGAGGGGTAGTCCGGCCAAGGTGGCCAGCGGGCATGCTTCGGGTTCCTCGATATCAGGAAAGAACTTCGACCAGGTCGCAACTTCGACCTTGACGGTTTCCGGCATCCCGGTCGCTATCAGTCGCCGGGCAATACGGATGAGCTCGTCGTGCACCATGCGCGTGTATTCGCCGGCGGTGCGCCGGTCGTCGGGGATCTCCTTGAACTCGAAGTACTCGCGAACATTCTGCGGCGCCTTGAAGATCAGGCTGAGATTGCGATCTTCGTCCTCTTCGAGCCGCCCCCGAATCGTCGCTTCGAAGAACATCGGGGAGAGGTCCTCATGTCCCATGTTCCACAATCGCTCGTAGGGCTTGTGCGTGAGCATCTCGAGTCGGTCTTCTTCGGAAACCGCCATCGCGAAGATGCACCCCGGGAACTCGGACTGTGATTGCTTGTAGTCCGAATAGATGACGTGGCCGCAGGTTCCCCCTTTCTCGTCGCTCACCGGAGCCGGCCGGGGCTGGGCAGCGGTCTCGTCGTCAATGGAGTCCCCGGCCCGCGCCAGGTTGTAGTCCTCGCACAGCGAACGCTTGCGCGGTGGTGGTTCGACGCCTTCCAGAACAGGGACTCGCACGGTGGTGGTGGTCCCCACGCCCGGCTCGCTTTCGATCGACAACGTGCCTTCGAACTGTTCAACGGTCTGACGAACGAATACAAACCCGAGCGAATGGAGCTCGCCATCGAGAGTTTCCCTGTCGGTGAGCAACTGGTGGATTCGCTCTGACGTCATCCCGGCACCGTCGTCCCGGACCGAAAGGTTGACGAAGCCATCGTCGAGCACGTTTTCGATGTGGAGCACGCCCACCTTCTTCCCGCTCATCGCGTCAACTGCGTTCATGATCAGGTTGAAGTACATGCGCCGAAATCGATGCCGGTTCCCGCCGAGGACGGCCGGGTCGAGACGCCCGATCTGCAGCTCTACCCGGGCAGCGCTCTGCTCGGTCACCCAGCCGTGCACAACGTTGCGGACATAGTCCTCGAGGTCGGCACCGAGATCGAAGACCTCATACACCTCTTCGTCCCGCTGTTCTGCCCAGAAGTGCTCGATCCGGTAGTAGACCCCGCAGAGCCACCGGACCACGTTGCGGTAGTGGGATCGGGACCGCACAGAGCGACTCACATCCGGCAGCAAGGTCAACGCTGCATCAATGTGACTCCACATGGGGTGCAGGATCAGCTCGCAAAGGTCATGGATGGATTGCACGTACTCGTTGGCCACGGATAAGACCGTCTCGGGTGCCGCGAATCCCTTGACTGATTCGCTGTAGCTCTCGAAGGCCAGCCGCAGGCTGACCGCCCGGGTGCGAAGTTTGCGAAGATCATCCCCGGTGATGACCAGAGGATCGACGATCCCATAGAGTTGCAGATCGGTGTCGAGCGCTACGTGGAAGTGGATCACCTCGTCGATGAAGCGCTCCACACGGAGATCATGGATCAGGAACTTGATCTCCGAAACGTCTTTTTTGACACCCTGGTTGTAGTCAGGCATACGAGCTTTCAATGACCCGGCAG
>CAVQSB010000022.1:0-3917 GCA_963715305.1 uncultured Actinomycetota bacterium
GGAGGATCTGTCCAGCATTGGCGATTGGGGAGAGATCATCCGTGATGTTCCCCCGCTCAGCCTGTCCACGAATCAATCTGTCGAGGAGTTTGGCTTCCAAATGGTCGAGGCGGCCGGCGCCGGGGGTGCATCAACCACTCCGGGGATTCCCTGGTTGCTCGCCGCACTGGCCGCCTATGTGATCCTGGTCGGCCCGGTCAATTTCTTGATCCTGCGGCGCCTTGATCGCCGCGAACTGGGCCTGGGTCACCATCCCTGCTATCAGCGCGGTCATGGTGGGGGCTCTGTGGGTCGCCGGTCGCTCGCAACTCGACGACCGGACGGTCACGCATGCCTCGATTGTGGTGCAAGACGTTCTCGGTAGTCGGGCCCAATCAACGATGATCATCGTGGCCGGAGGGGAGGGAGAGCACACGCTGGACACGCCGGTGGGGTGGAGTGTTACCCCGCTCGATGTCTCCATGATGTTCGGTCAGGGCAACCGGATTGAGGCATCGGTTGGGTCGTCTCCCGAAGGTGGGACCCGGTTGGGGTTCGAGCTCCCCAATCTCGGGGCCGTGACGGCCACCGCTCGTTGGAATCCCGACCCGATTGCGGTTCGTGCCGATGTGGAGGCAGACGCCACCAGCCTCACAGCCACCATGCACAACGAAAGCGATCTGAGTTTCTGGGCATGGGGTATCGGCGAGGGCAACGCCGTCCGGGCGGGTTCCGGCCCGCTGGACCCGGGCCAGTCCGGCAGCGCAACCCTGCGGGCGGGGGCTGGTTTCTTTCAGGGCGGGAGCGTGATGGCCGAGGCCATCCTCTCGCAAGGCAATCTTGACTTCTCGGGGCGAGGACCGGATCCTTGGATGCGCGTCTATCCGCTCAGCGAGACCATGTCCCGCCAGGAAGCACGGGTTCTGCAAGGGGGGCCCTACTTTTTCGGGTTTACTGAGGATCTGACCGCCACCGTTTCCGTAGACGGCTCGCACGAAGAGGCTCACGGCCCGTCCCTGATCGTTATCCCGCTCGATACCCCGGGCTTGAGGGCGACGTCCCAAGACCCGGGCGAGATCGTACGGATCGTCGGTGCCGCTTTCGTTGACTCCTATCCCGGGTGGCTGTACGCCAACGGCGCTGATGCCATCGAACTTCGTTTTCGAGTTCCGTCCGGGATGGTTGGGAACGCGACGATCATGAACCAGGCCGGAAACATCCCTGCCGTGGACAAACTCGAGGTGTACAACTGGGATACGGCCACGTTTGATAGCTACGAGTGGCGCGCTCGACTTTCCTGTCGCCGGGCACCTCTCCTCGACCAATGAACTGATGGCCCGGATTGTGCTGAGCGGGGGTCAGTTCAACGACCTCGACTTGCCGACCGGCAGTCTCGTCCTCTCGGCGGGATCACCATGATCATCGAGTTTGACGGTGTGACGAAGCAATACGGTTCGGTCATGGCGCTCAAGGACGCCAACCTCGTCGTCAAGGAGGGCTCGATCACCGGCCTGATCGGACCCAACGGAGCCGGCAAGACCACCTCGATGGAGCTCGTCAGCACGTTGCTGGCCCGTGACTCGGGCAAGGTCAGCGTGGCCGGATACGATCCGGAACTGGATCCCCGGGCGGTACGAAAAGTCCTCGGATACATGCCGGATTTCTTCGGCGTCTACGACGGACTCGTCGTGAGGGAGTATCTCGATTTCTTCGCCACAGCCCACGGTCTGCGACCCGAGGCACGGTCGGCCGTCGTGAACGATCTCCTGGCGCTGGTCGACCTCGAAGAGAAAGCCCGGGCGGACGTCAACGCGCTATCCCGGGGCATGAAGCAGCGGCTTTCGCTGGCCCGGGCGCTCGTCCACGACCCCCAGGTGCTGGTGCTCGACGAACCCGCCTCCGGTCTCGACCCGTGGGCCCGGGTCCACCTGCGCGAGTTGATCGGGGAGCTGGGTCGGATGGGGAAGACAGTTCTGATCTCTTCGCACATCCTGTCCGAACTCGAGGGTGTTTGCTCTCACATGGCGATTGTTGATCGCGGCATGGTGAAAGCGCAGGGAACCATGGAGGAAATCCGCTCGGCCCTGGTGGGAAACCGCCGGGTAACGGTCCGGACCCCGGCCGACCAGCTGGTCGCCGCCGAGGAGATGCTCCGCAGCGCCGGCGATGCCAACGAGCTACATCTGGAACGCGACCACCTCCGGTTCACGGCCGATGTCGGCGACGACCGGGTGGCCGAGTTGCTCCGTCTTCTGGTGGATGGAGGCATCTCGGTGTGGGACTGGCGGGTCGACTCGGCCGGTCTGGAGGAACTCTTCTTGCAACTCACAGAGGAGGATGAGTCGTGAACCTGAATCCGGTGGCGATGCGGGAGATTCGAGAACGGTTTCAGCGCCAGCGAGCGGTGATGTTCTTGACGCTGTGGATCGTTCTGGTGGTCGGCATCGGCTACTTGATCTACCTGGCGGCCCGCGCCTGGGCCGGTCAATCGGGTTTCTTCGGTGGCATAGCGCCCATGTTGATCAGTTCGTCCCTTGGCCAGATCATGTTCGAACTCGTCAGTCTGCTCCTCCTAACGGCCATGTTGCTGGTGGTGCCCGGTATCGCCGCCCTCTCGATAGTCGGAGAACGTGAGCGCCTCACCCTCCCCCTGCTGCAGGTCAGCCAGCTCAAACCACGCCAGATTGTCCTGGGCAAACTGGGATCGTCCCTCGCCTATCAGCTGCTGTTGCTGGTGTCCGTCGCACCGATCATGCTGGTCCCGATCCTGTTCGGCGGAGTCCGTATCCTCGACGTGCTCGTGGCGGTGGCCGTCATTGCGGTCACCTCGATTCTGATCGGCAGCCTTTCCGTGTGGGTCTCGGCACGGGCGAGATCGACGCGCGGGGCAGTGGCGGGTGCCTATTTGTGGACCTTCGTGATCGCCGCCGTCACCGCCCTGGCGCTGATCGGAGAGGTGTACTTCTTCGCTCCAAGCCAGAACAACACATGGGGCCCGACCGGCAGAGAGCTATACACAGCCTGGCTCAATCCCTACATAGCCCTGGTCTCAGCCGTTGACGAACCGCTCAACGACGCCAACCAATTCACCGTGCTTTCCACCCCGTTCGATATGGTCGACACCCTCCTCAGCCGGCGCCAGTGGGGTAGTCGCGTCTTCAACGACTTTGAAAGAGTTCCTTTCGGGGTGGACGTCATAGGGGGAGGGTTCGGGGGTGTTGGCTTCCAGGAACCCGGGCAGGGAGGCAACGTCAACGGCCCCCCCAATCGGGGACCGCTGTGGGTGCGGTCGTTGATCGCGGCCTCCCTGATCACCGGTTTGGTTCTATGGAGGGCGACCGGCCACGTGTCCGTCCCCCGACACAAGACCCGCAGGCGGATCCGACGGCCCAGGAGCAAGGAGCCGGCCGATGCCGCTGCCTGAGCCGGTCCGTTTACTGATTTCCCGTGCCCGGCGGAGGCTGATGATGATGGATCTGACCAAGCGGTTGGTCACCATTACGGCCATTGCCGCGATCCTGGCGGCCGCCGTCATCGGCGTCGCCCGGTACATCCCGGCGCCATGGGTAGAGCCGGCAGCCGCAGCTGTTCTGGTAGCCGGATGGCTTGGTGCTCTGGTGTGGTCGCTCGTGGCGCGTCCGACGGTCGTGCGTTCGGCCATTGAGACGGACCAACGGATGGGTGGATTCGATCGCGTTGCGACGGCCCTCGAACTGAGCAGCAAGGGCGACCTCACCGAGTCGGAAGCACGCCAGATCAAGGAAGCAGGACGATGGGCGTCGCATCGTCCGCTGACCGGATTTGAACATGTTTGGCCGCCGGGTCCACTCGTGCCGCTGGCGGCTCTCGGTCTCGCTGCGGCTCTCGTCCTGGCGCTGGTACCTTCGCCGGCCGATGCGGTCGTCGAACAGCGCAACATTGAGGCCGCCCTGATCGAG
>CAVQSB010000023.1:0-33348 GCA_963715305.1 uncultured Actinomycetota bacterium
GATGATTACGCCCACCTTCTGCCCGCCGACCGCATCGCCGATCGTGCGAAGCGCCGCCAACCCGGCGGCCCCCGACGGCTCAACGACGAGTTTCATCCGCTGCAGGTGGAAGAGGGCGGCCTTCAGCAGGGCGTCTTCCGTCATGGTGACGACCTCCGCTCCGGCCGCGGTGAGAATCTCGAAGGGGATCTGCCAATTCCGGTCAGCAAACCATCCGCCCACGTGTCGGGTCGGGGACTCGTGGTTGACGGACCCCGGATTGCAGCGACGGGAGGCGTCATCGACCGCCTCGGGTTCTGCCCCGATGACCCGAATTCCGGGCCGCATCGCAGTGGCCGTCAGGGCGGTACCGGAAAGAAGGCCACCGCCCCCAATGGGAGCGATGACGACGTCGAGGTCGGGCACGTCCTCGAATAACTGGAGCGCGGCGGTTCCCTGCCCGGTCGACGCCCGCGGATCGTCGAAAGGGTGGACCAGGGTGGAGCCGCGAGCCTCTCTCTCCCGATCGCAGGCTGCTTCTCGTTCGGTCTGTTTGCAGAACACGATGTCCGCGCCGTCGCCGCGCACTGCCGTCACCTTGACGGCCGGAGCGTCGTCGGGCATCACCACGGTGCAGGGGATCCCTCGAATCCCGGCGGCATAGGCAGACGCGGCGGCATGGTTCCCGGAGGAGTGCGTGATCACCCCGCCGGCAGCTTGTTCGTCGTCGAGACTCAACACCGTGTTGACGGCTCCCCGGGCCTTGAACGCGCCAACTTTCTGGAGGTTCTCGCACTTGAAGAAGACCTGCGCCCCCATTTCCCGGTCCAACGTCG
Source organism: uncultured Actinomycetota bacterium (assembly GCA_963715305.1). Classification (GTDB taxonomy): domain Bacteria; phylum Actinomycetota; class Acidimicrobiia; order Spongiisociales; family UBA4744; genus UBA4744. The sequence goes on from CAVQSB010000023.1 coordinate 816, forward strand.
ACGAGGTCATGATCGGCGTGCGGTGCACGAAGGGTGCAATCCGCACGGCGGCGGCAAGGACATCGTCAAAGCTTGGGTTCATCAGCGACGCGAGTGTACCTATCTCCCGTTTTGGCGCTTATCCCCGGAATATCGAGCAAGTTAGGCGCCAAAAACCTGAAGAAAGGTAGGCTTCTGGGACCGCGTTGTGAGGACTCCGCATGATCATTGACGGCTACGTACATCAGCTTCCGGACCAGGATCCCGAGGAGACCCAGGAATGGCTCGATTCGCTCGACGGGGTCATCTCTTCGCAGGGGAAGATGCGAGCCCAGTTGCTGATGGCCAAGCTGATCACGCGTGCCCGGCAACAGAACGTTGGGGTTCCGGCTTCGGTTTCAACCCCGTACATCAACACGATTCCGCCGGAGGAAGAAGCCTGGTTCCCCGGGGACATGTATCTCGAGAAGCGGATCCGCCGCTTCATCCGCTGGAACGCGGCCGTCATGGTGATCAAGGCCAACAAAGCGGCCGACGGGATCGGCGGTCACCTCTCGACGTTCGCATCGTCGGCGGCCCTCTACGAGGTCGGCTTCAACCACTTTTTCCGGGGGAAGGACGACGGACTTCCCGGCGACCATGTCTACATCCAGGGTCACGCCGCCCCGGGCATCTACGCCCGCGCCTATCTCGAGCACCGGATCGGCGACGAAAGCCTCGACCGCTTCCGGCGCGAAATCGGCGGGGGCCTTTCCAGCTACCCGCACCCGCGTCTCATGCCAGACTTCTGGGAGTACCCGACCGTCTCGATGGGCATCGGTCCCATCAACTCGATCTACCAGGCCCGCTTCAACAAGTACCTCCTCAACCGTCGGATCGACGATGCGGCTGAGTCCCGCGTCTGGGCGTTCGTTGGTGACGGCGAGACCGACGAACCGGAGACCCTCGGTGCCATCAACCTGGCTGCCCGGGAGAAGCTCGACAATCTCACCTGGGTGATCAACTGCAACCTGCAACGTCTGGATGGGCCGGTGCGCGGCAACGGCAAGATCATTCAGGAACTCGAGGCCACCTTCCGCGGGGCCGGATGGAACGTCATCAAGGTCCTGTGGGGATCCAATTGGGATCCGCTGCTGGCGGCGGACGTCGACGGCGTCCTGGTCAACAAGATGAATACGACCGTTGACGGCGAATACCAGAGGTACAAAACCGAATCCGGGGCGTACGTGCGCGAGCACTTCTTCGGCCCCGACCCCCAGCTTCGCAAGATGGTCGAGCACATGAGCGACGACGAGATCTGGCATCTCCGCCGCGGTGGCCTCGACTACAACAAGATCTACGCCGCCTACAAGGCCGCCACCGAGATGAAGGGCGCCCCCACGGTCATCCTCGCCAAGACGATCAAAGGATGGACCCTCGGACCCGACGTGGAGGGTCGCAACGCCACCCACCAGATCAAGAAGATGACCAACGAGCAGCTACTGGTGCTGCGGGAACGTCTGCACCTCCAGGAGGAAATCCCCGAGAGTGCCCTCGCCCCCGGCCAGGAGCCCCCCTACTACCGACCGCCGCAGGGATCACCGGAATCCGACTACCTGCAACAGCGCCGCAAGGCCCTGGACGGATACCTGCCCAGCCGGGTGATCCGGGTGCGTCGACCCCTGGAAATGCCGTCGCATGAACCCTTCGCTGAGTTTGAGCCCGGTTCGGGCAACCAGGAAGTCTCAACCACCATGGCCTTCACCCGCCTGCTGCGCAGTCTGGCGCGCGACAAGAAGTTCGGTGCCCGGGTAGTGCCGATCATCCCCGATGAGGGCCGCACGTTCGGAATGGACGCACTGTTCAAGGAACTCAAGATCTACGCCTCGCAGGGTCAGCTCTACGAACCGGTCGACCACGACCTCTTGCTGTCCTACGTCGAAGCCAAAGACGGTCAGATTCTCGAAGAAGGCATCACCGAGGCCGGTGGTACCGCCAGCTGGATCGCCGCTGCCACCTCCTATGCCACCCGCGGCGTGCCGATGGTGCCGTTCTTCACCTTCTATTCCATGTTTGGGTTCCAACGGGTGGGTGACCTCATCTGGTCGGCGGCCGATTCACGAGCTCGCGGATTTCTGTTGGGGGCAACGGCCGGTCGGACCACCCTGGCCGGCGAAGGCCTGCAACATCAGGACGGGCACAGCCTGGTCCTCGCCTCCACCGTCCCGGTCTGCGAGGCATACGACCCCGCTTTTGCCTATGAGATGGCGACGATCATCGAGCGCGGGCTACACCGGATGTACGTCGACAACGACGATGTCTTCTACTACCTGACCCTCTACAACGAGAACTACACGCAGCCGCCCATGCCGGACGGCGTATCCGACGGCATCATGCGCGGTCTGTACCGGTGGGCGTCCGCTCCCGCAGACACGACCCACCGTGCAACGATCATGTTCTCGGGCACCGCCCAGCAGGCAGCCCGTCGGGCGCAGGTGGACCTGGCCGAACACTACGACGTCGGGGTGGAACTGTGGAGCGCAACGTCGTACAAGAAACTTCGCGAAGAAGCTCTCGAGGTCGAACGATGGAATCGACTCCATCCCGGTGAGGACGACCGGATCCCGTTCGTGACGGAGCAACTTTCCGAATCGGAAGGCCCGTTCGTGGCGGTCACGGACTACATGAAGGTCGTGCCCGACCAGGTGGGCCGCTGGATCCCCGGACGGTTCACCCCCCTGGGGACAGACGGTTTCGGCCGATCCGACACGAGGGAAGCCCTTCGCCAGTTCTTCGAGACCGATACTCCTCACGTTGTCGTGGCCGTGCTTGCGGCTCTCGCCGACGAAGGCAAGGTCCCGGCCGCGATTGTGAAGGATGCCATCGACCGCTACGGCATCGATCCGGATGTCGGCGACCCGGCCCACCGATAACCTCCTACCAACCAGGATCCCGATGAGCGACCCGCACACCCACATCCCCCGGGCGGGCCGGCGAAATCTGCGTCCGCTTACCATCGCCTTCGGGTTGGTGGTGGTGTTCATGGCCGTCGAAGCGGTGGCCGGGTTCTTGACAGGATCGCTGGCGTTGATCTCCGACGCCGGTCACATGGCCACCGACGCGCTGGGGCTCGGGATGGCGCTGGCCGCCATCGTGGCTGCGGACCGGGCGGCGAAAGGCGGCCACACCTACGGGTTATACCGGTTGGAGATTCTGGCAGCCCTGGCGAACGCGGTTCTCCTGATCGCGGTGGCCGGCTTTGTCATCTACGAAGCGGCCCAGCGTTTCCTGGCAGCCAACCGAGGTTTCGACTACGCCCATGTTGATCGTGGCCGGCGCCGGCCTGGTTGTGAACCTGGTCTGCTGGCGGCTGCTCCGTCCCGGGTCCGCTGAGTCGATCAACGTCAAGGGCGCCTATCTCGAGGTGGTGGCCGACCTGGCGGGTTCGATCGGCGTCATTGCTGCGGCCCTCATCCTGATTTTCACCGGATGGGAATTTGCCGACCCGCTCTTCGCAGCTCTGATCGGTGTGTTCATTCTCCCGCGGGCCTGGCGGCTCGGCCAACAGGCTGTCCGGGTACTGGTCCAGGCCGCTCCCCCCGGCATGGACCTCAACCGGATGCGTCGCGATTTGTCGGACGTACAGGGCGTCATCGATGTTCACGATCTCCATGTGTGGACTCTCACCTCCGAGATGGACGTCGCCACCGTGCATCTGATGACGAAGGACGGCACGGACCCCCATCCCATTCTCGATCAAGCCCGCAAGGTGCTCCAGGACGGCTATCACATCAGCCACGCCACTCTGCAGGTGGAACCCGACACCCACCATGGCTGTTCAGAGGTCACCTGGTAGTTCCGTCGGACATCGATCCGCCCGCCTACCTGGCCGGATCGGTGGCCAGCCACTCCCTGACCTGCTGGTGGACGACGGGATCGCCGGCCAGGTCGGAATGGCGCCGTTTGCCAATCACCCGAACGTGATCTGCCTCGACGGTTCGGTGCTTCCCCCGTCCGGTGCCGCTTCCGGTCCGGACGATCAGGTCGCCGACGAGCAACCCAAAGGGATGGTTTGATTGCTCGGTGATCACGCCGGCGACAAAGTGCTGCTGTACGTGTTCCGGGAAAAGGACATCGGCTCCGGAGTCCTCGCTGGGGACCACTTCTCGAAATCCGGGCCGGTCCGCCTCCCGGATAGAACCCTGGCGAAGGTCCTTGATACCGGCGCTTCGTTGATCGAGAAACTCCCCGATCGAGCGGCTCTCGGGGGTGACCCGTAAACCCAGGACCAGGGCATGGGCGCCCTTCTCGAGTGGAGCTCCCAGGTGTGGAGTGCCAACTGCGACCAGGTGCCGGGTCACATCGATCCAACGATGCCCATCGGTTCGACCCGCATAGAGGGCGCTCCGGGCGACGAGGCCACCCATCGAGTTACCGACGAGCGCTATTTCCTCGACCGGCACGGGCCAGTTCTGGAGGATTTCCTCCAGGATCGAAGCGAGGGCATCCCCATTGTCGGACACATGCCGCCCGCTGTTGTACCGAACCAACAACGGCGTGAAAGCGTCGGCCCGTAGGACGTCGCCAAGACCGGTCGCGGACATACCGTCCTCAGTCTTATTCTGGAAGCAACGTTCGGTTTCTCCCAGGCCGTGCAGCAGCACGACCAGACGAGCAGTGGGTTTCGGAAAAGCCTCTATCAGAGAATCTCCGTCCAGGTCGATAGAAGCGCCCGAACCATCCCGGAGACCCATTTCGATGCGCAGGTCGCTCTGGCGTTTCTCGAGTTCGTCTCCCCATACGGCGTTGGCGACCGCCTGCATGCCGCGATAGCGAGGCGGAGGAGTCAGGGGTCGGGGGCCGCTCCGCCGGCTCAAGGCGTCTGCCCCGACGCCAACCACCGCGCCGAGCACCGAGGCGGCCAATCGCACCGACCGGTAGATACCTGCGGTGAAGGCTTGGTAGCCGCGCCGCATGGGTTCGCCGTGCGGACCGGCTACACCGAACCAGCGATCAGCAATAGCACGGTGCATGCCTTCGACCGGAACCGTGACCCGCTCGGTCGCGAGGGCAAACAGATCGCCCACTCCCTTCCAGTCGGAGACGGCATCGGAGTCCCCTTTCGACGGGGACTCCGGTTGGCGGGGGCGATTGTCCACCGAAGGAGGCTAACCGTCGGCCGGCGCTGGTGGGTCCCCAAAGAGCCCGCCCCTGAGCTCTCGAAATGCAGCGTTCAGATCCTCATGCAATACGGCGACGGCACCCGCAGGCCAGGCTTCCGTATCGGCGCGCAGGAACGACGTCTTGTCGACTCGATTGTCGAAAACCGCCACCGGCACGTGGTAAGTGACTCCGTGAGCCTCGACCTGGATCGTTCCCGGGCGGTCGCTCTTCTCAACGAGCCACATCATGTCGTCGGTCCCGTAGTCCTGACGCATGACGGTCTCCGGCACACCATGATGAAGGATCGATGCATCATCCCCGATTCCCGGTTGCGCCCGCTCGACGTTTCGCCGTCGGCTCTCCTCCGGTGTGACCCACACGTAGAGGATCGAGGCGTTCGTCAGGATTCCGGGTGACAGCTGGCTCAGCGAGTACTGATAGCCGTGCGGCCCCTCCAGCGGCAACGTTGCTCCTTCCGGACCACCCCTGGCAAACTCGATAACGACCGTTGCTCCGGCCGGGTCAGACTCCATCACCGCACGTCGGTTGAGCCATAGTTGGCGGGCATCTTCTTCAATGGCCAGGGCCAGGATCTCTCGCTCACTATTGCCGAAGTTGGCCAGGACCCGAGGAAGCCCAACCTGTTGTCGAGCCCGGTCCATACGCTCGAGGAGCCACGCCGCCGCCGAGGACGGTTCGGGCTCTTCGGGCAGACGAAGATCCGCATAGTCCTCGTTGACGAGATGTATCAGCGTGCCCCAATCGCCGGCTTCGAGAAACGGCGTTTCGTCCGAGGCGAAGAACACGGGTGGTTCGTACAGGTGACGAAGTTCGGCGGCGATACGACGCATCAGATGCACGTAGGGGTAGTCGTCGAGTTGCACAGAGCGGCCGAGTCCGAGCTCCTCGGCCGCCTGGTCAACGTTGAGCGAGTCGAGATACCGCCGCACTTCAGATTTGCCGGACGCTGGGAGGGCCAGCAACAGCAGGGTCGGGAGTACTTGATCCATGCACCCAGGTTAGGAACTATCAGCCTTCTTGCGGGTTGACCGTAGGCAGTTGGTCCGGCATCAGTGGGTTCGGACGATTGCGGTTGTAGCGCTCCAGGACCACCGCATCGCAGGTTCGGCACATGTACACGATCCGGGTTCCCACCACCGACAGCTGGGTGCCACGGCTCTTCTCCACGATTGCCTGGACTACCCCCTGGAGGTCATCGCCGCCACAGGTGGCGCATTTCGGCGAAGGATCCCGATCCCAGGATTGTCCGCACGTCCCACAGGACAGACGAATAGCGTCGCCGGATCGGGACCCGGTCAGCCGGTCGTCTTCCCCGCAGGAAGGGCAGATCACCTCAATGCTCATGCACCTGATCGTACTTGCGGGCTCGAGCTGCCAGAATCGGGACGGAACCGACGGAGGCTGCCATGCTCAAGAAACTCTCCACGTTCGCTTTCTTCAACGCCCTGGCCTACGGGTTCGGTCTGCTGGCGCGCCAACTGTTCCTCGGGAGTGGAGACGAAACCACCGGGGAGTTCGAATTGGTGACGATCATGGAAGGCAAGCAGTTCGCCAGCCGGGCGGAGCAGCTGCAGTCCGGAAAGGTCACGACGGTCATGGGTGGTGTTGATCTCGATCTACGCGACGCCGTCCTCGCCCCCGGGGGAGCCGATCTGGCATTGTTCACGGTCATGGGAGGAGTAGCGCTTCGAGTCCCCGACACGTGGATCGTCGAAACTGTTGGGCGAGCCTTTCTGGGGGGCCATGACACCCGGGTTGCCAAGCGGGGCGCCCTGTCTGCAGATGCTCCGGTCTTGCGAGTTCACGCCAATACGTTCTTCGGTGGCCTGGATATTGCTGCCAAACCGACAGCGGACTGACCGCCGCTTTCGGCCCCTTGGGATAACCTCCCACCCGGTTTTCGCCTCAGTTGGGTCCGATAAGGTGGGCCTGCACATCACCCATTCCAGCTAGGAGGATCCATGGGTATCCCGATCAAACGGGTCGCGATTCTGGGCGCCGGGGTCATGGGACAAGGCATTGCCGCTCACCTCGCCAACGCCGGTATCCCGTCATACCTTTTCGATACGGTCCCCGGCGAGTTGTCGGAGAAAGAAAAGGCACTGGACCTGTCGCTCGACGACCCGACAGTTCGCAACCGGTTTGCGATAGCCGGTCTGGCCTCCATCGACAGGTCGAAACCGCCTTTGTTGTACGGCAAGGCTCTTGCGCGGCTGATCACCCCGTGCAACTACGAGGACGACGCCGAAAAACTGGGCGAATGCGACTGGATCGTCGAAGTGGTCGTCGAACGACTCGATATCAAGCGCCGCGTCTTCGAGATGGTCGAGGAGCATCGCAGACCCGGCAGTGTGGTGTCGTCCAACACCTCTGGACTGTCGGTGGCCGACATGGCCGAGGGGCGCAGCGACGACTTCCGCCGTCACTTCATGGTGACCCATTTCTTCAATCCGGTCCGCTACATGCGTCTTCTCGAGATGGTGCCGTGCGACGACACGGACCCCGATCTCTTCAAAGCCATGGCCGACTTCGGCGAGCACGTGCTCGGTAAGGGAATCGTATACGGCAAGGACACACCCAACTTCGTCGGCAATCGCATTGGCACCTTCGGTATGACCTCGGTGTTCCACTGGATGAACGATTTCGGGATGGGTATCACCGAAACCGACAAGATCTTTGGCCCGGCCACCGGTCGACCCAAGTCGGCCGTGTTCCGGACCGCCGACGTCGTGGGTCTCGACACAATGGCCCACGTGCTCACCACCGTTGCCGAGTCGTGCCCGGACGACCCCTGGCGGGAGCGTTTCCAGGTTCCGGCAGTCATGAAGAGCATGATCGAGAGGGGGGCTCTCGGCGAGAAGACCGGTGCGGGTTTCTACAAGAAGACGCGAGATGCGTCCGGAGGGCGCCGGATCGACGTCCTGAACCTCGAGACCCAGCAGTACGAGGAGCAGCCCAAGGTCAGATTCGACTCGATCGGCGCGACCCGCAACCTCGAGGACGCCGCAGACAAGATTCGCGAGATGGTGTGGTTCGACGACGATGCCGGCCGGTTCGCCTGGAAAGTGACCGCCGAAACGTGCCTGTACTCGGCGGAACTGCTCGGCGAGATAGCCGACGACATCGTCAACATCGACCGGGCTCTCCGCTGGGGCTTCAACTACGAGAGCGGCCCGTTCGAGACGTGGGATGCGATCGGTTTGGAACGGTCCGTGGAGCGGATGAAGGAAGAGGGAATGCCGATCCCCCAGGTTGTCGACACGCTCGTCGCCAAGGGAGAAGGCTCATGGTACGTCCGTCGAGGCGGTCTGAGCTACTACTGGGACGTGGAGAAGGAGGACTATCTCCAGGTCTCCGTGGCAGAACGGCAGATTTCGCTCAGCAACCTGGCCGATCAAGGCAAGGTTCTCGACCGCAACGAAGGTGCCACGCTCTACGATCTCGGGGATCGGATCGGTCTCGTCGAGTTTCACACGAAGATGAACTCGATCGACGCGCAGATCATCGAAATGATCAACAATGCCTGCGACCGGGTGAACAACGGTGAGCTCGACGGACTGGTGGTCGGAAACGAAGCCGCCAACTTCTCGGTCGGCGCCAACATCGGTCTGGTCGGCATGCTGATCATGGCCGACATGTGGGACGAACTCGAGCAAGCCATTCGTGGCATCCAGGATGCCTACATGAAGATGAAGTACTGCGCCGGGCCGGTCGTGGTAGCACCGCGCGGGATGGCACTGGGTGGTGGTTGTGAGGCGGTCATGCACGGGGACGCCGTGCGGGCTTCGGCAGAGACCTACATGGGTCTGGTCGAGCTGGGAGTTGGACTGATCCCGGCCGGAGGGGGCTGCAAGGAGATGGCGTTCCGTTTCTACGGGAGCGCCCCGGCCACCGTGAAACCCAATCTGTTCCCCTTGATGGAGCACGTCTTCCGCACGGTCGGGACCGGCATGGTAGGCGGCAGCGCCGAAGAGAGCCGCTCCCTCGGGTATCTGCGGCCGAACGACAAAGTGACCCTCAATCCCGACAACGTGCTGGCCGACGCCAAAGCAGATGTGCTGGCCATGCTGGCTATGGGATACCAGCCGCCGCTGCCGACGACGGTCCCGGTGCCGGGTCGGGACGGCATTGCGACCCTGAAGGTGGCCGCCCACACCATGCGAGGTGGCGGCTATATCAGCGAGTACGACGAGTACCTGGCTCGCAAACTGGCATATGTCATCTGTGGCGGCGATGTCCCGGAACGAACCGAACGGACGGAACAGGATTTCCTGGATCTCGAACGAGCCGCCTTCCTGGAGTTGTGCCACGAAGAAAAGACTGTTGCCAGAATCCAGCACATGTTGTCTACCGGCAAGCCGTTGCGGAATTAGCGCCGGTGCACCATCTGTTACACCCGTTGAACAAAGGAGCACATGAATGAGCACAGGAGTGGTTGTCACTCACGCCTTCCGCTCGGCGGTCGGGAAAGCCAACCGGGGCAGTCTGCGAGAGACCCGACCGGATGAGCTGCTGGGCTTGCTCATCCAGGGGTTCCTCGAGCGGGTGCCCGAACTCGACCCGGCAGACATCGATGATGTCCTCATCGGCTGTGCGATGCCGGAGGGCGAGCAAGGGCTGAACATCGGCCGCAACGCCGCCCTCAGAGCAGGATTGCCCGTCGAGGTACCCGCCATGACCGTCAACCGTTTCTGCAGTTCTGGTTTGCAGACGCTGGCGAGTGGGGTGGCGCAGATCCAGGCCGGATGGTCCGATATCGTCTTGGCCGGTGGGGTCGAATCGATGTCGATGGTGCCGATGAGCGGAAACAAGCCCTCCTTGAACCCGTGGCTGGCGGAGAACTACCCGGAAGCGTACGAGTCGATGGGCATGACCAGCGAAATCGTCGCCGAACGGTACGGAATCACCCGCGAAGACCAGGATGCGTTCGCAGTCGAGTCCAACAACCGGGCGCTGGCCGCGATCGCTGCCGGCCGGTTCGTCGATGAGATCATCCCGATCGAAACCGACCTGGGTGGCAAGACCATCGTGTTCGACACCGACGAAGGACCCCGGGCCAGCACCGTCGAGGGCCTGGGCAGCCTGCGTCCGGCTTTCAAAGTGAACGGGACCTCGACTGCCGGGAACTCGTCACAGATGTCCGACGGGGCGGCGCTGGTGTTGCTGATGACGGCAGCCAAGGCGGAAGAGCTCGGCTTCGCTCCCCTGGCCGAATTGGTCACGTTCCAGGTGGCGGGCGTGAACCCGGAGGAGATGGGCATCGGCCCTTCGGTGGCCATCCCGAAGGCACTCGAAAAGGCCGGACTGTCCGTGGAGGACATCGGGCTCGTGGAGCTGAACGAGGCATTTGCCAGCCAGGCCCTCTACTGCGTGCGTGAACTGGGCCTGGATCCGGCGCTGGTCAACGTCAACGGTGGCGCCATTGCGCTCGGCCACCCGCTCGGCTGTACCGGAGCAAAACTCACCGCCACGTTGCTGCACGAGATGAAGCGGCGGGAGGTCGAGTACGGGATCGTTTCGATGTGCATCGGCGGGGGCATGGGTGCCGCGGCGATCTTTCGGAACCTGACCTGACCGACGCAACGATCTTGAGTATCGGCATGGCCACAGCGGCGTAGCCTGGGGCTATGGATATCGTCGCTCATCGCCGGGTTGGGGAAGCTCACGTGTTTGTCGTCCAGGGCGACGTCACGGTCCAACCAGTCGACGCCATCGTCAATGCCGCCAACGAGTCTCTGGCTCATGGAGGCGGGGTAGCTGCCGCCATCGTCGGAACGGGAGGTCGGGTGATCCAGGAGGAGTCGGACCAGTGGGTGCGGGAGCACGGTCCGGTTGGGCGGGGCCAAGCAGCCGTCACAACGGCTGGAGCCTTGCAGGCCTCCCATGTCATCCACGTCGTCGGGCCCCGTTACCGGCCGGGACAGGACAACGAGGGCATGCTCCGGGACGCCACTATCGCCGCCCTCGACGCAGGCGCCTCGATCCATGCCCGGTCATTGGCCTTCCCGGCCATCTCGGCAGGCATTTTCGGGTACCCGCGCGCCGAGGCCACAAAGGTGCTGGCGACTGCGGTCGTCGAGTGGCTTGCATCTCACGCCGGGCACGGTTGAAGAGGTACGTCTGGTCGGATTCGACGCCGCCACCGCCCGGGACTTCGCAGCCGGGCTGACCGACCCTGCAGAATCCTGAAAGATTGATGGACGCCGGGCTGCGCATAGACAAGAATCAAGTAGGACCGAATCAAGGGAGACACTCGATGGTCGCTGCCTACGTACTCGTGCAAACCGATGTCGGCCGGTCGGCCGAGGTTGCCGACCACATCGCCAAACTACCCGGCGTGACGATGGCGGCTTCCGTCGCCGGCCCCTACGACGTTATCGCCAAAATCGAAGCCGACAACGTCGACATGCTCGGCAAGCTGGTGGTTTCACAGATTCAGGGTGTTGAGGGAATCACCCGAACCCTGACCTGCCCTATCGTGCTTCTCTAGCCGGCTGCCGGAGTTCATGCCTTCGGAGTTGCAGAGCGTTGGCAACGACGGCATGCTCAGAGTTGGCTGCCAAATGGGACATTGGCGGCTCCAACGCTGCCGCCTCACCAACCGGCGGCAGGGTTTGTCAGGCGCGGCCGGCGGCAGCTTCCTCTTCCCGGGTACGCCCGGCGAGATGAATCAAGTCCTCATGCAATTCGAACCACACCGTGTGATAACTGTCCACCCTCGGAGAAGCCAGGTAGCTTGTGTCGCCGTCCACAACATGTTCGGCCGCCCGCCGCAAGCGACTTCCGTAGGAACCCAATCTGGGCAGACCATCGACGAACGACTGTAACCAGGCGATGGCATCGTCATGAAAGTGAGTGAAAGCTTCCAGCACGGAGGCGTCGTGAGCAGGGTCGGAGTGATCGTTGAGAATCTGCTTGCCTTTGAACTCGCGTATCTGCCAGCCGGTCATGATGTCCTTCATTCGCCGGTAAAAAGGCACGAGGGCTTCCAGCGCCCGGGCTGCTCGTTCTTCGCCCCTTTGTTCTCGATCGAACGTGATCATCTCTTCGGCCAGCCCACCAGTCGAGCACAACGAGGATCGGATTTGAGCGCAATGCCTCCAGCGGTGACTGAAACGGGAGCCAAGTGTAAATGGGGCCGCGACCAGGGTGTCGCCTACTGCCCATAATGGCAGTGAACGAGGAGCCCAACCGGCATCAGCGGCAGCGGACTGGGAACCGAAAGCCTGGGCGGAAAGATGCGAGGATCTAATTGGACATACGAGAGCCCCAAGACGAAGATCCTTCTGCGGTGGGCCCGGCAGGACTCGAACCTGCGACCAAGGGATTATGAGTCCCCTGCTCTAACCAACTGAGCTACGGGCCCGACCCACAAGGGATTGTAGGAGCCTGATGCGGCCACTCGGTGTGGCATGGCCACTCGACCCCTACCACACGGCGAGTCCGGCTACAGGATTGTCTCAGCCAGCGGAACCGGCCTCGAGTTTGCGAACTATCTCGGTCGAGTTCTCGCCGATTCGGAAGATCACCACTACCAGTTCCAGGTACACCCGAAAGAAGATGATCATCAGCAGCGCACCGAGTGGCACCACGAGCACGGTGAAGATGATGGATGCTCCACCACCCCGGGAAAGCCCACCAACCAGGGCGATCAATGCTCCGATGCCGATCAGGATCATGCCGAGAATGTAGATGACTTTGATAATCCGGACCGTGATGAAGTCTTTGAATTCGAAATCGAACAGATCTCCAAAGAAGCCCTTACCTTCAGTCATGACCTACCTCCCGGTGGCGGATTTCGAAAAGGCTACCCCGGAACCAACCCCATTTGCGGGAACCCTCCATAGCCCGATATTGGGCACTTTCGAGAGTCTCGGCTTCAATTCGCAGTAGAGTTCGCTCTAGTTCACCAACAAACGAAGGAGCCCACGGTGGAAGATGTAATGCCGTCGCCGAGCAGCGACGAAGGGTACGTTTTGGCCACCGAACGTGGCATCACGTCGGTCGCCGACGTTGTCGTGGCCAAGATGGCCGGAATGGCTGCCCGGGAGGTCGCCGGGGTACACGAAATGGGTAAAACGTTCCGCCGCCTGCTGGGCCGGGTTCGAGCGGGAGAGACCCTCACCCAAGGAGTCAACGTTGAGGTAGGCAAGCGTGAAGCGGCTGTCGATCTCTCGATCGTGGTCGATTTTGGCTACTCGATTCCCGAACTAGCTCAACAACTTCGCGACAACGTGATCACCCGGGTCGAAAGCGGAACCGGACTGGTTGTCAAAGAGGTCAACATCGAAGTGGTCGACCTGTTTGTGCCGACCGACCAGGAGCAAGTTCCCGTCGTTTCCCGAGTGGAATAGGTGACAATGGGACGAACGCTGCTGCTCCGTTTCTTTGGTTTTGTCACCACGCTGGCCGTGGGGATCGCAGCCCTGGCTTTGATTACCTTCGGGATCGACCGATCCATCCGGTGGCTCAATACGGCGTTATCTGATGTTGCGTCATGGGCCGTCCGGACACCCGAAGAAGGAGCCGCCATCCTGGTAGGGCTGGCGCTGGTGATTGTCGCGGCCCTGTGCGTTCCTGTTGCGATCCAATGGAAAAGGCGACGTTTGCTCCGGCTCGATTCGGGAACGGTCGGCACCACGAGCATTGATCTTGATTCTGTCGTAAACGTGTTGAAGAGAACGGTGACGGGCGAAGTCGATTCGCACATCGAAGTCCGTCACCGACGCGGGCGCATCTTGGTCACCACCCCAACCAGCCCGGACGACACCTACAAGATCGCCGACGAGACCAGTACATCGATCGACAAGCGTCTAGAGACGCTCGGGTTGAGCGAGGTCGCCTACTCCGTCGCCACCGGCCGAAAGCAAGCGCGGAGGGCCCGATGAAACTGGTGCAGCGGGCTTCAGCCGTCATATCCTGGTTCTCCGTCCTCGCCGTTGGTGTTCTCCTGGTTCTCGAGTCGACCGATCTCATTACGAGTTCATGGCGGCGCTCCCTGGCCGATTGGGCCGACTGGCTGGAAGGTCCCCCGCTCGCTCGCTGGGCTGCGGCGCTCCTGGGTGCCGGATTGGCGATATTGACGTTCGTCCTGATAGCTGCGCAACTGTTGCCCTTCCGGCTCTCGGCCCGGCCGACGATTGTCGACCAGAGCCCGAAGGGAACCACATCGGTTGGAGCGGCAGCTCAACGACGGGGAGTCATTGAACAGTTGTTGAAGGTGCCTGGAGTGAGAGATGCCATACCCATCTCACATGGACGCCGTATCAAGATCCAGGCAACACTTGCCGATGATGCTGATGTAACGGACGTCCGTCAGAAGGCACGAGAGGTTCTGAACGACGAGTTCTGGTCCGGTTTGGGCATTGATCCCTCACCGATCGACCTGACCCTGGTCCTGGGGAACTCGCCGACCAAGCTTCCGGTCCTTCAACGAGAGTCTCAGGAGACGACATGAGCCGAAGCTTCATCGGGACCATTCTCGGAGTGATCGCCGCGGTGATCTGGCACTGGCTGGGCGGGGATGCCTTGCTGTGGGCCGCCATCCTCGGTCTTGTCGGCTTTGCCCTCGGGCAGGCAGTGGACCGTCCGGGCAGTCTCATCGCCTTTCTGCAAAGGCTGGAACGCTGAACCCGACCACGTTCTAGGGTCGCCGGAAGGTTCCTTCGACTCGCGCCACGGCCACGTCAGAGGGCGCCGACGACATAATCTCCTCTGCGGTGCCACCCAGCAGCACCAGCGAGGTTGCTCCTGCCCCACGGCTGGCGACGGTCACCAGATCGGCTCCTCTTCTGCGGGCAGCTTCCCCTACAGCCTGCGACGGAGGTCCCTCTACGATCAGGGTGCGCACGGAGTCGCCCCACCTAGCGGTGAACTCTTTGAGGGCAACCTCCGCTCGAGCCAGGCGATCGCTGGTCCAGGTCGTAGCATCTTGCTCGAAGAGACGGCTCTGACCGAGGAGCACATCGGAACGGGAAGCGAGCGCATACACGACGGTGAGTTCGGCTTCGGGAGCCAGAATGAAGGCCAGTTCAACGGCATTTCGTGAGTGTTCCGAAAGGTCTACCGCGGCGACTACCCGCCGATACGGGACCCGCGGCTGACGGCGGACCGCCAGAACGTTGGAACGGGCCTTTCGGGCCAGGCGTCTCGTTACCGGGCCCATTTGTGCAGCATCGATCGATGAGGTCCCGGTGACGAGCAGATCGACATCGCGTCCGAGCCGAGCGACCTGCGTCGAAGGAGCGCCCCTGATCACCTGGAAGTCGATCGGCGCGGAGGTCCGTCCGGCTACCCAGTCAACCAGAGCGGCCGCCGCCGTGTGACGATGGTCGGTGAGAAACCGCTCTTCATCCTCTGATAGGAAAGGATCTTCGCTCCGCTCGAGGACGTGCAGCAGCGCCAGGTGCGTTCCGAACTGTTCGGCCAAAAGGCGGGCTCGCTCAACCACGCGCCGTCCCACGGGCGTGAGATCGAACGCGGCCATCACCCGTTGCATCCCTACTCCTCCTCGTGCCGCGGGTACCTTAATGGCCCGATGGCGAGCCGGCGCCGGGGATGCGACTCAACGCTTGCCGAGCGAGGCCGGAGCGCCGGAAGGCACCACCGGTCGAACCGGCGCCACCGGCTCCAACCGTCGGTAGGGCTCGCCCGGCAGCGGGCGGGTGTCGCTCTCGCCGTTGTTGGGCCACAGCGCCAGCGAACGTTCGGCCATGGCGGTGATCGTCAATGAAGGGTTGGCGCCCAGGTTGGCGGTAACGGCGGACCCATCGATCACGTGCAGCCCGTCATACCCGAAGACCCGGTGGTAGGCGTCGATTACCCCCGT
Source organism: uncultured Actinomycetota bacterium (assembly GCA_963715305.1). GTDB lineage: Bacteria > Actinomycetota > Acidimicrobiia > Spongiisociales > UBA4744 > UBA4744. Next base: position 16,786 of record CAVQSB010000023.1, read on the forward strand.
CTCGGACGAGTCGCCTATGCATGCCCCGCCCAGCAAATGAGCCGTAATGGGAATGTCGAGGAGCACCTCGTTGATGGTGCCCATCGGCATCCCGCCTATTTGCGCAGCTGCCGTTCGGGCCGCTTCGTTGGCAGCCGGGATATAGGTCGGGCTCGGTTTGCCCGTTTCTTGCTCGGTTACGGGCCGCCGTCCGAATCGGCCGGAACGGAATCGCAATCGAAGGCTGTTGTCCAGGCTCTGCATCACCAGGAATATCACCGTCCGTTCCGACCACCGGTACACGGAGAGCGATCGTAGGAACTGAACGGGATGGCGGATGCAAACGCCCAGGAATCGCATCCACCGCGGCGTGGTGCCTCCCCCGTCGACGAGCACCGTGCCCAGCAATCCCATGGCGTTGCTGCGGGGTGGATACCGAACTGCCTCGATGTGGGTTTGCGTTTCCGGGTGGATCGAAGAGGTGATCGCAACACCCTTCGAGTAGTCCACCGAGGTATCCGAAGCCACCGCCCCGACGATCGTCTCCGAGTTGGTGCGGACGTGATAGCCGAGTCGAGGAGAGAGCCCGGGAAGCCGGCCCTCTTCACGAAGAGCATGCAGGAGCCGGCCAGTCCCCAGAGTGCCTGCCGAAAAGACCACGTGGCGGGCCCTGAAAGAGCGGGACCGTTTCCGAATCCAGGCGCCGGGCCGCTCGGTCGTGATCCGATACCCTCCTCCGTCGAGGGCCTCAATATCGACCGCCTGATGCTCGGGATGAACCACGGCGCCGTGCTTCTCCGCCAGGTAAAGGTAGTTCTTGTCCAGCGTGTTCTTGGCGTTGTGCCGGCAACCCACCATGCACCCGCCACACTCGATGCAGCCGGTCCGGGTAGGGCCTTCTCCTCCAAAATACGGGTCGGGTTCTTCAACCCCTTTCACACCGAAATGCACCGCAACCGGCGTCAAGGTGAAGGTGTCGGACACGCCGAAGTGGTCCGCAACCGAGCGAAGAACGCCGTCCGAAGCGGATTCGGTCGGGATGTTCTGGACGCCCAGCATGCGGCGCGCCTGGTCGAAGTGAGGAGCCAGTTCGGCCTCCCAGTCGGTGATGTGGCCCCATTGCGGGTCGCGCAAGGCGACCCCGTGCGGTTCGTAGCAGACGTTGCCCCACACCAGCGAGCCGCCCCCGACCCCGGCGCCGGACAGCGCCAGAGCATGGTTGAGCAGGCTCAGTCGCTGGATGCCCCGCATCCCCAGTCTGGGAAACCAAAGGAACTTGCGGAGGTTCCAATTCGTGGCGGGAAGGGAACTCGCATCCCACCGCTTCCCGGCCTCGAGGACGCCGACGCGATAACCCTTCTCGGTGAGGCGGAGGGCGGCCACACTGCCACCGAAGCCGCTACCGATCACCACCACGTCATAGTCGGTCCCGGACATCTCCACCCTCTCTGCCCTGTGAAGGCACATGCTACTGATCGGGCACCGCCCGGCAGTTATGGTTGTGGCGTCCCTTCCGGAGCCCTATGGCCGAAAAAACAGATTCCCACCGGAATGCGGTATAGCGGGCTGGCCGTTGTCTCGCTCATCCTGGGAGTGCTTTCGCTGGCGTGGTACGTATTCGGCCTGGCTTGGGGGGTGCTCGGTTTCATCGCAGTGCTGGCCGGCCGTCGGGCAAGGACCGAGATTGCCCGGAGTCCTGAGGCGCTGGAAGGCCGCGCTCTCGCCGTCGGCGGGATCGTCACCGGCGCAGCCGGATTTATAACCTCCCTATTCTTGCTGGCAGTCATCGTGATCAACGCCCCGGCCTGACCCAGGTGAATCCTGCCTCTGGTACATCCCCAAAGCTGACGCTACCCAGGCGGGGCGTTTCCCTCTGTGGAGCCACACACACGGCTCGCGCTATCGATCGGCCCGGGCGTCGGTGGCACTTAATGCCCGCAACACCTCTTCCTGCGTCACCGTCGACGGGTCGCCCGTACGAGCTGGGTCAGCTCACCATGTCAATGATGATGACGGCGGCCGACCTCGGTATCAGCAGCGGCCATCGGCGGTCCGAGACCAGGAGTTGGCCCGAAGCATCCTCGGCTTGCCGGACGATCGGGTCTGTGCATGGCTAATCGGGCCTCGGCTGTCCGGCTGACCGGCCCGTAGCTCCTATCAAGCGTTGCATCGGCGGCCGTTCGAGGGTTGTCCACCGGGACCACTGGTAGCGGCTCGGCGTACATCAACCGGCACGATCTCGATGTTAGGCGACTGTGGCGAGCGCGAAGATGTTGCCTTCACTGTCTTTGAACCAGGCGGCCTTCTGGCCGTCGGGCGTGACAATAACGCCATCCACAGTTGCTCCCATCTCGCCAAAATCGATATGCAGGAACGCGACACCCTTAGCGCGGAGATACGCCACTACTTCGTCGAAGTTCTCAAGCTTGAATCCGGCAGCGGTGGCCTGATTAGTCCCTGCCAATTCGGATTGATAGAGCAGAAATCCCACTCCTCCTGACTCGTACTCAAGATCTCCAAAAGGACTCACCGCGATCGGGTCGAGACCCAGCTTCTCCGAATACCACTGTCGTGCTCGTTCGAGATCGGCTGCCGGCAGAACGGGACGGATCGGAACGGTCGCCATCATCACAGGACCTCCCTCGCTAGTACAACCCCCGTGGCAAGGGCCGTGCTCAATGCTTGACCGTCCAGAACCTTGGCGCAGCCTGGAGGCGATGTCAACACATCCATGCGTCATCGACGACCACCGCCACGCCCCACCTGACACCAGCCCCTTGCTACCGCTCGCGTCGCTCGCTCTCCCAAGAAGTGGGTACTTGCTCCGCACGGGCACGATTCGCATTGTTTCGTGAGCTGTTCGGTGCTGTTTCGGGAACGGACAGATCTGCACGTCATCTCTGAGTGAACGTCCGATCCACTCTTGGAGGTGGCATATGCGGAGACGCATGGCAAAACTGATGATGGTCCCGGTTATGGCGGCTGGGCTACTGGTAGGAGGAGCGGCTGCTGCTTCGGCGAGCGACGCTTTCCTCTGTCCGGTAGTCGGCCAAGGGGTGCTTCATGCGCCGGGCCGCGCCGACGCACTGATCACCCCGCCGGTGGGCACATCGTTCCTGCCGGGCAACAACCAGGCCGGGGCGAATGCCAACCCGAACGCCTGGAACGAGTCCGGACCCACAACCCGGATGCTGGTCCCGGCCACAACCCGGACTTTGATCTGGCCCGGCTAACAAGCACCAACCAACAGAAGCCGTCCGCTCCCAACCAGAACCGTGGGACGGACGACTTCTACCGGGTTGGCCCTCGGGACGCGCTTGACGCTCGACCATGTCCGACACTTAGCAGTGTCGTAACGACCATGGTGGGCTGGCGCCATCATCAGGCCTACCCCACCAAGCAGGTTCACCCGTTCGCCCCAGCTCGAGTCCTACAGGTCAGGCGGGCTCACGCCCGGAAATAGCTTCGTCGCCAGTCCAGAGTTCAAATGCGACGATCGTCCAAGACTTGCACGATCGTCGCGGACGGTGCCGGTTGACGGCGAGACCGGCCCGCCAGTTTGCGAGGGACCGACTGGTTAGATCCAGGGTCTACCTCGACCCCGTTTCGCCCGGTCCCGTCTCCACCCCGTCAGATCGAAGATAATTGTCCCGTGTGGCGCTTCATCCTCATCGGCGTGGTCACTGGCGTCGTCATCACAATGGTGGTGATGGTGATTGGAGCCGGGATCTTCTGGCTATGGATCTTTGGAGATGATCCGTGGCCCAGTCGGGCCGAGCGGACCCTAACCGCCGGCGCCTTCGTCTCAGGGCTGGCCGCCTTGGCCGGGTTCGTGTTAGTCGGATACCGAAGAAGCCGCCACTAGCCATCCATCCGCCGGGTCCCCGTCGCCGCTACGGATGCGACGCGCGTAGTCACCGAGGACCCGGAAAACGGGAAACATCAACCCCGAGACGACCACCGCAATCGGGAAGCTGCGAGCCGGTGGTAGCGCCGTCAGGTGGCGCGACGAAGCAGCGACAGCTCAAAGACCCCGGGAACGTGCCACTCCCGGCTGAACATGATCGCCTCTCCCGAGGTCGTACGGTCAACTTGGAAGATCCGCATCAAAGGGGCACCGACGTCAGTTTGCAAGAAGCCGGCCAGCCGGTCATCGGCGAGAACCGGAGCCAGAGTCGCCTCACCATGGGAAACGGTGTATCCGATCTTCTCGATCAACTCGTAGAGCGACTCTCCGAAGGATGCGTCCGACGTACCCTGTACATAACGCTCGGGAATCGTATCGACGGAGTAAATTACCGGACGGTCATTGGCGGAACGAACCCGCTCAATTCGAACCACTCGCTCTCCCTTCCCAACGCTGAGAGCCTCCGCCTCTTCCTCCGTCACCGCCCCCCGCTCCAGCCCCAGCACGTGTCGACGGGGTCGTAACCCGGCGTATTGGATGAGCCGGGTGTAGCTGAGGTTTCGTTCCAGAGTGTGACGGACCCTAGGTTGAAAGGCCACGTAGGTTCCTGATCCGTGAATGCGGGACAGGTAACCCACCTCCACCAGTGACCGGACCGCCTCACGAATCGTGGCCCTTGACACGCCGAACTCCTCGCTCAACTCTGGCTCGGCATGAAGTCGAGCGCCGACCGCCAGGCTGCCGTCGTGGATCCGAGCCAATATCTCATCGCGGACTTGATCGGTGAGCAATCGGCGGGGCTCGCGTGCTCCTTTTGTACTCATTTCTCAACCACCGCTTGGCGAATCGAACGGCGCTGATAGACGAAGGATGCAAGGCCAAGCAAAGTCACAGAAATTGCGAGGAGGGTTGATGCCGTGGCATTGATCACCGGGGAGACTCCCCGCCGGATCGAGGCGAACAGGAAGATCGGCAGCGTCTGCGCCTGTCCCCTCGTAAATAGAGCGATGATGAAGTCATCAAAGCTAAAGGTAAATGCCAGGAGGAATCCGGCGAGGATGGCTGGTGTGAGGAGCGGCAGGGTCACGTGGAAGAGCGTGCGCGTCGGTGGGGCGTACAGGTCTCCCGAGGCTTCCGTCAGGCTGGCATCAAGGGAGGCCAACCTGGTTCGGACTAACACGTTGACGATGGCGGTTCCAAATACCGAGTGCCCCGCCACAACCGAATATGCCCCCAGACCGAGTTCGGTTTTGAAGCTCGGAACCAAGTAGGCCAACCAGTCGTTGAGCCAGGTGGTGGTAGTGGCTACGAAGATGAGCAGGGACAGGCCTAGGACGATCCCCGGAACGACGATAGCCGCGTTGGCCAACATGTTGAACGGGCGCCGCACCCAGCCAGGCGCCGACGGGATCCCTATGGCGGTGGAGGTGCCCAGAACGGTGGAGATGACTGCCGCCGTCGCGGCAATAGTGATCGAGGTACGGAAGGCCCGCACCACGAATGGGTCGGTCCAGGCAGTGACGTACCACTGGAACGAGAACCCGGTCAGTTCGGCGACGTGGCGGCCGGCGTTAAAGGAGAACACCACAACAACCAGAATGGGGAGGAACAAGAAACCGTATGCGAGGATTCCGTAGGCACGGAGCCCTCGATCGATCCACCGTGGAGCGGCCGCACCTTTCACAGGATCGGAGCCCCCCGTCCTTGTGCCACCACCTTGCGCGTAAACCGCATGTAGGCCGCGATGAGCAGCATTATCAGAGCTATGAACGTTGTGGCCAGGGCGGCACCGAACGGCCAGTTGCGGGACTGGAAGAAGAGGTCGGCCAGAGCGTTACCCAGGAAGTAGGTTTGGCCACCGCCCAGCAACACGGGTATGAGATATTCGCCCAACACAGGCACGAAAACCAGCAGGGCCCCCGACACCACACCCGGCGCCGACAAGGGAAGGGTGACCTGCAAGAAGGTCCGCCCTGGTCCCGCCCCAAGGTCTTTGGAGGCGTGGCGCAAGCTCAGATCCACACGTTCCAGCGACACGTAAATCGGGAGCACCATCAGCGGTAGGTAGTTGTAGACGATACCCAGCAGCACAGCGAAGGATGTGTTGAGCAACCTCACGTTTTCCATCCCCAGCTGCTCAAGGATGCGAGGAATCCCCCGGTTTCCAAGCAAGAAGACCCAGGCGTAGGTGCGGATCAAGAAGCTAGTCCAGAACGGGATCACCACCAGGGCCAACAACAATGTCTTGTGGCGCCCCCTCGCGTCGCCATGAAGTAGGCCATCGGATAGGCAACCAGAAGGCACAGCAATGTCCCGACCAAGCCGAGACGTACCGTATTGATGAACGGAGCCCAGCGGGAGGAGAGGTTGGCGTACTGCTCGAACGTGAAGGCGGCCTCGTATCCGCCGTTGGGTCCACGCAAACCGAGCGAGTAGACAACAAGCACCACCATCGGGGCGGCAAGAAACACGAGGTAGAACAACACGCCCGGTGCCGACAACATCAGTAGAAGGCGCCGCATCCCACGGTCGGGTGGAGGAGCGACCGGGTTTGCCGGTCGCTCCTCCACCGAAGTCACTCCTCGGTCGGTGGGCATGCTCATCTGCTCAGGAAGAGGCCTTCACACGGGCCCACATCTCGGCCCGGGCTTGGCTGTTGTATGCCTCTGCAGACGACAGTGTCATACGGCCGATCGCATCCTGGTCCGGATAGATGACCTGGTTGTCCGCGACCTCCGCCGGCAACAACGCCTGCACATCGGGGTTGGCATGCGGGAACAGAATGAAGACGGTGTCGGCTGCCGAGTTCTCGGGGCGCAGGATGAACTCCAAGAAGGCATCGGCGGCCGCCAAGTGCGGAGCGTCGGCTGCGATCGTCCAGTTGTCCACCCACAGTTCGCCGCCATCGTCGGGTATGACATAGACATAGTCAGGATTGTCCCGCTCCACCTGTACACCGTCCCCGGTCCAGGCCATAGACACCCACGAATCGCCGTTCCGAAGAGGCGGCTGCACATCTGAGCTGATCGCCCACAGGTGCGGCTTGAGTTCTACCAGCATTGCCTCAATGGCTTCGAGTTCACCAGGGTCCGTGGTATTGAGGTCGTAGCCCATCGCCACTGCAGCCGACCCGATCGTGGATATCTGGTGGTCAACGATGACCGCTCGGCTATCGAGATCACCTTGAGCGCGCTCGAAGAAGTCCGACCAGCTCGTCACCGGATCGCTCGTCTCGGGCGAGTAGATGATTCCGGTCGTACCCCAGTTCTTGGGGATCGTGTAGAGGTTGCCCGGATCGAATGGTTGATCGATGAACAGAGGGTTCCAGGCCGACAAGTCGGGACTCCCTATCTTGGCGTAGTCGAGCTTCTGTATGAGCCCGTCCTCGATCCATGCAGGAACGGCGTAGTGAGTCGGAACCACAATGTCGATCCCCGAGTTTCCTGCCCGCAGCAGCGCCTCCATCTCCTCGGTGGAGCCAAAGACGTTGACGTTGACATTCACACCGGTCTCGGCGGTGAACGCCTCGATCGTGGCCGGATCGTGATAGTTGGGCCAGGTGGCGATGTTGAGCGTGTCACCAAGGTCGGTGCCACTTCCGCTGCCGTCGGTGGTACCCGTACCCTCCGTCGTGGTCGTCGACGCCGGTGCACAGGCCGCTAAGCCCAAAACCAGCGCCAGCACCAGGACGTAGAAAGCCCTCCCTCGGATGCCTCGTTTTCTAATCATGCGTCTGCTCCTTCCTTTCTGGGGGTCGAGCCCCCGCCGTTCCCATTGGGAATCTCCCCGATGTCTTGAATTACCCGACCGGCGTTGAGCGTCCACTCCAGGGTCACGGTGTCACCGATCCCAAACAGCTCAACTGCTGTGGGAATCGACCGGGCGGAGATAACGTCCACCGTCCCGACGGCCCCCACCTCGACCCGGTACGACAGGTGGTCGCCCAGGAATGTGCGGTGCACCACTCGCCCCGGAATCCGAGTTCCGTCAATCCCGGAGATGGCCCCCATCTCGGCCGAGCCTTGCCGAAGCATTCCGATCCTCTCGGGTCGTACGGCGAGCGCCACTCTTGACCCCGGCGACAGTCGATCTCGGGCAGGCAACCCAACCAGCCGGAGTCCGCTGTCACACTGAACCTCGGCCGCCGAACCCTCCACCCCGCCCAGCCGACCGCGAAATAGGTTCATGTTCCCAACGAAGTCCGCAACGAACGTGTCAACCGGATCGTCGTATATCGCTTCAGGGCTGGCGTCTTGCAGAATCCGACCGTCCTTCATGACCGCCACGCGGTCGGCCATGGACATAGCCTCTTTCTGGTCGTGCGTGACGAAAGCGAACGTGATACCGACCTCGCGTTGCAGCGATTTCAGTTCGGTCTGCATCTCGGACCGCAGCTTGGCATCGAGAGCTGAGAGCGGCTCATCCAGTAGCAACACCTGGGGTCGTGACACGAGAGCACGACTCAGGGCGACCCGCTGCTGCTGGCCGCCCGACAGCTCCCAGCTTCGGCGTTGCTCGTAACCGGTCAATCTCACCAGGTCGAGGGCTTCAGCCACACGCCGGGCTATCTCCGCCTTCTCGAGGCGCGGTCGCTGCTGGCGGAGGGCATAGCCCACGTTCGAGGCGACGTCCATGTGGGGAAAGAGCGCGTAGTTCTGGAACACCGTATTGACGGGCCTCCGATAGGGAGGTACCCCATCCACGGGTTCCCCACCGATGATGATCGACCCGGCCGTGGGTTGTTCGAAGCCGGCGATCATGCGTAACAGAGTTGTCTTTCCGCATCCTGATGGGCCGACAATTGCGAAGAAGGTCCCCGGCTCAAGCGAGAACGACACTTCATCGACTGCCGTTTGCGAGCCGAACAGCTTGGAGGCTCCCCGCACTTCCACAGAACCGATCGTCGCCATATTCATACCTGGACCTTCTCGGATGTCACCTTCCCGGGGACCCCATACTCTGCCCGGGCCGATCGGAGATACTCTTCAATCGCCGCTGCTTTCCGCTCCGTATTCCAGCCGAACGCTTCACCGAGGTGCGCAGCTACGTCCTCGGTGGCGGCCAGCCCGTGTTCTGGGTCCTCGATGGCTATGCGGGTTCGTCGGGACAACACATCATCAAGGCTGAGGGCCTGCTCATGATGAACCGCCCACCATGCCTCGACCTGCAAGTAGGGCAGACCCGGAATGAGCGGACCGACGAGCCCTTCGTTGGTGGCGATTCGGGCGATATCGAGCGATTCGCTGCCGTACCGTGACACCAAATGCTCCGCTGCGAGTTGACCTATCCCCGATCGTTGTGACACTTCGCTCGCAAGGCCGAGGAGGGCCGAGCGAGGGACGGCCCCCGTGAGTGGGATCGTCGCGGTCGGTGACGGTGAGATCTCGCCGAGTACGTGGGCAGCGCGGTCAACGGCACGCTCGGCCGTTCGCCGGTATGTGGTGTATTTGCCGCCCCGAACGGTGATCCGACCGGGTTCCGGCTCATTGATGGCCTCCTCCCGGCTGATCGCCACCGTATCGGCGCCCGATCCCACCAACGGCCGGATCCCAGCAAAGGTGCTGACGATGTCGGCTCTTGTGAGTTGGAGGTCAAGACCCCGCGAGAGGGTATCGATCAGGTAGGAGACTTCCTCACTCGTGGCGGTGGGTCGATCGACCGGTCCCACGTGGGGGACATCGGTGGTGCCGATGAGCCAGTTCATCCCCCATGGTATGACAAAGACGACTCGGCCGGGCACGCGAAGCGTGAGGCCGCTTTCCGAGGGTATTCGGGACCGTGGTACGACGAGATGAACTCCCCTGGAGGGGCGTAGTCCGTGACCGTCGCTATCCCATTTGTCGGCTTCAAAGGCGCCGGTGGCATCGATCACAACCTGGGTGCGCAAGGTGTGCTCTTCGTTGTTGATGCGATCCATCACCCTGACCCCGGTAATCCGATCGCCAGAGCGGATCCACTCCGTAACCTCGCAGCGGGTCAGGAGGGTGGCTCCCAACCGAGCAGCGGTGCGAGCAACTGCCATCACGTATCGGGCATCATCCATGACTCCGTCGGTGTATTCAAAGGCAGGGCGAAACCCCGTTGTGCGCAAGCTCGATACCCGATGGCGAGCTTGCTTTCGGGATACAACTCGAGACCTGCCGCCCTTCCTCCCGCCCAGAGTGTCGTACAACGTCAAACCTGCAGCGAAGTACGGGACCTCCCAGGATGAGCCGTTCACGGGGACCAGGAATCGCTCGAGCCGCACGAGGTGAGGGGCAATGCTCGTCGCAAGCAGATGCCGCTCCCCCAGCGCTTCCCGCACAATACGGAATTGGTAATGCTCCAGATATCGCAACCCGCCGTGGATCAGCTTGGAGGACCGACTGGAGGTGCCCACCGCTAGATCGTCCCGTTCCACCAGGACGGCGCGCAGACCGCGGGCAGCAGCATCCAGGGCGATTCCTACTCCGTTGATGCCGCCACCGACTACTACCACGTCCGCCCGTAGCGATACGGCGTTCCGGAAGCCGGCAGCACGATCATCAAGCGGTGACCTCACTGGGCGGCGGCCTCGAGTGTCCACTCGATCTGGGCTACGAGCGATGGCGCTCCCGGCAGCTGATCGGCAAAAATCGCCCCCCCGATGGTGAATGCCCAGGCTCCTGCGTCTCGCAGCGCCTGAATTCGATCGAACCGATCGACGTTGCCGGCGGCAATGACGGGTCCAGACGACGCTGCCACAACAGCCCGGGTGAGGTCGGCGGGGTCCACTGTGTGGTGCCGGTACGCCAGGAGGTCAAGTCCGTGGATTCCTGGACGGGATGTAAGTTCTGCGGAATGGGCGACAATCTCCTCAATCGATCCTCGAAGCTCGGAGGGGTGACCGACGATCGTCCCGGGGAAGGGGAAAGTATTGCACGGGTGCCCCCTCTAAGAGCTTGAGTGCTTCGTCCGGGTGGGTTCCGCCGAGGATGTAGTCGACTCCAACCTCCAAGGCGGCTTTGATCGATGCGAGTTCGTCTTCTCGAGATACGGATACCACTTCGAGGAAAACCGATCGGCCATCCTCGTGCATGGCATCGGTCAAAGCTTGCAGGGTGTTGCGGGAGACACCGACATCCTTGAACCCGACGAAACGGAGCGGGGTGTCGCGAATCTCCCCGTACACGTCCAGGGCGTTTTCGACGGTGCGGTCATTTTGGGTGAGCATGAATATGAATTCCATCATTATCTCCTGTCAGCGAATTGCTGGTCCGGCGACAGCGTGAGCAGGTCGCCAATGCTTTCCATCAGGTAGGTCGGTGCAGGATCTGCGGCTAGCCCCGCTGCACGCGTCGTCGCCCCCGTGAGAACCAACCCAGCGTGCATCCCGGCACGCCTTGCCATCGCAACATCGGTCTCCGCCCGGTCTCCCACCAACAACACACGCTCTGCGGGAGTGCCAATACGATCGAGCAAGGCATCTGCCATCTGCGATGAAGGCTTACCAACAACTGCCTCAGCAGTGGCACCGGTGCAGGCCTCCACCGCCGCAAGCATGGCCGCGCAATCGGGCAGACCACCGTCGGGGGTGGGGCAGTAGCGGTCGGGGTTGGTGGCAATGATTACCGCTCCGGCTCTCACTGCCCGGTAGGCAGCGTGGAGTTTGGCGTAGTCGAAGGTCCGATCGAACGACACAACGACCACTGTCGCCAGCTCAGCCTTGCCGAGCGGGACAACGCGAAACCCTGCGGTCCGAAGCGTCTCCGACACCAACGGTTCTGAGATGCACAAGAAGGAAGCGTCTGGGTGCCGCAGGGTTAGGTATCCAACGAGTGCGTCAAGCGACGAAACCACCTCGTCGTCTGCGGTAGGCAGGCCCAGCCCGGTCAATTTGGCGGCGTATGCTGCGGATGGTTCGAGCGGCTTGTTGGTGAGATAGAGAATCCGCCGGCCGGCATTGCGTACGGCCTCCACCGCTACGAGGGCTCCCGGCAACAACTCATCACCCATATAGACGGTGCCGTCCAGGTCGAACACGAACCCGTCATAGTGCTCGATGAGGCTCATAACCCACCACCGAGCTCTGCGGCCCGATGGAGGACGGCATCTATGTCTTCGCTCGACCAGTTTCCACTGAAGAACGCCAGATCGGCGGCCGTAAACCGGTTGCGCATGAGATGACAAGATGCCACCGCCCAGCGAGCCCGGCCGCTATCGACCGGCGGGTCGAGATCAGAAAACCGAATCGGTGCACCAGCCGCCGTGAGCGCTGCTGCGATGCGGGCCGGGTCACCGACTATGCGCCGAAGACCCAACACTGCGTCTTCCCACCGGTCGACCACGGACGCTACTTCTGCCCTGTGTTCGTGCCAGGAGAGAAGTTTGTGGTTGACGTCAGTCCAGCACTCATCCGCCACCGACCCGGTGGGGTCGAGTTCCGCGAAAGCAGCCTCGACCTGAGGACGGATCGTGGGCGGGTCGGGAAAGGCGTTGTTGCTTCGAAGGCTTTCCGGATCCAGCCGATCAAGGATCTGCTCCCAAAGGCAAGCCGCCACGAGGGCAGCCACGCCTACCTGAGCTCCATGAAGACCGACCGGCAAACCGCTAGAGGCGGCCGACATATCAATCAGATGGCTGATGAGATGTTCCGTGCCCGACAGCACCGAGGTTCGTCCGGCGACTCCCATGGCCACACCGGAAGAGGTAAGTAACCCGGCAAGCAGATCGAGAGCGGCGCCGTCACCTGCTGCCACTGAGGGAGCTGCTGCCAGGAGGTCTTCACCGTCGAGCCTGAAAAGGTCGACCACGCCCTGGCGATAGCTGGTGTCGATCCCGACCAGAGCGGCCAGATGCCAGTCGGCAGGAGCTGTGAACATGGCCATCATCTCGGCGAAGCCTGACCGGGTGAGGTGTAGCGGAGCATCCCGCAGCACCTGCGTGTCGATCAGAAGGGCGGATGGCCACGCTGACGGCACTGTCCGCTTGACGCCATCTTTCAGGACCACCGCCATGTCATCGGCGAATCCGTTGACCGAGGCCGCCGTTTGCACTGCCACCAACGGAAGGCCCGGATTGGCGTGGGCTGCGTCCTTTCCAACATCGGTCAGATGTGCCAGAGCCAACGGTCACCAGACATCCGGCCCCCGAAGCTGCTTCACGGGCAACGGTGAGCGTGTCGGGGTCGGCGTGAAGACGACCATCCGGAGGACCAAGCACAACGCGTGTGACATGGCCGACGGAGGCAAGGAGCCGGGCGGACAACGTCTTTGAGGTCGTTGTCATCACGGCGCATAGGCGTGGCGTCCTCGAGCATCACTATCGGGCCAGGACGAGTCACGGCCGCCACTTCGGCCGGGAGCCGTTCGAGAGCGCTTGATCCCACCAGAATTCGCCGCAAACCCATTGGCCGCAACGAATCGTCTCCGAGTGCTTCGAGGGAAACGCGGAGCGAGACGGAGACATCCGTGACTTGGTTACTCATGTCGAATACGTGGGCTCGAGAGCGTCAAACGCTGTCCGGTAGGCGTGGTACGCCTCTTCGTAGACACTGGCCAGGGCCGGGTCCGGTTCGTACGTGCGTTCGCCGATAGTGACCAGCACATCGGATGCCGCTGCGACATCTGGGAACCATCCAGATGCAACGGCAGCCAGGCAGGCGGCTCCGACGGCGGCCCCCTCCCCCTCGACTGCCCGTACCGGGCGTCCGGCGATGTCGGCTTTCATCTGCAGCCAGAGGTTGCTGCGTGCACCGCCACCTGTGACGTGTAGTTGGTCCGCCTCCAGCCCGAGTTCTGCGAGGCGGTCGACGTTGTCACGGAGTGCAAAGGTGCACCCTTCCAATACCGACCGACACCATTCGGCCTTTTCGTGGCCCATGGAGGCACCGGTGAATGATGCCCGGCCGAGTTCGTTCCACCGCGGAGCCATGGCGCCGGAAAGTGCAGGTATGAATACGAGACCTTTGGATCCCGGGGGTGCATCAGCCGCCAGCTCGAAAACGGCGGACTGATCGATGCCGAGGAGTTGTGCCACCCACATGGTGCTGCCGCCCGAGACGAATCCGGGGTTCTCGATGAACCACGTCCCCGGCACGGCGTGGGCGTGCGTCTCGACAAGGTGCGCGGGATCGAAAACGGGACGGTCCGCGGCCACACCGATCGGTTCTGCAGTGCCGGAGACGTCTGCCACAACACCGGGACGGGCGGCCCCTGCGCCGACTGCAGCTGCATGGTCGTCTCCCGTCCCGGCGACCACCATGCAGGTGGAGCTGAGACCCAATCTCGCTTCCAGTTCCGGTCGGACCCGCCCGATAACGTCGGTCGAATCAACTACTGGGGCCAGCAGTTCCTGGTCGATGCCACAAACAGCCAACATCTCCTGTGACCATTCCCGCTGAGTCACGTCGAAGAGCATGGATGAGGAGGCGTTGGCATGATCCTGGGCGATTTCGCCGGTGAGCCAGGCATTGACCACGCTGGCCGGCGACAGGAAGTGATCCGGTCGCTGGTTCGAGACTCTGAAGGAGCCACATCATCTTGGGAGCTGGATGCGACGAGTCGCAATTGGGACCGGTGACGGCGAACACGTGATCGGCGCCCAACCGTCCGTTCGATGATGGCGGTATGGGCAACGGCTCTTCGATCCATCCAGATGATCGCGGGATGGAGAGGTTCGTGATGCGCACCCGTGGCCACTACGCCGTCGACCTGGGCGTCGATCCCGATGTGGCTGATCGAGACCGGTTGCCTTGGCTGTGAGCTGTGTTAGCACATCCGCAACCGCTCCGGTCCAGTCGGTCGCATCCTGTTCGGCCCAACCAGGAGCCGGGAATTGACGTCGTACGATGCCGATGCCACGGCGCGGACGGTCCCATCGTCGGCCACCAGGATCCCCTTGGTGCTCTGGGTGCCGATGTCACAACCGATCACGAACCCTGAGACTCACCCCATCACTCCCCAAAGTCATCAGACATCTGACGATTATTGGTACCGAGGCATCCCGTGTCAGGAAAAATCTCGGCGAGCCTCGCAGCCCGCTCCTCCCCGGTGACCTGCGTAGGTCGCGACCAATGAGTATGATAACCGGCGGGACCTCGACCCGGCGCGATGTTCCGCAGCGTCGGTTGATGGCGGAAGAGCCTGGTCGACGGGGGGCACTGTGATGATCCTGTTCACGATCTCGGAACGTGCTGCGGTGATGGGTTCTGGGAGCGCTCCCCGATTGCCCCAAAGACGAGAGGGATCGAGACAGTGAACCTCACACTCGAGGACATCGGCCGGATGGCAGGAGTTCTACGCTCTACGGTTTCGCACGTCCTCAACGATCAAGCCAGCGTGCGCCCCGAGGTTGCGGGCCCGAGTGCAGGAGGCTGATCCGCGCACGGGTTATACCCCGAACGTTGCCGCCCGCTCCCTCGTCTCCGGACGAAGCGGTGTGATCGGTCTCGTCGTCCCGAGCCGGGTCCGCGGCATCTTCGAAGACCCTTTCTTCTCACGCTTGATTCAGGGCGTCAGCGCCGCCGCCGCGATCAGTTCCGGCGACACGCTCTCCCGTTTTCTGTTCCAGACCGAAGAGGAGGAGAGCGAGCTCTATCCACGGGTAGTCAGCTCCGGGTTCCTGGACGGACTGATCGTGACGGCCACACGAATGGCGGACCCGTTGATGGCACGGATGGCTGCCCGGGAGGTTCCGGTTGTCGTGGTTGGGCGTCCCGACGTCGAGGGAGTCAGCTACATAAACGTCGACAATCGGGGGGGTGCGTTCCAGGCTGCGATCCATCTGTGCAATCTCGGCTACCAGCGAATCGGCCTGGTGGCGCGCCGGTGTCGACAACCGCCGGATTGGATCGGCTCAATGGCTTTGTCGAGGGCCTCGCCGTTTGCGGGAGAGTGCTGCACCCCAGCCTGCGGTCAGATGGCGATTTCTGCGAGCGAGCGGATATGCGGGCGATGCTGGAGCTGATCCCACGCGGCCCGAGGCGGTGTTTGAGCGTCCGACACCGTGGGAGTGCGGCGCACTCGGGCGCTGCCGGATAACGGCTCACGGTGCCGCAAGACGTGCTCTGATCGGTTTCGACGGCCTGCCGGCTGGAGACCGGACCCGACCTTGACGACCATCCGTCGACCGGTGAAGAACAGGCAAGGGTGCCGTCCACCTGCCGAACGACCTCGTGACGGGGGCGGCGACAGCACCGATCTGGAGTTCGTGCCGGTCGACTTCGTCGTCGGGATCGGGCGGTGCAATGCGGCCGTCATGGGCAGACATCGAATGAGATCGGTTGATGCAAACGGATCATGATCTCCACCGAAGATCAGACCTCATCGCCGAATTTCTTTTTGTTGCATGGGGCTTCTCATTTGAACCTTTTTTTGACAAATGCTGCTCAAAAGACCCTCTCTGCAAAATATAAGTGGATTATCAGGCAGTAAATCGGAAGAAAAAACAGGTATTTTAAAATGAGTACAGGCATGAAAAGGCTGTCTACTCTGTAGGTGGGTATCTATCCTTTTCTTTGAGGAGAATCCTTGAATCTTTTCTTATAGTTAGCATATTTAACAATCATTCCCTAAATCTCCTCGCCTCTATCAACCCCGGATATAAATAAAGTATACCAAATGATTTCAAATTTGACAATGTTAAGATATTTTCTTGACCCTGTTCACTTTTTAAACAAATGTTTAGATTGATAAATCAGGCTGTCTATAATATGAACA
>CAVQSB010000024.1:0-14652 GCA_963715305.1 uncultured Actinomycetota bacterium
ATTGGTGGGCGGAGCTCGGCGAGCGAGCGTGGAATCAGGAGCCCCGATGGGGTGCCTGGGGGCTCGCTGAGGAAGAACTGCGGCTGCTACCCGACGACATGACCGGGATGAAGGCCATCGACCTCGGTTGTGGGACCGGTTATGTGCTCGGGTGGATGCACAGGCGCGGCGCCGCGGTGGTCGGTATCGACAACTCCGAACGCCAATTGGCGACCGCCAGACGTTTGGCTGCCGAACACGGCGTTGACCTCGAGTTGCTGTTTGGCAACGCCGAGACCGTTCCCTACCCGGACGAGTCATTCGACTTCGCCATTTCCGAGTACGGCGCGGCCATCTGGGCCGATCCGTATGTGTGGATCCCGGAAGCGTGGCGGCTCTTGCGACCGGGCGGCAGCCTGGTGTTCCTCGGCCATCATCCGCTGCTCACAATTGCCCAGTACGTCGACAGCGAAGAACCTGTGACCCGGCGCCTTCTGCACCCGTATTTCGGTATGCACCGCATCGACTGGGATGACGGGGAGGATCGCGGCACCGAGTTCAATCTCCCGATCTCTGCCTGGTTCCAGCTGTTTCGCGACGTGGGTTTTGAAGTTGTCGACTACCTCGAATTGCAGGCCCCCCAAGCAGGCGACGAGATCCGTTTCTATGTCACCGCAGATTGGGCAACGGACTATCCCTCCGAACACGTCTGGAAGCTCCGCAAGCCCGGCGATGGGTCCTCCGCGATCGCGTGAACCTGCCGATACGATGATCAGGTCATGGATACCATCGTGAGGCTCTTCAAGCGGCTCACCGACCAATACGGCACCAAGCTCTTCCGGTTCGGTGCGGTGAGCGCGTTCAATGTTGTCTTCGGCCAGAGCCTCCTGTACGGCGCCCAGACGCTTCTGGAGTGGCCGGCCGTCGGATCGAATGTCTTCTCGATGACAGTCAGCGCCATCCCTGCCTATCTGCTGAGCAGATACTGGGTGTGGCAGAAACGCGGCAAGAACCATGTGATGAAGGAGGTCCTTCCGTTCTGGAGCCTGGCCGTCCTCGGGTTCGTTCTTTCGACGGCGTCCGTCTGGTTTGTCGAGCAACAATGGGATCCGCAGCCCATCTTCATTAATCTCACCAGCCTCGCCGCCTTCGGCGTGGTCTGGGTGTCCAAGTTCTTCATCCTCGACAAATACCTCTTCAAAGTCGACGAGTCGCTCGAGGATCCGGCTGAGGATCGTCCCCCGACTCCGTGAGCGGGCCACTCCTCGCGCCGCCCCGACCGCAACGCACCTACCCGGTCCTCAGCTGAGTGATCAGGTTGCCGGGTCGGCCCGCCACTCATCCCGGCCGTCCATCCCGAACCGGCGCAGCAGCACAGCCCGTTGCGGCACGATCTCAATGAAGCAGGTAGCCGGAGAGGCTTCGGGACCGCCCGGCGAGAACAGGTTGAGGTCGTAGGAGAACACCCCGTCCCACAGCCGGCGCTTGTCCTCGAGCGAATCGAGCACCTTGGCCCGGCCCCAGATCATCAGGGAATCCCACCCGGTTCTCTCGCTCACCTGGTAGTGCAAAGAAACGGACGGGTGGGCCGCAATGTTGCGGGTCTTCATCGCTTCTGTACCCACCATCACGTACAACCTCCCGTCCTGCCAGTCGGCGTGCACGGGGGCCACGTGGGGATCACCGCCCGTCGTGACGGTGGCCAGATGCAGAATGGCTCCGAAACGCTGGTGGTGGGTTATGAGTTCTCCGAGTTCCATGACCCGATTGTACGGGTTTGAGGACCAATCAGGGTGCCGGATCCAACGGAGGGCGGGCCGCAGCCCGCCCTCCCGGTCACCACGATCCTGGTCTCCTCGACTAGCGAGGTGTCAGGTACTTGCCCCACCATCCGGGCCGTCTCGATCCCGCCAACTCCGAAGGCTACCGCGAAGGCCACCGCAAAGGCGCCGAAGGTGAACTCGAAGATGCGGGTGCTGACCCTTCCGATACCGAGGATCTTGAGCGCGGTCAATGCACCGAAGATGATCACGGCGTAACGGGCCACCATCGCCACCCAGGGAACATTGCGGCTGGTGTCCCAGGGCTGCACCGGATCACCGAGGAAGTTCCCGATCGCGGCGGCAATCACCAGGATCACGATCGCCACCATCACCAGCGGCAGGTATGCGATCAGACCGGACAACAACGTCACCAATTCCTGCACCTGCAACGCCTGGGCGGCGGCAGGAACCCGCCAAGCGACGGGATGGCGTGATGATCTGGCCGGGGTCGATGCCCCGTATGCCGGCGCCACGCGGGGCGAGGGCGAGTCGCCGGGCGGTCGATCACTTTCATGACGGCCGGACGATCGAGGATCTTCTGGATAATGTTGCGGATGAACTTGGCGATCCACCAACCACCTTGGGATAAGTAGGGCACCAAAGAACCTGAGCGAAATCGGGGGCAATGCTTAATGTCGCCGAACCCTCAACAAACTGGTCCCGAAACCATTCATCACCTCCGATGGAGTGATCCCGTGCAATTCTCAGACCAACCGACGGGCCGTTGGTTTCAGGAAATCTTCCGTGACTTGGAAACCGCAAGGATTCCCCCGAGGGCTACCCCCCGATGTAGCTCATCTCCACTTTGGGGAGATCGACCGTGTCCGACGAGCGAATCTCGGAGTAGCGATCGTCCCGCGCCCCCCAGATCCCGGCAGGGTGTGGGTGATCTCTTCGTCGTCAGCGGTGCTCCGGAGCAGGGCTGGGAGGTCGATTCCCTTGGTGGCGAGCAGACATGTGTAGAGCGCCCTCGTCGGCGGAGATCCGACCCGGGTGCAGTCGCCGCAGAACGGCTGGCGGGAGCGAGGGAATCACGCCGATCTCCCCGCCCCCGTCCTTGAAGCGGTAGCGCCGACCATTTCACCCAGATAGTTGGGATCGATCGACTCGAGCGGATTCGACGTCGGTCACTCCCACGAGTCGGCCGCCCGTACTACGCGTCGAGACCGCCATCCGTTGGTATCGCCGACGTCCATGAATTCGATGAAGCGGATCATGTGTCCGGTGTCTTCCAAGAATCGGCCATCCTCAACGATGGTGGGATGGTTGACGCCCCGTTCCAGACGGCGTGGTCTTGACCGGACCCAGGCCCACCTCGGTGGCGACGTTGATGCCTTCCAGCACCTTGGCGATCTGGGAAGTCGATCGTTCATGGCCCGAAATACGGGTGTCGTCGAGCGAGTCGAAGACTCACCGAGATCCGGTCGAGTCCGGCGTTTTTGAGCCTTGCGCCTTACGAGCCAGCAGCTGCCAGTTGGTGGTCATGGTCACCTCGAGGTCCCCGAGGGCCTTCAGGGAGACGACGGGGTGCTCGAGATCTCGCCGCAGCAGCGGCTCCCCACCGGTGATCCGCACCTTGTGCACTCCCAGTCCCTTGGCGACCCGGACCAATCGCTCGACTTCTTCGAACGAAAGCAGCAGGTCCCGGCCGAGGAACTCGAAGTCGCGGGTGAAGATCTCCTTGGGCATGCAGTAGGTGCACCGGAAGTTGCACCGGTCGGTGACCGAGATGCGAAGATCCCGCAGGGCGTTGAGATGTGGGGTAGGGGAACGGTGCATGGAGCAAAGGATGTTACCGCCCGCAGGGCTGCGTCACCGGTCGGGTGCGTAAGGACGAGGGCACCCCGCAGGCCGCCCCTGTGTCCTCTTCGCCCCGGACGCCGACGGTCTACGACAGGTTCCTGCGCCGGGGGTGGGTAGGATGCCCGGTCGCTGTTCCTGTTCGACCCGGATGTGACCGGCAAGTCCCCCGGGAAGGCACACATACCGAAACACGCGTGGCGAGACGGGGGCCGCCCATGTACCAGGGGGAAGAGGTCGGCACTGCCGGCGTCGGTCCGCTACTCGCCCAGCATCCCCTCGAAGGCGGCGGCGAATGCTCGAAGGGCCGGGCGCCGTCGATCACCGAGGCCCGACCGTCGAAGAGCACCACCAGGTGGGGGTGAACCGAAGACCCACAACAGGCGTTCAGGTGGTTGACGACTGGCCCAGCGCCGCCCGGCCTTGCCACACGATGCGAACATCTCTCGATGAACCCCGTCTCCCCGGCCAGGTCGATCAGCGCCTCTCCGGTGGAACAACCGCCCATTCGTCCACTCGTTCAACACCAAGCCGTGCATCTCCGAGAAAGGGCTTCCTTCTGGACGGCGAGCTCAAGGGCTTGCTGGCCGTGTCTACGACTACGAAGAATGCCCGTGTAGGCCGCAACCCCGGCAGTCCAATCCCGCCACCTCCTGGCGGGGAAAGACACCTTCACCGTCGGCACGCCATGATCCAAGTCGTTCGCTGATGAACGCTGAGGCATATCTCAACAACTGACAACCTCCTTTTATGTCGCAGGCCCTGATAGGTTGTCCTATGCAACGCCCAATTGACAGCCGACTACCGACGCCCTCGAGCATAGGGCTTCTTCGCCTCGATCCATCGTGGCAGCGGCCCGAACGGAACAAACCGACATCGTCGCCCAACTCGACACCCGTCAGATCCCCATCGCCGACGGCTGCCGC
This sequence comes from uncultured Actinomycetota bacterium, assembly GCA_963715305.1. Classification (GTDB taxonomy): domain Bacteria; phylum Actinomycetota; class Acidimicrobiia; order Spongiisociales; family UBA4744; genus UBA4744. The sequence continues at coordinate 4,529 of CAVQSB010000024.1, forward strand.
TCGATGCGGGAGTGGCTGGCCGGACGGTTGGGGGTGACCAACGACACGGGCTCCTCTCCCGGCTGGCCCGCTCGGAAAATCGGGACGTTGCCGAATGGCCGGCGGGGCGAGCTGTTCTTCGGCAGGCCGTCGAGGCGGATCGGTTGGCGGCTTGGTGGGCGAGGGACGGGCACTCGATGCGGCCTTCACCCACGACATCGCCGGGATGCGACGGCTCATCTCCCAGCACCACCGCATCACCCGGGGCGACGAACGAGACATCTTCAAGGGCCGCCATTCGTCATGCAGCCCAACCTCGATCGCACCGCCTACAGGGCGTGGGGGGCGCTGCCCGGCTTCGACGGTTCGATCGTCGAGAAGGCATTCTTCGAAGGGGCCGACGAATTCCCGTGCCCTACGAGACGGACGCAAGGCTCGATTGGCCAACGCATCGCCGACGCCCCGGTGGCGGTCTGCCAGGACTGATTGGCCGCGAAATCGAGACGGCGGGCGCCACGCTGATGGCGACGGTGTTCGTCGATGCCGATCTCGCATCCGGACGACGTCGGGCGAGGCGGGGGCGACGGTGGCATCCGGAGGTCGAGGGTGGGGCGCCGCACGCTGGAGGAGATCCTGTGCGGTGGGGCGGTCGAGGTGATCACCACCGAGCTCTGGACGGCCCACCTGGTCGTCACATGCAACGAAGACGATCCCGCCGGCGGTACGAAGGTCGGTGTTCCACCGTGAGGTGGCGTATGCACCGCCGACGGTGCTCCAGCCACTACCGGCTCCAGCCCCATCACGTGAGACGGCGGGCCGACGGCGGCACCCACGATCCGGCCAACCTGACCACCTCTGCTGGTTCCACCACCACGTCGTCATCCACCGAATGGGCTACCGAATCGACCCGGATTCACCGCCAACCGAAGGCGCTTCCTCCGCCCGACCGGAGTCCGCGGCCGGCGACGGGGTGGTGCGCAGTACGGCAAGGGGCGCGGCGTTTTTGGAAGAACCGCGCCGCGGCTTCTCTGGCACATCCGACGGGCGAGTAAGCAATGGCTTCAGACTTGGTGGGTAGGCGCCGACACACGAATTGTCATGATCGCGAGCTCCGTGCAACCCATCACGACCAGACCGGCCCCCGGGACCGGGTCACATAAAACGAGACCGGTCGGGTCCCTGGTCCCGACCGGTCTCACCCGAAGATGGCAGAACGACAAATCGCTCGCCAACTCCGGACTGGTTTGCCCACAGATCAGAGCACGGCCTCGCGCGGCAGGGTGACTCCCGGTGCCCCTAGGCTGTTGGCGTCTACCGCATATTTGGACACGTCCCTTGCAGCAGAGTTCCCCAAAACCACCCCAGGAAATACCTGCGGAACCTGGCGCGCCCGTCGTGGGTCTAAGCCGCACATGGCCGGAGCGTCAGCGCTTGCCGCTTCTCGGTGAGTGCCGACACCCCCGTCCCTGTCTCTGCGCTGGGTTCTTCCAGGAGGAGATGAGAACACCCTCTCCGCATCGCCGCCTTCGGAGGCGCCGCGCCTCTCCCGCCGGCGGGAGAGGCCGGGACGAGCTAGCTCATGCTGGAGTACGAGCCGTAGTGCTGGATGGCGAAGCCGGCGAACGCGGGGTTGGTGGCGAACGCTGCTTCGACCAGGTCGAGTTGTTCTTCCATGATCTGTTCACCCTCTTCGGCGAAGGTCACCTTGTCGAGACCCACGACTCCGGTTTCAACCCCGACCACGAATTCCCGGCCCATCGAGGCGGCCAGGGAAGCTTCGGTGGCCGAGAGATCGATGATCCCGTCGACACCAGCGGCGTGATCGCGGTAGGCCATCACCACGATGCCGTCGGTGGTGGCCAGGACCTTCTCAACCAGGGTGGTGCGCTTGACCCGGATCTCATCGAACCAGAAGGGAACTGCCGCCAGCTCCGGCAGGTTGCCGGCCCGTGCAACGGCCTCGTCCAGGCCGGCCAGATAGGACCGGATCAGGCGGTTCTGTTTCTTGGTGTTCCAGTCGGCGTGGAGATACGGCTCGACGTCGAAGACCACGCCGTCGAACCCGCCGTGGGACACGACCTCGTCGACCCAACCAGTCCACGGCCCCGACTGTTTGGCCCAGGCAGGATCCCCGGCCATCGCGTGCACCTGAAGGCCTGCCACATGAGCCTCGGCGAGGAACGCCGGGTACCGGGCATCCGTGGAGAAACCGGGAGGAGCGTGCAGATAGAGGTCGGTGACCGCCCTGGTGCCGGCAAACTCGATCACTCCATCAACCGGGCCGTCCCACACCCACATCGCCCGTTCACCTGCGGCGGCAGCCGGCAGGGCTCCTCCGACGACCAACAGCGCAGCCAACGCGGCGCTCACCAAGGTTCCCAGTCTGCGACCCATGCATACCTCCGACCGCAACCGTAGCTTGCCTTGATCGCAACGTAAAGAGGTATTACGACCACTATCCGTAGGAACTAGGTCTCTATTCAATAGAGAGCGGGTAGTGAGTCGCCGGTTTCGACGAAGGTCTTGAGGCCGGAGAGGATGTACGGGAATCCACCCATGAAGTCCTCGTAGGTCTTCGAACCAACCTCCACGTCGTGCATCTCGAGCGTCAGTTTGGTGGCGCCGTTGGCGTCCTCGAGCAACCAAACTTCCCGGGACGGTCCTTCGGCCTCCAGGGCGTCATCCCAGTGGGCGACCAACGTCATCTCCAGGCGACCCGGAGCATCGATGGCCAGCACCTCGCCGGAAGCAACCAGCGATCCGTCGCCTCCCAGGTACCGGATAGGGGCGCCGGGTACCCAGGTCGAGTCCACCCGGGTCCCGTAGTAGTACTTGACCGTCTGTTCCCCGTCGATGATCGCCTGCCACACCCGGGACGGTTCGGCGTTAATGAACATCTGGAAGACGTGCGTTGGTTCGGACATGGTACCTCCCTCTAGGTGAGCCTTGAGGCCGGCCAGGCGGCCCACCGTCGGCTCGGTGTACTTGCTGATCCACCGATCGTGGACCAGTCGGATGGGAACGGGGTTCAGGTAGTGCAGCTTGTGCCGGCCGGCCTTGCGGGTAGTGATCAAACCACCCGCCTCGAGCACCGCCAGGTGATTCATGACCCCGAAGCGGGTCATGTCCGGCAGGTAGGCGCACAATTCGGCCAGCGACCGGCCGTCCCGTGTGAACAACTCATCGAGCAAGCGTCGCCGGCTCGGATCGTTGAGGGCTTTGAACACCGCATCCATGTCTCGGGACAATAGGTGAGTTTCTACTCACCTGTCAAGGAAGAAATAGGAGATACGTCTAACCCGCAAGATAGGGAACGAAAAGCTCGGCCGGATCAACCGCCCGGGAGGGCGACTTCGTCTGCCCCCTGTCCCAGCTGTTCGATTTCATCGAGGAGGCGCTGCGCCCCCATCATCTCGGAGTCGGAACGAGCTGTGGCCAGCTCTGCGGCCGCCTCGTCCGTGCGACCGAGAGCAAGCAGGCAGCGGCCCGCTCCGACCCGGGCCCCGGTCACCAAGAATCTCTGTCCAAGCGGCTGCCCCGTGTCAATCATTGACCGGTGGAGAGCCAGCGCCGCTTCGTGCTCATCCCGGCTTTCGGCGACCAGCGCCAGCACTCCGGCCAACTCGGCGGCCATCCAATCTGAATTGGGTTTGGCGATCCGGGCGATTCGCTCCAACTGATCTCCCATGCCGAGGGAAATCATTGCGGCCGCCGCCCGGTGCAAATGCCAAGCCAGGAACACCGGGTTTTCGACGCCGATCTGGGCAAGCTCTTCGGCCATTCGCCGCGCTTCGGCCCTTTCCCCTGCTGCCTCCCATATGGCAATGCCAATGGCCAACGCCGGGAAAAGGCCTTGAGCGTCCTGGATCTTGCGAGCCTCCTCCAACGCCTGCGGCCAGAGCTGCCTCGCCTGCTTGATCGAGCCGCGGTGGAACAGCACTATGGCCTTCCACATCCTGGCGAAGGTGGTTATCTGCGATCCTCCCCGAGCCTGATCGTCCGTGATCAGCCGCTCGGCCGTGGTAAAGACACCGTCCCAGTCGCCCATCGGAAACAGGGCTTCGCACCTGGTCATTCGCGACCAGTCCGCTGCCGACGTGTACCCCCGCTGGCTGCCGTATTCGATGGCCTGCTCGATGAGATCCTTTCCTTCCTGCAGCCGGCCGTTGCCGATGACATTGGTCGCCAGGTTGTTGTAGGCAACCAGAGCAGATCGGGTCGCGTTTCGATCGAGGCTGATGCGAAGTGTTTCACGGAGATCCTCCTCCCCGGAAGCATCGCCGAGCTGCAGCAAGGCGTTGGCCCGGGCGGATAAACCGCGAACATAGTGTTCCGTCGAGCCGACCAGCCGAGCCACCGCAATGGCCCGGTCGGCCATCTCGAGTCCTTCTTCGCCGCGGCCGCGCAATTGAAGGTGGGCGGCTTGACCGGCCAGCACCCTGGCGACAATGTCCGAGGGTTCGAGACCTTCAATCAACTCCCCGGCCAGCCCGTCGAACCGGTCGGCCGCTTCCGCATCCCCCGATACCACTCCAGGGTGGACCTGGTGGACAAGGCGTCGGCCTGCTGCAATGGAAGCTCCGCTTCCTGAAACGCCGTCACTGCCCCTTCGAGAGCTTCCACTGCCTCATCCACATGGCCCGAGGCAATCTTCCCGAATTCCAGAAGCGCAGTACCTCGATCACGGGGGTTGCGGGCCAGTTCCGCGGCCTTCGTGAAGAAGAAGGTGCCGCGCTCCACATCGAGGGCCTTGACCCGCTCGCCGGCCATCATCAGGAACCGGTAGAGCTGGGCGAGACGATTCTCGTCGTCGCTTGGTTGTAGCTCCAGAGCTCGCAAATGGTGATGGGCTACCAATTCCGCCACCTCGACGACGCGCTCACCGCTCGTGGCCTCGACCCAGCGAGCGACTTCCAGGTGAAGTCGAGCTCGCTCGGCCCGGGTGAGTTGCCCGTAGGCCACGTCGCGAATCAGCACATGGCTGAACGTGAATTCGTCCTGGCCTTTCATGGAAGAACGCCGCACAGGACGGATGAGCTCCCGGGAAACAAGACTCCGGACGGCGGAGCGCACACCATCGCTCGTCCCGGCGCCGAGGAAGGTCAAAGCCCCCGACCAGAAGACTTTGCCGACCACAGAAGCCGCCTGGAGGAGCACCCGGTGGTCTGGTTCCAGGAGGTCGAGACGGGCGGCAATGATCGCTTGAATGGTGTCGGGCAGCGGAACTTCGGAAGCTCCGTCAGGCGAGTCCAACGACCCGCTCTCGCTCACCAGCCGCATGAGCTCCGTCACGTAGAGCGGGTTGCCGCCACTCCGTTCGAGCAGAGCCTGTTGAGTCCGGGCGGGCATCACGGATCGTCCGGTCAGCCCGATCAGCAGATCGACGGTCTCTTCCGGGTCGAGCGGAGGAAGCGACACGGTAGTGGCGTCACGTTTGCCCCCACCCCAGTCGGGATGGTCGGTGAAGAGTTCCGGGCGGGCGGTACCAACCAACAGCATCGGTGCATCGTCGCCCCAATCGAGGATGTACTCCACGAACTCAAGCAGCACCCCGTCGGCCCATTGCAGATCCTCGAGAACCAGCACCAGCGGATTACGAGCTGCCAGAGCCTCGAAGAACCGCAACCAGGCCGAAAACAGTTCTCCCCGTTCGGTAGTGACATCGATGTCGCCGGTTCCTGCCAGAGGGGCCAACCGCAGCAGCAGCCAGGCGGCTTCTTCCTCGTCATCGACCAGCGTTTTGACCGCTTCGCTCAGTTTGCCTGCCGCCTCACCGGCCGATTCACCTTCCAGAATCCCCGCCTGGGCTTTGACGACCTCGCTCAACGCCCAGAACGTGACTCCCTCTCCGTAGGGAAGGCAGCGTCCCTCCCGCCACCAGATCAGATCGGGCCTTTCATCGATCCTGGTTCTGAACTCGCGCATCAAACGGCTCTTGCCGACCCCCGGCTCACCCACGATGGTGACCATCTGCGGAGAACGACGGGCAACCGAACGCTCGAACGCCTCGACCAGCAGGTTCAGTTCGCCGGACCGCCCGACGAACAACGATCCGGCGTCCTCTTCGATCGCCACACCAAACCGGCTACGCGACGCTTCTGCCAGCCAGATCGAGATCGGACCGGCTTTGCCTTTCACCTCGACGGGGTCCGCCTCGCGAAAGTCGATAGCCCGGCGGGAGGACAGGTAGGTTCGCTCATCGACCACCACCCCGCCCGGTGGCGCCACCGCTTCGAGCCGGGAGGCGGTATTTACTACGTCCCCCACGACACCCTCACGGTCCTGACGATCCGCGAGTTGCACGATGGCCTCGCCGGTGGTGACCGCGATGCGAACGGCCAGGGTCAGATCAGGTTGGTCGGCGTTGAGTTGGGCAACCGATTCCTGCATCCGCAGGGCCGCCCGCACCGCTCGTTCAGGGTCATCTTCGTGAGCAACCGGCGACCCGAAAACAGCAAAAACCCCGTCACCCAGGAGCTTCTCTACCCGCCCGCCGAACCGCTCGAGGTCCTCGCGCATGCGGCCGTGATACGCCGTCAGGCGAATCCGCACGTCCTCGGGGTCGGATTGTTCGGTGTCGGCGGTGAAACCCACCAAATCGGCGAACAGGGCTGAGATGATGCGACGTTCCTCGCCCGCCCGAATCGGAGGAGCCGCAGGTTCGGCAATCGTCTGGGAGGCGCCGCAGGATGAGCAGAACTGAGCCCCGGGAACCACTTCCGCTCCGCAGCTCGTACAGCTGGGGGCCAGCGACGTCCCGCAGGAGGAGCAGAATCGGGCGGAGTCGTCTGCCGCAGTGTTACAGGCCGGACAAGAGATCGACATCGGGCAAGTGTACGGGTTCAGGGACGATCAGACCCCGGGGCCGTCTCTAAGAGAAACCGGGAACTCAGTCGAGCTCGTCTTTGAGGACGTTCTCACCACCCGAGATGTACATGTCCTTCCAGCGGTCGACGATGTAGACGTAGCCATCCTCATCGACATGAGCGGCGTCGCCGGTGTGTTGCCACCCGCCGGTGAACGACTCGACATTGGCTTCCGGGCGCTCCCAGTATCCGGGCGTGACGTTGGGACCTTTCGCCCACAACTCGCCAACCGTTCCGGACGGAACGTCGGCGCCGTCCTCGTCGACCACCCGGATGGCGGTGTGGAGGACCGGTTTGCCGACCGATCCGGCCTTGGTCAGGGCATGCTCCTCATCGCATGGGAACAGGGTCGGACTTGTCTCGGTGAGCCCCATCCCCTGACGGATCACGATGCCCCGAGCGGCGACGGGGTTCTCCGTGCCCCATCCGTCGACTCAGGTCATGGTTGGTTTTCGCGACCTTTCGGGGTGGTCACGGCAGGTCTCCCGGCTCAAAAGGGAGCCGGACGGTCTCCGGATCGAATGGTTCGCCGATCTCCTCCTCCGGCCAGACCTCTCTGTCCAAGGGCTGTGCAACCGGGGCGGGTTCGGGTTGATCGGCGACCGGCGCTTGCCCGTCCTCAGGTCTGCGATGTTTTCCCGGTGGCCAGAGGGCCCACTGCGAAGAACCACCGCGCAGCCACCATTCCGAGGGTCCAGGCTCCCAGACCCAGCAGGGCCATGAGCGCCGTCACGAACACCCGCACCGTCGGAATGGCGAGGAGCAGTCCCCATACGAGCAAACCGATCAAGTATCCAAACAGGGCCGATCGGCGCCCCTTCGTGAGCCTCGATCCCAGGACCGCCAAGACGGGAACCGGGGAGACGAGCAGACCGAACAGCAACAGCCCCACCACCAGCACCCCGATGGGCAGCCCGATAATGGCAGTGGGCAGCGCCAGTTCCGGCGACGAATCGACCACCAGAACCACGATCATGACGAGTAGAGCCAACGGCATCAACAGCACCAGGAGACCAACCCCCAGAGCCAAAAATGTGCGAGATTGCAGGCGATCAACCGCCATCTGCAACGTTCGGGGCAGGAGCCAGAAAAGGAGGAATCCCAGACCGGCAACCGCAAGGAAAACCAGCAACCCCGTGAGGGTGAAGATGGCCTGCACCCGGACATTCGGGGTGACGGGGTCCCGACGCGTGATGGCCCTGCCGACTTCCACGTCGGCGGCAATATCTGCTTCCCGAGCCGATCGATACCCCAGGCTGCCTTCGATCCGTGTACCGGGCAGAACCTCGAGGTCCCTTACGGTGATTTCTACGTCCCGCCCGACCGTGCCGCCGAGTCGGGCTGCATCGAATACCCGTCCGAGGATGTCCCTCCCGACGGCCGCACGAACATCGAGCGCAAAGGTCCAGGCCTGGATATCGCGACCGACCCTCCCGGTGACCACCGTTGAGCGGGCACCTGTGAAGAGATCAACGCCGACCGCACCTTCCACTCTCACCACGTCTGCCGCCACCCGCAACGACCCACCGATGGTGCCTGTTACAACCACCAATGGGGAGTAACCGACCACGTCGCCTTCAACGGTCCCTTTGATCTCGAGAGACTGGAAGGCAGCGACGACCAGGTCGCCCTGGACCGTTCCCTCGATGAGGACAGTGTTTCCGCCTGCGTAGAGATCCTCGTCGACGACGTCGCCCTCGCGGACCAGTACCGTGGCGGCCGCCGCCCGATCGGCCAGAATGAGCGGCCGCTCGATGGCCTGCGCCGGTCGGGCCACGGAGAGCAATGAGATGATGGCTAGGGCCAGGGTGGTGATGGCTGTTGCGGTTCGGCACCGGGTGATCGTCACGCTGTGAGCCTAAATGCCTTGGGGAGCTTTCTCGTTTCTCGTTGGCATCGCTGCCGGGGCGGAGACGGCCGGGATCTACCCGGTCTCGATGATGGCGATCAGTTGCCGGGCACCGTTGCGGACCGACGCCGCCTCATCGTACGAGAGCTGCTTTCCCTGCTGGGCGTCGACTTGCTTGATGAGCGAGTCGAGCTTGGCGACTGCTCCGCCAACATCGCCTCCGAGGTACCGGCTCCTGGCGTCCTTGGCTTTGCCGACGAGACTGTTTCCTAACGAATCGATGCCATCCATCCTGGCGAACAGGTCATCGAAGAGTCGCGTAGCCGCACCGTCGTCGAGGGGAGGGACGGTCGCTTCGGCCGGAAACGCGTGGCCGACCTCATCGAACACATCGGATGTGGCATCCCCGACAAATCCGACCACCAGCGCAGCCGTCAAGCCGATGAGTACGAGGGCCATGCTGTACTCAACCAGGCTTGCGCCGCCGTCGGCATGGAAGACACGCCGGCATCGCCCCACAGATTCCCCCTCCCATAGCCCCAAACTCCCACCTGCAACGTATCAGTTGCGGGGACGGCCGCGCAGGGTGGTTTCCAGCACACACCGGGGCCCTAGTCCTCTCGTCGAGTGAGGAAACCGGGAGCCAAAGGACAGGCGACGGCGGGTGGCTAGAAAGGAAGCGCCTGGACGACCAGATCGAGCAAAGGGGTTGGGAAGACACCGAAGGCCACCGTAATGGCAACGGCCACGATGAGCACCCAGCGAAGCGCTCCGACGGGCTCGAATCCGGCGCGCATGGTTCCCGGGGCTTCAGCAAACTTGGGTTCCCGCATGTACATCAGGACGATCACCCGCAAGTAGAAGAAGAAACCGGCCACCGAGGCAACCAGAGCAGCGATCACCAGCCACTCGAAATCGGCCCGCCACGCAGCGGCGAAGACGCCGAACTTCCCTACGAACCCGGCGGTGAGGGGCACCCCGGACATAGCCAGCATGAGCATGGCGAGGACCGCGGCGAGGAAAGGCGACCTTCTCGAAAGGCCCTCGTAGTCGGACAATGGCGACCCGGCCGCGGTCGGTCCGGCGACCGCGACCACAACGGCGAACGCCCCGATCAGCTGCACCGCATAGACCGCCAGGTAGAACCAGACTGCGGGCATCCCTGCCTCTCCGGCTGTCAATCCGGTCAGAATGAAGCCGGCCTGCGCCACCCCCGAATACGCCAGCATGCGGCGGATGTCGCTCTGCGCGATGGCAAAGAGGGTTCCGGTGACGATCGAGAGCACGGCCAGGAACGCCAGGCCGAGTGCCCACTCGGTGTTGTAGAGCGGGAAGGCGGTAATGACGATACGACCCAACCCGGCGAAAGCTCCTACCTTGGCGCCGGCAGCCATAAACCCGACGATTCCGGCGGGTGACCCCTGATATGT